>NZ_JBSWWC010000002.1:0-1111094 GCF_056159885.1 Halomonas sp. ABH4_019
TCGCCCTTCGGCTTGCTGCAGCACGCCAGGATATAGCCCTCGGCCACGTCCTCGTCGGTGATACCGCCGTTGTGCTCCATGTCGACCTCACCGGAGACCAGCGGCACCCGGCAGGTGCCGCAGATCCCCATCCCACAGGCCTTGGGAATATGCAGTCCCAGCTTGGCGGCGGCGGAGTGCACCGTCTCGCCGGGTTGGATACGCACGCTCTTGCCGGTGTTGCTGAACTCGACGCCGAGCATATCGGAGGCATCGAGCTCCTCGGCCTCCGCCTCGGCCTGCTCGACATGCTCGATGACCTCTTCCTGGACCTCCAGGGGCGTGGCGCCGAACGACTCCTCGTGATAGCGGCTCATGTCGAAGCCGTTCGCCTCGAGCAGCCGCTTGACGGCATTCATGTAGGGCGTGGGGCCGCAGCAGAAGATCTCGCGATCCATGAAGTCGGGCGCCATCAGCTCGAGCATCGCCTGGCTCAGGTAGCCACGGAAGCCGGCCCAGGCCTCGCCCAGCTCGTCGCTGCGCTCGCAGACGATATGCAGCTTGAACTCGGGAATCCGCGAGAAGATGTGCTCCAGCTCGCGGTGGAAGATGATGTCCCTTGGCGTGCGCGAGCTGTGGACGAACTGCAGGTCCACCGCGGCGTTGGTATCGAACAGCCAGCGCACCATCGACATCAGCGGGGTGATGCCCACCCCGCCGGAGAGCATCAGCACCTTGTCGGCGGCGTGATCGATGATGTTGAAGTTGCCCACCGGGCCGTGGACGGCCAGCTCGTCGTTGACCTTGAGGTTGTCGTGCAGCCAGTTGGAGACCACGCCGCCCGGCATGCGCTTGACGGTGATCGAGAAGCTGTAGGGCACCGACGGCGAGCTGGAGATGGTGTAGGAACGCATCACCTGTTCAGCGTCGACCTCCAGCTCCAGGGTCACGAACTGGCCCGGCTTGAAGAAGAACATCACCGGCTGCTCGGCCATGAAGCAGAAGGTACGCGTATCCCAGGTCTCCTGGATCACCTTGACGCAACGCACCAGATGGCGGCCGTTGGTCCAGGTCTGGGTGGTGACGGGATTGAGAAAGTTCATTGTCATGTTCGTGTCGCCTGGGGCTGCAGCGTGAGGGTCTCCGACCGCGGTGCCACCGCCTGCCGTTGGGCGAATTCTGCGCAGCCATAGGCCACGCCACTTGCCTGTCAGCGACACGGGCATGCCCGCCAGGTCCAACGCCAGGACTTTTCCTGCGGCGGCGCGTCGCGGTTGCATCGCCACGCGTCGCCGGTAGACAACTCCCCCCGCGAACGCTGTTCCACACTCGCCTCAACCCGCCGCGGGGCTCACCGGGGCGCGGCCCTTTTTGACCTTGGCTGTATTCCCACAATCCCCAGGCCGCCGAAGCGGCCAAGCAATGAGGAAACGTCCCCCATGGATCCCATGTCATCCGCTCGCCTGGACGACCCCCTGGCCCCGGCCCGAACGGCCACCGCCGAGATGCTGGCCAACCGCCGGCAGAACTACTCGCTGCCCCAGCCGTTCTACAACGACGAGCGCCTGTTCGCCCTCGACATGCAGGAGATCTTCGAGAAGGAGTGGCTGTTCGCCGGCATGACCTGCGAGATCCCCGCCAAGGGCAACTTCATCACCCTGGAGATCGGCGACAACCCGGTGGTGATCGTGCGCGGCAACGATGGCGAGGTGCACGCCTTCCACAACGTCTGCCGTCACCGCGGCTCGCGGCTGTGCGTCGCCGACAAGGGCAAGGTGGCCAAGCTGGTCTGCCCCTACCACCAGTGGACCTACGAGCTGGACGGACGGCTGCTGTTCGCCGGCACCGACATGGGCCAGGACTTCGATCTCTCCGCCCATGGCCTCAAGCCGGTTCAGGTGCGCACCGGCGGTGGCTTCATCTTCGTCAGCCTGGCCGACGAGCCCCCGGCCATCGATGACTTCCTCGCGACCCTCGCGCACTACCTGGCGCCCTACGACATGGCGAACCTCAAGGTCGCCACCGAGTCCAGCATCGTCGAGCAGTGCAACTGGAAGCTGGTGCTCGAGAACAACCGCGAGTGCTACCACTGCAACGGCGCCCACCCGGAGCTGCTCAACTCGCTGCAGGAGTTCGACGACACCGACGACCCTCGCGCCACCCCGGCCTACAAGGCACTGGTGGCACGCAAGCAGGCCGACTGGGAAGCCCAGTGCGTGCCCTACAAGCTGACCCGGCTCGACCGCCGCAATCGCCTGACCCGCACGCCGCTGCTCGACGGCGCGGTGTCGATGACCATGGACGGCAAGCCCGCCTGCCAGAAGCTGATGGGCAACCTGCAGAGCGCCGACCTGGGATCGCTGCGCATCCTGCACCTGCCCAACTCCTGGAACCATTTCATGGGCGACCATGCCATCGTGTTCCGGGTCATGCCGCTCGGCCCGCAGCGGACCGTGGTGACCACCAAGTGGCTGGTACACAAGGAGGCGGTCGAGGGCGTCGACTACGACCCCGCCGAGATGCGCAAGGTATGGGACGCCACCAACGACCAGGACCGTCGCCTGGCGGAGGAGAACCAGCGCGGCATCAATTCCCGGAGCTACGAGCCGGGCCCCTACTCCGAGACCTACGAGTACGGCGTCATCGACTTCGTCGACTGGTACAGCGAGCGCATGCTGGAAAACCTGGGCCACAGCGCGCCCCATCTCCACCTCGCCCAGGGCTGAGCGAGCGCTGCCGCACCATCCGCGGCTCGCGAGACGCCATCCCAGCGACAGGGCCCGCCACCGGCGGGCCCTCTTCGTTGCCGTCTCCCACGCCCGTCATGGCCTGACGCGGCGTGGCCGGGCGGCTCGGGCGGCTCGGGTGGCGATCAGGCCTCCTCGGCGCCGGACGCCGGCCCTCCGCTCTCATGCTCCCCTTGCGCCAGCGCCGGGAGCAGGAAACTCTCGATGGCGTTGCGCACCGAGGGCAGCATGACGTCGGTATGCGCCATCAGCTCGCTCACCAGCTCCGCGAGCCCGGGGACCCCGACCTCGCTGTGCTTGAGCCGCGCCATGCGCGCGCAGGTATCGGGACAGGCGCCCTCGGGGATGCGGATGCCCAACGCCACCAGGCGATGGCGAAAATCGTCCCCATCGATCAGGTCGACGATCATCATGTGGTGTTCCTCCTCTGCGGATTCGATGTGTCCATGGCGGCGCGGCCGCGTTCAGGGTGTCGCCTCGGCGGGCCCGACTGCCGGGGCCAGCCGGCAGGCGGCGTACTTGAATTCGGGGATCTTGCCGAAGGGGTCCAGGGCCGGATTGGTCAGGATATTGGCGGCCGCCTCGGCATAGCAGAACGGCACGAACACCATGCCCTCGACCATGCCGGGATCGACCCGGGTCCTGAGGGTGATCCGTCCGCGCCGGGTCTCGATGGTCACCGGCTCGCCCGGGGCCAGCTTGAGGCGGCGCAGCTCCCCCGGCGCCAGGCTGGCCACGGCCTCCGGCTCGAGATCGTCGAGCACCCGGGCCCGGCGGGTCATGGCCCCGGTGTGCCAGTGCTCCAGCTGGCGCCCGGTGGTCAGCACCGTGGGGTAGTCGCCGTCGATGGGCTCGTCCGGCGGCAGCGGCACGGTCGGCGCGAACCTCGCCCTGCCCGAGGCGGTGGGAAAGGCCTCGGAAAACACCACGTCGGCCCCCGGGGCGTCGTCCGCCGGGCAGGGATAGGTCACCGAGCCCTCGCGTTCGAGGCGCTCCCAGCTGATGTGGTCGAGCGACGCCATGCCGCGCTTCATCTCGGCGAACACCTCCCGGGGGTGGGTGTAGTCCCAGCCCAGGCCGAAGCGCCTCGCGATCTCCTGGATGATCCACCAGTCGGGCCTGGCCTGCCCGGGCAGGGGCACGGCCTGGCGACCCAGCTGTACCTGGCGGTTGGTGTTGGTCACCGTGCCGTCCTTCTCCGGCCAGGCCGAGGCCGGCAGCACCACGTCGGCGAACTGGGCGGTCTCGGTGACGAACAAATCCTGGACCACCAGGTGCTCGAGCTGGGCCAGGGCCGCCCGGGCGTGTTCGAGGTCCGGGTCCGACATCGCCGGGTTCTCGCCGAGGATGTACATGCCGCGAATCACCCCATCGCGGATGGCGTCCATGATCTCGACCACGGTGAGGCCGGGTGTGGCGTCCAGCGGCGTATTCCACAGCTCCTCGAAGGCGGCGCGTAGCTGGGCGTCCCCCACCGGCTGGTAGTCGGGCAGCACCATGGGGATCAGCCCGGCGTCGGAGGCCCCCTGGACGTTGTTCTGGCCGCGCAGCGGGTGCAGGCCGGTGCCGGGACGCCCGGTGTGGCCGCAGGCCAGCGCCAGCGAGATCAGGCAGCGGGCGTTGTCGGTGCCGTGGACATGCTGGGAGATGCCCATGCCCCAGAAGATCATCGCCCGCTCGGCGGTGGCGTAGAGGCGCGCCACCTCGCGAATCGCCTGAGGCTCGACCCCGCAGCTCGGCGCCATGGCCTCGGGAGTCAGCTCGCGGACGTGCTCGGCCAGGGCGGCGAAGCCCTCGGTGTGGGCGTCGATGTAGTCGTGATCGACCAGGTCCTCGGCGACGATGACGTTGAGCATGGCATTGAGTAGCGCCACGTCGCCCCCCGGGGTGAAGCGCAGCGAACGGTGGGCATAGGCGTCCAGCGCCTGGCCCCGCGGGTCGATGATCACCAGCCTGGTGCCCCGCTTGGCGGCCTGCTTGAAGAAGGTCGCCGCCACCGGATGATTGACCGCCGGATTGCAGCCGATCAGCACCACCACTTCGGCCTCCAGCGCCTGCAGGAAGGAGGCGGTCACCGCCCCGGAGCCGATGCATTCCATCAGCGCCGCCACCGAACTGGCATGGCACAGCCGGGTGCAGTGGTCGACGTGGTTGGAGCCGAAGCCGGTGCGCACCAGCTTCTGGAACAGCCAGGCCTCCTCGTTGGAGCACTTGGCGCTGCCGAAGCCGGCCAGCGCCGCCGGGCCGTGGGCCGCCTTGAGGTCAACGAGCCCTCGGGCGGCGAGCTCCAGCGCCTCGTCCCAGCTCGCCTCGCGGAAATGGCTGCCCGGGTTGGCGGGGTCGAAGTCGGGATCGAGGCCCTTGGGCACCCCGGGCCTGCGGATCAGCGGCGTGGTCAGCCGGGCGGGATGGCGCGGGTAGTCGAAGCCGAAGCGCCCCTTGACGCACAGGCGATTACGGTTGGAGGGACCGTCGCGGCCCTCCACGGCGAGGATGGCGTCGTCCTTGACGTGGTAGCGGAGCTGGCAGCCCACGCCGCAGTAGGGGCACACCGAATCCACGCTGCGCTCGGCGGCCCGGGAGTCGCCACGCCCCTTCTCGTCGACCAGGGTCGCCGGCATCAGGGCGCCGGTGGGGCAGGCCTGGACGCACTCGCCGCAGGCCACGCAGGTGCTCTCGCCCATGGGATCGTCGAGGTCGAACACCACCTTGGACGCCGCCCCGCGATGGGCCAGGCCGATGACGTCGTTGACCTGCACCTCGCGGCAGGCGCGCACGCAGAGGTTGCACTCGATGCAGGCGCCAAGGTCGACGCGCATCGCGGAATGCGTGGCGTCACGGGTGAGTGAGCCCTCACCGGGGCGCACATGATGCACGGTGGGACCGGGCCGGGCCGAGCGCGGCGGCAGCCAGCGACGCACGGCGCCGGCGTCGAGGCCCAGCGCCTCGGCGGTGTCCCAGAAGTGGCTGGAGCGGTCGGGGCCCTGCTCACGCGCGGGCTGGTCGACCATCAGCAGCGCCATGACGCCCTCCCGGGCGTCGCGCGCGCGCTCGGAGGTGGCACTGCGCACCACCATGCCCGGCGCCGCCTCGCGCAGGCAGCTGGCCGCCAGCACCCGCTCGCCCTCGATCTCTACCATGCAGGCCCGGCAGTTGCCGTCGGCCCGGTAGCCGGGGGCGTCCTTGAAACACAGGTGGGGGATGGTCTCGCCGGCGCGGCGCGCCACCTGCCAAAGGGTCTCGCCGGGGTGGGCGCTCACTTCGGCGCCATCCAGGGTCAGCGAGAAGGTCTCGTTTGCGTCGTTCGGCATGCTCGGCTCCCTACCCCTTCACGATCACGCGCTGGGCCGCAAGCACGTCGCGGAAGTCGCGCAGCAGGCTCCGCACCGGATTGGGCGCCGCCTGGCCGAGGCCGCAGATGGAGGCGTCGATCATCACCCGGGCCAGCCGCTCCAGGTCGGCGGCCTGCCAGGTGTCGCGCTCGATCAGGGTCAGCAGCTTCTCGGTGCCCACTCGGCAGGGCGTGCACTGGCCGCAGGACTCGTCGGCGAAGAACGCCATCAGATTGGCGGCCACGCTGCGCAGGTCGTCACGATCGGACAGCACGATGATCGCCGCCGAGCCGATGAAGCAGCCCTCGGCCTGCAGCGTATCGAAATCCAGCGGGATGTCCGCCTTGGAGGCCGGCAGGATGCCGCCGGAGGCCCCACCCGGCAGGTAGCCGGCGAGTCGGTGCCCCTCGGCCATGCCGCCGCCATACTCCGCCAACAGCTCGTTGAGGGTGATGCCCGCCGGCGCCAGGTGGACGCCGGGGCGCCTGACCCGGCCGGACAGCGAGAAGCTGCGCAGGCCCTGGCGACCGTGACGCCCCTCGCCGGCGAAGGCCTCGGCGCCCTCCTGCCAGAGGCGCGGGATCCAGTAGAGAGTCTCGACGTTGTTGACCAGGGTCGGCCGACCGAACAGCCCCTTCTGCGCCACCAGCGGCGGACGATGACGAGGCTTGCCGGGCTTGCCTTCCAGCGACTCGATCATCGCCGACTCCTCGCCGCAGATGTAGGCGCCGGCGCCGCGGCGCAGCACGAGGTATCCCGGCTCGGCGAGCCCCGCGGCCTCCAGCTCGGCGATCGCCTCGCGGAGCACCCGGTGCAGGCCGGGGTATTCGTCGCGCAGGTAGAGATACAGCGCCTCGGCCTCCACCGCCCAGGCGCCGACCAGGGCGCCCTCGAGCACGCGATGGGGCTCGCGCTCCAGGTAGTAACGGTCCTTGAAGGTGCCGGGCTCGCCCTCGTCGGCATTGACCGCACAGTAGCGGGGGCCGGGCTCGCCGCGCACCGAGCGCCACTTCTTGAAGGTGGGAAAACCGGCACCGCCCAGGCCCCGCAGGTTGGCCCGTTCCAGGGTCTCCAGCAGCGCCTCCACCGAGACCCGACCGGCCCGGCAGTCATCGAGCAACCGGTAGCCCCCGGCGGCGCGATAGGCGTCGAGGCGCTGCCAGAGGATCGCCTCGGGATGGAAGTGTCCGGTATCGATCACCGCCTCCACCGCCTCCTGGGTGGCGTGAAGGACGTGGCGATGGCCCACTTCCACCACCGGCGCCATGTCGCAGCGCCCCATGCAGGGAGCCCTTCTCACGCGCACCCGGGCGGGGTCGCTGCCGGCCGCGAGCGCGGATTGCAGGGCGGCGGCCCCGGCCAGCTGGCAGGACAGCGAATCGCAGACCCGCACCGTGATCGCCGGCGGCGGCGCCTGGTCGTCGTGGACCACGTCGAAGTGGGCATAGAAGGTGGCGGTCTCGTAGACCGCCGCCATCGGCAGGTTCATGTAGGCGGCGAGCGCCCTCAGGTCGGCGAGGGCGAGGTACTCCCGGGCGTCCTGGATCGCGTGGAGATGCTCGATCAGCAGGTCGCGCCGGCGGCGTTCGGGCGCCTCGCGCTCGTCGCCGAGCCAGGCGCGCAGTCGATCGAGGGCATCGGGATCGAGCTCCCGGCCGCGGGGCCTGCCGCGAAAGCGGCGCCTGGGGGTCACGCTCTGAACGCTCATGGTGGGCTCGTCACGATTGCCGTGCCTACCGCAAGATTGGCACCCCCCGGCAGGGCCCGCAATGCCGGCGAGGGCCGACGGCGGGGCGACGGACATGCCGATGTCGCTCTCGGCAAGGTCCCGACGCAGGACAGCGCCCCGAGGGGCGCCGTCACTATCGCGCAGTGTGCTTCCCGCCGCGGCTACTCAGCTAGGCGGCGACGCTGCCGTGGGGGTCGATCCACCGAATCGGCTCGCCGCACCGCCGGTCAAGCGGCAACGCTGCCGCGCGTGCCCCTTTAGGCCGCCACACTACCGTGGGGGTCGATAACGAATTTCTTCGCCGCCCCGCCATCGAAGTCGGCATAGCCCCTGGGCGCCTCGTCCAGGGTGATCATCTGCACGTTGACCGCGTCGGCGATGTTCACCTTGCCGAACAGGATCGCCTGCATCAGCGGGCGGTGATACTTCATCACCGGACACTGGCCGGTATGCAAGCTGTGCGACTTCGCCCAGCCCAGGCCGAAGCGCATGCTCAGGCTGCCCTGCTGGGCCGCCTCGTCCTCCGCGCCCGGGTCCTCGGTCACGTACAGCCCCGGGATGCCGATCTGACCGCCGGCGCGGGTCAGCGACATCGCCGAGTTCAGCACCGTGGCCGGCGCCTCCTGGCCATGGTGGCAGCCACAGGCGTGGGCCTCGAAGCCGACGCAGTCGACGAAGGCATCCACCTCGCGCTCACCGAGGATCACCTCGATCCTGTCGGCCATGTCGCCGTCCTGGGTCAGGTCGATGGTCTCGCAGCCGAAGCTGCGGGCCTGGGCCAGGCGCTCCTCGATCATGTCACCGACGATCACGCAGGCCGCCCCCAGCAGCTGGGCGGACACCGCGGCGGCCAGGCCCACCGGACCGGCCCCGGCGATATAGACGGTGGAGCCCGGGCCGACGCCGGCGGTGACGCAGCCGTGGAAGCCGGTCGGGAAGATGTCGGACAGCAGGGTCAGGTCCTTGATCTTGTCCATGGCCTGGTCGGCATCCGGGAACTTCAGCAGGTTGAAGTCGGCATAGGGGACCATGACGTACTCGGTCTGGCCACCGACCCAGCCGCCCATGTCGACGTAGCCGTAGGCCGCGCCGGGCCGGGCCGGGTTGACGTTGAGGCAGATGCCGGTCTGGCCGGACTTGCAGTTGCGGCAGCGACCGCAGGCGATGTTGAAGGGCACCGAGACCAGATCGCCCGGGCTCAGGAATTCGACGTCGCGGCCGCACTCGACTACCACGCCGGTGATCTCGTGGCCCAGCACCAGGCCGGCGGGCGCGGTGGTACGGCCGCGCACCATGTGCTGGTCGCTGCCGCAGATGTTGGTGGTGACGACCTTGAGGATCACGCCGTGTTCGCACTTGCGATGGCCCAGGGCGAGTTCCGGATAGGCGATGGAC
Source organism: Halomonas sp. ABH4_019 (assembly GCF_056159885.1). Lineage (NCBI taxonomy): Bacteria > Pseudomonadati > Pseudomonadota > Gammaproteobacteria > Oceanospirillales > Halomonadaceae > Halomonas > Halomonas sp. ABH4_019. The sequence continues at coordinate 9,183 of NZ_JBSWWC010000002.1, forward strand.
TCGACGGCGACTTCGCCCGGGCCCTTGTAGACGACTCCGCGGTTGGCTGCACTCATGTGGCTGGCTTCCTTCGTGTTGTTGTGAACGGGCGGCGACATTCCGCTTCCCGACCTTAGGCGCCCGCCGTGCGCCGGAATGTTCCCGGAAAGGCGCCGACATGCCTGATCGAGACATCGCCGCCGCCGGGGTGCTGGCGCCTATCCCGAGGTCGTTCTCACGACACTCCCTCCTCGACCATCGCGCCAAGAATGTGCGGCGTCGCCCGTGGCGACACACAACAACAACCGAGGACCTTCGATGACCCACGATGACGACCCCATCCTGCCCCCTGGCCAGGACAACAAGCAGGTACTGGGCCTGGACTTCCACAACCCCGTCTTCCCGCTCTCCGCCCTGGCCATTCTCGCCTTCATTCTCTACGCCCTGGTCTACCCCGACGCCGCCAACGCCCAGCTCACCGCGGCGCGGGGCTTCGCCATCGACCACTTCGACTGGCTGTTCATGATCGCCGGCAACCTCTTCGTGATCCTGTGCCTGGCGCTGATCGTGCTGCCGCTGGGACGCATCCGCCTGGGCGGCCCCGCTGCCAGACCCGAGCACTCGATGGTGTCCTGGTTCAGCATGCTGTTCGCCGCCGGCATGGGCATCGGCCTGATGTTCTGGAGCGTGGCCGAGCCGGTGGCCTACTACACCGACTGGTACGGCACGCCGCTTAACGCCGCCGCCGGCACGCCCGAGGGCGCCAGCGCCGCCATGGGCGCCACCATGTTCCACTGGGGGCTGCATCCCTGGGCCATCTATGCCGTGGTCGGGCTGTCGTTGGCCTTCTTCGCCTACAACCGGGGGCTGCCGCTGACCCTGCGTTCGGCCTTCACGCCGCTGCTCGGCGAGCGGGTGCGCGGCTGGTTCGGCCACGTGATCGACATCGTCGCGGTGCTCTCCACCATCTTCGGCCTGGCCACCTCGCTGGGCTTCGGGGCCAGCCAGGCCGCCGGGGGCCTCAATTACCTGTTCGACGTGCCCAACACCCTGGGCACCCAGATCGCTATCATCGTCGGGGTCACCGCCGTGGCGCTGTACTCGGTGTGGCGCGGCATCGATGGCGGTGTGAAGCTGTTCTCCAACATCAACATGGTGATCGCCCTGCTGCTGCTGGTGTTCGTGGCGATCACCGGCTCCACCCTGATGTTCCTCAACGGCCTGTGGGATACCAGCCTGGCCTACCTGGGCCATATCGTGCCGCTGTCCAACTGGATCGGCCGCGAGGACACCACCTGGTTCCACGGCTGGACGGTGTTCTACTGGGCCTGGTGGATCTCCTGGTCGCCCTTCGTCGGCATGTTCATCGCCCGGGTCTCCCGTGGGCGCACCGTGCGCGAGTTCCTGATGGCCGTGCTGCTGGTGCCGACCCTGGTCACCATCGTGTGGATGAGCGCCTTCGGCGGCAACGCCCTGGCCCAGTCCCAGGCGGGCGTCGGCGCCCTGGCCGATGGCATCGGCGAGGTCTCGCTGGCGATGTTCCAGATGCTCGAGCAACTGCCGCTGACCACCCTGACCTCCAGCATGGCGATCGTGCTGGTGCTGGTGTTCTTCATCACCTCCTCCGACTCGGGTTCGCTGGTGATCGACAACATCACCGCCGGCGGCAAGCTCGATGCCCCCCGCTCCCAGCGGGTGTTCTGGGCCACCCTGGAAGGCGTGATCGCCGGCATCCTGCTCTACGGCGGCGGCGACAAGGCGCTCGGCGCCCTCCAGGCCGGCGCCGTGGCCACCGGCCTGCCGTTCACCCTGGTGCTGCTGGCGATGGCCGTGGGACTGGTCAAGAGCCTGCATGAGGAACACCGCACCCTGGAGCTGCCCCGGGCCGCCTGAGGCGTCGAGGTAGCCTCCACGACGATGCCCCCGGCGGGAAGCGCCCGCCGGGGGCATCGTGCGCGTTCCCCACCCGCCGCCGCGCGGGGCTCGACCTCGCCGCCGGATCCAGGCATGGTGTTGACACCATGCCCGGGCGCCTGCCGGCGCCGCGGGGCCCACGAGCCTCAACCGCAAGGAGCAAGTTCCCCCATGTCCAAACGACTCGTGTCGGGCCTGACCGGCCTGTTGTGCCTGATGGCCTGGGCCTCCACCGCCCTCGCCCAGACCAGCGCCTCCCCCGAGGGCGCCGGCAACAACTTCGAGAGCGAGCAGTACCAGAGCTGGGAAGTGCGCTGCCCCACCGGCGGCCAGAACGCCCCGTGCAGCATGACCCAGCTGGTCTCCAATCCCGATGACAGCCAGCCGGTGATGCGGGTCATCATCGCCCAGCCCCCCCAGGCCGAGAACCCGATCATGACCTTCCTGCTGCCGCTGGGCGTGCGTCTGGCCCCGGGCCTGCAGCTCAGCGTGGACAGCGGCGAGGGCGTGCCCTTCCCCTACCAGGTCTGCGACCAGCCGGGCTGCCGCGCCGACCTGCCCCTCGAGCCGTCGCTGCTGCAGCAACTTCGCGGCGGCAGCAACGCCACCCTGAGCCTGATCGGGCCCCGCGGTAACCGCCGCGATCTCAATATCTCGCTGATGGGCTTCACCTCCGCCAGCCAGCGCATCGCGCCCTGAATGAGGCGCCTGCCGAGAGCAGGCACTCCTCCCCGGACCCTCGCCCCGCCCCTCCCGGCCGGGGCAGTCCGCTCTCCCGTCCCGACGCCCTTCGCCCGCCGCTTCCGCCTCGTCGCACTCTTCCCGCCGGCAAGACGGCACGCCCCGTCATTGCGATTCCCCCACTGCCACGCGCGCGACTCCTCAAGACCTTTTGCCCAGTCCATGATGGCCATTGCCTCGTGCTTTGGCGTCGCCGACCACGCAAGAACAGGGTCCACTTCCTCGACATGAAGAGGGCGTGCAACGCTCACCGCCCTGTAAGACATAACTTATAAAAAGCTTGAGACAAGCCCAGCGCATCATTTTTTTAGATTTTAAATCATAGAGTTAATAATCCGACCATTGTGCCGCCGATCCGATACTTACCTGCCCTAGATGCTCCAAGACCGGTTCGGATCACTTCTGCAAAGCTCCTATATTCGCATACAGGATGGGAACCAAAGATCGCTCACATACCAATGACAAAGATGAGCCGCTCCGTTTCCTATCCAACAGGGACCCACTACTGATGTGCTTGGTCATTTTATCGAGGTATGCGAGGCAACGCCCTGAACAAGGCGGCGTCGCTCAAGGAGGTTTACCATGTCCATCAAGACGATCGATTTCTCTGAGTCCATGCAGAAGGTTCAAGAAGTCTATATCGCTTATTATGGCCGACCTGGCGATCCCGAAGGCTTGGCCTTCTGGTCCAACCGATTGAACGAGAAGGGCGGGAATCTCGACGCCATCATCAATGCCTTCGGCAACAGTGAGGAGTTTCAGGTTCGCTTCGGAGGCCTCAGCGATGAAGTTCTCATCAACAATATCTATCAGCAGCTATTCAACCGTGATGCAGACTCAGTGGGCCTTAACTTCTACACCAACCTCCTGAAAAGCGGCGAATCATCACTGGCTGAAATCTCCCTCGACATTCTCTACGGCGCTAGCGGACAGGACGTTGACACCCTATTCCACAAGGATTTCATTTCGGACGTTTATTCTACTTTAGTGGAAAAGGGAGAGATCGAATATGATGATAATAGCGAGGCAAACAACGCTCGCGACTTTCTCTCCCAAGTCGATCACACCCTGGAGAGCGTCAAGCAGGCACTGATCGAGCTTGGCCTCAACCCCGACGACTACCTCGATGAAAACGGGCAGGTTCCCGACCATGACGGCGGCGATGGCGACGGCGGCAATGGTGACGGCGGCGACGGCGGCGGCGGCGGCGGCGGCGATGGCGGCGATGGCGGCGATGGCGGCGACGGCGGCGATGGCGGCGATGGAGACGGCGGCAATGGCGACGGCGGAGATGGCGGCAATAACGACGACACCGTCGTAGACCCGGCCGTGGTCGTCGGTCTCTCGGCTTTGCTTGAGTCGCTGCTGAGCCTTGGCAACACCGATGAGGGTCTGGTCAACGATCTGGCAAGCGCCACTTCACAGCTCCTGGATGGTACGGGCACCACGGTGGCAAACGTCACCAGCACCCTGGGGAATACGCTGGACGGCGCCCTGGACGGCGTATTAGGCGGGACAGGCCTCGGTACCGATGAACTCCTCGAGGGGCTGCTCAGTGGTGTCGGCAGTACCGTCGACAGCCTGCTGACTCAGGTCGGCGGCCTGCTCGGCGGTAGTAGTGACAGCCTGCTGGACCTGGGCGGACTGCTGGGTGGCGATACTAGCCTGCTGGATGGCCTGCTAGGAGACAACGGCCTCTTGGGCGGCCTGCTGGGCGGCAACGAGCTGCTGGGCGGACTGCTCAGTGGCGACAACGACATCATCGGCAATGACGTCATCGGCGGCGACCAGGCCATCGTGGGCGAACTGACCGGACTGGTCGACGATCTGCTCAGCGGCGACGTCTTGGGCAGCCTGCTGGGCGACCAGGGCATCGTCGGCGGTCTCCTCGATCAGGGCAACGACCCCGTGAGTGGCCTGCTGGACACCCTGCTGGGCGACAATGGCCTGCTGGGCGGCCTGATCAGCGGTGACGAAGGGCTACTCAACGGCCTGCTCGGCGAGGGCGGCCTGCTTGGCGGGGCCGGCGACGAGGCGACCGGCCTGCTCGATGGCCTGCTCGAGCCCTTGCTGGGCGAAGGCGGCCTGCTGGCAGGCGTCTTGGACCTGGTCGATGGCGTGCTCGACGGCCTGCTGGGTGATGGCTTGCTGGGCCTCGGCGGCGACGATGGGCTGCTGGGTGGCCTGTTGAGCGCCGACATCGGCGACGACGACGGCGGCTCACAGCTCCTGAGCGCACCGCTTTCCGAAGAGCAGGCCCAACTGGTCGGACAAAACGGCGACCCGGGGATTTCCGATATCGCCTGACCTCGAAGCAAGCTCCATCAGCGACCGGGCGCCGAACGGCGCCCGGTCGCTTTATTTTGGATAGCCCGAAGGGCCAAGCGTCGGTATCTGCTCACCTTGGGATGACACCGTAAGCAAGAAATGCATGGCTGATAATCGGAATCTCGAGTGAAGGAGCCCAGAGAGCGACGCAGGGCTCTTCAAGAAACCCTCAGCAGGCACCGACTCGGCCAACGACACGACAGGGTGGGCGAATTCATCCAGAAAAATGGTGTACAAACCATGTGCCAGGCCAAAACATGGCGGTCGGGTACGGTACCGGCACCATCCCCGACGCCAGCAAGCGTTCAGTGTGCGGCACTTGGCAAGGCGTCGGCCAGGGCCCGAGAATAGGCACTGCGAGCAGTCTTACAGATGGCAAGTTGTTGTTCAATTCGTGCGATTTCCTGGTCAGTTATGCGCACGTTCTTGACTTGTGTGAGAGCATCTTCGGAAAGGTCGGCGATCAGATACTCTTTACCATCGATGCGAATGGTCTGTTCCTGATTGTCAGTCATTGTCGGGACTCCGTGGTGCGCATGAATGTTCTGGGTGGACAACAATGCCCATCGAAAATCATCGAGAATTGTACCCTAATCGCCCGGACAGTGCGCAACGCGTATCGTTGCCCCCCATTAGTATCATTCTCGCCCATGCCATTCTAGGCTCCACAGCGGACACACAACCGGGATGGCACCATGCTACGAATGCAGCACTATCCCAGCAGGTACTCGCCAAGGTCCCTTGGAATGCCCACCAAGCCGCTCTCGCCCTGCGGCTCGAGGAACTCGTCGATCCTCGTCTCGGTGGCCTCCCGATACTCCCGGGACTCGGTGAATGCCAGTGTCAGATCCCCGACATCGAACCCGTCGTCTCGCATCCGGGCCTGCCAGTAGGCTGCCCCCTCGGTATCGGGTTCGCGACCCAGCACCTGGCGATAGAGGCTGTCGATCCTGGCCGCGACGGACAGCCCTTCATGAAAGACCTCGGACTCGTCACTGGCCACGAAATCATCGGCCACATCGGCCAGGGAGTCACCATCGCCGAGCTGCCGCAACCAGAACACGAGGCCCTCCGGGTCCGGCTCGCGCCCCAGGGCTCCGCCGTAGAGCCGCACGAGCGACTCGGCCTCTCCCCACATCTCAGCGTGGCCCTGGGTATCGAAACCCAGGCGCTCGGGCTCCAGGTCCTCGAGATTCACGCCCCACAGCAGCAGCTTGGAGGCCTGTACCAGGGAGTGACTGGCCGCAACGTGCTCGTCGGACTCGCTCAGCGCGACGGCCAGCTCGCCGAGCGCCACCCGTCCGCTGGTCAAGGCCTCCTCCCAGTAGGCCTGCCCCTCGGGATCGGGCGCGCGCCCGAGTACACGATGGTAAAGAGCGGCCACGACCTCCGCCGCGCCATCGCCCTCGCCCGCCGCGAACTCGTCCGAGCCGAGAAAGCCCTCCGCCAGGTCGGCGAGCAGACGCCCCTCATTCGCCTGGCGAATCCAGTACTCGGCCCCCGACGAATCGGGCCGACGATCCAGCAGCCCGGTATAGAGCCGCACCACGGGATCGATCACGCCATCCAGTGACGGATACTCCACCAGAGGCCGCTGCTGGAGTTCGAGCGAGAGCGCCTCCGGCCATGGCCAGCCCTCCGCTTCGATATCCTCGACGAAGCGTTCGAGCGCGGGCGGCAGGGAGACCGGCAACAGGGCATCGTTGCCCTCGATCCAGCCCTGCAGGGTGGCATAGCGAGCCTCCACCGATGCCGCCCAACCCCTGGTGGAGACGGCGCCCACCAGGGTCGGTGTACCCTCGACGTCGTGCCACAGGGGGCCACCGCTGCTGCCGGCACTGACCTGGAAGTCCTCCAGCGAGAGCACGTCATGAGGCGCCAACTGATGCGTCTCGCCGCTGTCCTCCACCAGCCGCGGCCCCTCGGTATCCCGGTAGGCACTCGGGTAACCGCTGACGCGATGACTCTCCCCCGGGACAAAGCTCCCCAGCTCGAACCAGCCGAGACGATCCCCCGGCGACTGCGCCAGGCCGATCAGGGCCAGGTCACGCTCGCTCTCCCGAGGCGTGAAGAAACCCTCGGTCTGCTGCGTCAGCGCGAAGTAGTCGAACTGCACGCCCTCGAGGCTGCCGGCGGGACGAGTCGCACCGTCCCGGCCCAGCTCGATACGCACCCGCGCGGCCTCGCCGCCATGGGAGGGGGCATGGATCAGGTGAGCGGCGGTCAGCACGTCGTTGCGCCCCACCAGGGCACCGGAGCCGGCTACCCGGGTCCCGTCGGGAAAGGTGGTCTCGATATAGGCCATGGCCGCATGGGGAAACTCGCGGCTGGCATCGCCGATGTATCGCATCTCAGGGCTCTCCTCGCTTCAGGGACCACAACGGTCGGATAGCTCGTCAGGCATCAGGAGTCTGACCGCACCCGGTCATGCCGGGGCCCGACGCCGAGGTCGACTCACGACATCCTGCCAAGGAAGGCTCGTTCGGGGTGCCTCTCTCCCGGCCACCAGGCCAGGCCGGATGGGCAACTGACCTCAGCCATCGAAATCCAGCTGGATCTCGTCATCATCCTCGGCGAACCAGCCATCGAGGGTCTCGTCCGCGGGCGTTGTCGCGTGGCGCAGCCGGTAGAGCTGGGCCAGCTGGCTCAAGCGATGCTGGGAAAACAGCTGGGCGTAGGCCAGGCTCAAGGCGCCGCTGTCGCGCAGGGCCACCAGGCGCTCGGCGGGCAGGGCATTGAGCGCCGCCTCGTCGATACGGTAGAGGCCCTCGACAGCCTGGGTCTGGTCGTGCTCGTCCTGGACCTTCAGCGGCCAGGGCTGGATCAGCGACTCGCCCGCCAGGGCCTCAGCGGCCCGAACGGCCCGGCCCCGCGACCGGGCCAACTTCTCCAGGAAGGTGCGGACCCGGTGCAGCGCCGGGCTCTCCTCACCGGCCTCGGTGAAGCAGCGCTCCCCTTGGCCACGGGCGTCATCGAGCCACAGGCCGCTGTCGACCGCCACGCCGAGCCGCCAGTGGCGACGGTCTTCGCTCGGGAGCAAGCGGAAGGGATAGCCGCGATAAAGCGCCGGCACATAGCCAGTGAGCCAGCGGCCGTCCGGGGCCACGCAGAGGTTCAGACCGCCGGTCAGAGCCTGGACGGCCACCAGTTGGTAGCGGCCACCGTCGAGACGTCGAAAGGCCAGGGGCAGCCCCTTGATCACATGGGGCACCTCCTCGAGGGACACCGGCACCAGGGCATCGGTGGCGGCGAAGCGGTAGTCGGGGTAAGGCAGCCAGCCGCCATGGGGATGACGGTCGGCGTCGATGGGCATATAGCGGGACATGGACTCCCCTGATGCGAGTGAGTGATGTCGGAAAGGGCTGGAAGAACGAGAAGCCCCCACTCGGCGAACCGGGTGGGGGCTTGGCGGATCGGGCCGAAGCCCGATCCTGTTCTGGCGGCTATCCCGACGGGCGGAATAACGCGGCCGACATCTTAGGCGATGTTGGCATCCACCAGGGCCTGAGACTCACCGAAGTCCAGGGTGCCGACCAGGTCGACAGTGTACTCGGTGGAGTTGTTGGCGGAGTTCAGGTCAAAGACCTTGTACTCGCCTTCGTTGTTAGCATTCTGCACCATGAGAATGCTATCAACTTTGCCATTAGCAGCACCTGTGCTGAAAGAGGTCTTCACCTCTGCAGCAGTCAGGTTGCCAAAGTTGCTGTTGGCATCGAGACCAGTGATATCACCGAAGTCGATGATATTCACGGAGTCATTGACGACACCGCCCACGTTAGTGGCGCTACCAACGGTACCGCCATTCACACCATAGCTGGTGAAGTCCAGGATGTCGGCGTTGTTGCCAGTGTCCGCGGTGAAGTTGACGATATCATCGTTGCCGAACTCGCCGGACAGCACCAGGGTATCGTTGCTCTCGGCACCGGTACCCAGCACCAGCACATCGTCGCCTTCACCGGCGTTGATGGTGTTGTCACTCTCGGCACCGCTAATGGCACCACCATCGTTATGGGCAGCAGCATTGTCGCTGCCTGTTTCTTCAGCGTAAATGGCTTCGATACCATCCAGATCGCCATTAGTATCGGCATCAGTATCCGGATTGTTATCGCGGAAGGCGATCTCCAGCGCATCCCGGTTATCGCCGTCGATCAACGAGGCGATATCGAGGATATTGCCGTCGCCGTCGGAGGCCTCGAGCAGGTTGCCCAGCACATGGTCGTTGTTGACCGCGTCCTTGATGGCCTGGTTGACCTGCAGGGTGCTGATGGTGTCGCCGTTATCGCCACCGTCGGTGCTCGGCACGTCGATCCACATGGACTCGTGGCCCTTGAAGGTCACCTGCACCTGGACGGCTGCGCCTTCCTGAACGCTATAGGTCTGATCCACAAGCGTAGTGACACCACCAGAAAGCTCGTTGTCGCTGTTGGAGACGCCGGTCGGTGCGGCACCGGCAGCCGCGGTGGAGTTGAACTCCCAGACGTCGCGCTGCAGGCCATTATCCGGATCAGTAGTGTCGCCATCACCGGAGTTATCGGCATAGACGACGTCATCGCCGGTACCGGTACCGATCACCGCATCGCCCTGCCCCCAGGTGCGCACCACGTCGTCACCGGCACCGGTGGCGATGGTCTGGTTGGCGTTGAGCTGCTGGTCGGTCAGGTCGTTGGTGTCGGTGACGAAGATCGTCTCGACCACGTCATCGCCGGCACCGCTGTCGATCACCAGGTTGACGTCTTCGCGGGCCATCACGTCGTCGGACACGGCCAGGGAGATCTGGTCGTTGCCGGCGGAGGTGGTGTAGTTGAAGGTGGCGTTGTCGTCCTTCGGATCGACGTCGGTGTCCTGGGCGTTCAGGTCACGCGCGACCACTTCCTCGGTGATGTTGGCGCTGAGCTTGATGTCGCCGCCGAAGTCGCCGCCGTTGACGTCCTGGACGTCGACCAGACCGAACTCACCATTGCCGCTCAGGACATCTTCCAGACCGTGGACGTTCTCGTTGTCCTGGGTGCCGACCTTGAAGTAGCTCTCGCCCGACAGGTTGAGCTCCTTGAGGAAGTCACTGCCGTTGGAGGACTCGAGACGAGTCAGCCACACGCCGTTCTGGGCGCTGAGGTTGATCTGCTCGATGCCCTTGTCGGAGTTGGACTGACCGACCAGGTTCAGGCTGGCGCCCTGTGAACCGTAGCCGATGTTATCCAGGTCGACATTGGTCTCGATCAGCTCCTGGATGTTCTCTGGGGCCTCGGTGCTCTGCTCACCGTACAGGGTGAAGCCACCGGCGGAGGCGTCGTCGCTGTAGGTGAAGTTGCCTTCCTCGATCACGCCGCCGTTGCTGTCGGTCAGCACCAGAGTGGTGCCGCTGACGGTCTGGCCATTGTCGTCGGTGGCCTCGAACTCGCCGCCCAGGGTGGCCGCGAAGCCATCCAGCAGCGGGTTGTTGCTGGCGTCCAGAGCGTCGTTGACCGCGGTCAGCAGCTCGGTGTAGGTCTCGGCGTTGAAGATATCTTCGGACTGCAGCACCACTTCCTCGCCGTTGACGGAGAAGCGGAAGCCGTTGACCGGCAGATCGCCCAGCGGACGGTCAGTGTTGGCGGTCCGCAGGTCCAGCAGGTCGATGAACAGCTGAGAGTTGGCGGTACGGTCCTCGGCGGTCAGCACCGGGCTCAGGAACAGACCCTCGTAGCTTTCCTCGGCGCCGAGCTGGTCGGCGAGGTGGAAGGTGTAGTCCTTGGAGCTGGTGGCCACCTGACCGGCTTCGTCCCACTCGATCTTGCCGATGTTGCTGACAGTAGTGGTGTTGCCGTCGGTCTCGGCCACATAGCCTTCCGCGGAATCGGTGTTGCGGAAGTCGATATCGATGGTGTTGCTGCCGTTCCCATCGCCATCGCCGCTCGGGATGTCCTCGACGGCGCCTTCCACATCCAGGGAAGACACGTCGGTGTCGGCATCGACACCTTCGAGGAACTCGGCGCCGTGCTCGGCGGCCGCGTCACCGGTGTAGGCGCTGCCGGCTTCGTCGGTGAACGCCTGGGCGGCCTCGACCTTGTTCTCGATGGTGGCGAGATCGTCACCCTGGGCGCCGTTGAAGATGTCCAGCGCGATCTCGGCCAGGCTGCTCTCACCGCTTTCCAGCATGTCGACGTAGAAGTCCAGGCCTTCCTGCTCGGCATCGCGGCCGAACATCTGCTGGTAGAGGTTGTTTACCAGCTGCTCGTCGCTCAGGTCCCCAAAGCGAGCATTGTACTCGTCAGAGGTACCGAAGGCGTTGATGACAGCAGCAGCGCCGTTGGCTTCGATTTCCTCGGCCCAGTATTCCTGGCCGGCCTGGTCGGCCGGACGGCCGTAGTAGGCCACGTACAGGGACTGCGCCAGTTCCAGGTTCTCTTGTGTTGCCATGGGACTATAGTCTCCTTGCTTGAAAAGATGCTGACGCTATGAGTCGTCGCCAGCCCTCCTTTGCCTTGAGCGCTCAAGGTCCTGCTTTTCTTCGCCCGTTTTCCATGATTTAGCGCGGGAAGAAGCGTCGTTACTTTCTATCACAAGCTGATCTTTCCCCCTGCATGGCAGGGCGAGCAGGCCCAATGTATAGGCGTACTTCCACACAAGTCAACGCCCCAAAATAAGGCCAATAAAAGATGAATATTCCTCGCTCAGCACAAACCATAAGAAAAATCTCAAAGCCATGTAAGAGATTTGCCACTCCAGCAACAGGCTGCGAACAACCGAGCAATCTCAATCTCTTGAATTGCGCAAAAAACCCCTCCATTTCTTCCTGCTTGCCCGAATCTGCACAGAAAAAATCTCAAAGCATCATCGATTTTCGCGACTCGAAAGATCAGCGAATGGGCAGAAGAATTGCACCATAAATAATGACCTATTTCACAAAAAAACAATAAAAACAATAATTTGAAAGAATAAAATTATACTTAGCACACCTTTTCCCCCGGGAGAAATCGGGGCATCTTCATCAAAAAAATCATGATGGCCTTTTCGGCACAGAATCGACGAATGCGTTGATTCGCTGTCTCATCTCAGCGATTCGCATACAGAACAATGTGACGTTTTTCGCACAGAAAATAAGCTTTTTATACAAATAATGTAGGCAAGTCTCACCAAAAACAGGAAGACAACACCTCCTTTCCTCATCATATATAGCCACGCGCAATCCCAAGAAGATCGATCCTGCACACAATAGACTTAGAGACAAACCTCAGGCCTCTCACAAAAAAAATGTGCACAAAGATCAAAATGCTTTTTACTGCACAAAAAACGGGCATAAAAAGCGAATCGCCTACAACAAAACAGGTGACGACAGTCCCTCGGACACGTCAGAGAGTCTTCCCTCGACGACCTTTCAGATGGCCGAGGCGAGTAATCGTCATTTTCGGGTGTGGTATGAGGATCGCCTCGCCGGCCGGCGCCATGACGGCACTAGCGGGGCGACGGACGTCGCCAGGCCGCTTTCATGAGGAGATACCAGGGCGTTCGAGGTAGCCGGGGCTGCTCCGGGTCCAACTCGACGAAGGACTACGGTGTCGACCGTGGTGCGGTCCGTTCCACCCTGTCGACATACCTGACGCAGACAACCCACGGGCGAATTTGAGCCTGCCGGCCGCATCACCGAGGCATCGGCTTGCCGTGGTACGCCCTCGAATCGAGACAGGCCTGGCTATGAATCACACCAGGACAACGCATCGGCATGTAGCCGTCTCGCTTCAATGGAGCCGTAGATTACGACCGCATGACGGTGAGGGGGACAGAACCGCCGGTCAGCCCGTAGGGCTTACCGGCCAGTCGGCATCAGGAGGGTTGGTGGGAGTCAACCGTCAGGCAGGCCCGGGCGATGCGTCGCCAGTCGAAGTACTGCTCGGTATGACGTCGGGCCGCCCGAGTCCGCGCCGTGCGCTCGGCGGAGGCGGTGGCCAGGAGGTCGGCCAGCGAAGAGGCAAGCTCCCCTGGCGGCGCTTGCCAGACGGCATCGGCGGCGAAATTGAGCCCGCGGTTGCCGAAGGGAGTGGTGAGGATGGGAACGCCGGAGGCAGCGTAGTCGAGCATCTTGAGATTGCTTCCCGAGCCGCCGAGCATCGGATTGAGCGCCGCATCGGCCGAGGCCAGCAGCAGCTTCAACTCGGCGTCGCCGACCAGGCCGGCGCAACGCATGTTGTCGGGAAGGTTTCCCAACTCGGGATGTTGACAGAGGCTGCCGACCAGCAGGAAGTCCACTCCCGGATGCGCTGGAGCCAGGCGCCGGGCGATGAAATGAGCCGCCTCCAGGTTGGGGCCATGCCAGCTGCCGACGAACAGCGCCAGTGGACGACTCTGGCCCAGACGACGCTGCCAGGAGCGACGGGCAACGTCGTCGACATAGGGCAGCGCCTCGATATCGGCCCCATTGGGAACCACCCGTCCCTTGTCGGGCGGCAGATGATAGCGGCGGCGAAAGGCGGCAAGATCGCCCTCCGCGCAGGCCAGCAGGCGCTGGCTTTCTCGGCAGGCCAGGGCCTCAGCCCATTCGATGTCGGCGAGCAGCCCCTCGGCCAGGCGTCGGTCATCCTCATCTTCACCCGCCAAAGCCGTGGCGAGAATCCCGCGCTTAAGGTCGACTTCGACATTGTGAGACTCGTACCACCAGGGTCCATCGACATGAGCCCGTGCGGCGCCTACCAGATAGGGGTGGGCACAGACCGTCAGGCTGGCCACGGCCGCATGCGCCTCAAGCGCCACCACGAAGGCGGGATTGGCCGCCCAGCCACGAATGGCATAGAGATCGTCCAGGGGGGCATCCAGGCGCTGCGAGAGACGGTGTAGCTCGTCGAATTGCTCAGGGGTGAGAGGAATTCTATGTTCCTCCAACCCAGGGGCGATCCACTGGCGCCGGGGCGAATCGGCCTGGGTATCGAGCGCCAGCAGGGTGATGGTCACTCCGGCCTCCCGGGCCAAGTGGCGATAGAGATGGAAAATCCGGTTCTGCCCCCCCCCTTGAGGGGGATAGACCGGGAAGGTGTTGAGGACCAGCCAGCGTTCGCCATCTCCGACTCCTACCGCCGGGATATCGAGGGCATCATGGGGCATAGTGTCATCGGGCGCTGCAGCACCGGTCGGGGCCAGCAGGCGACGGGCAGTATCCGCCCAATCGACATGCGATACCGCCTGACGGGCGCGAGCCCCGAGGGCACGAGTCGCCTCCGGGTCAGCCTCGGCGCTTTCCAGGGCCTGCCGGAGGGCGTCGACCTCCGGCGCGACGCACCAGCCGGTGATGCCATGTCGCACAAACTCGGTGGGCCCGCCACTATCGGTGCAGGTGATCACCGGTTTACCCAGCGCCATCGCCTCCACGGTGATCAACCCGTAATCCTCCTGGCAGGGCACGAAGGGCACGGCCAGAGCATCCCGGTAGTGATCGATCAGCTCTGCATCGGGCACGAACCCCAGGAACTCCACTCGCTCATCACCCATGGCGCGCGTTTTCAGGGCCTCCTCCAGAGGCCCGGTGCCGGCGATCCGTAAGGGCTCAAGACAGCGACTCGACAGGTAGGCTTCCAGCAACAACTCGATCCGCTTTGGACTCTCGAGGCGACTGGCGGTGAAAAAGCCCCTCCCTTCCCTTTTGTCGGCCACCTCGGCGGCAGCCTCCTCCTGCGGGGCGAAGCAGGGCAGATCCGAGGGATGGTGAATGACCTGGATCGGCACACCGCGAGGAAAATAATCGGGACGCCGCGTGATGGTCCGCGAGATGGCGCTGTAGCGGGAGATACGCTCCGGCGCCATGGCGATGCGATCCAGATGGTGCACCAGGGCGCGCGCCAGCGGTCCTGGGAAGGCTAGCAGGGGAGCCATGGCGGGATCATCGGCCAAGGCCTCGAAGGCCTCGAACAGCTCACCCAGCCGGCCGCGCTCGGGCTCGGCGGAGAGCAGCCGGCGCAGATCGTCCCGCGCCGGGCTGGGCACGACCAGGGCGGCAGCCGCCTCCCCGCCATGGGGCCAGGCTTCCGGCGTGAAGGCATCGCACTCGGCCCGTTCCGGCCACGGCCAGGTATCGTAGAGCCCGCGCAGCGGATGCTGGAGATAGAGCCGGTGATCGTCATGCTCGACCATCCAGGCCGGATACTTCGTGGTGATGATGGTATCGAAATGGCCGACATCCAGCTCACTGAACCGCCGATAGCTGGCCATCACCTCTCGCAGGTCGCGCTCGGGGCTGGGCAGCTTCAGCAACTCAACCGCATGGTTCTCGGCATTCAGGTGTTGCCAGAGCCCCCACCAGAGTTTCTCCGCCCCACCGATGGTGAAGGGCACGGGGCTTGGCGCCACGATGCCGATCTTCATGCCTGGCTCCTGTCCAGCAGCCGATCAACCACGTGATCCCAGGAGATCGACTGCTGCTCGTAGTGCTCACGACCGGCCCTTCCCATCTCGGCGGTCCGGGCACGGTTGGCCCAAGCCTCGTCGATGGCGGCAGCGATCGCGCGCGGGTCAGGCTCCACCGTCCACCCAGTCTCACCGTGGCGAACGAATTCCAGCGGGCCTCCGCTATCGGTGCAGGTAATCACCGGCTTGCCCGCCAGCATGGCCTCTAGAGTGATGTAACCGTAGTCCTCATCGAAGGGACCGAAGAACACCGCCATGGCGTGGGCGTAAAAGGCGTATTTCTCGGCCTCGCTGAAGCGCCCAGTGAGACGGATGCGCTCGCCCAGGCCATGATGCGCCACCAGAGACGCGAAACGGCTGCGCTGACCGCCGTCACCGGCGATCAGGATCCTGGCCGGACTCTCCAGGTGCCGGGCAGCCTCGATCAACAGGTCCTGGCGTTTGAGGCTCTCCAGACGGCTAGGATAAAAGACATAGCCCCAGTCCTCGGCACGAAAGAACCGCTCGGCGCCGTGGGGCGGGTGATAGAGCGGCTCGGCGTTCAGTCCATTGTGATTCTCGAGGCGCTCGGCGACACGACCGGAGTTGGCGAACAGACGGTGTGCGCGGGCCAGGTGGTGATCGTCGAAGGCCTTGACCCGGTCACGCAGGCGGCGCAAGGCGTCACTGGCCTCAGCTTCGTCGAACAGCTCGTAGACGGCACGATGCTGATGCATCACCCAGACCACGTGCTCGGGATGGGTGACGCCGTAGCCGGGAAACTGCAGGCTGATCACCCGGTCGACCTCCACACCGTTGGGCGCGGTAAGGTCCAGCCCCGCGGCATGCTCCATGGAGCGCTCGACATCGGCCTCGGGCTGGAACCGAAACGGCAGCCGCAGCAGCTCCACGTCGTGGCCATGGCGGGTCAGGGCCTCGGTCACGCCTTGAACGTGGAAGTCCGCTCCTCCCCGCATGAAGGGCACCTGGTTGGCGGTGACGATGACTCTCATGCGACGGCCGACTCCTCATCCTCGACAGGGGAAACGCCCGGCGAGGCCTTCAGCCCCACCACGGCGAAGTCCTGAGGGCCGCACAGGTGGCCGTTGACACGCTGGGTCAGCGGATCGTCGCCCGGCACCAGAGCGTCTTCCGGGTAGGCATTGAAACGGCGCACCTCAACATCGCCGAAGCCGTGATACGTCAGCAGGAACTGCATGGCGGTCGGCGTCAGCGGGTTACGATGGGTCGGGTCGTGATAGAAGGTGTGGCTACCCACCAGGAGGTTTTCCGGGTTGGGCGTTTCGAGGATCAGCACGCCACCCGGCGCCAACACTCGCTGAGCCTCGTCCACCAGAGCGTAGAGGACTTCGAAGGGCAGATGTTCGGCGATATGAAAGCCGCTGACCAGGGCCTGGCTACCGTCGGAAAGCGCGCGCAGTGCCCCTAGAGCATCCTGATGACGGGCCTCGAAACCATGCTCTCGGCAATGCTCGACCATGGCAATATTGAGGTCCACGCCCACGGCCCGGAAGCCTTCTTCCCCGAGCAACGATAGCCACTCGCCCCGGCCGCAGCCCAGGTCGATGGCCTGGTCACCGGCCTGGCGCGCCTGGTCGAGCTGCACGAGATAATGACGCAAGTGACCGAGGATCTCCTCTTCACTGCCGCGGCAGGCGGCCTCGAAGGCAACATAATAGGCATCCAGCATCTCCTCGCGGACCCGTGCCGGCTCAATGTCGCCTCGTGGCGCCGGTTCGGCTTCCAGGGCCCGTTCGAAGGCTCGCCGCTGGTGCTGTTGAGTGCTCCACAGGGCCGCCTGCTGCTCGCGAAGAGCGCGTACCTCGGCATCGTTGGCTTGCTGGTGTGCCAGGAAATGGTCGAGCCGGCCGAGCTGGCCGTCCACATCGGCCAGGACGCTGATCATCTGCCCGTAGAGCTGTTGAAGGCGAGCCTCGGTGCGACAACCGCCGACCTCGAGCCGCCAATGCCGGCGAGACATACCCTCTACCGCTCGGTAAGCACCGACCAACACCGGCCGCACCACACGCTCAAGACGCCCGCATCGTTTCAGATAGCCCAGGGGGGGCAGCAGTTTCCCCTCGTGCTCCACCTCGAGACCGACATTGTCGCGGAACCGACGCGACTCGTCGGATGCCATCAGGGCCGCCAGCGTATAGAGCCTTCCTACACGCGGCACCCGCCCCAGGTAGTTAGCCAGCCCCTCGGGGTCGGGCTCGCGGCCGAGCAGGTGACGATAGAGCCCCCTGACGAACGCCTCGTCGCCCTGATCCATGACCAGCAGCTCGGCCAGCCGGGGGCGGCGCGGCTCGAGCAGCGGGCTTCCATCGTCTTCCCGGGCCGCCTTGAGCTCGTCGATCAGTCGTTGATGCGCGAACATCGGCGGTTCGGGCGCCTCGCGCCCCTCCCCCTGTGGCTCGGGCAGCTCGCGGGCGACCCGCTTGAGCCGCGCCATCAGGCGCTCCAGGTCATCAAAGGTCTGTGGCATGGGGGCTCCTCGATGAAGAGTTGGTGGCCGCCGGTTCCAGCTCGAGGCTCATGGGCAACCGGCAGAGTCCGCCGAAGGGCGGTGCCTCGCCGAAGCCCGCCACCTCGAACTGACGATAGCCATCGCACCACCAGTAACAGTCGTCCAGGTGATGGTCACTGGAGTGCAGGGCCAGGGTCACGGTGTACTTGCCGGGGGCGATGTCGGCCTTGACGGTCAACCGCACCTCGCGTTGTTCCCCGGCGGCCAGCGCCAGGGATCGCCCCAGTTGGTGGGTGTTGACGCCGAAGATATCCTGACCGAAACGATCGCGGATCATCAGCCCCAGGGTCAGGTCGTCCACGGCCTGGTGGGCCATCAGGTTCAGCGACAGGCACAGCTCCTCGCCGCTGGTCAGGGTGGCGCTGCCGCTGCAGCGTCCCACCAAATGGCCATCGAGAACCTGCACCTCGCCGCTACCGTAGGCGCCCTGGTGGCGCGCCTGGAAGCGCCCCTCTTCCTCCTCGGCCTGGCGCGCCATGACGCGGTTGTAGTGGTTCACCGCGTCATCGGCATCGCCATTGAAGGTGATCGCGCCATCCTCGAGAACGATGGCGCGGTCGCAGAGCATCTTCACGGCATTGAGATCGTGGGAGACGAACAGGATGGACCCGCCGGCCTCCTTGAACTCGCGGATCTTCTTCATGCATTTCTGTTGGAAGTAGCCGTCGCCGACCGATAGCGCCTCGTCGACCAGGAAGCAGGCGGGATCGGCATGAATGGCCACGGCGAACCCCAGCCGCATGACCATGCCCGAGGAATAGGTGCGAAGCGGCTCGTGAATGTAGTCGCCGAGTTCCGAAAAGGCGACGATCTCCTCGCGACGCGCCTCGATCTCGCGGCGATTCATGCCGATCATCAGGGCGTTGACGGTGATGTTCTCGAGGCCGCTGAGCTCTGGGTTGAAGCCGGTGCCCAGCTCGAGCAGGCCGGTGACGCGTCCCTCGATGTGCATGGTGCCGCTATCCGGCAGCAGAACGCCGGTGAGCAGCTTGAGCAGGGTCGACTTGCCGGCGCCGTTGCGCCCCAGCACCCCCAGCACCTCGCCTTCCGCCACCGAGAAGTCGATGCCCTTGAGCGCCCGGTGAGCGGTATGCCGAGGGCGCCCGCCCAGGGCCTCGCGCAAGCGATCGCTGGGCTTACCGTAGCGCTTGAAGGATTTATGCAGGTCTGTGACCGCGATCATCGGAATCTCCCGCTAGAAGCTGTCGCGCAGGTCGCGCTCAGTACGCGCAAGCAACCAGAAGGCCAGGGCCACCAAAGCCAGGGTCACGACGGCCAGCGCCGCCAGTCCCGACCACTCGGGGAGCTGCTGACGCATGATCAGATCGCGATAGGCGCCGACGATATGGAAGACAGGGTTCAATGCCAGCCAGTCGAGGACCCAAGCCGGCAGGATATCGGTGACATAGACGATCGGCGTCACCCAGAACCATAGCTGCAGCCCCACGGCCACCATCTCGCGGATATCCTTGAGATAGACCGCCAGCACGGCGAGGGTCAGGCCCAGGCCATAAAGGAAGGCGCACTGCAGGGCGAACACCGGTACCAGGCCCAGCCACCAAACGGAGATGGGAAACTCCACCAGCCACAGGAAGGCCGCGAAGAACCCCATGGCCACCAGGTGCGGTACGCTCTCGGCAAGCAGGACCGACAGCGGCAATGCCTTGAGAGACACCCGCACCTTGGTGATCAGATGCCCCTGTTCGACGAACAGGTTGGTGATGCGCTCCAGGCACTTGGCGAATGCCATCCAAGGCAGGATGCCGGCGATCAGGTAGATGCTGTAACCATACTGATCGAGCTCGGCCCCGAAGCCTTCCAGGCGAGCCCCCATGATGCGGGAGAACACCAGCACGAACACCAGGATGGTGATTAGCGGGCCGATGAAGGTCCAGGTCCTGCCCAGCACCGAGCCCTTGTGGCGGTCCACCAGCTCCTGCTTGGCCAACTGGGCCACCAGGGGCAGGCTATCGAGAAACAGCCGAGGTACGCGCCACATCATCGAGCCTCCAGGGCCATCTGCAGGGAGTCGGTCAACGCACGGGCGGAATACCGCCAGCTATAGCCTTCGGCGCGCCGGCGGCCGCGCCGAATCCGCTCGCCATGGTCCTCGTCGAGCAGCCGCTGCAGCCCCTGGCGAATCGCCCCGACGTCATCGGGAGGCACGACCAGCGCCGCGTCTCCTCCGACCTCGGCGGTGGCGGTGACATTGGCCGTGAGCACCGGAGTGCCGGCCGCCATCGCCTCGATGACCGGCATGCCGAAGCCCTCATAACAGGACACGTACACGAATCCGGAGGCTAGTGCATAGAGCCCCGGCAGGTCGCTCCCCGGCACATACCCCAGCCGGCGGATGGTCCCCGCCTCCAGGGCTCGCCGCACCTCGGGTCCGAGCCGCTGCTCCCCCCAGCCCTGCATGCCGGCCAGCAGCAGCGGAGCGGCGCGCTGATCGCCATCGGGTAGCTCGGCGAAGGCCTGCATGACATTCGCCAGATTCTTGCGTGGTTCTAGGGTCCCCACGCTGAGCAGGAAGCGTTCGGGTAAGTCATAACGCCGAGTCAGCGCCTCGACCGCATCCGCTCCCGGTGCGTCGAAAAACCTCGAAGACACCCCCGGCGGGACGATATCAATGCGATCATCATCGATGCCATGCAAGGCCTGGAGCTCTCCCGCCGTAAAGTGCGAGACCACGTTGATGCGGGTCGCACGACGCAGGCTCTCGGGGAGGTGACGATCGAAGAAGGCGAGGCGATCCCGGGGATGGAAAGCCGGATAGCGCTGGTGCGACAGGTCGTGGACAGTCACGATGCTCGGCCCCTGCCATGGCAGGAGGATATAATTGGGTTCCCAATAGATGCTGTCGCTACGCCGTTGCAGGCGCCGGCCCTGATGACGCAGGCGCTGACTGCATAACCAACGGTAGCCGGCACGCGTCAGGGGGTTACGCAGATAGCGACGGGCCATGCCCCACAGGGGGCCCCGCTCATCGAACGCCGAGACAGCCGTATCGGCCGAGGAAGACGGCTGGGCCAGCAATGAATGCTGCGCACTCAGGGTCTCGAAACGTGTGCCACAGACCCCCGTCACGGCCCGCTGTTGTTCCAGCAAGCACAGCGTCAACTCACGCGTATAGTGTCCGATGCCCGTCAGGGGCGTCAGCAGCGGTTGAAGATTGACGATCACGTTCATGGTGAGAGCTCGTCGGTTTCCAGGTGGGTCAAGTGATCGAGCAACCGCCGCCAGAAGTCCCCGGCGCCGAAGCGCTGCGCCTGGCGGCGGCAGGCCTCGGGCGAGATGTCACAGGCCTCGAAGGCGGCGACCGCCTCGCTCAGGGCGGCGGGGTGCTGGCGGTCGAAGAACACGCCGGTAGCCGCCGCGCCATGCGCCGGGCCGAGCACCGTCTCGCACGCACCGCCACGCCCGTAGGCGATGACGGGGGTACCGCAGGCCTGGGCCTCGAGCGGCAGGATGCCGAAGTCCTCGTCGGCGGCGAAGACGAAGGCACGCGCCCTGGCCATCAGCCATGCGAGCTCGGCGTCCGGCCGATAGCCGAGCAGCTCGATGTTGTCGGCCCCCTCGGCCAGGCGCTCGAGACGACGGCGCTCGGGCCCCTCCCCCACGACCCTGAGACGCCGCCCGGGCATCTCGCGGAAGGCTTCGACGATGAGGTCGAGGCGCTTGTAGGGCACCAGCCGCGACGCGGCCAGGTAGTAATCGTCGCGCTCCCCGCCATGGAAGGCGAACCCGGACAGGTCGACCGGCGGATAGAGCACGCTGGCCTCGCGCCGGTAGTACTTGCGTATGCGCCGGGCGACGTTGTCGGAGTTGGCCAGGAAATGATCGACCTGGCTGGCGGTGAAGTGATCCCACTCGCGAAGCCGCTTGAGCGTCATCCGCACCAGGCTCTCGAGCCCGGGCAGGCGCAGGCCGGCGTCGCGCAGGTAGGCTTCCTTCATGTCCCAGGCGTATCGCACCGGCGTGTGGCAATAGCAGACATGGCGCTGGCCGGGGTGCGTCACCACGCCCTTGGCCACGCAGTGGCTCGACGAAATGACCAGATCGAAGGCCGAGAGATCGAACTGCTCGATGGCGTACGGCATCCAGGGCAGGTAGTGACGGTAGTGGCGCCTGGCCAGCGGCAGACGCTGTATCAGGCTGGTGTGGACCCGGTGCCGGGCGATACGCCCTCGCTGCGCCTCGGGCAGGAAGTCCACCAGGGTGAAGAGCTCGGCCTGGGGGAAGGCCGCGAGCAAGGCGTCCAGCACCTTCTCGGCACCACCGTGCACGACCAGCCAGTCGTGCACGATGGCGACGCGCCTCCCCTGCCCCCAGCGGCGAAGGCCTTCCAGGGCCTCGCCATCAGCCATCATGATCGGCGCCGACCGGGGTGCGTCCGTAGATATCGTCGAAGCGCACGATGTCGTCCTCGCCCAGATAGTCGCCGGTCTGCACCTCGATGAGACGCAGGGGAATCCGGCCGGGATTCTCCAGGCGGTGCACCGTGCCGAGCGGTATATAGGTCGATTCGTCCTCGCTGAGCAGGAAGCTTTTCATGCTGTCGCTGTCACCATGGCCGCCGCCCAGGGTAACGCGGGCCGTGCCGGCGACGACGACCCAATGCTCGGCCCGGTGGTAATGCATCTGCAGCGACAGGCGTCCGCCCGGCTTGACGACGATCTCCTTGACCTGGAAGCCGCTGACACTGACCAGGCTTCGATAGTGCCCCCAGGGGCGATAGACGCTCTGGTGAGACTGGAACTCGGCGCGGTCGCTGGCCTTCAGGGCATTGACGATCTGCTTGGTATGCTGGGCGTGGTCGCGGTTGGCGACCAGCACGGCATCCTCGGTTTCGACGATCACCAGGTCCTTGACGCCGACCCCGGCCACCAGGCGCGACTCGCTGCGCACCAGATTGCCGAACGACTCGAACAGCATGACATCGCCCTGGGTGGCATTGCCGTCCGGGTCGGCGGCACGACGCTGGAGATCGTGAATGGCGTCCCAGGAGCCGATATCGCTCCAGCCGGGATCCATCGGCACCACCGCCGCGGCTCGGGTATGCTCCATGACGGCATAGTCGATGGATTCGCTGCGACAGTCGATGAACGACGCCTCGTCGAGGCGCAGGAAGTCCATGTCCTCTCGCCGACCCGCGAAGGCATGCCGGCACTGTTCCAGGATGTCGGGGGCGTGGGTGGCCAGCTCGTCCAGATACTGGCGCGCGCCGACCAGGAAGATCCCGCTGTTCCAGAGATATTCGCCGCTCTCGAGGTAGGCCCGGGCGCGCTCGACATCCGGCTTCTCGATGAAGGAGTCGACCCGGAACCCGGCGCCCAGGGGTTCACCGCGGCGAATATAGCCATAGCCGGTATGCGGTGACGAGGGCTCGATGCCGAAGGTCACGAGGCGGCCTGCCTCGACCAGCCGCCGGCCCTGCTCGACGGCACGCACGAACGCCTGGGCGTCCTCGATGACATGGTCGGCCGGCATGACCAGCAGGCTGGCATCGTCGTCCTGCTCCAGGGCCACCAGCGCCGAAAGGGCCAGTGCCGGAGCCGTGTTGCGTCCGACCGGCTCGAGCAGGATACGCTCCGCCGGCCTGCCGATCACCTGCAGCTGTTCCGCCACCAGAAACCGATGTTCGTCGTTGCAGACCACCAGGGGCGAACGACAGTGCTCCATGCCGGCCAGACGCAGTGCGGTCTCCTGCAGGAGGCTGTGTTGCTCCGAGTTCAGCCTCAGGAATTGCTTGGGATAGTGCTCGCGAGACACGGGCCAGAGGCGCGATCCCGAGCCCCCGGACAGGATGACGGGCCTGAGCATGAATCCTCCATGGATGGATGTTGTTCGAGCGCTTCCTGCGCCGAATTCCAAGGGAATCGGCGCTGGATGATACCACCTCGCCCGGACGGATGGGAGCGCGGCTCCTGCGGGACTCCGACGCCCTAGGGGTGCTGATTGACGAAGCCCTTGGTCAGCGTCATGAGCAGCACCTTGAGGTCCAGTGCCGGCGACCAGTTGTCGATGTAATAGAGGTCGTACTCGACGCGCCGGCGCATCAGTTCCACGTCGTCGGTGATGCCGCGCAGGCCGTTGACCTGTGCCCAGCCGGTCATGCCGGGCTTGACCCTGTGGCGCTGCATGTAGGCCTCGATGACGTCCTTGTAATGGTCGTTGTGGTCCATGGCGTGTGGCCTCGGCCCCACCAGTGACATCCTGCCCTGGAGCACGTTGTAGAGCTGGGGCAATTCATCCAGGCTGGTCCGACGCAGCAAGGCGCCCAGGCGCGTGATGCGGGGATCGCCATCGGTCGCCTGACGGGTGATGCCACCGGTGGCATGCGGCCGCATGGTACGAAACTTGTAGATCCGGAAGCGCTTGCCATCCAGGCCATGGCGCTCCTGCTTGAACAGCACGGGCGCCTGCATGCGCCAGCGAACGAGCAGCGCAATCACCAGCATCAGGGGCAGAAAACCCAGGAACAGCACCAGCCCGAGCAGCCGGTCCTCCATGGCCTTGACGAGCCGCATCGGCCCGTTGAGCGGGCTGACGTTGAGGTCCAGGGAATACATGTCGGCCACCTTGGCCACGCGATGGTTGAGCAGCCGAACGTCGGACAGGTCGGGGAAGTAACGCAGGTTCACGGGCACCGACAGCAGGCTGTCGGAGATGCGCTTGACGATGTCGCCGTCCGTCAGCGGGTAGCTCAGCCAGATCTCTTCGTACTGGCGGCGATACATGCTGCTCGCCGCCAGCGACTCGACACGCTCCAGGATGTCGGTCTCCGGGTCATCGATCAGCGTATCGACCAGCCGGTAGCCGATATAAGGCAGCCCCTGGAGGCGTTCACGCACCCGGGCGACATTCTCGGGCTTGCCGATCACCACGACGCGCTTGAGGTTGCGCCCCCGGGCCCTGAGCCGTCGCAGGATGGAATAAAGTCCGCCCCTGAGCAGCAGCCCCACGCCGAGCACCCCCAGTGCGGAGATCGACATCCAGGCGCGAGAGTAGAGGATGGCGCTCTGGGTCAGGACCAGGAAGACGCTGAGCAGCACTATCGTCAGCAGCCAGGTCAGGCCATAGACCCCCAGCATGGTGAAGAGGCTGCGACCCCGCCATGGCTGGTAGAGACCCAGCAGTTCGCCGCAGGCCGGCAACAGCAGGCTGCCGGAGAGGATCAACAGCGGGTAGCCGAGGCCTTCGGTATGATCCAGCCCCGACATGACCAGCAGCACGACCGAGGATGCGGCCAACGCGATCACGGCATCGAAGAGACGCATCAAGCGACGCAGCCAGTCGGCGCCGGACATCAGATCTCCCATGTCAGCCGGCCGCGGCGGAGGGCTGCGTCAGGTCTCTGAGTGCCTCCATGGTGCTCAACAGGTCGTCGGAGCCGAGATCGCCGACCGCCACCTCCAGCTTGAGGCGATCCAGCAGCAACTGCCGCACCGTGTCGACGTACTGGATCCTCAGGTCATACAGCTCGGCCCTGGCATCCAGCACGTCCACCAGGGCGCGCAGGCCGAGCTGCTCGCCCTTTTCCGCAGCCTCCAGGAACAGGCGGCTGGATTCGATGGACTGCTGGAGCGCACTGAGCTGCCGGCGATTGCCCTCGAGGTTGCGCAGTCGCTCGCGCACTTCCTGGCGCGCCAGGCGCTGCGCATTGGTCAGCGAGGCCTCCCGGGCCAGGGTGGACAGCTCGCCCTGCCGCACGTTGGCGCTGGTGAAGCCACCGCGATACAGCGGCATGTCGAGCTGAACGCTGGCCCGGCCGTCGCGGCTCTCGCGGAAGGGGTCGTTGGACGCCCGATCCGAATAGCTGAGATTCAGCGACACCTCGGGATAGTAACCGCCTCGGCGCGCTCGGGTATCGGCCGCGGCCACCCCCAGCTGGCGATCGGCCAGCATGACCTCGAGGTTGTCGGTGGTACGCGGCAGCCAGGCGTCCATTCCGCCCTCGGCGCGGGGCGGGCTGAACGACGAGAGATCCCCCAGCGCCTGGCCGAAGACCGGACGCTGCCCGGTCAGGCGTTCGATCTCCCCCACCGCGGCGTCCAGCTGATTCTCGGCCTCGATGCGATCGGCGACGGACTGGTCGAGGCGCGACTGGGCCTCCAGGACATTGAGCCGATTCCCCACCCCCAGCTCGTAGGAGCGCGACGCCTGACGGAGCTGAAGCTCCAGGGACTCGCGCTTGGAATCCAGCAGTCCCGCCTTGCGCGACGCCAGGAAGGCCCCCAGGTAGGCCTCCACGACGGCCATGGCCAATTCGCTCTCGCCCACCGCCAGCTTCAAGCGAGCCGCCTCGACCTGGGCCTCGGCCTTGTCCACGCCGCGCCAGCGCTCGACGCTGAACAGCGGCTGGCTCAGGCTGAGCCGCCAGCTCGTGTCCGTTGTCCGGCCCTCGAAACGCGCCTCGTTGTCGCTCGAGGTAAAATCGTTGCCGGGATCGTAGTCGGGGTTATCCGTGTAGTAATTGTCGCTTTCCTGGTAGGTGTAGCCCCCGCTGGCGCTGACCTGGGGCTTGAGCTGCGACCAGGCCTTGCCGACCTCCTGCTCGGTCGCCTGCAGCTGGTAGCGCTGGCTGGCCAGGTCGCTGTCGTTCTCCAGTGCCAGGCCGAACAGCTCGGGCAGCCTTGGCAGCGTCGAGGCCCCCGCCGCGCCCTGCCCCTGGGCGAGGCGCTCGAGGGGCGTCGTGTCGGCCGCCATCAACGGCGCGGGGAGGGCCGCGCCCAGCAGGCCCAGGTACAGGGCCGCCCACCATGGGGATGGCCGCCTGCCAGGTTTCCGGTGCGCGATCCTGCGCATGTCCTTACTCCTCTCGCATCGCCCGCGCGAGCATGTCGGTGATGGGCTTGGCGACGTAGCTGGCAAAGGTACGCTCACCGGTGCGAATCATGACTTCCGCCGGCATGCCGGACAGCAGCCTCATCTGCTCGGTCATGTCCTGCTCGCCCGCCTCGGTCACCTTGACCCTTGCCTTGTAGTACATCTGGCCGGTGGCCTCATCCTCGAAGCTGTCGGCACTGAGGTGGATGATCTCGCCGTCGATCTCGTTGGTCAGGCGCTGGTTGAACGCCGAGAAGCGAATGTTGGCCGACTGGCCGATATAGAGGTTGTCGATGTCGCGATTGGGCACGCGCGCCTCGACGACGAAGCCATCGCCGGTGGGCACGATATCCATGACCGGATCGCCCGGGCGGATGACGGCTCCGTCGGTGTGCACCTTGAGCCCCACCACGGTGCCCGAGGCCGGGGCCGTGATAGTGGTGCGCTCGACCTGGTCGTCGAGCGAGGTGATGCGCTCCTCGGCCTCGGCGATCTGGCTCTGGGCGCTGCGCAGCTGCTCCCCGACATCCGACTGGAACTCCTGGCGACGCACCTCCTGCTTGACCCGATTCTCGCTGATCTGGGACTTCAGGCGCGCGATCTCGGAACGAGCACTCGCCACTTCGCCCTCGTACTCCAGGATCTGACGCTCGAGCTCGCGCAGGCGCTGATTGTCGCCGAGCCCTTCCCGGAACAGGGAGCGGAAGTCCTCGGCCTCGTCGCGCAGCGAGGCGATGCGCCGGACATTCACGCCGATGCGCGCCTCGAGGCCCTCGATCTGCTCCCGCATCTGGTTGGTCTGCTCGTCCAGGGAGGCCAAGGTGCTCTCGAGGGACTGGCGGCGAGCGGCAAACAGGCTGCGCTGGACGGCCAGCACTTCCTGGACGCGATCGCGCTCGCTCTCGGTCAGTTCCGCCGGAAAGCTCAGGGTGTCGGCGCCTCGCTGCTCGGCCAGCAACCGGATTTCCATGGCCCGGTTGATCAGGTACTGGGAGCGCGCGATGTCCAACTGGGAGCGAGCCTGGGTGTCGCTGAGGACGATCAGGGGATCGCCGACCTCGACATGGTCGCCATCGCGCACCAGGATCTCGCGCACGATGCCGCCTTCGAGATGCTGGACGGTGCGCTTGAAGGATTCAATGGAGACGCTGCCCGGCGCCACTACCGCCACCGCCAGCTTGGCGGTCAACGCCCAGGTGCCGAAACCGCCGAAGGCCAACAGCAGGATGATCATGCCCAGCCGCCGGAAGCCCTTGTCGCTGGTCGGCAGGCGCTCGCTGTATTCACCCTCCAGCGTCTGCGGCCCCGGCGTGATGTCGATGCTCGGCGGCTGGTTGCCTCGATGCTTGTCGCGCGTGTCGGTCATTGGTCCTGCTCCTCGCTGCTGGTGCCGGCGTCCGACTGTCCCCCGGAGCGATGCCCCACGGCAGCCAGACGCTGACCGCCGCCCTGGCCAACCCGCCGCTGGGGCGCCCTCTTGGCGAACTGCGCCATCACCTGGTCACGGGGACCGAACATGTTGACCTGCCCGTCCTTCATGACCATCAACTTGTCCATGTTCTTGAGCACGCTGGTCCGGTGGCTGATCACGAACAGGGTAGCCCCCTCGCTCTTGAGCTGGGCGATCGCCTGGGACAGCGCCCTCTCGCCGGCGTCATCGAGGTTGGAGTTCGGCTCGTCGAGCACCACCATCACGGGATCGCCGTAGAGGGCACGCGCCAGCCCTACCCGCTGGCGCTGCCCGCCGGAAAGCGCACCGCTGGCGGCAGAAATATAGGTGTCATAGCCATTGGGGAGCTCGAGAATCATCTCGTGCACGCCGGCCTTCTTGGCGGCCGCCACGACCTTGTGCGCATCGACCTCGCCGAAGCGGGCGATGTTCTCGCTGACCGAACCATCGAACAGTTCGATGTCCTGGGGCAGATAACCGATATGGGGCCCCAGCTCGTCACGATTGAAGTGATTGATCTCGGCGCCATCCAGGCGCACGTTGCCAACCTGGGCCGGCCAGATGCCGAGCAATACCCGCGCCAGAGTCGACTTGCCGGCGGCACTGGGGCCGATGATGCCGACATGTTCGCCACGCGGCACCTCGAAGTCGATGCCCCGTATCGTGGCCATCCGAACGCCGGGCGGCGCCGCGGCGACGGTTTCCACCGCCAGATGGCCCT
This sequence comes from Halomonas sp. ABH4_019, assembly GCF_056159885.1. Taxonomy (NCBI): domain Bacteria; kingdom Pseudomonadati; phylum Pseudomonadota; class Gammaproteobacteria; order Oceanospirillales; family Halomonadaceae; genus Halomonas; species Halomonas sp. ABH4_019. The sequence goes on from NZ_JBSWWC010000002.1 coordinate 38,043, forward strand.
CCGGCGCCGGCAGCGACATGCGGCGCTGCTCGTCAGGGATCTGGGTGAGCAGCTCGTTGAGGCGGTCGTAGGCGCCGCGGGCGCCGACGAAGCCCTTCCAACTGCCGATCATCTGATCGATGGGCGCCAGGGCACGTCCCATGATGATCGAGCCGGCGATCATCATGCCGGCGGTCATCTCGCCTTGAAGCACCAGGAAGGCGCCGAGGCCGAGAATCAGCGACTGGAACAGCAGTCGCAGCACCTTGGAAGCATTGCTCAGGGCCCCGGCACGGTCGCTGGCCCGGGATTGCTTGGCCAAGAACGCATGATGCTTTTCCGCCCAGCGCCCCATGATTCCGGGCAACATGCCCATGGCATGCAGCACCTCGGCGTTGCGCAGGTTCGAGTTGGCCAGCTCCTGGGACTTGATCTGCTCGTTGCTGGCCTCGGCCAGCAGCCCCTTGGTGGCCTTCTCGTTGCTGATCGCCAGGATCAGCAACACGACGCCGGCACCGGTGGCGAACAGGCCAAGCCAGGGATGGAAGAGGAACAGCACCCCCAGATAGACGGGAATCCACGGCACGTCGAAGAAGGCGAACAGGCCGTTGCCGGTCAGGAATTGACGCAGGCTGGTCAGATCGTTGAGGGGCTGCGCCGATTGGCGGCCCTGGGCCGCGACACTGCGGCGGAACATGGCGCTGTAGAGCCGCGCGTTGATGCTGGTATCCAGCTTGTTGCCCACCCGCACCAGGATGCGCGAACGCACCAGTTCGAGCCCTCCCATCACCGCGAACAGGAAGATCACCACCAGGGTCAGCATCAAGAGCGTTTCCTCGCTCTTGGTGGTGATGACCCGGTCATAGACCTGCAGCATGTAGAGAGGCGGCACCAGCATCAGCAGGTTCACGAACATGCTGAAGAAGCCCACCGAAAGAAAAGATCCCTTGCAGGCACGGAGCGAGAGCTGCAAGTCCGTTGCGTCCTGTTGCTTTGCCATGGGGCGATTCACCGATTGGGAGGGTACGTCGTAGGCTAACCGCTAGCGCATCGAGCCGAGCGCCGGAGAGTAACAGAATCCCCGAAATTTACATAGACGAAAGCGCCGAAAACGGCGCATTCACTGCCTCTTTTCCCGGATCTTAAAGACCGAAATACCACATGAAAATCAATTGACTAAATATAATTAACCATGACGATGACGGAGCACATGGCCCGAAGTCATGCGACAACTTCATTCCACATGCGACCCCCAGAACGCAGGCAGGCCCCGACCACTCGGCCGAGGCCCAACCTCATATCTTTCACCCTATTTCAGCAACAGGAAGAAGCTTATTATCAATCAGGAATATGACGGACTTTCTGTAAGACAAATTCACTTTATTTGTAGGAAAAAGACGACAGAGTGTGCAAATTCGCTACTCTCATCGCAGCACGCCTTCCTCCTTCAGCAGCTTGAGGATCGCCTCGGCGCCCTGCTCCGGCGTCACATCGGTGAGCACCTGCCCCCCGCCGCCCTCGGCCTTGGCCGCCGCGGCCTTGAAGCGATCCCGGGCCGAAGCGGCCTTGACGATCTTCAGACGCTTGGGCCGCTTGCGCGCCGGCAGCACCTCCCAGCTCGCCCGGTCGTCGTCGCGGCACACCGGCCCGGGCACGGCAATGAGGCGGCCGCGCCTGGCGGGGCCATAGGCGCTCTGGCGCGGCGCCGGGGCCGCGCCATCGACGGTGACGATGGCCGGCAGTCGCACCTTGAGCCGGCGACGCTGCCCCCGCGGCAAGGCCTGCAGTAGGGTGGCGACGCCGTCCTCGACGGCCTCCACCGCCGCCAGGCCGCTGACCACCGGCCAGCCCAGGCGCTCGGCCAGCAGGTAGGGCACAAGCCCGGAACCCTCGCCCTGTTCGGCCCGCTCCCCGGTGATCACCAGCTGCGGCGGGGCATCGAAGAGGGCATCGGCCAGGGCCGGCAACACGTCCCCCCCCTCGGCCTGTTCGATCAGGGTCAGGTCGTCGAAGCCCATGCCCAGGTAGCCCCGCAGGGCCGACTCGCTGCCCGCCTCATGAGTGCCGGCATGCAGCAGCCGGACCTCGCCGCCCGGCAGGCCCCGGGCCAGCTCCACGGCCCGAGCGTCCTGGTCAGCGCGACGGCCGCGGCCGGTGACGGGATGGCGCCCCACGGAGACCAGCACGGTGATCTCCAGGGGCGCGGTCTTGTTCGGTTCAGGCCGCATCGCGCTGCTCCTCTCGTTGCCGTTTCACCAGTTCGACCAGCGCCTCGAGCACCTGCGCGGAGTCGGCGATGACCGCCAGGTCGGCGCGCTTGATCATGTCGCAGCCGGCATCCATGTTGATCGCCACCACCTTGTCGCAGGGCTGGATGCCCTGAAGATGCTGAATGGCGCCGCTGATGCCCACGGCCACGTAGACCCGGGCGGTAACCCAGGTCCCGGTGGCGCCCACCTGGCGGTCGCGGGGCATGAAACCGTCATCCACGGCGACACGAGACGCTCCTTCCGTGGCCCCGAGGACCTCCGCGGCGGCATGGAAACCGTCCCAGTCGCGCACGCCGTTGCCGGCAGAGAGGATGAACTCCGCTTCCGACAGGGCCACGCCCGCCGGATCCACGGCGACCTGTCCCAGGTCCTCGATACGCGACAGCTGCGCCGGCAACGCCTGCGGAAGGGTCAGTGGCACCACCGCATGGCGGGTCTCGCTGACCGGTTCGGCACACTCGGCGAGTGCCAGGGCGATCCTCGGCAGGGGCCGCTGGATATCCAGGGTGCCTGCCGCGCCGCGGGCGGTGCAGCGCCAGCCACCCCCCTCCTCACTCCGGGTGTCGGCAGCCGGCTCGAGCTGCCACACGCCGGTGGCCGGGCGCTCGCCGAGCCGTGCCGCCAGGCGCCGGCCCAGGTCGGCGCCGCCCAGCTTGGAGTCGGGCACCAGCCAGTGGCGCGGCGCCCAGGCCTCCTCCACCGCGACCAGGGCGCCGAGGCGAGCCTCCGGGGCGAAGCCGTCGAAGCGGGGATCGTCGAGGGTGAGCAGGCGGTCGACGCCGGCCTCACCGAAAGCGTGCTCTTTCAGCTCGCCGTCTCCCTCGCGGTTATACCCGCCGTAGACGACCGCCAGCACCGCGCCCCGGGCGTTCGGATCGGCGTCGGCCAGCTGCCGGGCCAGGCCCAGCAAGTCACGGTCATGCCCGGAGAGGCGACCGCCGGCCATGTCCGGCACCACCGCCACCAGGAAGGCCGGCGCTTCGATCTCGACCAGCGGCTTGCGCTGGGCGGCCGACTTGGCGACCGCGCCGCCACCGGCGCCCTGCTGAACGCCGCTGCGGTCGATGCGCTTGAGACCGTTGGGCCCCATAAAGCCCATTCGGTGCGGATCACGCCGGATCAGCCCATTCGGCCCCATCCACTCGCTGGCCGCGCCCTGGCCGGCACTGCTTCCCCGTTCGGCCAGCACATCCAGGTGCTGCGGGTGAAGCCGGTTACGGGCGATCCATTCCTTACGCGGATCGCGACGCACGGTATCGCTCATCACGCCACCTCCACGGCCTGGGGCCGGTTGGATGATTGCTGGGCCGCATCGCTGCCGGCGGGCGCCTCGGTCAGGGCATTGGCGACCAGTTCGGCGATGTCGCGCACCTCGGCGGTGGCATCGACCACGCCCTCGAGCATCGCGGTGCACTGCGGGCAGCCCACCGCCACCAGCTCGGCGCCGGTCTCGCCCACATCGTTCATGCGCATGTCGGGAATCCGGCGCTCACCGGGGATATCGGTGATCGGCGCGCCGCCGCCGCCGCCGCAGCAGCGGGACCGAAAGCCGGAGCGCTCCATCTCGGCAACCTCGATGCCGAGCGCCTTGAGCACGTTGCGCGGCGCCTCGTACTCGCCGTTGTAGCGGCCGAGATAACAGGGATCGTGGTAGGTCACGCCGCCGCCCTTCCAGGGCTTGACATGCAGGCGACCGGCCTCGAACAGTTCGGCGATGTAGGTGCTGTGGTGGCGCACCTCGTACTGGGCCGGCATCCCCGGGGCCCCCAGCTCGCCATACTCGTTGCCGAGCACGTGGAAGCTGTGCGGGTCGCAGGTGACGATGCGCTGGAAGCGGTACTTCGCCAGGGTGGCAATGTTGCGCTTGGCCAGGCTCTGGAAGGTCGCCTCGTCGCCCAGGCGCCGGGCCACGTCGCCGCTGTCGCGCTCCTCGTTACCGAGCACCGCGAAGTCGACGCCGGCGGCGCGCAGCACCTTGACCAGCGAGCGCAGGGTACGCTGGTTGCGCATGTCATAGGCGCCGTCGCCCAGCCACAGCAGCACCTCGGCCTCGCCGCGATCCGCCATCAGCGGCAGCTCCAGGTCGGCGGCCCAGTGCATCCGCGCGTCGGGCGCGAAGCCGCCGGGGTTGTCGGTGGCGATCAGGTTGTCGAGCACCTCGGCGCTCTTGTTGGGGGTGTTGCCGTGCTCGAGGGTCAGGAAGCGACGCATGTCGACGATGGCATCGACGTGCTCGATCATCATCGGGCACTCCTCGACGCAGGCGCGGCAGGTGGTGCAGGACCACAGGGTCTCGGCGTCCACCAGGGCCTTGCCTTCGCGGGCCACGATCGGGCCATGGGGCGAGCCCTGGTGTTCGCCCACCGGCTGGCCGGGATAGGGGCTGCCGGCGTAGTTGGCGTCGCTGCCGCCGGCCATGCCGACGACCATGTCCTGGATCAGCTTCTTGGGATTGAGCGGCTGGCCGGCGGCGAAGGCCGGGCACATCGCCTCGCAGCGCCCGCACTGCACGCAGGCGTCGAAGCCGAGCAGCTGGTTCCAGGTGAAGTCGCTGGGCTTTTCGACACCCAGGGGGGCGTTTTCGTCGTCCAGGTTCAGGGCCTTGAGGCCGGTGGAGCGTTTGCCCTCGCCCCTTCTCGTGGAGAAGCGCTCGGCGCGCCGGTGGAAGGCCAGGTGCAGGGCCCCGGCGAAGGCGTGCTTCATGGGCCCGCCCCAGGCCATGCCGAAGACCATCTCGCCAAGCCCCCAGACCAGCACGGCGGACAGCGCCAGCGCCAGGATCCAGCTGCCACTCACTTCGAGAAAGTCTTCCGGCAGAATGCCGACCGTCGGCAGGGTGATGGCGAACACGCTCAGCGAGAAGGCCGCGAGGCTCTTGGGCAGGCGCATCCACGGGCCCTTGGAGAGCCGCGACGGGGGATTGCGACGGCGGCGAGCCACGAAGCGGCTGCCGACGAACATGGTGGCGCTGGCGGCCAGCAGCACCCAGCCGAGCACGCCCTCGGCGATCTCGGAACCCAAGCCCAGGCCGTGCACCAGGACCATCAGCACGGCCGCGGCGACGAAGCCGCCGGCGGTGGCCACGTGGGTGTTGGACATCACCTTGTCGCGGGCGACCACGTGGTGCAAATCGACCAGGTAGCGTCGCGGCATGGCGGCCAACCCCTTGAGCAGCGGCACCGGCGATGGCCGCCCCTGGCGCCACAGGCGCACGCGCCGCACGGCACCGATCGCCGCCAGCCCCAGCGCGGCGAAGATCAGGATCGGAAGTAAGGTATCGAGCATCTCGCTCACCTCTTGTCTAAGGCCACAGACTATCGGCAGGAAGACGACGGTCGCGTCGTGGGAAGGGGGAGCCGGCGTCGCGCCCTGCGCATTCGCCCGAGCCGAGGCACCGCGGCGCGGCCCTGTCGAAGGGATTCGACAGAGGTGCGGGGGCCAGGGATGGCCCTTCCGCACCGTGACCGCGGATCGCAAGCCGAGGCTCGGCAAGGCGAATGCGGGGCGTCAGCCGGCACGCCTTCCCTCCGACGCCTCCCGTCAGAAGTCCTTGCACAGACGCAGGGCGTCGTAGATGGCGGCGTGGGTGTTGCGCGGTGCCGTGCAATCCCCCAGGCGGAACAGCAGGAAGCCGTCGCCGTCCTCGCCCAGGCCAGGTTGCGGCTGAATGGCGTACAGCGCCTCGAGATCCATCTGCCCCTTGTTGCGGGACGCCTGCTTGAGCGCGTAATAGAGGCCCTCGTCCGGGCGCACGCCATTCTCGACCACCACCTGGTCGACCACGCGCTCCTCCTGAGTGCCGGTGTACTCGTTCTCGAGCACCGCGACCAGGGCGTCGCCTTCGCGGTAGACCCTGTGCAGCATCAGGTCGGAGGTCATGATCACCTCCTTCTGGTAGAGGCTGCGGTAGTAGGTCGGGAAGGTGGTACCGCCGACCGCCGCCCCGGGCTTGATGTCGTCGGTGACGATCTCGACCTTGGCCCCCTTGTCGGCCAGGTAGTCGGCCGCCGACATGCCGGCGAACTCGCAGAGGGCGTCGTAGATCAGCACGTTCTTGCCCGGCTCGACGCGGCCGTCGAGGATGTCCCAGGTGCTGACGATCAGGCTCTCCTCGGGATTCTCGGAGTAGCCCCACTCGGGGTACTGGTCCAGGTACGGCCGGCCACCGGTGGCCAGCACCACGATATCGGCCCTGAGGTCCTTGATGGTGGCTTCGTCGGCGTAGGTGCCGAGGCGCAGGTCAACGTTGAGGCGGGCCAGCTCCAGCTGATACCAGCGGGTGATGCCGGCGATCTGGTCGCGCTGGGGCGCCCTGGCGGCGGTGGTGATCTGCCCGCCAAGCGCCTCGGCGGCCTCGAACAGGGTGACGTCGTGGCCGCGCTCGGCGGCCACACGGGCCGCCTCCATGCCGCCCGGGCCGCCGCCGACCACCACGACCTTGCGCTTCTTGCCCTCGGTGGGCTCGATGATATGCGGCAGCCCCAGATACTCACGCGAGGTCGCGGCGTTCTGGATGCACAGCACGTCCAGGCCCTGGTACTGGCGGTCGATGCAGTAGTTGGCGCCCACGCACTGCTTGATCTGGTCGACCTGGCCCATCTTGATCTTGGCGATCAGATGCGGGTCGGCGATGTGCGCCCGGGTCATGCCCACCAGGTCCACGTAGCCGCCCTCGAGGATGCGGCTGGCCTGGTTGGGATCCTTGATGTTCTGGGCGTGGATCACCGGCGCGGAGACCACCTCCTTGATGCCGGCCGCCAGGTGCAGGAAGGGCTCCGGCGGGAAAGACATGTTGGGGATGACGTTGGCCAGGGTATCGTGGGTGTCGCAGCCCGAGCCGACCACGCCGAAGAAGTCCACCTGGCCGGTGGCGTCGTAGTAGGCGGCGATCTGCTTCATGTCGTCGTGGGACAGGCCGTCCGGATGGAACTCGTCGCCGCAGATGCGCATGCCCACCGCGAAATCGTCGCCGACCTCGGCGCGCACCGCCTTGAGCACCTCCATGCCGAAGCGCATGCGGTTCTCGAAGCTGCCGCCCCACTGGTCTTCACGCTTGTTGACCCGCGGGCTCCAGAACTGGTCGATCAGGTGCTGGTGCACGGCGGACAGCTCGACGCCGTCGAGACCGCCCTCCTTGGCCCGGCGCGCGGCCTGGGCGAAGTCGCCGATGATCCGCCAGATTTCCTCCTCCTCGATGGTCTTGCAGGTGGAGCGGTGGACCGGCTCGCGGATCCCGGAGGGCGACACCAGGGTCGGCCAGTCGAAGCCGTCCCAGCGTGAACGTCGGCCCATGTGGGTGATCTGGATCATGATCTTGCCGCCATGCTTGTGCACGGCATCCGCCAGGTTCTGGAAGTGCGGGATGATGCGATCGGTGGACAGGTTCACCGAGCTCCACCAGGCCTGGGGGCTGTCGATGGAGACGATGGAGGAGCCGCCGCAGATACACAGGCCGCAACCGCCCTTGGCCTTCTCCTCGTAGTACTTGACGTAGCGGTCGGTGGTCATGCCGCCGTCGGTGGCATGCACCTCGGCATGGGCGGTGCTGACCACGCGATTGCGGATGGTCAGGTTGCCGATCTGGATCGGCTGGAAGATCGCGTCGAATGCCATGGTAGTGCCTCCTCAGCCCTGCGCGGTGTTCGAGAGTGCGGCGAGCGGACGGGTCACGAAGAGGCCGACGTCGCAGCCCTCTTCGGCGCCGCTCTGGGTCTGCTCGGCGACGGTGCGCAGATCGCTTCCGCGGGCGGCGAGGATCTGATCCATGGCGCCGGCGAACCAGCCGGTGAACATGTATTCGATCTTGCGGCCCACCTTGCCCAGCTGATAGACGAAGGCACTGTGTTCGAGGCGCACCCGGCAGGTGCCGGCGTCGAGGTCGATCGCTTCGGTAATGAAGTGGCCCCAGCCGCGCTGCGACAGGCGCTTCATGTAGTGCTCGAAGACCTCGACGCCCTCGAGGCCGTGGCATTCGGCCTCCTTCTCGCACCAGTGCCAGGCGCTCTTGTAGCCGGCGTGATAGAGGATCTCGGCGTACTGCTCGGCACCCAGGGCCTCCTCCACGGCCACGTGGTTATTGATGAAGAAGTGCCGCGGCACATAAAGCATGGGCAGCGCATCGGTGGTCCAGATGCCGGTCTCGGCGTCCACGTCGATGGGCAGTTCGGGGGCCATCTTGGTCACGATCGTATTCCTCTGAAATCGTTGTTCTGGGTGCTTATGATTTGATTCGCGAATGAGTCCGGGCCGTCATGAGCGCAGCGGGAACAAGGCGCGAAGTCGAGAGAAAGCGGAGAGGACTGTTGTCCATGAGCATTTCGAACGACTTCGCAACGCAGTAACCGCAAGCGCAATAGGCCCGATGGTCGGTTAAGAGCCCCACACCTCTTTTAAAACACGCACCCAGTTCTCGCCCATGATCTTGCGTACCTGGGGCTCGCTGAAGCCGCGACGCAAGAGCGCCTCGGTGAGGTTGCCGAACTCGCCGATGGTGCGGATGCCTTCGGGGTTGATGATCTTGCCGAAGTTGGTCAGGCGGCGGGCATAGCCCTTGTCGTGGGTCAGCCACTCGAAGAACTGCTGGTCGTGGCCCTGGGTGAAGTCGGTGCCGATGCCGATGGCGTCCTCGCCGACAATGTTCATCACGTACTCGATGGCCTCGACGTAGTCGTCGACGGTGGCGTCGACGCCGGCCCGCAGGAAGGGGGTGAACATGGTCACGCCGACGAAGCCACCGCGATCGGCGATGAACTTGAGTTCCTCGTCGGACTTGTTGCGGGGATGCTCCTTGAGGCCGGCCGGCAGGCAGTGGGAATAGCAGACCGGCTTCTCGGAGGCCTCGATGACCTCCCGGGAGGTGGTCTCGCCGACGTGGGAGAGATCGCACATGATGCCCACGCGATTCATCTCGGCGACGATCTCGCGGCCGAAGCCGGACAGGCCGCCGTCACGCTCGTAGCAGCCGGTGCCGACCAGGTTCTGGGTGTTGTAGCACATCTGCACGATGCCGACGCCGAGCCGCTTGAAGATCTCGACGTAGCCGATCTGGTCCTCGAAGGCGTGGGCGTTCTGGAAGCCGTAGATGATCCCGGTCTTGCCCTCTTCCTTGGCCCGGGTGATGTCCGCCGTGGTGCGCACCGGCCGCACCAGGTCGCCGGATTCGGCCATCAGGGCATTGGTCTTGACGATGTTATCGACGGTGGCCTGGAAGCCTTCCCAGACGGACACGGTGCAGTTGGCGGCGGTCAGGCCGCCTCTGCGCATGTCCTCGAACAGCTCGCGATTCCACTTGGCGATGATCAGGCCATCGATGACGATGGCGTCCTGGTGCAGCTCGGCAGGGGTCATGGCGGGGGCTCCGTGGTGGTGCATGATCACGCCGGCAGCATATCCCCCACCCCGCGGGGCCCGGCGCCTGGAAGCGACCGGGGAAATTCCAAAAACGTCACCAGCGTCGCGATCGCGACACGGCGGGAAAACGGCGTCGCGCCGAGGCCCCGTCGGGGGCCATCGGGCGCGTCAGAGTCGTTCGAGGTAGGCGTTGCCGAGGTTGCGCATCTGGCCACGGATCCAGGCGCTGCGGCGCTGCACGTGGGCGCTGGGGCGGGAGGCGCTCCAGCCGCGGGGATTGGGCAGGATGGCGGCCAGGCGGCTGGCCTGGAGCGCACTGAGCCGGGAGGCGGAGACGCCGAAGTAATGCTGGGCCGCGGCCTCCAGGCCGAACACGCCGGCGTCCCATTCGGCGATGTTGAGGTAGACCTCGAGGATGCGCTCCTTGGGCCAGAGCGTCTCGATCAGCAGGGTGAACCAGGCCTCGAGGCCCTTGCGCACCCAGCTGCGGTCGGTCCACAGGAAGAGATTCTTGGCGGTCTGCTGGCTGAGGGTGCTGGCGCCGCGCAGGTCACCGCCGTCGAGGCTGGCCTCCACGGCGCGGCGCAGCTCGACCAGGTCGAAGCCGTGATGCTCAGGGAAGCGCTGGTCCTCGGCGGCGATCACCGCCAGCTTGGCGGTATCGGCGAGCTCGGGCCAGGGCCGCCAGTCCTGGCGGATGTCCAGGGACTCGCCGGCGATCCAGGCCTCCACCTTGCGCTCCAGCATCACCATGGAGCCGCCCACCGGCACGACACGGAACATCAACACCGCGAGCACCGTGAGCCCCACCCAACCGAGCAGCGCGAGTCCCAGGGCCCGCGCCAGCCATCCAATTCCTTTGTGCATCGCCTCCCGCCTGGAGCTCCACGGTGGCCAGGCGGGCAAGGAGGGCCCCGCGGCGCCCACCATCGCCCGGGGTCGGGAAGGAGCTCCTAGTTCCGCAACCTGACGCTGGCATAGGTCGGCTCCCCCCGGGCCTGGTCCAGGGCGTTCATGGCCGCGGACACCGGCGCCTTGGGAACCGACGCAAACGAGGCGGACTGTAGCATGGTGGCGGCGTCCCGGCCCAGCTGCACCGGCACCAGGTCGACGGCGCTGGAGCCCAGCCGCTCGTCGCGGGGCGGGATGCCGAAGTATTCCCGGTAACACTTGGAGAAGTGCGGCGTGGAGACGAAGCCGCAGGCCGAGGCCACCTCGATGATCGACATCGGGGTCTGCTTGAGCAGCTGCCGCGCCCGGGTCAGGCGCAGCTTGAGGTAATAGCGCGACGGCGAGCAGTGCAGGTTCTTCTGGAACAATCGCTCCAGCTGGCGGCGCGAGACGTTCACGTAGTCGGCCAGCTCGTCGAGGCTGATCGGCTCCTCGAGATTGGCCTCCATCAGCGCCACGATCTCCAACAGGCGCGGCTGGGTGGTGCCCAGCACGTGCTTGAGGGGCACCCGCTGCTGGTCCTGCTCGTTGCGCACCCGATCGTAGATGAACATCTCGGAGATGCCGGCGGCCAGCTCGCGGCCGTGGTCGCGGCCGATCAGGGTCAACATCATGTCCAGCGGCGCGGTGCCGCCGGAGGAGGTCGCCCGGTCGCGGTCGATGGAGAACAGCCGGGTGGTGAGCGAGACCTTGGGGAAGGCCTCCTGCATGGCGGCCAGGCACTCCCAGTGAACGCTGGCCTCATAGCCGTCGAGCAGCCCCGCCCGGGCCAGCGCCCAGGTGCCGGTACACACCGCCCCCAGGCGCCGCGACTGCCGCGCCTGGGACTGCAGCCAGGTGACATGCTCGCGCTGCACGCTACGCTGCGGGCCCACGCCGCCGCACACGATCACCGTGTCCAGGGCCAGCGGCACGGCGGTCGAGGCATCCGGGGTGACCTGCAGGCCATCGCTGGCCTTCACCGACGCCCCGTCCAGGCTCAGGGTGTACCAGCGGTAGAGCTCGCGGCCGGCCAGCTGGTTGGCCATGCGCAACGGCTCGATGGCCGAGGCCAGCGAGATCAGGGTGAAGTTGTCCAGCAGCAGGAAGCCGAGGGTCTGGGGAACGGCGGCATGGCGCGAGGCCTGGGGAGCGCTTGTCATCTTGGGTCTCCGGCACGGTGGGTCGTGTTGTATTGTTGTTGTCGAACAGGGCTGTCCCCGAGAGACAGCCCGTCGCAATCAAGCATGCTTACTGCGAAATCTACCCGTCGTGTCGTTTCTCGGCATGTCAAATTTGCCTATCGGGGCCCAGACTCCCGGTGCATAGGGATAATGAGTCGCCGACAGGCATGGCGATGGCGCCACGGGATACGACACGACCAACGAAAGGCGCCGCCCGGCGGGCGGCGCGAAGGGACAGGCGCAGGCTCAGCGCCGGGCGTGCAGGTGCTCGGCGTGGTAGCGCAGGTGATCGTCGATGAAGCTGGCGATGAAGTAGTAACTGTGGTCATAGCCGGGCTGGCGACGCAGGGTCAGCGGATGATCGTGCTCGGCGCACACCGCCTCCAGGCGCTCGGGGCAGAGTTGCTCCTCGAGGAAGTCGTCGGCCTCGCCCTGGTCGACGAACAGCGGCTGGCGGGACGCCCCCCGGGCGACCAGCTCGCAGGCGTCGTACTGGGTCCAGTGACTGACGTCCTCGCCCAGGTAGTTGCCGAACGCCTTGCGTCCCCAGGGGCACTGGGTCGGATTGACCACCGGGGCGAAGGCCGACACCGAGCGATAGTGACCGGGCCGGCGCAGGGCCAGGATCAACGCCCCGTGGCCACCCATGGAATGGCCGCTGATCGCCTCCCGGCCGTTGACCGGGAAATGCTGGCGCACCACCGACGGCAGCTCCTCGGCCACGTAGTCGTACATGCGGTAATGGTGCTTCCAGGGCGCCTGGGTGGCATTGACGTAAAACCCCGCCCCGGTACCGAAGTCGTAGCTGTCGTCCTCGCCCGGCAGGTTCAGGCCACGCGGACTGGTGTCCGGGCAGACGATGGCGATGCCCAGCTCCGCGGCCAGCCGATGGGCGCCGGCCTTCTGCATGAAGTTCTCGTCGGTGCAGGTCAGACCCGACAGCCACCACAGCAGCGGCACCCGCTCGGTCTCCGCCTGGGGCGGCAGGTAGATGGCGAAGGTCATCTCGCAGTCGAGCGCCCGGGAGCGGTGCCGATAGCGCTTGTGCCAGCCGCCGAAGCTGCGGTTGGCCGAGACCAGCTCGAGGTGTTCGGTCATGGTCATGGGCGATTCCTCGTTGGGTTCGCCCGGTGTCGCGGCCGCATCGATCGATGCGGCACCCGCGACACCGGGCACGGGGCGGTCAGGAGAAGACGCGCGGCATCGGGCGCGTGTTGCACATCGAGCCCTGCGCGCGGCATCGGGCGCGTGTTAATAGTGCAGCACGGTGCGGATGCTCTCGCCCTTGTGCAACAGCTCGAAGGCCTCGTTGATCTTCTCGAACGGCATGTCGTGGGTGATGAAGTCGTCGATGTTGATCTCGCCCTTCATGTAGCGATCCACATAGCCCGGCAACTCGGTGCGGCCCTTCACGCCGCCGAAGGCCGACCCCTTCCAGACCCGCCCGGTGACCAGCTGGAAGGGACGGGTGGAGATCTCCTCGCCGGCCCCGGCCACGCCGATGATCACCGACTCGCCCCAGCCCTTGTGGCAGCATTCCAGGGCCGAGCGCATGACGTTGACGTTGCCGATGCACTCGAAGGAATAGTCGACCCCGCCGTCGGTCATGTCGACGATCACTTCCTGGATGGACGCCGAATGGTCCTTCGGATTGACGAAGTCGGTGGCACCGAACTGCTTGGCCAGCTCGAACTTGTCGGGATTCACGTCGATGGCGATGATCCGGCTGGCCTTGGCCATCACCGCGCCCTGGATCACCGCCAGGCCGATGGCGCCGAGACCGAACACCGCCACGGTGGCGCCGGGCTCGACCTTGGCGGTATTGAGCACCGCGCCGATGCCGGTGGTCACGCCGCAGCCCAGCAGGCAGATCTTGTCCATGGGCGCCTCCTTGGAGACCGCCGCCAGGGACACCTCGGGCAGCACCGTGTATTCGCTGAAGGTGGACGTTCCCATGTAATGGTGCAGTTTCTGGCCGTCCAGCGAGAAGCGGCTGGTGCCGTCGGGCATCACCCCCTTGCCCTGGGTGGCGCGCACCGAACCGCAGAGGTTGGTCTTGCCGGAGAGGCAGAACTTGCACTGGCCGCATTCGGCGGTGTAGAGCGGGATGACGTGGTCGCCGGGGCGCAGGCTGGTGACGCCCTCGCCCACTTCCTCGACCACCCCGGCCCCCTCGTGACCCAGCACCGCGGGGAAGTTGCCTTCCGGGTCGGCGCCGGACAGCGTGTAGGCGTCGGTATGGCAGACGCTAGTGGCGGCCATGCGCACCAGCACCTCGCCGGCCTTGGGCCCCTCGACGTCGATCTCGGCCAGTTCCAGGGGCTTGCCCGCTTCCAGGGCGACGGCGGCGCGTGATTTCATGATCCGATCCTCTCGGTGAGTGACCAGGGCTATTGCAGTGGGACCTGGCAAGGGGCGCCGGGGACAGGTCGTCGAGGGGGTTTTTGGCCATGGATGGCCAAAGTAGCGCCCACGGAGGGGTTCATAGCGCCCCACGACGACCTGTCGACGGATCAGCCCCAAACGATGGGGTTATCTGCGATAGCCCTAGGTGAGTGACTGTATCGCTGCCTCCAGTCTAGGCAAGGTCACACACTCGGATAAACTGCATCAAACACATCACATTGTTGTTGATGAGCAACAATCGGACCGGGAGGGATCGGGATGCAACGCTGGGACCGTGTCGAGGCCTTCATCGAGGTCGTGCGCCTGGGCGCCTTCAATGCCGCCGCCGAGCGATTGCGGGTCTCGAGCTCCCACGTCAGCCGGCTGGTCAGCCAGCTGGAAAGCCAGCTGGACACCACCCTGCTCTATCGCACCACCCGTCGGATACGACTCACCGAGGCCGGGCGCCTCTACTATCAGCACTGCCAGCACCTGTTCGAGGGCTTCCGCGAGGCCGAGACCGCGGTCAAGGAGCTGCAGGATACGCCCACCGGCCGGCTGGGGCTGACCTGCGCCACCACCTTCGGCGAACGCTTCATCGCCCCGCTGGTGCATGACTTCATGCGCGACCATCCACGCCTCGAGGTGCACATGCACTTCACCAATCGCCAGGTGGACATCATCGACGAGGGCTTCGACGTCGCCATTCGAATGGGCGCGCTGAAGGACTCCACGCTGATCGCCCGTCGGCTGTGCGAACGCCGCGAGTACGTGGTCGGCTCGCCGAGCTACTTTACCCGCATCGCCCAGCCCCACAGCCTGTCGGAACTGTCACGCCATCGCTGCCTGATCGGCTCGAAGGACCACTGGCGCTTCGACGTCGACGGCGTGCGCCGCGAGGTCCGCGTCGAGGGCCCCTGGCGCGGCAACTCCGGCCCCGCGCTGCTCGATGCCGCCCTCAAGGGCCTCGGGCTGGCCCAGCTACCCGACTACTACGTCGAGGAATACCTGGCCAGCGGCAAGCTGATCAGCGTGCTCGACGCCTACCGCCATGGCGACACCGCGGTGTGGGCCGTCTACCCTCGCCACCGCCACCGCTCGGCCAAGGTACAGCGCTTCCTCGACTACCTGGTCACGCACATCGGCGAGACCCTGCCGGCGCGGCGCGGCCTCGAACGCTGACGGCCACGGCGCCCGTCGAGGGCGCCATGCCGAAGCTCCTACTTGAAGTTCTTGCGCACGATCTTGTCGATCTCGCCGACGATGCCGCTGCGAAAGCTCAGCACGCAGATCACGAAGATCGCCCCCAGGATCACGCTGACCCAGTTGCCCAGCGGCGACTGGGCGAGCTGGGTCTGCAGGCTGACCACCAGCCCCGCCCCCACCAGCGGACCGAACAAGGTGCCCACCCCGCCGAGCAGGGTCATCAGGATGACCTCGCCGGACATGTGCCAGTGGGCATCGGTGAGCGAGGCCAGCTGGAAGACCACCGTCTTGGTGGCGCCCGCCAGGCCGGCCAGGCCCGCCGAGATCACGAAGGCGAGCAGCTTGTAGGCATCCACGTTATAGCCCAGCGACACGGCCCGCGGCTCGTTCTCGCGAATCGCCTTGAGCACCTGACCGAACGGCGAGTGCACGGTGCGCTGGATGATGGCGAAACCGATCACGAAGACCCCGAACACGAAGTAGTACATGGCCAGGTTGCTGGACAGGTCGACCAACCCGAACAGCCTCCCGCGGGGCACGCCGTGCAGGCCGTCCTCGCCGCCGGTGAAGGGCGCCTGGATGTAGAAGAAGAACACCATCTGCGCCAGCGCCAGGGTCACCATGGCGAAGTAGATGCCCTGGCGGCGAATCGCCAGGGCGCCGAAGGCCAGGCCGAGCAGCAGGCTGGCCAGGGTGCCGGCGAGGATCCCGGTCTCCGGCGTCAGGCCCGGGTGGCTCGACAGCAGGTAGCCGGTGACATAGCCGCCGGTGGCCAGGAAGGCCGCGTGGCCGAAGGACAACAGCCCCGCGTAGCCCAGCAGCAGGTTGAAGGCGCAGGCGAACAGCGCGAAGCACAGCACCTTCATCAGAAACACCGGATAGGCCACGAAGGGGGCCGCCAGGCCGACGGCCAGCAGGGCCAGGTAGAGGGCCCCGCGACGCTGCCGGGCGCGCCGACGCCGCTTCATCGAGGGGGTGAGGGTCTGGGTGGTGGCCGTCATGTCATGCCTCCTTACCGAAGAGTCCCGCGGGACGCAGCATCAGCACCAGGATCATCACCAGGAAGATCACGGTGTTGGCGGCCTCGGGGTAGTACACCTTGGTCAGCCCCTCGACCAGGCCCATGCCCAGGCCGGTGAGGATGGCGCCGAGGATCGAGCCCATGCCGCCGATCACCACCACGGCGAAGACCACGATCAACAGGCTCGAGCCCATGGTCGGCGAGACCGGGTAGAGGGGCGCGGCCAGCACCCCGGCGAAGGCCGCCAGCGCCACCCCGAAGCCGTAGGTCAGGGTGACCAGCTGCGGCACGTTGACGCCGAACGCCTGCATCAGCGCCGGATTCTCGGTGCCGGCCCTCAGGTAGGCCCCGAGCCGGGTGCGCTCGATGATGAACCAGGTCGCGAGGCACACCGCCAGCGCCGCCACCAGCACCCAGCCGCGGTAGGTGGGCAGGAACATGAAGCCCAGGTTCAGGCCGCCCTGCAGCGCCTCGGGCACCGGATAGCTGGCACCGGACACCCCGAACAGGTTGATCAGGGTGCCCTCGAAGATCAGCGCCAGACCATAGGTCAGCAGCAGGCCATAGAGGTGGTCGAGATGGGCGATGCGACGCAGGATGGTGCGCTCGATCACCATGCCGAGCCCGCCCACTACCAGGGGCACCAGCAGCAGCGCCAGCCAGTAGTCGAGGCCCAGGTACTGCAGCCCCAGCAGGGCCGCGAAGGCGCCCAGCATGTACTGGGCCCCGTGGGCGAAGTTGATGATCTTCAGCAGGCCGAAGATCACCGCCAGCCCCAGGCTCAGCAGGGCATAGAAGGCGCCGTTGATCAGGCCCAGCATCAGCTGGCCCATGAATACCGCCAGCGGCACCCCGAATATCATGGTCATAAGAAGGGTCTCCTCGCCATCAGGGAAACACTGCGTAAATGCCTGCGCATGCAAATCGCTTCGTTGCGCGGTACTCGAAAGCTCGCCTAACCCCTCGTTATGTCTCGCTTTCTGCGTTCCGTGCGCCTTGCGCTTCACTATGCTCGGCGATTTACTCAGCGCTTCCCCAAAAGGGCGGCGGCGTGCGCCGCCGGGTCAGGCTCCGCTCACTGGTTGACCAGGTCACACTGGCTCTCGTCGAGCGGGCGGTAGGCCTGGTCCGCGGGAATGGTGCTCTTGATCTCGTAGAGGTCCCACTCGCCGCTGGACTCGGCCGGCGACTTCACCTCGGCCAGGTACATGTCGTGGACCATGCGACCGTCCTCGCGGATGCGGCCGTTGCGGGCGAAGAAGTCCTCCACCGGGGTCTCGGCCATCCGGGTGCGCACCGCCTCGGCCTCGTCGGTCCCGGCCGCCTCCACGGCGTTCAGGTAGTGCAGGGTGCTGGAGTAGACCCCGGCCTGGACCATGGTCGGCATGCGCCCGACGCGTTCGAAGTAGCGCTCGGCCCACTCCCGGGACTGCTCGTCCATGTCCCAGTACCAGCCGGTGGTCAACAGCAGACCCTGGGTGGATTCCAGCCCCATGGCATGGACGTCGTTGAGGAAGATCAGCAGACCGGCGAGCTGCTGGCCGGCCTGGGTCAGGCCGAACTGGCTGGCGGTCTTGATGGCGTTGACGGTGTCAGAACCGGCGTTGGCCAGGCCGACGATGTCCGCCCCGGAGCCCTGGGCCTGGAGGATGTAGGACGAGAAGTCGCTGGTCGGGAAGGGATGGCGCACCCCGCCGACCACCTCGCCGCCGTTCTCCTCCACCACCTGGGTCACGTCGCCCTCCAGGGCATGGCCGAAGGCGTAGTCGGCGGTGAGCATGAACCAGCGGTCGCCGCCCTGCTCGACCACCGCCTTGGCGGTGCCGTTGGCCAGCGGGTAGGTATCGTAGACCCAGTGGATATGGTTCGGGGTGCAGTGCTCGTTGGTGATGCTGGAGGCCGCGGACCCGGAGATGATGGCCAGGCCGTTGGCCTCCTCGAGGACCTTGGTCACGGCGATGGACACCGAGGAGGCCACCATGCCGGCCACCAGGTCGACGTTCTGCTGGTCGATCCAGCCGCGCACGGTGTTGGCGCCCACGTCGGCGCTGTTGCGGTCGTCGGCGCTGAACACTTCGATGGGCACTCCGCCCACCTCGCCGCCGAAATCCTCGATGGCCATGTTCAGGGCCTCGAGGCCACCGGGGCCGGCCAGGTCGCGATAGGTGCCGGACATGTCGGCCAGGTAGCCGATGCGTACGGCCTCGTCGCTCATCTGGGCCTGGGCACTGCCGGCGACGAACAGGGTGGCGGCGATGGCACCGGCGAGACTGCGCTTGTGGAAGGTCATCGTGCTCTCCATGCCCCCGAGGGGCGGTTTGTTGTTGTCGAGAGGGGGTGAGTGGCCGGGGCGACGGCGGTGCCGTCAGACCCCCAGCAGGGAATTCAGGTGATCGCGCCGGGACGGCAGCGCGGCGGCCGAGATCTCCTCGACGATGCGGCCGTGCTCCATCACGAAGTGGCGGTCGGCCAGCGGTGCGGCGAAGCGGAAGTTCTGCTCCACCAGCACGATGGTCATGCCGCGCGCCTTGAGCTTGACCAGCACCTCGGCGAGCGCCTGGTTGATGACCGGCGCCAGGCCCTCGGTGATCTCGTCGAGCAGCAGCAGGCGGGCCCCGGTGCGCAGGATCCGCGCCATGGCCAGCATCTGTTGCTCGCCGCCGGAGAGCCGGGTGCCCTGGCTGCGGCGCCGCTCCTGGAGGTTGGGGAACATGGCGTAGATCTCGTCGAGATCCATCCCGCCGGAGCGCACCGTGGGCGGCAGCAGCAGATTCTCCTCGACGTCGAGGCTCGAGAAGATGCCGCGCTCCTCCGGGCAGTAGCCCACGCCCAGCCGCGGGATGCGGTGCGGGCGCATGGCCAGCGTCTCGTTGCCGTTGATGACGATCGAGCCGGTGCGGTGGCCGACCATGTTCATGATCGCCTTGAGGGTGGTGCTGCGCCCGGCGCCGTTGCGCCCCAGCAGGGTCACCAGCTCGCCGCGACGCACGTCGAAGTCGACGCCGTGAAGGATGTGCGACTCGCCGTAGAAGGCGTGCAGGTCGCGGACGCGCAGCATCTCCGCGCCGTCGAGATCGTGGTAGGCCGACGCGGCCATCGCGGCTTGAGTCATGCGCCGACCTCCTCTTCCGCCTCACGGCCCATGTAGGCCTCCTTGACCCGCGGGTCGGCGGAGACCGTGGCGTAGTCGCCCTCGGCGAGCACCGCGCCGCGCGCCAGCACGGTGATGCGGTCGCACAGCCGACTGACCACGCTGAGGTTGTGTTCCACCATCAGCACGGTGCGCCCGGCCGAGACCCGGCGGATCAGCTCGACGATGCGATCGACGTCCTCGGCCCCCATGCCCTGGGTCGGCTCGTCGAGCAGCATCACCGAGGGTTCCAGGGCCAGGGTGGTGGCCACTTCCAGGGCGCGCTTGCGGCCGTAGGGCATCTCCACGGTGAGCACGTCGGCATACTCCTGGAGCCCGACCTCCTCGAGCAGCGCCAGGGCCCGCGCGTCGAGGGGCGCCAGGGAACGCTCGGACTTCCAGAAGTGGAAGGAGGTGCCGAGCTTGCGCTGCAGAGCCACCCGCACGTTCTCCAGCGCCGTCATGTGGGCGAACACCGCCGAGATCTGGAAGGAACGCACCAGGCCGAGCCGGGCGATCTCGTTGGCCTTCATCCCGGTGATCGGCTTGCCGCGGTAGAGGATCTCGCCTTGGGTGGGCGGCAGGAACTTGGTGAGCAGGTTGAAGACCGTCGTCTTGCCGGCGCCGTTGGGGCCGATCAAGGCATGGATATGGCCTTCCCGAATCTGCAGGTCGACGCCGTCCACGGCGGTGAAGCCGCGGAACTGTTTGGTCAACCCGCGAGTCTCGAGCACGAACTCCTGGGTCATCTGAGGTCCTCTCGGGTCCGCCTGGGCGGCCCCTCGTCGCTGTTGTCGTTGTTGTGGCGCCAGGCCAGGCGGGGCATGACACCGGCATCGAGGCCCGAGCCTCGAGGACGCTTTTACTTTTACGTTAACGTAAACTAGAGGACGAAAAGCACCTCGGCAACCTCCGCAGGAGCAAACACCACCAATGGCGTAGAGGCGGGCATTTCAATAGGTTGCAAACAAAAAAGGCGCGCCGCCGAAGCGACGCGCCAGGCAGGACGGCATCCGCCGCCCCGAGAGAGATCGTTCAGCACTCGATGGCATTGACGGCCAGGCCGCCCTTGGAGGTCTCCTTGTACTTCTCCTGCATGTCGGCGCCGGTATCGCGCATGGTGCGAATGGCCTTGTCCAGGGAGATGAAGTGCTCGCCGTCGCCGCGCAGCGCCATCTGGGTGGCATTGATCGCCTTCACCGAGGCGATGGCGTTGCGCTCGATGCAGGGCACCTGCACCAGGCCACCCACCGGGTCGCAGGTGAGCCCCAGGTTGTGCTCCAGGCCGATCTCGGCGGCGTTCTCGACCTGGGCCGGGGAACCGCCCAGCACCTCGGTGAGGCCGGCGGCGGCCATGGCACAGGCCGACCCCACCTCGCCCTGGCAGCCGACCTCGGCGCCGGAGATGGACGCGTTCTTCTTGCACAGGATGCCCACCGCGGCGGCGGTGAGCAGGAAGTCCACCACGCAGCGCTCGTCGGCCTCCGGCTGGAACTTCATGTAATAGTGCAGCACCGCCGGGATGATGCCCGCCGCGCCGTTGGTGGGGGCGGTGACCATGCGCCCGCCGGCGGCGTTCTCCTCGTTGACCGCCAGGGCGAAGACGTTGACCCAGTCCATGGCCGAGAAGGTCGTGGAGATCAGGTTGGTGTCGCTCTCCAGCGCCTCCAGTCGACGGTGCAGGGCGGCGGCCCGGCGCTTGACGTTGAGCCCGCCGGGCAGCACGCCCTCGGCCTCGAAGCCCTGGTTCACGCAGTCCTGCATGGCCTCCCAGATGCGCCACAGGCCGGCGCGGATCTCGGCCTCGTCGCGCCACGCCTTCTCGTTCTCCATCATCAGCTCGCTGATGCGCAGGCCGTGCAGCCGACACAGCGCCAGCAGCTCGCCGGCGCTGTTGAAGTCGTAGGGCAAGGCGGTGGTGTCGCTATCGAGTTCGCCGCTGGAGGCCTGGGCCTCGTCGACCACGAAGCCGCCGCCCACCGAATAGTAGACGTTGCGATAGAGCTCCTCGGCGTGACCATGGGCCACCAGGGTCATGGCGTTGGGGTGGTAGGGCAGGCTCTCGTCGTGCCACTGCAGGTCCCGGGACCACAGGAAGGGAATCGCCAGGCGACCGTCGAGCAGCAGGGTCTGGGATTCCAGCAGCTCCTCGATGCAGGGCGAGACGATGGCCGGGTCGATGAGCTCCGGGCGCTCGCCCATCAGCCCCATGATGGTGGCCCGGTCGGTGCCGTGCCCCTTGCCGGTGGCGGACAGCGAGCCGTGAAGGTGCACCTCGACCCGGGCCACGCGCTCCAGCAAGTCCCGGGAACGCAGGGCCTGGACGAAGTCCCAGGCCGCCCGCATCGGGCCGACGGTGTGGGAACTGGAGGGGCCGATACCGATCTTGAACAGGTCGAAGACGCTGATTGCCATGGGGAGAACCTCGTGTCGGGCCGGATCGCACCGGTGACGCCTTGTTGTCAGTTACACTAAAGCCAACTGGCTTTCGCTTGTCATGGGTCTTAATGTTGTCGCCACTCCGCCGCGACGACAATCCACAATATCTCGCCCACAGTATAGAATTGCTAAACCATGAGCCGACTCCTCAACGCCCAGACCCACGCCTGGCTGAAGGTGTTCACCGTCAGCGCCCGCCACCTGTCCTTCACCCGGGCGGCGGAGGAGCTGCATGTCACCACCGGCGCGGTCAGCCAGCAGATCAAGCAGCTCGAGGAGCGGCTGGGCTTCAAGCTGTTTCGCCGCCTGCCGCGCCAGCTGGCCCTCACCGAAGAGGGACGCCGCCTCGCCGCGGTGGTGGACGAGGCCTACCAATCGGTGGGCCTCGAGGTGAAACGGCTACGCAGCGGGGTAATGAGCGGCATCATCCGCCTGCGCGTGGTGCCCTCCTTCCTCAACAAGTGGCTGATGCCGCGCCTGCCGAGGCTGCAGGCCCGCTTCCCGGACATCGAGCTGCACATCACCGCCGAGGACAGCAGCACCTCGCTGCGCGAGGGCGAGTTCGACCTGGCGCTGGACCTCAACGACGGCCATTACCCCGGGATGTCCATCACCCCGCTGATGGAGGAGACGATCTTCCCGGTCTGCGCGCCCTCGCTGTTGCGTGGACGCCCGCCCCTGCGCCGCCCCGAGGACCTGGCCTGGTACCCGCTGCTGCACGACGTCACCGCCTGGCGGGGCAGCCATGACTACGGCGAATGGGAGCACTACCTGCAGGCCATCGGAGCTCCGCGACTCAACGTACGCCGCGGCTATACCTTCAACCGCAACCACCTGACCATGGAGGCCGCCCTGGCCGGCATGGGCGTGGCCATCGCCCGCCAGACGCTGATCACCAACGAGCTCGACACCGGCGCCCTGGTGGTGCCCTTC
The DNA here is from genome assembly GCF_056159885.1 of Halomonas sp. ABH4_019. NCBI lineage: Bacteria > Pseudomonadati > Pseudomonadota > Gammaproteobacteria > Oceanospirillales > Halomonadaceae > Halomonas > Halomonas sp. ABH4_019. The sequence continues at coordinate 60,870 of NZ_JBSWWC010000002.1, forward strand.
GAGCAGCGCGTGGCCACCGGCATGCATTACGGCATCGTGCATGCCGCCGGCTCGCTCGACGATCGTCGGGTCCAGGCGGTCCATGACTGGCTGCTCGAGGAGGCCAAGCGCCAGAGCCGCTCGCGACACCCGGTGGTGGCAGACAATAGTCCCATCGAGGACGTATAATTAGTCGGCTAATACACTACCGACGCCTACTCATGCCCGACCTCCCCCACGACCGTCTCGGCTTCCGCGCCCTGTGCCTGCGCGGCCTCCTCTACCTGCTGACGATCGGCGCCCTGCTCCAGGGCGTGCTCTTCGCCGCTCGCCAGTTGGACGTCACGCGGTTCTCCGAAACCGGCTTCACCGAACTCGCCCAGTCGGCGCTGCTGCTGGTCGCCATGGCGCTGGTGCTGGCGGCACGACACTTCGACCGTCGACTGCCCCACGTCACCCTGCTGCTGCTCGGCCTGCTCGGCGCCTCCCTGATCCGCGAGCAGGATGCCTGGCTCGACGCCCAGGTCTTCGATGGCGCCTGGCAGATGCTGGTGACCCTGCTGGTGGTGCCGATCCTGTTCGCGGTGATTCGCGGCCGTCACGCCTTCGCCGCCGAGCTGGAACGCTACGCCGCGAGTTTCTCCGGCGGCCTGTTCGCCGCCGGCTTCCTGACCACCTACGCCTTCTCGCGCCTCTACGGTCGCGGCGAGATGTGGCAGGCGATCCTCGGCGAGCACTACCAACGCATCGTCAAGGACGCCGCCGAGGAGATCACCGAGCTGTTCGGCTACAGCCTGCTGTTGTTCGCCATGCTGGAGCTGCTGCTGATGGTGCGCCGCTGGGCTCGAACCCGGGGAACGGACTGAGCCCCGCCACTCGCAAGGCATCTCAATCACAGCAAGATCAGGTTTGCAGTCGAGGGACTGTCGAAGTAATGTCGCGCGCAATGCCATTTTGGCGACACCTTCGACCACAAAAAACCTGATTGACGAGAAAGTTTGATGCCTACCAACACCCCAAGTGGCGCGCGCCTACGCCGCAGCGCTTTCACGCGCTTCCTCGACAGCATCGAGTGGCTCGGCAACCTGCTGCCTCATCCCGTCACCTTGTTCGCGGTACTCTGCGTGGCCGTGGTGGTGGCCAGCGGCATCGCCGGCGCGCTCGGCATTGCCGTGGCCGACCCCCGCCCCGCCAATGAAGGCGAGTGGATCGCCGTCAACTCGCTGCTCAACGCCGAGGGGTTACGTCGGCTGATCACCGAGATGGTCACCAACTTCACCGGTTTCGCACCGCTCGGCACCGTGCTGGTCGCGATGCTCGGGGTCGGCGTGGCGGAGCACTCCGGATTGCTGTCGGCGAGCATGCGGGCCCTGGTGCTGGATCGCTCCCCCCGCATCGTCACCTACGCGGTGGTGTTCGCCGGCATCATGTCCAACATGGCCGCCGAGCTCGGCTACGTGGTGCTGATCCCGCTGGCGGCGATGATCTTCCACTCCCTGGGGCGCCACCCCCTGGCCGGGCTGGCCGCGGCCTTCTGCGGCGTCTCGGGCGGCTACAGCGCCAACCTGTTGATCGGCACCGTCGACCCGCTGCTCTCCGGCATCACCCAGGAAGCGGCACACCTGATCGACGCGGGCTATACGGTCGGCGCCGAAGCCAACTGGTTCTTCATGATCGTCAGCACCTTTGCCGTGACCCTGATCGGCGGCCTGGTCACCGAACGCATCGTCGAACCCAAGCTCGGCAAGTTCGATGCCGCCTATGCCGAGGACGACATCGACTCCCAGCGCCTGGAAGGACTCACCGGCGCCGAGAAACGCGCCCTGAAGGGCACCGGCCTGGCCGCTCTGGCCATCGCCGCGGCACTCGCCATCATGGTGGTGCCACCGGGCGGCATCCTGCGTCACCCCGAGACCGGGGCGGTGAGCGGCTCCCCCTTCCTGAGTGGCATCGTGGCGATCGTGGCGGTCTCGTTCGCGCTGCTGGGCTTCGTCTACGGCCGCCTGGCCGGCACCATGCGCGGCGACCGCGACGTCGTCGACGCCATGGCCAGGAGCATGAGCAGCCTGGGGCTCTATATCGTGCTGGTGTTCTTCGCCGCCCAGTTCGTGGCGCTGTTCAACTGGAGCAACTTCGGCACCGTGATCGCGGTGGCCGGCGCGGACCTGCTGCAGACCCTCGGCCTCACCGGCCCGGCACTGTTCGCGCTGTTCATCCTGCTGTGCGCCTTCGTCAATCTGTCGCTGGGCAGCGCCTCGGCCCAGTGGGCGGTGACCGCCCCCATCTTCGTGCCGATGCTGATGCTGATGGGGTATGCCCCCGAGGTGATCCAGGCCGCCTATCGTATCGGCGACTCGGTGACCAACCTGATCACCCCGATGATGAGCTATTTCGGCCTGATCATGGCGGTGGCGGCGCGCTACCGCAAGGATCTGGGCATCGGCACCCTGGTCGCGCTGATGCTGCCCTACACGCTGTTCATGCTGATCGGCTGGAGCCTGCTGTTCTTCGCCTGGGTGTTCCTGTTCGGCCTCCCGGTGGGCCCCGGCTCGGCGACGCATTACACCCCCTGAGACCGACGACCGGCCCTGGCGGGCCGGTCGAGCCCCATAACGCAAGACGCCCGCCACCTTTCGGTGACGGGCGTCTTGTTTAGGCGCCAGCGCCGGACTTATTCGTCGAGGAAGGAGCGCAGCGGCTCGGAACGGGACGGATGCCGCAGCTTGCGCAGCGCCTTGGCCTCGATCTGGCGGATCCGCTCGCGGGTGACGTCGAACTGCTTGCCGACCTCTTCCAGGGTGTGGTCGGTGTTCATGTCGATGCCGAAGCGCATGCGCAGCACCTTGGCTTCCCGGGCGGTGAGGCCGCCGAGCACGTTGCGAGTGGCCTCGATCAGCCCCTCGCCGGTGGCCGAGTCGATGGGCAGCACCATGGTACCGTCCTCGATGAAGTCGCCCAGGTGCGAGTCGTCGTCGTCGCCGATCGGCGTCTCCATGGAGATCGGCTCCTTGGCGATCTTCAGCACCTTGCGCACCTTGTCCTCCGGCATCTCGAGGCGCTCGCCGAGCTCCTCAGGCGTCGGCTCGCGGCCCATCTCCTGGAGCATCTGCCGGGAGACCCGGTTGAGCTTGTTGATGGTCTCGATCATGTGCACCGGGATGCGAATGGTGCGCGCCTGGTCGGCGATAGAGCGCGTGATGGCCTGACGGATCCACCAGGTGGCGTAGGTGGAGAACTTGTAGCCGCGACGATATTCGAACTTGTCCACCGCCTTCATCAGGCCGATGTTGCCTTCCTGGATCAGGTCCAGGAACTGCAGGCCGCGGTTGGTGTACTTCTTGGCGATGGAAATCACCAGGCGCAGGTTGGCCTCGACCATTTCCTTCTTGGCGCGACGGGCCTTGGCCTCACCGATGGACAGCCGGCGGTTGACCTCCTTGATCTCGGTCACCGGCAGCAGGATCATCTCTTCCTCGAAGGCGATCTTGCGCTGGGCGCGCTGGATGTCGCCCTTGAGCACGGCCAGCTTGTCGGCGTACTTGGCGTTATCGGCCATGAAGTCGTCGAGCCACTCCAGGCGCGACTCGTTGCCCGGGAAGGCCTTGATGAAGGTCTTGCGCGGCACCTTGGCCTTCTTGACGCACAGCTGCATCACCGACTTTTCCTGGGCGCGCACCTGTTCGACGCTGATGCGCACCTGGCCGACCAGGCGCTCGAAGTGTTTGGGCACCAGCTTGATCGGCGAGAACAGCTCGGCCAGCCGCGCCAGCTCCGCCTGGGCGGCCGCACCACGGCGGCCCTCGGCCTCGATGGCACGGCGTACCGATTCGTTCTGCTCGCGGATCTGCTCGAAACGCGCGCGGGCCTCTTCCGGATCCGGGCCGCCGCCGCTGTCGTCTTCCTCCTCGGCGTCCTCGTCGTCCTCATCGGCATCGCTCGCGGCCACGTCCGGCTCCTCGGGCGCCTCCGCCTCGGCGACGCCGGGAATGCCTTCGTCGGGGTCGATGAAACCGGAGAAAAGGTCGGACAGGCGGCCCGGGGCCTCCTCGTCCTGAGTGGCGTCGTAGGCCTCGAGGATGGAGTCGACGGCGCCCGGCAGATAGGCCAGCGCGGACATCACCTCGCGGGTGCCCTCCTCGATGCGCTTGGCGATCTCGATCTCGCCCTCGCGGGTCAGCAACTCCACGGTCCCCATCTCGCGCATGTACATGCGCACCGGGTCCGTGGTGCGGCCCACGTCGCTCTCCACCGCCGCCAGGGCGGCCACGGCCTCTTCGGCGGCCGACTCGTCGGTGGAGTGGTCGGCCATCATCAGGGTGTCTTCATCGGGCGCTTCCTCGACGACATTGATGCCCATGTCGTTGATCATGCCGATGATGTCTTCCACCTGATCGGGGTCGGCGATATCCTCGGGAAGATGGTCGTTGACCTCGGCATAGGTCAGGAAGCCCTGTTCCTTGCCGCGCGCGATCAACTCCTTCAGACGTGACTGCTGCTGCGCATTTCCAGCCATAGAAACCCTATCTCGACGAAGAAGAATGAAGCACCTGAAGCACTGAGGCGGAGAAAAAACTCGATAAGCCGAACAGTATAGCGGGTGTGACCGCCCGATTGCCAGTTCGGTGTATTTGCGCGGTCATTCAGGTGTGTTAGGTTGTCAGGTTGCGCCCCGCTCGGGTGACGCCGTTGTATATGGTGATGGTAGGAGGAAATTCAACCCCGCCGCCACTTCACTCGCCGCGACGGTGCCCTTCAGGCCTTCAGCTCGGTCAGCAGCACCATCAGCCGCTGACGCTCCTCCCGACTCAGCCGCTCCCCGGCCCGCTCCCGGGCCAGCAGGCCATCGAACTCCTCTCGGGGCGACTGCTGCCGGCGATGGCGCTGGAAGAAGGCCACCCAGTTGTCCAGTTCGGCGCCTCGCACCCCCTTGGGCACCAAGGGCTCCTGACGCGCCAGCGCCGCCAGCCGCTCGCCCTCCGGCGTGCCATGAAAGTGCGCCAGCAGCACCTGGGCGCTGCGGTAGCCGCCCGCCTTGAGCAGGCGCACCACCTCGCGGCACAGGCCCGCCTCGGGATCGGCCTGGTCGCACCAGTCGTCGTCCTCGGGCAGCCGCTCGACCAGCCCCGGCTCGTGCACCAGCAGCTGCAGCGCTCGCGCCATGCGACCCAAGGACGTCGGTCCCCGACCGCCCTCGGCGGGCGGCTCGCCCGACGGCGGGGCCGGCGCCATCGCGCTCTCGGCCGGCCCCTCGCCGGGCGCCGGCGCCTTGGCCGCGTCGCGGGCCATCAGCGCCTCGAAGCTTGACTGGTCGACGCCGGTACGCCGCGAGAGTTCCGTCAGCAACAGCGACTTCATCACTCCCTCGGGCAGCCGGCCGATCGCGCCCAGCACCCGGCTGGCGAAGCGCTCGCGCTCCTCCAGCCGCTCGAGGTCACGGCCGTCCGCGGCGTGCTCGAAGAGGAACTCCGACAGCGGACTGGCACAGGTCACCCGATCCTCGAAGGCCTCGGCCCCCTCGCGGCGCACCAGGGTATCCGGATCCTCGCCCTCGGGCAGGAACAGGAAGCGCGCCTGGCGGCCGTCGATCATCTGCGGCAGCACCGTTTCCAGGGCCCGCGTCGCCGCCTGGCGACCGGCCCGGTCGCCGTCGAAGCAGAACACCACCTCGTCGACCATCCGGAACAGCCGCCCCAGATGATCCTCGGTGGTGGCCGTGCCCAGGGTGGCCACCGCGTTGCGGATGCCGAACTGGGCGAGCGCCACCACGTCCATGTAGCCCTCGACGATCACCAGCCGCTCGAGGCGCGGATTGGCCTGGCGGGCCTCGTAGAGCCCGTAGAGCTCGCGCCCCTTGTGGAAGACCGGGGTCTCCGGGGAGTTCAGGTACTTGGGCTTGGCGTCGCCCAGCACGCGACCGCCGAAGGCGATGGTCCGCCCGCGGATATCGCGGATCGGAAACATCACCCGGTCGCGGAAGCGATCATAGGTGCGCCCGCTGTCCTCGCGGTGCACCAGCAGGCCGTACTCGACCTGCACCGGCTCGGCGATGCCATGCTCGCCGAGGTGCCGCTTGAGCGACTCCCAGCCACCGGGCGCATAGCCGATGCCGAAGTCGCGGACCACGTCCGGCGACAGCCCGCGGCGCTCGATGTACTCCCGCGCGCCCTGCCCTTCGGGCATCTTCAAGCGCTCGCGGAAGAAGCTCGCCGAGAGCTCGAGCAGATTGACGCCTTCCTTGCGCTTGCGCTCGCGGGCCTGGGCACGCGGATCGTCGGCGCCCTCGCGCGGCACCTCGAGCCCCAGCCGGGCGGCGAGCTGCTCCACCGCCTCGGGGAAGCGCAGGTTGTCGTACTCCATCAGGAAGCGCAGCGCGTTGCCGTGAGCGCCGCAACCGAAGCAGTGATAGAACTGCTTGTCGGCGCTGACGGTAAAGGACGGCGACTTCTCCTGGTGAAAGGGACACAGGCCGGAATGGTTGCGCCCGGCCTTCTTGAGCTTGACCCGCTCGCCGACCACCTCGACCACGTCGACGCGGGCCAGCAGGTCATCGATGAAGCGTTGCGGGATCTGACCGGCCATCAGGCAATCCAGGCGAGCGTGAGAACCAGGGCGCCGAAAGTAGGCGCAAAAACAAGCGGCCACCGATCGGCGGCCGCTTGGCGTCCCTCCCGAGTCGGCCCGCTAGGGAGCCGGCCGACCCCAGTACGGATCAATAGAGCCGTTCGAAACGCTTGCGCTCACGCTGAAGCTTCTTGGCGTGACGCTTGACGGCGGCAGCCGCCTTGCGCTTGCGCTCTGCGGTCGGCTTCTCGTACTGCTCGCGACGGCGAACCTCCGAGAGAACACCGGCTTTTTCACAGGAACGCTTGAAGCGACGCAGCGCGACGTCAAACGGCTCGTTATCGCGTACTTTGACAGAAGGCATTAAGCACTCACCTACCTTGGAAAACTTGAGTTCGGTTCGAACGCACGCCTTCCGGGGGCCGATCGCATCCCAGCTCGACGCCGGCGCAAAAACGCTCGCGGAGGTGACGACGGGAACACGATCGTTCGCCCTGGGCGCACGACCCAGTCTTGCAGCGCACAGCATTCTAGTCGTCGCGCGGCCACCATGCAAACCGTTTCGCCCCCGAGCCCCTGCCGCGAGTCGCGCAAAAGGCGTAGAATGCCGGCATTTCCGCAGCACCGAGCCATGATCATGCGCGTACTGGGCATCGAGACCTCCTGCGACGAGACCGGCGTCGCCCTCTATGACACCGAGCGCGGCCTCGCGGCCGACGCCCTCCACAGCCAGATCGCCATGCACGCCGAATATGGCGGCGTGGTGCCGGAGCTGGCCAGCCGCGACCATACCCGCCGCCTGCTGCCGCTGATCCAGCGGGTGCTCGACGACGCCGGCACGAGCCGCGGCGAGCTCGATGCCATCGCCTATACTGCCGGCCCCGGCCTGGTCGGGGCGCTGATGGTCGGTGCCAGCACTGCCCACGGCCTGGCCCGGGCGCTCGATATCCCGGTGCTCGGCGTGCACCACATGGAGGGCCACCTGCTGGCGCCGATGCTCGAGGACACCCCGCCGGCCTTTCCCTTCGCGGCGCTGCTGGTCTCCGGCGGCCACACCCAGCTGGTGGAGGTCGCGGGCCTCGGCCGCTATCGGCTGCTCGGCGAGTCGGTGGACGACGCCGCCGGCGAAGCCTTCGACAAGGCCGCCAAGATGCTCGGCCTGGATTACCCCGGCGGCCCCGCCGTGGCGCGTCTCGCCGAGGCCGGCGACCCGAGCCGCTGGCGCTTCCCGCGACCGATGACCGACCGCCCCGGCCTGGACTTCAGCTTCTCCGGGCTCAAGACCCACACCTTGACCGCGATTCGCCGTCTCGAGGCCGACGGCGAGCTCGACGAGGCCGCCCGCGCCGACGTGGCCCGCGCCTTCGAGGAAGCGGTGGTCGATACCCTGGTCATCAAGTGCCGCCGCGCCCTCGACCAGACCGGCCTCAAACGCCTAGTAGTGGCCGGCGGGGTCAGCGCCAACGCCCGCCTGCGCGAACGCCTCGGCCGGGAGGCGACCAAGCGCGGCGCCGAGGTGTTCTATCCCCGCGGGCGCTTCTGCACCGACAACGGCGCGATGATCGCCTACGTGGGCGCCCAGCGCCTGCTGGCCGGAGAACGCGACGCGCTCGGCCAGATGCAGGCCGTGCCGCGCTGGCCGATGGAGACACTGACGGCGCCCTGAGCGGCGCTCGACGATGATCGCGCTCTCTATGGCGGGGCGCTCAACGCCTGCTGGCCGGAGAACGCGACGAGCTCGGCCAGATGCAGGCCGTACCGCGCTGGCCGATGGAGACACTGACGGCGCCCTGAGCGGCGCTCGACGATGATCGCGCTCTCTATGGCGGGGCGCCCAGCGCCTGCTGGCCGGAGAACGCGACGCACTCGGCCAGATGCAGGCCGTGCCACGCTGGCCGATGGAGACCCTTCGGGAGCCGTAAGCTGGAAGAGCGGGCGTTCTTCCAGCTTCCAGGCGCGGAGCGCCGCTCTTCCAGCTTACGTCCGCGTAGCGGACGATCTTTAGGCTCCAGGCGAAGCCCGGCTACAAACCCGGCTCGTCGCCGCGCCCCAACCGCCGAATATTCAGCGCGTGGCGCCCCATCACCAGCAGGGTGAAGCCGATCACCACCGGCACATAGCCGGGCGCCAGCCAGAAAGCGGCCAGCGGGGCCAGGGCGGCACTGGACAGCGAGGCCACCGCCGCGGTGCGCACCCGCCAGGCCAGCAGGCTCCACAGGGCCGCACAGCACAGGGCCACGCCCGGCGTCAGCAGCAGCATGACGCCGAAGGCGCTGGCCACCGCCTTGCCGCCGCGAAAGCGATACCACACCGGATAGCTGTGGCCCAGCAGCACGCCGAGCCCCACCAGCCCCTGCCCCCAGGGCGGCAAACCCAGCAGCATCGCGAGCCCCAGCACCGGCATGCCCTTGACGGCATCGACGAGCAGCGTGGCCAGGGCCAGCCGCTTGCCGTGCAGGCGCAGCACGTTGGAGAAGCCAGGATTGCCGGAGCCGGCCAGCCGGGGGTCGCCGCGCCCGGCCAGTCGGCACACCGTGAGCGCTCCCAGCCAGGTGCCGCTGAGGTAGCCCAGCGCCACGAGCGGCAGCAGGAGTTCGAATTGGGGCAGCACGCGCGAGCCTCGCAGGAGTGAGGCCCCGATTCTGCCAGCCCCGGCGAGTCGGGAACAGCGCCGGACTATCGCCGGTGGGTCTGGCCGGGAGCGCCGGGGCCCGTCGATCGAGCGGCCCCGGCGAACGGCGAAGCGTCCGGCACGCTGTCACCGACCGGCTCGCTATCGTACAATCGCCGGCCAATCCGGCATTGCCGCCGCCCTTACAACGCTCGGAACTCTATCGATGGATCTCGTACTGATCGAAGCGCTGAAGGTCGACACCGTGATCGGCGTCTACGACTGGGAGCGCACCCTCACCCAGACGCTGGTCCTCGACCTGGCGCTGGCCACCGATATCCGCCCCGCGGCCGCGGAAGACGACATCGCCCAGACCCTCGACTACGCGGCCATCAGCCAACGCATTCTGGCGTTCGGTGCCGAGCATCGCTTCGAGCTGGTAGAGACCTTCGCCGAGCGCCTGGCCGACGCCCTGCGCCGCGAGTTCGGCATTCCCTGGCTGCGACTGACCCTGCGCAAGCCCGGGGCGGTCGCCGAGGCGTCCGCGGTGGGGGTGCGCATCGAGCGCGGCGAATGGAGCGGCAGCCGATGACACTCGTCACCGTCAGCATCGGCAGCAACATCGAGCGCGAGCGCCATGTGCTGGCCTGCCTCGATGCCCTGGCCGCCACCTTCACCGGCCTGCGCCTGTCGCGGGTCTACGAGAGCGAGCCGGTGGGCTTCGAGGACGGCCGCAACTTCTACAACCTGGTGGCGGCCTTCGACAGCGACTGGTCGGTGGGCGAGCTGGCGGCCTGGTGCAAGCGGCTGGAGTTCGCCAACGGGCGACGCCCGGACAGCCCCAAGTTCAGCCCCCGGACCCTGGACGTCGACCTGCTGACCGTCGGCGACCTGTGCGGCGAGCACGACGGCATCGCCCTGCCCCGCGCCGAGATCCGCCACCATGCCTTCGTGCTGAAACCCCTGGCGGAGTTGCTGCCCGATGCCCGCCATCCGCAGGATGACATCCGCTACGCCGCGCTGTGGGCCGCATTCGACGCCGACGACCAGGCCCTGTGGCCGGTGGAGTTCGTGTGGCGGGAGCACCGCCTGCCGCTGGCCTGAGGTTCAGGCCGCCAGTACCTCGTCGATGGCGCCGCGACGGCGCCGGGCCAGTTCCTCGCCCAGGGCACGGCCCTGGTAGCCCTCCTCGACCAGCCCGCGTGGCAGGATCTGCCCCGCCAGTCGCCAGGCCAGCGCCAGGTCCTCGGCCAGCGCCGCCTCTTCCATGCTCACCAGGCTGATCAGCGGCGCCACCCGTTCAGCGTGGCGCCAGGCATCGATGCCGTCGAGCCAGGCCATGACGTGCGCGCCGTCCAGCTCTCCTTGGCGCGCCTCCTCCACCAGGCGGCGGGTCAACGCGGCCTGGGCGGCCAGCCTGCGCGGCACCTTGGGCAGCTTGAGGCGCTCGGACAGCCCCCGGCGGGCGTCGGCGTCGAGGTGCTCGACCAGGCGCGCCCAGCGCCAACACGCTTCCTCGCCGGCCGGGATATCCTCGGGCAACCGCGCCAGCCGCCCCAGGGCTTCGTCCAGCGCCACGCCGTCCGCCGCCAGCTCCGGCATCAACGCCGCCAGGGCCCCGCAGTCGTGCAGGGCCTGGAAATAGACGTCCGGCCAGGGCTCGCCCAGGGCCTTCTCGGTCTCGGTCCAGACCCGTTCGGCGACCAGGTGGCCGAGCTCGCCGCTGGCGGCCAGCCGGCGCATCAGCCCGCGCGTCTCCGGGGCGATCACGAAGCCGAGCCCGGCGTAGCGAGCCAGGAAACGCGCGGTACGCAGCACCCGCAGCGGGTCCTCGACGAAGGCCGGCGAGACGTGACGCAGCACCCGGGCCTCGAGGTCGGCCAGCCCGCCGTAGGGGTCGACCAGCTCGCCCTCGGGGCTCTCGGCCATGGCATTGATGGTCAGGTCGCGCCGCGCCAGGTCCTGCTCCAGGCTGACCTCGGGGCTGGCATGCACCTCGAAGCCGGTATAGCCGTGGCCGGACTTGCGCTCGGTGCGCGCCAGGGCGAACTCCTGCTGGGACTCGGGATGCAGGAAGACCGGGAAGTCACGCCCCACGGCGCGAAAGCCGCGCCGGGTCATGGCCTCGGGCGTAGCGCCGACCACCACCCAGTCGACGTCGGTGACCGGCCAGCCGAGCCACGCATCGCGCACGGCGCCGCCGACCCGATACACGGTCAGGCCGACGAGCCGGGGGTCGCGACATGCGGCCAAGCTCAGGCCTCCACCCGTTCGGGAAGCCGGTGCTGCCAGTCGGTGAAGCCGCCATCGAGGCTGTAGACCTCGGCGAAGCCCTGGCCGGCCAGCCAGGCGGCGGCCTGCTGACTGGAGTGACCGTGATAGCAGACCACCACCAGCGGGGTCTCGCGGGGGGCCTCGGCGAGCAGGGCCGACACGCTGTCGTTGTCCAGGTGGCGGCAGCCGGGAATATGCCCGGCGGCGAAGCTCGCCGGGTCGCGGATGTCCACCAGGGTCACGGGCGCCTCGCCGTCGAGCCACTCGGCCAGGGTGGGAATGTCCAGGTGCTGGAAGGTCGCGGCAGTCATCGGGCCTCCGATGCGAAGAATGGAGTCAGTGGCGACTGGGAACGCTGATGCGTTCGCCGGTATCGAGGTCGAGGGCGGTGAGCGCACCGCCCCATACGCAGCCGGTATCCAGCGCCTCGGCGCACACCCGGCTGCCGGGGGTCTTCCCCTCCAGGGCCGCCCAGTGGCCGAACAGCAGCCTCGGGGCATCGTCACGCGGGTACTGGAACCAGGGCGCGAAGCCCGGCGGCGCGCTGTCGATGCCCTCCTTGGCCGAGAAGTCGAGGATGCCATGGGCATCGATGAAGCGCATCCGGGTAAGGGTATTGACGATCACCCGCCACCGGTCGAGGCCGTCCAGGTCATCGCGCCAGCGGGCCGGCTCGTTGCCGTACATGCGCTCGAGGAAGGCGCCGGCATGTTCGCCGCCGAGCCGCTCGGCGACCTCGGCGGCCAGGGCCTCGCCCTGTGCCGGCGACCAGTGCGGCGGCAGCCCGGCATGACTCATCAGGGTGTCGCCCTCACGCACGACCAGCGGGCGGCTCTGCAGCCAGTCGAGCAGGCGCCCGCGGTCAGGCGCGGCGAGGGTGGCGTCCAGGGTGTCCTTGCGCTTGGTCCGGGCGCCGCCGCGGGCCACCGCCAGCAGGTGCAAGTCGTGGTTGCCGAGCACCACCCGAGCGGCATCGCCCAGGGCCATCGCCTCGCGCAGGCACTCCAGCGAGCCGCGACCGCGGTTGACCAGATCGCCGGCCAGCCACAGTCGGTCGCGGCGCGGATCGAAGTCGAGACGCTCGAGCAGGGCCACGAACTCCTCGTGACAGCCCTGGAGGTCACCGACGGCATAGGTGCTCATGACGTTCCCTCGCGCTCTCGGTGCATGGTGCTCAGTGCACCTGGTTGGGGCCGGCCAGCCGGAAGGGGGCGATGGCCACTTCGAAGGGGCGCTGGGTGGCGGTGTCGACGCAGGTGAAGGCCCCTTCCATCACCCCCACCGGGCCATCCAGGATGGCGCGGCTGGTGTAGCGGAAGGTCTGGCCGGGGCCGATCAGCGGCTGCTGCCCCACCACGCCCTTGCCACGCACTTCCTGGATCTCGCCGCTGCTCTGGGTGATCTTCCAGTGGCGCGCCAGCAACTGCATGCTGTGGCCGGAGTGGTTATGCACGGTGATGGTGTAGCTGAACACGAAGCGCCCCTCCTCCGGGGCGGATTCGTCTTCCCGGAAGGCCGGCTCCACGTCGACGTGGATCTCTTCGCCGAGGGCGGTGGCCGTCATGAGGCGCTCCCCCGTTCGGCCAGGTGATTGGCGATGCGCACGAACTCCTCCACGCTCAGGGTCTGGGGTCGCCGGGTCGGGTCGATGTCGAGGGCCTCGAGGCTCGCCCCATCGAGCCGTCCCTTGAGGTTGTTGCGCAGCGTCTTGCGGCGCTGGGCGAAGGCCTCGCGTACCACGGTGAACAGCAGCGTTTCGTCCCGCGCCGGGTGCGGTGGCGCGCCATGGGGCATCAGGCGCACGATGGCCGACTCCACCTTGGGGCGCGGCACGAAGGCCTCCGGCGGCACGGTGAACAGCGACTCGACCGTGCAGTAGTACTGGGCCAGCACCGACAGCCGCCCACGCTCGCCGCCGCCAGGGGGCGCGGCCAGGCGCTCCACCACCTCCTTCTGCAGCATGAAGTGCATGTCGGCCACGGCGTCGCCGGCCTGCAGCAGGTGGGAGATCAGCGGCGTGGAGATATTGTAGGGCAGGTTGCCCACCACCCGCAGCGGCGGGCCGTCGCCGCGCAGTTCGGCAAAATCGACCTTGAGGGCATCGCCCTCGTGGATCACGAAGCCCGGCTGGTCGAAGAACTGCACCCGCAGCCCGGGAATCAGGTCCCGGTCCAGCTCGATGACCTCGAGATGGCCGCCCGCCGCCTCCAGCAGCGGCTCGGTGAGGGCGCCCTGGCCGGGGCCGATCTCCACCAGCCGCTCGCCGGGGCGGGCGCCGATGGCGCGCACCAGCCGCGAGATGATGCCGGGGTCGCGCAGGAAATTCTGGCCGAAGCGCTTGCGAGCGCGATGACCCTGGGGGCGGGATGCCATGCGGTCTGTCCTTCTAGTCGAAACGGAAGCGGCGCCTTGCCGGTGACGCCTGACGGGCGATTCAGCCGCGCTGGCCGCGTCGGGCCATGTCGGCGGCCAGGGCCTCGGCCACCGCCAGGCTGCCGGGATCGGCGAGGCCGCGGCCGGCCAGGTCCAGGGCGGTGCCGTGATCCACCGAGGTGCGCACCAGCGGCAGCCCCAGGGTGATGTTGGCGGCACGGCCGAAGCCGGCGTACTTGAGCACCGGCAGGCCCTGGTCATGATACATCGCCAGCACGGCGTCGGCCTCGGCCAGGTGGCGCGGGGTGAACAGGGTATCCGCCGGCAGCGGCCCGTCAAGGGCCAGGCCCTCGCGACGCAGCGCCGCCAGGGTCGGGGCGATCACCTCCAGCTCCTCGCGACCGAGGTGGCCGCCCTCCCCGGCATGGGGATTGAGGCCGCACACGGCGATGCGCGGCGTCGCCAGGCCGAACCAGCGCCTGAGGTCGGCGTCGAGGATGCGCAGCAGGCGCGCCAGCCGCTCGGGGGTGATCGCGTCGCTCACCTCGTGCAGCGGCAGGTGGGTGGTGGCGAGCGCCACGCGCAGCGCCCGCGGGCCGTTCCATTCCGGGCCGGCGGCATGCAGGGCGTGGTCGGTGGCGAGCATCATCACCACCTCGTCGACGCCGCAGGCGTCGCGCAGGTATTCGGTATGGCCGGTGAAGTCGGCGTGGCCGGCCTCGCGGATCACCGCCTTATGCAGCGGCGCGGTGACCATGCCGCTGGCCTCGCCAGCGCGGCAGGCCGCCACCGCACGGTCCAGGGTCTCGAGCACATAGCCGGCGTTGCGGGTGTCCAGTACCCCGGGGCGACAGGGGGCGGCCAGCGTCACCGGCCAGACCGCCAGCACGCCGGGCGTCGTCTCGGGCACCGGTTCGCCCGGCGCCAGCTCGACGATCTCCAGGCAAGCGCCCAGGGCCGCGGCCCGCTCGGCCAGCAGCTCGGGGTCGCCCACCGCCACCCGCCGATGGCCAGAGGCCCCGCCGGCCCCCAGCATGACCGCCAGCTCCGGGCCGATGCCGGCCGGCTCGCCGGTGGTCAGGGCGATGACGGGGGCGTCGCTCATGCGCCCGGCTCGAGTCGCTCTTCGACGAAGGCCTCGCTGCGGATCTCCTGGATCCAGTCTTCCATCTCGTCGTTGGCCTTGCGCTGGAACAGCCCCTGGCGCGCCTGATCACGACTCATGTTGCCGCCCTGCTGCTCGATGAAGCGGTCGACCTCGCGCTCGGAGAGGCTCACTCGGCCGCCGACCCGGCGCTGCTGGAGTTCGCGCATCAGCAGCTCGCGACGCACCTGGTCGCGCACCACGCCCAGCGACACGCCGTCGGCTTCCAGGGCATCGGCGAACTGGTCCAGGGTCATGTTGTTGCTCTCGGCGATGGCGCGCACCTGGCGGTTAAGCTCGGTATCGTCGACGCTGAGGTTGGCCTCGCGGGCCATCTGCAGCTGGATCTCCTCGACGATCAGGCGCTCCAGTACCTGCTGTCGCAGCACGTCGTTCGGCGGCATCTCGATGCCCCGGGCCTCCAGCTGGCCCCGGGTCCGGGCGAGGCGGTCCTCGAGCTGCGAGGCCATGATGGCGCCTTCGTTGACCACCGCCACGATACGATCCAGGGGCTGGCGTACCTGCTGGGCCAGCCCGGTCAGGGGCGCGGCCCCCAGCAGCAGGACCAGCAGCAGGGCGGCGAGTTGTCGGCTGCGCATGTCGGTGTTTCCTCTCGTTCGGTATCGGTTTGCCTGTCGGGGCCGATGTCCGGCCCCTTGGTCGCGTCGCCGGGCGGCGTTCAGGGCCGCTCGAGGGCGGTGCTGCGATAGCCCGGCACGGCGCCGTCGAAGTAGTCGGCGGCCTCACCGCCGACGCCGCCCAGCCCCTTGAACACGAAGCGCAGGAAGAACCCGCGATCGGTGGTGTCATCGGCGATGGTGTTGGCGGTGTCCTCGTCATCGACCCACTTGCGCCACACCAGCTGCAGACCATAGCAGCAGTCGTTCCACTGCACACCCGCCAGCTGTTCCAGGGTCCGGTCGTTGGTGTGGTCGTAGACCACCCGCCCGATCAGGTCGACCCGCGGGGTGACCTTGAAGGCCCCGGAGACATCGAGCTCCTCGCGGTTGTAGCCGAGCCTGTCCTCGGCGTCCTCCTCGGAGAGGTCGAACCCCTCGAGCTGCCAGCGGTAGCCCAGGTTGAACACGTGACCGGCGTCGGCCCGATACTGCAGGTCCCAGCTGGCCTGCTCGGTGCGCGACAGGTGATCGTCATAGAGCCACTGCCAGCGGGTGCGCCACTGGTCGCTCAATCGCCAGTCGAGGCGGGTGACCAGCGGCGAGCGCTCGCGGGTAGCATCGTAGTACTCGTAGGAATTCTCATCCGCCGGCAGAGTATCGGGATCGCCCGCCATGTCGATGTGGCGATCCTCGAAGTAGAAGGCCTGGCCGAGGCCCAGCGAGAGGCGCTCGCGGCCGCTGGCGTCCTCGAGCAGTCGGCTCTCCACGCCGTAGGACAGGCGGTTGAGATCACCCACCCGGTCGCCGCCGGAGAAGCGGTCCGGCGACCACAGCTGCTGCCAGGAGAAGCTGCGCTCGGCGGTGTCGAAGTCCGGGAATTCGCTCTGGTCGCGGGCCGGCACGTAGGCGTAGTTGAGGCGCGGCTCCAGGGTCTGGCGATAGTCAGCGCCGCCGAGATCGAGGTCACGCTCGAAGACCAGCCCGCCGTCGACGGAGGCGATGGGCACGGTCAGCGAGGGGGTCTCGGCGCGATCCGTGTCGCGCTCGCCGTAGTCCAGGTCATAGGTCAGGTGGGCAAGCTCGACGCGGGGCTCGAGAAAGCCCCAGCTCTCGTCGCGGCGCCAGCCCACGGCAGGATCTAGCCTAAGCCGGGCGCCGTTGGCCGCCTCGCGCAGCGGGACGCGCCGCTGGCCGTCGCGGAAGTCGTAGATCCCGTTCTCGTCGCCCTCGATGTCCCGCCAGAAGTAGGTCAGGTTGGAGGCCCACTCCTGATAGAAGCCGGTGTCCTGGGTCCAGCGGGCGCGAGCGTCCAGGCTGGGCAGGCGATAGAAGGGCTTGTCGCCCTCGTCCAGCGGGTCGTCGAGTACCTGATAGCCCTGGGCCTTGGCCTGCAGGCGCCAGACCTCGCCGCGGTAGTCGAGCCGGGCCAGGCGCGACAGCTGGTCGGTGTCGCGCTCGGCGAAGTTGCGCCCGAAATCGTCGAAGTAGGCGCCGTCGCTGGCCGCCCCGTAGCGCAGGCGATAGTCGGTGCGCGCATCGATGCGCCCGGCGTGGCGGAAGTCCAGGTACCAGCGCTCGTCGCCGTCCTCGAGGTCGGAGCCGTTCGAGGCCTCCTCACCGGCACGCTGGTCGTCGGCGATATAGGCGCCCTCGATGGTGCCGGCGTCGGACGGGAAGAGGTAGCGATACTCGCCGCCGAGCAACCAGCCGCGGT
Source organism: Halomonas sp. ABH4_019 (assembly GCF_056159885.1). Lineage (NCBI taxonomy): Bacteria > Pseudomonadati > Pseudomonadota > Gammaproteobacteria > Oceanospirillales > Halomonadaceae > Halomonas > Halomonas sp. ABH4_019. The sequence continues at coordinate 78,146 of NZ_JBSWWC010000002.1, forward strand.
CGCTGATCCAGCGCGGGGTGATGGTCGCGTCCTGGTCGGGGGCGATGTTCCAGTAGAAGGGCTGGGCGTAGTCGAGCCCGTCGCCGGAGGCGCCCAGCACCGGCCACAGGAAACCGGTCTGGCGGCGGTCGTCCAGGGGGAAGCGCACCCAGGGCCAGTAGAATACCGGCACATGGCCGACCTCGAGCCGGGCGTGCTTGGCGGTGCCGTAGCCCTGCTGGCGATCCAGCAGGATGTCGTTGCCCACCAGCCGCCACAGCCGGCTGCCCGGCTCGCAGGTGGTGAAGCTGGCCTCGCGCAGGCGATAGCGGCCGTCCTCCAGCCGCGCCAGGCGTACCGCGTCGCCGCGCACGCGCTGCTCGTGGGCCACGTAGTGGGCGCTATCGATGCTCGCCGCGTCGCTGTCCAGGGCGAATTCGGCGGCATCACCGCGCACCAGCAGGTTGCGGTCGCGCAGCGCCACCGGCCCCTCGGCCAGCACCCGGTCGCGGGCCGCCGGCAGGCGCACCCGCGGCGCCTCCAGCTGGGTGTCGTCGCGGCGCAGCACCACCTCGCCGCTGAGCAGGGTCTCGCCCTCGACCCCGTACTCGCCGCTGTCCGCCTCGCTGGAGACCTGGCCCCCCGGGGGCGGCGCCAGCCGATAGTCCGGCATCACGTAGCGCCCCCGGCATACGGCGCCCGCGGGGCGGTCCGCCCCCCAGGGCTGCCAGTCCAGTTGGTCGGCCGGCAGCGGCTCGGGGGGCGCCGCCAGCGCGGGGGCGCCGATCAGGCTTGAAGTCACCAGGCCTGCCAGGGCCGTCCGGGAGGGTCGCTTGGCCATGTTCCACGATGTCCTTGGCGGAGTGAATCGGTATTATACAGGCCCCATGCGACCTGTCCCGCCGACGAGTCCCTGTCATCGCCGACGACGTCGGGCCTCAGCATGCGGCGACGCTTTGGGGCCGTCAACCGGCGCCCCGCCACCGGACATCGAGAGGTGAAGATGCCAGAGGCCGATGCCCTCGCCCGCCAGACGCAATTGCGCCACTGGGCCGCCCAGCGCCATGGACTCGCCCCGCAGGCCGTGGACCTGCGCCTGGCCGCCGGCGATGCCAGCTTTCGCCGCTACTATCGGCTGAGCCTGCCCGACGGCGCCACGCGCATGCTGATGGATGCCCCACCGGCGCAGGAGGACAGCGCGCCCTTCGTGGCCATCGACCGGGCCTGGGAGCTCGCCGGCCTGCCGGTGCCGCACCTGCATGCCGTGGACCTCGACGCCGGCTTCCTGGAGCTCGACGATCTCGGCGACACGCCGCTGCAGACCCGCTTCGACGGCGACGATGCCCCCGTTACCCTGGCCTGGCACGACGCCGCCCTGGCCCTGCTCCATGAGCTGCAGAACCGCGCCATCCCGGACGACCTGCCGGCCTTTGATGCCGCCCTGCTCGGCCGCGAGCTCGACCTCTTTCCCGAGTGGTGCCTGGAACGCTGGCTCGGCCTGGCTCCGCCGTCCGGCTGGACGTCGCTTCGCGAGTCGCTGATCGAGAGCGCCCTGGCCCAGCCGACGGTCACCGTGCACCGCGACTTCGACGCCATGAACCTGATGGTGGTGGACGAGGCGCTGTACCTGATCGACTTCCAGGACGCCGTGGCCGGCCCGCTCAGCTACGACCTGATCTCGCTGCTGCACGGCCGCTACTGCCGCTTCGACGCCGCCCGACGCGCCGAATGGATCGAGGCCTTCCGCGCCCGAGCCGTGGCCGACGGCCGACTCGACGCCGGCGTCGAGTCGGACGCCTTCCGGGCGCAGGTCGCCGCCATGGCCGCCCAGCGCGCCCTCAAGGTGCTGGGCATCTTCTGCCGGCTGACCCTGCGCGACCATCGCGACGGTTATCTCGCCCGCCTGCCCCATTTTCTCGGCCATCTCGAGGATGCGCTCGCCGAGCTCGACGGCCATGACGCCTTCAAGGCCTGGCTGGCCGACACCTTCCGCCCCGCCCTGGCGGCGCGGCTGGCGGCGAACGGCATCGACCGGGAGGGCGCGGCATGAAGGCGATGATCCTGGCCGCGGGGCTCGGCAAGCGCATGCGCCCGCTCACCGACCGCTGCCCCAAGCCGCTGCTGCCGGTGGCCGGCAAGCCGCTGATCGTTCATCACCTGGAGCGCCTGGCGGCCGCCGGCATCCGGGACGTGGTCATCAACGTCAGCTACCGGGCCGAGCAGATCATCGAGGCGCTGGGCGATGGCCGCGAGTTCGGCGTATCGATCGCCTGGAGTCGCGAGGAGGCACCGCTGGAGACCGGCGGCGGCATCCGCCGCGCCCTGCCGCTGCTCGGCGAGGCGCCCTTCTGGCTGGTCAACGGCGACGTCTGGTGCGACCTGGCGCCTGACGCGCTTGCCGCGCTCGATGGCGACCTGGCACGCCTGGTGCTGGTGGACAACCCGGATCATCATCCCGAGGGCGATTTCCACCTGGACGCCACCGGGCGGGTCCGCCAGCACGGCGCGCCGCGCCTGACCTACGCCGGCCTGGCGCTGCTCGACCCGGCGCTGGTCGCCGGCCACGACGACGGCGCCTTCGCCCTGGCCCCGCTGCTGCGCCGGGCCATGGACGCGGGGCGGGTCGCCGGCCATCATCATCGCGGCGCCTGGGTCGATGTCGGCACCCCGGCCCGCCTCGAGACCCTCGACCGGGCCCTCCGAGCCCGCTCGGGCTGAGTCGAGCGGCGCCAGCTGCTAAGCTGGCGAGCCGCTCATTGCCTCTCATTCACGAAGCCTGTATTCACAAGGACACCCCGTGCATGAAAGCAAGCGTCAAATGGACCGATGGTCGCCAGTTCGTCGCCTGAGGTGTGGAAAGCCGGCAGCGGCCACGGTGGCGCCGCGCCTTTAATCAACTGGAAGGAACTCCGAGTATGAAAGCCAGCGTCAAATGGACCGATGGTCGCCAGTTCGTCGCCGAGGCCGGCAGCGGCCACAGCGTGGTCATCGACGGCCCGCCCGACCACGGCGGCCGCAACACCGGCCCGCGCCCCATGGAGATGCTGCTGATGGGCATGGGCGCCTGCACCTCCTTCGATGTCCTGGAGATCCTCGAGAAGTCCCGGGCCCCGATCGCGGACTGCGTGGCCAGCATCGAGGCCGAGCGCGCCGACAGCGTGCCCAGCGTCTTCACCAAGATCCATATCCACTTCACGGTCAGCGGCCAGGGGCTCAAGGAGAAGCAGGTCAAGCGCGCCGTGGAGCTCTCCGCCGACAAGTACTGCAGCGCCTCGATCATGCTGGCCAAGGGCGGCGTGGAAGTGACGCACTCCTTCACCATCGTCGAGGACTGATGCCGCCCGCCCGGGCGACCCCGGACGGACGACACGTCGCCTCCCTGAATTGCCAGGGGGCGTCCCCCCGGCGGCGGCGAAAAAAATCCGCCGCGGCGGGTGCGCCGTCACCGAGGGGTGTGCATAATACGCGCCTTTCGATCGCCAGGGGTTCCGGCGCTGCCGTCGGGATGACAACATCTGCCACAGTAGGGAGGCTCGGACGTGACCGACAATCTCCGACTCCACGGGTTCAACAACCTGACCAGCTCCCTGAGCTTCAACATCTACGACATCTGCTACGCCAAGACCGAGGAGCAGCGCAAGGCCTACATCGACTACATCGATGAGCTCTACAACGCCGAGCGCCTGACGCAGATCCTCAAGGACGTCACCAACATCATCGGCGCCCACGTGCTCAACATCTCGCGCCAGGACTACGAGCCCCACGGGGCCAGCGTGACCATCCTGATCGCCGAGCACGAGTTGGAGGAGGCCGACCCCGAGCAGATGGAGCCCGGCCCGGGGCCACTACCTGAGACCGTGGTGGCGCACCTCGACAAGAGCCATGTCACGGTGCACAGCTACCCCGAGTCCCATCCGGATAACGGCATCAGCACCTTCCGCCTGGACATCGACGTCTCCACCTGCGGCCAGATCAGCCCGCTGAAGGCGCTGAACTATCTGATCCACAGCTTCGATTCCGACATCGTGACCATGGACTACCGGGTGCGCGGCTTCACCCGAGACGTGGACGGCAAGAAGCTGTTCATCGACCACGACATCACCTCCATCCAGGACTACCTGGCCGAGGACACCAAGCAGGCCTACCAGATGGTGGACGTGAACGTGTATCAGGAGAACATGTTCCACACCAAGATGCTGCTCAAGGACTTCGAGCTGGACAACTACCTGTTCGGCACCTCGCGGCGCGACATCAGCTTCGAGGAGGCCCGGGATATCGAGGGCCGCCTGCGCAAGGAGATGCTGGAGATCTTCTACTCGCGCAACATGGACTAGCCCGCGCGGAGCGCGGGAGCCTCAAGCGGTAAGCTTGAAGCTGTCAGAAAAAGCGAACCCCACCCTGGCAAGACCGGGTGGGGTTCGCTTTTTGGGGTGTCTTCCGGCTTAGAGCCTGTAGACCGACTTGGTCATTACCTTGGACATCAGCGTCATGCCGGCCTGGACCGGTGCCGGGAAACGAGCCCCACCGGCGGCCAGCGCCTGCTCGGCGTGATGGGCCTCGTCGATGGCCATCTGGCGCAGCACCGCTCGCGAGCGATGGTCGCCGGACGGCAGCTCGTCCATGTGGGCCTCGAGGTGACGCCCCACCTGCTCCTCGGTGGCCGCGACGAAGCCCAGGCTGACGCGATCGCCGACCGCCCCGGCCAGGGCGCCGAGGCCGAAGGAGGTGGCATAGAACAGCGGATTGAGCAGGCTGGTACGGCCGTCGAGCTCGGCGAGACGGGCCTCGCACCAGGCCAGGTGGTCGACCTCTTCCTGGGCCGCCTCCTCCATCTGCCGGCGAATCTCGGGCAGCTTGGCGGTCAGCCCCTGGCCCTGGTAGAGCGCCTGGGCGCAGACCTCGCCGGTGTGATTGATGCGCATCAGCCCCTCGGCATGACGGCGCTCGGCCTCGTCTAGGGCGTCATCGCGCACCTCCGGCGTGGCCGGCGAGGGACGCGAGGGCCGGGCGGCCCCCGGCAGCAGGGTACGCAGCACGGCATCGCCCTGGCGCACCAGGTGATCGGCACGGGAATACTGACGGTTCATGACACCCCCTGAATCAATGATGGCCGCATTGTACCCGAGTCGCCCCGGGGCCGGCAGTTCGCGGACGCAACGACGCCGCCCGCGGGCGGCGCCATGAGGGAACGGGATCGGGCCAGGCCAAGAGCTGCACCTGATGCGTCGAACACCGCACAGCTCGCGGCGAGACGCCGCATGCCGACTACCCAGCCGGCCAGGTAAAGCGTCGACCGCCCATCAGGTGCATATGAATATGATAGACGGTCTGGCCGCCCTGCTCATTGCAGTTCATCACCACCCGATAGCCGTCCTCGGCGAAGCCGGCCTCCCGGGCCAGCCTGGCGGCGGTGAATTGCAGCCGCCCCACCAGCGCCAGGTCGCCTTCCTCGATGTCGTTGAGGGTCGCGATATGGCGCTTGGGCACGATCAGCAGGTGGGTCGGCGCCTGGGGATTGAGGTCCTTGAAGGCCAGCACCTCGTCGTCCTCGAAGACGATGTCGGCGGGTATCTCGCGATTGACGATCTTGCAGAACAGGCAGTCCATGGGGTCGTGCTCCTCGAGGATGGAAGGTCGCTCAGCGGAAGCGCCGCTGGGCCAGCAGGTGGCGCACCAGCGGCCCCAGGATCAGCTCCATGGCCAGCGGCATCCGCGAACCCGGCACCACCAGGGTATGGGGGCGGCTCATGAAGGCATCCTGGATCATCGCCAGCAGGTAGGGGAAGTCCACCGTAGCGGGATCCCGGAAGCGGATCACCACGAAGGACTCGGCATCGGCGGGGATGTCCTGCACCTCGAAGGGGTTGGAGGTATCCACCGTGGGTACCCGCTGGAAGTTGATGTGGGTGCGCGAGAACTGCGGCTGGATATAGCGCACGTAATCGTCCATGCGCCCCAGGATGGTGTCGATCACCGCCTCCTGGGAATAGCCGCGGTAGCGCATGTCGCGATCGATCTTCTGGATCCACTCCAGGTTCATGGTCGGCGCCACCCCGACCAGCAGGTCGGCATGGCGGGCGATATCGTGGTCGGCGGTGACCAGGCCGCCGTGCAGCCCCTCGTAGAACAGCAGGTCGGTGCCAGGCGGCAACGGCTGCCACTCGGTGAAGGTCCCCACCTGGTAGCCGGCCTCGATCATCGACTTGTCTTCGGCATGGATGTAGTGGCGATAGGTGCCGGTGCCATGCTCGCCGTATTCCTGGAACAGCGCCTCCAGGTGATCGAGCAGGTTGGCCTCCACGGCGAAGTGCGACAGCTCGTCCTTGCGCTCGGGCTCCTCGCGGAAGATCCGCGCCAGCTCCTGGCGGGTATAGCGATGGAAGGCATCGCCGTCGACGAAGGCGGCGTGCACGTCCTCGCGGGCGAACATGCGCTCGAAGGTCCGCTTGACGGTGGTGGTGCCGGCCCCGGAGGAGCCGGTCACGGCGATGATCGGATACTCGCGTGACATCAGGCCGCTCCCGTCAGGCGCTCGCGCACCGCCTCGGGCACCGCTACCGGTCGCCCGCTGGCGGGGTCCACCAGCATCAGGTTGATCCGCGCCGTGGCCACGACGCGCTCGTCCGCCTGCCGACGGATACGGTGGTAGACGGCGATGGCCCGGCGCCCGGGGGCCGGGATGGCGGTATCCACCACCAGCGCCTCGGGCCAGCGCGACTCGGCCTGGTACTGCACGGCGAGGTCGGCCGCCACGCAGGGAAAGCCGCCCATGTCGCCCTCGGCGAGCGACAGGGCGCCCAGGGCCTGGACGCGGGCCTCGTGCATCAGCGACACCACCGCGTCATGCCCCAGGTGCCGGCCATAGTTCATGTCGGTGATGCGCACCGACAGCGGATGCCGGTGGCGAATGTACGCCTCGGGAAAGACCAGTTTCACGCGCTCCATGCCGCCTCCTTGGTGATGCCTGTCGGCCGCCCCGCTCACTCCTCGCCTGCCTCCCGGGCGATGGCGCGGTGAGCGATATCGCGTCGATGGAAGGCGTCCGCCCAGCGGACGTCCTCCACGCCCCGATAGGCCAGGTCGCGGGCCGCCAAGACGCCCTCGCCGAGCGCGGTGACGCACAGCACCCGGCCGCCGGCGGTGAGCACCTCGCCGGCCTCGCCCATGGCGGTACCGGCATGGAAGACCTTGCAGCCGGTGGCCTCGGCGGCGTCGAGCCCGTCGATGGCATCGCCCTTGCGGTAGCTGCCCGGGTAGCCGCCGGCCGCCATCACCACGCCCACCGCGGCGCGGGCATCCCAGTCGCAGGCGTGGCCGGCCAGCTCGCCCCGGGCCCCGGCCAGGCACAGCTCGGCCAGGTCGGACCGCAGGCGCATCATGATCGGCTGGGTCTCGGGGTCGCCGAAGCGGCAGTTGTACTCGATGACCCGGGGGTTGCCCTCGGGGTCGATCATCAACCCGGCGTACAGGAAGCCCGTGTAGGGGTGACCCTCCTCGGCCATGCCGCGCACCGTGGGCCGGATGACGCGTTCCATCACGCGCTCATAGACCGCGTCGGTGACCACCGGCGCCGGCGAGTAGGCGCCCATGCCGCCGGTGTTGGGGCCCTGGTCGTCGTCGAAGGCGCGCTTGTGGTCCTGGCTGGTGGCCATGGGCAGCACCGTCTCGCCGTCGACCATGACGATGAAGCTGGCCTCCTCGCCCGTCAGGAACTCCTCGATCACCACCCGGGCGCCGGCGTCGCCGAAGGCGTTGTCCTCGAGCATGTCGCGCACCGCGGCCTCGGCCTCCTCGCGGGTCATGGCCACGATCACGCCCTTGCCGGCGGCCAGGCCGTCGGCCTTGATGACGATCGGCGCGCCCTTCTCGGCGAGGTACTCGAGGGCCGGCTCCACGGCCACGAAGGTGCGGTACTCGGCGGAGGGAATGGCGTGGCGCGCCAGGAAGTCCTTGGTGAAGGCCTTGGAGCCCTCGAGCTGGGCGGCCCCGGCGGTGGGACCGAAGATCGCCAGACCCGCCTCCCGGAAGCGGTCGACGACGCCAGCCACCAGCGGCGCCTCGGGGCCGACGATGGTCAGCTCGACGTCCCGCTCGCCGGCGAAGGCGACCAGCCCCTCCAGGTCCTCGGCGCCGATGGCCACGTTCTCGAGCCCGGCTTCCCGGGCGGTGCCGGCGTTGCCCGGCGCCACGAAGACGGTCTCGACCCGGGGCGACTGGGCGACCTTCCAGGCCAGGGCGTGTTCGCGGCCACCGCCGCCGATGATCAGAACCTTCATCCGCTGCTCTACCTCACTACAGGGGGATAACACGGGAAAAACGTCGCGGCATTATGTCAGAAAGCGGCCGCCAACGCCGCCTTCGGGTGGGACGCGCCGGACCCACAAGCGGCACAGGATGCGAGAGCGCCGCAGGGCAAAAGCAGTGCCCACGGAGGGACTCACAGCGCCGGGTGGGCCGGCCCGCTCGCCGACCGGTCACCGGATCCACCCCGAGAGCAGCTGAGCGCCATCAGGACTCGTCGTCGTCCTTGCGGCCCTTGCCGGCCTGGCCGCCGAGGTTCTGCTGCCAGAAGCGCATGTTCTCCTCGGCCAGCTCGCGCATCAGCTCCATGGGCGTGTGGCGCATGGCCTGCTGCCACTGGTCCTGCATGTGCTTCTGCTGCTCCATCATCAACCGGGTGCCCTGCTCCAGGTAGCGGGCCAGCGGCAGCGGCTGGGCCATGTTGTAGACGCGGATGAACTGGGCCAGCAGGTCGTTGGAGAACACCTGGGCATCGCCGTCGGCCTGCTCCTGCTCGATGATGATGGTCAGCAGGATGGTGCGGGTCAGGTCCTCGCCGCTCTTGGCGTCCTCGACCCGGAAGGGCACCTCGTCGAGGATCAGCTTGCGCAGGTCCTCGAGGGTCACATAGCGGCTCTGTTCGGTATCATAGAGCCGGCGATTGGCATACTTGCGAATCACGCGCACGGCGCTGCTCCTTGTTCGGTTCGGGTGGGCGGACGCCTCCTTATGCAGGTATTGTGCACCGCCCTACCCTCCATGCAAGACATAAAGGCGTCACGAGGCCCCATGAACCTGATCCTGCTCTCGCCCGACGACATCGAGAACGACCGCCTGGCCCGGGTCCGCGACCCCCGCCGACTCGCCCACCTCAAGGAGGTCCACCGGGCCCGGGCCGGCGACGCCATGACGCTGGGCATCGAGGGCGGCGCCCTGGGACGCGGCGAGCTGCTGGCCCTGAGCGAGGACGAGGCGGTCTTCGATGTCGCCGCCCTCGACCAGGCCCCGCCGCCGGCGCTGCCGGTGCACCTGGTGCTGGCCCTGCCGCGCCCGCGCATGCTGGCGCGCACCCTGGAGCACGTCACCGCGCTGGGCGTGAAGGAGCTGACGCTGCTCAATACCCGGCGAGTGGAGAAGAGCTACTGGCAGTCGCCGGAGCTCACCGAGGACAAGATCCATCGCCACCTGGTGCTGGGCCTCGAGCAGGCCCGGGACACCCGCCTGCCCCGCGTGACCCTGGCCAAGGGCTTCCGGCCCTTCGTCGAGGACAGCCTGCCGGGCCTGCTGGCCGACCGTCGCGGCCTGCTGGCGCATCCCGGCATGCCGGAGGCCTGCCCGCGCGGCGTCGAGGAAGACACGCTACTGGCGGTGGGTCCGGAGGGCGGCTTCATTCCCTGGGAGGTCGAACGACTCGAGGCGGCCGGCTGCCGGGGCATCCACCTGGGCCCGCGGATCCTGCGCGTGGAGACGGCGGTGACGGCGCTGTTGGCGCGGCTATTCTGAGGGGTCGCCGGCGTCTTCCTGCTCCTCGGGCTCGTGGGGCACGCGGCGGGCCTCGCCGTCGCAACCGGGCTCGGTCAGGTGGGTGCGTGCCACGTCGAGGCGCCCCAGGTGGCCGATGGTCTGTCGCCCCAGCAGCATCGCATAGTCCATGGCGGAGCGGTCGCGCAGGCTGAACTCCTCCTCATAGCGCACGCCGTCCACACAGACATCGAGCAGCACCACCGGCCGCTCGTCGCGTCCCCCGGCCCCGCGCACCACCATGCGCCGCACACGGGGCCGCTCGAGGGTCATGGCGAAGGTCTCGCCCTCGGCGTCGTTCTCGAGCTGCAGCCGGAAACGCACCCAGGGCTCGCCCTCCTTGTCGAAGGCGCGAATGTCCCGGGCGTCCAGCGACGAGGTCAGCGCCCCGCTGTCCAGCTTGGCCTCGAAGGGCAGGTTCCAGGGCATCAGGGCCACCGGCTCGACCCAGCCCACCACCCGCTCGGGCGCCTCGGCGATCGCCAGCCCCGGCCACAGGGCGAGGGCCAGGCAACAGGCCAGCCGCCTCATGGCGTCACCTCCCGCAGCCGCTCCAGCAGCTCGCGAGTGGCGAAGCCGTCCGGGGTCACGCCGAGCTCGCGCTGGAAGCCACGCAGGCCGCGCCGCGTGTTGGGGCCGAGAATGCCGTCCGCCTCGCCGACCTCATAGCCGCGGGCGTCGAGCCGGCGCTGCAGCTCACGGACCTCGGTGCGCCGCAGCGCCGGCTCCTCGCGGGGCCAGTCGCCGCGGATAGTGGGGCGCCCGGCCAGGGCATCGCTCAGCACGGCCACCGCCAGGGCATAGCTGGTGGCGTTGTTGTAGCGCCGGATGACCCCGAAGTTGTGGCCGACCAGGAAGGCCGGCCCCCGCGCCCCGGCCGGGGTGATCACCGCGGCGGCCTCGAGGGACGGCAGCGCAGCGCCGTCCCGGGCCCTCACCCCGGCGCTCGCCCACTCCGCGGCCGAGCGCCGGGTCGACGGCTCGGCCAGCGAATAGTCGAAGTCCGGCGGCAGCAGGACTTCGGCGCCCCAGGCCTCGCCGGACCGCCACCCGGCCTCGGCGAGATAGCCGGCGATGGAGGCCATCACGTCGGGCACGCTGCCCCAGATATCGCGTCGGCCGTCGCCGTCGCCGTCCACCGCATGGGCCAGGTAGCTCGACGGCAGGAACTGCGGATGGCCCATGGCCCCGGCCCAGGAGCCGACCATGCGCTCGACGGGCACCTCACCGGCCTGCAGGATACGCAGCGCCGCCATGAGCTCGCCGCGGGCGAAGGCGCGGCGACGACCGTCGTAGGCCAGGGTCGCCAGCGCCTCGAGGGTCGAGAAGTCCCCCAGGTAGCCGCCGTAGCTGCTCTCGATGCCCCAGATGGCCACCAGCATCTCGGCAGGCACCCCGAAGCGCTCCGCCGCTCGCCGGGCCGCCTGGCGATGCTCGGCGAGCCGAGCCCGGCCGTTGGTCACCCGGCTGTCCGAGACCGCGCCATCGAGATATTCCCAGATCGGGCGCACGAACTCCGGCTGGCGGCGATCCAGCTCGATGACCCGGGGCCGATAGCGCAGCGCATCGAGGTGCGCCAGGGTCGTCTCGTCGATGCCCTCCGCCCGGGCCTGGCGCCGGAACTCCCGGCGCCAGGCCGCGAAGTCCGGCGCCTCGCCAGCCGGCTCGAGGCCGTCGGGCTCGGTGGCCTGTGAGGCCGCCGGGGCGGCCTCGGCATGGGACGTGGCGATACCCTGGCAGCCGGCCAGGCCGGCGCACAGCAAGACGAGCATCAAGAGCGGGGGCAGCATGTCGACGACGTTCCTTGGCGAAAACAGGACCCGATGATCGCCCAGATCGAGCCCTCAGGCCAGTCGCAGCAAGCGCGCGATGAGCGCCAGGTGGCAGATCACCACCACCAGGGTCAGGCTAGTGCGCAGCCGACGGTATCCGACGGGCAACCCCGGGGCGCCGGGGCCCGCCTCGAAGGCACGCAGGGCGACGAAGCCCGCCAGCAGGGCGAGGGCGCCGGCCAGGCTATCGATCATCAGCGCCGGCCAGGCTACCAGGCTTGGCAGCACGCCGACCAGCAGCCGACGGCCATCGACCCGGTCGCCACCGGCCTCGCCGAGCGCCAGCCCCCAGTGCACCCCGCCCAGAAACGACAGGATCACCGCGGCGTAGTAGAGGAAGGCCTGGAGGGCATACACCTGCCAGAACGGCGGCGCCAGCCAGGCCGCCGCCGAGGCGGCCACGAACGGCACCAGACCGGCCAGGCCGAGCCGGCGGGACAGCGCCTCGAGTCGGGACGTCATCATGTCTATGCCTCCCCGCCCCCGACGCACGAGGCCAGCGGCGGCGGAAAGGCCTCGGGATCGCGCCGCCAGGGGCGGTGCCGGGGCTCGCCCGGCGGCAGGTCCGACAGCTCGGGACGCCAGCGGGCGACGTACTCGCCGCGGGGATCATACTGCTCGGCCTGATCGAGCACCGAGAAGCGATGGGCGCTGGCATGGCGGCCCCGGCCGGCGATATAGCCCCAGTTGCCCCAGTTGCTGGCGGCGTCGTAGTCGATCAGGCAACGCTCGAACCAGGCCGCCCCCAGCCGCCAGTCGACGCCCAGGTCGTGGACGAGATAGCTGGCCACGTTCTGGCGCGCCCGGTTGGACAGCCAGCCGGTCTGGGCCAGCTCGCGCATCCCGGCATCGACGAACGGCAGGCCGGTGTCCCCCCGGCACCAGGCGTCGAAGGCGTCGCCACCGGCGGGGTGATCGCATCCACCGAACAGGCGACGACCATCCTGGACGGCGGCCCAGTGGAAGTAGTCCCGCCACAGCAGCTCGAAGCGCAGCCAGCGGCTCGAGGCATTGGCGCCATGCTCCGACTCCCAGGCGCACAGCGCATCGTTGACCTGGGCGGCGGACAGACAGCCCAGGGCCAGCCAGGGCGACAGCCGACTGGAGAAGTCGGCGCCCACCAGGCCGTTGCGGGTTTCGGCATAACGCGACACGGCACCGCTGCCCCACAGATAGTCGTGGAGTCGCTCGCGCCCCGCCGTCTCACCGCCGGCGAAGCGAAAGCCGCCGCGGGACGAGGCCCGCCACCGCGCCGCCCGGGGGCAGACCCGCCCCAATGGCGGCAGCCCTCGCGGCGCACCGAAGGGCCAGGGGGGCAGAGTCACCGGCTCCGCCTCGGCGCGCTGGGGCTCGACATCCGCCACTCGACGCCGGAAGGACGAGAAGCCGGCCGGCAGAGACTCGATGGCCAGCGGCAGGCTCGCCGAGGAGAGCAGCATGCCGCCCTCCTGGATGTCCAGCGAACACTCGGGGGCGAGGCGCCGACTCAGCCGAGCGGCCGCACGCACCTCCTCCCAGCCGGGATCGCGCCTCACCCGGACCCGACGAGCGCCGAGCCCGGCGGCCAACATCGCCACCTCGTCCACGGGGTCGCCGATGCGCACCAGTAGGTCGCTGCCCCGAGCGAGCATGGCCCCGCGCAGCTCGATCAGGCTCTGCCACAGGAAGCCGAGGCGAGCCGGTCCGAGCCGGCCCTCCGCCAGCCAGCGCGCATCCAGCACGAAGACGCAGAGCATCTGCTCGCCGAGGGGGCCGCGCAACAGCGGATTGTCGGCCAGACGCAGATCCTGGCGCAGCCAGATCAGATCAACGCTCATGCTCGGCCCTCCGCCCGCGACAGCCGTCGGGCCGTGCGTCGACAGCGCTCGCTGCAGTAGCGCACCTCGTGCCAGCAGCGCGCCCACTTGCGACGCCACCGGAAGGGGCGGCCACAGGACAGGCATGGCTTGGCGGGCAGATCGGCCTTGCGACGCATGGCGGCACTACTCATGGACAAAACGCCAAATCCGTACAATATATGTACAGGATATAACGGATGGACGCGAACGCAAGCGCCGACGGGGCCGCGCAGGCCGTTACGGGTCGTCGGGGGTGTCGCGGGGCGGGTCGCTCGAGCCGCCGTCCTCCTCGACGCCACTGTGCAGGCGGTGGGTCAAGGGGTCGTAGTGGGGCCTGAGCTCGTCCTTGATGGTGCCGTCCCATAGCCGCGAGCCGACGAAATAGCCGGCACGGCCGATGACGTGCGCCGCCACCGGCGCCGTCAGCATGAGAAACAGGATGATCCCGAAGGCACGGGCCACCACCGCCGTCTGTGCGAAGTGCAGGGCCACCGACAGCATGATCAGCGAGGCCCCCAGGGTCGCCGCCTTGGTGGTGGCATGCATTCGGGTCAGCAGGTCGGGCAGCCGCGCCACCCCCAGGGCGGCCAGCAACATGAAGGTCGAGCCGGCCAGCAGCCCCGCCCCCTCGAGAAATTCAATCATCCCGGGGCCCCCCGCGTTCCAGGAAGCGAGCGAAGCCGATCGTCGCCATGAAGGCCATCAGCGCCATGACGATGGCCACGTCCAGCAGGCTCGGCACGTCGGTGGCGACGGCCACCACCCCGATGATGCCGACGAGAATCGACGAAAAGAGCTCCAGGGCCACCACCCGATCCGGCAGGCTGGGGCCGCGGAACAGGCGCACGAAGGCCAGGCACAGGGCCAGGGACATCAGGGCCAGGCTCAACAGGATCACGGTCGACACGGGGTCTCCCTCCCTTGGCTAGTGAAAGAGTTCCAGGGCGCGGCGCTCCAGCTTCGCCAGGCTCTTCCTGAGCGCCGGCTCATCATCCAGGAACATGGCATGGATATAGAGCACCCGACGATCGTCGGACACATCCAGGCTCAGGGTCCCCGGCGTCAGCGAGATCAGGTTGGCCACGAAGGCGATCTCGAACTCGGTGCTGGCCTTCAAGGGCATGGCGATCACCCCCGGCTTCATGTACCAGGGCGGCGTGACGATGTCATAGGAGACCCGAAGGTTGGCGACCACCAGCTCCTTGAGGAAGAAGCCGACGAACCGAATCAGCCGCGGCAAGCGCTGGGCATGGCCGGCCAACGCCGGCACCTGGGGCTGAATCAGCGCCAGCACCAGATAGCCGAACACCATCCCGGCGAGCAGGTTGCGGCCGCTGAAGTCACCGGTGAGCACCACCCAGGCGAAGCCGAGCAGCAGGTTCCAGGCCGCGCCGATCATGAGCCGCCCTCCCCCGGCGCCCCGAGCACCGCTTCGATGTAGCGCTCGGGCGCCATCAGTTCAGTGGCCGAGGCCTCGGCCAGGGCATACAGGGGGCCGGCATTGAGGCCGATGAGCAGGGTACACAGCGCCAGCCCCACCACCGGCGCCCCCATCAGCCACAGCTCGCGCTGACCGACCACCGGATAGGGGTCCATCTCGCCCTCCGGGGGCGTTTCCTTCCAGAACACCTCGTTCCAGAGCTTGACCATCGAGTAGAGCGTCAACAGCCCCACCACCAGGGCGATCGCCGTGACGCCATAGGCCTCGGCCTCGATGCCCGCCCGAATCACCAGGAACTTGGCGAAGAAGCCGGAGAGCGGCGGCATGCCGGCCAGCGACAGCGCCGGAATCAGGAACAGCACCGCCAGCCAGGGATGGCTGCGATAGAAGCCGCCCAGCGCCTCGAGTCGGTAGCTGCCGCGCAGGCGCTGGACGATGCCGCTGATCAGGAAGAGGTTGGTCTTCACGATGATATGGTGGGCGATATAGAAGACGCCGCCGAGGATCGCCAGGGGCGTGAACAACGCCAGGCCCAGGATCATGTAGCCGATCTGACTGACGATGTGGAACGACAGGATACGCCGGAACTCGAACTGCGCCGCCGCCCCGAGCACCCCGGAGAGCATGGTCAGGCCCGCGCCCCACAGCAGGATCTCGTGGGTATATCCCGGGCTGTGGTGGAAGATCAGGGTGAACACCCGGAACAACGCATAGACCCCGACCTTGGTCAGCAGGCCGGCAAACAGCGCCGACACCGCTACCGGCGGGGTATGGTAGGAGGCCGGCAGCCAGAAGAACAGCGGGAAGGCCGCCGCCTTGATGCCGAAGGCCACCATGAACATCATCGCCAGCACGTCGACCATGCCGGTGTTCTCCAGGGTCGCCAGACGGCGGGCGATATCGGCCATGTTGAGCGTGCCGACCATGCCGTAGAGCAAGCCTACCGCGACCAGAAAAATGACCGAGGACACCAGGTTGAGGGTGACGTACTTGATGGCCCCTTCCATCTGGGGCTTCTCGCTGCCCAGGATCAGCAGCGCGAAGGAGGCCACCAACATC
This sequence comes from Halomonas sp. ABH4_019, assembly GCF_056159885.1. Classification (NCBI taxonomy): domain Bacteria; kingdom Pseudomonadati; phylum Pseudomonadota; class Gammaproteobacteria; order Oceanospirillales; family Halomonadaceae; genus Halomonas; species Halomonas sp. ABH4_019. The sequence goes on from NZ_JBSWWC010000002.1 coordinate 94,096, forward strand.
ACCTCGAACCAGACATAGAGGTTGAAGATGTCGCCGGTCAGGAAGGCCCCGGCCACACCGGCCAGCAGCAGGTGCATCAGCGGAAAATACCCATAGGCCTGGTGCCCACGACCTATCGAGGCCAGCGAGAACAGCGCCACGGCCAGGCCGATGAGGCCGGTGAGCACCACCATGATGGCGCCCAGCAGATCGGCCACCAGGCTGATGCCGTAGGGCGCCGGCCAGCTTCCCATGTGCATCACCAGGATGCCGTCACGGTTCACCGCGATCAGCAGCCAGACACTGGTGGCCAGCAACCCGGCGGTGCCGGCCACGGCGACCAGGCGCTGCATGATCGGCGAGCGCCAGAACACCAGCGACAGGGCGCCGGCGAACAGGGGAATCAGCACGGGCAACGCAATCTGCGGGGTCACGTGTCGGTATCCTTCATCTTGTCCAGGTCATCGGCACGCACGATTTCCCAGGCACGCCGCACCAGCACGACGGCGAAGGACAGCACGCCGAAGGCGATGACGATAGCGGTGAGCACCAACGCCTGGGGCAAGGGGTCGGCGACCACGCCCTCCGGCGCCGACATGCCCTCGGGCACCAGCGGCGGCGCCCCGCGTCGCATCCCCGCGGTGGCGAAGATCAACAGGTTGGCGGCATTGGAGAGCAGCATCAGGCCGATCACCAGCTTGACGATGGAGCGTCGTAGCATCATGTAAATGGCGGCGGCGAACAGCACGCCGATGGTCACGGCCATCAGGGGTTCCATGTAGCCTCCTCAGTGATCTCGCTCGTCGTGCCGGTCGGTCTCGACCAGGGCGGTGATCGCCGTCAGCACCGAGCCCACCACCACCAGATAGACCCCGATATCGAAGATCAGGGGCGTCGAGGCCTTGAAGTCGATCAGCGGGATCGTCCACCACTGGGCAGTGAAGAAGGGCTCACCGACCCACCAGGCCGGCAGCGTCGAGGCGACGCCAAACAACAGCCCCATCCCCACCAGATCCAGAGGCGAGACCTTGAGCATCTCGCCCAGGGCACGACGACCGTAGGCGAACAGGTAGAGGGCGAAGGCGCCGGCCGCCACCAGGCCGGCGATGAAGCCGCCGCCCGGCTCGTTGTGGCCACGCAGCAGCAGGAACACCGAGAACAGCAGCTGCAGCGGCAGCAGCAGGCGCGCCGCCACGTTGAGAATCAGGGTTCCCGACTTAACCATCCGACGATCCTCCCCGGCGCCCCGCATGCCGGGCGTCGTACTCGCCGGCATGAAAGCGCAGCATGGCGTAGACCCCGATGGCCGCCAGCGCCAGCACGAACGCCTCGCCCAGGGTGTCCAGGGCGCGAAAATCCACCAGGATGACGTTGACGATGTTGTGACCATGGCCCAACGGCTGGCTGTTGGCCACCAGGTAATCGGAGATTCGCGGCAGCCGCTGGCCGCTCAGTACCGAGAGCATCAGCAGGGTGATCAAGCCCCCGGTGAGCGACGCCACCACCAGGTCGCGGAGCCGTTCGGCCGGCGTGGAGAGCGTCGCAAAACGCGGCAGCCGGAACAGCACCAGCACCAGCAGGATCACCGTCAGGGTCTCCACCAGCAGCTGGGTGATCGCCAGGTCCGGCGCGCTGAACAGCACGAAGGTCAGGGCGATGGAGAAGCCCATCACCCCCACCGCCGCCACCGCCGCCAGCCGCGAGCGCATCACGCAGGCCGCCAGGGCACCTGCGACCATCAGCCCGGCGACCACCGCCTCATGGAAGTAGACCGACAGCCCGACGTCCAGCGCCAGGCCGTGGCGGAAGAACAGCGCATGACCCACCAGCCCCAGCAGCACCAGCAGGGTCATCACCAGATAGTTGCGGATGTAGCCGTTCTGCAGGAAACGGGTCTGCCACTCGGCCAGGGCCACCATGCCCGCCATCAGCGACTCGTAACCGGCCTCGGGGCCACGCGCGATGAACGGATCGAGCCGCCTCAAGCCGGCACGCAGCCGGTCCCAGTGACGGTACGTCAGCCCCCCCAGCAGCAGGCTCGCCAGCGACAGCACCAACGGCAGGTTGACGCCGTGCCACAGCGCCAGGTGCATCTCGGCGCCGGGAACGCCGAGACCCGCCAGGGTGGCGTTCACCAGGCCATCGAGGCTCCCCGGCACCAGGCCCAGCAGCAGCGACAGGGTGGCCAGCAGCAAGGGACCGGCCAACATGGCGGGGGGCGCCTCGTGGGGTGTCCGGGGCGTCTCGCGGCGCTCGCCGAAGAAGGGGCGCAAGGCGACGATCGCCGCCACCGCCAGGGTCAGGAAGGCGGCCGGGAAGGCCAGCGCCAGGATTCCCCCTCGCCAGGCCGAGGCACCCAGCGCCGACCCGAACATCAGCTCCTTGCCGACGAAGCCCAGCAATGGTGGCAGGCCGGCCAGTGACAGGGCGGCGACCACGGCCAGGGTCGCGGTCAGCGGCATGACATGACGCAGCCCTCCCATGGCGGTGACGTCCTTGGTACCGGTCTCGTGGTCGAGGATGCCCGCGATCAGGAACAGGGCCCCCTTGTACAGGGAATGCGCCAGCAGGAAGACCACGAAGGCACTGAGCGCCTTCGGCGTGCCGATCCCCAGCAGCATGGTCAGGGTGCCCAATGCCATCACCGTGGAGTAGGCCAGCAGCTTCTTGATGTTGGTGTGTCGAATCGCCAGGAAGGCCCCGGTCGCCATGGTCAGCGCGCCGACCAGCGACAGCGTGGTTACCCAGGCCTCGGTGCCCCCCAGCGCCGGGTGCAGCCGAGCCAGCAGGTAGACCCCGGCCTTGACCATGGTCGCCGAGTGCAGATAGGCCGAGACCGGAGTGGGCGCGGCCATGGCATTGGGCAGCCAGAAGTGGAAGGGGAACTGCGCCGACTTGGTGAAGGCGCCGAGCAGCACGCAGATCAGCAGCGGTGTATAGAGAGCGTGATCGCTCAGGGCCTCGCCACGACCGACGAGGGTCTGCAACGACCAGCTGTCCCCGGCCAGGGCGAGCATGATAAAGCCGGCGAGCAGCGCCAGACCGCCGCCCACCGTGACCAGCAGGCCCTGCTGGGCGGCCTTGCGGGCGGCCGGGTCGGTGTGGTTGAAGCCGATCAGCAGGTAGGAGGTGATGCTGGTGAGCTCCCAGAACACGAACAGCGCCACCAGGTTGTCGGCCAGCACCAGGCCGAGCATCGACATCATGAAGGCGGTGATCACCACCAGGAAGCGCGGCAGGTCGCGATGGCCACGCAGGTAGTCACCGCTATAGGCGAGCACCAGGGCGCCGATCACCGTGATCAGCAAGGCGAACAGCAGCGACAGGCCGTCGATGAGGAAGGTCAGGCTGATATCGAGCCCCGGCACCCAGGCCCACTCCAGCCGCAACGCCTCGCCCCTCATGATCGTCGGCCACTGGCCGAGCAGCCAGGCGGCGATCGAGGCCGGCAGCAGGGACATGACCAGCGGGGCCCGGGGCCCGAACCAGCGATGCAGCAGGGGCGCCATCCCGGCCAGCACGAAGCCTCCCAACACGGCCAGTTGCATGATGCGATCCCTCCATGAAGGCGGGGCGAGCCTCCGCCGGGCCAGCAAAGGCCCAACGTTAATGAGCCAAGCTATTGAAAGCAAGGAGGCACGAGACGCCGACCTTGCGGTAGAGTATGGCCCCTGACGCCATCGAAGGCGCCGTTTGCCCGGCCGGGGACACGACACGCTCGTCGGCCCGGCGGTGCGGCCCTGCCCCCATGGAATCGCCCAGGATGACCGACCGATGACCTTGCTATGGATCGCCCTGCTCCCCCTGCTTGGCGTACTGGTGCCGGCGCTCAGTGCGCACCGCGGGCGCCGCACCTGCTCGCTGGCCACCGCCGCCCTGCCCACCCTGGCGCTGCTGTTGACGCTGGGCGCCGTGCCCGCGCTGCTCGACGGCGAGATGCTGCGCTTCGCCGTCGACTGGATACCGACGCTGGGCCTTGAACTGGCCTTCCGCCTCGACGGCCTGACGCTGCTGTTCAATCTGCTGATCCTGGGCATCGGCCTGCTGATCCTGCTCTACGCCCACTATTACCTGAGCCCGGAGGAACCCTACGGGCGTTTCTATGCCTATCTGGTCCTGTTCATGGCCTCCATGGTCGGCATCGTCATGGCCGACAACCTGCTGCTGCTGTGGCTGTTCTGGGAGCTGACCAGCCTGTCGTCCTTCCTGCTGATCGGCTTCTGGTCCCGGCGCAGCGATGCCCGCAAGGGCGCCCGCATGGCGCTGGCGGTGACCGGCGCCGGCGGCCTGGCACTGCTGGCCGGCTTCCTGCTGATCGGCGACATCGTCGGCAGCTACGACATGGACCGCGTGCTGGCCAGCGGCGAGGCACTGCTCGCCGATCCGCGCTACCCGCTGATCCTGGTGCTGGTGCTGCTCGGCGCCTTCACCAAGTCGGCGCAGTTCCCCTTCCACTTCTGGCTGCCCCACGCCATGGCCGCCCCCACACCGGTCTCGGCCTATCTGCATTCCGCGACCATGGTCAAAGCCGGCATCTTCCTGATGGCCCGCCTGCACCCGGCGCTCGCCGGCGGCGAGCTCTGGACCCTGGTGGTGTCGCTGGTGGGCATGACCACTCTGCTCTACGGCGCCTGGTTCGCGCTGATGAAGACCGACCTCAAGGGCATCCTGGCCTTCTCCACGGTCAGTCACCTGGGCCTGGTCACGGTGCTGCTGGGCATCGGCAGCCCCATGGCGGTGCTGGCGGCGCTGTTCCATATCCTCAACCACGCCACCTTCAAGGCGGCGCTGTTCATGAGCGCCGGCATCATCGACCACGAGACCGGCACCCGCGAACTCCCTCGCCTCGGCGGCCTGCGCCGGGCCATGCCCCTCACCGCCCTGCTGACGTCGATCGCCGGCGCCGCCATGGCCGGGGTGCCGCTGCTCAACGGCTTCTTGTCCAAGGAGATGCTGTTCGCCGAGACCCTGCACACCCCGGTACTGGGTGGGCTGAGCTGGCTGATGCCGGTGCTGGCCACCGCCGGCGGCGTGCTCTCGGTGGCCTACTCGCTGCGCCTGGTCCATGCGGTGTTCTTCAAGGCGCCGCGCCAGGCCCCGCCCCAAGCGCCCCATGATCCTCCGCGGTTGATGAGCGCTCCGGTGGCCCTGCTGACGGCGCTGTGCGTGCTGGTCGGCCTGTTCCCTTCGGCGCTGGCCGGCGGCCTGCTCGACCTGGCCAGCCGCGCCGTGCTGCTCGCCCCCCTGGAGTTTCACCTGGCGATCTGGCACGGCTTCAACCTGCCGCTGGTGATGAGCGCCGTGGCCCTGGTCGCCGGGGTGCTGCTGTATCGCCTGCATGCCCAGCTGCGGCGCTTCCAGCGCGGCTTCCAGCCGGTGGATGCGCGCCTGGTGTTCGAGGCCGCTACCCAACGCACGGCGCGCCACGCCGAACGCCTGCTGGGGCGCCTCGACAATGCCTCACTACAGCGCTACATGGGGCTGCTGCTGGTGGCGGCCCTGGGGCTCACCGCCCTGGGGCTCGGTCGGATGCCGAGTCTGGCCGGCGAGGCGACCCGGCATCCGGTGGACGGTGTGTTGTTGACCGGGGCGGTGCTGCTGATCTTCAGCGGCCTGGCCACGGTGGTCACCCATCGCTATCGCCTGATCTCGCTGTTGATGCTGTCCATGGTGGGGCTGCTGGTGTCGTTGACCTTCGCGCGCTTCTCCGCCCCGGACCTGGCGCTGACCCAGCTCTCGGTGGAGGTGGTGACCATCATCCTGCTGATGCTGGCGCTGTTCTTCCTGCCTCAGAAGACCCCCCGCGATTCCTCGTTGCCGCGTAGCCTGCGCGATGTCGTCCTGGCCGGGGCCCTGGGCATGTCCATCGCCAGCCTCAACTACGCGGTGCTGACCCGCGACAGCGCCAGCATCTCGGACTTCTTCCTCGCCAACAGCGTCTCCGGCGGCGGCGGTCACAACGTGGTCAACGTCATCCTGGTCGACTTCCGCGGCTTCGATACCCTGGGCGAGATCACGGTACTGGCCATCGCCGGCCTGGCGATCTTCAAGCTGCTCAATCGCCTGCGGCTGTTCATGCCGCACAGCGACAACGACGGCCGGCTGTGGTCGCCGGACCGCTACCCGATGATCCTCACCACCATCTCCCAGACCCTGCTGCCGTTGGCGCTGCTGGTGTCCGCCTTCATCTTCCTGCGCGGCCACAACCTGCCCGGCGGCGGTTTCATCGCCGGGCTGATCAGTGCCGTGGCGTTGATCCTGCTGTTCATCGCCCGCGGCGTGGAATGGGGCCAGTCGCGCCTCGACTTCCCCTACCAGCCGGTGGCCATCGCCGGGGTGGGGCTGGCGGCCCTGACCGGGGCAGGAAGCTGGCTGTTCGGCCACCCCTACCTGACCTCGGCCTTCGGCCACTTCCATCTCCCGCTGGTCGGCGACTTCGAGCTGGCCACCGCCATGATCTTCGACCTTGGCGTCTACCTGGCCGTGGTGGGGGCGACGCTGATGATCCTGGCCAATCTCGGCAAGGTGACCACCCCGCACCGTCCGGTGAAGGACGAGACCCCCGACGCCACGACCACCGGCAAGGAGAAACGCTGATGGAAAGCCTCTACGCCATCACCACCGGCGTGCTCAGCGCCTGCGGGCTCTACCTGATGCTGCGGGGACGAACCTTCCCCGTGGTGGTAGGGCTGACCCTGTTGTCCTACGCGGTCAACCTCTTCCTGTTCTCCATGGGCGGGCTGACCACCCATGGCGCGGCGATCATCGATGGGGACCGGAACTACGCCGACCCCCTCCCCCAGGCGCTGGTACTGACCGCCATCGTCATCGGCTTCGCCATGACCGCCTTCGCGGTGATCCTGGCGATGCGGGCCCGCGGCGACATGGGTAACGACCACGTGGATGGCCGCAGCCACGAGAATGGCGAGGAGAACCGTCGATGAGCCAGCACCTGATCGTCCTGCCCATCGTGCTGCCGCTGTTCGCCGGGGTATTGCTGCTGCGCTCGCGCCACGGAGGCACTCGGCTCAAGCGCCGACTGGGGGTGAGCGCCACCCTGCTGCTGGTGCTGATCTCCGCCCTGCTCGTCGACCGGGCGTCGAGCGGCGAGATCGCCTACTACGCACTGGGCGACTGGCAGCCGCCGTTCGGCATCGCCCTGGTGCTCGATCGCCTCTCGGCGCTCATGGTACTGCTGACCTCGGTGCTGGCACTGGGCTGCGTGATCTTCGCCTGCGGCGGGGACGACGAGCGAGGCAGCAACTTCCACGGCCTCTTCCAGCTGCAGCTGATGGGCATCAACGGCGCCTTCCTGACCGGCGACCTGTTCAACCTCTTCGTGTTCTTCGAGGTACTGCTGCTGGCCTCCTACGCCCTGATGCTGCACGGCGGCGGCAAGTCGCGCACCCAGGCCGCGGTCCACTATGTGGTGCTCAACCTGGCCGGCTCGGCGCTGTTCCTGATCGCCGTGGGGACCCTCTACGGCGCCACCGGCACCCTCAACATGGCCGACATGGCCGTGCGCCTGGGCGAGCTGCCCGCGGAGCGGGCCGGGCTGGTCACCGCCGGCGCCCTGCTGCTGCTGGTGGTCTTCGGCCTCAAGGCCGCCATCCTGCCGCTCTATTTCTGGCTACCACGGGCCTACGCCGCGGCCCCGGCACCGGTGGCGGCACTGTTCGCGATCATGACCAAGGTCGGCGTCTACGCCATCCTGCGGTTCTATTCTCTGGTGTTCGGTGAACGTGCCGGCGCACTGGCCGCCCTGGAGCAACCCTGGGTGTGGTGGCTGGCGCTGGCCACTCTGGCGGTGGCCACCCTCGGCGTGTTGGCGGCCCGAGACCTGCGCCTGCTGGTGGCCTACCTGGTGCTGGTCTCGGTGGGCACCCTGCTGGCCGGGGTCGGCATGGGCACCGTCGAGGCCACCGCCTCGCTGCTTTACTATCTGATTCACACCACCCTGGTCACCGGCGGCCTGTTCCTGCTCGCCGAGATGATCGGCGTGCAGCGCGGCAAGGCCGGCACCCGGATCGTCAAGGGTCGGGCGCTGACCCAGGGGGGCGCCCTGGGCCTGCTGTTTCTGGTCAGCGCCATCGCGGTGGCCGGCCTGCCTCCGCTGTCCGGCGCCATCGGCAAGGCCCTGCTGCTGGATGCCGCCACCGACGCCCAGCAACCCTGGCTGTGGCCGCTGCTGCTGGCCAGTGGCCTGGGCGCCATGATCGCCCTGTCGCGGGCCGGCTCGACGCTGTTCTGGCGCAGCCAGCAGGGCGAACCCAGCGGCGAGCCCCTGCCTCGCCAGCACTGGGTCGGCGCGAGCCTGCTGTTGGCCGCCTCGCCGCTGTTGGTGGCCCTGGCCGGTCCGATCAGCGACTACACCCAGGCCACCTCCGAACAACTGGCCGATCCCGATGCCATGGTGCGCGCCCTGCTGCCCGACGCTGGAGATGCCTCATGATCCGTCCTCGTTCCTGGCTGCCCATCCCGCTGCTGTCCCTGCTGTTGCTGGTGGTCTGGCTGCTGCTGGCGCGCAGCCTGGCGTTCGGCCATCTGTTGCTGGGCGGCTTCCTGGCCGTCGTCATCCCGCTGCTCACCTACCGCTTCTGGGATGTCCAGCCCCGGGTCAAGCGCCCGTGGCTGCTGCTGCGCTACGTCTTGCGAGTGCTCGGCGATATCGTGGTCGCCAACTTCCAGGTCGCCTGGCTGATCCTCAATCCTCGACAACGCTCGCGGCCCCACTTCGTGGAATATCCGCTGATGCTGGAAGAGCGCTTCACCATCACCCTGTTGGCCAACACCATCAGCCTGACCCCCGGCACGGTGTCGGCCAACCTGCGCATGGACGGCAAGAGCCTGCTGATCCATGCCCTCGATGCGGAGGATGACGAGGCGCTGATCGAGCAGATCCGCGAACGCTACGAGCGCCCGCTCAAGGAGATCTACGAATGCTAGACATCGCGCTGAAGATCAGCCTGGCGCTGGTGATGATCGCCCTGGTGCTCAACACCTACCGCCTGACGATAGGGCCCAGCCTCCCCGACCGCATCCTGGCGCTGGACACCATGTACGTGAACTCCATCGCGCTGATCGTGTTGTTCGGCCTGTGGCTCAACACCAAGACCTATTTCGAGGCGGCGGTACTGATCGCCATGCTCGGCTTCATCGGCACCGTGGCGGTCTGCAAGTACCTGCTGCGCGGCGACATCATCGAATAGGAGACCAGCGGCATGTCGTTCTACGTGATTCTCGAGGGGGTCATCTCCCTGTTCCTGATCGCCGGCGGCGCCTTTGCCTTCATCGGCTCGCTGGGCATGACCCACCTGCGGGACTTCTACATGCGCCTGCATGGCCCGACCAAGGCCACCACCATGGGCATCGGCTGCATTCTGATCGCCTCGATGTGCTATTTCGGCATCGCCGACAACGAGCCGGTGGTCCAGGAGATGCTGATCGCCCTGTTCCTGTTCATCACCGCGCCGGTGAGCGCCCACCTGCTGGCCAAGACCGGCCTGCACCTGAGGCTCGACTACATCGACAAGACTCGCGGTCGCCCTGTGGAACTCCACGACGAGGAGGTCGGCAAGACACCGATCCCCCATGGCGACCCCGAGGAGCGCGGCCCCATCACCCTGGAGGAGCAGCCCCAGGACCGCTAAGCCCTGCACGGGAGCCAGCGAGGCGCAGCGTTGCGGCGTTCTCGTCGACGCATAGACGAGCCGCCGGGGTCCGCCAGGCAAGGCACCGCGCGGAGGCCTGGTCGAGCCGCCGGGTGGCGCGTGGAGACCCCGGCAAGGCTGGTCCGCGGTGCACTAGTGTCCTGTTTCGGAGGTTCGTTGAAAAGATGGCGAGCACATTGGGTCGCCAGGCAAGGCGCCGCGACGAGGCATAGCAGCGCGATGGCGAGGAGTGGCAACGCGGCATGGCGGCGCAAGCGGCCGCCAGAATGCTACCGTCGACCTCTGATGCAGGACACTAGAGCCAGCCGGCCAGCTCCCGACGGGCGATGGCCTCCAGCGCGGCGACATGGTCGTCCCGGGCGTTCAAACAGGGCACGTAGGTGAAGGTCTCGCCGCCGGCCTCGAGGAAGGCGTCGCGGATCTCCTGCTGGATCTCCTCCAGGGTCTCGACGCAGTCGGCGGCGAAGGCCGGCGAAATCACCGCGATGTGCCGTCGCCCCTGGCGGGCCAGCTCGGCCACCCGCTCGACGGTGGCCGGCCCCACCCACTCCTCGGGCCCGAACTTCGACTGGAAGGTGGTCTCGATGGCCGCCTCCGACAGCCCCAGGGTCTCCTGCAGCAGGCGGGTGGTCTGGCGACAGTGGCAGTAGTAGGGGTCGCCCTCGTCGAGGAAGCGCCTGGGCACGCCATGATAGGAAGCCACCAGCACTTCCGGCGTCGCCTCGGCGCTCGCGTAGGCCTCCCGCACCGAGGCGGCCAGTGCCGCGAGATAGTCCGGATGCCGGTAATAGGCGGGCACGGTGCGCACCGAGGGTTGCCACTTGAGACGCATCAGGGTGCGGAAGGCCTGGTCGCAGGCGGTGGCGGTGGTCGGCGAACCGTACTGGGGGTAGAGCGGGAAGAACAGGATCCGCTCGCAGCCCCGGGCATGCAGCCGGCGCAGCACGCTGTCGGTGGAGGGGTTGCCGTAGCGCATGCAGAAGTCCACCTCGACGCCTTCGCCGAAGGCCGCCTCAAGCCGCGTCGCCAGCTTGGCGGTCTGTTCCCGGGTGATGGTCAGCAGCGGACTCTCGTCGAGACCCCGGTTCCAGATGCTGCGGTACGCCTGGCCCGAGGCGAAGGGACGCCGGGTCAGGATCACCAGCTTGAGCAGCGGCTGCCATAGCCAGCGGGGATAATCCACCACCCGCCGATCGGACAGGAACTCGTCGAGATAGCGGCGCACCGACCAGTAGTCGGTGGCGTCCGGGGTGCCGAGGTTGGCCAGCACCACCCCGACCTTGCCCCCGGGCAGCGGGGGATGATCCTGTGGAGCGTGCCGCAGTCGATCCTCGCCGGGGGTGATCAATGTGGCATCGGAGGAGTGCTCAAAGGCTGCCATGAGGCGCTTTCCCTGTGATCGGCGTGAGTCTTGGATTCGCCTGCTAGCCTATCACCCCAGGCAGTCGAGCGGAATATAGTTATACTATCAGGGACATTTGTACAATTATTGGTGAGCCATGTCCCGCCCCCTGCTCCTGATCCTCGGCGACCATCTCAGCCTCGACCTGCCGATCCTGCGCGGCGCCCCGCCGGAGGCCGTCGTCGCGCTGTGCGAAGTGGCCGAGGAAGGCCGCTACGTGCCCCACCATCCCCAGAAGATCGCGCTGATCCTGGCCGCCATGCGCCACTTCGCCGCGGCACTCCGCAACCGGGGCTGGCGGGTCCATTACAGCAGCCTGGACGCACCGGACAATGCCCAGAACCTGATCGACGAGGCCGAGCGTCTCGCCGCGCTCTACGCCTGCGGCGAGGTTCGCGTCACCCGCCCGGGAGAGTGGCGACTGTGGCAGGCGATGCACCAGCGCCGCGGCGCCGCCCTGCCCTGGCGCCTGATGGAGGACGACCGCTTCTATGCCACGCCGGACGACTTCGCCGCCTGGGAGAAGGGGCGCAAGTCGCCGCGCCAGGAATATTTCTACCGTGAGATGCGCCGGCGCACCGGCCTGCTGATGGACGGCGACGAGCCCGCCGGCGGGCGCTGGAACTACGACCACGACAACCGCGAGCCGCTGCCCGAGCGTCTCGAGGTGCCCGCCCCGCCCCGCCATCGCCGGGACGATGTGACCCGCGAGGTACTGGCGCTGGTGGAGGAGCACTTCGGCGACCATTTCGGTGACCTCGCGGGCTTCCACTGGCCGGTGACCCGCCGCCAGGCGCTGGCCGACCTGCGGCATTTCCTCACCGCCCTGCTGCCCGACTTCGGCCGCTGGCAGGACGCCATCAGCGACGACGAGCCCTTCCTGTTCCACTCGCGGCTGTCGGCGGCGCTGAACCTCGGCCTGCTATCGCCTCGCGAGGTCTGCGAGGGCGCCGAGCGCGAGTATCGCGAGGGCCGCGCGCCGCTCAATGCGGCGGAGGGGTTCATTCGCCAGATACTGGGCTGGCGGGAATACGTGCGCGGCCTCTACTGGACGCGCATGCCCGACTACAAGCGCGCCAACGCCCTGGGCGCGAACCGTGGGCTGCCGGACTTCTACTGGAGCGGCGACACCGAGCTGCGCTGCCTCAGGCGCGCCATCGAGATGACCCGCGACAATGCCTACGCCCACCATATCCAGCGGCTGATGGTCACCGGCAACTTCGCGCTGCTGTGCGACGTGGCCCCCGCGGCGCTGTGCGACTGGTACCTGGCGGTCTATGCCGACGCCTGCGAGTGGGTGGAACTGCCCAACACCCTGGGCATGGTGCTGCACGGCGACGGCGGGCTGATGGGCTCCAAGCCCTACTGCGCCTCGGGCAAGTACATCGACCGCATGTCCGACCACTGCGGGCACTGCCGCTTCGATCCCAAGCGGGTCGTCGGCGAGCACGCCTGCCCGCTCAACAGCCTCTACTGGCGCTTCCTCGAGCGCCATCGCGACGCCCTGTCCGGCAATCACCGCATGAAGCTGATCTACGGTTCGCTGGACCGCATGTCGGACGACAAGCGCGCGGCCATGCGGGAACAGGCCGAGACCTTCCTCGCCGGGCTCACGACCGAGCCGGCCTATGGCCAGGGGGACCATCGGACGGGATACGGCACGCCGAGTGCCGGGGACGCTTGATACAGCGGCGGCCTGGTGGCCCGCCGAACGGGTGGGAGGTGGGGTGGTGGAAACCGGCCAGGGCGGCCGGGGCAAGCGGGCGGGGCCCGCCGGAGACGCCGGGAACGGCGCGGGTATCGGGTGAAAGCCGTTCGCGCGGCGCTCAGAAGACCAGCGGCATGCGCGAGGCCAGCGGATCGCCGTAGTGGGTCTCGCGGCCGATCACCTCGTCATGGGGCACCTGCTGGACCAGATAGGCACGGTGAATGCCGGCCCGCTTGAGCTCCAGGTAGACGTCGTCCAGGGCGCGAAACAGCATCGGCTTGCCGCCGCGGGTCAGCATGTGGCGGCGCCCTTCCACGTCCTCGAGCTCGACCTGGTAGCAGTGGCTGCCGGCATGGCCGATCACGCGGATCTCGAAGTTGTCGTGCTGGGCCACGAAGGCCTTGAGGTCATTGAAATCCATGGGTCCCTCCATCGCGGGATCATTGAGTGGATCGGGCAAAGCCTGACGCCGCCCGATGACACGCGGATGACGACTCCGTGTCGTCACTATGACCGATGAAGGGGCCCGGGGTTCCGGTTACTGGTAGTCGGCGGGGTCGATCGCCTTGCCCAGGGAGTTGCGGTCGACCCAGTTGCCGGCCTTGGTCTCCTTGTAGCGGAACACCACCCGGTCGCCGACCGCCACCGGCAGCTCCGAGTCCTCGGTCTGATAGCTGTAATGCTCGCCGTCGACCACGATGTAATAGCGGTACAGGTCCGGCATGCCCAGCCATTCCTTGAACGGGCCCTCGCGCTCCACGGACTGCAACTCGCCGCGTGCCTCGAGCTTCGGGGTGCGCCGCCGATTGCCGCGCCGAAATCCGCCTGCCATGGTGCTCCTCCAGTGTGCTGTTCAGGGGGGAGGGATTATACGGCGCCGAACGCCGCGCTCAAGGGGTCACTCGCCGAAGGCCTCGCCGTAGCTGTCCGGCGCCAGGTCCTCGAAGCGGGTGTACTTGCCGATGAAGGCCATGTGCACCGTGCCGATGGGGCCATTACGCTGTTTGCCGATGATGAATTCGGCCAGCCCCTGATTGTCGGGGTTATCCGGATTGTAGACCTCGTCGCGATAGACGAAGCCGATCAGGTCGGCATCCTGCTCGATGGCGCCGGACTCGCGCAGGTCCGACATCACCGGACGCTTGTTGGGCCGCTGCTCGAGGGAGCGGTTGAGCTGCGACAGCGCCACCACCGGGCAGCCGAACTCCTTGGCCAGGCCCTTGAGCGAGCGCGAGATCTCCGAGATCTCGCCGGTGCGATTCTCAGAGAAGCCGGGGATCTGCATCAGCTGCAGGTAGTCGATCATGATCAGCGCCAGGTTGCCGTGCTCGCGCACCACCCGGCGGATCCGCGAGCGCATCTCGTTGGGCGACAGCGCCGCGGTGTCGTCGATGAACAGCTGCTTGTCCTTGAGCAGGTTGACCGCCGAGGTCAGCCGCGGCCAGTCCTCGTCCTCCAGCTGGCCGGTACGCACCCGGGTCTGGTCGATCCGCCCCAGCGACGACAGCATGCGCAGCATGATCGACTCGCCAGGCATCTCCATGGAGAACACCATCACCGGCTTGTCGCTCGAGATCACCGCGTGCTCGACCAGGTTCATGGCGAAGGTGGTCTTGCCCATCGAGGGGCGCCCGGCGACGATCACCAGGTCCGAGGGTTGCAGGCCGGAGGTCATGTCGTCCAGGTCGCGGAAGCCGGTCGACAGGCCGGTCATCTCGCCCTGCATGTTGAACATCTCGTCGATGCGATCCACCGCCTTGGCCAGCAGGTCGCTCATGCCGACGGGGCCGCCCTCCTTGGGGCGCTCCTCGCTGATCTGGAACACCAGCCGCTCGGCCTCGTTGACCAGCTCGTCGGCGGGCCGCCCCTGGGGCGCGAAGGCACTCTCGGCGACCTGGTTGGCGGCGCGAATCAACTTGCGCAGGGTGGCCCGCTCGCGAACGATGTCGGCATAGGCGCGGATGTTGCTCGCCGAGGGCGTGTTGCGGGCCAACTCCGCCAGGGTGGCCAGCCCCCCCACCGTCTCCAGCTGGTCCCGCCCCTCCAGGGCCTCGGAGAGGGTCACCACGTCCAGCGGGCGGGCCTCCTCGGCCAGCCCCGCCATGACGTTGAAGATCAGCCGATGCTCGTAGCGATAGAAGTCGTTGGCCACCAGGCGGTCGGCCACGCTGTCCCAGGCCTGGTTGTCGAGCATCAGCCCGCCGAGCACGGATTGCTCGGCTTCCAGCGAATGCGGCGGCACCTTCAGGGCCGCGGTCTCCTGGTCGAGCTCGAGGGGTTCGTTCATTGAGGGAGGCACCTTCGCAACATGGGCCGGCACATTCTAACGCGAAGGCCCCGGAGTCCCCAGCCTCGCCGTCGTGCCGCAAGCCCGCAAAAAAGGGCGCGAGGATCTCTCCTCGCGCCCCTGGCGTCCACCGCTGGGATCGGGCTTATTCGGCCACGACCACCACGCGCACGGTGGCATCGACTTCGGCATGCAGGTGCAGCTCGATGTCGTATTCGCCGGTCTGGCGGATCGGGCCTTCCGGCATGCGGACCTCGCTCTTGACCACGTCGAAGCCGGCGGAGGAGATCGCGTCGGCCAGGTCGCGCGGACCGATGGAACCGAACAGCTTGCCCTCGTCACCGGACTTGGCGACCAGCGACAGCTCGATGTCGTTGAGCTGTTCGGCGCGGGCCTCGGCCTCGGCCTTGCGCTCGGCGGCCTGGGCCTCGAGCTCGGCGCGCTGGGCCTCGAAGGCCTGGATGTTGTCCTTGGTGGCCGGCACGGCGAGGCCGTAGGGCACCAGGTAGTTGCGGCCATAACCGGGCTTGACGGTGACCTGGTCACCCAGACCGCCCAGCTTGCCAATCTTGTCGAGCAGAATGACTTCCATCTCGTAAACCTCTTGTCAGTCGCTGCGGCCGAGTCGTGCGCGGAAATCCGCGAACGAGTCGATCAGGGCCGCGAGCAGCACGATGAGAATCATGGGCCAGGTGGTGATCAGCAACACGTAAAAGGCGACCAGCCACAGCCCGTTCATTCCCTTCAATCCGATGACACCATGTACCAACGCGATGCCGGCCACCAGCAGCGGCACCCAGAGCATCAGGCCCACGCCGGGCAGCACCAGCACCGTGCCGACGACGAGCGTCGCCAGCAGCACCAGCAGCTCGCGGGGCGCCAGGCGCAGGGCGTGGAACTCCTCGCGAAAGCCGCCGGGGTTGTAGAGCCCCGCCTGCCAGCTCCTGGCCAGGGCCAGGCAGGCCACGCCCGCCAGCAGCACCACCAGGCCGGTGACGCCGCCGATCAGCAGCTCGGCGAGGCGCTCGGTCTCCATGCCCTGGCGAGCGAACTCGTCGAGCATCGACGCCACCTCCGGGGAGCCCTGGCGCAGCTGCTCCAGCAGCGGCCCGACCCCGCCCGGCGGCAGGAAGATGTCCAGCTGGATCATCGCCGCCCCGGCGAGGGCGCCGACGATCAGCGCTTCGCTCCAGCGCATCCGGGCGCGCAGCACCACCGCCATCAGCGCGACCAGCAGGATGCTGGCCAGCGGGATGACGTCACCCCGGGTCCACCACCAGCCCGCCGGCAGAGCCGCGGCGACGATCACCGGCAGCGCCGGCGACAGGCCGCGGCGCAGGGTGACCAGGCCGGCGATGGCGGCCCCCAGCCAGAACAGCCAGGGCACCAGAGTCGCGGCGGCCGCCCCGGCGACGGCCTGGGGCGTGCCGCGCATCATCCAGCGGGCGACGGGCAGCATCACGCCGGTGTCTTACTGGTGGCTGTCGGTGTAGGGCAGCAGCGCCAGGTAGCGTGCCCGCTTGATGGCGGTGGACAGCTGACGCTGGTAACGGGCCTTGGTCCCGGTGATGCGGCTGGGAACGATCTTGCCGGTCTCGGTGATGTAGGCCTTGAGGGTGTCCAGATCCTTGTAGTCGATCTGCTTCACGCCTTCGGCGGTGAAACGGCAGAACTTGCGACGACGGAAAAAGCGTGCCATGGGAAAGACTCCTTAGCGTGCGATGTGTGGCTTAGGCGGACTGGGCGGGACGCGACGGCTTCTCGTCACGACGGGCGCGCTTGTCTTCCGCCGGCTTCATCATCGGCGAAGCCTCGGTGACGGCTTCCTTGCAGCGCACGACCAGGCTGCGAATGATGGCGTCGTTGAAGCGGAAGATGTTCTCGATTTCCTCGAGGGTCTCGCCGCGGCACTCGACGTTCATCAGCACGTAGTGAGCCTTGTGGATCTTGTTGATCGGGTAGGCCAGGTGACGGCGGCCCCAATCCTCGAGACGATGCACGGTGCCGCCGTTCTCGGTGACGACGCTGGTGTAGCGCTCGACCATCGCCGGAACCTGCTCGCTCTGGTCCGGGTGGACCATGAAGACGATCTCGTAATGACGCATGGGTTCTCCTTGCGGTTTGGCAGCTTCCAGAGAGGCGACAGGGCCCCAGGGGAAGCAAGGAGGTGATTATCGAAATACACGATGCCCGTTCGCCGGACGAACGGGCGCCAGTATTCTAAAGACTGAGCGGCGGGGGCGCAAGCTCGAAGCTCGAAGCTCGAAGCTCGAAGCTCGAAGCTCGAAGCTCGAAGCTCGAAGCTCGAAGCTCGAAGCTCGAAGCTCGAAGCCAGCATGAACCCTCAGACATGAGATCAAGGGTTCTCTTCAAGCTTAAAGCTTATGGCTTCAGGCTTCTTTGCCGTATCGCCTCGAACAGGCCGATGCCGGTGGCCACCGAGACGTTGAGACTCGAGACGCTACCCGCCATCGGCAGCTTGACCAGCTGGTCGCAGGCCTCCCGGGTCAGCCGACGCATGCCCTTGCCTTCGGCACCCATCACCAGCGCCGTGGCGCCGGCGAGGTCGGCATCGAACAGGCTGGCCTCGGCCTCGCCGGCGGTACCGGTGATCCAGACGCCGAGCTCCTTGAGCTTGCCGAGCGCCCGGGCCAGGTTGGTGACCTGATAGACCGGCACGCTCTCGGCGGCGCCGCAGGCCACCTTGCGCACCGTGGCGTTGAGCGGCGCCGACTTGTCCTTGGGCACCACCACGCCGTGGGCGCCGGCGGCATCGGCGCTACGCAGGCAGGCGCCGAAGTTGTGGACGTCGGTGACGCCGTCGAGCACCAGCAGCAGCGGCGGCTCGACGTTCGACCAGCCCTGGAGCCGATGCCAGAGGGCGGCCTCGGCCTCGAAGGCCAGCGGCGGACAAAAGGCCACGATGCCTTGATGGGCGGCGCCCTGGGCGAGGCGGTCCAGGTCGTCACGAGGATGGGCGCTGACGCGGGCGCCACGCGCCCGAGCCTGGCCGACCAGTTCGGCGAGGCGACCGGCGGCCTCCCCCTCCTGCAGCCACAGCTCGCGGGGCGCCTCGCCCCGCGCGAGCAGCGCCCGCACGGCGTGCACGCCATGGACGGCCTCGAGGCCGCCCGGCGGCCTGGGTCCGCGGCGCGGCGCCGCTTTCGGCTTCTTCTTCATCGACATGCGATCACCCCGGCCCTCAGCGACGACGTGGGCCACGACGACGGCGCTTGCGGCCGCCCTTGTCGCCCTCGCCGGCCTGGTCGCCGGCGCCGCCCTTGGGCGCTCCCTGGCCGCCGCCGCGCGACTTGCGCGGCTTGCGCTGGGGCCGGGGCTTGTCGTCGGCGAGCTCGAAGTCGATCTTGCGATCGTCCAGGTCGACGCGAGCCACCTGCACCGAGACGCCATCGCCGAGCCGATAGCTCATGCCGCTGCGCTCGCCCTTGAGGCGGTGCTTCTCCGGCTCGTAGTGATAGTAATCCGAGGGCAGCGAGGTGACGTGCACCAGGCCTTCCACATAGAAGGTATCGAGCCTGACGAAGATGCCGAACTGCGTCACCGAGGCGATGGTGCCGTCATAGGTCTCGCCCAGCTTGTCGGACATGAACTCGCACTTCAGCCAGCTCTCCACGTCGCGGGTGGCGTCATCGGCGCGGCGCTCGGTCATCGAGCAGTGCTCGCCCAGCTCGAGCATCTGCTCGAAGGTATAGGGGCACCACTTGCTCGGCGGCTCCACCGGCGCTCCCTCGGCCCGCAGCACGGTGTTGGTCTGGCGCGGGCCGCGGATCACCGAGCGGATCGCCCGGTGCACGATCAGGTCCGGGTAACGGCGAATCGGCGAGGTGAAGTGGGCATAGGCCGGATAGGCCAGGCCGAAATGGCCCTCGTTCTGGGGCGAGTACACCGCCTGGCTCATGGAGCGCAGCATCACCGTCTGGATGATATCGGCGTCGTCGCGGCCGCGGATGGTCTCGGCCAGCGCCCGGTAGTCCTGGGGCGTCGGCTCGTCGCCGCCGGGCAGCGACAGCCCCAGCTCGTTAAGGAACAGGCGCAGCTTGTCGAGGCGCTCCGGCGAGGGCCGCTCGTGAATGCGGTACAGCGCCGGCAGGTCATGCTTGTCGAGGAAGCGGGCGGTGGCCACGTTGGCGGCCAGCATGCACTCCTCGATGATCTTGTGGGCGTCGTTGCGCGAGCGCGGCACGATCTTCTCGATCTTGCGCTCGTCGTTGAAGACGATCGCCGTCTCGGTGGTCTCGAAGTCGATGGCACCGCGTTCTTCCCGGGCGCCGCGCAGCACCTTGTAGAGGGAATGCAGGTTCTCGAGCGGCTTCACCAGGTCGCGGTACTGCTCGCGCAGCGCTTCGCCCTGTTCGTCCTCGTCGTCGAGGATCGAGGCGACCTTGTTGTAGGTCAGCCGGGCGTGGGAGCGGAACACCGCCTCATAGAAGCGATAGCGGCTGATCGCGCCCTTCTGGGAGATGTTCATCTCGCAGACCATGGCCAGGCGGTCGACGTCGGGATTCAGCGAGCACAGGCCGTTGGACAGCAGCTCCGGCAGCATCGGCACCACCTGCCCCGGGAAGTACACCGAGTTGCCGCGGCTGATCGCCTCCTGGTCCAGGGGGCTGCCGGGCCGCACGTAGTGGGAGACATCGGCGATGGCCACCAGCAGCTTCCAGCTGCCGGACTTGGTCTTCCAGGCGCAGACGGCATCGTCGAAGTCCTTGGCGGACTCGTCGTCGATGGTCACCAGCGGCACGTCGCGCAGGTCGACACGATGCGCCTTGTCGTCCTCGGCGACCTCGGCGGACATGCCGGCGATCTGGTCCTGCACCTCGGGCGGAAACTCGCAGGGGATCTCGTAGCTGCGGATGGCGATGTCGATCTCCATCCCGGGATCCATGCGCTCGCCCATCACCTCGACGACCTCGCCCACCGGCTGCACCCGGGTAGCCGGCTGCTGAACGATGTTGGCCGAGATCACCTGGCCATCCTTGGCCCCGCCGCTGGCGTGGTGGGGGATGATGATTTCCTGGGCGATGCGCGGGTTCTCGGGGATCAGCACGCCGAATTCGGGGGTGTTCTCGCGGTAGACGCCGACGATGGTCTGGGTATTGCGCGCCAGCACCTCGACGATGGTGGCCTCGTCGCGGCCACGGCGATCGCGGCCGCTGACCCGCACCAGCACATGGTCGTTGTGGAAGACCCGGCGCATCTGCCGCGGCGGCAGCACCAGGTCGGGCTTCTTGCCGTCATCGCGAAGCAGGAAGCCGATGCCGTCGCGGTGACCCAGCACCCGCCCCTTGATCAGGTCGAGCTTGTCGATCAGCGCATAGGCGCCGCGGCGATTGCGCAGCACCTGGCCATCGCGCTCCATGGCCGACAGCCGGCGGCGCACGGCCTCCTGCAGGTCCTCGTCGTCGAGCCCCAGCATCTGGCTCATGGCCTCGTGGGTGACGGGCTTGCCGTGCTCCTCCAGCCGGGCCAGCAGGTACTCGCGGCTGGGCGCGGGCTTGTCGTACTTGTGGGCCTCGCGGCTGGCGTGCGTATCGCCTTCGAGCGTCCAATGATTCATGCGGAGTGCATCCTTGGCAGGGTCGGGGACGGCATGGGGGTGAGGGCGCTCTGGCGCCGCGGGCATGCGATGATGCGATCGGGATATATTGTCATGGCGGCAGTATAGCGTCGCGACGAGGTGCACCCAACCATGATCGGACGTGCAAGGGGGCGACAGCAGCGAAAAATCCCGCCGCCTGGCCGATCGGGGGTTGCATTCCCGGCGAGATACGGTACTATACGCGCCACTTGCCCAGATGGCGGAATTGGTAGACGCGCTAGCTTCAGGTGCTAGTGTCCTTACGGACGTGGAGGTTCAAGTCCTCTTCTGGGCACCATTTGATACACTGCCAGTAACGGCTTTCGTATCACGCTCTTTATCAGCTCGAATCGCTCGTGTTTCGCCCAGGTGGCGGAATTGGTAGACGCGCTAGCTTCAGGTGCTAGTGTCCTTACGGACGTGGAGGTTCAAGTCCTCTCCTGGGCACCATTCATCGCTCACGCGATGGCCCGGAACACGACGATATGCATGACGCGCCCAGGTGGCGGAATTGGTAGACGCGCTAGCTTCAGGTGCTAGTGTCCTTACGGACGTGGAGGTTCAAGTCCTCTCCTGGGCACCATTTCGCGTTATGCAGACAGAGCGGAGCGTCGAGGCTTTCTCCTCGCCCTACATCGCCATATCATTTTATATCTCCGGCCGCACACGTTGCGGTTTTTTTGCGTCTGCGGTTTACAGAGCTCGGCGACGCGTTCATCGCCTTTCCGAGCCACTGACCACCGCCCGCCTCGTTCAGTCGAAGCGACCCGGCAGATTCGCCACCGCCGCAAGCCCCCAGCCCGCAGCATCCACCCGCCCTTCCAGGGCACGCTCGGCGGCATCCGGCAGGTTCGGGAAGAAGTCCAGCCCGGTCAGCGCCTCGATGCGATCGATGCTGACCACGAAGCGATCGAGGGGCTCGTCGCCGCGCACCTCCTGGGGCATCACGAAGGCCAGCGCCCGGGGGCGCTCGCCCGGTACCATCAGGATCTTGTAGAAGGCCTCCGGCACCTCCACCAGGCCGACCCGGCGCAACATGCCCCGGGTGATGTCCGCATCGAACACCGGCCCGTCGATGACCTGCAGGGTGCCGTGACGCGGCACGAAGCGATCGATCACCACCTCCTCCAGGCGCTGCCAGAGGCGGCGGTTCAGGTCAGGCCGCTGCGGGACCATGTTGCTCATCAGGAAGGTATCGTACTGGGCGGCAGGGCCATGCACACGGGCGATGGCGTAGTTGGGTGCCAGGTGACCGCGGTCGTAGCCGCTGCGCAGGTAGCTGTCCGGGGTGACCGGCCACAGCGTGCGCCAGTCGCGACGAAAGCCGGGGCGCTCGCCGACATCAACCGCCCGATCGTCGCGCAGCACATAGCTGGCCCACAGCGGGCTGACCCGCACGTCCGACCAGCCCACCAGGAAACCGTCGTTGCGCAGCACCCGGTGCAGGCTCAGCGGGGTCAGGCGCTGCCAGGTCGGCACGCCCATCCAGCTGAGCCGATCGCGGACCTCGCGCTCCTCGACGTACCACAGCCCGCTGCCCACCGCGGCGAAGAGCACGGCGATGCCCAGGCGGCGAAGCGAACCGCGCCATGACGGCAGGCGAATGAGGCGCTGCAGCACCGGCGGGCCTTACCAGCCCAGCGAGAACATGGTCTCGAGATCGTGGCGGGAATGAACCTGCATGGCGTTGAGGGTCTCGGTCTCGCGGATGCCCTCGACCTCGTTGAGCCGTCCGGTGACCAGCTCCGCCAGGCCCTCGAAGTCACGCGTCCGGGCGATGGCCACCAGATCGTAGCGTCCGCAGGTCGAGAACACCTCGCTGATGCCGTCCACCTCGGCCAGCCGTTGGGCCACGGCGTTGACCTGCCCCTTCTCGGTGTTGATCAGGATCACGGCATTCTGCATGGGGCTCTCTCCCTCTGGCATCGGGCACTCGGCGGGTCTCCGCCATCACTGCCGCGAGTATAACAGCGTCCTCGCCGAGGCAGCACCATCGGCACCCGACACGGTCGCGCACCACCACGCTCGCGCACCGCCGCATGGCGCCCGGAACAGAACCCGGCGGCGCGCTATCGGTCTGACAGGAGCGGCACGCCCAATCCCGCGCCGCAGGGTCGGGCGCCCACCGGCGGCAGCGCTCGGCAAAAAATGTATACACTTACACCTGGCAAAATGTATACACTTTGCCTAGGCTAACCAGAAGGAAGCCGGATCCCGGTGCGATATCGGTATCGACGCTGCACCTGCATGGACGCCATAACCACCGACCGTGACCAGAACCAAGCAAAAGAATGAGGAGTCGACATGGCCAATCACAGCCGTCGCGATTTCATCCGCCACAGCCTGCTGGGCCTCGCCGCCCTGCCGCTCGGCGCCGGGATCCTGTCCCGTACCGCCTTCGCCCAGGAGCTGCCACTGCTGGACCCCGAGAGCGATCAGGCCAAGGCACTGAACTATGTCGAGGTTGCCGGCGACGCCAGCGACAATCCGGCCTATGCCGAAGGCGAAACCTGCGACAACTGCATGTTCTATCAGGCCGAGACCAAGGGCTGCCAGCTGTTCCCCCAGAACAGCGTCAAGCCCAAGGGCTGGTGCCAATCCTGGACCGCCCAGGCCTGAGCCCCACCGCAACGCACACGGCCCGCGCCATCCGGCGCGGGCCGTGTGGTTTCCGGCCGCGACTCACTCCTCCTTCTGCTCATCCTCGGGCAACGGCCAGTGGTAATGACGCACCACCTCCTCGCCCTCCAGGGACTCGAGCTTCACCGGGAAGCCCCACAGCTGGTGGAGATGGCGCATCACCGGATAGACACTGCGCGCCAGCGGGCGGCGGCTGTCCTGGACATGCCGCAGGGTCAGCGAGCGGTCGCCGCGGATATCCGCCGACCAGATCTGGATGTTGGGCTCGCGAACCGACAGCGCATACTGGATGGCCAGCCCGTCGCGGATCCGCTGGTAGCCACGCTCGTCGTGGATGGCGGACACCTCGAGCATCTCGTCCTGGTCGTCGTCGAGCACCATGAACAGCTTGAGGTCCCGGATCACCTTCGGCGACAGGTACTGCTGAATGAAGGACTCGTCCTTGAAGTTGCGCATGGCGAAGTGCAGGGTCTCGAGCCAGTCGCTGCCGGCGGTATCCGGGAACCAGTGGCGGTCCTCCTCGGTAGGATGCTCGCAGATCCGCCGCAGGTCGGTGAACATGGCGAAGCCCAGGGCATAGGGGTTGAGGCCGCCGAAGTGAGGGTGGTCGAAGGGCGGCTGCTGGACCACCGAGGTATGGGACTGCAGGAACTCCAGGATCAGCCCCTCGTCCACCAGGCCGTCGTCGTAGAGGCGATTCATCAGGGTATAGTGCCAGAAGGTCGCCCAGCCCTCGTTCATCACCTGGGTCTGGCGCTGGGGATAGAAGTACTGGGCGAGCTTGCGCACGATGCGCACCACCTCGCGCTGCCAGGGCGCCAGCAGGGGCGCGTTCTTCTCGATGAAGTAGAGCAGGTTCTCCTGGGGCTCCGGCGGGTAGCGCCCGCCGGCGTGCAGGCCCAGTGGATCCTCTTCATCCGCGAAGCTCTCTCCGCCGTCTTCCCGGGGACGACCGGGAATGGTCCGCCACAGGGTGTTGACCTGGGCCTGAAGGTAGGCCTCGCGCTCCTTCTGCCGACGGGATTCCTCCTCGGCGGACACCGGCGAGGGGCGCTTGTAGCGATCGACGCCATAGTTCTGCAGGGCGTGGCAGGCGTCGAGCAGCTGCTCCACGGCGGTGACGCCGTGGCGCTCCTCGCATTCCGCGATGTAGCGCCGGGCGAACAGCAGGTAGTCGACGATGGAGCCGGCGTCGGTCCAGGTCCGGAACAGGTAGTTGCCCTTGAAGAAGGAGTTGTGGCCATAGCAGGCGTGGGCCATGACCAGCACCTGCATCATCAGGGTATTCTCCTCCATCAGGTAGGCGATGCAGGGATCGGAGTTGATGACCAGCTCGTAGGCCAACCCCATCTGGCCGCGACGGTAGGCCTGCTCCACGGCCAGGAACTGCTTGCCGAAGGACCAGTGGTGGTAACCCACCGGCATGCCCACGCTGGCGTAGGCATCCATCATCTGCTCGGTGGTGATGATCTCGATCTGGTTGGGGTAGGTATCCAGCCGATACTCGTCGGCCAGCCGCGCGATCTCGGTCTCGAAGGCCTCGAGGGTCTCGAAGTTCCAGTCGGAGCCGCTGGCGATGGGCTTGCGATCGGTCATGCTGCCTCCTTGGCCTCGCCTCATGGCTGCACGGTGCGGCGGCGGAACAGTTCGCGGAACACCGGGTAGATGTCGCCGGCCTCCACGATCTGGCGCATGGCGAAGCGATCCGGGTACTCAGCCTCCACCCGCTCGTACTCTTCCCACAGCGCCTGGTGCGCATGGGGGGTAATCTCCACGTACGTGAAGTACTGCAACCGGGGCATCAGGGCGTTGGCCAGCAGGTCGCGGCAGGTCAGGGAGTCGTCGTCCCAGTTGTCGCCGTCCGAGGCCTGGGCCACGTAGAGGTTCCACTGGGTCGGCGGATAGCGATCGCGGATGATCTCGTCGACCAGGGTCAGGGCACTGGAGACGATGGTGCCGCCGGTCTCGCGGGAATAGAAGAACTCTTCCTCGTCGACCTCCTTGGCGGCGGTGTGGTGGCGCACGAAGACCAGCTCGACCTTCTCGTAGTTGCGCTCCAGGAACAGGTAGAGCAGCAGGAAGAAACGCTTGGCGATGTCCTTGTGGGCCTGGGTCATGGACCCCGAGACGTCCATGACGCAGAACATCACCGCCTTGCTCGACGGCTGGGGCTGGTTGATCAGGTTGTTGTAGCGCAGGTCGTAGGTGTCGATGAAGGGCACCGCCTCGAGGCGCTTCTCGAGGCGCTCGATCTCGGCCCGAAGCTCGCCGATCCGCGCCGGATTGCGCAGCACCGGATCCTTGCGCTCCTCGGCCTCCAGCGCCTCCTGGGCCTCGCGCAGGGCTCGCCGGATGGGGCCGCGCATGGCGATGCGCCGCGCCTGGGCCTCGCGCATCGAGCGCACGATGTTGATCCGCGCCGGCACCCCGTCGCGGGTGAAACCGGCCCGTACCGGGCGCACCTCATCGAGGTCCACCAGGTTCTTGCGTTCAAGGTGCGGCAGCTCCAGGCCATCGAAGACGAAGTCCAGGAACTCCTCCCGGGACAGGGTGAAGGCGAACTCGTCCATGCCCTCGCCCTGATTGGACGCACCGCCCTCGCCGGCCCCGCCGCCGCCTCCGCCGCCGGGACGACGCAGGCGATCCCCCTCGACGAACTCCCGATTGCCCGGGGCGATGATCGAGCGCTTGCCCCCGGGACCGTGCTGAAAGACCGGCTCCGAGATGTCTCGCGCCGGGATCGAGACCTTCTCGCCGCGCTCCATGTCGGTGATGGAGCGACGGTTGACCGCCTCCTCGACGGAACGCTTGATATGGGTGCGATAGCGATCGAGGAAGCGCTGGCGATTGACCGCGCTCTTGTGCTTGGCATTGGCACGGCGGTCGATGAAGTAGGTCATGCGGACCTCCTAGGCTGCCACTCGCTTGTGCAGGGCGCCGCCCAGCGGCGCCCTGCTCGGCCCTCGTGGGCTACTGCGACTTGCGCACCCTCAGGTACCACTCGGAGAGCAGTCGCACCTGCTTCTCGGTATAGCCACGGTCGACCATCCGGGCCACGAAATCCTCGTGCTTCTTCTGGTCCGCCGTCGAGGCCTTGGCGTTGAAGGAGATCACCGGCAGCAGCTCCTCGGTGTTGGCGAACATCTTGTGCTCGATCACCCCGCGCAGCTTCTCGTAGGACTGCCAGCTCGGGTTCATGCCATTGTTCTGGGCCCTGGCCCGCAGCACGAAGTTGACCACCTCGTGACGGAAGTCCTTGGGGTTGGAGATGCCGGCCGGCTTCTCGATCTTCTCCAGCTCCTCGTTGAGCGACTGGCGATCGAACAGTTCGCCGGTCTCCGGATCCCGGTACTCCTGGTCCTGGATCCAGAAGTCGGCGTAGGTGACGTAGCGATCGAAGATGTTCTGGCCATACTCGGAGTAGGACTCGAGATAGGCGGTCTGGATCTCCTTGCCGATGAAGTCCACATAGCGCGGCGCCAGGAACTCCTTGATGAAGCGCAGGTAGCGCTCGAAGGTCTCCTTGGGCAGCTGCTCCTGTTCGAGGCGCTGCTCGAGCACGTAGAGCAGGTGCACCGGGTTGGCCGCCACCTCGACATTGTCGAAGTTGAACACCTTGGCCAGGATCTTGAAGGCGAAGCGGGTGGAGAGCCCATCCATGCCCTCGTCGACCCCGGCGGCGTCGCGATACTCCTGAATCGACTTGGCCTTGGGATCGGTGTCCTTGAGGTTCTCGCCGTCATAGACTCGCATCTTGGAATAGACGCTGGAATTCTCCGGCTCCTTGAGCCGCGAGAGCACCGAGAACTGCGCCAGCATGCGCAGGGTATCCGGCGCACAAGGCGCCTCGGCCAGGGTGGAATGCTCGAGCAGCTTCTTGTAGATGTTGATCTCTTCGGTCACCCGCAAACAGTAGGGCACCTTGACGATATACACCCGGTCGAGGAAGGCCTCGTTGTTGCGGTTGTTGCGGAAGGTCTGCCACTCGCTCTCGTTGGAGTGGGCCAGAATGATGCCGTCGAAGGGGATCGCCCCCATGCCTTCGGTGGGATTGTAGTTGCCCTCCTGGGTGGCGGTCAGCAGCGGATGCAGCACCTTGATCGGTGCCTTGAACATCTCGACGAACTCCATCAACCCCTGGTTGGCCCGGCACAGGCCACCGGAGAAGCTGTAGGCGTCCGGATCGTCCTGGGAGTAGAGCTCGAGCTGACGGATATCCACCTTGCCGACCAGCGAGGAGATGTCCTGGTTGTTCTCGTCGCCGGGCTCGGTCTTGGAGATCGCGATCTGGTTGAGTCGCGACGGATACAGGCGTACCACCCGGAACTGGCTGATGTCGCCCCCGGCCTCCTTGAGCCGCTTGGCCGCCCAGGGTGACATCACGCTCTTCAGGCAGCGCGACGGGATGCCGTACTCCTTCTCGAGCAATTCACCGTCGTGCTCCGGCGAGAACAGCCCCAGCGGCGACTCCTGCACCGGGGAGTCCTTGATGGCATAGAAGGGCACATGCTCCATCAGCAGCTTGAGCCGCTCGGCGAGCGACGACTTGCCGCCACCGACCGGGCCGAGCAGATAGAGGATCTGCTTTTTCTCCTCGAGGCCCTGGGCGGCGTGGCGGAAGTAGGCCACGATCTGCTCGATCGCCTCTTCCATGCCGTAGAACTCCGAAAAGGCCGGATAGCGACGAATGACCTTGTTGGAAAAGATCCGTGATAGACGGGGGTCCTTGGCCGTGTCGATCACCTCGGGCTCGCCAATGGCTTCCAGCATGCGCTCGGCCGCACTGGCATAGACCGAGGGGTCCTCACGGCAGAGTTCCAGATATTCCTGCAGGCTCATTTCTTCCTGCTGGGTGCGTTCGAAGCGGTTCTGCACATGATCGAAGATGCTCATCGATGCCTCCTTGAAGCCCGGGGCTCCGGCCGCATAACCCTCGCGCGACGGCCGGGTGGGTAGCTTCAGCGTAGACAGCTCAACCGGACGATGGCGCCCGCAGCCTTCAACGCACGACTACTATCCCTATGAGCCCTCGAACCCTCGGCGGTTCATCCCGAGACGGGCATATTTTCAACGAACGCCCCCATCCGCCCTGCTCCTCACAGCGTGGCGGCCAGGCGGACACCCTGGTCGATGGCGCGCTTGGCATCGAGCTCGGCGGGCTCCAGGGCGCCGCCGATGACATGCACCGAGACACCCGCCTCACGCAGCGGCTCGAGCCCGTCACGGACCGCCTCCTGGCCGGCACAGATCACCACCGAATCGACCTCGAGCAAGCGTGGCTCGCCGTCCACGCGGATGTGCAGGCCGGCATCGTCGATGCCCACGTACTCGCAGCCGGCCAGCATCTCGACGCCGCGATGACGCAGCGAGGCACGATGCACCCAGCCGGTGGTGGTACCGAGCCCGCGACCGGGCTTCGACGCCTTGCGCTGCAGCAAGGTGACCCGCCGGGACACCGGCGGGGGCTCGGGCGCCCGCAGCCCCCCGGGCGTCGACACCGACAGGTCCACGCCCCACTCGTCGCACCAGGCCGCGGCGTCCGGTGCGGCGGCGCCGACGTGGGTCAGCAGCTCCGCCACGTCGAAGCCGATGCCACCGGCCCCGATGATCGCTACCCGCGGCCCGACCCGCTCCGGGTGCTGGATGGCCAGCGGATAGGAGATCACCTTGGGATGGTCGATGCCGGGCAGCTCGAGGCGACGGGGCCGCACGCCGGTGGCCAGCACCACCTCGTCGAAACCGTGCAGCGCGTGCAGCTCGGGCTCCGCCCCGAGCCGCACGGTCACGCCATGCTTGTCGAGCATCACCCGGTAGTAGCGCAGGGTCTCGTCGAACTCCTCCTTGCCGGGAATCCGCCGGGCATGGTTGAACTGGCCACCGAGCGTCGACTGGCGCTCGAAGAGCGTCACCGCGTGCCCCCGCTCGGCGGCGGTCACCGCGGCGGCAAGCCCCGCCGGCCCCCCGCCCACCACGGCCACCCGCTTCGCCTCGGCGGCCGGCGCGACGACCAGCTCGGTCTCGTGACAGGCCCGCGGATTGACCAGGCAGGAGGTCAGCTTGCCCTGGAAGGTGTGATCCAGGCAGGCCTGGTTGCAGGCGATGCAGGTGTTGATCTCCTCGGCGTGCCCCGCCCGTGCCTTGGCCAGCCAGGCCGGATCGGCCAGGAAGGGCCGCGCCATGGAGACCATGTCCGCGCAGTCTTCGGCGAGCAGCCGCTCGGCCACCTCGGGCATGTTGATGCGGTTGGTGGTGATCAGCGGCACCGCGATCTCGGCCCGCATCCGCCGGGTGACCTCGGCGAAGACCGCCCGCGGCACGCTGGTGACGATGGTCGGCACCCGCGCCTCGTGCCAGCCGATGCCGGTGTTGAGCGCATCGGCGCCCGCGGCCGCCACCGCGCGCCCCAGGGCGACCACCTCCTCGTGGGTGCTGCCCTCCTCCACCAGATCGATCATCGATAGCCGGAAGATGATCAGGAAATCCGGCCCCAGCGCCTCGCGAATCCGTCGCACCGCCTCCACCGGGAAGCGAATGCGGTTCTCGAAGGATCCGCCCCAGGCGTCCTCGCGCCGGTTGGTGCGCCGGCACACGAACTGGTTGATCAGATAGCCCTCAGAGCCCATCACCTCGATGCCGTCATAACCGGCCTCCCGGGCCAGGCTCGCGCAGCGCACGTAGTCCTCGAGCGTCCGCTCGATGTCTTCCTCGCTCAAGGCGCGCGGCGCGCGGGGATTGATCGGCGCCTGGATCGCCGACGGCGCCACCGGCGCCTCGGTGTAGGCGTAGCGCCCGGCATGCAGGATCTGCAGGCAGATGTGGCCACCCTCTGCCTGCACCGCCGCGGTCACCCGCCGATGATCCGCCACCTGGTCGGAACGCTCGAGCGTCGCGGCACCGGCGAAGACGGCTCCCTCGGCATTGGGGGCGATGCCGCCGCCGACGATCAGCGATACCCCCGCCCGGGCCCGTTCGGCATAGAAGGCGGCCAGGCGGGCAAAGCCGTCGGGCGCCTCCTCCAGGTTGGTGTGCATCGAGCCCATCAATACCCGGTTGGGCAGGCTCAGCGGCCCCAGCTCGAGGGGACGGAACAGGTTCGGGAAGGCGGTCACGGTCGTGGCTCCTCGGGTCGGTCGACGGAAATTAAAACAACTGTATGATAGCCTCGTGCGAACCGCAAAGCCCCGGCAAGACATCGTGCGGGTTCCGTGCCACCGCCAGGGGAAGTCGCAGGCCACCCTCGCGACAGGATGCGGCCAAGTGAGAGGGCGACGGGGCGCTAGAAAGATAGACACGAAAAAGCCCCGTGGCGAGGACCACGGGGCTTTCGGAATTCGGAGCAGATGGCGGACCGGACGGGACTCGAACCCGCGACCTCCGGCGTGACAGGCCGGCATTCTAACCAACTGAACTACCGGTCCGCGTGGTGGGCGATACTGGACTCGAACCAGTGACCCCCAGCATGTGAGGCTGGTGCTCTAACCAACTGAGCTAATCGCCCACGCGTACTGCTTAGGTTGTGGCGTCATCGTGGCGGACCGGACGGGACTCGAACCCGCGACCTCCGGCGTGACAGGCCGGCATTCTAACCAACTGAACTACCGGTCCGCAACTGATGATGCGGTGCAGAAAACGCTGGCGGACCGGACGGGACTCGAACCCGCGACCTCCGGCGTGACAGGCCGGCATTCTAACCAACTGAACTACCGGTCCGCACTCGTTTCTGCGACATGATCGGGTCAGTGCAGGGCACTGGTGGGTGGTACAGGGTTCGAACCTGTGACCCCCAGCTTGTAAGGCTGGTGCTCTCCCAGCTGAGCTAACCACCCCCGGTCACGTGGCGCTGCATTCTACGGGAACTGCGTTCATTGTCAACGCGTTTTTTTCATTCCCTCCTCGATCGGCCAGCGGAGAACGGCAGAACATTCATCCACTTGGCCGCTACCCCCCGGCGGCGACGTGGCGTTCCATGGCCGCGGCGATGGCCGCCGCGCCCTCGTCGATCAGCGACGGCTGATCGCGACCCGAGACGCGCCGCGGCTTCCAGTCATGGTCGCCGTCTTCCAGCCAGTGCAGCTCTGCCACCGGCGGCAGCGCATAGCCGGCCACCTCGTCGCGGGTGCCGAAGGGATCCCGCGTGCCCTGAACCACCAGGGTCGGACAGGTCAGACGCGGCCAGTGATCGAGGCGCAGCGACGCCGGCTTGCGCGGTGGATGGAACGGATAGCCACAGAGCGCCAGCCCTGGCGCCCCCTCCCTGGCGGCCAGCAGGCTGGCCACCCGGCCGCCCATCGACTTGCCCCCCAGCCACAGCGGGCCGGGCTCGAGCCACGACACGCCCTCGCGCCAGCGGGCGAACTCGTCGACCAGGATCTCGACCCGCGGCGGCGGGCGTCGTCGCCGTTCCTCGCGCATGCGCTGCAGGTAGGCGAACTCGAAGGCCAGGGTCTGCACGCCCCGCTCGGCCAGCGCCTGGCGAAGCCGCTGCATGAACAACGAGTCCTGGCCCGCGCCGGCGCCATGCGCCAGCAGCAGGCGCCCCAGGCGGGGTTCGCCGACGCGCTCCAATGGCCCCAGGCCCTCGACGTCGAGGCGCTGGGCGTGCATCGCGGTCGAACCGGCGCCCAGATCCTCGGGCGCCGATGCTTTGTATTCAATCATTGTATACACTTAGTGGCGACAATTACTCTATACTGGCGCTACAAGAGACGACCGGCTGGCCGGTCCCGCCCCTCGGCCTGGACTTGATCGGCATCATCTTGCGGGTGAACGGCTCGGGTTAGACTGCCGCCCCAGCGCGTCTCCCTCCACCGCGTTCGATGGAAACCTGACATGAGCAGAGCACTGGAACATCCTACCTACAACTACAAGGTCGTGCGGCAGTTCGCGCTCATGACCGTCGTCTGGGGCATCGTGGGCATGCTCTTCGGCGTCACGCTCGCCGCGCAGCTGGTGTGGCCCGAGCTGAACCTGGGCCTGCCGTGGACCAGCTTCGGCCGCCTGCGTCCGCTGCACACCAACGTCGTGATCTTCGCCTTCGGCGGTTCGGCGCTGTTCGCCACCTCCTACTACGTGGTACAGCGAACCTGCCAGACGCGCCTGGTCTCCGACGGACTGGCCGCCTTCACCTTCTGGGGCTGGCAGGCGGTGATCCTGGCGGCGCTGGTGACCCTGCCGCTGGGCTACACCGAGGTCAAGGAATACGCCGAGCTGGAATGGCCGATCGACATCCTGCTCGCGGTGGTGTGGATCAGCTATGCCATCGTCTTCCTGGGCACCATCAAGCGGCGCCGGACCTCGCACATCTACGTGGCCAACTGGTTCTTCGCTGCCTTCATCCTCACCGTGGCGGTGTTGCACATCGTCAACAGCGCGGCGATTCCGGTCTCGGCCATGTATTCGATCTCGCTGTATTCCGGCGCCATCGATGCCATGACCCAGTGGTGGTACGGCCACAACGCGGTGGGCTTCTTCCTGACCGCCGGCTTCCTCGGCATGATGTACTACTTCGTGCCCAAGCAGGCGGAGCGCCCGGTCTATTCCTATCGCCTGTCGATCGTCCACTTCTGGGCGCTGATCATGGTCTACATGTGGGCCGGCCCGCACCACCTGCACTACACCGCCCTGCCCAACTGGGCCCAGTCGCTGGGCATGGTCATGTCGATCATCCTGCTGGCGCCCTCCTGGGGCGGCATGATCAACGGCATGATGACACTCTCTGGCGCCTGGCATAAGCTGCGCACCGACCCCACCCTGCGCTTTCTGGTGGTGGCGCTGTCGTTCTACGGCATGTCCACCTTCGAGGGCCCGATGATGGCGGTGAAGACCGTCAACGCCCTCTCCCACTACACCGACTGGACCATCGGCCACGTCCATGCCGGCGCCCTGGGCTGGGTGGCGATGATCACCATCGGCTCCATGTATCACCTGATCCCGCGTCTCTACGGCCGCACCGAGATGTACTCGGTGCCGCTGATCGCCGCGCACTTCTGGCTGGCCACCATCGGCACCGTGCTCTACATCGCCGCCATGTGGGTCAACGGCATCCTGCAGGGCCTGATGTGGCGTGCGGTCAATCCCGACGGGACCCTGATGTACTCCTTCATCGAATCCGTCGAGGCCAGCGGCCCGGGCTACATCGTGCGCATGATCGGCGGCCTGTGCTGGGTCGCCGGCATGCTGATCATGGCCTTGAACGTCTTCATGACCGTGCGCCGCCGGGAGAGCCTGCGCCGGCCGCTGCCCCAGAACGCCGCCGCCTAACAGGGAACGAGAACGCCAATGAGACACGAGATCGTCGAAAAGAACGTCGGCCTGCTCGCCGTGCTGGTGCTGGTGGTGATCAGCTTCGGCGGCCTGGCCGAGGTCGTGCCGCTGTTCTTCCAGAAGCAGACGACCGAGCCGGTGGAGGGCCTCGAGCCGCTCTCGGCCATGGAGCTCGCCGGGCGCGACATCTACCGCCGCGAGGGCTGCGTGGGCTGCCACTCCCAGATGATCCGCCCCTTCCGCGCCGAGACCGAGCGCTACGGCCACTACAGCGTGGCCGGCGAGTCGGTCTACGAACACAACTTCCTGTGGGGCTCCAAGCGCACCGGCCCCGACCTGGCCCGGGTCGGCGGCCGCTACAGCGACGACTGGCACCGCGCCCACATGTACAACCCCCGCGACGTGGTGCCGGAATCGGTGATGCCGGCCTATCCCTGGCTGTTCGAGAACACCCTCGACGGCGAGCACATCGCCGACAAGATGCGCGCCATGCGCGCGCTGGGGGTGCCCTACAGCGACGAGCAGATCGCCGGCGCCCGCGACGCGGTGCGCGGCGAACGCGAAATCACCGCCCTGGTGGCCTACCTGCAGCAACTCGGCACCGTGCTGAAGGACGCGCGCTGACATGGATACCGGAACCCTCCGCGGCATCATCACCGCCCTCCTGCTGATCAGCTTCATCGGCCTGACCTGGTGGGCCTACTCGAAGCGGCGCAAGCCGGATTTCGACGAAGCGGCCAACCTGCCCTTCGCCGACGAGGAGGAGCGAGTGCACCGTGACTCGAGCGGCGCCGAGAACGCCGCGGCCCGACACGACAAGGGAGACGACAACACATGAACCATCTCTGGGGTGACTCCCTCTCCGGTTTCTGGAGCGCCTGGATCATCGTCATCACGCTGGGCACCATCGCCATCAGCGCCTGGGTGCTGTTCGCCAACCGCAAGACCGACAAGGCCGCGGACGACGAGGGCAACGTCGAGACCACCGGCCACACCGCCGACGAGATCGAGGAGTACGACAACCCGCTGCCGCGCTGGTGGTTCCAGCTCTACGTGGGCACGGTGATCTTCGCCCTGGGCTACCTGGTGCTCTACCCCGGCCTCGGCAACTACGCCGGGCTGCTGGGCTGGACCCAGGAGGGCCAGTGGGAACAAGAGGTGGCCCAGGCGGAGGAACGCTACGCGCCGATCTTCGCCCGTTACCAGCAGGTGCCGATCCCGGAGTTGGCCCGGGACGGCGAGGCCATGCGGGTCGCCGAGCGCATCTTCCTCAACAACTGCGCCATCTGCCACGGTTCCAACGCCCAGGGCGGCTACGGCTTCCCCAACCTGGTCGACGACGACTGGCTGTACGGCGGCACGCCGGACAGCATCGTGACCACCATCACCAACGGGCGTAGCGGCATGATGCCGGCCTGGCAGCAGCTCGGCGAGGACAACATCGGCAACCTGACCCAGTACGTGATGTCGCTGTCCGGCCAGGCCGAGGATGCCCGCCGCGCCGAGCAGGGCGCGGCGCTGTTCGCCTCGGTGTGCGCCGCCTGCCACGCCCCCGACGGCACCGGCAACCAGGCCCTCGGCGCCCCGGACCTGAGCGACGGCACCTGGCTGTACCGCCGCCCCGGCCAGTCGCTGGAGGCCTCCATCGGCGAGACCCTGCGCAACGGGCGCAACGGCCATATGCCCGCCCAGGCCGCCTATATCGGCGAGGACAAGGTCCACCTGGTGGCCGCCTATGTCTACGGCCTCAGTCGCCGCGACTGAGGCGGTCACGGCCCACTCGGGGGAAGGGAGCCGTCTCGCTTCCCCGCCGAGCGCCCCGGTGGCGGGAACGCCTTCCTCCGCCGGGCCGCCTGTCGAGAGCCCGTCATGAGCGA
This sequence comes from Halomonas sp. ABH4_019, assembly GCF_056159885.1. Taxonomy (NCBI): domain Bacteria; kingdom Pseudomonadati; phylum Pseudomonadota; class Gammaproteobacteria; order Oceanospirillales; family Halomonadaceae; genus Halomonas; species Halomonas sp. ABH4_019. The sequence continues at coordinate 129,522 of NZ_JBSWWC010000002.1, forward strand.
CAAGATTCCCTTCCGTGACGTCACCCCGCCGCCCGTGGACCACCACGCGCCCGGACAGACCGTCACCCAGGCCATGTACGTCAGCCGTCGCCACCTCTACGTGCGCGAGATCCAGGGCCTCTTCCAGCGCCTGCGGCGCGGCGCCAACTGGGCGCTGATGCTGGCCTACTTCCTGACCCCATGGCTCGGCTGGGGCGACCGGCCGGCGGTCTGGTTCGACCTGCCCGGCCGCGAGTTCCATGTCTTCGCGGCCACCTTCTACCCCCAGGAGTTCATGCTGCTGTCCTGGCTCTTGATCATCTGCGCCTTCGGCCTGTTCTTCATCACCGTGTTCGCCGGTCGCCTGTGGTGCGGCTACGCCTGCCCGCAGAGCGTCTGGACCTTCCTGTTCATCTGGGTCGAACATCGCCTCGAGGGGCCGCGCAACCGCCGCATCAGGCTCGACCGGCGCGCCTGGGACGCCGACAAGGCCAGCCGCAAGCTGGCCAAGCACGCCGTCTGGCTGGCCATCGCCGCCGCTACCGGCCTGACCTTCGTCGGCTACTTCACGCCGATCCGCACGCTGACGGTGGAACTGCCACGGCTGGAGGCCCACGGCTGGTCCTACTTCTGGATCGGCTTCTTCACGCTGTTCACCTATCTCAACGCCGGCTGGCTGCGCGAGCAGGTCTGCATCTACATGTGCCCCTACGCCCGCTTCCAGGGGGTGATGTTCGATGCCGACACCCTGATCGTCTCCTATGATGCCGCCCGCGGCGAACCCCGCGGCCGGCGCAGCCGGCGCCTCGACCGTCCTCAGGCCCGGGAGGCCGGCCACGGCGACTGCATCGACTGCGAGCTGTGCGTGCAGGTCTGCCCCACCGGCATCGACATCCGCGACGGGCTGCAGTACGAATGCATCAGCTGCGCGGCCTGCATCGACGCCTGCGACGGCGTCATGGAGCGCATGGGCTATCCCCGCGGGCTGATCCGCTACACGACGGAGAACGCCCTCGAGGGCCGGACGACGCGCATCCTGCGCCCGCGCCTGCTGGGCTATCTGGCCGCACTGCTGGTGATGATCGGCCTGTTCGTCTGGGCACTCGGCGATCGCACGCCGCTGGGTCTCGAGGTCGAGCGCGACCGCCACCAGCTGTTCCAGCTGACCGACGACGGCCGGATTCGCAACGTCTACACCCTGACCGTGCGCAACCTGGACCGCGAGGAGCACGCCTACCGGCTCGCGGCCTCGGGCCTGGCGGGGCTGTCCTTGGACACCCGCCGGCTCAGCGTGCCCGCCGGCCAGTCGCGCCGGCTGGTGGTGGAGGTCACCGCCCCCGCCGCGTCCCTCGAGCGCCCCAGCCACGAGATCCTGCTGCGCCTGGAGGCCGTCGACGATCCCGACATCCGCCTCGAACGCGACAGCCGCTTCATAGGAGAGACCCGCTGATGACGGCGGAACACGAGCCCATCCCCCCCTGGTACAAGCAGTTCTGGCCCTGGTTCCTGATCGGCCTGCTGGGGTCCTCGGTGACCTTCAGCCTGGTCTACCTGACCCTGTCGATCCATTACTTCGACGGCACCGTCGCCGAGGACTATTACAAGGAAGGCCTGGCCATCAACCAGCAGATCGCCAAGCAGCGGCACGCCCAGGCGCTGGGGCTGGCCGCCACCCTGCGCGCCGATCCGGCCACCGGCGACATCGTCGTCGACCTGAGCGGCGAGGCGCGTCCCGAGCGGCTGGCGCTCAAGCTGATCTTCCCCACCGAGAGCCAGCGCGATCGCCTGCTGACGCTCGAGCATGTCCACGCCGGCCGCTACGTGACCATGCTCGACGCGCCGCTGCGCTATCGCTGGTATCTGCACCTGCAGCCCGACGAGGGCCCCCGGGCCGCCTGGCGGCTGACCGGCGAGGCCCGCTTCCCCACCGAGGACGCGATCCCCCTGGCCCCGGGGATCTGAGCCAGCGCCATGACCACGACCGCCGCCTCCCCAAGCGTCGAGACGCCCGCCTGCTACCATTGCGGCGGCGGGGTCGCCGAGCGCTCGCCCTGGACGCTGACCCTCGACGGCACCGTCCACCCCCTGTGCTGCCCCGGCTGCGAGGCGGTGGCCCGGGCCATCATCGACGGCGGCCTGGCCAGCTACTACCGTTTCCGCACCGAGCTGCCGGAACGTCCCGACGACCGCCGGGCGGCCCGGGCCGAGACCTGGGCGGTGTTCGACGACCCGGGACTGCAGGATCGCTTCGTGCATGCCGACGACGACGGCGTCCACGCCACCCTGGCGGTGGAGGGCATCACCTGCGCGGCCTGCGCCTGGCTCATCGAGCACCGCCTCAATGCCCTGGAGGGCGTCACCGCCAGCGCCGTGAACCTCGCCCAGCACCGCGTCCGGGTCCACTGGGACACCGAGCGCGTCACCCTATCGCGGGTGCTGGCCGAGCTGGCGGCCATCGGCTACCCGGCCCAGCCCTATGAGCCCGACCTCGCCCAGCACCGCCTGCAGCAGGAGGAACGTCGCCAGGTTCGCCGGCTGATCGTCGCCGCGGTGGGCATGATGCAGGTGGCGATGTTCTCGATTCCCTTCTACGTGGCCGGCGATGACGGGCTCGGCGCCGACTTCGACGCCCTCTTCCACTGGCTGGCCTTCGCCCTGACCACGCCGGTGGTGCTCTACGCCGCCCAGCCGTTCTTCGCCGGCGCCTGGCGCGACCTGCGCGCCCGCCAGCTGGGCATGGACGTGCCCGTCTCGCTGGCCATCGCCAGCGCCTACCTGGCCAGCGCCTGGGCGGTGATCGTCGGCCACGGCGACGTCTATTTCGATTCCGCGGCCATGTTCACCTTCTTCCTGCTGTTCGGGCGCCACCTGGAAGTGCGCGCCCGGCGGCGCAGCGGACGCCGCGGCAATGCCCTGGCCGAGATCCTGCCGCTGTCGGCGATCCGTCTCGGCGCCGACGGGGAGGAACGTATCCTGCCCGCCAGCGAGCTCGCCCCCGGCGACCGGGTGCTGGTCAAGCCCGGCCATGGCGTGCCCGCCGACGGAGTGATCGAGGCCGGCGCCTCCAGTCTCGACGAGGCGATGCTCACCGGCGAGCCGCTGCCGGTCGCCCGCGGCGTCGGCGACGCCGTGACCGGCGGCAGTCACAACGTCGAGAGCCCGCTGACGGTGCGCGTGACCCATGCCGGCCGCGATGCCCGGGCGGCGCGCCTGCTCGACCTCACCGACCGGGCCTTCGCCAGCCGGCCGCGGCTCGCCCGCCAGGCCGCCCGGCTGGCGCACCACTTCGTGCTCCAGGTGCTGCTGATCGCCGCCGCCACGGCGCTGGTGTGGAGCCTCGTCGACCCCGGCCGGGCCTTCTGGGTCACCCTCTCGGTGCTGGTGGTCAGCTGTCCCTGCGCCCTGGCGCTGGCCACGCCCACCGCCCTGACCGCGGGCCACGGTCGGCTCTATCGTCGCGGCCTGCTGCTGACCCGGGCCGACGCCCTGGAGACCCTGCCGGGGCTCGACCGGGTGATCTTCGACAAGACCGGCACCCTGACCGTCGGCGAGATGCGGCTCGCACGCACGGTGCCGCTGGACGGCGACGATGGCGAGCGGCTGGCGGCGGTGGCCGCGGCCCTGGAGGCCCACTCCGAACACCCCATCGCCCGGGCCTTTCGCTCCCACCGACGGGGGGATCGGGTCGCCGACGAGGTGATCGGCCGCCCCGGCCAGGGCCTGGAGGGCCGAATCGACGGTCGGCGCTGGCGGCTCGGCCGGCCGGACTTCGCCGCGCCCGGGGCCGCCGCCGTGGCGCTGGCTCCTCCCCCGGGCGATGCCCACTGGCTGCTGCTCGGTGAAGAGGGCGAACCGCGGGCCTGGTTCGCCCTGCACGACCGGCTGCGCGAGGACGCCGCCGAGACCCTCTCCGCCCTCAAGGCGCAAGGCCTGGCGGTGGAACTGCTGTCCGGCGACGGCGAGGCGCCCACCCGGGCCCTGGCCGAGCGGCTGGGCATCGACGAATGGCGGGCCCGGGCGAGCCCCGAGGACAAGCTGGCCCGGCTGCGCGCCCTGCAGGCCGAGGGGCAGCGAGTGGCGATGGTCGGCGACGGCATCAACGACGTGCCGGTGCTGGCCGGCGCCGACCTGGCCATCGCCATGAACGGCGCCACCGACCTGGCCCGCACCCGGGCCGATGCCGTGCTGCTCGGCCCGCGCCTGGGGCGGCTCGTCGAGGCCATCGAGATCGGCCGCGCCACGCGCCGGGTCATCCGCCAGAACCTCGGCTGGGCGCTGGCCTACAACCTGGTGGCGCTGCCCCCGGCGGCGCTGGGCTGGGTGCCCCCCTGGCTGGCCGCCCTCGGCATGTCGGCCAGCTCGCTGGTGGTGGTCGGCAACGCCCTGCGCCTGGCCCGGCCTTCTCCCGTCGCCTCGACGGAGCGCCCATGAGCATTCTCTACCTGCTGATTCCGCTGTCGCTGGTCCTGCTCGGCCTGGCGGTCGGGGCCTTCTTCTGGGCGGTCCGCCATGACCAGTTCGAGGACCTCGAGGGCCCCGCCCATCGCATCCTGTTCGACGATGACGACGACCGGCCACCGTCGTCACCGCCCGAGCCTGGCGACGTCCCCGTTTCACGCTCCGACGACCGGCCCCGCGACCCCCACAAGGATTCCTGAATGAACCCTACCGGACTCGACCTGCCCCCCTTGGCCACGGCCTTCGTCTTCGGCCTGCTCGGCGGCGCCCACTGCATCGGCATGTGCGGCGGCATCATGAGCGCCCTGAGCTTCGCCGTCCCCCCGAGCCTGCGTCATCCGGCCCGCCTGACCGGCCTGCTGCTGGGCTACAACCTGGGGCGCATCACCAGCTATGCGGCGGCCGGCGCCCTGGCCGCCGGTCTCGGCACCCTGGTCGGCGTGGCGCCCGGGGCGCGCCTGGCGCTCCAGGTGCTGGCGGCGGCGATGCTGATCCTGATGGCGCTCTACATCGCCGACTGGTGGAAGGGGCTGCTCAGGGTCGAAGCGATCGGCAAGCGGCTGTGGCGCCACCTGGAGCCGGTCGGCCGGCGATTGATGCCGGTGGTGAAAGTGCCCCAGGCGGTGGCACTGGGGGCCATCTGGGGCTGGTTGCCCTGCGGCCTGGTCTACTCGATGCTGGCCTGGAGCCTGGCCAGCGCCGATGCCGCTCGCGGCGCGGCCATGATGGCGGCCTTCGGCCTCGGCACCCTGCCGGCGCTGCTGGCCACCGGCCTGGCCGCCCGCCGGCTCGCGACGCTGATTCGCCACCCGGCGACCCGCAGCCTGGCCGCGGTGGCGATCATCGGCTTCGCCGTCTGGCAGCTATGGGGCCTGCGGCCCGGCGGCATGGATCACGGCGGAATGCACGCCGGCATGGCGCATGGCACGGAACACGCCGACATGGCCCACGGCACGGAACATGCCGACATGGCCCACGGCACGGAACACTCCGACATGGCCCACGGCACGGAACACACCGGCATGGCCCACGGCACGGAACACGCCGACATGACCCACGGCCAATCGCCCACCGACGGGGCACACGGCGGGACGTCCCCAGACGAGTCACACGACGCGGGACATGCCGGCCATCATTGATGCCATGGCAAAGGCCGATCCCCATCCGCCATAATGAGAGGCGTGCTTATATCAAGGAGGACAGCATGCCTGATAACGCCGCCGGCCGGCGTCGCTCGCTGCTGCACGAGACCCGCTGCGGGAACTGCAGCCTGAGTTCACTGTGCCTGCCGCTGGCCCTCGAGCTGGAGGACATCGACCAGTTCGACGCCATCATCCGTCGACGCTCGCCGCTCAAGAAGGGCGAGTCGCTGTTTCGCCAGGGCAGCCCCTTCACCAGCGTCTATGCGGTCCGTTCGGGGAGCCTCAAGCAGGTCACCAGCGAGGGCGGCGGCGACGACCAGCTCACCAACTTCTACTTGCCCAGCGAGCTGGTGGGGCTCGACGGCATCGATGAGGCCACCTATCCGGGCTCGGTCATCGCCCTGGAAACCACCACGGTGTGCGAGATCCCCTTCGACCGCCTGGACGCCCTCTCGGAACGACTGCCCCAGCTGCGCACCCAGCTCTATCGCAGCATGAGCAAGGAAATGCGCGACGATCGCCGCATGATGCGCCTACTGTCGCGCAAGACCGCCGACCAGCGCCTGGCGACCTTCTTCGCCAGCCTCTCCGACCGTTTCCGCCGTCGCGGCTATTCCCCGTACAGCTTTCGGCTCTCCATGTCGCGGGCCGATATCGGCAACTACCTGGGGCTGGCGGTGGAGACCGTCAGCCGCATCCTGGGCCGCTTCCAGCATCAGGGCCTGGTGGCCGTTTCCGGCCGCGAGGTCAATATCCTCGACCTGGAGGGCCTGGTTCGGCTGGCCGAAGAGGAAGGTTGTCACTAGCACGCTGTCGCGTGAGCTGGAAGCTGGAAGCTGGAAGCTGGAAGCTGGAAGCTGGAAGCTGGAAGCTGGAAGCTGGAAGACAGCATGAGCCCGGCGACTTCGGGATCAAGGGTTTTCTTCCAGCTTATGACTTCAATCTCCGGGCGAAGCCCGGCCGGGTTTTCTTCAAGCTTCCAGCTTGAGCCCGCGAAGCCGGCGTTCTTCCAGCTCCGGGCGAAGCCCGGCTATTCGTTGTGCAGGTCGATGCGGTCGGCCAGCATCTTCGCCTGCTTGTCCTCGAGGCCGGCGAAGTCGAACAGCTCGCGATCGGCCAGCTGCGAGGGCGCCACGTTGGTCACCGCCTTGAACATGCTCTCCAGGCGACCGGGGTGCTTGGCCTCCCACTCGGCGAGCATCTCCTTGACCACCTGACGCTGCAGGTTGGGCTGGGAGCCGCACAGGTTGCAGGGGATGATCGGGAATTCCATCCGCCGCGAGAACTCGGCGATATCGGCCTCGCGGCAGTAGGCCAGCGGGCGGATGACGATGTTCCTGCCGTCGTCGGAGAGCAGCTTGGGCGGCATCGACTTGAGGCTACCGCCGAAGAACATGTTGAGAAATAGCGTCTCGAGGATGTCCTCGCGATGGTGGCCCAGCGCGATCTTGGTGGCGCCGATCTCCTCGGCATAGCCGTAGAGCGAGCCGCGCCGCAGGCGCGAGCAGAGCGCACAGGTGGTCTTGCCTTCCGGGGTCTTCTCCTTGACCACCGAGTAGGTGTCGCGCTCGAGGATATGGTAGTCCACGCCGATGCCATCCAGGTACTCGGGGAGCACGTGCTCGGGGAATCCGGGCTGCTTCTGGTCGAGGTTCACCGCCACCAGCGAGAAGTTCACCGGCGCGTTGCGCTGCAGGCTGCGCAGGATCTCGAGCATGGTGTAGCTGTCCTTGCCACCGGACAGGCAGACCATCACCTTGTCGCCCTCGCGAATCATGTCGAAGTCGATGATGGCGTTGCCGACCTGGCGGCGCAGGCGCTTGTGCAGCTTGTTGAACTCGCGCTTGGCCTTCGCGGCGGCGGCAGGCGCAGGCGTCCCGGCGGAGGACGGCGCGTCGGCGGGGCGGGGATCGAACGTCACGGCATCTTGCATGGTCACGGCGCTGCCAGGGCTTCAGGAGTGGAACGGGCGCCTATGCTATCACCCTCGCCAGGGACTGGCGATGCACCGGGTCAGCCACTGTGGCGGGGCGCGGCGGCGTCCCGTGCCAGTCGCAGGTGCATCAGGGCGGTGGTCACCGCCGTGCCCAGGGCGCTGTGCCGCCCCATCACCGGGACACCGAGGCGCTCGGCGGCTCGCGAGAAGGGCACCAGCGGCTCGAGTTGCGGATGATGATGGCGCTGGCGGCGCTGGTAGAGCTGGGCCAGGTCGATGCCGGCATTGGGCAGGTCGAAGCCGAACCGGGCGCGTAGCGGGCGGTTGAGCACCGCGAGCTCTCGATCCAGCCGCCAGCTCACCAGCGGTCGATTGCCGACGAAATCCAGCAGGCCGTCCAGGGCCCGGTCCATGGCCACCCCATCGGCCAGGTCGATGCCGCGCAGGCCGTGGTGGCGAAGGCTCTCGACGTCGAGGCCCGACGGCCGGGCCAGGCGCAGCTCCAGCGATTCACTGGTCAGCACTCGATCGCCGCGCAGGCGGACCGCGGCGATGACCAGCGGCTCGGCCAGCCGAGCCTCGCCCCCGGTGTCCTGGACGGCCAGCGCCACCAGCTCCTCCCCGGTATAGGGATGGAAGAGCCAGCCATAGCGGCCATGGGCATGGCGATGGCGGTCGACCACGCGGCGCAGGGTTCTGAGCATATCGGGCTCCCGTACGGCGAGGCGTGTCAGGCCCCTATGAATATTCCAGGTGATAGCGGTGCGAGATCCGCTGCTTGAAGTCCTTGACGATATGCAGCGCCTCGCGCAGCAGGTCGCGTTCCAGCGACGACAGCGACTGCACCACCACCCGGTCCGGCTCGGCGCTGGGCGGCGCCCCCCCGGCCTCGCGACGGGCGAGCTGCTGCTCGAGGCGCAGCTGGGTGAACAGCGCCAGGGCCTCGCCCAGGTCCTCGGCGAAGCGCTCGTCCAGCCGTCCATCCGCCACCAGGGCATCCAGGCGCTCCAGGGTCCCGGTCGCCGAGATGCCGCGCTCCAGCGCCATGACCCGCACGCCGTGCACGATCGGGAAGATGCCGCCCTTCTTGATGTCGATGCCGTGCTGGGGCTTCTTCAACGAGCCGAACAGCGTCAGCGGCGTGGAGAAGCGCAGCACCGGCCGGGCGAAATACGACAGCAACAGCTCGTCCCGGGAGGCCTGCTCGAAGAGCGCGGACCGAACCCGCTCGAGCAGCGCCGCCTTGCCGGCTACCGCCTGGGCATCGAGCATGATCGCCAGCTTCATCAGGCTGTCACCGTCGCGCTGCTCCACCCAGCGGGCGATGCGCGCCTTCCACTGACGCTCGTTGCCCACCCAGTCGGGATTGGACACCATGATATTGCCCGGACAGCGCGGATAGCCCAGGCCCACCAGCGTCTCGGTGAAGTCAGCCATCCGCTCGATGCAGTCCGGCCAGTCCAGGCCGTCGTCGAGGATCAGCCCATTGTCCTGGTCGGTCTTGAGGATCTGCTCGCCGCGCCCCTCGCTGCCCATCACCATCAGGCAGCTGTCACGGCGATAGCGCTCGGCGATCGAGAACGCCCAGGCTTTGTGGATGATGCGCCCGTTCAGGGCCGCGAGCAGGCCCATGGCGAAGCGCAACTTGACGCCCTGGGCCATCAGCGCGCTGACCAGCTCGGGCGTGCGACGACTGGCCGCGGCCAGCGACGCCATGTCGTCGGCCTGCTCCACCTGCAGGCTCACCACATGGCTGCGGCTGGAGAAGAAGCTGAGCACGTCGGTCAGCTCCACCACCCCCACCGGCGCCTGCTCCTCGACGACCACCACCCGCTCCACGCGATGACGGGTCATCATCACCAGCACCTCGAAGAGGTACTGGTCGGGCCGTGCGGTGATCAGCGCGAACCGGGCCAGCGAGGCGAGCGGGCTATCCGCCCCGTGCCCCTCGAGGACCAGCGCCTCCAGCAGGTCGGTCTTGGTGACCATGCCGGGGCCGGCCGCGCCTTTCACCAGCAGGCTGTCGGCATGCCCCTCGTGCAGGCGACGCACCGCCTCGGCAATCGAGGCGTCCGCGTCGAGGCACAGCGGCGGGCGCATGCACTCGGCCACCCGCGCCAGCATGAAGCCGGCCATGCTGATGCCGCCATCGGCGCGTCGCTCGCTGAGCAGGCGAGTCTTGTGGGCCAGGCGCTGGCGGAAGAACTCGGCGAAGGCCGGATGCTCGTGACACAGCCGCGTGAACAGCGCCCTGGGCAGCAGGTAGCACAGCGTCTCCTGCTCGGCGCGAAAGCGATAGCGACTCTGGCCATTGAGAATGCTGATGGCGCCGAACAGGTCGCCGCCGGTGTAGTGGCCGATACGCTCGTCCTCGCCGGCACGGGAGGTATCGAGCTCGGCGACCTCGCCCTTGTGGATGAGAAACACATTCTCCCCGGCCTGGCCGGCCTCGAGGATGATCTCGTCGCGATCGAAGTAGGCGAGGTCGAGACTCCCGCGCACACACTCCCGCCCCGGATCATCCAGCAGGCTGAACGGCGGTTGGGTGAGATCGACATCGACCATCGACGGCCCCTCGTCACGGAAACCTCCGCGCCATTCCCTTCGACAGCGGGCCGGAGAATCGCCTCCGGGAGTAAGGTCTGACGGGAGCGGAAAGCTATGCTCCCAGAGTAGCAAAGCCGGACTCCCGGCCAGAATCTAGACCATGGTGTTATACGCGAACCGACGACCGCCTCTTCATCCGACGTGCGGTTACGACCAAGGTCATAACCGGCGATACGCCGGCAAATCGACCATCGACCTTCGGCGCCCCTACCAAGGTACTAATACTTCCCGTCCAGAGCCGAGCATGCCTTCGGTCATCGAATAGACGATCGTTCAACATTCCGCCGGCACGCTTCCGAAAAAACACGAAAGACAGACTGTAAATAACTGATTAAGTTATGATATTGAAAAACCTTTTAAATCGTTTTCCACTCATGATACGAAAGTCTGCGATGAATTTTCCGACATTGTTGACCAGCATTACCGTTGGGTGATGGGCAACGAGCGTCGCCCATCGACGAGGTGTCATGACAATGAAACCGGGAAGGTGGCGCCGGTCCACCCTGTCCTGCCAAGGCGGGAAGCCCGGGGGAAACGTCGCGACCCGCGACCACCCCGTGGCCCACTCCGCGGCAGGCGTCCACGACATCGCCGTGACACGGGCGTACCAACCGCGCCCGCAGGCGATACCACCGGACCGATGCAGGCCCCGGACCCCAACAACAACTGGAGAGCAACATCATGGCTGAAGAGACATCCAATGCCGAAGCCTACTGGAGGGCGAACCTGCGATTGATCGCCGGCTGCCTGGTCGTCTGGGCAGCCGTTTCCTATGGCTGCGCCATCCTGCTTCGCCCGCTGCTGGCAGGCATTCCCGTGGGTGGCACCGACCTTGGCTTCTGGTTCGCCCAGCAGGGTTCCATCCTCACCTTCATCGTCCTGATCTTCTTCTATGCCTGGAAGATGAATCGGCTGGACAAGCAATACGGGCTCGGGGAGTAAGCCAGCATGAGTCAATTCGCCATCAACGTGCTCTTCGTGGGCGCCTCCTTCGCCCTCTATATCGGCATCGCCATCTGGGCGAAGGCCGGTTCGACCAAGGACTTCTACGTCGCCGGCGGCGGGGTGCACCCGATCACCAACGGCATGGCCATCGGCGCGGACTGGATGTCGGCGGCCTCCTTCATCTCCATGGCCGGCCTGATCGCCGCCGGCGGCTACGCCAACTCCACCTTCCTGATGGGCTGGACGGGCGGCTACGTGCTGCTGGCCATGCTGCTGGCCCCCTACCTGCGCAAGTTCGGCAAGTTCACCGTGCCCGAGTTCATCGGCGACCGCTTCTACAGCAAGCAGGCGCGCATGGTCGCGGTGATCTGCCTGATCGTGGCCTCGGTGACCTACGTGATCGGCCAGATGGCCGGCGCCGGCGTGGCCTTCTCGCGCTTCCTGGAGGTGGATGCCACCACCGGCCTGATCATCGCCGCCGTGGTGATCTTCTTCTATTCGGTGCTGGGGGGCATGAAGGGCATCACCTACACCCAGGTGGCCCAGTACATCGTGCTGATCATCGCCTACACCATCCCGGCGGTGTTCATCTCCCTGGAGCTGACCGGCAACCCGCTGCCGCCGCTGGGGCTGTTCTCCGATCACAGCGAATCCGGCGTGCCGCTGCTGGCCAAACTCAACGAGGTGGTCACCGCGCTCGGCTTCAACGAGTACACGGCGGACGTGGACAACAAGCTCAACATGGTGCTGTTCACCCTGTCGCTGATGATCGGCACCGCCGGTCTGCCCCACGTCATCATCCGCTTCTTCACCGTGCCTAAGGTCGCCGACGCCCGTTGGTCCGCCGGCTGGGCCCTGGTGTTCATCGGCCTGCTGTACCTGACCGCACCGGCCGTGGCCTCCATGGCGCGCCTCAACATCGCCACCACCGTCTATCCCGACATGGCCGGCCAGGTCGAGAACGTCGAGGACGCGACGACCAACCCGATCCTCTACGAGGAGCGTCCCGGCTGGATCCGCACCTGGGAAGAAACCGGGCTGATCCAGTACGAGGACAAGAACGACGACGGCCGCATCCAGCTCTACAACGACACCGAAGCCTTCGCGTCGACCGCCGAAGCGCGCGGCTGGGAAGGCAACGAGCTGTCGGTCAACAATGACATCCTGGTGCTGGCCAACCCCGAGATCGCCAACCTGCCGGGCTGGGTGATTGGCCTGATCGCCGCCGGCGGCCTGGCCGCGGCGCTGTCCACGGCCGCGGGCCTGCTGCTGGCCATCTCCTCGGCGATCAGCCACGACCTGATCAAGGGGGCCATCAATCCCCGCATCACCGAGAAGGGCGAGCTGATGGCGGCGCGGATCTCGATGACGGTCGCCATCATCGTGGCCACCTACCTGGGCGCCAACCCCCCGGGCTTCGCCGCCCAGGTGGTGGCACTGGCCTTCGGCATCGCCGCCGCCTCGCTGTTCCCGGCGCTGATGATGGGGATCTTCTCCAAGCGGGTGAACAACCACGGCGCCATCGCCGGCATGCTCACCGGCCTGGTCTTCACCCTGGTCTACATCTTCGTCTACAAGGGCTGGTTCTTCATCCCGGGCACCAACAACCTGGCGGACACCCCGGAGAACTGGGTACTGGGCATCTCGCCGCTGTCCATCGGCGCGGTCGGGGCGATCATCAACTTCGCCGTGGCCTTCGCCGTCTCCAGGGCGACCGCCGAGCCGCCCCAGGAGATCCAGGACCTGGTCGAGAGCGTGCGCTATCCCAAGGGCGCTGGCACCGCCGTCGACCACTGAGTCATACTCATCCCGGCGCCGTGACGGCGCCGGCCCCCCACTCTCATGTCGGGCTTCCTGCGGGAAGCCCGACTGCTGTCAGGAAGCTGTCTATGATTTGGCACTTGATCGCGGCGATCTTCGCCGGGCTGGGCGCGGCGGGCATCGCCCTGCTGCTGCGCCTGCTCTCCGCCCAGCGGCTGCCGCGCTGGATCGTGCCGGCCTTCGCCGGCCTGGGCATGATCGCCTACCAGGTCCACCACGAGTACACCTGGTTCGATCACAAGCGCTCTCAGTTGCCCGACTCGGCCCGTGTCGTGGCCAGCGAGCAGCGGCCGGCCTTCTGGCGACCCTGGACCTATGTGGTGCCGCTGACCACGGCCTTCACGGTGATCGACGAGGACGGGCTGTCGCGCTCGCGGGCCGACGGCCAGCCACTGGCCGAGTTCATCCTCTATCGCTTCGAGATGGGCGCCGCCGACCGTCTCGCGCATCGCCCCCACCTGCTGAACTGCGACTCCGGCGAGCTGGTGCCGCTCGAGGAAGAGGGCGGCCGCCCGCAGACCGAAGCCATGCGAAGGCTCGCCGACGGCGACCCGCTGCGCCAGGCGGTCTGCCCGAACGCCTGAGACCGACCATCCCGGCCGGTTGACCGCCGGCCACTCCCACCTGCCGAGCGTGGACAGTTTTCTGGCGAGCCTTAGAATGGTCGGGAACCCGAGGGAGATGACCATGTTCGCTGGCTGGCTGCTGATCGCCGTTTCGCTGCTCTACATCGCCGTGCTGTTCGCCATCGCCTGGCGCGGCGACCGGCTGGCCCGCCGCCACGGCGCCAGCCGCCGACGTCCGGTGGTCTACAGCCTGGCGCTGGCGATCTACTGCACCTCCTGGACCTTCCACGGCGCCGTGGGTCAGGCGGCCACCTCGGGCTGGTCGTTCGCCAGCATCTTCGTCGGGCCGATCCTGACCCTGCTGCTGTTCTGGCCGGTGCTTGCCAAGATGATCCGCGTCGCCAAGCACCAGAACGTCACCTCGATCGCCGACTTCATCGCCTCGCGTTACGGCAAGACCCAGTCGCTGGCCGCCTTCGCCAGCCTGGTGGCGCTGATCGGCACCCTCCCCTACATCGTGCTGCAGCTCAAGGCGGTGTCCACCTCCTTCAGCGTGCTCACCGAGGCGTCGGACATCACCCGGGCCCCGCTGTTCGGCGACACCGCCTTCTATGTCGCCGCGGTGATGGCACTGTTCGCGATCCTGTTCGGCACCCGCCATACCGACGCCACCGAGCATCACGAGGGGCTGATCCATGCGGTGGCCTTCGAGTCGCTGGTCAAGCTGGTGGCCTTCCTGGTGCTCGGCGCCTACGTCACCTGGGGCATGTTCGACGGCCTCGGCGACCTGTTGGCCTTCGCCGACATCCAGCTCGAGCTGCAGCGCCAGCTGGCCCAGCAGGACTTCGGTCAGAGCTTCTGGGCCCAGACCCTGCTGGCGATGCTGGCGATCCTCTGCCTGCCCCGCCAGTTCCATGTGGCGGTGGTCGAGAACACCCACCGCGACGATGCCGCCAAGGCGCGCTGGCTGTTCCCGCTCTACCTAGTGGCCTTCGCCTTCTTCGTGTTGCCGCTGGCCGCCGCCGGCCTGACCCTGTTCGCCGACGGCAGCGTCGACCCGGACAGCTACGTGCTGGCCCTGCCGATGGCCGCCGGCAGCGAGTGGCTGGCCCTGCTGACCTTCATCGGCGGCTTCTCGGCCTCCACCGGCATGGTCATCGTCGCCGCGGTGGCGGTGTCGATCATGATCTCCAACGAGATCGTCATCCCCGCGCTGTTCCGCCTGCGCTGGTTCGACACCAAGGCCCGGGACTACGGCCGGCTGGTGCTGCGCGCCCGACGCATCACCATCGCGGTGATCCTGGCCCTGGCCTATGGCGCCTACCAGCTGATCGGCGACTTCAGCTCGCTGGCCGCCATCGGCATGCTGTCCTTCGCCGCCGCCGCCCAGTTCGCCCCGGCGCTGATCGGCGGCCTCTACTGGAAGCGTGGCAACCGCCTGGGGGTCATCGTCGGCATGAACGCCGGCTTTGCCATCTGGGCCTACAGCCTGCTGATGCCGGCGATGATCGGCGCCGGCGTGCTGCCCGAGGCCTGGCTCGACGGCGGCCCGCTCGGCATCGGCTGGCTGTCGCCCACCTCGCTGTTCGGCCTCAACGTCGGCGACGGCTTCACCCACGGCGTGATGCTGTCGCTGGGGGTGAACCTGGTCAGCTACATCTTCGTCTCCCAGATGACGCCCCAGCGCGTGGTGGAGCGCATCCAGGCCTCGCTGTTCGTCGACAGCGTGGAGACCCGTCAGACCTCGGTGAACCGCCCCTGGACCGGGGCCACCACGGTGGGCGACCTCAAGGTGCTGTGCGAGCGCTTCCTGAGCGCCGACCAGGTCGGCCGGGCCTTCGACGACTACGCCCGGCGCACCGGCACGCCGCTGGACGACAACGCCCGGGCCTCCATCGACGTCATCCAGTTCACCGAACGCTTCCTGGCCTCGGTCCTCGGCGCCTCCTCGGCGCGCATCGTCGTCAACTCGGCGCTCCAGGGCCGCGGCATCGGCATCTCGGATGTGATCTCGATCGTCGACGAGGCCTCCCAGGTGCTGGAATTCAACCGCGCCCTGCTGCAGGCCACCATCGAGAACATCAACCAGGGCATCAGCGTGGTCGACCAGAACCTGCGGCTGGTGGTGTGGAACCAGCGCTACCTGGAGCTGTTCCGTTTCCCCGACCACCTGATCCGGGTCGGCGCGCCGATCGACCGCATCTTCCGCTACAACGCCCACAGCGGCGAGTACGGCCCCGGAGACCCGGAGGAACACGTCCAGCTGCTGCTCGACAACATCCGCGAGGGCCAGCCCCACCGCTACGTGCGCTACCGCCAGGACGGCAGCGTGCTGGAGGTCCAGGGCAACCCCATGCCCGGCGGCGGCTTCGTCTACACCTACCAGGACATCACCCAGCAGAAGCGCATCGAGGAAGCGCTGATCCGCTCCGAGAACAACATCCGCATCTATACCGACAACGTGCCCGCGCTGATCGCCTACTTCGACAAGGAGTGCCGCTACCTCTTCACCAACCGCGCCTACGAGCAGGCCTTCGCCATCGACCGCAACGCGGTGATCGGCAAGCCCCTCCAGGAGGTGATTCCCAGCGCCCTGGCCCGCGAGCGCGAGCCCTGGATCGAGCGCGCGCTCGCCGGCGAGCGGGTCAGCTTCGAGGTCTCGCTGTCGCTGGCCGAGGGGATCCGCTACATGCTGGTCACCTACACGCCGCACTTCGGCGACAGCGGCGCCATCCTGGGCTTCTTCGCCCTCTACCAGGACATCACCGAGCGCCGGCGCGCCGAGATCGCCCTCAAGGAGACCAACGAGACCCTCGAGGAGCGCGTTCGCGAGCGGACCCAGGCGCTTTCCGAGGCCAACGCCGCCCTGCGCCAGGAGAACCGGGTACGCGCCGAGGCCGAGCAGGCCCTGCGCCAGGCCAAGCAGGTCGCCGAGGACGCCAACGCCTCCAAGACCCGCTTCCTGGCCGCGGCCAGCCACGACCTGCTGCAGCCGCTCAACGCCGCCAGGCTGTTCACCTCGGCGCTGTCCCAGGAGATGGACGCCACCGACATGCGGCGCACCATCGGCCACATCGACAACTCGCTGCAGGCCGCCGAGGAGCTGCTCGGCACCCTGCTCGACATCTCCAAGCTCGACGCCGGGGCCCTGACGCCGCGGCGCAGCCACTTCGCCCTGGCCGACGTCTTCCGCCCGCTGCGCGCCGAGTTCGAGGTGATGGCGGAGGACCGCGGCCTCGACCTGGTGGTGGTCTCCACCGGGCAATGGGTCGACAGCGATGCCCAGATGCTGCGGCGCATCGTGCAGAACTTCCTGTCCAATGCCATCCGCTACACCCAGGAGGGCCGGGTGCTGCTCGGCTGCCGGCGCCAGGGCGAGCGGCTGTCCATCGAGGTGTGGGACTCCGGCCCCGGCATCCCCGAGGCCAAGCAGGCCGAGATCTTCCAGGAGTTCCGCCGCCTGGACCAGGCCTCGCGCCACAAGGAAAGCGAGAAGGGCCTAGGCCTGGGGCTGTCGATCGCCGACCGCATGAGCCGGGTGCTCGACCACCCGATCCGGGTGCGCTCCTGGGAAGGTGTGGGCACGGTGTTCGCGGTCAGCGTGCCGGTGGTGGCCGCCCGCGAGCAGGAGCGCCCCGAGGAGGGCCGCCCGCGCCGCGCCGGCAACAAGCTGGCCGGCAAGCGCATCCTGTGCATCGACAACGAGTCGCTGATCCTGGAGGGCATGAAGGCCATGCTCTCCGGCTGGGGCTGCGAGGTGTTCACCGCCACCTCGATCGGCGGTGCCAAGTCGGTGCTGCGCCATCTCGATTCGGACCCGGACGCGATACTGGCCGACTATCACCTGGACAACGAGGTCACCGGCCTGATGGCCATGGAGGCCCTCGGCGAGCGCCTGGACGGCGCCGTGCCCGGCATCGTGATCACCGCCGATCGCACCGAGGAAGTCGCCGAGACGATCAAGCGCGCCGGCTACCACCTGCTGCTCAAGCCGGTACGCCCCGCCGCCCTGCGCGCCCTGCTGACCCGCACGCTCCAGGCCAGCCGCGCGCCTAGCGCCTAGCGGAGGGGCGGTCGGTCGCCAACACGAAGTCGCCCCCATGGCAAGACCATGGGGGCGATTCTGTTTCCCGTCTCAGGCCGACGGCTTGCCGTTCGGGGGTGGCTCGACTCAGGACTGCTCCACCTTGGGCGGCTCGACCTCGAGCTTCTGGGCGGCGATCACCGCCTGGGTGCGGGAGTGCACGCCGAGCTTGCGCAGGATGGCGGTGACGTGGGCCTTGATGGTGGCCTCGGAGACGTTCAGCTCGTAGGCGATCTGCTTGTTGAGCAGGCCCTCGGTGAGCATGTTGAGCACCCGGAACTGCTGGGGCGTCAGCGAGGCGATGGCCTCGGCGAAGCGGGCCTCCTCCTCGTCGGCCTCGCCCAGCGCCTCGGCCATCTCCTCCGGCAACCACACCTCGCCGTCGAGGATCTCGCCCACCGCCTCGGCGATCAGCGACAGCGACGAGGACTTGGGAATGAAGCCGGAGGCGCCGTAGTCGATGGCGCGACGCACCACATGCAGCTCGTCGCTGCCCGAGACCACGGCCACCGGGATATCCGGCGTCTGGCCGCGCAGCTGGATCAGCCCGGAGAAGCCATGCGCCCCCGGCATGTGCAGATCCAGCAGGATCAGATCGGCATCCGGATGGCGGGTGACGACCTCGGTGGTGGCCTCCATGGTGTCGGACTCGACGATCTCGGCCTGGGGGGCCACCTGGCGCAGCGCCTGGGTCAGGGCGGCGCGGAACAGCGGATGATCATCGGCGACGATGAATTTCTGGGCAAAGGCCATGGATTCTCCTCCGGATCCGGGAGCAGCGGGGGGCCGGCCGCCGCCTGCGGGACGCTTTATCGTTTACGGCATGTTACCCCATGGCCGAGGCGATGCCCAAGCACTCATGGACCATTGTCGACATCCCGTCCCGCACCATGAAGAAGCCGGCCTCGCGGGCCGGCTCCGTGGTCACCTGGCTCCCCGCGGGGAGCCCCGGTCAGCGGTTGGCGCGGTGCTCGATGAGTTCCTCGACCACCGACGGATCCGCCAGGGTGCTGGTATCGCCGAGCCCGTCGCACTCGTTGGCGGCGATCTTGCGCAGGATGCGGCGCATGATCTTGCCCGAGCGGGTCTTGGGCAGGCCCGGTGCCCACTGGATGACGTCCGGCGAGGCGATCGGCCCGATGTCCTTGCGCACCCACTGGGTCAGTTCCTTCTTGAGCGCGTCGCTGGGCTCCACGTCGTCGGCCAGGGTCACGTAGATGTAGATGCCCTGCCCCTTGATGTCATGGGGGAAGCCGACCACGGCGGCCTCGGCCACGGCCTCGTGGGCCACCAGGGAGGACTCGATCTCGGCGGTGCCCATGCGGTGGCCGGAGACATTGAGCACGTCATCCACGCGGCCGGTGATCCAGTAGTAGCCGTCCTCGTCGCGGCGGCAGCCGTCGCCGGTGAAGTACATGCCCTGGTAGGTCGCGAAATAGGTCTGCAGGAAGCGCTCGTGGTTGTTCCAGATCGAACGCGCCTGGCCCGGCCAGGAATCGAGGATCACCAGGTTGCCGTCGGTGGCGCCCTCGAGGATATTGCCCTCGTTGTCGACCAGCGCCGGCTGCACGCCGAAGAACGGCAGGGTCGCCGAGCCCGGCTTGAGGTCGGTGGCCCCAGGCAGAGGGGCGATCATGATGCCGCCGGTCTCGGTCTGCCACCAGGTATCGACGATCGGGCAGCGCTCCTTGCCGATCACCCGGTAGAACCATTCCCAGGCCTCGGGGTTGATCGGCTCGCCCACCGACCCCAGCAGGCGCAGGCTGTCCCGGGAGCTGGAGTCCATGACGTGGTCGCCGTGGGCCATCAGGGCCCGCACCGCGGTGGGCGCCGTATAGAGGATGTTGACCCGGTGCTTGTCGACCACCTCGCCCATGCGGCCGTTGGTCGGATAGCTGGGCACGCCCTCGAACATCAGGGTGGTGGCGCCGTTGGCCAGCGGGCCATAGACGATATAGCTGTGTCCCGTCACCCAGCCGACGTCGGCGGTGCACCAGTAGACCTCGCCCTCCTGGTAGTCGAAGACGTACTGGTGGGTCATGGCGGCGTGCAGCAGGTAGCCGCCGGTGGTGTGCTTGAGCCCCTTGGGCGCACCGGTGGAGCCGGAGGTGTAGAGGATGAACAGCGGATCCTCCGCGCCCATTTCCTCGGCCGGACAGTCGGTGGACTGCTGATCCACGAGCTCGTGGAACCAGACGTCGCGACCCTCTTTCCAGTCGATCTCGCCGCCGGTGCGCTGGACCACCAGCACCTTCTCGGCCACGTCGGTGCCCTCGCGGCTCAGCGCCGCGTCGACGTTGTCCTTAAGCGGCACATGCTTGCCGCCACGCACCGACTCGTCGGCGGTGATCACCACCTTGGAGCCGGCGTCCTTGACCCGCTGGGCCAGGGCGTCCGGGGAGAAACCGCCGAACACCACCGAGTGCACCGCGCCGATGCGGGCACAGGCCAGCATGGCCATCGCCGCCTCGGGAATCATCGGCATGTACAGGGTGACGGTATCGCCACGGGTCACGCCCAGTGCCTTGAGGGCATTGGCCAGCTGGCAGGTGCGCTCGAACACCTGGCGATAGGTCAGGGTCTTGGCATCCTTGGGATCGTCACCCTCCCAGATGATCGCGGCCTGGTCGCCGCGGGTTTCCAGGTGGCGGTCCAGGCAGTTGACGCTGGCGTTGAGACGCCCGTCCTCGAACCAGCGGATGTCGACATCGTCGGCGCCGAAGACGGTGTGCTTGACCTTGGTCGGTGCCCGGAACCAGTCGAGGCGCTCGGCCTGCTCGGCCCAGAAGCCTTCCGGATCATCCAGCGAGCGCTGGTACATGGCCTGGTAGGTCGCCTTGTCGGCCCAGGCCTTGGCGGCGATGTCCTCGCGTACCGGATGGACGTGCGGTTGATCACTCATGGGATTGCCTCTGTCCTCGGGGTGGCCCCTTCAGGTTGACGATGCCGGTCGTGGCGACCGGCGCCATAAGATGATTTCAGCATACCTCCCCGACGACATGCCTTCCCCTTAGACATTGGTATGAGCGGTTTTCTTTTTCATAACAAAGGCTTAAGACTAATTTCCAAGCCCCCTTAGGCCGCAGTAGACCAAGGTCTGAGCGCATCGCCGGCAGCGATAGGCACGCCCGGCGCGCGCCAGGGCATGGCGCCGGGCGGTGAAGGCATGCTCCCGGCAGGCGCAGCGATAGCGATGGGGAGCGGGGCTCGAGCGGGCGGTATCGAAGCGGTGGGTGGTACGCGGCGTGAGCCCGAACAGCCGACGCATCACCGTGCGCCACTCGTGGCCATGGGGCCTGGCCCGGTGGCCGTCTTCGAGGTGGTGCACCAGCCAATGGGCCATCTCGTGGGGCACCACCTCGACCAGAAAGGGATGGCGATTCTCGTCGAAGAGCATCGGGTTGAAGCGCAACCCGCCGCGGCCGAAGTGCGCCTGGCCGGCCGAGCGGCCGCGCAGGTCCAGCCACACGCCGGGTCTCGGCAGCCGCTCGTGGACCTCGCGACACAGCGACCAGGCCGCCTCGGTCCGCGCCAGCAGCGCCGCCCGGGCGGCCTCGGCGTCGAGGCCGGCCAGCCACTCTGGATCGGGATCGGGCAACGCGGGAACGGTCATGGGATGCTAGAATGGCGCCCCGTTTCGATGGCGTAAAGCCCTGCGCGACACCTGCGAGTGGAGAGACATGTCCGACGACAAGCCCCAGCCCCTGCCGCTCCTCGACGACGAGGCCCTGGATCGGCTCGACGATTTCCTCGAGTCCGAGCGCGTCGATGCCGACGCCCTGGACCTGATCGGCGCTCACGGGTTCCTGGTCGCCCTGGCCGTGTCGCCCAGCGACGTGCCCCCCGCCACCTGGGTGCCGGAACTCTTCCACGGCGAGCCCGCCTTCGGTGACGACGCCGAGCGCGAAGAGGTGCTGCGGCTGCTGGAGCGGCTGCGGCACACCGCCATCACGGTGCTGGAGGGCGGCGGCCTGCCCGAGCTGCCCTTCGACCTCGAGCTCGGCGGCATGCCGCCCGAGGAAACGCCGATCGGCGACTGGTGCGCCGGCTTCATGGAAGGCGTCTTCCTCGACGAGGCGGCCTGGTTCGCCGAGGACGAGGAGGCCGCCGCCACCCTGCTGCTGCCCTTCATGCTGCTCTCCGGGCTGTTCGACGAGGAGCCGGACATGGCCGAACTGGCCAAGGACGGCGACCGGCTGGACACCCTGACCGGCCAGTTGCCCGAGCTGGTGCTGGACCTCTACCTGCACTACCGGGTCCCCCCGGAAACGCCCAAGCCCAAGCCGCGCCGCAAGCAGCCCGCCGGACGGGGCAAGCGGAAACGCTAAGCGGCAGCGGGCAGCGGGCAGCGGGCAGACTCCCTGTACTTCGTAATTCATAGCCCACAGCTCATAGCCCATAGCTAGCGCAGCCGCGTCAGCAGCCCATCGAGGGTGCCGTAGAGCCACTCCCGGAGGCGCTGGAGTCGTGGGCGACGCGCCCACTCCTGGCGCTGGATCTCCCGGCTGGCGGCGAAGTTGCGCCGGAAGAGCTCGGCCACCTCGGTGGCGAAGCGGGCATCCTCCACCTCCTGGTTGGCCTCCAGGTTCCATTGCAGGCTCCAGTGATCGAAATTGCACGATCCCAGGCTGACCCAGTCGTCGGCCAGGGTGAACTTGGCGTGGATGAAGGACGGCTGGAACTCGAAGATCCGCACCCCGGCACGCAGCAGGCGGCCGTAGAAGCGCTGCCCGGCGTAGCGCACCCCGGGATGGTCGTGGCGACCGCCGGGCAGCAGCAGGCACACCTCCACGCCGCCGCGGGCGGCCTGGGCCAGTCGCCGTCGCAGGCTGAGGGTCGGCACGAAGTAGGGCGTGCAGATCCAGATGCGTCGCCGGGCGCCGCTCACCCGTCGCTGCAGGGAATGGCGGATGGCCTGGTAGCGATAGCCCTGCCCCCACACCACCCGTCCCCGCATGCCGCCCCGGCCCGCGCGGGTCGCGGCGGCGCTCTCCAGGCCATGCACCAGGGCCGGCGCACCGGCACCGCGCGCCATCGGCGAGTCCCAGAGGCGCGAGAACAGGCGCACCCAGTCCGCCACCACCGGCCCCTCGATGCGTACCGCCACCTCGTACCACGCCTCGAGGAAATCATCGACGACGCCGAAGCCGCCGGTGAAGGCCACCTCGCCGTCCACCACCACCAGCTTGCGGTGGTCCCGGGTCAGGTTGCGGGCCAGCGAGTGCCAGCCCAGGGGATTGAACCAACACAGCGCCACGCCGGCCGACGCCAGCCGGCGCCGATCCTCGTCGGCGAGCCCCATGCCGCCATAGCCGTCCAGCAGCAGCAGCACCGACACCCCGCGCGCCGCGGCCCGAGCCAGTACCTCGATCACCGCATCGGCCAGGCGCCCCGACGCCATCAGGTAGAGCTCGATCAGCACCGAGTGTCGGGCGCCGTCCACGGCCTCGAACATGGCCGGCAGGAAGCGCGCCGCCTCGGGCAGCAGCTCGAACTGGTTATCGTCCCGCCACATGCCGTGCATGGGGCCTCCCTGGCCGCGATGACAGCGTTCATTGACGCATGTTTGCCCCACCGGGGAAAGTCGTCCGGACGCTTGCCGCATCGCCCCGGGCGTCGCGCCGCTCGTGGCGACATCACTGACCCGGCGGCGCCGCCATGCGTATACTGGCCGCACATGCGACCACACAGGCAACCGGATGGCCTACTTGTTTCGGGCGTGGCGCCGCCCGCTGCGCCGGCTGCTCGCCGCCTGGGTCCGGGTGCGGCGGATCGAGCCCTCTCCCGCCACCCTGGACCTCGCCCCCGACCTCCCGACCGTCTACGTGCTGCCGCGGCCCGCCCTGTCCGATGGGCTACTGCTCGAGCATCTGACCGAGCGCTGCGGCCTGCCGCCCGCCGCGGCGCGCCACCCGCTGGGCGAGCGGCCGCTGGGGGCCCTGCTCGCCCTCCCCGTGGCGCGGCGCCGGCGGGCGCGACCGACGACGCTGCGTCGGCTGATCGACGCCGGCCAGGACGCGCAGCTGGTGCCGGTCAGCGTGTTCTGGGGGCGGGCGCCCGGCAAGCGCTTCGGCGTCTGGCACCTGCTGGCGGCCGACGGCTGGCGATTCACCGGGCGACTGCGCCGGCTGCTGGCGGTGCTGGTCAACGGCCGCGACCTCGAAGTGCACGTCGGGGCCCCGCTGCGGCTCTCGGAACTGGCCGACGGCCGCGATCCGGCGATCGTCGAGCGCAAGGTCGCCCGCCTGCTGCGGGTCCACTTCCGGCGCATCCGCGGCCGGGTGCTGGGCCCGGATCTCTCGCATCGCCGTACCCTGATCGCCGGCGTGGTGGCGAGTCCCGGCGTCGAGCGCGCCATCGACGAACTGGCCGCCGACGCCCCCGCCAGCCGGGACCGTCTGCGCCGTCGCGCCCGACGCTACGGGCGGGAGATCGCCGCCAACATGAGCTATCCGGTACTGCGCTTCATGGACGGCCTGCTCGGGCGGCTATGGAACCGGCTCTACGACGGCGTCGAGGTGCACGGCCTGGAACGGATCAAGGCCCTGGCCGGACACCACACCCTGGTCTATGTGCCCTGCCACCGCAGCCATATCGACTACCTGCTGCTGTCCTATGTGCTCTATTCCGAGGGCCTGATGCCGCCGCACATCGCCGCCGGCCGCAACCTCGACATGCCGCTGATCGGCCCGCTGCTGCGTCGCGGCGGCGCCTTCTTCATGCGCCGCAGCTTTCGCGGCCAAGCGCTCTATGCCCGGGTCTTCGACGAATACCTGCATCGGCTGCTGTCGCGGGGACATAGCCTGGAATACTTCATCGAGGGCGGCCGCTCGCGCAGCGGCCGATTGCTGGCGCCGCGCCCCGGCATGCTAGCCATGACGCTGGGCTCCTTCCTGCGCCGTCGCGAGGGCGACGCTCGACCGCTGTCGTTCGTGCCGGTCTATATCGGCTACGAGCGCATCCTCGAGGAGGCCAGCTATCAGCACGAGCTGGCCGGCGGCGCCAAGCGTCGGGAAAGCCCGCTGGCGCTGTTCGGCGTGCTCGGCCGGCTGCGCCAGCCCCATGGCCGGGTGGCCGTGAGCGTCGGCGAACCGCTGGCCCTGGACGCCTTCCTGGATGAGTGCCAGCCCGACTGGCGACGGGACCTCGGCGATCCGCGACCGGCCTGGCGAGCGCAGGCGGTATCGCGGCTCGGCCGGACCCTGGCCCGGCGCATCAACGCCGCCGCCACGCTCAATCCAGTGAACCTGGTCGCCCTGGGACTGCTGTCCACGCCTCACCAGGCCATCGAGGCCGAGCTGCTGGAGCGTCAACTGGCCCTGCTCGCCGAGCTGCAGCGCCCGCACCCCGGCGCTCCCCAGCACGGCCTGCCGGGCGGAACGCCCCGCGACTGGATCGACCAGGCACGCGCCCTGGGCCTGGTCGACTATCGGCCCCATCCGCTGGGCGACCTGGTCACCGCCGACGCCCGTCAGGTCAGTCGTCTGGGCTGGTACCGCAACAACGTCCTGCACCTTTTCGCACTGGCCGGCCTGGCGGCCTTCGCCTTCCGCCACCATGGGCGCCACGACCGGGAAACGCTGACCGGGCTGCTGGCCCCGGGCTGGCCGGTGCTGGTCCAGGAGCTGTCCATCGCGCCGCCGCCCTCGCTCGGCGAGGCGCTGGAAACCATGCTGGGGCAGCTCGCCCGGGCCGGGCTGCTGGTCGCCGACGACCGGGGCTGGCGGCGTCCCGAGGGGCTGGTCGAGGCCGAGCAGTTGCGCATGCTGGGGCGGCTGATGCGCCCGACCCTGGAGCGCGGCTACCTGCTGGTCGCGGCCCTGCTCGACGAGCCGCCGGGCCACTTCAGCCGGGAGGGCCTCGCCGACCACGCCCGCCAGCGCGCCGAACGCCTGGCGCGGCTCACCGGTCGGGCGGCCCCGGAGTTCTTCGATGTGCGACTGTTCGACGGCCTGGTGGAAGGCCTGGCGAGCGAGGGCTGGCTGAGGGTCCGCGACGACCGTCTGCACTACGACGAGGCACTGCGCGAGGCGGCCCGGCACAGCCGTTCGCTGTTCGACCCGGCGCTGCGCCAGCGGCTGGAGAGAGTCGCCGTCCGAGGCGGCGCCGCGGCAGACCGCCCGGAGCAGTGATAGTTAGACGTTTCAGGCGGCGTCTGAAACGTCGGCGAGCGAAGGTTGGGCTAGGCCCGTTCCCGACGGGCCAACGCACTTCCCACACCCTTGTGGGTCGCAAGGCAAGCATCAGCGACAAATCGGCAGGGAGTGCCGATTTGGGCAGCTTCGCTGCTCGTAGAGCGAGCGACATGGATGTCGCGAGTCAAAAGCCGGACCGGGCTCGCGTGCGAGTTGACGAGCCGTCAATGAGGACCTCGATCGGACTCGCGCACGAGCCGATGTTTAACGCCGTATGGCCGAGCCCAGACACTTTTCAGGCGTTGCCCAGGGAGCGGTGGACGTAGAGGTCATAGCGACTGGTCTTGCCCTCCAGCACATGGCGGGGAGGCGGGCCGTCGATGGGCGGCGCCTTGCGCGGCCGCTTGACCACCACCCGGTGGGTCGCCACGTCCAGCGCCGCCTCCAGCAGCCGCGGGGCGTCGGCGTCGTCGCCGGCGAGTTCGCGGAACAGCCGCATTTCCTTCTTGACCAGCGCCGACTTCTCGCGATGGGGAAACATCGGGTCCAGGTGGATCACCTGGGGCGCCACCTCGGCCTCCGCCACCAGGGCGTCGAGTTCGCGACCGGCGTCGCCATGGGCCAGGCGCAGCCGCGCGGCGATCTCGGCGGTATCCAGGTCGTCACGCGCCCGGGCCAGGCCGTCGTCGAGCAGTGCGGCGATGGCCGCCACCCGCTCGATCATCAGCACCTCGGCGCCGAGGGTCGCCAGCACGAAGGCATCGCGGCCGAGTCCCGCCGTGGCATCCACCACCGAGGGCGTGACGCCCCTGGCCAGCCCGCAGGCCTTGGCGATCAACTGGCCGCGCCCGCCGCCGAAGCGCCGCCGATGGGCCGCGCGGCCCGCGACGAAATCCACCGTCAGCGGCTTGCCGTAGGTCCTGGGATCACCGGCCAGCACCAGCCGGCCATCCTCGTGGCACAGCGTCAGGGCGGGCGCCTCCCCCGGCGGCAGGGCGTCGCGCTCGGACAATCCCCAGCGCGCGGCCAGGGCCGCATCGCCCGCCACCGCGACCGCGCTCATCGGCCCTTCTGCCAGGCGACCCGGTCGCGCAGGTAGACCGGCTGGACCTCGGCGGCGGGCCGCCCCTCGCCGGCGACGAAGGCGTCGGCGGCGAGCAGCGCCATGTCCTCGGCGGCGGCCTCCAGGTCGGGCAGGCACTGGCCGAGCCCCGCCTGCACCTCGGCGGGCATGGCCTCCCACAGGGTCCAGCCGGAGCCCACGCCGATCCAGTCGTGATCGTCATGGCCGGCGGGCAGGCGCAGTCGCTCGGGGGGCAGCACCGCCTCCTCGACGAGGCACTCGACCCGGCCCTGGCGGCACTGCCAGGCGGCGGCGTAGACCTCGCCCATGCGCGCGTCCAGGGCGGTGATCAGGTAGCGATAGTGATGGCGTCGATGAGCGCCGAGGGCCAGCGCCTGCAGGGTCGAGACGCCGAGCAGCGGCCGGTCGAGGCCGAAGGCCAGGCCCTGGGCAGTGCCGGCGGCGATGCGCAGCCCGGTGAACGAGCCCGGGCCGCGGCCATAGGCCACCGCGTCCAGCTCGGCCGGGGCCAGGCCGGCCTCGGCCAGCACCTCGTCGACCATCGGCATCAGCCGGCGGGTGTGGGCGCGGGGGGTGAGTTCGAAGCGGGAGATCAACTCGTCGGCGGCGCCGTCGCGACGCCGCAACAGGGCGGCGGAGCAGGCGCTCGAGGAGGCATCCAGGGCCAGCAGGATCGGCATGGGTCTCTAACGGTGCGGGAAGTGTCGGGGCATTATACGACAACGGCCCGCGCAATGCGGGCCGTTACCGGGATGCAGAAAAGCGCGGGATTCCGTCGCGAGCGACGAGAGCCGGGGGCACAAGCCGAAGCATCGCCAGGCTCGGAAACCAGCACCGCCGGCGATCATCTCTTCACAAAGAGCCCGAGCGCAGCAGGAAGCCCGACTTTTCTCAGCTCTCGAGGGCGGCGGTCACCTGGTTGGTGATGTCGTCGACGCTGCCCACGCCTTCCACCTTGTGGTAGGCCGGCGCGGCCTCGGGGGCCTGCTGGGCCCACTGCTGGTAGTAGTCGACCAGCGGCGCGGTCTGCTCGTGATAGACCGACAGGCGATTGCGCACGGTGGCCTCGCTGTCGTCGTCGCGCTGGATCAGCGCCTCGCCGGTGACGTCGTCCTTGCCCGCTTCCTTCGGCGGGTTGTGGTCGACGTGGTAGACGCGGCCGGAGGCCGGGTGCACGCGGCGGCCGGCCAGGCGGTTGACGATCTCCTCGTCCGGCACGGCGATCTCGAGCACGTGGTCGAGCTTGACGCCGGCTTCCTTCATGGCATCGGCCTGGGGGATGGTGCGCGGGAAGCCGTCGAACAGGAAGCCGTTGGCGCAATCGGGCTGGGCGATGCGCTCCTTGACCAGGGCGATGATGATGTCGTCGGACACCAGCCCGCCGGTGGTCATGATCTCCTTGACCTTGAGCCCCAGCTCGCTGCCTTCCTTGACGGCGGCACGCAGCATGTCACCGGTGGAGATCTGCGGGATGCCATAGCGCTCACAGATGAACTGGGCCTGGGTGCCCTTGCCGGCCCCCGGTGCACCCAAGAGGATCACACGCATCGAAACTAGCTCCTTGGAATTGGGATGGTTCGTAGAGACGAGGAAACGAGAATAGCGAACCATACCGATGCCGTCGTCGTCACACAAGCGACACGAAGCCGCAGCCTCCCGAGCGATCCGAAAAATCCTTCGCGCTCAACGGGCTGTTCCTCCTAGCACTTTGGTCTTCCCCGGCCCGAAAACGCCGACGGCGCCTCGCGGCGCCGTCGGTCGTGGCTCACCGAGCCTCGATCAGAGCAGCAGCCGACGGATGTCGGTCAGCACCTGGCCGAGGAAGGCGGTGAAGCGGGCCGCATCGGCGCCGTTGACCGCCCGGTGATCGTAGGACAGCGACAGCGGCATGGTCAGCCGCGGCTGGAAGGCCGCGCCGTCCCAGACCGGCTTCATCGACGCCTTGGAAACACCGAGGATGGCGACCTCCGGCGGATTGACGATCGGCGTGAAGGCGGTGCCGCCGATCGAGCCCAGGCTGGAGATGGTGAAGCAGCCACCGGTCATCTCCTCGCGCTTGAGCTTCTTCGACTGCGCCTTGCCGGCCAGCTCGACGGACTCCTTGGCCAGGTCGATCAGCGACTTCTGGTCGGCGTCGCGGATCACCGGGACCATCAGACCGTCCGGGGTGTCCACGGCGATGCCGATGTGCACGTATTTCTTGTGCACCACGGTCTCGCCATCGCTCTTCAGGCTGACATTGAACTGCGGGAATTTCCGCAGCGCGAAGGCACAGGCCTTGATCAGGAACGGCAGCGGCGTGAGCTTGGCGCCCTGAGCCTCGGCCTCGGCCTTCATCGACTTGCGGAAGGCCTCGAGCTCGGTGATGTCGGCCTCGTCGAACTGGGTGACATGCGGGATGTTGACCCAGCTGCGATGCAGGTTGGTGGCGCCCATCTTCATCAGGCGGCCCATCTTCTTCTCTTCCACCTCGCCGAACTGGCTGAAGTCCTGATCCGGGATCGGCGGAATGCCCATGCCGCCCTCGGCACCGGCGGGGGCCGCGGAAGGTGCCTTGGCCTGGCCGGCCATCACCTGCTTGACGTAGGCGTGGACATCGTCCTTGAGCACGCGCTCCTTGGGACCGCTGGGCTTGACCAGACCGAGGTCGACGCCGAGCTCACGGGCCAGCATGCGCACCGCCGGTCCGGCGTGCACCAGCTTGCCGTCGCGCGGCTTGTGGGCGGCCATCTGAGCCTCGGGGCTGGGACGCCCCGCCGGCTCGGCGGCCTTGGCCGGCTGCTCGGGCTTGGCCGGTGCCTCGGCCTTGGCTTCGCCCTGAGTCGGGGCGGCCTGGGGCGCGGGAGCCTCTCCGGCGGTCTCGATATAGCCGATCAGGTCGCCCTCGGAGACGGTATCGCCCTCCTTGACGGTCAGCTCGACCAGCTTGCCCTTGAAGGGGCTCGGCACGTCCATGGAGGCCTTGTCGGACTCCAGGGTGATCAGCGGGTCTTCCTCGGCGACCTCGTCGCCGACACTGGCGGCGATCTCGATCACCGGCACGTCGCTGGAGCCGGACAGGTCCGGCACTCGCACCTCGCGGCGCTGGGGCTCGCCGCCGCCGGCGGGCTGATCCGCCGGCTGCGACTCGGCGGCCGGCGCCGGTTCGGCGGCGGGCTCGGGGGCGGCCTGCTCGGCCGGCGCCTGCTCACCGCCGCCGGCGATCTGCATGGTGCCGATGATGTCGCCCTCGGAGACGGTATCGCCCTCCTTGACGGTCAGGCTGGCGATCTTGCCGGCATGCGGGCTGGGCACGTCCATGGAGGCCTTGTCGGACTCCAGGGTGATCAGGGTGTCCTCTTCGGCCACCTCGTCGCCCTCGGACACCGCCACCTCGATGATCTCGACGTCGCTGGAGCCGCCCAGGTCGGGCACCTTGATGTCCACGGTCTGGCTGCCGCCGGCGGCGGGCTTGGCGGCCGGCTCCGGCTTGGCCGGGGCCTCCTGTTCGGCCTCGGCCGGCGCCTCCGACGCTGCCTCGGCGGGCTGCTCGGGCTCGGCGTCGCCGCCGCCCTCGGCCTCGAGCTCGACGATGTCGTCGCCCTCGGAGACGGTATCGCCCTCCTTGACCAGCACCTTGAGGACCTTGCCGCCTTTGGGCGCCGGCACGTCCATGGAGGCCTTGTCGGATTCCAGGGTGATCAGGGTGTCCTCGGGCTCGATGACGTCGCCTTCCGACACCGCGATCTCGATGATTTCCACGTCGGTGTCGCCACCGATGTCGGGCACTTTGATGATTTCGCTACTCAAGGTCGCGCTCCTTCAAACTCTTCACGGGGGCGGGTCCGCGGACCCGCCATGCCACCGGTCGATCGGCGCCTCACACCCCGAGCGGGCTGGGCTTGTTGGGATCGATGCCGTACTTCTCGATGGCCTCGCCGACGACCTTGCGATCGATCTCGCCGCGGTCGGCCAGCGCCTTGAGCGCGGCAACGGTGACGAAGTAGCGGTTGACCTCGAAGAAGTGACGCAGCTTCTCGCGGGTATCGGAGCGGCCGTAGCCGTCGGTCCCGAGCACATGGTAGTCGGTCGGCATCCAGGCGCGCACCTGGTCGGCGAACAGCTTCATGTAGTCGGTGGCGGCGATGGCCGGGCCCTGGCGACCCTCCAGGCAGGTCGTGACGTGCGGCTTGCCCGGCTCTTCCGCCGGCTTGAGGAACGCCTGGCGGTCGATCTCCAGGGCCTCGCGGCGCAGCTCGTTGAAGCTGGTGACGCTCCAGATGTCGGCGCCCACGCCCCACTCCTCGGCGAGCATCTCGGCGGCGGCCTCGACCTCGCGCAGGATGGTGCCGGAGCCCATCAGCTGGACCCGCGCCTTCTTGCCCTGGGTCTCGCGCAGCAGGTACATGCCCTTGATGATGTCCGCGGCGGGCACTTCCTCGAGGGCCGGCTGCTCGTAGTTCTCGTTCATCACCGTCAGGTAGTAGAAGCAGTTCTCCTTGTCGGCGAACATGCGCTTCAGGCCGTCCTGGACGATGACCGCGACCTCGTGGGCATAGGTCGGGTCATAGGTGCGGCAGTTGGGGATCATCGCCGCCTGCAGGTGGCTGTGGCCGTCCTGGTGCTGCAGCCCCTCGCCGTTGAGGGTGGTGCGTCCGGCGGTGCCGCCGACCAGGAAGCCGCGGGCCTGCATGTCGCCGGCGGCCCAGGCCAGGTCGCCGATGCGCTGGAAGCCGAACATCGAGTAGTAGATGTAGAACGGCAGCAGCGTGGTGTTGTGGTTCGAGTAGGAGGTCGCCGCGGCGATCCAGGCGGACATGGCGCCGGCCTCGGTGATGCCCTCCTCGAGGATCTGGCCCTGCTGATCCTCGCGGTAGAACATGATCTGGCCCTTGTCCACCGGCTCGTACTTCTGGCCCTCGGAGGTGTAGATGCCGAGCTGGCGGAACATGCCTTCCATGCCGAAGGTACGCGCCTCGTCGGGGATGATGGGCACTACCCGCTTGCCGAGCTGCTTGTCCTTGACCAGGCCGTTCAGGATGCGCACGAAGGCCATGGTGGTGGAGATCTCGCGCCCCTTGGAGCCGGCGGTCTGGGAGGCGAAGGTCTTGTCCTCCAGGGCCGGGATCGGCAGGGCCTCGAAGTCGTGGCGACGCTGCGGCAGGTAGCCGCCCAGGCGCTCGCGCTGGAGGTGCATGTACTTCATCTCCGGACTGTCGTCGTCCGGCTTATAGTAGGGCACGTCCTTGAGCTGCTCGTCGGACAGCGGAATGCCGAAGCGGTCGCGGAACTTCTTGAGCGCCTCGTATTCCATGGTCTTGACCTGGTGAGCCTCGTTGGCGGCCTCACCGTCGCCGCCACCCATGCCGTAGCCCTTGACGGTATGCGCCAGGATCACGGTGGGACGGCCGTTGGCGTTGTTCACCGCCTCGTGGTAGGCCGCGTAGACCTTGAACGGGTCGTGGCCGCCACGGTTGAGCTTCCAGATGTCCTCGTCGGACATGTCCTTGACCATCTCGGCGGTTTCCGGGTACTTGCCGAAGAAGTGCTCCCGGGTGTAGGCGCCGCCGTTGGCCTTGTAGTTCTGGTACTCGCCGTCGACCGCCTCGTCCATGCGCTTCTGCAGGACGCCCTTGGTGTCCTTCTCGAACAGCGGATCCCACAGCCGGCCCCAGACCACCTTCTGGACGTTCCAGCCGGCGCCACGGAACACGCCCTCGAGCTCGTCCATGATCCGCGAGTTGCCGCGCACCGGGCCGTCGAGGCGCTGCAGGTTGCAGTTGATGACGAAGATCAGGTTGTCGAGCTTCTCGCGGCTGGCCAGGTGGATGGCGCCCAGGGATTCCGGCTCGTCGCACTCGCCGTCGCCCATGAAGCACCACACCTTGCGGTCGTACATGTCCTTGAGCTCGCGGGAGTCCACGTACTTCATGACGTGGGCCTGGTAGATCGCCTGGATCGGGCCGAGGCCCATGGACACGGTGGGGAACTGCCAGAAGTCCGGCATCAGCCAGGGGTGCGGATAGGACGACAGGCCGTCGCCGTCCACCTCCTGGCGGTACTTGTCCATCTGGTCCTCGGTGAGGCGGCCTTCCAGGTAGGCGCGGGCATAGATGCCCGGGGCCACGTGGCCCTGGATGTAGACCAGGTCGCCCTCGAAGTCGCCGTTGGGGGCACGGAAGAAGTGGTTGAAGCCCACGTCATAGAGAGTCGCCGATGACATGAAGCTGGCGATGTGGCCACCCAGCCCCGGGTTCGCGCGGTTGTTGCGGATCACCTGGGCGATGGCGTTGTAGCGGATCACCGAACGGATGCGGCGCTCCATGAAGAGATCGCCAGGCATCGGCGCCTCGCGGTGCACCGGAATGGTGTTGCGGTGCGGGGTCGTGACCGAGAAAGGTACCTGCATGCCGTCGCGGCGCACGCGGTCGGCCAGGCGGGTCATGAGGTACCGGGCGCGTTGCTCGCCCTCACGATCCAGCACCGACTCCAGGGAATCCAGCCATTCCGTGGTTTCGACCGGATCGAGATCTTCTCTAGACTCAAGACTCATAGACGTCTCTCCGAATGACGTTGGGGGCAACAACAGCCCCGCAGCAAGGGGGTGTGGCGCTTGAGTGGCGGTCATGGAAGGATCACCTCCATGCCGGGGTTCCAAGGTTGTAGTCGTTTTACAAGTCAGCGCGACCGATATCGTCGGGTGCGCCGACGATACCTCAAACGCTAGCGGCTGCCAATTGAAGCAGATGTGGAAAACATTTTCAAAACCTTCCTTGCCCCCATTGCGACACGCTTCGCGACGATTTCGCCACGATCGACGGCGATGCCCGCCGCGGCCCCGCCAAGGGCCGCATCATCGCTCCAGGCGCCGTGGCGGGAAATCATATAAACGTTTTATTACGCAGATTTGTCTCGCCGCGACAGCCGCTGGCGGAAATAGGCCCAGTCGAAGGCGGGGCCCGGGTCGGTCTTGCGTAGCGGCGCGACATGGGCGTGGCCGGTGATGCGCTCCGGCGTCAGCGCCGGATAGGCCGCCATCAGCGCCTCGGTGGCCGCCGCCAGCGCCCGGTACTGGGCCGCCGTGTAGGGCGAGACCTCGTCGCCCTCGAGCTCGATGCCCACCGCGAAATCGTTGAGCCCGCGGCGCTCGACGCCGCCGTCCCGCCAGCGCGAGCGCCCGGCGTGCCAGGCCCGGCCGTGGAAGGGCACGAACTGCACGCACTCGCCGTCGCGGCGAATCAGCAGATGCGCCGAGACCCGCAGGTCGGCGATCTCGGCGAAGAAGGGATGCCCGGCCGGGTCCAGGCGATTGGTGAACAGCCGCTCGATGGCATCGCCGCCGAATACCCCCGGCGGCAGGCTGATGGAATGCAGCACCAGCAGCGACACCTCGCCGTCCGGCCGCGCATTGTGGTTGGGTGACGGCACCCGGCGGGCACCCGCCAGCCACCCCTCGTGAATCGGCATCTCTCCCCCTGACGTCTGGCGTGACCTTTCCCCTATAATGGACGTCCCAAGCTTTCCAGCACAGAGACCACGCCACCATGCACTATCAGGATGCCCTCGCCGAAGAGATCCGCGAAGCCGCCGCCCGGTTGCTGGCCGAGGACGTCGGCCCCGGCGACATCACCGCCGAGCTGATCCCCGAGAAACAGTGGGCCCGGGCCCGGGTGATCACCCGCGAGCCGATGGTGCTGTGCGGCGTGGCCTGGGTCGACGAGCTGTTCCGCCGCCTGGATCCCCGGGTCGTGCTGCACTGGCAGGCCGCCGACGGCGACCGGCTAGAGGCCGGCGATGCCCTGCTCGAGCTCGAGGGGCCGGCCCGCGGCCTGCTCACCGGCGAACGGGCGGCACTGAACCTGCTGCAGACGCTGTCCTCCACCGCCACCCGGACGCGGCACTACGTGGACCTGCTGGCGGGCACCGGGGTACGCATCCTCGACACCCGCAAGACCCTGCCCGGACTGCGCCTGGCCCAGAAATACGCGGTGAGCTGCGGCGGCGGGCACAACCATCGGGTCGGCCTGTTCGACGCCTTCCTGATCAAGGAAAACCACATCGCCGCCTGCGGCGGCATCGCCGCGGCCGTCGACGAGGCCCGGCGCATCGCCCGCGACCTGCCGGTGGAAGTGGAGGTGGAGACCTTCGAGGAACTCGACCAGGCGCTGGACGCCGGCGCCGACGTCATCATGCTCGACAACTTCACGCTGGCCGACCTGCGCGAGGCGGTGCGCCGCGGCGACGGGCGCGCCACCCTGGAGGCCTCGGGCAACGTCGACGAGACGACCCTGCGCGACATCGCCGAGACCGGCGTCGACTGCATCTCCAGCGGCGCCCTGACCAAGGACGTCAAGGCCATCGACCTGTCGATGCGCATCCTCGAGCAGGACGCTTGACGCCTCAGGCCGGGTGCGGCGGCAGGTTCTTTTCCAGATGCCGGCGCTGCAGGCGCTGGCCGCCGCGCTCGACCCACTCCTCGCGCACCCGCCGCCACCCCTGGCGCTCGAGGCCATCGGCCATCACCAGGCTGGCGTCGATGCTCGCCCGCTCGACGCCCCGCTCGCGCAGCAGCCGCTCGGCGTGTCCCAGCAGGGCGCTGCCGATGCCGCGGCGGGCCAGCGACGGCCAGACGTACAGCGACTCGACGTAGCCGCGGGGCTCGTCCAGCTCCAGGAAGGCCACGCAGCGACCGTCGCAGGTCGCCACCAGGGTGGTATAGAGCGCCTGGCGCGCCACCCAGGCGCTGCCCTCGCGGGGCAGCACCGCCGCCCAGGCCTCCCGTGCGGCCCGCTCGTAGTGCCCCATGGCGCCCTGCATGACGGCATGGTGAAAGACCTCGGCCTGGTCGGCGCCATCCTGGCCCCGGGCCTCGCGATAGAGGATCCGCGGCGCCCTGGCGGTGGTCGGGGCGTCCCCGCGTGCGGTGTCGATATGACCCATGGAGGGCTTCCTGCGATGATGAAGACGCCAAGAGACTACCGAAGCGGCGCCGCCGCGCCAATGCCTTACCGCGACAGCCACCGGATCGCCCCATGACCGACACCCCCGACGCCTTCGCCCTGACGCCGGTCGGGCGCATCGAGAGCGACTACCCCGACAAGTTCGGCATCCCCCGCCAGCCGGGCCTCGCCGACGCCGCGCGAGCCCGCCTGGTGCTGCTGCCACCCTACGATGACCCGCTGGCGGTGCGCGGCCTGGAGACCTTCAGCCACCTGTGGCTGACCTTCGTCTTCCACCTGAGCCCCGAGCGCTGGACGCCGCTGGTGCGCCCGCCACGGCTCGGCGGCAACGCCAGGGTCGGAGTGTTCGCCAGCCGCAGCACCCATCGCCCCAATCGTCTGGGGCTGTCGCTGGTCGAACTCGAGGGCATCGACACCGAGGGCGGCGTACGCCTGACGCTGCGCGGCGCCGACCTGGTCGACGGCACTCCGGTGCTCGACATCAAGCCCTACCTGCCCTGGGCGGAATCGCGCCCCGAGGCCCGCGCCGGCTTCGCCCCCGGGGCCCCGGCCGCCCTGCCGGTGCGCCTCGCCCCGGCCGCCGAGGCGGCCCTGGCCGCACGGGCCGACGGCGAGTCGCTGCGCGCGCTGATCCATCAGGTGCTGGCCCAGGACCCGCGCCCCGCCTATCGAAAGGGCGCCGAGGAGCGCGTCTACGGCGTACGCCTGCGCGACGTGGACGTGCGCTTCCGGGCCGTGGTTGAAGGAAGTGGCATCGTGCAGCTGCGAGTGCTCAAGGTGGTCCCCTGCGCATAAAACCTCGGGGCGTCCTCATTCTCAGCCACTCACGGAGCTTCCTGATGCACGGGCAGAATAGTCATCGATCGCCTTCTGGTACTGGCTGGGTGAGGCCCCGATATGGCGGCGAAAGAAGCGTGTGAAGTGGCCCTGCTCAGAAAATCCCAAGTTTTCAGACAAGTTACCCAGGGTGCCGGAGCGATTGTCGGATAGGCCGCGAAACGCCATCCGCATCTTGCCGATGTTGGCAAACATCTGCGGCGTCATGCCGGTGTTCTTCTTGAACAGGGTAAAGAAATGCGCGCGTGAAAGACCGCACTGGCGGGCGATGCCCTCCATGTCGAGCTCCCCCTGGGGATGGTCGAGGATGAACTGGCTCGCCTGGCGAATTCTTGCATCGTAGAAGTCGCTGGCCATCCCCACTCTCAGCTTGGCTAAGTGGCGCCAGTCGGAGTGTTTCTCGGTGATGCCGATCATCAAATCACACAGCAGCTCTTCCAGCCTGTCCTGAGGCACCAGTCCGAAACAGAACATGGCGTCGATCAGCAGGTCGGCATGGTGTCGCATGCGGGACGTGAGTTCGATGCCGGGAGTAGAGAAGAAGTCGGGGCGGCCACTCAGCGCCAGTCCACGCTGCAGGGCCGCCAGCCAACTCGGCTCAATATACAGCGCCAGGATCAGAGTATCGCCCGCACCACGCTGGTGGTCGTAGAAGTGCGGCTCCCAGGCGTTGATGAGCACCGCCGTCCTGTCGGTCAGCGGCAACCTGCGGTCACGCACCGAGAAGTAGGTATCTTCCCCGGAGACCTTGAGCAGTACATGGCATTCCGAATGGGCGTGGGGCACCAGCGACTCGTCCATGTCAAGCAGGGCAACGCGACCAAACTCGCCATGCAAGATGCGGTGGGCACTCGACATGACGTCCTCGTCAGTAGAAATGTAAGGTGAGCTGGTTCTCGTCAGCGTACCATCTCTTGACCGCACACCGGTCACCACCAGACCAAAGTCGCAAAATGCGCCTCGCTGCAGCCCCCAAGCCCCGTCATGCACTGCCCAGGAACAGGTCGCCTGGCCGGTCGACATCCTGTACCACACCAGGATCCTGCACCTCGATTTCGATACAGCAGTGGCGGTATTGATCCACTATACAGCGAGCTCCCTCATTGCCGGTCAAGCGCTCCAGCGACCCCCAGAAACATCGCCCGAACAGCACCGGGTGCCCCCCTTGCCTTCTATAGAAGGGTCGCACGATCACCTGGTCACTAGCCCTTGAGCACAATGAAGCGAGGGTATCCCCGCTCAACCAGGGCATATCGCCCAGCATCACTGCCACTGCCGCAGCCTGACTCTCGTTCCTGAGCACGCGGATACCGGCGGCAAGACTTTCCCCCATGCCCAGCTCTGCCATCTCGGCAACAATAGTGCCGATATCCCTGGCAATGCCCAGTTGTACGGGATCATCATCGATGCCCAGCACCACCCGGATCTCGCCGAAATGTGGCCTGAGAGTAGCCAGCGAGGCGGCCAGCAGCGGCCCACGCTGTGGCAGGTGCGCCAGGCGCTTGTCGCTGCCGAAGCGGCGCGCCTGGCCTGCCGCCAATACCAGGGCAACGACGGCGTCAGAGCGCATCACGCGATTTCCCGTGGTAGACCCGCACGATATCCGCTACCACGGCCAGGGCGATCTCGGCCGGGGTCTTGCTGCCGATGGCGAGGCCGATAGGCATATGGATCCGCTCGATCTCTGCCTGGGACAGCCCTCCCGAGCGCATCAGCCGTGTGGCGCGGGCATCCGAGGTCCGCTGTGAACCCATCACGCCGATATAGAAGGCCTCGGTACGCACCGCCTCGATCATCGCCAGATCGTCGAGGCGAGGATCATGGGTCAAGGCCACCACGGCCGTCGCGGCATGGCATCCCCCCGCCGCGATGTAGGCCGAAGGCAATTGCGGTACAACCGTCACGCTCTCGACGTGGAATCCCTCGCGTGCCTCCGTGCGGGGGTCGCAGACGATGACCTCATGCCCCAACATCTTGGCGAAGCCGGCACAGGCCTCGGCCATCGGCGAGATACCGGCCAGCAGCAGGCGCAACACGGGCCCGATACGGATGTCGACCGCCCCGGGGTGTCGTACCACGCTCGCCCCCCCAGGCTCCTCATCATTATCGGCCCGCACGGTGCCGGACTCGAGATCGACCCGACGCTTCAGCCGGCGCTGTCCCAACAGAGCCAATTGCAGCGCCTCGAGATGCGCCAGCCAGGCTCCGGCGGCAGCGCGGTGCTCGATCAGCACCTCCAGTACCCCACCACAGGGCAGGGCGAGACGTCGGCTCTCCTCGCGACTTTCTCCGTAGCGACGCAGGGTCACCGGCCGCTCGAAGTCGCCGGCGATGAGTTCCTCTAGGAAGGCCTCCTCGACACAGCCCCCCGATAGCGAGCCGACATACTGACCGTCGCGACGCGCCACCAGCATGGCACCCGGCCCCCGAGGGGCCGAGCCGTAGGTCGAGAGCACGGTGCATAGCCAGATGGGATGGCCATCGCGGACCCAGGCCAGCGCCTGGGTGATCACCTGGGTATCGAGATCGTGCATCACTCCCCCCTCCTCTGCTCCGCCGCGCTCAGTCTGCTACTTGAGCCTTCTCTGACTCGGGATCGAGCGTCTTCTCGCCCAGCAGCAGGGAGACCGCGATACCACAGACCAGCGCCCAGAAGGGGGCGCTGATCCCCAGCAGAGTGATGTTACTCATCGCCACCACCAGTGCCACGAAGGCACCGATCTGGTGGCCGCGATGCCGGGAGAAGGCATGCTGGAAGGCCGCCAGCAGCACCCCGATCATCGCCAGGCCGGCCACGCTGCCGATCAGGGCGCTGGGCAACGCCAGGATGAAGGGCACCGCCGCACCGGCGAACAGGCCGAAAGCACAGAACAGCACGCCGTTCACCAGGGTGGCACCATAGCGTGTGCTCTTGTCGTCGCCGGCCTGCTCCGAGGAGCAGATGGCGGTCATCGGGCCGGCGATGTTGGCGTTATGCCCCCCGAGGAGCCCCGCGAGCATACCGCCGATGCCGCTGATGATGGTCATGGCATTGACCGGAGGACGGTACTCCTCGGCCAGAAGCACCCCGGTGGCCTGGGCATTCTCGGCCCCGATCACCAGTGCCGCCAGCGGCACGGAGATGGCCAGGAAGGCCCCCAGAGTAAAGCTCGGTGCGGTGAACTGCGGCGCGACGAAGGCGATATCCACGTCGGCGGGCTGGACGGCGCCCATCGCGAAGGCCACGCCGAGCCCTACCACAGCCGCTACCAGCACCGGCGGGACCGACTTGACGAAGCGTGAGCTGAGAAAGAACACTACCACCGCCGCGCCGGCGATCCAGGGGGCCGCGCCCACCGAATCGACCGCGCCGATACCGAAGCGAATCAAGGCGCCCGCGATCATCGCCATGACGATGGGCATCGGCAGCCAGCGCATGATGCGCCCGACTACGCCGCTGACCCCCAGCAGTAGGACCAGAGCCCCGCTCATGATGAAGGCGCCGACCGCCTCGCCGAAAGGAATGGTCGCCAGGGCGGTGATCATGATCGCCGCCCCGGGAATCGAATAGGCGCCGGTGATCGGCTGACGGTAGCGCGAGGCCATGATCAGGCTGATCAGGCCACCGAGAAAGTAGATGGCGAACAGCCAGGCCACGGTCTGGCCATTGCTCAGGTTGCCGGCTTCGGCGGCACTGATCACGATCAGTGCCGGCCCCGAGCAACCGAACAGCGCCGCGACGATGCCGGCACTGATCGACTTGGCCGTGAAGACCCGAGTCAGGTCCTTGAGCAGCGGACGCTTGGCGTTCACGTCTGCACTCGGCGTGGGGCTGGCCCCGTTGTGGTCGTGTGCTTGCATGGGGTTCTCCTGGCTTTGTTGTTGTGTGGTGGAACACCGATCATTCACCGGTGAAGACGGCCCGGCGCTTGCCATGGAAGGCCTCGACACCTTCGCGGAAGTCGAGGGAGTTGCGCAGCCGGCTGTAACAATGGCCTTCCATCTCGATCGCCACCGAAAGCATTGCATCCTCGTTGTCGTTGATCAGTCGCTTGGCGGTGCGCTGGGCGAGCGGCGAGAAGCTGCGCAGTTCCTCCACCAGGGCGTCGGTGGCACTTTCCAGCTCGGCATCGGGCACGCACTCGGTCACGAAACCCCAGTCCAGCGCCTGCTCACCGGACACCCGCTTGGCGCGCATCACCATGTGCTTGGTCCGGGTGATGCCGATCGTTTTCTGCAGGCGGGCAGAGCCTCCGGAACCGGGAATCTGCCCCAGTTTCTGCTCCGGCAGGGCATAGAGGGTCGTCTCGGAGGCGATGCGGAAATCGCAGGCCAGCGACAGCTCGAAGCCGACGCCGAAGGTGTAGCCACGGTTGGCGGCGATCACCGGCTTCGAGCAGCGCGCCGGGGCGGCCACGTTGTCGGCGAGCTTCGAGACATGTTCCGGCGAGGCCTCGAGGAACCCCTTGATGTCGCCACCGCTGGAGAAGTGCTCGCCCTCGGCGCGCAGCACGATGACGCGCACGCCGTCATGTGCATCCAGCGCCTCGAACACGCGGCGCAACTCGTCGCGCTGGGGCATCGAGATCACGTTGAGCGGTGGATGGCCGAGGATGATGTCGGCGCGCTCGGCCTCGGCGTCGACCTGGACCCTGAAACCGTCGAAGTCGCTGGCCAGGATGGTGTTCACGTCGGTGATAGTCATGTCTTGGTTCCTTGTCGGTTTGCTGATTAGTGGGGTTGTGCGCTGGGGGTATCCTGTTCGCGCAGCACGCGGCGCAGGATCTTGCCCACCGGGGACTTGGGAATCTCGTCGACGAAGACGTAGCGCCGCGGGCGCTTGAAGCGCGCCAGGCCGGAATCGACGCAGTGCCGGTCGAGTTCGCCCTCGTCGATGGCCTGCCGGGCTTTGACGAAGGCGGTGACCACCTCACCCCACTGCTCGTCGGCCAGCCCCACCACCACGACCTCTTCCACCTGCGGGTGCACCGAGAGCACATTCTCGATCTCCACCGGGCTGACGTTCTCGCCGCCGGTGATGATCAGATCATCGACCCGGCCGGTGACGAAGAGGTCGCCATCGGCGTCGAAGTAACCGGTGTCGCTGGTGAAGTACCAGCCCTCCTTGAGCGCCTTTCGGTCGGCATCGGGGCGGTGCCAATAGCCCTGGAAGGCCTCGTCGCCGGCCATGTCGGCGATGATCTCGCCCTCTTCTCCCACGCCCAGGATCTCGTCCGGCGACTCGGTGCCCACCCGGACCACCCGGATGCGTTGGTTGAGCGCAGGCCGACCCGATGACCCCGGCTTGTCACTGGCCCGCTGGTCGATGGTGAAGGTATAGATCTCGGAGCTGCCGTAGTGGTTGACGAACAGGCTGGGCTTAAAGGCTTTCTGGACACGTGCCATCAGCCCTGCACTCATCGGCGCGCCGGCGAAGCCCAGCTTGTCGACGCTGGCTACCCGTGATGGCGAGAACTCGGGGTGCTCGATGAGCATGTGATACAGGGTCGGCACCAGGTAGAGGTTGGTCACGCCTTCACGCTGGATGGAATCCAGCGTCGCCGCAGGGTCGAACTTCGGCACACAGACGAAGTGGCCATCAACCAGCGCCATCGACAGCAGCGAGCGCACGCCCATCGTGTGATAGAGCGGCATCACGCCGAGGGTGCACTCGTCATGGCGATAGAGGTTCTGGGCCACATGGGCCAGCGCTGCGGTGCGCTCGGCGCGATGCAGGCGTGGCACGCCCTTGGGCTTGCCGCTGGTGCCCGAGGTGTAGAGCATCAGCGAGACATCCTCGGCGCCGGCACGTAGCACCAGCTCACCTTCCACACCGAGCAGGGCGTCGAAGTCATGAGCGCCGATGTCCTCGACCTCTCCGGCAGTGATGCGCGGCAGCCGCTGCGCCTCGGGACAGCCGTTCACCGCTTCGGCCACCGAAGCGTCATAGGCGAGCGCCTTGACCTCGGCATCCTCGATACAGTAACTCAGGTCCCGGGCCGTGGATCGCCAGTTGAGGGGAGTGACCACGATCCCGGCGAATTGGCAGGCCCAGTGCAGGGTCGCCATCTGCCAGCGATTCTGCATCACCACCAGCAGACGATCCCCCTTGGCCAGGCCCATCGCCTCGAGGCTCCTGGCGACACTCTGGATATCGGCGAACCACTCGGCATAGGTCTTGCGAAACTCGCCATCGGAAATAGCGATCGCCCGAGGGCGACGCTCCACCGAGGCAAGAAAACTGCGACCAAGATCAAACATCGT
Source organism: Halomonas sp. ABH4_019 (assembly GCF_056159885.1). Lineage (NCBI taxonomy): Bacteria > Pseudomonadati > Pseudomonadota > Gammaproteobacteria > Oceanospirillales > Halomonadaceae > Halomonas > Halomonas sp. ABH4_019. The sequence continues at coordinate 172,298 of NZ_JBSWWC010000002.1, forward strand.
TGTTCTCCAGTTGACTGTCGGGCACGGCCGCCTCGCGGCGCGTCCGAGCCACTTCGAGTACCGCCTGGACCATGCCGGTATAGCCGGTGCAACGGCACAGATGACCCGACAGCATGTCGCGCACCTGGGCCTCGCTGGGGTCGGCCACACGGTCCAGGAACTCCTCGCAGGACATCAGAATGCCTGCGGTGCAGAAGCCGCACTGCAGGGCGTGATGACGCCGGAACGCCTGTTGCAGATCGGAAAGGCCCTCCTCTCCTGCCAGCGACTCGACGGTGTCGAGCCGCCGACCCTCGGCCTGTACCGCGAGCATCAGGCAGCTGCGGCTGGCGCGACCGTCGACGCGCATCGTGCAGGCCCCGCACACGCCGTGCTCGCACCCCACGTGCGTGCCGGTGGCGCCCAGTTCGTGGCGCAGGAAGTCACACAGCTGGGTACGGGGCTCGGCGTAGCCACTGCGCTCGCGGCCATTGAGGGTCAGGGTCACGCGTATGCGCTGGTCAGCCTTGGCGTGCATGGGCGATCTCCTCGTCACTTGGCCCACCGGCGATCAACTGCCGGCCGAGCTCACGGATCAACTGGCGGCGATAGGCCGCCGTGGCATGGGCGTCGTCCTCGGCACCCAAGGACCAGGCGAGGGTGTTGAGGACCTCGCTCGGGTCATCCTGGCGGGCGAATTCGCGGCTCACTGGGCGGTCGGCGACGCCGCCCACGCCGAGAGTGACTCGGTCGTTGTCGATCACTGCCGCCAGCGCGACGATGGCGAAGTCGCCATGGCGCATGGCTACTTCCTGGAAGCGGTACTCCGCGCCCGGCCTCGCCAGGGGGAAACGCACCTCGGTGATCAGCTCGTCCTGACGGCGATCGGTGGTCAATACGCCCTGGAAGAAGTCCCCCGCCATGACCTGGCGCGACTTGCCGCGGCGGTTCTCGAGCACCACCTGCCCTCCCAGGGTGACCAGGCACAACGGCAACTCGGCGCTGGGATCGGCGTGGGCGATCGAACCGCATACCGTGCCGCGGTTACGGGTCTGCCAATGGCCGATCCAGGGCATTGCCTGCGCCAGCAACGGGACCGCTTCGGCGAGGCCGGGGTACTCGAGTAGTTCGGCCTGAGTCACCCCGGCGCCCACCGCCAGATGATCGTCACGCCGCTCGATGTAGTGCAGGTCCTCGATACCGGCGATATCGATCAGTTGCCCGGGCTGGGCCAGGCGCATGTTGAGCACCGCCATCAGCGACTGTCCTCCGGCGATCAGCCGGGCGTCATCACCCGCCTCATGCAACCGTTCGCAAGCCTCGCGACGGCTCGAGGTGCGCAGATAATCGAAAGCTGCGGGCTTCATGAACGACCTCCCAAGCGGCCGAAAAGGATCTTGAGGCGCTGCCACAGCGACGAGCGTGGCGCGGTGCCGCCCATCCGCTGTGACAGACGAGTGAAAATCTGGCCGATGATCATCCTCGAGGCGCTTTGCAGCATGCGCCCGCCCACCGAGGCGACCTTGCCGCCCACGGAGGCGTCGTAGTCATAGTCGAGGCGGGTATGACCGCCCTCGATCTCGGTCAGGCGAATGTGTGCACTGCCGTCCGCCGAGCCCATGGCGCTGGTGCCAGACCCGGAGAGTCGCAGGCCGTGGGGAGGGTCGAGGTCGGAGAGTGCCACCCGCGCATCGAAGCGCGCGCGGATCATTCCCACGCCGACGGTGACATCGGCGCGATAGGCATTCTCCCCGGTAAGTTCCAGGGCATGGCAGCCAGGAATGATGGCCTGCAGGGTCTCGGGGTCGAGCAGGGTGTCGAAGACCGCCTGAGGGCTGCCCGGCAGCGTCACCGAGTCGCTGGCGGTGAGCCGCGAGCCGCCACCGGCTGCGGGAGCCGTCTGATCCTCGCCCACTCCTTGGGGCCGCGGAGGCTCCTCGATGCCGATCAGGGTGCGTACCTTGGACGGCGTCAGCGGCAGCTCGATGTCCGCGATGCCTAGCGCGTCGGCCACGGCATTGGCGATGCACACCGGGGTGCTCATGTTGTTGCCCTCACCGACCCCCTTGGCGCCCAGCGGGGTAAACGGCGACGGCGTCTCCCTGTGCAGGATCAGTGGTTCAGGCACCTCGACGCTGGTCGGGACCAGGTAGTCGGCGAAGGTGCCGGACTGGAAGCTGCCATCGTCGCCGTAGGCGAACTCCTCCATCAGCGCCGCCCCAAGCCCCTGGGCGAAGGCTCCGCGCACCTGGCCATCGACCAGATCCGGATTGAGCAGGCGGCCGGCGTCATGCAGGGTGACGTAACGATCGAGGGTCACCCTGCCGGTGATGCGGTCGACCTCCACGCCGCAGTAGTCGAAGATGAAGCCGTAGCAGAGCGAGCTGTTGATACGATCGTCATCGTCCGGCGCTTCGAGCTGGGGCGGTGACCAGGAGGCCGTCTCGCGCAACCCGCCCGGCTCGCCCTCGGGCAGGGTGCCCGGCGCCCAGTGCGTGGCGCCGGCCAGGCGGCCGAAGGGCATCGTGAGCTCGCTACCGTCCACCCTCACCTGTCCTTCGGCGAAGCGGATGCGTGCGGCCTCCACCTGCCACTGGGCGGCGGCGATGCCGGCCAGGCGATCGCGCACCTTCATCGCCGCCTTGTAGACGGCGCCGGCCACGGCGCCGGAGAAGCGGCTGGAGTAGTTGCCCGAGGCGATCGACCAGGCATCCTTGCCGGTATCGAGCTCGACGTTGACGCGGATCGACTCCAGCGGCACCCCGAGCACCTCGGCGATCACCTGGGCGACCACAGTGCGGTGCCCCTGCCCCTGGGGTGTCGAGGAGACATGGGCGCTGACGTCGCCTAGCGGACCGACGCTGATCGTGGCGGTGCTTACCGCCCCGTTCTTGGGGCCGGCCTTGCGCCGTTCCTCGAGCGTCATGGCGGTGGTGATGTAGCCCATGTTGGAGATCGACGGCTCCACCGCCACCGTGTAGCCGATGCCGTAGAGTCGACCTCCACGTCGTGCTGCATCGCGGCGCGCCAACAGCTCGTCCAGTCCGCCGTCACGAACGCCTTGCTCTACCGAGGCGGGATAGTCGCCTGAGTCGAGCAATGCCCCGGCCGCGGCACGGTAGGGGAAGCTCCCGGACGGCACCAGGTTGCGGCGGATCACCTCGAGAGGGTCCAGCTCGAGCTCCACGGCGATGCGCTGCATCAGCCGCTCGAGGGCGAAGTAAATCTGGGGGCCACCGAAGCCACGGTTGAGGCCGGTGGGCGTCTTGTTGGTCAGCGCCACCCGGTTCCGCACCTGGAGATGTTCGATGGCGTAGGCACCGGTCAGGTTGCCGTGCATGCGATAGAAAGTCGCCGGCTCCGGTGCCCGCAGGTAAGCGCCACAGTCATCGACCTGGTCCCAACGCATCGCGGTGACCCGGCCATCGCCGGTCACCGCCGCCTCGATCTCGGTGACGCGATTGGTGGCCGAGGACGCCCCCTGGAGATGCTCGAGACGATCCTCCACCCACTTGACCGGAGCGCCGGCCTTGCGCGCGGCCAGGCCCATCATCACCACATAGGGAAAGACCCCCTGCTTGATGCCGAAGCTGCCACCGGAGTCCGGTGGGGTACGCAGGCGAAGACGGTTGCCGGGCACATTGAGTGCACGTGCCATCACCGAGTGCAGTGCATAGGGGCCCTGGAAGTTGGAGAGCACGTCATAGCTGGCACTGGCCGGGTCATACTCGGCGAGGACCACGTAACACTCCATCGGCGTACAGGAGCTGCGCGGCACGCGTACCTTTAGCGAGACCCGATGCTCGGCCTCGGCGAAGGCCCGCTCGGGATCGCCGTAGCGGAAGTGGCGCTCGCTGACCACGTTGCTTCCCACTGACTCGTGGAGCAGTGGAGCGTCTTCGGCGACGGCCATTTCGGTATCCACCGCGACAGGCAATATCTCGTACTCGACGCGTATGGCCTCCAGGGCATCCTCGGCAAGATAACGGCTCTCGGCCATCACGACGGCAACCGGCTCGCCGACATAGCGCACCTTGTCGACCGCCAGGCACCAGTGCTCCATAGGCTGGCGCACACCAACCGGAAAAGGCCGCGCCCAGCGCTTGATATCCTCTCCGGTGAGCACCTCGTGCACGCCACTCATGGCCAGCGCGGCTGACGCATCCACCTGGAGCAGGCGTGCATGGGCATGGGGCGAGCGCAATACCGCGGCATGCAAGGTGCCTGGCGCAACCGCCAGGTCGTCGGCATAGCGGCCCTGTCCATGCAGCAGAGCATCGTCCTCGACACGCTGCTGTCGTCGACCAATCTGGCCCGACTGTCCCTCCCGTATGGTCGGCTCGAAAGTGTTCATTCACCTCTCCACGATGGCCTTGTCGGATTCGGTTGCCATCTGGAGAGGAGTCTAAGGAGCTATGCATCACTCGGCCTTGCCCGACGTGCTGGAGTTTGGCCCGAGCATCGGCTGATTTACCCGAGAGTCTGAATTGCGACCAAAGAATAAGAGGCTGGAACCGGCCTGCAGACACCGTCAGAACGCAGGAAGGCGGCCCGAGGGCCGCCTTCCCATGATCGCTTCGCGAACTCGCGAATTTAGTCGAAGTCGACGCCGATCCGCTTGCCCACCTCCTCGTAGGCCTCGATCACGCCGCCCAGGCCCTGGCGGAAGCGGTCCTTGTCGAGCTTCTCGCGGGTCTTCGCATCCCACAGCCGGCAGCCGTCCGGGGAGAACTCGTCGCCCAGCACGATCTCGCCCTTGAACAGCCCGAACTCGAGCTTGTAGTCCACCAGCAGCAAGCCGCCGTCGGCGAACAGCGCCTTGAGCACCTCGTTGACCCTGAAGGTCAGCGCCTTCATCTCGGCCAGCTGCTCCGGGGTGGCCCAGCCGAAGGTCTCGGCCAGCGACTCGTTGATCATCGGGTCGTGGAGGGCATCGTTCTTGAGGAACAGCTCGAAGGTCGGCGGCGCGAGCTCGCTGCCCTCTTCCACGCCGAGGCGCTTGACCAGGCCGCCGGCGGCGATGTTGCGCACCACGCACTCCACCGGGAGCATGTCCATGTTCTTGACCACGCACTCGGTGTCGGAGCGCAGGCCCTCGAAGTGGGTCGGAATGCCCGCTTCCTCGAGCTTGCCCATGATGAAGGCGTTGAAGCGGTTGTTGACCTTGCCCTTGCGCTCGAGCGACTCCATGCGCTCGCCGTCGAAGGCGCTGGTGTCGTCGCGGAAGTGCAGGATCAGGCGATCCGGGTCGTCGGTGGCGAAGACCGACTTGGCCTTGCCGGCGTAGAGTTCTTGACGCTTTTCCATGGGAGCCTCCACAGGCAACTGTCAGATGGAATTCTGGAATCTCAGGTGATCGCCTGCCAGTCCAGCCCCTGATCCTGGGCCGCCACCGTCAGGCGTGCATCGTCGCCGTCGAGCAGGGGCGCCAGGGCCGCCAGGGCCAGCTCGGGGCGATTGTTGTGTTCGGAAAGGTGCGAGCAGACGATGCGCTGCAATCGGTCCAGCCCCAGGCGCTGCAGCAGCCAGGCGGCCTGGGCGTTGGCCAGATGCCCCCAGCGGCCGCCGACGCGCCGCTTGAGGCTCGGCGGATAGGGGCCGGTCTCGAGCAGGTGGACATCGTGGTTGCACTCGAGCACCAGGGCGTCGCAGTCCTGGAAGGCCTCGACGACGTGCTCGCTGGGATGGCCCAGGTCGGTGAGCAGGCCGAGTCGGCGCTCCCCGGCGGCGAGGCGAAACTGCACCGGCTCCCGGGCATCATGGGGCACGGTGACCGGGTCGATCTCTATCCCCTGGATGGCGAAGCGTGACTGGGGGGTGATCCAGTGACGATGGGGCATCTCGCCGAGCTTGCCCGACAGCCAGGTGCCGGGCGTGAGGTAGACCGGCACCTTGTGGCGACGGGCCAGCGGGCCGACGCCACGAATGTGGTCGCCATGCTCGTGGGTGACCAGCACGGCGTCGAGCTGGCGGGGATGCAGACCGAAGCGGGCCAGGCGGCGCTCGGTCTCCTTGAGGCCGAAGCCGCAGTCGACCAGCAGCCGCGTCTCGCCATCGCTGACCAGGGTGGCGTTGCCCTTGCTGCCGCTTCCCAGCGAGGCGAACCGCAGCCGCCCCGCGGGCATCTCCGGCGTCGCGGCCGACGCCATCAGCTCAGCAGGCCCGCCACCCGCTCGAGCAGCTCGCGCCGATCCTCGTCGGACAGCTCGCGCTCGTCGGCGGAGCGGGCGCGCAGCACGGTCTGCTCGGCCCCGGCGGCCTCGAGCGACAGGCGGATGCGCTGGGGCTCTTCGCTGCCGAAGCTGACCAGCGCCTCCCAGGCCCCCTCGCTGCGTGCGCTCAGGGTCAGGTAATCGACCAGGAAGGCATGGCTCGAGGCATCACGCTCGACCAGTTCGCGCCGGCCCTCGACCACGAAGTCCTCCTGCAGCTGGTAGCTCAGCTCGGCCCAGGTGCGCTCCAGATCGAAGGGCAGCTCCAGCCGCCACTCGCCGGCCTGCTGGGTCAGCAGGGGGCGGGCGCGCTGCTCGGGGCGCTGGACCGCCAGGGAGGTGGCACTGGCGGTGGCGCTGCGGGCCTCGAAGCGCCGCTCCAGGGCCTGCAGACAGCCCGCCAGCGGCGCCCCGCCCTGCTCGCAGCGCAGCTCGCTGGCACCCTGCTGCAGGCCGGGCCGCACGCTGAACCGGGCCTGATCGGTCACCAGCAGGCCGGCATCGGCATCGCGACGGACCACCGTCAGGTTGCGCTCGGCCACGAAGCCTTCGAGCTCCGACCACACGGCGCCGGGCGCGGCGCCGACCACCAGCCAGCGCCGGTCGCCGACCTCGCGCAGGGCGACCCCGCCGGCCTCCACGCCGCTGCCGGCGCCGAGGGCCCGCGGCGGCGGCACCCGGAACTCCTCGCCCTGGGAGGCGAAGGCGCCTTGCGCCTGGGGCACCGGCATGGCGTCGCGGTAGCGACGGGTATCACGACTGTCGGGCAGCACCAGAGGCGCGCTCGCCTCGGCCTCGGCGTAATCGACGCCGCGATCGTCGAAATAGCCGTCGCGGGCACAGCCGGCCAGGGCCAGCGCCGCCACCAGCGGCATCCATTTCAGCGCAGAGCTCATGCGTCCACCTTGCTCAAGTTGTCCAGGTTGCGGCGTCGCGCACCGCTCAATCGTCGATCACACCGGCCAGCTGCAGGGCCTCGCTGACGGTGGAGTGGTACTTCTCGGAGAGCCAGGTCAGCGGCAGGCGGATACCCGCCTCCGCCAGCCCCATGCGGTTCAGGGCCCACTTGACGGGGATCGGGTTGGCCTCGATGCCGAGGTTGGTGTGCAGCGGCATCAGGCGGGTGTTGATCTGGTGGGCCTTCTCGGCATCGCCGGCCACCGCAGCGGCGCACAGCTCGTGCATGGCGCGGGGCGCGACGTTGGCGGTCACCGAGATGTCGCCGTGGCCGCCCATCAGCATGAAGTCACAGGCGGTGCCGTCGTCGCCGGAGTAGAGCATGAAGTCGCTGCCCTCGAGCCGGGCGATCAGGTCCTCGGCACGCTCCAGGTTGCCGGTGGCGTCCTTGAGGCCGACGATGTTGTCCACTTCCGCCAGGCGCAGCACGGTCTCGTTGTAGAGGTCCGAGCAGGTACGCCCCGGCACGTTGTAGAGAATCACCGGCAGGTTGCTGCCCTCGGCCACGGCCTTGAAGTGCTGGTAGAGGCCTTCCTGGGTCGGCTTGTTGTAGTAGGGGCAGACCGACAGGCAATAGTCGGCCCCCACCTCGCTGGCGTAGCGCGCCAGCTCCACCGCCTCGGAGGTGGCATTGGCGCCGGTGCCGGCGATGACCGGGATGCGGCCGCCGACCTCTTCCACCACGGCGCGGATCACGTCGAAGTGTTCGGCGAACGACATGGTGGTCGGCTCGCCGGTGGTGCCCGCCGCGACGATGGCATCGGTGCCGTTGTCGAGATGGAAGTTGACCAGGGCCCGCAGGGCCTCCCAGTCGATGTCGCCATTGACCTTCATCGGTGTCGCCAGCGCGACGATGCTACCCGTGATCATCCTCGTCTTGTCCTCTCACTGCCTGCCGGGCGACCACAGGGCCTCGGTCGCCATGGAAAACCCGTCCGCACCCGCGGGCTCGATACCAGGGGACAAATGGTACTCAGGGCTCGAGAGCCTGTACAGCGGCGACTTTACAGTCGCCCGCGGGTTGCGTGTAATCGGGCCTCTCATTCCCCGATTGGAGACATGCCATGAGCGTCAGCCTCGGCCAGCCGGTGCCCGACTTCACCGCCACCGCCACCGGCGACACCACCCTGAGCCTCGCGGAACTGCGCGGCCGCCAGGTGGTGGTCTACTTCTACCCCAAGGCCAGCACGCCCGGCTGCACCACCGAGGGCGGCGATTTCCGCGACCGCAAGGACGCCTTCGACGCCGCCAACACCGTGATCGTCGGCGTGTCCCGGGACGGCATCCGCGCCCAGGAGAACTTCAAGGCCAAGCAGGACTTCAACTTCACGCTGCTGTCCGACAAGGACGAGGCGGTGTGCCGACTGTTCGACGTGATCAAGCTCAAGAAGCTCTATGGCAAGGAGCACCTGGGGATCGAACGCAGCACCTTTCTGATCGACGCCGACGGCAAGCTGGCCCGCGAATGGCGCAAGGTGAAGGTCAAGGGGCACGTGGACGAGGTGCTGGAGGCCGCCCAGGCGCTGCACGCCGGCCGCTGAGATCGCCCCGGCGGGCCGTCGGCGCCCGCCGGGAACGCCCGGTCCAGCGGCGTCAGGATTCCTCGAGCGCCTCGGGCTGGGCGGCGGCCTCTTCCTGGCGATGCTGCTGGATGCCCCGGGGCCAGGCATAGACCAGCGCCTTGAGCAGGGTGGCCAGCGGGATGGCGAAGAAGATCCCCCAGAAGCCCCAGATGCCGCCGAAGAACAGCACCGCCAGGATGATCGACACCGGATGAAGGTTCACCGCCTCGGAGAACAGCACCGGCACCAGCACGTTGCCGTCCAGCGCCTGGATCACCCCGTAGGCGATCAGCACGTAGAGGAACTGGTCGCCGAGGCCGAAGTGGAAGCCGGCCACCGCCGCCACCGGCAGGGTCGCCACGGCGGCGCCGATATAGGGCACCAGCACCGAGAGCCCCACCAGCACCCCGAGCAGGGCCGAATAGGGCAGCCCGAAGAAGGCGAAGGTGAAGAAGGCCACGCTGCCGACGATCACGATCTCAGTGACCTTGCCGCGCACGTAGTTGGCGATCTGGGCGTCCATCTCCTGCCACACCCGGGTCATCAACCCGCGACGACGCGGCAGCAGCGACACCGCGAAGCCCACCAGCCGATCCCGATCCTTGAGCATGAAGAACACCAGGATCGGCACCAGCACCAGGTAGACGATCAGCCCCACGATATTGCCCAGCGAGGACAGCGACAGCGACAGCGCCCGCTGGCCGAGCTGAGTCACCTCGCGGCCGGCCATGCCCACCCAGTTCTGGATCTGGTCCGGCGTCACCAGCTGCGGATAGCGTGTCTGGAGACTGTCGAGCAGCTGCTGGCCGCTGGCGAACATCCGCGGCGTTTCCTGGACCAGATTGACCAGCTGGGTCCAGATCAGGGGCAGCAGGATCAGCGCCATGGCCAGCAGCACGCCGATGAAGGCCAGATAGACCAGCATCACCGCCAGGAAGTGCGGCACCCGGCGGCGGGTCAGGGCGTTCACCCCGCCCTGCAGCAGGAAGGCGATGACCAGGGCGGTGAGAAAGGGCGCGAGCATCTGGCCCAACCAGATCACCACCGCGAAGCCCAGTACCAGGACCACCAGCAGGATCACCGCCTCCTCGTCGGAGAGATAGTGGTCGACCCAGCTGCGCAGTACCGATCGCAGCGTCATGGCGACGCCTCCTCGCCCTTGCGAATCCAGTAATGGAAGGCCTCGCCGCGTTCCTCGCGATCCGGCATCTCATGGACGCTCTGGGCGATGAAGGTCTCGAAGTCCTGCCAGGAGCCGGCATCGGTGGCCACCACCTCCAGCAGCTGGCCGGGGGCCAGGCGCGACAGCGCCTGCTTGGCCTTGAGCAGGGGCAACGGACAGGGAAGTCCTCGGGCGTCGAGGACGTCGTCGGGTTGCACAGCCATGATGTCTCCCGGGAGAATGCCTGAAGCATGCCGCCGTGGCCATCGCCACGCGCGGCAGGAATGCCTGCGATTTAAAGGCACTTTCCCCCCCGAATCAATGTCGGAAGGGTTTCCGCCCACGCGCCTGACGAGGATGGCCATGCTGCGTCGACTCCTGCCCCGTCTGCCCGCCTTCGCCCTGGGCCTGGCCCTGAGCGCCCCGGCCCTCGGCCAGACCTCGTCGCTCGAGTTCCAGAGCCAGGCCACGCCGCTGCCCTTCGATCGCCACTCGACCCTCGAGCTGCCGAGCCTGCTCCGCGGCGACACCCAGGCCGTGAGCGGCGAGGAAGTCCGCCTGGGGCGGGCCTGGCTGCGCCAGTTCCGCGCCCATGCCCCGCAATGGCGGGATCCCCTCGCCGAGGACTACCTGGCCTCGCTGGTGGCCCGACTGCTGCCCTACAGCAACGTCGGCGGCATCGACCCGGTGATCACCCTGGTGGCCAGCGAACGGCTCAACGCCTTCGCCGTGCCCGGCGGGGTGATCGGGGTCAACGCCGGCCTGTTCGCCTTCGCCGAGGGCGAGGCCCCGCTGGCCTCGGTGATCGCCCACGAACTCGGCCACCTCGCCCAGCGCCACTTCGCCCGTGGCCAGGCCCGCGCCGAACAGACCCGGCTGCCGGCCATGGCCGCCATGCTCGCCGGCATGCTGATCGCCGCCGGGGGCGGCGGCGACGCCGGCATCGCCGCGGCCATGGGCTCCCAGGCGGCCCTCGTCCAGGACCAGCTGGCCTATTCGCGGCGCTTCGAGCGCGAGGCCGACCGACTCGGCCTGCAGACCCTGGCCGATGCCGGCTACGATCCCCAGGCCATGGTCGAGATGTTCCGCACCATGCAGCACATGGTCGCCCTGCAGGGCGGCAATCCACCGGAATTCCTGCTCACTCACCCGGTCACCGAATCGCGCATCAGTGACGCCCAGGCCAGGGTCGCCCAGCTTTCGGTCGTTTCGCCGCGCGACGACGACACCGAGTTCCAGATGATTCGCGCCCGCGCCCTGCTGGCCATTCACGACCAGGCCCCTCGCCAGGCGCAGACCCGGCTGTCCCGGGGCGGCGCCTCGGAAGCGGCGCGCCGCTACCTGACGGCGCTGATCGATGCCCGCGAGGGCCGCACCGATGCCGCGCTCTCCGCCCTGGACGCCCTGGCCGGACGCCTGCCGGACCTGGCCCTGCTGCCGGCCTCCGCCGCCCAGGTGGCCCTGGAGGCCGGCCGGGCGGACGAAGCCATCGCCCGCAGCCGGCGCCAGCTCAGGCTGATGCCCGACTACACGCCGGCCCGGCTGCTGCTGGGCGAGGCCCTGCTGCAGCGCGACCCCGCCGAGGCCTACCGAGAGCTCCGGGCGCTGGCCGCCCGGCGCCCGGAGGATCCCCAGGTGTTCACGCTGCTGGCCGAGGCCGCCGGGCGCAGCGGCCGCCGGGCCTGGGGCCACCTGGCCCGGGCGGAGCACTTGCAGCTGACCGGCCACATCGACCGCGGCATCGAACAGCTGGAGGTCGCCGAGGACGTCGCCGAGGAGAGCGGCGACGCCAATGCCCTGGCCAAGGCCGAGCAGCGGCGCGAGGCCTTCGTCGGCTACCGGGAAACGATGGAGGACTTTCGCTGAAGGGCAGCGGGCAGCGGGCTGCGGGCTGCGGGCTGCGGGCTGCGGGCTGCGGGCTGCGGGCTGCGGGCTGCGGGCTGCGGGCTGCGGGCTGCGGGCTGCGGGCTGCCATGATCGGGTAAGCTAACACCCGTGACAAATATCACGGGCTTTGGCTCGAAGCTCGAAGCTCGAAGCTCGAAGCTCGACAGCAGCGTGAATCAACTCGCCCCTACGGCACGGCCGTAGGGGCGATGTTTCTTACGGCTCCAGGCTGATAGCTCCCGACGAAGCCGGGTCAGGAATTGAACTCGAGCATCCGCGTCAGCGGCTTGAGCGCCGCCCGGCGCAGTTCGTCGCCGACGTGGATCTCGCCCTCGCCCTCGCGCAGCGCGCCGGCCAGGTTGTCCAGGGCGTTCATCGCCATCCACGGGCAATGGGCGCAGCTCCTGCAGGTGGCGCCGTTGCCGGCGGTGGGCGCCTCGAACAGGGTCTTGTCGGGCACCGCCTGCTGCATCTTGAAGAAGATGCCGCGATCGGTGGCCACGATCAGTTCCTCGTTGGGCAGCGCCTTGGCGGCCTTGATCAGCTGGGAGGTCGAGCCCGCCACGTCGGCCAGCTCGACCACCGAGGCCGGCGATTCGGGATGCACCAGCACCGCGGCGTCCGGGTACAGGCCCTTGAGGTCCTCGACGCCCTTGGCCTTGAACTCCTCGTGGACGATGCAGGCGCCGTCCCACAGCAGCATGTCGGCGCCGGTCTGCTTCTGAATATAGCCGCCGAGGTGCTTGTCCGGCGCCCACAGGATCTTCTCGCCGCGGGCCTTCAGGTGCTCGATCACGTCTACCGCGATCGACGAGGTCACCACCCAGTCGGCACGCGCCTTCACCGCCGCCGAGGTGTTGGCGTAGACCACCACGGTGCGGTCGGGATGCTGGTCGCAGAAGGCGCTGAACTCGTCCGCCGGGCAGCCCACGTCCAGCGAGCAGGTCGCCTCCAGGGTCGGCATCAGCACGCGCTTCTCCGGGGAGAGGATCTTGGCCGTCTCGCCCATGAAGCGCACCCCGGCCACCACCAGGGTGTCGGCCGGATGGCGGGCGCCGAAGCGCGCCATTTCCAGGGAGTCCGCCACGCAGCCGCCGGTCTCCTCGGCGAGCTGCTGGATGGCGTCGTCGGTGTAGTAGTGGGCCACCAGCACGGCGTTGTTGGCCTCGAGCAGACGCTTGATCTCCTCGATGCGGGCCTCGTCCTCGGCGGGAAGGCGCGTGGGGCAATAGGAACGCGCCAGCTGCTCACGCAGCTCGGCACGGGAAGTCATGATCGTCATCGTGTCTACCACTGTGACCGGCAGGGGCTCCCCCTGCATTGCACCAGGTGCCGACGCACGTGCGCTCCGCACGCCGCGACACACCCGCGGGTCAACCGTCGCGTCTACCGCCGTGGCCGACCCATCTCCATTCTAGCCGGAACGCGCGCGCCGCGCCCGCACCGTGCAAGAAAAATGACAGCTCTCGATCATGACGCCGTCATGACCGCCTTGCAAGGCCCGCGGGCGATCGGATCGCGACTAACCGCACACGAAAAACGCCCCTGCCTCGGGGAGGCAGGGGCGTCGAATCTGGTGGGTCGTGTAGGATTCGAACCTACGACCAATTGGTTAAAAGCCAACTGCTCTACCAACTGAGCTAACGACCCATGATGCATGGCGGTTCGGTCGCCATGAATCCAGGCTCGGATGGTGGGTCGTGTAGGATTCGAACCTACGACCAATTGGTTAAAAGCCAACTGCTCTACCAACTGAGCTAACGACCCGTCCGAACGGGTGCAGATAATACGGATATGCCCCCGACCTGGCAAGGACTTTTTTGTCTTTTCAGCGACTTTCCGGCGGCGGCGGCGACGGCCGCTCGAGGCCCGAACACCGCCGCGGATCGCCTCGCTCAGCGGCGCGACCGGGGCTTGCGCATCGCCTGCACCGGGCGACGCTTGTGCTTGTCGCGGCTCCAGCGGTTCTTCTCGTCGGGGGTCAGCTCCGGCACCTTGCGCGACGGCAGTCCCGCCATTTCGGCCAGGTCGTCGACCTCTTCCTGGCTGAGCTCCACCCATTCGCTGGCCTTGGCCCGCTTGTCGAGGAAGATGTTGCCGTAACGCACCCGCTTGAGGCGGCTGACGGTCAGCCCCTGGGACTCCCACAGCCGGCGCACCTCGCGGTTGCGCCCTTCCATGATCACCACGTGGAACCAGGTGTTGATGCCCTCGCCGCCGAACTCCTGCACGTCGGTGAAGCGTGCCGGGCCATCCTCGAGCATCACCCCCTCGACCATGGCCGTGACGTTGGCCTGCTGCACCTCGCCCATCACGCGCACGGCGTACTCGCGTTCGATCTGGGTCGAGGGATGCATCAGCCGGTTGGCCAGCTCGCCGTCGGTGGTGAACAGCAGCAGGCCGCTGGTGTTGATGTCGAGGCGGCCGATGGCGATCCAGCGCTCGCCCTTGAGGCGCGGCAGGCGATCGAAGACGGTGCGGCGCCCCTCGGGATCCTTGCGGGTGCACAGCTCACCCTCGGGCTTGTTGTACATGATCACCCGCCGCGGCACCTCCTCGGCGGCGCGCAGGGTCACCGGGCGATCGTCGAAGGCGACCCTGTCGCGGGTCTCGATGCGATCGCCCAGGGTCGCGACCTGGCCGTTGACCTTGACCCGGCCGTCGGCGATGGCGGCTTCCATCTCGCGGCGCGAACCCAGCCCCGCCCGGGCCAGGACCTTCTGCAGTTTCTCGGTGGTGGTGCTCATCAGTCGTCTGTCTCGCTGGTAGTGGGTTCCGCCCCCGGGGCAGCGTCATCCTCGACGCGGCCCCGGGCACGTTCGGACAGGCGAGCCTCCAGGTCGGCGAAGCTCAACCCCGTCCGCTCGGACGCCGTCTCGGCGTGGTCCTCGTCGGCCATCCCGGCCGTCGTCTCGTCGGCCGCCGGCACCGTCTCGGTTTCGGTGGCGGCCGGTGCGCCTGCGGCCTCGCTGGCCTCGGCGTCTTCCTGGGGCGGCGCGTCGCCGCCGTCCTCGGGGGGCGCATCCGCCTGGCCCAGCACCTCGTGCTGGGGCGGCGGCGGGGTGTCCTCGAGGGAGTCCTCGGGCTCGGCGAAGGCCTTCAGCTCATGCATCGGCGGCAGTTCGTCCAGGGTCTTGAGCCCGAAGTCGTCGAGAAAGGCCCGGGTCGTGGCGTAGACCGCCGGGCGACCGGGCACGTCGCGATGCCCCACCACCCGCACCCAGCCGCGCTCGACCAGGGTACGCATGATCGAGCCGCTGACCGTGACGCCGCGCACCTCCTCGATGTCGCCGCGGGTCACCGGCTGACGATAGGCGATCAGCGCCAGGGTCTCCAGCAGCGCCCGGGAGTAGCGCTGGGGCCGCTCGTCCCACAGCCGCGACACCCAGCTCGAGAGCCGCGGGCGAATGCGCAGCTGGTAGCCCGAGGCCGTTTCCAACAGTTCCATGGCGCCGCGCTCGTGGCGCACCTCGAGCCGCCCCAGCGCCTCGCGCAGCGAGCGCCGCGGCGGGCGCTCGTGGTCGTCGAACAACGACTCCAGGCGGTCCAGCGACAGCGGCTCGCCGGCCGCCAGCAGCGCGGCCTCGAGGATCTCGTCCAGGGCATCGGGGAATTCCATGGCGGTCATGGCGACTCGCTCCCTTGGTCGTCGTCATCCGCGAAGGGGCTCTCCCCTTCCGCCTCGTCGTCAGCGTAGGCCGCTTCTTCTTCATCGTCGTCCCGGGCTCCGCCGCGGGCCCGCACGTGAATCGGCGACAGCGGGGCGTTCTGCACGATCTCGATCATCGCCTCCTTGGCCAGCTCGAGGATGGCCATGAAGGTGACCACTACCCCGGCGCGCCCCTCCTCGAGGGTGAACAGCGCCTCGAAGGCGGTATAGTGCTCGTGGTGGAGCCTGTCCATGATCGCCAGCATGCGCTCCCGGGTCGACAGCGCCTCGCGGCTGACCTGGTGGGCCTGGTTGAGCTCGGCGCGACGCAGGATGCCGGCCAGCGCCCCGAGCAGCTCATCGAGCTCGACGTCGGGATGCACCACCCGGGACTCCAGCGGCGGCAGCCCGGCCCGGGCCGGAAACCAGTCGCGGCCCAGCCGCGGTAGCTCGGCCAGGGCCTCGGCGGCATGCTTGAGCCGCTCGTACTCCTGCAGGCGGCGGATCAGCTCGGCGCGCGGATCCTCCTCCTCGTCGTCACCGCCCTCTTTCGGCGGCTTGGGCAGCAGGGTACGCGACTTGATCTCGGCCAGCATCGCCGCCATCAACAGGTATTCGCCGGCCAGTTCGATCTCCATGGCCTTCATCAGCTCCACGTACTCGATGTACTGGTGGGTGATGGCCGCCACGTCGATGGCCAGGATGTCCAGGTTCTGGCGACGAATCAGATAGAGCAGCAGATCCAGCGGCCCCTCGAAGGCCTCGAGGAAGACCTTGAGCGCCTCCGGCGGAATATACAGATCCTCCGGCAGCTGGGTGATCGGCTCGTCGAACAGCCGCCCCAGCACCTCGGCGCTCTGGGCGATCGCCTCGCGCTCGGCGTCGCTCTCCCCGGCCCCGTCGGCGACGGTCGGGTCGGCGGAGCCCCCCGGGGCGTCGTCGGGGGCGTCGGTGGACGGGGGCATCTCGCTCACGCAGGGGCTGGCCTCCGGGCTGGTGGGGCGGCGAATGATCGACCGCACAGTCTACCAAGGGGCACGCCCCAGGGTAAGCCGCGACTTACCCCGCCTCGGCGGCGAGGCGATAGCGGCCGGTATAGTCGAACAGCTTGCGCCGCACCTGCCAGTGGCGCCCCACCTTGCGGCCGATCACGAAGTCCGGGGCACGCAGCCGGCGCTGCTCGCGGATCACCTCCTCCGGCGTGGTCGGCGACCAGCGCGTGCCGGGGGCGCGCAGGTGCTCGCGCAGGAAGACCGCGGCGAAGGCGCCGCGCTGGGCCGGCGTCTCCAGGGCGAACCACTCGGCCAGGGTGGCACCGTCCTCGTCGTGGTAGACGACCTTGAGGCGCGGCAGGCCGCGGCCGTTGACGGTGGCCTCGAGCTGCATGCCGGAGACGCGCAGCACCCGGGCGTCGCGTAATTTCAGCGCCTCGCGCAGCTTGTCGTCGGCGTCGACCAGCAGCGCCTCGCAGCCGTGGCAGCGCCGCGCCGCGGTATCGTTCTCGGCGCCGCACTGATCGCAGACCTTGAAGCGAAAGCGGAAGCTGCACTGCTGGGGCCTACCGGCGCCCGAGGCCGCGCCATTCCCGCCCTCTTCCTCAACAAGCCCCTGACAGCGCCGGCCGAAGTGCTCGATCACGATCTCGCCGTCGCGCCGCCCCCAGAACAGGTTGGCGTGGCCGCACTGCGGGCACTCGACCTGCACCGGCTCGGTGTCGCCCGCGGGCCTGGGGCTGCCCACCTCGGGGGCGTAGAGGTCCCAGGGGTTGCCGGCGTAGTCGAGGATCAGGCAGTCGGACTTGCCCGGCGCCAGGCGCAGGCCGCGGCCGACGATCTGCTGGTAGAGGCCCACCGACTCGGTGGGCCGCAGGATCGCGATCAGGTCCACGTGGGGCGCATCGAAGCCGGTGGTCAGCACCGACACGTTGACCAAGTACTTGAGCTCGCGGGCCTTGAAGGCTTTGATGATCGCCTCGCGCTCGGCGGCCGGCGTGGCCCCGGTGATCAGCGCCGTCTCGTCGGCGGGCAGGTAGCCGCGGATCTCCTCGGCGTGGGCCACACTGGCGGCGAACAGCATCACCCCGGCGCGCTCGGCGGCGTGGCCGACCACCTCCTCGATGATGCCCGGCGTCGCCCGGTTGCCGGCGGCCACCCGGTTCAGCTCCGCCTCCTGGAACAGCCCGCCGCTGCCGGGCGCGAGGGCCGAGAAGTCGTAGCGCTCGACGGCGGCGTCGACCAGCCGCGGCTCGGCCAGGTAGCCCTGCTTGACCATCAGCCGCAGCGGCTGCTCGAAGACGCAGTCGCGGAAGAAGCAGTCGTCATCGCCGCGCACCATGCCATGATAATGGCGGTGATAGAGGAATCCCTGACCCAGTCGATAGGGCGTGGCGGTCAGGCCCAGCACCTTGAGCCGCGGGTTGCGCTCGCGCAGGCGGGCGATCACCCGCCGGTAGCTCGAATCCTCGTCCAGCGACACCCGGTGGCACTCGTCGATCACCAGCAGCGTGAAATCGCCCCGCCCGTCATCAGGAGAGCCGAATCCGTCCAGATTGCGCACCACCGATTGCACCGAGCCGAACACCACCTGGCGCCCGGATTCCTTGCGGCCCAGGCCGGCGCTGAAGATGTCGGCCTCGAGGCCGTAGGCTCGGTACTTGGCGTGGTTCTGCTCGACCAGCTCGCGCACGTGGGCCAGCACCAGCACGCGGCCGCGGGCCAGGCGCGCCAGCTCGGCGATCACCAGCGACTTGCCGCTGCCGGTGGGCAGTACCACCACGGCGGGATCGTCGGTGGCGCGAAAGTGCTCGACCACCCGGGCCACCGCCTGCTGCTGGTAGGGGCGAAGGCTGGGCGGAGAGGATGCGGTCATGACGGGCCTCTCAGCAATGGAGGCGCCATCTTACCGGCCGAGGCCGGCCGCGTCAGGTGCGCCCGCTCAGCCGAGCAGCCCCTGCAACAGCAGGTAGCCCGGCACCCAGGCGGTCACCAGGCCCTGGGCCAGCGAGGCACGGGCCATCAGGGGTTGCAGCCGCGGGCGATGGCACAGCATCAGGTGGAAGCCGAACCACAGCGCCGCCCAGGCCAGCCAGTTGGCTCCGGACCACCAGTCCCACAGCGCCTCGGCCACGGCGAGGCGCATCAGGCCGGTGGGCAGGGCGGTGAGCGCCACGAACAGGCAGAAATAGCCGAGGCCATGGCCGGAGCTGCCGTTGCGGCGGTTGATCGCCACCCACAGGTAGGTGAAGGCGAACAGCAGCGTCATGGCGGCGGTGCGCACGCTGGCCGCGTCGGCCCCGGGGCCGAAGGCCGCATAGGCGGCCACGGCGAGGCTGACCCCGCCGGCGAAGAAGTTGATCACCTGGATCTCCCGGTCCTCGATGCGCCCCGACAGCCACAGGCCGTTGAGCACCAGCACCGCGCCCACGTACAGCAGACTCAGTCCCTCATGCATGCTTTCGCGCTCCATCCCGGGCGCAGGCCCACATGCCGGCGCTCCGAGGCGCTCTTATAGTCCGTCGCGCCCGATGAGACAAGATTATTTGGAAAAAATTTCCAAAATAATGCCTCGCGGTGCGGCGACTTGACCTGAGCGTCGCCAGCCATGATACCTAGAGATGAGCCAAGGGTGATCGGATCACCCATCGCCGATACAGGAGAGGCGCCCATGAAAGTGAAGACCAGCCCCGAGTGCCCCAAATGCGGTGGCCGCGTGAAACGGCTTCCTCCCGGTCGCCAGGACCAGTATCACGTCTACTGCGACGACTGCGGCCACGACTTCGGCCGCTACGACCATCTGCAGGCCCAGTTTCGCCACCTGCTCGACGACGTGGAGGCGCACCTCAAGTCGCGGGAGCCTTCGGGCAACGGCGCCTCCTGACCCCTCTCCGATACGACGACGCCCGGGCCGAATGCCCGGGCGTCTTGCGTGGTCGGCCTGTCGTGCGCGGCGATCAGCCGAGCCAGGTCCGGGCGTTGCGGAACAGCCGCATCCAGGCGCCGTCCCGGGTCCACTCGGCGGGCCGCCAGGAGTTGGTGACCGCGCGCACCACCCGCTCGGGGTGCGGCATCATCGCGGTGACCCGACCGTCCGGGGTGGTCAGGCCGGTGATGCCGGAGGGCGAGCCGTTGGGGTTCGCCGGGTAGCGGGTGGTCACCTGGCCGTAGTTGTCCACGTAGCGCAGCGCCACCTGGCTCGAGCCCTGGATGCCGCGCAGGTGGCCGCTGTCGCGGAACTCGGCGCGGCCCTCGCCGTGGGCCACGGCGATCGGCAGCAGCGAGCCCTCCATGCCGGACAGCAGGATCGACGGGCTCTCCTCGACGCGCACCATGGCCACCCGGGCCTCGAACTGCTCGGACTCGTTGCGCACGAAGCGCGGCCAGGCCTCGGCGCCGGGGATCAGCTCCTTGAGCTGGGACAGCATCTGGCAGCCGTTGCACACGCCCAGGGCGAAGCTGTCGTCGCGGCCGAAGAAGCCGGCGAACTGCTCGCGGGCCCGGTCGTTGAACAGCACCGACTTGGCCCAGCCGCCGCCGGCCCCCAGCACGTCGCCGTAGGAGAAGCCGCCGCAGGCCACCAGGCCCTTGAAGTCTTCCAGGCCGACGCGCCCTTCCAGGATGTCGCTCATGTGCACGTCGACGGCCTCGAAGCCGGCGTGGTCGAAGGACCAGGCCATCTCCAGGTGGCCGTTGACGCCCTGCTCGCGCAGCACCGCCACCGCCGGCCTGGCGGTGTTGACGAACGGCGCGGCGATGTCCTCGTTCACGTCGAAGCTCGGCTGGGCGGAGAGGCCCGGGTCGCGGCCATCGAGCAGGCCATCGAATTCGCTCTTGGCGCACTCGGCGTTGTCGCGCAGCGCCTGCATCCGATAGCTGGTCTCGCTCCAGGTGCGCTGGGCCAGCAGGCGAGTGGTCTCGAGCAGCGGCTCCTCGAACAGGGTCACGCGGACCTGGTCGTCGTAGCGCGGCCGGGCGATCACCCCGCAGGTCTCGATCCCGGCGCCGGCGAACTGCGCCAGCACTTCTTCGGTGTGCTCGCGGGCCACCTGGATCACCGCCCCGAGCTCCTCGGCGAACAGCGCGTTGAAGGCCTCGGGGGTCTCGTCGATCAGCCAGTCGAGCTTGATCTCCAGACCGGCGTGGGCGGCGAAGGCCATCTCCAGCAGGGTCACCAGCAGGCCGCCGTCGCTGCGGTCGTGGTAGGCCAGCAGCTTGCCGTCGGCGTTGAGGCCCTGGATCACCGAGAAGAACGCCTTGAGGTCCTCCGGATCGTCCAGGTCCGGGCACTCGTCGCCCACCTGGCCGTACACCTGGGCCAGCGCCGAGCCGCCCAGGCGGTTCTTGCCGCCGCCCAGGTCGATCAGGATCAGGTCGGACTCGTCCTGCTCGAGGTTGATCTGCGGCGTCAGGGTCTGCATGGCATCGGTGACCGGAGCGAAGCCGGTGGTCACCAGCGACAGCGGCGCGGTGACGCTCTTCTCCTCGGCCTCGCCCTTGTCGTTCTCTTGCTGCCAGGCGGTGCGCATGGACATGGAGTCCTTGCCCACCGGCACGGCGATGCCCAGCGCCGGACACAGCTCCATGCCCACGGCGTGGACGGCGTCATACAGCGCCTGGTTCTCGCCGGGATGGCTGGCCGCGCTCATCCAGTTGGCGGAGAGCTTGATGTCGCCGAGCTTGGCGATCGGCGCCGCGGCCAGGTTGGTGATGGTCTCGGCCACCGCCAGGCGCGCGCTGGCCGCCGGGTCGATCAACGCCACCGGCGGGCGCTCGCCCATGGCCATGGCCTCGCCAGCATGGGTGTCGAAGGTGGCGGTGGTCACCGCCACATCGGCCACCGGCACCTGCCAGGGGCCGACCATCTGGTCGCGGGCCACCTGGCCCGTGATCGAGCGGTCGCCGATGGTGATCAGGAAGTTCTTGGCGGCCACGGCGGGCAGGCTCAGCACCCGGTCCATGGCCTCGCGCAGGTCGAGGTTGTCGAGCATGATGCCCGGCAGCTCGTGCGTCTGGCGGGTGAATTCGCGCTGCATCTTGGGCGGCTTGCCGAACAGCACGCTCATCGGCAGGTCGACCGGCTTGGTGTCGAAGTGGCCGTCGCGGACCTCGAGGTGATGCGCGTCGGTGGCCTCGCCGACCACCGAGTAGGGGCAGCGTTCGCGGGCGCACAGGGCATCGAAGGTGTCGAGATCCTCCGGGGCCACCGCCAGCACGTAGCGTTCCTGGGCCTCGTTGCACCAGATCTCCAGCGGGCTCATGCCCGGTTCGGCGTTGGGCACCTCGCGCAGCTCGAAGCGCCCGCCGCGCTCGCCGTCCTTGACCAGTTCCGGCAGGGCGTTGGACAGCCCGCCGGCGCCCACGTCGTGGATGAAGCGGATCGGGTTGTCGTCACCCAGCGCCCAGCAGCGGTCGATGACCTCCTGGACGCGGCGCTCGATCTCGGGGTTGTCGCGCTGCACCGAGGCGAAATCCAGGTCGGCGCTGGAGGTGCCGGAGGCCATGGACGAGGCCGCGCCGCCGCCCAGGCCGATCAGCATCGCCGGGCCACCCATCACGATCAGCTTGCCGCCCACCGGGATCTCGCCCTTCTGGACATGGTCCTCGCGGATGTTGCCGTAGCCGCCGGCGAGCATGATCGGCTTGTGGAAGCCGCGGCGCTCGACGCCCTCGGCCCCCAGGGCATCCTGCTCGTAGCTGCGGAAGTAACCGGCCAGGTTGGGACGGCCGAACTCGTTGTTGAAGGCCGCTCCGCCGATCGGCCCCTCGAGCATGATCTCCAGCGCGCTGACGATGCGCTCGGGCTTGCCGTAGTCGAAGGCCTCCCAGGGCTGCACGAACTCCGGGATGCGCAGGTTGGAGACGGTGAAGCCGGTCAGGCCGGCCTTGGGCTTGCCGCCGATGCCGGTGGCGCCCTCGTCGCGGATCTCGCCGCCGGCGCCGGTGGCCGCCCCCGGGTGCGGGGCGATCGCCGTCGGGTGGTTGTGGGTCTCGACCTTCATCAGGATGTTGACCGGCTCCTGATGGGTGCCATAGACGGCGCGCTCGGCGGCGTCGCCGGTCAGCGGCGCGGCGAAGAAGCGCCCGGCCCGGCTTCCGCGGATCACCGCGGCGTTGTCGCTGTAGGCGGAGAGAATGTCGTCCGGCGAGGCCTCGAAGGTGTTCTTGATCATCTTGAACAGCGAGCGCGGCTGGGCCTCGCCGTCGATCACCCAGTCGGCGTTGAAGATCTTGTGGCGGCAATGCTCGGAGTTCGCCTGGGCGAACATCATCAGCTCGACGTCGCTGGGATTGCGGCCGAGCCCCTGGAAGGCCTCGCAGAGATAGTCGATCTCGTCCTCGGCCAGCGCCAGGCCGAGGGCGACATTGGCCTCCTCGAGCGCCGGGCGGCCGCCGGAGAGGATATCCACCTGGCCGAGCGGCGCCGGCTCGTGGTGGGCGAACAGTCGGGCGGCGTCGGAGGCGTCGAACAGCACCGTCTCGGTCATGCGGTCGTGGAGTGCGGCGAGCACCGCCTCGAAGGCCTCCTCGGAGAGCTCGCCGGCGAAGCGCACCCGATAGGCGATGCCGCGCTCCAGGCGCTGCACCTGGGCGAGGCCACAGTTGCGGGCGATGTCGGTGGCCTTGGACGACCAGGGCGACTGGGTGCCGATGCGCGGCACCACCAGGAACAGGCGACCGTCATCGCCGGCCCCGGTGTCGTGGGCCGGGCCGTAGTCCAGCAGCCGCTCGAGCAGGCGCAGGTCCTCCCCGGCCAGCTCCCCTTCGTGGTCGACGAAGTGCACGTAGTCGGCGCCGAGCGCCTCGACCTGGGGAGCCACGGCGTGCAACGCCTCGAGCAGCTTGGCATGACGGAAGGCGGATAGGGCGGGCGCGCCACGCAGTTCGAGCATATCCTGGGGCCTCTGAAACTAGCAGAATGCAGTAAAGACGGGGGCCGCGGCCGGCGGCAACGAGCGCACATGATACTGGAAAGCGCCGGCCGCGAGAAATCGGCGTGGATGACAGCCGTCGAGGGGCTGGGTAAGGTGACAACTCCCATCGCATCCCGACATCACTATGCTGGCATCCCTGCTCGACCATCTCCGTCGCCGGCGGCGGGGCTACGCGACCCTTGGCGCGACGCTGGGGCTGTGGCTGTTCACCGACCGACCGGATCGCACGCCCGGGCCGCTGCTCGAAGACGTGCTGGCGCGCGACTTCCTGAGCATCCATACCCGCAACACGCCCACGACCTACTACGAGGGCCGCCAGGGTCCGACCGGCTTCGAATACGAGCTGATGCGTCGCTTCGCCGACCATCTCGGCGTCAGTCTCAACCTCAACGCCGACCACAACATCGCCGAAGTGCTCGCGGCTGTGCGCCTCGAGGGCGACCTGGGCGCCGCCGCCCTGCCCCTGGAGCCCGGCCGGGAGGGCCTGATGTACAGCCGGCCGATCATGCCGCTGCAGCCGCTGCTGGTCTATCGCCGCGGGCTGCCGCCGCCCAGCGAGCTCGACGATCTCCAGGGCCTCACGATCGGCACCCTCGCCGACACCGGCACCGACCGCGTGATGCGCGAGCTGCAGGCCGAGCACCCCTGGCTCGGCTGGCAGGAGTCCGACGACATCGAGGTCTCGGCGCTGCTCGGCCGCGTGGCCGACGGCGGGCTGGATGCCGCCGTGGTCTACGAGCACCAGTTCCGCCTCAACCGGCTGTTCTTCCCCGAGGTCGAGGACGGCTTCCGGCTGGGCCGGCCGCTGTCGCTGGCCTGGGCCTTCCCGGTCGGCCAAGGGCTGGGGCTGCTGCGCGAGGCCAACCGCTTCCTCGACGAATTGCAGGGCAGCGGCCTGTTGGCCCGCCTCGAGACCCGCTACCTGGGCCGCGACGACTACCTGGAATATGTCGGCGCCCGCACCTTCATCGGCCACGTCCACGAGCGGCTGCCGAAGTACGCTGCCCTGTTCCGGGCCGCGGCCCGCGCCAGCGGCTTCGACTGGAAGCTGCTGGCGGCGGTGGGCTACCAGGAATCCCACTGGCGGCCCACGGCCACCTCGCCCACCGGGGTGCGCGGCATGATGATGCTGACCAACGCCACCGCCGCCGACCTCCAGGTCGACGACCGGCTGGACCCGGCCCAGAGCATCGACGGCGGCGCCCGCTACCTGCGCGAGCTAAAGACCCGGCTGCCGGCGTCGATAACCGGGGAGGACCGCCTGTTCATGGCCCTGGCCGCCTACAACGTCGGCCTCGGCCATCTGTATGACGCCCGCCGCATCGTCGAGATGCGCGGCGGCAACCCCGACGCCTGGCGCGACGTGCGCGAGGCCCTGCCGCTGCTGCAAGAGCGCGAATGGCACAGCAAGACCCGCTACGGCTATGCCCGGGGCGGCGAGCCGGTGATCTATGTCCGAAACATCCGCCGCTACTACGAGATCCTCGACTATGTGGACCGCAGCCGACAGCAGTTCCACCAGCTCAGCGCCCGCCAGCCGCCCACAGGGGATGACCTCTTCGATCGGGTGCCGCCGAGCGGCTGAGGCCGGGACATGAGGCATCGCCTCACCGCCCTGCCCCTGGCCGCCGCCGCGCCGCTGGCGGTGCTGTTCGGGCTGCTGGCGACCGATGCCCCCCCGCCAGGCCAGCTGGCGAGTGCCGCCCTGGTCGGCCTGCTGGGCGCCAGCCAGCTGGCCTGGCACGTCCGTCGGCTGCGCGCCTCGCGGCTGCTGCTGTGGCCGGCCCTGGGCTGGCTGGCCCTGAGCCTGGTCAGCTACCTGCTGCCCGAACACTGGGTGGCCCATGCCAGCTGGAACCATTGGGCCGACCGGCTGGTACCGGGCAGCCACGTCGGCGACTGGCGGCCGCCGCTGCTGGTGCTGGTGTGCCTGACGCTGCTCGGCCTGGTGCTGCTGGCCCGCACCCGCGCCAATCTCGGCGCGCCGCTGCTGCTGGGCGTCGCCACCCTGGCGCTGCTGGGCCAGGGGCTGGAGCGGGCCCACGACCACGAGCTGTTGCCGCTCGCCGCCGGCGGCCCGGTGTTCATCGCCCAGGCCTGCCTGCTGATCGCCCAGTCGCTCGATATCCTCGGCGGCTGGCGCGCCACCCGAGGCAGCGTCCAGCGAGCCCTGTGGCCCTCGCTGCTGCTGGCCGTGCTGACGGTGACGCTCTGGCACCACCAGCGGGAGGTCGATGAACACCGGCTGCGCGCCGAGATCGTGACCCAGGGCCAGCGCCAGGCCGACCGGCTGTCGGCCGAGATCGGCGCGCACCTGACCGCCATGGAACGTTTCGCGGCCTCCTGGCGCTGGCGTGACAGCCCCCCCACGGTCACCCAGTGGGCACGCCAGGCCGAGCTGTATCACCATGATTTCCGCTATTTCCTGAACATCGCCTTCATCGATCCGGACAGCCGCATCCTGCGCGTGCATCCGGCCTCCCAGCTCAACACCGACCTGCTCGGCACTCGCCTGTTCGATGCCCAGCCGGAGGGACAGACGGCCCTCGGCCAGGCACTTCAGGACGGGCGCATCGGCCGCACCGGCATCGTCGGCCTGCTGCAGGGCCAGCCCGGCCTCATCCACTACCTGCCGGTGATTCGGGAAGACGATGGCCGGATCACCGGCGCCGTGGGCGTGGTGGTCGGCCTGCAGGACATGGCCGACGCCCTGTTCCACCGCGAGACCTCCCGGGATACCGCCCTGTCGCTGCTCGACGGCGAGCGCCTGCTCGCCCACCAGGGGCCCGCCGAACGCCAGGGTCCCTGGCGCCATGCCACCTCCCTGGAGCTGAGCGGCCTGCCGCTGACGCTGGTCACCCGCCCATCACGCGACACCCTGCTCGCCCGCCGCTCACGGTTGCCGGGCATCACCCTCGCGGCGGGGCTGACACTGGCCTACCTGCTCTACCTGACGCTGTTCGCCCGCCATCGCATGCTGCTGCAGCATCGCCAGGTACGCCGCTCCAATCGCGAGCTACGCCGCGAGGTGCGCAGCCGTACCCGGCTGCAGCGGGAGATCGAGTGGCTCGCCGATCACGACGACCTCACCCGCCTGCCCAACCGCCGACGCTTCATGCAGGTACTGAAGGAGCATGCCGGGACCCGCCCGCTGAGCGTGCTGCTGTGCGACGTCGATCACTTCAAGCTGATCAACGACCGCCTCGGCCACCTGACCGGGGATCGGTATCTCGCCGAGCTGGGGCGACTGGGCCGGGACGTGATCGAGGCCGAGGGCGGCGTCTTCGCCCGCTTCGGCGGCGAGGAGTTCGTCGCCTGCCTGCCCGACCGGGATGCCGACGGCGCCGAGGCGGTGGCCGCACGACTGCGGGCCGCCCTGGCCGAATCCGGGCTGCGCCACCGGAATGGCGCCCCGCTGACGCTCAGCGTCGGGGCCGCCACCCTGGCGGCGGGACCGCTGGACGCCGACGAACTGCTCCAGGACGCCGACGACGCCCTGTACCGCGCCAAGTCCCGCGGGCGCGACCGGGTCGAGCGGGCGCCCTCGCGCCCCGAGCCCGCCACCTGGCCCTCCGGGGGCACGCCCCGCTGACCGCGCCCGGCGCCGGGGTCAATCGCCGTCGGTGGGCCCCGGGCGACGCTCGGCGAAGAAGGCCTTGAGCAGCTTCGCGACCCGGGTGGCCAGCACGCCGCCCTCCACCGCCACCCGATGGTTGTACCAGGGCTGGGCGAAGAGGTTGGCGCGGGACTCCACCATGCCGGTACGCGGCTCGGCGGCGCCATAGACCACCCGGGCCAGGCGCGCATGGATGATCGCCCCGGTGCACATCAGGCAGGGTTCCAGGGTCACGAAGAGGGTGCAGCCGTCGAGGCGGTAGTTGCCGAGGCGCGCCCCGGCGTCGCGCAGGGCGCGAATCTCGGCGTGGGCGCTGGGGTCGTGGCCGGCCACCGGGGCGTTGTAGCCCGCCCCGACGATCTCGCCGGCGGCGTCCACCACCACTGCGCCCACCGGCACCTCGCCGGCCTCCCCGGCCAGGCGCGCCTGGTCAAGGGCACGGTGCATGTAGAACTCGTCGCTGCGCATCGCCGCCGACTCCCGTAGACTGATGATCATGAAACATGCGTATGACTTCCTGGCGTGGTCCCACGCCAGGCCCCCTGGAGGATACCCGGAATGAGCGATGCCCTGAACGCCCTGGTGGACCTGCTGGCCCTGGAACCGCTGGAGGAGAACCTGTTCCGCGGCCGCAGCCAGGACCTTGGCCTGCCCCAGCTGTTCGGTGGCCAGGTGCTCGGCCAGGCGCTCTCGGCCGCCACCCATACCGTGGACGCCGCACGCCGCGTCCACTCGCTGCACGGCTATTTCCTGCGCCCCGGGGATGCCAGCCGCCCGGTGGTCTATCAGGTCGATGCGGTGCGCGACGGCCGCAGCTTCACCACCCGCCGCGTCACCGCCATCCAGAAGGGACGGCCGATCTTCTTCTGCAGCGCCTCCTTCCACGGCGAGGATCACGGCCCCGGCCACCAGCCGCGCATGCCCGGGGTGACGCCGCCGGAGGCCCTCGACGAGGCCGACCTGAGCCTGCGCTTCCCCGGCCATCCCATCGAATTCCGCCACGTGCAGGATGAGGCCGAGCCCGGCCAGCCGGCCCGCAAGCGGCTGTGGTTCCGCCTGGCCGGGGAGCTGCCCGAGGATCCCGCCCTGCATCGCTACCTGCTCGCCTACAGTTCCGACTTCAACCTGCTGACCACCGGCCTGGTCCCCCACCGTATCCGCTTCGGCGATCCCGGGCTGCAGATCGCCAGCCTCGACCACGCCCTGTGGTTCCATCGCGACGTGCGCGTCAACGACTGGCTGCTCTACGACATGGACAGCCCCTGGGCCGGCGGCGCCCGGGCCTTCACCCGCGGCAGCATCTACGACCGCGACGGGCACCTGGTGGCTTCCAGCGTCCAGGAGGGGCTGACCCGGCTGCGCGACGCGGCCACGGCGGAATAGCCGTCACGGCCGCCGCCGCCCGTTTCTCTGTGGTCGCCCATCCCATGTCGTCGCCGGGAATCCCGGCGTCGCCGCCGGAACGTCCGCCCGCGGTGCCCCGCCTACCTTGAAGACAGCGATGGCCCGCCGCGGGCGACCATCGCGGCGCGGGTCAGGATCGAGGGTGCCTCGACGACGGTCCCGACAGGGTCGCCGCTCGCCCCTCGCTGTCCCTCTGGCAACGAACGGGCGAGGAGTGCCGAGCCATGTCCCATCCAGCCAACGTGAACTTCCAGGACTCCATCGATCAGGGCGATCGCCTGGTGCCGGTCAACCTGCGCCAGAGCGGCGACCCGGGCATCCAGCTCTTGATCTCCAACCGCGTGCGCAAGTCACCCTACTGGCACCTCTCGGTGGAGGCGGGCTGCTGGAAGGCCACCGTCTACAACCGCATGTACCACCCCCGCGCCTACGTGCGCCCCGAGGACGGCGGGGCCATGGAGGAGTATCGCGCCCTGGTCAACGACGTGACGCTGTGGAACGTCGCCGTGGAGCGGCCGATCCGCGTCAAGGGCCCCGACGCCGAAGCCTTCTGCAACTACGTCTGCACCCGTGACGTGACCCGGGTGCCGCCGATGATGGGGCGCTACGTGGTGCTGTGCGATGAGCAGGGCCACGTGCTCAACGACCCGGTGATGCTGCGCGTGGCCGAGGACGAGTTCTGGTTCACGATCAGCGATTCCGACCTGGCCTACTGGTTCAAGGGCATCAACCACGGGCTGCGCTACGACGTGAGCATCGACGAGATCGACGTCAGCCCGTTGCAGGTGCAGGGGCCCAAGTCCGAGGACCTGATCGCCGACCTGGTCGGCGAGGCGGTGCGCGAGGTGCCCTACTACGGGCTGATGGCGGGCACCATCGAGGGCGTCGAGGTGCTGATCTCCCAGACCGGTTTCTCCGGCGAGAAGGGCTATGAGGTCTACGCCTTCGACTCCACCCTGCATGCCGAGACCGTCTGGCACGCCATCCTCGCCAAGGGCGAGGCATACGGCCTCAAGGTGATCGCCCCGGCCCATCACCGGCGCATCGCCGCCGGCATCCTCTCCTATGGCCAGGACCTGGACCACGAGACCAACCCCTTCCAGTGCAACCTCGGCCACATGGTGCCCAAGGCCAAGGAGGCGGACTACATCGGCCGCGCTGCCCTGGAGCGCACCCGCGAGCTGGTCCAGCAGGGCACCCCGCCCTTCTCCCACCAGCTGGTGGGGCTCAAGATCGGCGGCCGCCCCATCGAGGACTATGCCCCGGACTTCTGGCTGGTCGGGTCCGACGCCGAGAGCGCGCCCTGCGGCTGGATCACCTCGCCCTGGTACTCGCCGGAGCTCGGCACCAACATCGCCATGGCCTACGTGCCGGTGGCCGCGGCGGTGGTCGGCACCGTGCTGGTGGCCTGGCTGCCCGACGAGTTCCTCGACATTCCCGGCCAGCCGGTCGATGCCGTGGTCTGCGAGATGCCCTTCCGCGCCTCGGTGAACCCCAGCTCCCGCGAGCGCGCCCGCGCCGCCGGCCGCGACTACGCCTACTGAAGCTCCTGGCTCACGACCAAAAAACCGCCACCCGGTCGGGTGGCGGTTTTCTTATTATGTGGTGCCGGTGAGTGGACTCGAACCACCGACCTACGCATTACGAGTGCGTTGCTCTACCAGCTGAGCTACACCGGCGTGCCGAGCATCATAAGGCCCGGCAAGCCGGGCTGCCAAGGGCTTCAGGAGGGGCCGGCCAGCAGGGTGCCCTCCGGTGGCTCGGCGCGGAAATGCGCACGAAGCCCCTCGACGATCGCCGTCACCAGTGCCCGCTGATGGGATTCGCTGCGCAGCCGGCGCTCCTCCCCGGGATTGGAGATGAAGCCGGTCTCGACCAGCAGCGACGGGATGTCCGGCGACTTGAGCACCACGAAGGCGGCCTGCTCGACCCGCGGCTTGTGCAGGGCGTTGATGCGCCCCAGCCGCTCGAGGATGCGCCCGCCGGCGGCCAGCGACTGGTTGAGGGTGGCGTTCATCGACAGGTCGAGTAGCGCACTGCGGGTGGCCATGTCCTGCTCGGCCAGGGCGATGAAGGCCTCGTCGTCGGCGATCACCGCGCGATTCTCGCTGTTGGCCAGCCAGCGGGCGGACTCCGAGCTGGCGCCGCTCGTCGACAGCGCATAGACCGAGCTGCCGTGGGGCCCCGGCCGGTCCACGGCGTCGGCATGGATCGAGACGAAGAAATCGACCCGCTGCTCGCGGGCGATGGCGGTGCGGCGGCGCAGTCCCACGTAGACATCGCGATCCCGGGTCAGCACCGCCCGGAACCCCGGGGTGTCGTCGAGGCGTCCCGCCAGTCGGCGCGCCAACTCGAGCACCACGTCCTTCTCGTGGGTGCCGCTCGGGCCCACGGCGCCCGGATCCTTGCCGCCATGGCCGGCATCCACGGCGATCACGATGTCGCGGCCATGGGTGACCGGCAGCGCAGGCGACGACGGCGCGGGCTCGGCCGGTGTCGTGGCCGCGGGCCCCCGGGGCGCTTGCAGGTCCAGCACCAGGCGATGGCCCTGCAGGCCCGCCGGGGGCAGATCGTGGCTCTCGACCTCGACCGGGCCGCTCAGGTCGAGCACCACCCGGGTGCCCTCACCGCGGGCGCCGGTGCGAATGCCGGTGATCGGGCTGCCGGCCAGCGGCGCATCCGCCAGCTCGCCGGCCAGCCGCCCCCGGGCGAGGTCGATGACCAGGCGATCCGGCCCGCGAAGCGTGAAGACCTCGCGAGGCATGGCCTCGGAGAGGTCCAGCACCACCCGGGTCGTGGTGCCCTCGCTGCGCAGGCGTAGGTCGCGCACCTCGCCGGCGAACGCCGCCAGGCTCCATAGCAGCAGCGCGCTCGACAGGCAGGCGAGCAGGCGCGCGCCGCGTCGGCGGCCATCTTGGGCATCATGGTCGATCATCAGGCGGGCGTCCCCTCACGGCCGGCTTCCCTGGCGAGTCGGAGGGTTATCGGCCGGCACGGCAGAGGCTTGAGCGGGAGGCCGCCTCAGGGGGAAATCTCCGCGACACGGAGGGGAGTACGCCAGCGTATCGCGAGAGGGTGCGCCGACACCCGGCGTCCGCGAGGCCGCGGTCCGCCGGGTTCGGGCGTCGGTCAGGCCAAATGCCTCAGATGTAGGCGTAGGCCATGCGGGCCTGGAAGTTGCGGTAGGCGTTCTCGGTCATCACTTCCAGCACGCGGTAGGCGGCCTTGCCGAAGCGCTTGGCCAGGGACGGACGGGCGGTGTGCGTTGTCATGGTGGTCGGACCCTTGCAGCGGTGAATGCGAAAGGGATTATACCTTAGTCTAACGACCTTGGTCTAACGGCTTGGCTCTACCCCCTCGCCACGCCCGCTCCTCAACGCCTCTCATCTACCGCCCATCTTCGCCCTCTTGACGCCCGCCGGTCAGGCCGATGGTACCGCCGCCGCATCGGCCATCACCACGGACCAGCCCAGTCGACGCCGCGCCGCCGCCACGTCATCGCGCGGATCGTGATTCCAGAGCCAGTCGAAGCGCCGCTCCAGCTCGGCGGCGAGGCGCGTCTCGTCGGCGCCGATGCCGGCGGCGGCATACTCGTAGAGCTCTCCCGCCTGCCGGGACGTGGCCTGCACGCGACAGGCACGCCCATGCCGCACCGCCTCGAAGACCGCCAGCACGCGCGCCGCGTCATCGCGGGCACAGGCCGGGTCGCCCAGCAGGCCGGCCAGCACATAGGCGTCCTCCAGCGCCTGGCCGGCGCCCTGGTGGGGCAGCATGGCGTGGGCGGCATCGCCGACGATCAGCACCCGACCGCGGGCGTAGCGCGGCAGCTCGGGCAGCTCGTGCAGGGCCCAGCGGGTCGGACGATCGATGCAGCCCAGGATCGCCCGGGACGCGGCCCCCCAGCCGGGAAAGTCGTCGAGCATCGCCTGCCGGTCGACCTCGACGACCCAGGGCGCCCCCTCCGACAGCCGCGGCTCGGGGCTGGAGCGGTCGGTGACGAAGGCCACCACGTTGATCAGCGCCCCCTGCTTCACCGGGAAGGTCAGGATGTGTCGATCGGGCCCCAGGTACATCTGCGGCACCACGGCCAGCCGTTCCTCACCGCCCGCCTCGACCATCGCCTGGCGCAGGCGCTCGACGGGCACCAGGCCGCGATAGGCCTGGGTGCCGCTCCAGCGCGGCCCGAGCTCGCCGTAGTCCGCCACCGGCAGCACGTGCTCGCGCACCGCCGACTTGATGCCGTCATAGCCGATCAGGATATCGCCGCGAAACTCGCTGCCATCCTCGAAGCGCACGCTGACGCCCCGGGCGTCCTGGCACACCTCGCGGCAGCGCTTGCCGAAGTGCGCAATGCCATCGGGCAGGTGGGCCACGATGGCCTCCAGGAAGTCGGCGCGATGAACCGAGGACTGACCGACGCCCGGCGCCAGCGAGGCGGCCAGGTAGCCCGCGTCTCGGCCGCGGCGCCACTCGAACCAGACGTCCTCGAAGGGGGGCGGCGAGGCATCGGCGATGCGCCGGTAGGCCGCCTCCAGGCCGAGCAGCGAGATGGCTCGTAGCGCATTGGGTCCGAAGGAGACCCCGGCGCCGATCTCCGAGAACCGCTCGGCGGCCTCGAACAGGTGAACCTCGAGGTGCGGCTGTCGCGAGAGGGCCACGGCGAGGGCCACGCCCCCGATGCCGCCGCCGACGATGGCGATGCGAAGACGTGGGTCACGGGGTGTCGAAGGGGTCGAATGGGCCTGCATGACGGTGGCTCCTGTCGGGATGGAAGACGTGGCTTCACGCTAGGCCCCACCGATATCAACCACAACGCAACCACTTTCATATCGACAATAAACGACATTAATATCTAGAGAGACCAATGCCTTACCGCTGCCTCCCGGGGGCGATCACGACCTTTGTCTAGGCTCCTCGACGCCGGGCAAGGCGGCGCCTCCCGGCATCGACGGAGACGCGTCCATCATGCGCAAGCTTTCGGAGATCGATACCAATCTGCTGGTGGTGTTCGACCTGCTCTACCGGTACCGCAACACCCGGCGGGTCGCCGAACAGCTCGGCCTGACTCAACCGGCGATCAGCCATGCCCTCAAGCGGCTGCGCGGACTGCTGGGCGACCCGCTCTTCGAGCGCACCTCGCGGGGCCTGATGCCCACGCCCTATGCCACGCGCATCCACGAGCCGATCGCCCGGGCCCTGACCGGCCTGCAGGAGGCGCTCAACCTCAGCCACGACTTCGACCCGGCCACCAGCCGGCGCACCTTTCATGTGGCCATGAGCGATATCGGCGAGCTCTATTTCCTGCCCCGGCTGATGTCGCGGCTGGCCGAGCTGGCGCCCCAGGTCACGCTCGCCACCCTGCGCAGCGATCTCGGCGAACTGGGGCATGACATGGAGGAAGGACACGTCGACCTGGCGGTGGGGTTGATCCCGCAGCTGGGGGCCGGCTTCTACCAGCAGCGGCTGTTCGTGCAGCGCTACGTCTGCCTGATGCGAGCGGACCATCCCCTGGCGCGGGAGGGATGTTCCCTGGAAGACTTCGCCGCGGCCCGCCACCTGGTGGTGGAGGCCAAGGGCACCGGGCACGGCCGCGTCGAGGAGTTGCTGGCCAGGGCCGGCATCGCCCGGCCGGTGCGGCTGCGGCTGCCGCATTTCGTGGCCGTGCCCTACATCGTCAGCGGCACCGACCTGGTGGTGACCGTCACCGACAAGCTGGCCGAGGCCACCGCGCCCCGCTTCGACCTGCACGCCATGCCGCACCCGGTGGCGCTGCCCGAGGTGCCGATCAACCTGTTCTGGCACCGGCGCTTCCACCAGGACGCCGGCAACCGCTGGCTACGGCGGCTGATCCACGAGATGTTCGCGGAGGGATGAGGATCCGGCGGCCAGGCACGGTTCCCTGGGCGCTCAGCGAGCGCCGTCGGACGCTCGCTCCCCCTCGTCCTTGCCGGCGAAGCGGCGATGCAGGAGGTTGTAGGCGATGGCGCCGACCACCACCCCCCAGAAGGCCGAGCCGAGGCCCAGGAAGCTGACCCCCGAGGCGGTGGCCAGGAAGGTGATCACCGAGGCCTCGAGGTGCTCCTTGCGAGCGGCGAAGGCGCTGACGTTGCTGGCGATGGCGCCGATCAGCGCCAGGCCCGCCAGCACCGCGACGAATTCGCCGGGCAGCGAGGTGAACAGCAGCACGATGGTGCCGGCGAAGGTGCCGCCGATCAGGTAGAAGAGGCCGTTGGCGATCCCCGCCACGTAGCGCTTGTCGCGGTCCGGGTGGGCCTCCTCGCCGGTGCAGATCGCCGCGGTGATCGCCGCGATCACCGTGGTGATGCCGCCGAAGCAGGCGGTGGCCAGCGAGGTCAGGCTGGCCACGGTGACGATCGGCCGGGCCGGCGTGTTGTAGCCGGAGGTGCGCAGGATCGCCATGCCCGGCAGGAACTGCCCGGTGAGGCTGACCAGCACCAGCGGGATGGCCAGGCCGAGCGTGCCCTGCCAGGTCCACTCGGGCGCGATGAAGGTCGGCGAGGCCAGCTGCAGGGTCACGCCCTCGAGGCTCGCGTCTTCCAGGACCACCGCCAGGCCGACGCCGACGACCAGCAGCCACACCAGGCAGTAGCGCGGCGTCAGGCGCTTGAACACCAGGTAGGCCAGCAGCATGCCGATCATCAGCGCCGGCACCGTGGCCAGCGACTCGAAGACACCGACCCCGAACTGGAACAGGATGCCCGCCATCATGGCGCTGGCGATGCCCGGCGGGATCAGCTGGATGATGCGATCGAAGGAGCCGGTCACGCCGATCACCAGGATCACCGCCGCCGCGGTGAGGTAGGCGCCCACCGCCTCGCCGAGCGACAGCTCGGGAAACAGCGTCACCAGCAGCGCCGTGCCCGGCGCCGACCAGGCGGTGACCACCGGCACCTTGAGCCACAGGCTGAGGCCGATGCCGGACACGGCGGCCCCCATGGAGATCGCCCAGACCCATGAGGTCATCATCGCCGGCGAGATCTCGGCGCTCTGGGCGGCCTGGAAGAAGATGGCCAGCGGGCCGGCATAGGAGACCAGCACCGCCACGAAGCCGGCGGTGACGGCGGGGATCGACCAGTCCTTGAAGCGTCGCATGGCGAGTTCCTTGGCAAGGGATGCGGTGGCGCCGGGCCGGCGACACCGCGAAAAGAAAAAAGGCCCGCGCTGACGGGCAGCGACGAGCCAACGGAGGATAACCCGGGCGGCGCCTGGCGCGCGAAGGCCCGTCGTCAGGCGCTGGGCTCGTGGGCGACCCGGCGAATGAACTCGAAATCCTTGGTCTCGAAGAGCAGCGAGATGAGCACCCCCAGCACCAGGGCCCAGAAGGAAGAACCGATGCCCAGGATCTGCAGCCCGGAGGCGGCGATCAGGAAGGAGAACAGCCCGCCCATCTCATGCTTGCCGGAGAAGGCCATGTGCATCGCCGAGGTGATCACCTTCAGCAGGGCCAGACCGGCGACGATGGCGACGAAGTAGGACGGCATGGCCTCGATCAAGCTGATGACGAAGCCATAGAAGGGCGCCGCCACCACGAAGATGGCCCCGGCGATCACCGCCGCCACCCAGCGCTTGTCCAGCTTGCCGGCCTCGGGGGACGAGCAGATACCGGTCATCGGCGCGGCGATGCAGGTGCTGTGCAGGTTGAAGAAGGCCGAGATCATGGTGCCGAAGCCGCCCACGGCGGTGATGGCGTTGGCCGGCACCTGCTTGTAGCCCATGCCCTTGACCAGCCCCACGCCGGCGGGGGTCTCCATGCCGATCAGGATCAGCGCCAGCGGCAGGCCATAGGCCAGGAAGGCCTCCAGGGTGAATTCGGGGACGATCCATCCGGGGAAGTTCACCGAAAACTCGACGCCGGAAAAGTCGATGCCGGCGTAGGCCATGTAAACGATGCCGGCCAGCATGGACACGATCAGCGGCGGCACCCGGCGCAGGAAGCGGGCCGACAGGAAGAAGGCCAGGATCATGATGGCCGCCGGCAGGATGGCGTTTTCCAGCGGCGCGACCATGTTGAGGCCGAACTTGAGCAGGATGCCGCCGACCATGCCCATGACGATCGGCATGGGGATCAGCTTCATGACGATACCCATGACCCCGGCGAGCCCGGCCACCAGCGAGATGGCCCCGGCGATCAGGGACGCGCCGAGGGCCGCCTCCACGCCGACCACGGGAATGATCGAGGCGAACAGCAGCGCCCCGGGAATGGAGTTGGCCATCGGCAGCGGTAGCCGGTAGTAGGCCGGCATGAACAGCCCGAACAGGCCGTTGATCAGCAGGTAGCTGATGACCCAGATCATGATGAACTGGGGATCCAGCCCCGCGGCGGTGCCGGCCCCCACATGGATCACGCTGGCGCTGATGCCGAAGATGC
This sequence comes from Halomonas sp. ABH4_019, assembly GCF_056159885.1. Classification (NCBI taxonomy): domain Bacteria; kingdom Pseudomonadati; phylum Pseudomonadota; class Gammaproteobacteria; order Oceanospirillales; family Halomonadaceae; genus Halomonas; species Halomonas sp. ABH4_019. The sequence continues at coordinate 209,042 of NZ_JBSWWC010000002.1, forward strand.
CGGCCACCACGCCCGCACTGACGTTGTCGACGTTGAGGTCGCGGATGAAGTCAGCCGGCGCGCGGCGCAGGCTGACCCCCCTCTCGATGTGTTTCATGCTGTACTCCAGATGTTGTTGTCATTGGCCTCAGGGGCGTCCCGGCGCCGTCCCGCATGGGCGGCGTTCGGGGTTGCTGGCGTTAGTTGGTGCTAACCGAGGTCTCCCCCGGCCACCGGCAGTACGCTTCCGGTGATGTAGCTGGCCTCGCTCGATGCCATGAACAGGATCGGCGCGGCCATCTCGTCCAGGGTGCCGTAGCGGCCGAGCAGGCAGCTCTGCCGGGTCTGGTCGATATGCGCCTGGAACCAGGCCTGCTCGGTCTCGTTGCGCGGCTCGGGCGTGCCCCGCGAGATACGTCGCGGCGGCGCCTCGGTGCCGCCGGGGGCCGTGGCCACCACGCGGATGCCGTGCTCGGCATATTCGAAGGCCAGCGACGCGGTCATGGCGTTGACCCCGCCCTTGGCCGCCGAGTACGGAATGCGGTGGATGCCGCGGGTGGCCGCCGAGGAGACGTTGACGATCACCCCGCCGCCCTGCTCGACCATGGCCGGCAGCACCGCCCGGCAGCACCACAGGGTCGGCAACAGCGAGCGGGTGATCTCGGCCGAGATCTCGGTGGCGGTGAACTCGGTGAACGGCTTGAAGTTGATCGCCCCGCCCACGTTGTTGATCAGGATGTCGAGCCGACCGAAGTGCGCACGGGCGTCCGCCATGGCGCGCTCGGCGCCCTCGAAGGTCTCCAGGTCGGCCAGCAGGGCGATGGCCTCGACGCCCTGCCCTTGCAGCTCGGCCGCCACCTCCCGGACGAGCTCGGCGCGATCCACCAGCGCCAGGCGCGCCCCCTCGGCGGCCGCCTGCTCGGCGACGCGCCGGCCGATGCCCTGGGCGGCGCCGGTGATCACCATCACCTGGTCCTGGAAACGAGGGCCCCGGAAACGCGGCCCGCCGACACCTTGATCGCTCATGCGGCCTCCCCGGGCGCCTGGTTGGGGGTGAACTTCTCGTAGTGGAAGCTCTGCGGCGCGATGCCCTGCTCGTCGAAATGCTTGAGCACGGCGTCGACCATCGGCGGCGGCCCGCACAGATAGACGTCGACATCACCGTCGTGCAGCACCTCGGCATCCATGTGATGGGTGACATAGCCCTTGCGCGGATGCTCGCTGCCCTCGTCCACCACCACGGTGGCGTAGGTGAAGCCCGGCAGCCGCGCCTGGAGGGCGTCCAGGGCCTCGGTCTTGACCAGGTGATCGTCCTTGTTGACGCCGTAGATCAGGTGGATCGGCTGACCGCCGCCCTGGCCCTCGTCCTGCTTCTGGGCCAACTGCTCGAGCATCGACAGGAAGGGCGCCAGGCCGGTACCGCCGGCCAGCATCAGCACCGGTCGGGTGATCTCGCGCAGGTAGAAGCTGCCCATCGGCCCGGTCAGGGCGAGGCGCTCGCCGGGCTTGCACCGCTCGGTGAGGTAGCCGCTCATCAGCCCGTCGGGCACGTTGCGGATCAGGAAGGTGGTCTTGGAGGCGCCCGGCCGGGAGCTGAAGGAGTAGGAACGATGCGCGTCGGCGCCCGGCACGTCGATATGGATGTACTGGCCGGGCAGGAAGGCCAGCTCGGCGCCGTCGTCCAGGTCGATGGCCAGCTCGATGCTGTCCTCGGAGAGTTGCTCGACCATGGCCACGGTGCCCTCGAGCTTGCCGACCGCGGTCTTGCACAGGGTCGAGGCCACCGGCACCTGGATGACGCAGTCGGTGGACGGCACCATCTGGCAGGTCAGCACCTGGCCCTCGGCGGCCTCCTCGTCGGACAGCGCCTCCTCCAGGTACTCGTCGCCCATGTCGAACGCGCCCTGCTCGCAGTGGCCCTTGCAGGTGCCGCAGACGCCGTCGGAGCAGTCCATCGGCAGGTTGACCTTCTGCCGGTAGGCCGCGTCGAGGACGGTCTCGCCTTCCTTGCAGCCGATGAAACGGGTCACCCCGTCTTCGAAGTTGAGGGCAATGGTATAGCTCATGGTCGTTCTCCTCCCCACCGGTCAGCGTGACCCGGTCAGCGCGACCCGGTCAGATGTGATAGACGTCGATGACCTGGTGGATGTAGTCGTTGTTCAGGATCACCTTCTTGCGGGTGATCAATGGCGCCTCTCCGGACACGTCCAGGGTGTAGAAGGAGGTGCCGAAGAACTGGTTGGTCTGCTGGTAGCGGTGGCTCAGGGTGTGCCAGTTGAAGCGCAGCTCCACCGAGTCGCCCTCCTGTTTCAGCACCTCCAGGTTGCTGATCAGGTGGGTGGTGCGCGGCTCGGGAATGCTGGTCGCGCCGCTGCGCTCGGTCTTGATGCGGTAGACCCGGTCCTCCAGCCCCTCGCGGCTCGGGTAATAGATCAGCGAGATCTCGGACTGCGGATCCTCGGTCAGCCGGTCGTCGTCGTCCCAGGCCGGCATCCAGAACTCCACGTCCTGGCGGTAGCAGGTCAGCCACTCGTCCCACTGGCGGTCGTCGAGCAGGCGCGCCTCGCGGTGCACGAAGGCCTGGATGTCCTCGAATGTGATGCTCATGGTGCTCCCCCTTATGCCGACTCGCCGGCGGGCTCGGTGGCGATAAACTGGCCGCGCTCCTTGTCGATGGCGCGCAGCATCTCCTCGACCCAGTGCTGGTGGTGCAGCACGTAGAGCCCCTCGTCCTCCGGCGACGCCCCGCTGAGCAGCGGTTTCATGTCGATCGCCTGGGCGTTCTCGTCGGCGCCCTCGATCCACTGCTTGGCGCCGCGGGACAGGTCGTTCCACTCGGCGTCCAGGCCCTGGTAGCCGTTCTGGCAGGCGCGGAACTCTTCCAGGTCGTCCGGCGTGCCCATGCCCGAGACGTTGAAGAAGTCCTCGTACTGTCGGATGCGCAGCGCGCGGTTCTCCCTGGATTCGCCCTTGGGCGCGAAGCAGTAGATGGTCACCTCGCTCTTGTCCACGGACAGCGGACGGATCACCCGGATCTGGGTGGAGAACTGGTCCATCAGGTAGACGTTGGGGTACAGGCAGAGGTTGCGGGTCTGGTTGACGATGGAGTCGGCCCGGGCCTCGCCGAGTTGCTGCTCGATCCAGTCCTTCTGGGTGTAGACCGGGCGCACCTCGGGGTTGAGCAGCCGAGTCCACAGCATCATGTGGCCGTTTTCATAGGAGTAGAAACCGCCCTGGCTCTTCGACCAGCCGTCGGCATCCACCGCCTTGGTGCCGCCGGCGTCGTAGTTGCGGCGATCCATGGTCGAGGCGTAGTTCCAGTGCACGGTGCTGACGTGGTAGCCGTCGGCGCCGTTCTCCGCGCCCAGCTTCCAGTTGCCGTTGAAGGTGTACGACGAGGTGCCACGCAGGATCTCCAGGCCTTCCGGCGCCTGGTCGACGATGTTGTCGATCACCTTGCGGGTCTCACCGAGATAGTCGTCCAGCGGCATCACGTCGGCGCTCAGGCTGCCGAACAGGAAGCCCTTGTAGTTCTCGAACACCGGCAGGCGCTTGAGGTCGTGGGAGCCCTCGCTCTTGAAGGCGTCCGGGTAGGCGCCGGTCTTCTCGTTCTTGGCCTTGAGCAGCCGGCCGTCGTTCTTGAACGTCCAGCCGTGGAACGGGCAGGTGAAGGTGCCCTTGTTGCCGCGCTTCTTGCGGCACAGGGTGGCGCCGCGGTGGGCGCAGGCGTTGATCAGGGCGTGCAGCTCGCCGGCCTTGTCGCGGGTGATGATCACCGGCTGGCGACCCAGGGTGACGGTCATGTAGTCGCCGGGCTCGGCGATCTGGCTCTCGTGGGCCAGGAACAGCCAGTTGCCCTCGAAGACATGCTTCATCTCGAGCTCGAAGAACTCGGGGTCGGTGAAGATACTGCGATGCACGCGGAAGGTGCCGGCCTCGGCGTCGTCCTCGACGGCACCGCGGACGCGTTGTTCGAGACGATCGAGCTTGCTGGTCATGATCGGACTCCTCGCGGTTGTTATGGGGTCAGGGAAGCGGAGACGATGCGGGTCGCCTCAGACCTTGGCGGTGCCCGCCTGCTGGCTGGCCTGGTCCTGCTCATCTTCCTTGGCCCGCGGGCGCTTGTGGCGATGCTGCAGGTCGTGATCCGCGGTCGCCGACAGCGCGACGTCGAACACCACCTCGGTGAAGGGGCCCTCGAAGCCACGCGCCTCGATGGCGGCGGCGTCCTCGATGCGCCGGCCCTCGACCACCAGCTCCTCGCGGGTGGCGAAGGCGAAGTCGTCGAAGGTGTAGGGGTCGCCGGCCAGGTTGATCTGGGTGGTCAGGTGCTGGTGCCCCGGCGCCGAGACGAAGTAGTGGATGTGCGCCGGACGCTGGCCATGGCGGCCCAGGGCCTTGAGCACCTGGTCGGTGGGCGCGCCTTCCGGTACGCCGTAGCCGGAGGGGATGATGCTGCGCACCGCGTAGCGGCCGTCGGCGTCGGTGATGATCGAGCGGCGCAGGTTGTACTCGGCCTGGGACGGGTCGAAGAAGGAGTAGCCGCCCTTGGAGTCGGCATGCCACACCTCGACCTTGGCCCCGGCGATCGGCTGGCCGTCGGTGTCGCGCACCTGGCCGGTCAGCCACATCGCCTCGCCGTCGCTATCGGTGCCGTCGTCCATGCGCCCGCTGCCCTGCAGTTCCGGGGCGCCGGCCACGTACAGCGGGCCCTCGATGGTGCGCGGCGTGCCGCCGGTGCGGCCGGCCTCGGCGTCGGCGGCGTCCATGCGCATGTCCAGGTAGTGGTCGAAGCCGAGCCCCGGGGCCAGCAGGCCGAACTGGGTGCCCTGGCCGAGCGCGTTGAGCACGCTGACGCTGCTCCAGAATTCCTCGGGGCTGACGTCGAAGTCGTCGATCAGCCGGTACAGGTCGGAGAGCAGGCGATGCATGATCTGCTTGGCGCGCTCGTTGCCGCCGTCCTGCTCGAAGCCGCTGACGGCCTTCAGGAAGTCCTGGACCTCGGGAGTGTCGAAAATCTTCACGGTCATGCTGGCATCCTCTTCTTGTGTCTCGTTCTTCTTGTGTCTCGTTATCTCGCGGGCACGCGCATCCGGGCTCAGCTGTCGTCGTCGCGAATCGACGAGGGATGGCGGCACAGCGGCTTGACGCTGATGTCCATGTAGGGGAACAGCGGCAGGTTGGCGACCAGCTCCTGCAGTTCGGCGTTGTCCTCGACGTCGAAGATGCTGACGTTCGAGTAGCTGCCGGCCACCCGCCACAGGTGGCGCCACTTGCCGGCGCGCTGCAGCTCCTGGGAGTAGGCCTTCTCGGTCGCCTTGATCTCGGCGGCCTGCTCGGCCGGCATCTCCGGCGGCAGTTTCACGGTCATTTCCACCTGGAACAGCATGATGCTCTCCTCTCTCTTCAGTCTCAGCGCCCGGACTTACTTGCGCGAATAGTGGGTCAGCTTGTCTTCGTCGAGGGCGATGCCGAGGCCAGGACCGGCCGGCAGGTCGACGCCGAAGTCGTGGTAGCGCAGCGGCTCGGCGACGATGTCGTCCTTGAGCAGCAGCGGGCCGAACATCTCGGTGCCCCAGGCCATCTCGGGCAGCGTCGCCCAGGCATGCAGCGAGGCGGCGGTGCCGATGGTGCCCTCGAGCAGGGTGCCGCCGTACAGGCCGATGCCGGCGGTCTGGGCCAGCTGCGCCAGTTCCAGCGCCGGCCGCGGCCCGCCGGCCTTGGCGATCTTCAGCGCGAAGGCGCCGCTGAAGCCGCCAGCCACCAGGTCCAGGCCGTCCCGGGCGTCGGCCACCGCCTCGTCGGCCAGCATCGGCACCCGGAAGCGCTCGGCCAGGCGAATCAGGCCGGCCTGTTCGCGGGCCGGGATGGCCTGCTCGATCAAGGCGATGCCGGCCTCCTGCAGGGCGGCGATGCCGCGCACCGCGGTGGCCTCGTCCCAGGCCTGGTTGATGTCGACCCTGACGCTTGCCCGCTCGCCCAGCGCCGCCTTGATGTCCGCCACGTGGCGCACGTCCTGTTCCAGGGCGTTGGCGCCGATCTTGAGCTTGAAGTCGCAGTGGCGGCCGTCGTCGAGGCGCTGGAAGGCCTCGTCGATATCCTTGCGGGTATCGCCGGAGGCCAGGGTCCACAGCACCGGCAGGTGCGCGTGGCGGGCGCCGCCCAGCAGCTCGGCCACCGACAGCCCCAGGCGCTTGCCCTGGGCGTCGAGCAGCGCGGTCTCCAGCGCCGATTTGGCGATGGGGTTGCCGCGCACGTGGCGGTTCAGGCGCGCCATCAGGGCGTTGAGGTTGCTCGAGGGCTGGCCGACCAGCAGCGGCGCCAGGTAGGCGTCGATGTTGCGCTTGATGCTCTCCGGGCTCTCGGGCCCGTAGCTCAGGCCGCCGATGGTGGTGCCCTCGCCCAGCCCCTCGATGCCGTCGCTCGAGCGCAGGCGCACGATGACCATCGTCTGGCAGGCCATGGTGGCCATGGAAAGCTTGTGGGGGCGGATGGTCGGCAGATCGACCAGCAGCGTCTCGATGGACTCGATCACGGCGGACATGAAGGCTCCTGGACTACGCACTGAAGAAGTGTTCGCAGTCTGATTGCCTCCAGGCCCGGCAACCAATATGGTTTGAGTCCATAGCCATACCTTGGAGGTATCATGGAGCTACGCCATCTTCGCTACTTCTGCGTCGCGGCAAAGGAGCTGAACATGACACGGGCGGCCGCCAAGCTGCACATCGCTCAACCGCCATTGACACGACAAATCAACAACTTGGAGAAAGAACTGGGCGTCAAACTGTTCGACCGCGGGCCCCGCGGGCTGGCGCTGACGGCGGCGGGGCAGTTCTTCTATGAACATACCCTGCAGATCCTCGAGAAGGTCGACACCACGGTGACCGATACCCGGCGCATCGCCCGCAGCCACCGCCAGCTGTTCAGCATCGGCTTCGTGCCCTCGGTGTTCTACGGCCAGCTGCCGCTGCTGGTGCGCGGCTTGCGACAAAAGGATGACGTCGAGCTGACGCTGGTCGAGCTGACCACGGTGCAGCAGATCCAGGCGCTCAAGGCGGGGCGTATCGACATCGGCTTCGGCCGGCTGCGCCTCGACGATCCGGAGGTCGAGCAGGAGGTGCTGTTCGAGGAGCCGCTGATGGCGGCGCTGCCCAAGGGCCATCCGCTGGAGGGCACCACGCCGAGCATGGCGCAGCTGGCCGAGTATCCGCTGATCCTGTTTCCCGCCACGCCGCGGCCGAGCATGGCGGACACCGTGCTCGGCATGTTCCGGCGCCGCGGGCTCAAGATCACGGTCTCTCAGGAGGCCAACGAGATGCAGACCGCGCTGGGCCTGGTGGCCTCGGAGATGGGCATCACCCTGGTGCCGGAGCAGGTGAAGCGCGTCCAGCGCGACGGCATCAGTTTCGTCTACCTGGCGGAAAAGCACATCACCATTCCGATCCTGTGCAGCCGTCGCCGCGGCGAGGTACCCTCGCCGGTCATGCAGGAGGCCAACGCCATCCTCGAGGTGCTGGTGGAGAATCGCCGCAGCGGCCGCTATCCATGAGCCGCCTCAGCGTGCCTCGACGCGCATCGGCTCGTCCCAGCGGGGTGTAGCGCGGACGGAGGCGCTCGCTGCGCCCAGGCGGTCTTGTCGGTGGACGGACCGCCCCAGCGACGCAGCCGGCCCCGTCACCGTTCTCTTTCCTCCCCCGCGTCAGGCTCGCCCCGAGTCACGATCACAGGCCGTCCCTCCAGGGTACGATGGATCGGGCAACGATCGGCCATCTCCAGCAATCGCCGGTGCTGTTCGGAGGACAGCGTTCCCCGGTAGCGAATCGTCCGAGTGACGCGCTCCACACGCCCCTCGCGCTCCTCGCACTGCTCACAGTCCTCGGCGTGGATGCGTTCATGGGCCAAGGTCACCTCGATGTCGGTGATCGGCAACTGCTTGCGATTGGCATAGAGCCTCAGCGTCATGGAAGTGCAGGCGCCGAGTGCCATCAACAGGTAATCGTAGGGATTGGGCCCCAGGTTGTGTCCCCCCACGGACTGGGGCTCGTCGGCGATCAGCCGATGCCAGCGAGTGTAGAGCCCGCGCAGGAAGTGCTGGTCATGCTCGGTGACCCGCACCTGACCTTCCTCTAGGCTCGACACGCCGCCCTGCCCCGGGGCGAGCTCGGTCTCGCCAAGGTCCAGATAACGGCTGGCCCATGCCACCAGGGTAGTGGCGACATAGTCGGCATCCTCGCGGCGGGTCAACAGGTGGTCGGCCCCGTCCAGGGAGAGGAAGCTCTTGGGGTGCCGGGCCGCCTGGTAGATGTCTGCCGCCTCGCGGATACCGACGATGCGATCCAGCGGGGAATGGAACACCAGCAGGGCGCGACGCAGCTCGGCGATATGCGCCGTGGTGTTGTAGCGGTCGATATCGTCGAGAAACTGCGCCTTGATGGTGAAGGACCGTCCGCCGATCTCGACCCGAGCGGCGCCGCGCCGCTCGATCTCGGCCCGCCGGTCGGCCATCAGATGCTCGATGTGTCGCGCCGTCGCCGGGGCACCGATGGTCGCCACCGCCTTCACCGCTGCCAGCTGCGGGGCCGCCGCCAGCACCGCCGCGCCACCCAGGCTGTGCCCCACCAGCAGGGCCGGGGGCGTGTAGCGCTCGGCGAGGAAGTCGGCGGCGGCGATCAGGTCATCCACATTGGACGAGAAATTGGTATTGGCGAAGTCGCCGTCGCTCCCCCCCAGGCCGGTGAAGTCGAAGCGCAGCACCCCGATGCCGCGAGCGGCGAGCGAGCGGGCGATACGCGAGGCGGCCGCCACGTCCTTGCCACAGGTGAAGCAGTGGGCAAGGATCGCCATGGCCTTCGGTGCCCCCTCGTCCGGTACCTCGAGCAAAGCCGCGAGCCGCTCGCCGGCGGCATTGGGAAACTCGACCTTGATACGCGCCATGAGATTGCCTCCCGGGGCACCTGCCTTACGGCGCTCTCCCCTGCTGTGGCCATCGATCGACACCGGGGCCGGCAGATCCCGGCCCCGAACCAGGTTTCTCAGCATAGGCCAGGAACCGCCGCGACGACCGCCACCCATGAACCGCCTCAGCGTGCCTTGACGCGCATCAGCTCATTCCAGCGAGTGGTATAGCGCGAGCTGAGGTGCTCGCAGCGCAGCGCCCAGGCGGCCTTTTCCCCGGGCAGGCCGAAGCGCACGGTATCACGGCCCATGCGGCCGTTGAGCCGGTCCAGGGTCGCCATCAGGCGCTGGCCGCGGCGGCGTTCGGCCGCGTCCCCCTCGCGCAGCAACGACAGCTGGTGACGCTCGGCGTCCACCAGGTCCAGCAGCATCACCCCGCACTTCTGGTAGCGCACGCCCTCGAGGAAGACCGCCGACAGGGCACGGCCGGCGGCATCGAGCAGTTCGCGGGTATCGTCGCTGGGGCCGGGCAGCGCCACCACCTGGCTGTTGCGATACTGGCGCTCGCCGAGCCGGTGCGGATCGCTGCGCACGAACACCAGCACCGCGCAGGCCAGGCTGCCCTGGCGGCGCAGCTTCTCGGCGGCCCGGGCGCCGTGCTGGCGAAGCGCCGCCCGCAGGTCGGCCAGCTCGCCGGTCAAGCGGCCGAAGGAGCGCGACACCATGATGCGCTGGCGCGGTTCGGCCAGGTCCTCCAGGGCGATGGCCGGCCGCCCGCGCAGCTCCCAGACGAGGCGCTCCAGCACCACCGAGAAGGTCCGGCGGATCTGCTTGGGGTCGGCCTGACGCAGCTGCCAGGCGGTGTGGATGTCCTGCAGCGCCAGCCGCTCGGCGCTGCGCCGGGCGATGCCCCACAGCTCGTGCACCGGCAACGCCTCGAGCACGCGGCGGGTCTCGGGCGCCTCGGCCGCCAGGCGACACACTCCGCCCAGCTCGGGCGTCCGCTTGGCGACGCGATTGGCGGTCTTGGCCAGTACCCGGGTCGGCGCCAGGCCCACGCAGGTCGGCAGGCCGGTATCGCGCAGCACCGTGGCCCGCAGCCGGCGCGCCTCGGCCTCGAGGCGCGCCGGTGCCCCGCCGCCGAAGCCGACGAAGCTCTCGTCGATGGAGTAGGCCTCCACGTCCGGTGAGAAGTCGCCGAGCACCCGGTTCACGCGCCGGCTCATGTCACCGTAGAGGGCATAGTTGCTGGACAGCAGCGTCGCCCGGCGGCGGATCGGCGCGGGGATCAGGTGCGTCGGCGTGCCCATGGCCACGCCCAGCGCCTTGAGTTCCGCCGAGCGCGCCACCACGCAGCCGTCGTTGTTGGACAGCACGCCCACCGGCCGTCCCTCCAGGCGCGGGTCGAAGACCCGCTCGCAGCTGACATAGAAATCGTTGCTGTCGACCAGCCCGATCATGGCGTCGCCCCCGGCAGGGCATGCAGCACATGGGTCACCACGCCCCACACCTGGCACTCGCGCCCCGCCAGCGGAATCGGCGCGAAGCGCGGGTTGCTGGCCTCCAGCACCAGGTCGCCGCCGCGGCGGGCCAGCCGCTTGACGGTGGGCTCGCCGTCCACGGCGATGATCACCACTCGCCCGGGCAGCGGCTCCAGGCTGCGGTCCACCACCAGCAGATCGCCGTCATGGATGCCGTCGCCGAGCATCGAGTCGCCCTCGGCGCGTACGAAGTAGGTGGACGTCGGACGACGCACCACATGGGCGTGCAGGTCGAGCTCCACGTCCAGGTGGTCGTCGGCGGGACTGGGAAAGCCGGCCCGCACCCGGCAGCCCAGCAGTGGCTGGCCCGCCCGGTCGGGCCACGGCCCGGCCATGGCCGGCGCGCGGGCGAGAGACGGCCTCGGCGATGACATGGCGCCTCCTGAGGATACTGTATTTATAAACAGTATCCGACAGCGTCGCCCGGGTCGCAAGCCTCCATCCCGCCACGCGGCAACTTGACGCCCGCGCCGCGCCCTACCTATACCCAGATAGCCCCTCCGCTACCCGACGCGGGCGCGGAGCTCTCGTCACAGCCAGCGGCAGCCGCCGGCGCCGGGCCGGCCATGAGGCTCGCTCCGGCCTGCCCGGCGCTCCCGCGAGGAGTCCGACATGGCCCATGCGCCCGACAGCGAGCCCGCCACAGGCCGCGATCGCATCAATCCCGTGGTGTTCTACGGCTCGGCCATCGGCATCGTCGCCTTCGCGCTGTGGACCATGTTCTTCACCCAGGCGGCCGGCAACGTCATCAATACCGTGCTGGCCTGGATCTCGGACAGCTTCGGCTGGTTCTACTTCCTAGCCGTGGTGGCCTATCTGGTGTTCGTGGTGTGCATCGGCCTGTCTCGCTACGGCAAGCTGCGCCTGGGGCCGGCGCACTCGACGCCGGACTTCAACGTCGTCACCTGGGCGGCCATGCTGTTCTCCGCCGGCATCGGCATCGATCTGCTGTTCTTCTGCATCGCCGAGCCGGTCACCCAGTTCCTGGCCCCGCCGGTCGGCGAAGGCGGCACCCAGGAGGCGGCCCGCCACGCCATGGAGCTGACCTTCCTGCACTGGGGGCTGTCCGGCTGGGGCATTTACACCCTGGTCGGCATGTCGCTGGCCTTCTTCAGCTATCGCCACGGCCTGCCGCTGACCATCCGCTCCGCCCTCTATCCGCTGTTCGGGCGGCGCATCCACGGCCCCATCGGCCACACCGTGGACATCGCCGCGGTGCTCGGCACCGTGTTCGGCATCGCTACCAGCCTGGGCATCGGCATCATCCAGCTCAACTTCGGTCTCCACTACATGTTCGGCCTGCCGGAGAACACCGTCACCCAGGCGGCGCTGGCGGTGCTGATCGTGGTCTTCTCGGCGATCTCGGCGGTGACCGGGGTCGACAAGGGCATTCGCCGGCTGTCCGAGTTCAACATGCTGCTGGCGGTGCTGCTGATGCTGTTCGTGCTGTTCACCGGCAAGACGCTGTTCCTGCTCAACGCCCTGGTGATGAACGTCGGCGACTACCTGGCCCACTTCGCCCGGCTGTCCTTCGATACCTACGCCTTCGACCCGCCGTCGGACTGGCTCAATGCCTGGACGGTGTTCTTTTGGGCCTGGTGGATCGCCTGGGGCCCCTTCGTCGGGCTATTCCTGGCGCGCATCTCCCGGGGCCGCACCATCCGCCAGTTCGTCGCCGGCACCCTGATCCTGCCGCTGACCTTCATGATGGCGTGGATGTCGATCATGGGGAACAGCGCCATCGACCTGGTGCTGACCGAGACCGCCAGCGTCGCCGACTTCGGCGAGCAGGCCATGAACAATCCCGGCTCGTCGATCTATCTCTTCCTGCAGAACTACCCCTGGATCTGGCTGACCACGGGGGTGACCACCGTGCTGGCCATCGTGTTCTTCGTCACCTCCGGGGATTCCGGCTCGCTGGTGCTCTCCAACCTGACCTCGGTGCTCACCGACCCCAACCACGACGCCCCCTCCTGGATGCGCATCCTGTGGGCGGCGATCATCGGCATCCTGACCCTGGCGCTGCTGATGGCCGGCGGGCTGGGGGCCCTGCAGAGCACGGTGGTGATCATGGGGCTGCCCTTCGCCTTCGTGCTGTTCCTGATGATCCTCGGCCTGTTCAAGGCGCTGAAGGTGGAGGGCCTCAAGGAGGACAGCCTGCGCGGCAGCATGGCCGGCCACCTGTCGGGGCGCCTGCCCGGCGAGGGCGCCGGCCATCACTGGCGCCAGCGGCTCTCCCGGGCCATGCACTTCCCCAACCATGAGCAGGCCCGGCGCTTCCTCGGCGAGGCGGTCCGGCCGGCCATGGAGGAGATCCGCGAGGTGCTCGGCGAGCAGGGCGTCAGCGCGGCCCTCGTCGAGGACGACGGCGCCTCGGAGCACCTCGAGCTCAACGTCGACCTCGGCGGCGAGCCGAACTTCACCTACCAGGTGTGGCCGCATCGCAGCGCCATGCCGGCCTTCTCGATCCGCGCCACCCGCGCCGGCACCCACTACTACCGGCTGCAGGTGCATATCGGCGAGGGCGGCCAGGGCTACGACATCTACGGCTACACCAAGGAACAGGTGATCGCCGATATCCTCGACCAGTACGAGCGCCACCTGTTCTTCCTGCACACCCAGCGGGAGCTGCCCGGCGGCGAGGCGATCATGCCGGACACGCCCTCCGCGCGCGGCGACTGACCGCGAGACGAGGAGCGACGCCATGAACGATGCCACCTTCGACCGGGTCGTCGACTACGTGATCGTCGGTGCGGGCTCGGCCGGCTCGGTGCTGGCCGACCGGCTGAGCGCCGACGGCCGGCATCAGGTGCTGGTGCTGGAGTTCGGCGGCAAGGACGATTCCCTCTACATCCAGATGCCCATCGCCTTCTCGATTCCGCTCAACAAGCCACGCTTCGACTGGGGGCTCCACACCGAGCCGGAACCCGGCCTCGGCGGGCGGCGCATCCACCAGGCCCGCGGCAAGGTGATCGGCGGTTCCTCCTCGATCAACGGCATGGCCTACGTGCGCGGCTGCGCCGGCGACTTCGACGAGTGGGTCGAACGCGGCGCCGCGGGCTGGAGCTACGCCGAGGTGCTGCCCTACTTCAAGCGCGCCGAGGACTGCCTCTACGGCGAGGACGACTACCGGGCCAGCGGCGGCCCGCTGGGAGTGTGCAACGGCAACAACATGGCGAACCCGCTCTATCGCGCCTTCATCGAGGCCGGTCGCCAGGCCGGCTACGGCGAGACGCCGGACTACAACGGCCATCGCCAGGAGGGCTTCTGCCGCATGGACATGACGGTGCGCGACGGGGTGCGCTGCTCCACCGCCAACGCCTACCTCAAGCCGGCGCTCGCCCGCGACAACCTGAGGCTCGAGATGCACGCCCTGACCACCCGGGTGCTGATGGACGGCAAGCGCGCCGTGGGCGTCGAATACCGCCAGCGGGGCAGGAGCGTACGGGTCCGGGCGCGGCGCGAGGTGATCCTCTCGGCCAGCGCCTTCAACTCGCCCAAGCTGCTGATGCTGTCCGGCATCGGCCCGGCCGAGCACCTCCGCGAACACGGCATCGAGGTGGTCCACGACCTGCCCGGCGTGGGCGAGAACCTCCACGATCACCTGGAGGTCTGGGTGCAGCAGAGCTGCACCCAGAAGATCACCCTCAACGGCTGGCTCAATCCCCTGGCGCGGCTGTGGATCGGCGCCCGCTGGTTCTTCTTCAAGCGGGGCCTGGGCGCCAGCAACCAGTTCGAGTCCAACGGCTACATCCGCAGCCGCGAGGGGCTGCGCTACCCCGACATCCAGTATCACTTCCTGGCCGGCGCCATCGCCTACGACGGCTCGAGCGCCGCCGAGGGCCACGGCTTCCAGGTCCACCTCGGCGCCAACAAGCCCCGCAGTCGCGGGCGCGTGCGCCTGACCTGTGCCGACCCCGAGGCGCCGCCGTCGATGATCTTCCACTACCTGCAGGACGAGGAAGACAGGGCCGACTATCGCCGCGCGCTGCGCCTGACCCGGGAGATCTTCGCCCAGCCCGCCTTCGATCCCTACCGCGGCGAGGAGCTCTCCCCCGGCCCCGGCGTGCAGAGCGACGCCGAGATCGACGCCTGGGTCGCCGCCACCGCCGAGACCGCCTATCATCCCTGCGGCTCCTGCCGCATGGGCACCGACGCCCTGGCGGTGGTCGACCCCGAGTGCCGGGTCCACGGCATCGAGGCGCTCAGGGTGATCGATTCCTCGATCATGCCCAGCGTCACCAACGGCAACATCAACGCGCCGACCATCATGATCGGCGAGAAGGGCGCCGACCACGTGCTGGGCCGCGCCCCCCTGCCGCCGTCCACGGCGCCGGCCTTCTCGCTGGAAGCCTGGCAGGTCAAGCAGCGCGAGGCCCCGCCGCAGCGCCCGCCGGACTGAGCACCTCGCCCGCGTCGCCCCTCTCGACGGAGGCGAACCCGGCGGCCGTCAATGTCCCCTCGCCAACGCTCGGCCGCCCCGGTCTCGCGGTACATCGCGCTATGCTGAAGGACAGGTCAGGCCGCTCAGGGAACGCCACGCATGGACGAGGTCACCCAGCAGTTCATCAACGGCAACGAGACGGCCATCCGACTGACCGTGGCCCTGCTGCTGGGGGCACTGATCGGCATCGAGCGCGGCTGGGTCGCCCGCACCCGGGAGGCCGGCGAGCGCATCGCCGGGGTGCGTACCCATGCCCTGGTGGGGCTGCTCGGCGGCATCGCCGCCCTGCTCTCGTCGAGCGTCACCGAATGGGCCTTCCCGCTGATCTTCCTCGCCGTGGCCGGCTCCGCCCTGGCGGCCTACCGCGCCCGCATGCCGCTGAGTCAGGACTACAGCATCACCGGCCTGATGGGGTTGCTGCTGACCTTCTGCTTCGGCGCCATCGCGATGGCCGTGGACCTGGCCCTGGCCACCGCCTGCGCGGTGGTCACCGCGGTCATCCTCGACAACAAGCACGAGATCCACGGCCTGCTGAACCGGCTGCAGGCCCGCGAGATGGATGCCGGCCTCAAGCTGCTGCTGATCTCGGTGGTGATGCTGCCGCTGCTGCCCGATCGCGCCATGGGGCCCGGCTCGGCCCTCAATCCCTACGAGATCTGGTGGATGGTGGTGCTGGTCGCGGCCATCTCCTTCGTCGGCTACTTCGCCATCCGCCTCGGCGGTCCGGAACGGGGCATCCTGTTCACCAGCCTGTTCGCCGGACTCAGCTCCTCCACCGCCCTGACCCTGCATTTCGCCCGGCTGTCGCGGCAGCACCGGGAGTTCTCGCCCCTGCTGGCGGCCGGCATCCTGATCGCCTGCGGCACCATGTTCCCGCGCATCATGCTCTACTGCCTGGTGATCAACCCGGCGCTGATCGCACCGCTGGCGCTACCGGTGACCACGATGGCCGTGCTGCTCTACGTGGCGGCGCTGGTCATCTGGCACGGCCACCGCCGGGCGCCCAAGGTCGACCGGCCGGAGCTTCACCAGAACCCCCTGGAACTGCGCATGGCACTGCTGTTCGGGGTGCTGCTGGCGGTGATCATGCTGCTCGGCCACTGGCTCCAGGACTGGCTGGGCGATGCCGGGGTCTACCTGCTGGCGGCCACCTCCGGCATGGCCGATGTCGGCGCCGTCACCCTGTCGCTGGCCCGGCTCTCCCACGGCACCATCGCCCCGGAGACGGTGGTCCTCGGCATCGTCATCGCCGCCTCCGTCAACAACCTCATCAAGGCGGGCATGGCCGCCGGGCTCGGCACGCGAGGCCTGGGCCGACGGGTCGCCCTGCCCATGGCGATGTCGCTGCTGGCCGGCCTGGGGCTGGCCTGGTGGCCATGAAGCCGACCCGGCGGCCAACGCCCGGGCGACTCAATCGAGGCCCTCGCCGGCCAATCGAGCGGCCCGGGCCTCGAGCGCCTCGGCGAGGTGCGCCATGAAGGCTCGGACCCGCGCCACGCGGCGCAGGTCGGGGTGGGTCAGCAGCCACAGCCCGGTATCGAGCTCGGGGATCGGCGCGCCGAGACGCTCGAGGGCCGGTTCGGCATCGGCGAGATAGCAGGGCAGCACCGCCCGGCCCAGCCCGTCGCGCACCGCCGCGAACATGCCGAGCAGGGTATCGAGGCGACAGGTCGCGCCCGGCGTGCGAGCCGCCATCCAGGCCTCCAGGGCGGCGTCGCCCAGGTGACGGTCGGGCCCCACCCAGGCGCTCTCGGTCGCCGCCCCGCGACGCACGTAGACCGCCTGGGCGATGCTTCCCAGCCGCCGGCCGACCAGGTGCTCCGGCGGCGAGCGGGTCGGCCGCAACGCCAGGTCGGCATCGCGCCGCGAGAGATTGAACAGCTGGTTGGAGACGGCGACTTCCAGCTCGATCGCCGGATGCCGTCGCCGAAAGTCGGCCAGGATCGGCGACAGCAGCCCCATCATCAGGGTATCGGTGGTGGTCAGCCGCAGGGTGCCGGCCAGCCGCAGGTCGCGCCCCGCCAGCCGGCGCTCGGCCGCGGCCACCTCGGCGGCGACCCGTGACGCCGTGGCGGCCAGCTCCTCGCCGGCCGGGGTGGGCGCATAGCCGGACCGACCGCGCTCGAACAGGCGTACGCCCAGGCGCCGCTCGATGGCACCCAGCCGCCGGAACACCGTGGCATGGCTGACGCCCAGCCGACGCGCCGCTCCGGACAGCGATCCCGTCTCGGCGATCGCCAGGGTCACCCGCAGGTCGTCCCAGCCCAGCGACTGTTCATCCATGCAAACTCCATTTTAAAGAATGGGCAATATTCTTACGCCAACGCACAGACTAGCCTGCCGGGACATCCCCTGCGACCCGGAGGCCGCCATGCGAGTCCTGATCGTCCACAGCCATCCCGAGCCTCGCTCCTTCAACGGCGCGATGACGGATACCGCCGCCGACACCCTGCGCCGCCTGGGCCACGAGGTGGAGGTCGCCGACCTCTACGCCGAGGGCTTCGACCCGGTGGAGCGCGCGACGCACTTCACCCCGCGGGCCGAGCCGGAACGCTTCTCGGCGCTGACCGAGCAGCGCCACCACTTCGAGGCCGGTACCCTCCCCGACTCGGTGCAGCGCGAGCTGTCGCGGCTGCTGCAAGCCGAGCTGGTGATCTTCCAGTTTCCGCTGTGGTGGCACGGCCCGCCGGCGATGCTCAAGGGCTGGTTCGACCGGGTCTGCGTCTACGGCGGGCTCTACTCCGGCAGCATGCGCTACGACCGCGGGCGCCTGGGCGGCGTGCGGGCGCTGTGCGCGGTGACCACCGGCTCGCCGGCCGCGGCCTTCTCGCCGCGGGGCCGCGGCGGCGACATGGCCACCCTGCTGTGGCCATTGCACTGCTCGCTCGCCTACCTGGGCATGACGGTACTGCCACCCCAGGTGGTCTACGGCGTCCAGGGCGGCGGGCTGCGCTACCAGGACGAGGCCGGCTTCCGCGCCCGGCTCGAGGACGAAAAAGACGCCTGGGCCGAGCGGCTGACGCGGCTCGATGGCGAGTCGCCGATTCCCTTCAGCGGCTGGGACGACTGGGACGAGGACGGCGTGCTGCGCCCCGACCATCCGCTGGCCTGGCGCCCCTGAGTCCGATGGAGGCAGACCGCGACATCAGCCTGGCACATCGGGCGATGCCGCTCGCTCCTCGACCAGCGCCAACCAGGTCTCGGCAAGCCAGCGACCGGCGCGGCGTATCTCGTCGTCGCGGGTGCCGGCGTAGCCCAGTACCAGCCCAGGCCGTCCCGGCGACTCCAGATAGAAGCCCGACAGCGGCGACAGGGTGACGCCTGCCGCCGCACCGCGCGCGACCAGGTCCGCCTCGAGCTCATGATCATCGAGCCAGGCCACCAGGTGCATGCCGGCCTGGCCCTGCGACAGCGCGAGCCCCCGCGCCACGGCCGGCGCCAACGCCCGGCGCAACAGCGCCTGGCGCTGGCGATAGCAGTCGCGCATCCGGCGCACGTGGCGCGAGAAATGGCCGGCGGCGATGAACTCGCCCAGCGCCGCCTGCACCGCGTACTGCCCCTCCCGGTGCAGGCGGGCATTGGCGCGCCGGAAGGGATCCACCAAGGACTCGGGCACCACCAGGTAACCGAGCCTCAGCCCCGGATAGAGCACCTTGCTGAACGTGCCGACATAGATCACCCGTGCCGACTCGGTGAGCCCCTGGAGGGCGGCGATGGGCCGCTGGTCGTAGCGGAACTCGCTGTCGTAGTCGTCCTCCACGATCCAGGCGCGGGGTGTCTCGGCCGCCTCGAGCAGCGCCAGGCGCCGCGCCAGGCTCATGGTCACGCCGCTGGGATACTGATGGGAGGGCGTCACGTAGATCAGCCGCGGCGCCGCATGGCCGGGGGGCACCCGAGCGGGATCCAGGCCCTCGCCGTCCACCGGGACCGGCGTCAACGCGAGGCCGGAGGCATCGAAGCACGCCTGGGCGCCGCCGTAGCCGGGTTCCTCCATCCACACCGTGTCGCCGGCATCGGCCAGCATCCGCGCGATCAGCTCGAAGCCCTGCTGCGCCCCCTGCACCACCAGCACCTGCTCCGGGCGACAGCGCACCGAGCGCGACAGCCGCAAGTAGTCGCACAGCACCTCGCGCAGCGCCGTCACGCCGCCCTGGGTGCGGTAGTCCAGCCATGCGTCGGGGGCGCGCCGCTGGTGGCGCCTGAGCAGCCGCTCCCAATCCTCGCGGGGAAAGCGATCGAGGGCCGGCACGCCCGGCGGGAAGGCCTCGTGATGGCCGCCCGAGGCCGCGCTGAACCACAGCAGGCGCTCGCCGCGGGGCGACAGCGCCGCCCGCGGCGCGCCATGGCCCGTGGCTTCCTCGGCCGGAGCCTCGAGGCGACCGAACGGCAGGTCGGCGACGAAGGTGCCGGCACCGGGGCGAGTCTCCAGGAAGCCCTCGGCGACCAGCTGGTCGATGGCGTCCAGCACGCTGTTGCGTCCCACGCCCAGCTCGCGGGCCAGCCGGCGTGACGACGGCAGCCGACAGCCGCTGGCCAGGCACCCCGACTGCACCCAGCCCCGCAGCGCCCGATACAGGCGGCGAGCCAGCGGCAGCGAAGAGGCTTGGGTCAGCTCGAGGCCCAGCGCCTCGCCGACCCAGTCGGCATGCACGGCGGCAACCGGTTCCATGATTTTCCCCATAACTGGTTCTTACCAGGGAACCACTATGCCCCCAGACTCAGACGGTGTCACCGTCGCCGACAGAGAGGAGATCATTATGGCCATCCGTCACGCCCGTCTCGCCGACGTCGAAGCGCTCGGCGATCTGCTCGATGCCTACCGGGTCTTCTACGGCCAGCCCAGCGACCCTGACGCCGCCCGCCGCTTCGTTGCCCGGCGCCTGGGACTGGGCGATTCCCACCTGCTGGTGCACGAGAACGACCGCACCCTGGAAGGCTTCGTCCAGCTCTATCCCTCCTTCAGCAGCGTGCGACTCGCCCGGCAATGGCAGCTCAACGACCTGTTCGTGGCGCCCCAGGCCAGAGGCCGAGGCATCGGCCGGGCCCTGATGCAGGCCGCGGCCGAGCTGGCCCTGGTCGAAGGGGTCCACCATCTGAAGCTGGCCACCGGCATCGACAACCGGACCGCCCAGTCCCTGTACGAATCCGAGGGCTGGCAGCGCGACCGGGCGTTTCATCACTACGCCCTGAGCCTCGGCTAGGCCCACCCGGACCCCCCACGGAGCCCTCCCATGACCCGACCCCGCGATACCCGCATGCCCGTGGCGCAGGCCCAGGCGCTGATCGATGCCCACGGCTTCGCGACCCTGGTGGACGACCGCCTGCAGGCCAGTCACCTGCCGCTGGTGCTGGCCCGCGACGAAGGCGAGCTGGGCACCCTCTACGGCCACTTCGCCCGCGCCAACCCCCACTGGCAGACGCTGGAGGGCCGGCGCGTGCTGGCCATCTTCCGGGGCCCCCACGCCTACGTTTCCCCCCGCTGGTACGCCGCCAGGCCGGCGGTGCCGACCTGGAACCATGCCACCGTGCATGCCGGCGGTACCCTCGAACGGCTCGACGACGACGCCACCCTGGCGGCCCTCGACGCGCTGGTGGCCCAGTACGAGCCTGAGCTGCTCGACGAACCGGACATCATGAGTCCCGCCTATCGCCAGCGTCTGCTCAAGGGCGTCGTCGGCTTCCGGATCCACCTGGACGAGCTGCAGGGCAAGGCCAAGCTGGGATTGAACTGCTCGCGGGAGGACCAGGCCGGCGTGCTGGCCGGCCTGGCCGACAGCGCCGACCCGCTGGCCCGCGAGCTCGGGCGCTATACCGAACGCTATGCCCAGGCCCTGAACGAGACGGAGAGCGAGCATGGCCACTGAACCCCCAGGCGCCCCGACGCGTTCACGGACGCCCTGCGGTCAGCCCATCGGCGAGCCGGTGCCCGGCTGGCAGGGAGCGACGCCGCTCCCGGACGTCACCCTCACCGGCCACCGGGTGCGCGTCGAACCGCTGGACGCCGACCGCCACGGCGACAGCCTCCATGCCGCCCTGGCCGAGCCGGGCCGGGCGCTCCTGGACGGCCCCGAGGCGCGCTGGACCTACCTCGGCGGCGCCCCCTACCGGAACCGGCACGAGTTCGACGCCTGGCTGGCCGAGCGGGCCGACGGCCGCGACCCGCGGTTCCACGCCATCGTCGAGCGGGCCAGCGGCCGAGCGCTGGGCGTGGCCGCCTACCTGAACATCGTGCCCGAGCACGGCAGCATCGAGGTCGGCCACCTGCATTTCTCGCCGCGCCTGCGGCGCACCCCGGCCGCCACCGAGGCCATGGCGCTGATGATGCGGCACGCCTTCGCCCTGGGCTATCGCCGCTGCGAGTGGAAGTGCGACGCCCTCAACGCCCCGTCACGGCGGGCCGCCGAGCGGCTGGGCTTTCGCTTCGAGGGCGTCTTCCGCCAGCATCGAGTGGTGGCCGGACGCAACCGGGATACCGCCTGGTTCTCGATGCTCGACGGCGAATGGCCGGCGCTGGAAGCGATCCTCCGGCGCTGGCTGTCGCCGGACAACTTCGATGCCGAGGGGCACCAGCGAAGCTCGCTGGCGGCACTGACGGCCCGCCCGTCCGCCTTGGACTGACCACAGCCGCTAGCCGCGGGCGGCGCCGAAGGCCTCGACCACGCGCGTCGCCAGGGCCTCCCCGGCATCGCCCAGCCCCTGCCGACGCGCCAGTGCCAGCTGGTAATCCCCCAACGGCGGCAGGGCACCGCCGTCGATCCGACGCAGCGGCGGGCGCACCAGCCCCAGCGGGAAAGGAGCGACCGCCAGGTCGGCCAGCATGGCGGCCTCCTGCCCCGCGCAGTGCTCGCAGGTATAGGCGATCCGATAGCTCAGACCGGCATGGTCCAGGGCATCCAGCGCCGCCTGGCGCCACGGGCATCCCTGATGGGCCAGGGCCACCGGCAACGGCGAGCGCTGGGCGGCCATCCCCCCCTCGCGCCCGGCCCACACCAGGGGTTCGCTGTGCACCCATTCGACCGGCATCGAGGGGTCCTGGGTGCCGGCGGTGCACACCACCAGGTCCAGTTCGCCGGCGTCGAGGCGCGCCAGCATCTCCCGGCTGCTGCCGACCACCACGTTGACTTCCACGGCCGGATGCGAGCGCGCGAACTGCGCCAGGATGCCGGGCAGCGTGCGCGCCCCGACGTCATCGGTCGTGCCGAGACTGACGCGCCCCTCCAGGGAAGGCGCCAGGAACTGGGTCACCGCCTCCTCGTTGAGACTGAGCAACCGCCGCCCATAGCCGAGCAGCAGCTCGCCTTCCGACGTGAGGCGTACCCGGCGCGCCTCGCGAACGAACAGCGACTGCCCCAGGGTCTCCTCGAGGCGCTTGATCTGCATGCTCAGCGCCGAGGGGGTGCGAAACACCTGCCGAGCGGCGCGGGTGAAACTGCCGCTCTCGGCGATCGCCACGAAGGTGCGCAATACGTCGGTATCGAGCAACGGCAGGGGCGCTCGTCCCTCGGCCGGCATAGGATTCATGGCCAAACCTTTCAGATAAATTTAACGATCAATGTAGTGCTTTTCGTTGGATTGATCAATTTGCCCACCCCATGCTGTTGCCCAGAGAAGGCGACATCGCCTCTCGCGCCGACTCGGCGCTCCTCAACCACCGTGGGACGGGCCGATCGGCGTCGCGACAGGGCCGGAGGGAAAGGGACCTGGGGAAAAGGCCAGAGGGAAAGGCAGCAAGGCCCTGTGTCACGACGCCAAGACATCGCCCCGGCCAGCCATCAGCGCAGCGCGATGGCGCACGCGACGGCTCGACCGAGCCCGCCGGCGCCATGCCTGCCAAGGGAGTGAGAGATGAGTCAGTACCAACCACTTCGTCACCTGAAAGAGACGACCGATCGGCCGGCTCCGGAAACATGGCCGCCGCTGTACATGCCGGCCATGCCGCCGCTGGGCGCGATCCGCGCACTCGAAGCCTGGTGGCAGGCCCGGCGCCTACGCCGGCACTTGCGTCAGAACCTGCGCCGCCTGCTGGCCTGCGACGATGCCACCCTTAAGGATATCGGCTACCGCCGCGGGGATATCCACCGGGCGCTGCGCCTGCCGCGCACCCAGGATGCCCTGGATGCCCTGCACCGCGGCGAGGCTCGCCATCGCCAGGACAAGACGCCGTCCTGACCCGCGAGTGCCGGCCCCGGGCACCGCGAAACGCCAACGCCCGGGACCGGCCGCCCCGATGCCGCCGGGGCTATTCGACGCGGGCGGAGGCCTGGCGTTCGCCCGCCTCGTCTTCGCATTCGAGCCCCAGGAAACCGCCGGACTGGCGCCGCCACAGCGCCGCGTACAAGCCGTCGCGGGCCAGCAACTCGCGGTGGCTGCCGACCTCGACGATGCGCCCCTCGTCGACCACCACCAGCCGGTCGAGCATGGCGATGGTCGACAGTCGGTGGGCGATGGCGATCACCGTCTTGCCCTCCATCAGCGCGTAGAGCTGCTCCTGGATGGCGGCCTCGACCTCGGAGTCGAGCGCCGAGGTGGCCTCGTCGAGCACCAGGATCGGCGCGTTCTTGAGCAGCACCCGGGCGATAGCGATGCGCTGGCGCTGGCCGCCGGAGAGCTTCACGCCGCGCTCGCCGACGTGGGCGTCCAGGCCACGCCGGCCCTGGGGATCGACCAGCTCGTCGAGGAAGCTGTCGGCATGGGCCTGGCGCACCACCCGCATGATCGCCTCATCGTCGGCGTCCGGGCTGCCGTAGCGAATGTTGTCGCGCACCGAGCGGTGCAGCAGCGAGGTGTCCTGGGTGACCATGCCGATATGGCGGCGCAGCGACTCCTGGGTGACCCCGGCGATGTCCTGGCCGTCGATGACGATGCGTCCGCCCTGCAAGTCGTAGAAGCGCAGCAGCAGGTTGGCCAGCGTCGACTTGCCGGCCCCGGAGCGTCCGATCAGCCCGACCTTCTCGCCCGGGGCGATGGTCAGGTCGAAGTCGTCGAAGACCGGCCGCGCGGGCGCCGCCTCGGGCCGCGCGTAGCAAAAGCGCAAGGCCTCGAAGCGGATCTCGCCGCGCGGCACCTCGAGCTCCCGGGCGTCCGGGGCATCCTGCACCGCCGGCTCCCGGGCGATGGTGTTGATGCCGTCCTGCACGGTGCCGATGTTCTCGAACAGGCTCGCCACCTCCCACAGGATCCAGTCGGACATGAAGCGGATGCGCATCACCAGGGCGATGGCCACCGCGATCACCCCCAGCGACACCAGCTCGAAGTACCAGGCGCCGATGGCCAGGGTCGCCACCGAGGCCAGCAGCAGCGAGTTGAGCACCGTCAGCGACACCGACAGCCAGGTGGCCAGACGCATCTGGCGGTGCACCGTGGCCATGAAGCCCTCCATGGCATCCCGGGCATAGGCCTGCTCGCGGCGACGGTCGGCGAACAGCTTGATGGTCTGGATGTTGCTGTAGCTGTCGACGATGCGCCCGGTCATGCGTGCCCGGGCGTCGGCCTGGGCCATGGACACCGCCCGCAGCCGCGGCACGAAGATCCGCATCAGCCCGATGTAGCCGGCCAGCCACAGCACCAGCGGCGCCACCAGCCAGGGCTCGGCGCTGCCCAGCAGCCACATCGCACCGATCAGGTAGACGACCACGTAGACCAGCAGGTCCATCAGCTTCATGACCGTTTCGCGGATCGCCAGCGCCGTCTGCATCACCTTCTGCGACACGCGCCCGGCAAACTCGTCCTGGAAGAAGGCCATGCTCTGGGCCAGCATCTGGCGATGCGACAGCCAGCGGCCGAGCATCGGGTAGTTGCCGAAGATGCCCTGGTGGGTCAGCAGCGAACGCAACAGCACCAGCAACGGCAGGCCCACCAGCACCAGCGCCGCCAGCCCCGCCAGGCGCCAGCCGTGGACGGCGAAGAAGCTCTCCCGGTCGGCGACGGTCAGCCAGTCGACCAGTTGCCCCATGCTGTGGAAGAACACCAGCTCCACCGCCGAGACCATCCCCGAGACCAGCGACATGGCCACCAGCAGCCCCGCCACCGGCCGCGAGTAAAAGCGGATGAACGGCAGCAATCCACGCGGCGGCACCCCCAGCTCGCGCTCGGGATAGGGGTCGACCAGGGTCTCGAAGAAGCGGAACATCGGCTACCTCCCTTGCAGCGCGAATCGGCCAAGGCCCTCAGCATGCGCGCGCCGCCGACACCCGGCAAGGGCGCGGCGGCGCGCTCGGTCACCCGCTCATGACGGCGGGGGCGGTCACCAGGTCAGGCAGATCTTGCCGAAGTGGCGGCCGGCTTCCTGGTGGCGGAAGGCCTCGGCGATCTCCTCCAGCGGAAACTCGCGGTCGATCACCGGGCGGAGGTCGCTCGCCTCGATGGCGCGGATCATCTCCATCTGATGACGCCGGCTGCCGACGATCAGCCCCTGGAGGCGCGCCTGCTTGGCCATCAGCTTGGCGGTGGGCACCTCGCCGCCGCGGCCGGTCAGCACGCCGATCAGCGAGATGTGCCCGCCGATGCGCACCGCCTCGATGGACTGCGGCAGGGTGCCCGGGCCGCCCACCTCGATCACGTGATCGACGCCGGCGCCGCCGGTCAGCTCCTTCACCTTGCGCCCCCACTCGGGCTCGTCGCGGTAGTTGATGACGTGCTCGGCGCCCAGCTCGCGCAGCGTCTCGAGCTTGGCGTCGGACGACGAGGTGGCGATCACCCGGGCGCCCATCAGGCGCGCGAACTGCAGGGCGAAGATCGACACCCCGCCGGTGCCCAGCACCAGCACCGTGTCGCCGGCCTTGAGGCCGCCGTCGACCACCAGCGCCCGCCAGGCGGTCAACCCCGCGGTGGTCAGGGTCGCCGCCTCGGCGTGGGACCAGCCCTCAGGCTGGCGAGTGAACCAGTGGGCGGGGCGCACCACCCGCTCGCGGGCATAGCCGTCGACGCCGTCTCCCGGCACGCTGGTGAAGTCGCCGATGCGGGCCGGCCCCTCCCGCCAGTCGGGGAAGAAGGTGGAGACCACGGCATCGCCGACGGCGAAGTCGTCGACGCCCTCGCCCACCGCTTCCACCACGCCGGCGCCGTCCGACATCGGCACGCGGCCGTCCTCGGTGGGCATCTTGCCGGCCACCACGCCGTAGTCGTGGAAGTTGAGCGAACTGGCGTGCAGTCGCACGCGGATCTCGCCGGGACCGGGCTCTCCCGGCGCCTCGTGCTGCTGGAGTTCGAGGCGCTCGAGCCCGCCGGGGGCCTTGAGTGTCACGACCTTCATGCTGTCTCCTTCGCGGATATTGATAGCCGACTAACAGGGTAGTCGATGGGGATCGCGCCCGGCGACTTCAAGCCCCCTCGTGCAGTTGCCAGTCGTTGTCGGTGAGCGGCTCGCCGCCATGCGGAGTGACGCGCACGGTGTCGCTGATGCCGATGCCGAAGCGCCCCGGCAGCCGCGGGCACAGCGGCAGGTGGAAGACCATGTCGGCCTCGAAGGCCCGCGCCTGGCCACGGGCGATGAAGCCCGTACCCTCGACCCAGCTGGGCGGGAACTGGGCGCCCACCGAGTAGCCGAAGACGCCGGAAAAGAACGCCCGATCGGCCACCGAGGCCAGCGCCGCCTCCCCGGCCCGGGCCGCGTCGTCGAAGGTATGGCCCGGCCGCATGGCCGCACACAGCGCCTCGAAGGTGGCCCGGCAGGCATCGCGCAGCTCGCGCATCTCGGCGCTCGCCCGGCCGGCCACCGCGGTGCTCATCATCGGCGCGGTGTAGCGCTCCCAGGCCGAACCGAATTCCAGGAACACCGGCTCGTCCTCGCCGATCACCCGCCGCTTGTGATTGACGTGGATGGTGCCCGAGCGCGGCCCGACGGTGACGATGGGCTGCAGGCTCATGAACTCGCTGCCCGCCGCCAGCATCGCCCGGGCACCCTCGGCCGCCACCGCACCGTCGGTCACCCCGGGGGCGATCGCCTCGCGGGCGGCGCGGATGCCGAGCCCGGTGATGCGCGCGCTTTCGCGCAGGCAGTCCAGCTCCAGCGGGCTCTTGACCAGGCGCAGCGCATCGACCAGGGCCCCGCCGCCGTCGCGGAAGCGCTCGGCCCCCAGCCGCGCCTGCAGCGGCGCCAGCACCCCGTGGCGCAGCCCGGCGCTCATCGGGTCGAGGCCGATGGCGCGGTGCGGCGCCAGGGCATCGGCCAGCGGCTCGACCACCTCCGCGAGGTTCTCCCAGCGATAGCCGAGCACCTCGTCCACCCGTGCGGTGACCACCGCCGGGCCGGTCTCGATGGACGGCACCTGCAGCACCAGGCGCCGCGCGTCGACCACCAGGCAGGCGTGCACCGAGACCTCGAAGGTGTGGTAGCCGGTGAGGTAGTAGAGGTCGGCGGGATCGGTGAGCAGCAGCGCCTCGAGGCCGGCCTCGGCCATGGCCTCGCGCAGCCGTCGGCAACGGCCGTCGAGCTCGGCCTCGGGGACGGGCAGCTCGCTGCCGGCAAGGCGCTCGGCGAGGGCACGGCGATAGGCATGATGGTCCATGTGCAAACTCCACGGGTTGGCCTGGGGCCAGTGTAGCCGGGCCCCGGGGAAACGGTGGCGGAAAATCGGGGCTGTCACCCGGGCCCGCTGTCTCGTAGAATCCAGAGCCGAGAATAGTCGCTACAGGACAACGCAATGGGCAGGGCCTTCCAGAACCGCAAGGAATCCATGGCCAAGACGGCCGCCGCCAAGACCAAGGTCTACAGCAAGTACGGTCGCGAGATCTACGTCTGCGCCAAGCAGGGCGGCGTCGACCCCAACGGCAACCTGTCGCTGCGCGGGCTGATCGAGCGCGCCAAGAAGGACCAGGTGCCGTCTCACGTGATCGACAAGGCGCTGGACAAGGCCAGCGGCGCCGGCGGCGAGGACTTCGAGCCGGCGCGCTACGAGGGCTTCGGCCCGGGCAACGCCATGGTCATCGTCGAGTGCCTGACCGACAACCCCAACCGCACCATCGGCGACGTGCGCACCTGCTTCACCAAGACCAAGAGCAAGCTGGGCACGCCGGGCAGCGTCAGCCACATGTTCGATCACTGCGCCATCCTGGCCTTCGAGGGCAGCGACGAGGAAGCGGTGCTCGAGGCGCTGATGGAGGCCGACGTCGACGTCACCGACATCGAGAACGAGGACGGCCATATCACCGTCTTCGCCCCGCATACCGAGTACGCCAAGGCCAAGCAGGCGCTGATCGACGCCTTCGGCGAGCTGGAATTCGAGGTCGACGAGATCCAGTTCCTGCCCCAGGCCACCACCCCGGTGGAGGGCGACGACGTGGCGCTGTTCGAGAAGCTGCTGGACATGCTCAACGAGGTGGACGACGTTCAGAACGTCTACCACAGCGCCGAGCTGCCCTGAGCCCGGCAGCCGGCGACGTCCCACGCGCCGGCGCTGACGGCAAGAATGAAAGCGGCCGGCTCCTTCGGGAGCCGGCCGCTTGTCGTTGCCATGCCGTCAACGAGATGACGTCGTGTCGGGTGACGCACCCCGAACGTGTAGAGAGCGGGCCATCACCTCGCCCGACGGTCGCGAACACCTCAGGGTCGGGCGATTCACGTCGGGTGACGCACCCGAACGTGTAGAGAGCGGGCCATCACCTCGCCCGACGGTCGCGAACACCTCAGGGTCGGGTGATTCACGTCGGGTGACGCACCCCGAACGTGTAAAGAGCGGGCCATCACCTCGCCCGACGGTCGCGCGCACCTCAGGGTCTGGCGATTCACGTCAGGTGACGCACCCAGAACGTGTAAAGAGCGGGCCATCACCTCGCCCGACGGTCGCGCGCACCTCAGGGTCGGGCGATTCACGTCAGGTGACGCACCTCGAACCGTGCCATCACCGCCCCCGATTCGTCCAGGAGCTCCAGACGGTCGGCCCGCAGCCGATAGCCGGCGACGCTCTCGAGCATGGCCAGGAAGCGCGGCTCGAGCTCGCCGCCCGAGCGGCAGGCCATGCGCGTGGACGCCACGCGCCCGATGCTCAGCGCCTGGCCCTCGCGCTGGTAGCCGCCGGTCAGCCGGTTGCAGCCGCTGAAGCCGGTCAGCCGCTCCTGCTCGCCGTGGAAGACCAGGTGCGGCTCGCGCACGCCCTCGGCCACGGCGACCGGCTCGCCGGCCAGCTCGATCAGCTTCCAGTAGCTGTCCTCCAGGGTCTCGGTGACGAATGTCGGCGTGCGCTCCAGTCGGTAGTCCAGCGCCGAGTCGATCTCATTGCCCTCTAGATCGAGCATCTCCAGGCTGCCGGCCGCATCGCGCACCCGCCACTGGCGCGGCCCGCGATCGCCGCCGGCCAGGGTCAGGGTGCGTCCCTCCGCGTCCAGCGCCCACTCGCCTCGTTCATGGAAGCGCCGCCCCTCGCCGGCGCCCAGGTAGGCCGTCTTCAGGGTATAGACCCCATCGGGGAACAGCGAGAGATGGTAGCGGATGCCGGCGCAGTCGGCGCAGGGCAGCTCGCCGCGGTAGCTGGCCGGCAGTTCGCCGAGGGCCGTCTCGGCGTCCGGGGAGCGCTCCAGGGCGGCACAGCCGGCGAGCCACAGCGCCACGACCAGGAAATAGCCGAGCTGGAAGATCCGTTTCATGCAAGTCGTCCTTGGTGACCGAATGGAACCGCTTCGACCGGAGGGGCGCCCGAACGTTCGACGCGCCCCGACCGGACGGCGCTCACTCTACCCGGATGGTGATCGGCTCCGAGGCCACCGTCGGCGCGAAGCTCAGGTGACGGTAGTCCAGGAACAGCAGCCGCAGGGTATGCTCCCCGGGCGGCAGCTCCAGGGTGGCCTGGGTCTGACCGCCGCCGTAATGGCGGGTCTGCTCGGTGGCGGGCAGGGGGGCCGAGAGATCCACGTCCTCCAGGGGCGTGTCGATCAACAGATGATGGTGGCCGGTGTTCTCGGCCTCGATCCCGGCCGGGGCCACGCCCATGCCCTCGAGTCCCATGCGGACGGTGACGGGCCCGCTGACGGTCGCGCCGTCCTCGGGCGAGATGAAGTAGACCGCGGCGCCCTCCGGTGCCGCGGCGGGCTCCATCTGGGCCTGAGCGGTGGTCGCCAGCAGGGCGCTGCCGAGCAGCAGCCCCGAGATGCCTAACATGACGCGTCGCATGGTGTTACCTCCTGACTCCGTGGAACATCGAGCCGCGACCGGGCACCCCGCCGGCGAGGCGCCGGACACGACAACGCCAGTGTAGCAGCGGCGTCCGCCCTCGAGGGACCGTCCCACGCCGGTTCTCAGGCCTGCG
Organism: Halomonas sp. ABH4_019; assembly: GCF_056159885.1. Lineage (NCBI taxonomy): Bacteria > Pseudomonadati > Pseudomonadota > Gammaproteobacteria > Oceanospirillales > Halomonadaceae > Halomonas > Halomonas sp. ABH4_019. The sequence goes on from NZ_JBSWWC010000002.1 coordinate 239,140, forward strand.
GCCCCGACACGCCCAGGGCGCGCCTCAGGGTCGCCAACAGCTGCTCGGGGGACTGGGGGCGGCCGAGCAAAAAGCCCTGCAGCTCGTCGCAGCCGCGTTCTGCCAGGAAGCGCCGCTGGTGTTCGGTCTCGACGCCCTCGGCCAGCACCCGGAAGCCGAGGCTGTGCGCCATGTTGATGATCGCCGCCAGCAGGATCTCGTCGTCGGCGTCGCCGGGCACGTCGGCGAGGAAGCCGCGATCGATCTTGAGCAGCTCGACCGGCAGGCGCTTGAGATAGGTCAGCGACGAGTAGCCGGTGCCGAAGTCGTCGATGGCCAGGCCCACGCCCATGGCACGGATCTGGTGGAGCACCGGCAGCACCCGGTCGACGTTGTCCATCACGTGGGTCTCGGTGATCTCCAGCTCCAGCAGGGTCGGCGACAGCTCGGCGCGGCGAATCGCGGCGTGGATATCGCGGATCAGGTCGTCGGCATGCAGCTGGCGGGGCGAGAGATTGACCGACACCGGCACCTCGCACCCCGCCGCGGCCCAGGCCGCCGCCTGCCGACAGGCCTCGCCGAGCACGAAGCGACCGAGCTCGACGATCAGCCCGGAATGCTCGGCCAGGGGAATGAAGGTGGCCGGTGGCACCAGGCCGTGGACCGGGCTCTGCCAGCGCAGCAGCGCCTCGGCGCCCACCACCCGGCGCCCGTCGATGTCGAAGCGAGGCTGGTAGCACACGAACAGCTCGTCGCCATCGAGGGCCTGACGCAGCCCCGCCTCCATGCGCAGCCGATCCTGGTGGCGCGCGTCGATGGCCGGCTCGAACAGCGTCGCGCGCTGGCGGCCCTGGGCCTTGGCCTCGTACATGGCCTGATCGCCCTGGCGAATCAGCATCTCCGAGGACGGGCCCCGCTCCGGGGCCAGGGCGATGCCCAGGCTGGCGGTGGAGAAGCAGCGCGCCACGCCCAGCTCATAGGGCTCGCCGAGGGCCCCGAGGATACGTCGGGCGATGGCCATGGCCGGCGCCTCCTGGCCGATGCCCTGCAGCAACACGGCGAACTCGTCGCCGCCGAAGCGCGCCACGGTGTCGCGTGCCTGGACGCAGGTGCGCAGGCGATCCGCCGCCTGGCGCAGCAGCTCGTCGCCTACCGAGTGGCCGTAGCGGTCGTTGACGTCCTTGAAGCGGTCCAGGTCGATGAACAGCACCGAGACCGAGGCCCCACTCTGCAGCGCCTCTTCGAGGCGCAGCGTGAACAGGCTGCGATTGGCCAGGCCGGTCAGATCGTCGTACCAGGCCAGGCGCTCCAGGCGCTGCTCGGCCACCTTCAGCGAGGACAGGTCGCTGAACAGCAGCATGTGCCGACGTCCCTGCTCGCCGGGGGGCAGCGACGAGGCCGAGACCAGCACCGGCAGGCTCTCGCCGCCTCCCGTCTCGAACTCGCACTGGCCCTGCCAGCGCCGCCCCTCGCCCAGTGCCCGCTCCACCTCCGGATGATGGAGCAGGAAGTCGCGCACCACGCCGCTGGCATGGGCGGCGGGCCGACCGCTCATGTCATCGAAGGCGCGGTTGGTGAGCAGTGCCCGATGGCGGGCGTCGAGCACCACGATCGCCTCGGCGGTCTCGGCGAACACCTGCTGGGTCAGCTGCAGCTGCTCCTGGGTCTGGCGCAGGTCGGTGACGTCGGTGGCCACCCCGCCGATCAGGTAGGCCTCGCCACGGTCGTCGCGGATCGCGAACTTGGTGACCAGGTATTGGCGAGGCCCGTCAGGCGTGAGCAGGCGCGAGTGGTACTGGAGCGGCACGCCGCCCTCGAGCAGGCGCCGGTCCGTGGCCTGGGCCTGGGTCACCTGTTCGCCCTCGAGCCAATCCGCCACGGGGGAGCCGGCAAGCGCCGCGGGGGTGCCGTGCACCGCCCAGGCATAGCGGTCGTTGACCAGCCGATAGCGCTCCTCGCGATCCTTGACGAAGATCAGGTCCGGGGCGTGCTGGATGATGCCGTCCAGGTACTTGTCGCGCTCCCGGATGCGCTGCAGCATGGTCTCGAAGGCCCGCCCCACCCGGTTGAACTCCTGGAAGCGACCGCCGCGGAACGGGGTCGGCGTGCCGCTCTCGGGCACCGTCTCGGCGTAGTGCACCAGGTCGTCGAGGGAGCGAGACGCCAGGCGGCGCAGGATCAGCATCACCCCCACACCGACCGCCACCACCAGCAGGGCGGCATAGAGCAGGTTGCGGAAATAGGTGTCGCGCAGCGCCAGGAAGTCGTCGTCGGGCAGCAGCAGGGCGACCCGGTAGGCGTCGCTGTCGCCGATCCGTAGCGGATAGGTATGCCGGATCCCCTCCGGGGTGAAGGCGATCGACTCGTCCCCATCGAGCAGCGCCTCGGGCCTCGCCTCGCCTCCACTGGCCTGTCGGGCATCCAGCAGCCGCCCGTCGACCCCCAGGGCGACGCCCCGGGCGCCGAACAGCCCCTGCAGCTCGTTGGTCAACCAGAAGCTGTCGTCGAGCACCACGAAGGTGTGCAGGCGGCCGACCACCCGCCCCAGGGACGGTTCGACGATCGGCAGGCTCAGGCGCAACAGGCTGTAGGCCTCGCCACGCCAGCGGGCCTCCTGGGTGATCCAGCGGTCCAGGGGCGCCGGCTCCCGGCTCAGCGCCTCCAGCGGCAGCGATGGCACCTGCAGGCTGGCGCTGGCGACCCGATATCGCTCCTCGCCACGCTCCACCACCAGGGCCTCGATGTGGGTGGCCTGCGCGTCGCCCAGCAGCCCCTCGAGGGTGTCGGTGACGCCTGCCGGGGTCGCGTCGCGCAGCGCCGCGACCAGCGTGTCTCGCTCGGCGATGCCCTCGCTGTAGCGGCGTATGGTCTCGAAGCGCGTCGCGACCACCCGCTCCAGGATCCGCCGGTACTGGGCATGATCCTGGGCGGCGCCTTCCTGCAAGGCCTGGCGGGCGCTCAGGTAGGCGGTGGACAGCAGGGTCAGCGCCAGCGCCGCCAGCAGCACCAGCAGCAGCGCCAGCATCAGCCGCGAGAAGCGCCAGGCGCGCATCTTAGTGCGCCTCCCCGTCGCCACTTGCCTCGCCATCGCCACTTTGCTCGCTCAGCCGGAAGGCCCGTCGCTTGAGGCGTGCGATCTCCTCCGACGGCGTGTCCCGGGTGATCAGGGCGATATCGCCGGCGAAGATCTCCGGAACCCGCGTCGCCTGGCCGATCAGCGCCATGCGAATCGCCTCGGCCATGGCGATGCCGTTCTCGTCGTTGATGCGCATGGCGGTCACATCGATGCCGCCATCCCCGAGTGCCTCGAGCTCCGACTCGCCGCCCCCCCAGCCGTTGAGCAGCACGTCGAGGCGGTCGGTCTCGCGCAGCGCCCGCAGCGCGCCCAGCGCCACGTCGGTGGAACTGGCGAAGATCATCTTCAGGTCGGGGTGCGCCTCCAGGGTCTCGAGGGTGGCGCGGTAGGCCTTGTCCGGGTCGCCGTCGGTGTAATAGGCCTCCACCTCCTCTACCTCTGGATGGCGGGCGGCGGCCGCGGCGAAAGTGCCGCCGCGCATGCGGCTGACGTAGCCGGGCGAGAAGTAGAGCATCAGGTACTTGCCGCGATGTCCGGCCCGCTCGAGCATCCAGTCGGCGATCAGGCGGGTGCCCTGCGCATGGTCGAAGCCCACGTACAGGAAGGGGGGATCGGCTTCCCAGTCGGCCAGCGGCGTGGTGATGTTCTGCAGGATCAGCCGCGGGCTGCCCAGCGCCAGGACCCGCTCGATCATGCGCAGATGGGGCACCGCATCCAGGGTGAACACCAGGTAGTCCGGCCGCCATTGCAGGGCCTGGGTCAACTGCCGGGCCTGGAGGTCGACGTCCACCGACGGTCGCGACATGAAGGTCCTGAGCTCGAAGGGGATCCGCAGCGCCTCGAGGCGCGCCTCGAAGGAGGACAGGCTGCGCCGCCAGTAGTCCGACGCCTGAAGTCCTGGATAGATGACCGCGACACGCACCGTCCGCCGGGGCGACGCGGCGAGGGGGATGGCCGGCGACTGGACGCGAGTGGAGAAGTCCGCCATCAGCGCCTGCTGCTCGGGATGGCGCGTGAGATAGTCGTCGATGGGAATGTAGTGGTCTGACGCCCCGGCCGGCGCCGCCGCGAGGGCGACCATCAGCATGAGGGCCGCCCGCCTGGCGACCCGGAGCAGCGGTGGGCATCCGGCCATGTGATGATCCTTTCGTCTTGGGACTCCCTCGCCCACGGGCGTGCCCGCAGCGCCTGGGCCCACTGTACCGCATGCTCGCCGCGGTTGCCGATGTACCCGGCGTGGGCGATGCCATCTTCCGGTCACTCGGATAGTAGTTAAGTTAAGACGAATAGAAAAAGCAAAGTCCGATGAGGAAAATCATCGACCCACGCCAGGTTCTCAGGCCAGTTCGCCCAGACTGCCGCCCGCCAGCTGCAGGGCGATGCCCGCCATCATCATGCCGATGGCACCGTCGATCAGCCGCCAGGCCCCGGGCCGGGACAGCCATGGCGAGAGCAGCGCCCCGCCCCAGGCCAGCAGGCTGAACCACAGCACGGAGGCGCTGCCGGCCCCGGCCACGAAGGCCGCGGCGCTGTCCTGCTGGGCGCCCACGGCGGGGATCAGCAGCAGGGTGTCGAGGTAGACCTGGGGATTGAGCACCGTGACCGCCAGTGTCGCCAGCAGCACCCTGGCGACGCTGCGCTCGCCGTCTGCCGCGACCGCCAGCCCCTGGCGCCCGACCGTGGCCCGATACAGCGCCTGGGCGGCCAGCCAGCCGAGGAAGGCCACGCCCAGCCAACGCAGCACCTCCAGCGCGCCGGGCACCGTCAGCAGCACGGCGCTCATGCCGAACATTCCCGCCGCCACCAGCAGCAGGTCGGTGCTCATGCACAGCCCGGCGGACCACCAGTGATGCTGGCGGCGCACGGCGAGCCCCAGCACGTAGGCGTTCTGGGCGCCGATGGCGACGATGATCCCGCCGCTTACCACGAGCCCGGTCAGATAACTCTCCAGCATCGATTCGCTCCCCGACAATGAGGGAGCCAGCCTAGCGGCGGAGCGCTATACTGAAAAATCATCTTCCTAATACTCCATCAATTTTTCTTATGCTCGACTACAAGCTGCTCGAGGCGCTGGCCACGGTGATCGAATGCAACGGCTTCGAGCGTGCCGGCGAGGCGCTCGGCCTGTCGCAGTCGGCGGTCTCCCAGCGCCTCAAGGCCCTGGAGGTGCGCCTCGGCCAGCCGGTGCTGATCCGCCACCCCCACCTGGAGCCCACCCCGGCGGGCCGTCGGCTGCTCAACCATTATCAGCAGGTCCAGCTGCTCGAACGCGACCTGCGCACCGCCCTGCCGACCCTGGAGACCGCCTCGCCGCGGCTGCGCATCGCCATCAATGCCGACAGCCTCGCCACCTGGTGGGCCGAGACGGTGGGCCCCTTCTGCCGCGACGAAGGGCTGCTGCTCGACCTGGTGATCGAGGACCAGGACGTGGGGCTCCGGCGGCTGCGCGACGGCGAGGTGGCGGCCTGCCTGTGCGCCAGCGACCAGCCGATCGCCGGGGCGCGCTGCGTCCCGCTGGGCATCATGGTCTATCACCCCTACGCCACCCCGGCCTACATCGCCCGGCACTTCCCGGAGGGCCCCACCGAGGCGGCCTTCCGTCGGGCCCCGGCGATCGTCTACGGCCCCCACGACCAGCTGCAGCATCGCTTCCTGGCCCAGTGCGGCTATCACGGCGCCTTCCCCTACCACCTGTGCCCCTCCTCGGAGGGCTTCGTGCGCCTGGCCGCCGCCGGGGTCGGCTATGGCATGATGCCGCATCGCCAGGTGGCCGACCTGGTGGCCGCGGGGCGGCTCGCCAGCCTCGCCCCCGAGCGCCGCCTCGAGGTGCCGCTCTACTGGCACTTCTGGCGCCACAGCGGCGCCCTGCTGGAGCGGCTGACAAGCATCCTGGGCGAGGTGCAACTAACCTGAACTCACGGTGTCTTCCCCTGAACCGGCCGGCGCCCGGCGCCATGCCGGGCCCACTCACCCGCGACGGAGCCCGCCCCACGATCGATCACTCGTTCCCAGCCGATAAGGAGGTTCGCATGAAGGTATACAAGCCCGAATGGCGTTGCATGCTGAGCGTGACCGAAGGCGCGGAATCCTCGACTCGTTGGCTGACCCGCCTCGCCTGGCGATTGCGTCGGCTGGCCGACCGCCTGGACGGCGGAGGAAGAACGATCAGGCTCGACTGCCGGGTGACCCCGGAACTGTCCCGCCAGGACATCGACGACTGCCTCGGCAAGGGCTTCGTGGTGGCCCAGGGGCTCATCACCGAGCTTGCCCAGCAGGCCGCCTGCGAAGACGTCATGCGCGACGCCAAGGCGGAACTGTTCGACGAGGCCACCACCATCGCCCCCAGGCGCTGAGGTCCACACCCTCGCGCCTGACGCCTCCGCTCGGCCATCGAGCGGAGGCTGTCGCCTGAACAAGCGGTGGCGGGCGTCATCGAATCATCATGCTGCATCGCAGCAAGGTGAACTATACTCCAGGTGTCCCATCCAGGGAGGACACCCAGATGCCGTCCACCGCCACGATCTTCGACGCCTACGTGCTGACATGCTGGGCGGAATTCGCCAGGCAACAGGCTCTCGCCATGGAGGCCATCGCGGCCTACCTCGACTGAGCCCCGGGGCGCCCCGGTAAGCACTCACCGACCCGACGACGCGCTGTTACCGGCTCATGCCGCCCGTGAGGGCGGCGCGAGATCCACGGCGCTGCCGCTCACCTCGATGCCCCCGGCGGCGGGAATCGCCACCTCGAGGCGACTTGGGCGCCCCATGGCCTCGCCCTGCAGGATGGTCAGGCGAGCGGGCGCCGCGAGCAGGCCGGCATCGCGCAGGTAGCCGCCCAAGGCCGCCGCCGCGGCGCCGGTGGCCGGATCCTCCACCACCCCGCCCACCGGAAACGGGTCGCGGGCGTGATAGAGCGTCGGGCTCTCCCGCCATACCAGCTGCAGCGTGGTGAGCCCTCGCTCGACCATCAGCGCCTGGAGCGCGGCGAAGTCGTAATCCAGCCGCGCGAGACGCGATGGCTCGGCCGCCGCCAGCACCAGATGCCAGACCCCGGCATAGGCCAGCGCCGGCGGCAGCGAGGCATCCAGCTCCGCGGCGTCCCAGCCGAGACGGTCGAGGACCTCGGCCACCAGGGCCGGTTCCGCGGGGCGCTGCTCGGGCGTCACCGACACCAGCGAAGCCTGCCACTCGCCGTGACGCCGCGACACCACGACCGGCACCTCGCCGACCGCCGTCGCCAGCGTGTAAGTGCCCGCCCCGCCCAGGCGGCCCAGCATGACGCCGGCGGCGATGGTGGCGTGGCCGCAGAAATCGATCTCGACACTGGGGCTGTAGTAGCGCACGGTGCGGCGCGCCCCGGTCAGCGGGGCGACGAAGGCCGTCTCGGAGTAGCCAACCTCGGCGGCGATACGCTGCATGGCGGAGGCGTCGGGCAGCGCCTCGCCGAGCCACACCCCGGCGGGATTGCCGCCATTGGGATCGGTCGTGAAGGCGGACAGGCGATAGAGAGTAGCGGTCATGGGCTGGACTCCGAGTCGGGGACGGGGCTGGCATGGTAACGACCGTTGCCGTCGTCACCGCCCCGGGTGTCGTCCTCGACACCCGGGCCTATCCATTCCTGCTATTCCATGGCCTGCTCCATCGGCCGCGTCGCCACCGGCACCATCAGGTGCTGATAGTCGGTGCCCTTCCACATCACATAGGGCCCACCGTTGTCCGGGTCGGTGGGGAAGGCCTCGAGCAGCGCCGGCGGAGCGATGATCATCAGGTGCGGCCCCTCGACCACCCACTGGTTGTCCTCGGTGGCTCCCATGGCGAAGGGGTCGAGGTTGCTGGCCCCCTCATCGCCCTGCAGCATGTAGGCGATGCCCAGGCGCTCGGCCGTGAAGGGTGCCTTGTTCTGCCAGGCCTTGGCCCAGGCCATCCAGGCCTCGTCCAGGCACATCGGGGCATTGCCGGCCATGTCCGGGGGCGACGGCAGGCAGGTAAAGCCGTTTTCCCCCTCCTGCAATACGTTGCCCTGCCAGTCGATCACGGTGGCCCCCTCGGCCATGCCCGGCCAGGTGGCGCTCAGCGCATCCTGCAACTTGTCTGCCTGGGCCTCATCCTCGGCGACCGCCACGCCCGATAGCCCCAGCGTCAGCCCTCCCATGGCCAGTCCCACCCAGGCATGGCGGGATATACGGGTATTCATCGCTCGCTCCTCCCGTTCATTGGGCCGGCTGCGATCTTCCCTCGTCGTGCATGCCTCCCTGCCACCGGCCCGAGCCCTCTCGACCTTCGCCCGCAGCGCGACTGGCTGCCTTCTCAGTCAAGCCGAACGCGGCTCGAGGCTCCACCTGATCCCGAGTCGGTCGCGGCATGATCGAGGGCCTCAGCCCCGCCACCCAGGTCGCTCATCCGGACGGCTCAAGCGCGCGGACGACACGGCAGGGGTTGCCCACGGCCACGACGTCGGCGGGGATATCCCGCGTGACCACACTGCCGGCACCGATCACCGCCCGGTCGCCGATGGTCACTCCCGGCATCACCGACACGCTGCCGCCCAGCCAGACATCGTCGCCGATGGTGATCGGCGCGGCATGCTCGGTCTCGCGACGCGCCCTGGCCTCCAGTGGATGGGTGGCCGTGGTAAGCAGCACCTGAGGACCGAACATCACTCGCCGGCCAATGGTCACCGCACAGGGGTCGAGGATGGTGAGGTGATGATTGGCGTAGAAGCCGTCGCCCAGGCGGATGTTGTAGCCATAGTCGCAGTAGAAACTCGGCTCGATATGCGCCTCGCCCTCGAGGTCGAGCAGCTCGGCGAGTACCGCCATGCGCGCGGCGGGATCTCCGGGATCCATCAAATTGAACCGGTGGCAGACCGCCTTGGCGTGTCGCGACTCGGCTTGCAGTGCGGCGTCGGCGGCCACGTAGGGCAATCCGGCGAGCATCTTGTCCTTCTCGGTCATGGCGGTGTCCCGGCGTGAGAAACGTAATGCCCTAGCCTCTCCCGCTTGTCGGCCCTCCGCAAGACCGACCAGTGCCCCCGCCTGGCGATGGCGGAGCGCGGACCGTGACAGCCGCCCGCATCCCGCCGACAATGCCCATCGCCCCCTTCGCCACCGAGGATCCGTCACCATGTCGCTTGCCGTCAGCCTCATCGCCCCCTCCTCCTTCACCGCTCCCGAGGCCGTGGCCGCCGGCATCCACGGGCTGGAGGCGCTGGGCGTCGAGGTACACTGCGACGAGCCCCTGCAGGCCCCCGACCGCTACCTGGCCGGCAGCCGCGCGCACCGCCTGGCCCGGCTGCATGCCGCCTTCGACGATCCCGACACCCAGGCGGTGTGGGCGGTGCGCGGCGGCTACGGGGCCGCCCAGCTGGTCGACGGCATCGACTGGGCGCGCCTGGCCCGCCGGCCCAAGCCGCTGATCGGCTATTCCGACGTCACGGTGCTGCTCGACCACTGCCATCGCCACGGCCTGCCGGCCATCCACGGCCCGGTGGCCAAGGCCGCCGGCGGGCTGCACGACGGCGACGCCGCGGCGCGCGAGATCGTCCGCGGCCAGTTCGAGGAGACCCTGGCACTGATCCAGGGGCCGACCGCGCTCGACTATCCGCTGGTCGCCTGGGCGGATGCCCCGGCGACGCTCGAGGGCCCGGTGGTGGGCGGCAACCTGGCCACCCTCGCCAGCCTGGTGGGCACCCCGGCGGGCTTCCGCGCCCCGCCCGGCGCGCTGGTGATCCTCGAGGACGTCGGCGAACCCTACTACCGCCTGGAACGCGCCCTGTGGCAGCTGGTGCACGGCGGCGCCCTGGAGCGCGCCGCCGCGGTGTGCCTGGGCACCTTCGAGGGCTGCACGCCCTACGGCGAGACGCCGCTGGAGGCGATCGTCGCCGAGACCCTGGCTCCGCTCGGCCTGCCATTGTTCTCCGGCCTGCCCATCGGCCATGGCCTGCACAACCGCCCCTGGCGCTACGGCGCCGCCGGGCGCATCGCCGGCGGGCGCCTCACGATAGCGGGATAACGTCCGACGCACACCGGGCCGGGAGCGCCGGGGCGCGGCTACACTGCCCACAGCAACCCCCTCGGGAGCGACCATGACCTCGACGCCCGATTCCCCGTCGCGCCGGCGGCTGCTCGGCGGCCTGCTGGCCCTGGCCGCCGGCGCCGCCCTGCCGCCGCTCGGGGCCCGCGGCGCGGCCGACGACATCCTGACCCGCCCGCTGCCCGCCAGCGGCGAGGCCCTGCCGCTGGTGGGGCTGGGCAGCTGGATCACCTTCAACGTCGGCGACGACCCGCGGCTGCTCGAGGAATGCACGGCGGTGATGGCGGCCTTCTTCGCCGGCGGCGGCCGCCTGATCGATTCCTCGCCGATGTACGGCTCCTCCCAGGCGACCATCGGCCACGGCCTCGACGCCCTCGACGCCACCGAGCGGGTCTACGCCGCCGACAAGGTCTGGACCTCGAGCCCCGGCGAGGGGCCATCGCAGATCGTCGCCTCGCGCCGCGCCTGGGGCCTGCCGCGCTTCGACCTGCTGCAGGTGCACAACCTGGTGGCCTGGGAGGCGCACCTGGAGACGCTGCAGGCGATGAAGGCCGCCGGCGAGGTGCGCCATATCGGCATCACCACCTCCCATGGCCGTCGCCACGACGCCATGGAACGCATCATGCGCGCGGCCGACCTCGATTTCGTGCAGCTCACCTACAACATCGTCGACCGCGAGGCCGAGGCGCGCCTACTGCCGCTGGCCCGGGAACGCGGCATCGGGGTGATCGCCAATCGCCCCTTCCAGCGCAAGCGCCTGATTCGCCGCCTGGCGAGCAAGCCGCTGCCCGACTGGGCCGGCGAGATCGACGCCCACAGCTGGGCGCAGTTCATCCTCAAGTTCATCGTCTCCCACCCCGCGGTGAGCTGCGCCATTCCGGCCACCACCCGGGTCGACCACGTGCGCGAGAACCTGGCGGCGGCCCGCGAGCCGCTGCCCGACGCCGCGCTGCGCCGGCGCATGGCCGATTACGTACGCCACCTCTAGGCAAAGCGAGCGATGAGCGAATGGTGGAGCTACCGGCCCGCGGACCTGCTGATGTTCTCGCTGCGCGTCTACGAGCGATTGTTCGTGCTGCACAATCAAGCGCTGTGGCCGGCCCAATGGCTGGCCCTGGCGCTGGGTCTCGCCGTCCTGGCGGCCCTCTGCCGGCCGCGACCGGCGCAGCTGCGCGGCGTGCTGGTGCTGCTCGCCGCGGGTTGGGCCTTCGTCGCCTGGGCCTTCCTGTGGCAGCGCTATGCCCCCATCCACTGGGGCATCCGCTACCTGGTGCCGCCGTTCGCGCTCCAGGCGATGGCGCTGCTGGCCCTGGGCCTGTGGCGAGGCGGCCCGCCTGACGTCTCGGCGCGAAGGGCGACGCGAACCGCGGGGCTGGGGCTGGTCGCCTACGCCGTCGTCCTGCATCCGCTCGTCGCGGTGCCGCTCGGGCGCGGCCTGGCCGGCGCCGAGGTGGTCGGCCTGACGCCCGACCCGCTGGCCATCGTCACCCTGGGCGTGGCGGCGATGCTGCGCTCGCCGCGGCTCGGCTGGGCGCTGCTGGCGCTACCCGCCCTGTGGTGCCTGGCGAGCGCCGCGACCCTCGCCCTGCTCGACACCCCGGCCGCCTGGCCACCGCTGCTGGCCGTCGTGGTCGCCGTGGCGGCCAGGCTCATCCGGCCGCGCGGGGCGGCGTGACGCCCCGGCGATTCCCCTCGCGGCCGCGCCCGTGGCATAGACTGGATGACACACCCACGACCCCGGGAGCGACCCGCATGGCGGATCCCCCATGCACGATCTGATCGCGACCGCCGCCCGGGCCCTCGCCGCCGGCGACCCGCTCGGCGCCCTCGACCGGGTCGCCCTGCGCGACGACGCCCCGGCACTGGCCCTGCGCGGCATCGCCATGGCGCAGCTGGGCGACTTCACCCGCGCCCGAACGCTGCTGCGAGACGCCGCGCGGGCCTTCGGGCCCCGAGCGGCGGCGGCCTGGGCCCGCTGCGTGCTGGCCGAGGCCGAGGTCGCGCTGGTCGCCCGCGAGCTCGGCTGGCCGGGCCAGGCCCTGGCCACGGCGCGCGCCACCCTCGAGGCGCACGGCGACCGGGTGAATGCCGCCCATGCGCGCTACCTCGAGGCCCGGCGCCTGTTGCTGCTCGGCCGCCTGGACGCGGCCGACGAGCGCATCGCCGACATCTCCTTTCACGACCTGAGCCCCGCCTCCCGGGCGTCCTGCGAGCTGGTGAAGGCCGGCATCGCCCTGCGCCGGCTGCAGACGGCGCCGGCCCGCGCCGCCTTCCGCCGTGCGACACAGGCGGCGCGGGTGGCCGGGGGCCCGGCGCTGATGGCCGAAATCGAGCAGGCCTCGAAGGCGCTCACGCGCCCCGCCGCGCGGCTGATCGTCGCCAGCGAGACCCGCCCGCTGCTGCTCGAGGAGGTCGAGGCGTTGTTGGCCACGTCGACGCTGGTGGTGGACGCCTGCCGGCACCTGGTACGCGCCGAGCGCACGCTGCTGCCCCTCGGCCGGCGCCCGGTGCTGTTCGCCCTTGCGCGCCTGCTGGGCGAGGCCTGGCCCGACGACGTGCCGCGACAGGCGCTCATCGCCCGCGCCTTTCGGCAGCGCCATCCCGAGGCCTCCCACCGGGCGCGGCTGCGGGTCGAGATCGGCCGGCTGCGCCGGGCCCTCGGCCCGCTGGCCGGCGTGGTCGCGACGCCGAGCGGCTACCGGCTGGCCCCCGCCGCGGGCCACGGCGTGGCGGTGCTGGCGCCGCTCGTGGAGGGCCGGCACGGGCGACTGCTGGCCCTGCTCGCCGACGGCGAGGCCTGGTCGAGCTCGGCGCTCGCCCTGGCGCTGGGCACCAGCCAGCGCTCGGTACAGCGGGCACTGGACGCCCTCTCGACGGACGGCAAGGTGACAGCCATGGGGCGCGGCCGGTCGCGGCGCTGGCTCGCCCCGCCCGTGCCGGGATTCCCGACAACCTTGTTACTCCCCGCCCCGCCGCCGAGTGCCTAGGCTGGAGGCATCTAGCCACCACACGGGAGCACACCATGAAAGGTTCCACCGCCGAGATCATCGCCGAATACGGCCCCTTCCCCGACATCGCCGGCATCCATGGGGTCACCTACGACGGCCAGCGGGTATGGTTCGCCAGCGACGGGCGGCTCACCGCCCTGGACCCGGACAGCGGCGAGATTCAGCGCACGCTGGAAGTCGCCGCCGACGCCGGCACGGCCTTCGACGGCCGCCATCTGTTCCAGATGGCCGGCGACCGCATCCAGCGCATCGACCCCGACAGCGGTCGGGTGCTGGCCACCATCCCCGCGCCTCCGGGGGACTGCAACTCGGGCCTCGCCTGGGCGGAGGGCTCGCTGTGGGTGGGCCAGTATCGCGACCGGCGGATCCAGCAGATCGATCCCGACACCGGCGAGCTGCTGCGCAGCATCGCCACCGACCGCTTCGTCACCGGGGTCAGCTGGGTCGACGGCGAGCTCTGGCACGGCACCTGGCAGGACGACGAGAGCGATGTGAGGCGACTCGACCCACGCACCGGCGAGGTGCTGGAACGCATCGAGATGCCCGCAGGCACGGGCGTCTCGGGGCTCGAGTCCGACGGGGCCGGGCGCCTGTTCTGCGGCGGCGGCGATGGCGGCACGCTGCGCATCCTGCGCCGGCCCGCACGCGCTCTCAACGACGACGCCACCGAGACGACGGCCGACGCCTCCTCGCCCTGAAGGGAATGGCCAGGCCCGCGCCCCTCCCTGCCCGACCCGCCGCCGCCCGGCGCGGGTCAGGCAGGGCCCAGCACGCCGCCCGCCCAGCCGTAGGCGATGCCGATCGACAGCCCGAACACCACATGGGCCACCAGCATCGACAGCGGCGCGATCAGCCCGAAGCCCAGGCCGAACAGCCCGGACCCCGCCAGCGGAAAGACCGTGACCATCACCACCAGCCAGGCGGCCAGGCTGAACTCCAGGCCGCGCCGCATGTCGGTGCGGCCCGGCAGGTAGGGCGACAGCAGCCCGAACAGCAGGCCCCAGATCAGGGTGCCCACCACGAAGTGAATGGCCCAGGCCACCATCCGGCTGTCCGGCGTGCCGAGCAGGTCGTGGGCGGCCAGGTTCATGACCTCGATGGGGTCGTACCAGGGCATGATGCCCGCCGCCAGGCGCAGCACCAGGATCATCGAAATGACGAAGGTAGCCACGAAGCCGGCCAGCATGCCCCTCACCAGGCGATTCCCCATGGCGGTTCCTCCCCGCGACGACTGTGACTTCCAGTGTAGAAGCTCTGCCATGGACGGCCTCGCGGGTCGCCAAGACGGTCATTTGCGGGACGAGGGCGCTCACCAGCCGGCCATGCGAATACCGCCGGGGACCAGCCCGGCCGATGCTCACTCGCCTTCTCTCAGGGTCGGATAGCCCTCGATGAACACCCAGTCGGTCGACTTGGCCGGGATATGACACCCCAGGCAGGTAGTTTCGAAGCCTTCGGAGACGTTCACGTCCGGGGCCCCGGCCTCGAAGAGCGCCCACCCCCAGCCCTTGCTCCAATGGGGGCCGTCGAAGCGTTTCTGCGTATCCTTGACCATCACGAACCAGACCTGCATCTCCCCGGCCCAGAGCGCCGGCCCGGTGGTCTTATCGCCGGATTCGATACCGCGGATCTCCTTGATGAGCACGGTGCCATCGGCGAATTCACCGCTTTCCCGGTAGGCCTGGACGGCCTCGGGTTGCGTATAGACATCGTGGAACCCCGGCCCCGGCGCCTCGGCGTCATCGACCGCCCAAGACCCCAGATGCACCCAACTGGCCCTGGCATCCTGCGGGAATGAGATATTGCCCTCGCCGTCCACGTGGTCCCGGAAGGTCGTCGTCGCCAGATCGCTGGCCAAGGCCGGGGCCGCCGCCAGGGTCCACAAGGCCACCATGCCAAGCGTCGTGATCGTCTTCATCGCCTCGCTCCTCCTGTCGGTTCAGGTGCCGTTTCGATCATTCCTTTTGACAGGTTAGGATGGCGGCGAGACGATTGGACTCCAGAGGTCTTAAAAGTGCGTCCAGGAGTCTCACGATGGACCGACTCGCTCCCCTGCTGGCCCGCTTCCATCTCACGGCCAGCGTGATCAACGCCGGGCCGCTGTGCCACGGCACCCACCATCCTGCCCAGACGGGCACCGGCTTCATCCATATCCTGACCCGGGGAACGGTGGAGCTGGCCCTGGCGGATGGCACGCAGCGCCGATTCGATCGGCCGGTCCTGATCCTGCTGGCAGGCGACAACGCGCATCGGCTCGGCCCGGCGCCCTCGGGCGCGGAGACCCTGTGCGGGTCGTTCCGTTTCGGTGCCGGCGATGCCTGCCCGATCTATCGCGCCCTGCCGGCGCTACTGGCGATTCCCCTGGACAGGCTGGCCGACCTGTCCGGCCTGCTGGCGCTGATGCTGGCGGAGATGAGAGAGGAGCGCTGTGGTCGGCAGGCGGCCCTGGATCGGTTGTGCGAGCTGCTGGTGATCCAGCTGCTGCGCTACCTGATGGATGCCGGCGAGGTGGATGCCGGGCTGCTGGCGGGCATGTCGCATCCCAAGCTGGTCAAGGCGCTGATCGCCATCCACGACCGGCCGGCCACCGCTTGGTCGCTGACGGGGCTCGCCACCGAGGCCGGCATGTCACGCGCCCGCTTCGCCAGCGTCTTCCGCGACACGCTCGGCCAGCCCCCGGCCGCCTACCTGGCCCAGTACCGGCTCGGCCTGGCCAAGACCCTGCTGCGCGACGGCGTGTCGCTCGACGCCATCGCCGGTCGCGTAGGCTATAGCGGTCCCTCGGCCCTGGCCAAGGTGTTCCGCCGCCATACCGGCCACTCGCCATTGGAATGGCGACGGGCCGACGCCGGGACATCGTCCCCCTAGACGGCCTCGGGGATCGCGCAGGCGATGAGGTTTCTCCGCCCCCTACGCCCCGAACGCCGCCGCCCCGTGCGACATCGCACGGGGCGGCGAAGGTGACACGTCCGAGCGTGTCGCGAAAGCGAGCCGGCTCGTTCAGGCGCGCTGCCCCTCGGCGGACGCGTCCTCGCCCCCCGCCTCGGCAATGCGCTCGCCCTCGCTGCGGCCGATCAGCGCGCTGCCGACCAGGTCGCCGGTGACGTTGAGCGCCGTGCAGCCCATGCCCACCAGGGCGTCGATGGCGGTGAGCAGCGCCACCGCCTCGATGGGCAGGCCCACCTGGGCGAACACCGTGGCGATCATCACGATGCCGGCGCCGGGTACCCCGGCGGTGCCCACCGAGATCAGGGTGCCGACCACCACGATCTGCAGCATGCTCATCCAGTCCAGCGGCGCCCCCGCCACGTTGGCGGCGAACACCGCCGAGATGGCGATGCGGATCGCCGCGCCATCCATGTTTAGGGTCGCCCCCAGCGGCAGGCTGAAGCCGTAGAGGCCGCGGGGCAGGCCCAGGCGGCGCGCCGCGTCCAGGGTCAGCGGCAGGGTGCCGGAACTGCTCTGGGTGGCGAAGGCGGTGGCCATGGGGGTGCGCGCCTCACGGAAGAAGGCCAGCACCGGCACGCCGAAGCCCTTGAGCAGGCCCAGGTAGACCAGCAGCTGCACGCCCAGCGCCACGTAGAGCACCACCACCATGTCGCCGAGCGACAGCAGGGTATCGAGCCCCTGCTCGGCCACGGTGCCGGCGACGATGGCGAACACGCCCACCGGCACCACGTGCAGGATGCCGCCCATCACCTTGAGGGTCACGGCGTTGAGCGCCTCGATCAGCCCGGCCAGGCGCTCGCCCAGCTCGCCGTGGGTCTCGGAGCGACGCAGCTTGGCCACGGCGAGGCCGAACACCAGGGCGGTGAAGATGATGCCGAGCAGGTCCTGGCCGGCGAAGGCCTCGACGATGTTGGTCGGCACGATGCCGAGCACCACCGAGAGGATGCCGGGGTTCTCGGGCACCGACACCGAGGCCGCGCCCTCCAGCGACATGCCCTCGCCCGGCGACAGCAGGCTCGCCACGCCGAGGCCGACGGCGATCGCCAGCGCCGAGGTCGCCAGGTAGTAGAGGAACACCTTGCGGCCGATGCGCCCCAGGCTGCCGGCCCGGCCCTGGTTGATGCCGGCCATCAGGGTGAACAGCACGATGGGCAGGATGATGAACTTGAGCAGCCGCATCAGCAGCTCGCCCAGCGGGGCCAGCGCCTCGCCGACGGCCGGCCCGCCGACCAAGCCGACCGCGGCGCCCAGCACCAGGGCAACGGTGACCCGCAGGATCAGCGAGGCATCGCGATAGCCGCGCCACAGGGATGTCAGGGGAGTGGACATGAGGACCTCTTGAAAACGATAAGCGCCGCGGACCCTAGGCCCGCGGCGCTCGAAGTGCAAAGACCGGATGGTTAGGAACTTATAACGTCCTGGGTCCTGTGCTCGAAGTCGCTGGCGTCGTGGCGCTCGTGGAGCTGCATCTCCGGCTCGCCGAAGGTGCGGTTGACCATGCGGCCGCGCTGCACCGCCGGGCGGGCGTCGATCTCCCTGGCCCAGCGCAGCACGTGCTCGTACTCGTGCACGCTCAGGAACTCGGCGGCATCATACAGCCGGCCCAGCACCAGCTGGCCGTACCAGGGCCAGGCGGCCATGTCGGCGATGGTGTAGTCGTCGCCGGCCAGGTAGCGCGTTTCGGCCAGGCGGCGATCCAGTACGTCGAGCTGGCGCTTGGTCTCCATGGCGTAACGGTCGATGGGGTACTCCAGCTTCTCCGGCGCGTAGGCGTAGAAGTGGCCGAAGCCGCCGCCGACGAAGGGCGCGCTGCCCATCTGCCAGAACAGCCAGTTCAGGGTCTCGGTACGCCCGGCCGGATCGCCCGGCAGGAACGCCTCGAAGCGCTCGGCCAGGTAGAGCAGGATCGCACCGGACTCGAACACCCGGATCGGCTCGTCGGGGCCATGATCGACCAGCGCCGGGATCTTGGAGTTGGGGTTGGCCTCCACGAAGCCGCTGCCGAACTGGTCGCCGTCGCCGATGCGGATCAGCCAGGCGTCGTACTCGGCGTCCTGGTAGCCGAGCGCCAGCAGCTCCTCGAGCATCACCGTGACCTTCACCCCGTTGGGCGTGCCCATGGAATAGAGCTGGAAGGGGTGCTCGCCGACCGGCAGCGGCTTGTCGTGGGTCGGCCCGGCAATGGGGCGATTGACGCTGGCGAAGGTGCCGCCGCTGGCCTTCTCCCAGCTCCAGACCTTCGGTGGTGTGTAATCGTTGCCTTGGCTCATGCGATCTCCTCGATGGCGATGGGCATTGCTCGTACCGTCATATGGGGGCACGTTAGCGAGCTATCAACCTGCGACTGACCTTAGCCGATCGGCACCTGCTTCGCGAGGGAAGTGATAGCCATCGACGCAATAACCAGGCCCTATCGCCTCGCCGGACACATCCGCATCTTCGTCGACGCCAACCGGCCTCGCCGCGTCAGCGAACCGCCCGCTGCCAGGCGCGGCGCGCCTCGCGACCGAGCCCACGGGGCAGCACGAGGCGCGTGGCGCCGAGGTAGCCGAGAAACGCCCGGGCGGCCGGCTCCAGCGCCTCGGCCAGGCCCTCGGGCAGCCGGGCCGGCAACACGTCAGGCTCCCAGTGCCAGGCGAGGATCGTCAGGGTGCCCTGCCGGCACCGGGCATCGAAGCGGGCCACGAAACGTTCGCCCCACAGCACCGGCACCACGTAGTAGCCCCAGCGACGCTGGGCCTCGGGCTTGTAGACCTCCCAGACGTAGTCGAAGGCGAACAGCCGGGCGACGCCGCCGCGGTCCCACATCAGCGGGTCCAGCGGGGCGAGAAAGCGCACCTCCCGCGACGGGGGCACCGGCGGCTCGGCGTCCTCCAGCGTCGCCAGGGCCTCGGGCGTCGTCCAGTAGGCCGTGCCGTCGACGTCGAGCTCGACCAGCTCACCCCGGGCGATGGCACGGGCGGCGATGCGATCGCGCTCCGCGCGGGGGCACGGCAGCGACCAGACGGCACCGTCGGCCGCAGGGCGCAGCAGCCCGGCGGCCTGCACGCGCCGCACCACCAGCCGCTGCAGGGCCTCGTCGTCGCTGGCCTCCGCCACGCTCGCCCCCTGGGGCAGCACCCGCTCGGGCAGGTCGTAGGCATGGCGGCCGCCGACGCGATGGTGGGTCATCAGGTGGCCCGAATCCCACAGCGCCTTGAGCAGATGCCGCGAGCGCTTGGGGCCATACCAGCTGCCGCGCAGGGCGGGATCGGCCCGCTGGTCGCCGAGCTCGAGGCTGGTCGAGGGGCCATGGCGCTCGACCTGCGCCACCAGGGCGCGAGCTTCCGGGGCCTCGACGTCCACGCCCCGATGCTGCCAGCGCCGGGCGAACCAGCGATGGAACGGCGCCTGGGCCCACCACTCCGCGGGCCGGATCAGGCTCGCCTGCTTGTCCCAGCCGTCGACCAGCCACCGCTGCTCATAGGCCGCCTGCTGCCAGTCGCCCTGGTGATAGCCGGGCACCCGGGCCTGCAGCACCAGGTCGGGGTTGGTGCCGACCGGCGCCAGGGGATCGAACTGGATGGTGCCCAGGCGGCGGATGACGCTCGCCAGCGGCGCCGGGCGGAAGTGATAACGCACCAGCAGCCGGCGGGCGTCGGCAGGTGTCAGCGTGAGGCGTTGAGAAGCGGTCATCGGCGGTCCATGTCCCGACATCGTTGCGAACGTTCGCCCAGCCTAGGTTTTGTGCGAAAAGTCGGCGAGCGATGGCCAGACAAGGCAAAAATCGGTGAAAAGACGGAGTTTACGTGGTGTAAATGAGTACTTTAAGCCGATTTTTAACGCCGTATGGGCGAGCGCAGACAGTTTTCGTACAGAACCTAGGGGAAAGCGTGGGGGTTGGCGCGGCTGGCTACTCGGTGTCGTCGCGATAGCCCTCTCCGCTGAATTCGATCAGGCAGAACCCGTGGCCGAAGGGGTCGGAAAACGTGACGCACGTTGAGCCACGCCAGTGGACGCGCTCGCTCTCCTGGACCGCGCCACAGCCAAGCACCCGCGCGGTGGCCCGGTCGATATCGTCCACCACGACATCGAAATGCACGGGCGTCCAGTGCCTCGCGTAATCCCGGTGCTGCCCGCTGCCCTTCGCGCAGGGTGAGCCACTGTCGTGCCTGAGCAGGTAGATCCTCGCCTCTGCCCCCGTCAGCTCGGCGACATCGTCATCGAGCTCGCGACCGAGCACCAAGCCGAAGGCGGTGCAGTAGAAGGCAATGGCCGATGCCAGTTCGGGCACGTCGATATTGATCAACATCTGCATCGCGCTGGTCTCCACTTCGCCCCATCGACGTATAGCGCTGAAGATAGCCATCGCCATCGGGGGCCACCGCTTTTTTCCTCCTGCGGTGCCTCTCAGGCGGGATCTCCCCAAACCGACGCGCCGATGGCTCCGGTACGGGTCACCAGGCTCGATGCTCGCATCGTCATTCGCGCACCAGCCGCGTCAGCCGCACGTCCACGGTGAGGGCGAGCGAGGTCAGCGCCGCGGCCTTCTCGCGCCCTTCGGCGCTGGCCCGGTGCAGGTGCGGCGTCATCGCCATCAGGTCGGCGATGGGCTCGGCGCCCTCGAGCTCGATGGCGTAGCGCAGCGTCTCGCCGGAGTGCCGCGTGAAGCCCTCGGGCGCGGCCTCGTCGTCCTCGCGGGGCGGCTTCACGCTCGGGTAGATGATCTCGCGCAGCTCGCGCAGGTGGTCCGGCCCGGCCTCGACCATCAGCAGCTCGCCGCCCGGCTTCAGCACCCGGGCGAACTCCGGGTAGACGGGGAAGCCGAACAGGCAAAGCACGCGGTCGAGGGTCTGCTCCTGCACCGGCAGGTGGGCGTTGGTGCCGACCACCCAGGTGGCGGCCTTCTCGCGCTTGGCGGCGGCCAGCACCGCCCACTTGGAGATGTCCACGCCCAGCAGCGACAGCCTGGCCGCCTCGCCCTGCCCTTCCGCCATCTCGGCCAGAGCGCGCAGGTAGAAGCCCTCGCCGCAGCCGGCATCCAGGCAGTGTAGCGTGCCGCCGGCGGGCACTTCGGCCAGCACGACGCGGCTCACCGCCTCGGCGATGGGCCGATAGTGGCCGGCCTCGAGGAAGCGCCGCCGCGCCGCCACCATCGTCTTGCTGTCGCCGGGATCGCGGGAGCGCTTGTTCTGCACCGGCAGCAGGTGCACGTAGCCCTGGCGGGCGATATCGAAGCTGTGGCCGGCCGCGCAGCGCCAGGCGCCGTCGCGACGCTGAAGCGGGTCGCCGTCCAGCGGGCAGGCCAGCGCCTCGAATGATGTGGTGCTCATGGGGCGGCCATCCCCCTCCGTTCCTGCCTTCGTTACGCGATTCATGACGCTCTCGTGCCGCTGCTGTGTTCACGGTCGCGCCACCGGGCCCTGCCCGATGGCGCGCGCTAGGCGACATTATACGCGGGCGGCCAGCCGACCGACGGCGGCGATGGTCTCGTCGCGCTCGGCAGGACGCTGGCCGACGCCCTGGTGCCGCTCTGCGATTGGGGAAATGCGAACCGCGATTCGATCCACTCCAAGATCAGGTCGCTATCCCAGACGGAACGCCGTGAGTGGGCAGATGGGACGGCTGCCTCGACTCCTCTGGGTAGTCCACCTAATCCGGCGACGGACCTCTCTCGAGGAAGGTCGAGAGCGCGATGTAGCTGCGTACCGAGCGCACGCCTTCCAGGCTCTGGATCTCCATCAGGAAGCTCTCCAACGACTCGGTGTCGGCCGCACGCACCTTCACCAGCACACAGCCGTCGCCCGCCACGGTGTGCAGTTCCTCGACCTCGGGCCTGTCGGCGAAGGCGAGCAGTTCGCGGGTGGCGTGGTAGCTGCTGGTATCGACCACCAGGAAGGTCAGCAAGGTGCGGCCAAGCTTGCAGCCATCGAGCCTGGCGACGGTGCCCTTGATGACCTCATCGCGCTTGAGCCGCTTCACCCGGTCGTGCACGGCGGGAGCGGACAGGTTCACGATCTTGCTGAGTTCGGCGTAGCTCCGCGACGCATCTTCGGCGAGCGCACCTAATATCTTTCGGTCGATCGCGTCGAGTTCGGCCGGACGATGCCTCACCTGGCGAACAATATCTTTTTCTTTATCCGAGTCGGGCATTTCGCGTTTATCTCTGAATAACATGTCTCATAGAATCAATATAGCCGAACAATATTCTTCCTGAAACATCGCGAATGGAGACTTTCCCATGCCCATAGCCCTCTTCGCGCTGGCGATCGGCGCCTTCGGTATCGGCCTGACCGAATTCGTCGTCGCCGGCATCCTCCCGCAGATCGCCAGTGATTTCGGCGTCGACATCCCGGCGGCCGGCCTGATGGCCACCACCTATGCGCTGGGCGTGTTCGTCGGCGCGCCCATTCTCACCGTGCTGGGCGCGAGGGTCCCGCGCAAGACGATGCTGATCGGCCTCGCGCTCATCTTCACCCTCGGCAACGTGATCACCGCCCTGGCCCCGACGCTGCCGGTCGCGCTGGCGGGCCGCATCCTGACGGCGTTCAATCACGGCACCTTCTTCGGCATCGGCTCGATCATCGCCGCCTCGCTGGTCGCCAAGGACCGTCAGGCAAGCGCCATCGCCTTCATGTTCTCGGGCCTGACGATGGCCAACCTGTTCGGGGTACCCGCCGGCACCTGGCTCGCCCAGACCTTCGATTGGCGGCTGGTCTTCTGGCTGATCGCCGGGATCGGTCTCGTCACGGTGCTCAGCGTCGCACTGCTGGTGCCGCGGATCGAGGCGGGCAAGTCCATCGCCCTGAAAGCCGAACTGCGCGCCTTCATGGATCCCCAGGTACTGCTGTCCATGGGCATCACGGTGTTCGGCCCCGCCGCCTTCTTCACGTCGATCACCTACATCGCGCCGATGATGGTCGAGGAAGCCGGGGTGTCCGAGGCCGGCGTGGCACAGCTGATGGTGCTGTTCGGGCTCGGACTGGCCGTCGGCAACTGGATGGGGGGCCGCTTCGCCGACCGCTCCCTGTTCGGCACCCTGTTCGTGACGCTGGCCGCGCAGGCGGCGGTGCTGTTCGTCTTCTGGTTCGGGGTCGAGAACGCTGCCGTGGCGGCGGTCTGCGTGTTCCTCATGGCGGCCTTCGGCTTCGCCACGGTCTCGCCGATCCAGAAACTGGTGATGGACCGTGCCAGCCGCGCGGGAGCGCCCACGATGGCCGCCTCGGTGAACATCGGCATGTTCAACCTCGGGAACGCCATCGGTGCCTGGGTCGGCGGCGCGACGATTGCCGCCGGATTCGGCCTGGCCTCACCGAACTGGGCGGGCGCCCTCCTCTCGCTCGTGGCCCTGGGCCTGGCCGTGATCGCCTGGGCCAGCGCCGGCCAGGCATACGCCGCCGCCACCGCGGAGTAAGGCGATCCTTCCGTCATGGCCTGCAGCGCCGGCGACGAGACCTCGCGCCACGAGCCGCCCTTCCGACACTCCGGCGCCGCGGCGCGACCTTGCCGGCAAAACCCCAGAACCCGCCAATTGGCGGGTTCTGGGGTGTTATCGTCTGAAGGCTCGGCTAGCGCGCCGTTCCTGAGCCTGCCCGATGCCGCATCGAAGGGCGACCTTATACGCGGGCGGCCAGCCTCCCGACGGCGGCGATGGTCTCGTCGCGCTGCTCCCCGGTCGCGTTGGGCATGAAGGTATAGGCGACGGCGATGACCGCGCCGCGATCGCCCGGCCAGCCGATGCCGATATCGCTGGCGTTGCCCACGCCGTTGGTGCCGGTCTTCTCGCCGACCAGCCACGACGATGGCATACCGGCGCGCAGCCGGGCGTCGCCGACCTTGCCCTCGATCATCCAGGACGCGAGCTGGTGCCGCGACGACGGCGTCAAGGCATCGCCCAGCAGCAGGGTGCGTAGCGTCGCCATCATCGCCAGCGGGGTGGTGGTGTCGCGCTCGTCGCCCTCGCGGTCGTGGGTGTTCAGGCCGGGCTCGATGCGGTCCAGCCGGGTGGTCTCGTCGCCGATGGAACGCAGATAGGCGGTGACCGCCTCGGGCCCGCCGACGCTCTCGATCAGCGCATTCGCCGCCGCGTTGTCGCTCCAGGCCACCGCCGCCTGGCACAGTTCGGCGACGGTCAGGCCGGGCTCGCCCAGGCGCTTCTCGGTGATCGGCGTCCAGCCGACGAGATCGCCCTCCTCGATCACCATGCGGCGATCCAGCGACTCGCTGCCCTCGTCCACCCGGGCCAGCACCGCCGCGGCGATGAAGAACTTGCCGGTGCTGTTGAACAGGAACCGCTCATTACCGCGATGGCTCGCCACCGCGCCGGTGGCGACGTTCATCAGCGCCACGCCCACGCGATCGTCCTCCGTGCGCTCCAGTTCCGCCAGTGGCTGGTCGAGATCGGTAGTGGCGGCGGAAGCGGCCGAGGTGGAAGTGGCGGCGAACGCTGGCTGGCCCGCGACGAGCATGGTGCCGGCGGCGGTCATGGTTCCGAGGACCTGGCGGCGTGAGAGGGTCGGCATGGCGGGGCTCCTGAGCAAGATCAGCAGAATCGGATTGAGCAGAGTAGCCGGACGATCAGGCGCGAGGCAAAAAAGAACCCGCCGTGGGGCGGGTTCCGAAAATAACCAGGGTTTGTCGCTCATTTCACACGATGCGCAGAGGCAAAGGTTGGCCGTTGGTCAGCGCCGCGGCCGATGGTGACATCGGCGGTATCGCCCCCTCGACAGCCGCCGGGCACCCTGGCGAAGCCCACGCCACGCACCGCCAAACAGCTTGGCAAACAGGTCGGCCCTCAGTCGGGCATTGCGCTGCTCCACCGCTCGCATCTTCGGATCTGGATTGTGGAAGGCCATCGTCTCCTCCACCGTCGAAAGCACACTGAATGCGTAGCTTAGCAGACACACCGTCCGTGCTTTTCATGGTTGCCCGACAGTCAGCCATCGACCAGGAATCATCGGGGCCTGCCCCTAGTTCCACATGACAAAGCTGTCATCTGCTCGTCAGCGGTTTGACGAGGCGCTCGCGTCACGATGCCGGGACGCGTCGCGTCAACGTCCACCGCCAGTGGAGGCACCACATGCTGATCAACATCGCCAAGCCCAGCGATCTGCGCGAATCCGATGTGACACCGGAATCCGTCTATCTCTCGCGGCGCCGCTCCATGGGCGGCATGGTCGGCCTGGGGGCGGGGCTCGCCCTGTCCGGCCAGGCCCGGGCCAGCGCCGACTATTCGGATGTTCCCAGCGGCGATGCGCCCGCCTGGCTCAAGGAAAAGCTTGAGGCCGCCCGCCGGCGCGCCATCGTGCCGGACGACCCCGAGCAGGACGCGATCGCCCCGTTCGACGACGCCAGCGGCTACAACAACTTCTACGAGTTCGGCACCGGCAAGTCCGACCCGGCCCGCCGCGCCGGCGACCTCGAGACCCAGCCGTGGAGCGTGGTGATCGACGGTGAGGTAAACAACGGCGGCCGCTTCGACCTGGAAGACCTCGCCCGCCCCTCCCGCTTCGAGGAGCGCATCTATCGCCTGCGCTGCGTCGAGGCGTGGTCGATGGTGATTCCCTGGCTGGGCATCTCCCTGGCCGACGTCATCAAGCGCGCCGAGCCCACCGGCAAGGCCCGCTACGTGCGCTTCGAGACCCTGGTCGATCCCGAGCAGATGCCCGGGCAGCGCTCCTCGTTCGCGCTGATCGACTGGCCCTACGTGGAGGGGCTGCGCCTGGACGAGGCCATGCACCCGCTGACGCTGCTGGCACTCGGCATGTACGGCCGCGAGCTGCCCAACCAGAACGGCGCGCCTCTGCGGCTGGTGGTGCCGTGGAAGTACGGCTTCAAGAGCATCAAGTCGATCGTGCGCATCTCGCTGGTGGAGGAGCAACCGGTCAATTCCTGGCAGCGGATCGCCCCGGAGGAGTACGGCATCTACGCCAACGTCAATCTGCGGGTCGACCACCCCCGCTGGAGCCAGGCCAGCGAACGGCGCCTGCCCAACAGCCTGTTCAGCCCCAACACCATCGATACCCGGATGTTCAACGGCTACGCCGACGAGGTGGCGGAGCTGTACGCGGGCATGGATCTGCGGGAGCACTTCTGATGACGGCGCAGGGCAAGTGGCGGCTGTGGCGCGGTGGGGTGTTCCTGGCGGCGCTGACGCCCCTGCTGCTGTGGGGCTGGCAGGTCGCCAACAACGCCGCCGGCCCCGAGCCGGGCCGCTACCTGCTGCTGAATATCGGCCTCGGCGGGCTATGGATGCTGCTGCTCACCCTGAGCCTGACGCCGCTGACCAAACTCACCCGCTGGAAGGGCTTCGCGCTGATCCGGCGGCAGCTCGGCCTCTGGACGCTGGCCTACGCCAGCCTGCACCTTATCAGCTACGCCCTGTTCATCCTCGGGCTCGACTGGGCGATGCTCGGCAGCGAGCTGGTCAAGCGCCCCTACATCATCGTCGGCATGCTCGCCCTGATCGGCCTGGCGGCCCTGGGAGCGACCTCGAACCGCTGGGCGATGCGCCGGCTGGGCAAGCGCTGGAAGCCGCTGCACAGGCTTTCCTACCCCATCCTGGGGCTGATCCTCCTGCACTTCCTCTGGATGGTGCGCGCAGATCTCGGGGAATGGACCCTGTACGCCGTGGCGTCTGCCCTGATCATGGCGACTCGCCTGCCGCCGGTGGCCCGGAGGCTTCCTAGATTTCGTCAGCAGCTCATCAGCAGCTAGTTTGACGGCGGGGGCAGGCAGCAGCAGCGCGGCCGTCAGCCCCTAAGAGCGTGCCCGCGACTAAGGCATTAATTGGGGTCTGTCCCCGATTGGTTCAGGCCTTATCTATTTCAATACGCGAACGTATTTTTGAAACATCCAACCCTATCTGCTCCAAAATACCTTGCATCATTTCAGATGTGCCTACCGCCAAATCATTATAAATATCTGAAATTTCTTGCCAATAATTTTGAGGGTCAACGCCATGAGACTCGGACATAGCCTCGTGATAATCAGACTTTTTAGTATACTCAGCAGCTGCATGCCTTAACTTCTGGAATTTTTTGTCAAGATCATTTGAGATATACAATTGATTTTTTATCAAAATCTCACGCAACCTCTTATATGCGAAAAAGTAATTACCCCCATAATCATCTGCCTGCTCAGCTAAAAAGTCCTCTAGCATATCTTGTATATATTCATTCTCCCAATCAAGAAGATCTTGATACACCTTGATTCTTTTCTTAAAAAAGTCTTGATAGGTATCTATTGAAATCGTGCTGAATATTTCTCGTTCTTTCAGGTTCGTGGTAGCTTTTGCTTTGAATTCTTCTAAAGCATTCACATGTTTTGACTTAAGGTTTTCTAAGTCTTGATTCAAGCTGGCCGTGGTTCTTTTTGAAACTTGATCTATCAAGATTCTCTCAAAGAGCTTAGCGAAAGCGATCAATATTGCCGCGCTACCACCTAATGAAAGTAATAGCGAACTTACTTCTTGAGGTATCAAGATAAATCCTTCCTAAACTGCCAGTGAGCCTAACGTTTTAATTCACAGGCCTGCGTGGCTTTTCGCGCAGGCCCGGTGGAATGAGTGGTTAGCTATTTTCGACCCCGAGAACCAACCTGAACTCGGACTCCAGTTCCTCGAGAGCTGCGGGAACGACCGCTTGAATATCCTTCCATGCGATGTCCTTCACGTCCGTTAGCGTATTCAGTTCATGGTCGTCGTAGTTTCCGAGGTAGAGGTCATACATAACCACTGAACCTTGAATTCCTTGAAGAACCTTCTCGATCTTTTCGCAGGTAAGCGGCGACAAGAATATTTTTGCCTTGAGATACGCCCCATACGTTTGATGAAGTTTTTTCACTGCCTCTGAACTGAGCTTGCGTATATCTTCTGGGTTGCGCGGAGACAATGTATCGAGCACGACACGCGCGGCATGCTGTAGGTCGACGAGTGATGAATACAAACTCTCAATTGCGGTAGCGCGCTTTTGATGAAGCCAACTGACGGCAATTTCCCGTTCCTTCGCTGCCACCTGAAGGCGGGACTTCAGATTCTCAATCTCAGTGTCAGACTCGGCTTTTAGCTTTGCCTTATATGCCTCAATTTCACGATTTAGGCGATTTTCAATAAACTTGGTGGCTAGCCAGCCGGCAGCGCCAATTAGTACCGTGGCACCGCCAAGTAACTTGATAATTTCGAGCATGAGCTCCATGTCCAGATGAAATTGCTAACGCCAGCGTAACGGGCCGGTTTGTGGAGCGGAAGCGGAACAAACCGGCCCCGTTGACGCACTTGTTAAGCCGATTACGCAAGGGCCCTAAGACGCTCTTGCAGACCGTCCTTTAAAGCCCTCATATTTCTAAAAAAGATGACTGGATAATCTTTCAAATCAAACTCTAGGCGGGTGCCATCTCGAGCAATGTATATTGGTATTTTCCCAAGACCCTGAGCGTACCCAGCTTCATAGAACACATTAGGCTTGGAATGCGTAAGGTCTACAATTACAAACTGTGCCTTTTGAATCGACTCGAGAATCCTGTCAGTAATCCTATTATTGTTCTGAACTTCGTCAACGCGCTCGGCATGGATTCCACACTTGGTTGCCGCCTCTTTGATGGAATCTCGAACATCCTCTAATTCTGGATTCTGGGGATCGATTGCCATTGCTATGAAGGCATACCCTTCCTCGTAGTCGGGCTCTTCGGCCACAGCAGGCCCAGGCTCTGGCCGCTCCGGACCGCCTGACATTATTACTCCGATAGCCTCATCTATCATGTCGAAAACAATAGAACTTACATTCATCCCATAAGGCGGGTTGAACAAGGCCTCGAAGGCGTCAACGTTTCGCATTACCAATCCGCCGACAGCAGGTGGTGGCGATACAGTGAATGTTTTGAAGCACCTGGCTTCTAACACCTCTCGCTTCACCCATGTTTTGTTCCTGTTGATCTCGCTCCGAATTTCGGGGTCATAGGACTCAAAGAACTTTTTAACCAACTCCTTAAATTCTTCGAGGCTTTTAACCTTTTCGTCAGCTTCCATATAACCCCCATGATTATTCATTAGGCTTAACGCCAATGTTCAGCGGCCGGTTTGGAGTGCAACGGAAAACCGGTCCGGTAGAGGCCCGCCAGGGCCGGAACGAACTGCAACTACTTGTTAGGATATTACCCCACTACCGAGCCTTCACGCTCGATGAAATCTAGCCATTTCTTGAAATCTTGAGCAGACATCTGTGCCAGCCGATCAATATCCTTATTCGACTTAATTACACCCAACATATTGAAAAGCGCTGCAAACGCAGTGATTTGATAATGGAAAGAAGCTGAAGCGGGACTTTGTAAAAAATCTGACTTTGCTGAAAATGGCGCACCTTCTTGGTAACGAGAAGGCAAAGGCAAATCATCGGGGACACATTCGCCAATTCCTTTCAGCAATTCATGGCAGTTTTCGAGAGAGTATCGAAGCTTCTCGCCGACATAACTCAGAGGAGGCCCGTTTCTTTCTTCACTTTTCTCGTAGGCCTGCCCATTTGTGCTTCTCATAAAATCATCAAATTCCATGCTTCAATCCCTTCTGCCCTGTGGGCCTAACGCCGCCAGCAGGGGAAGAAAAACCAGAGCGAAGCGGCGGTTTTTTTGTCCCTCTGGCTGGCCTTGTTATACCTTTGCGGCATTGATCTCTTTATTTGCAATGGCCACGATTTCACTAAGTGCCTTCTGAAAATGCTGAAATTCATGCTCGTAGATATCAAATTTCGGGTTTTCTTCCCATTTTAAGTACTCTCTATTTCTGAGTTCGGAGAGGACTGAATGTGCTTTTTTTGAAATTACAAATGCACCAATATCTGTAGCTTTCTTTATTCTCCAATGAGCAGCATTATAGGCTTCACGAAATTCATGCTCTTTTTCTTCACTATAACCAGTACCTTGGCCATAGTCTTCTTTGTGTATTTCGCAATGCTGTAGCATGGCATAGAGAGCATTAATAATCTCCGTATAAGCTTTCTCTTGGCGCTCCCACAGCTTTTCCTTTTTAAATTTTCGAATGGCTAAAAGCGAACCGAAGTAGGCCGAAATAAATCCAATGAACACTGGTGTAAGTATTTTGGATAATTCTTCCAATACTATCTCCTGGTTATAACAGGTATTGGATAGCCGGCGCATTATCCCCTTGAACGCGCCGGCACGTTCATTCATGTTATACCGCCCGCCAAGGAAAGCCTAATCCGCTGATTTAACTAAAAATTAATCATACATAGGCGTCATAACACCAATCATCGTGCCTGCGGCATAACACGAGAGGCAGGAAGACACGCTACCGCCCGGGGATAACATCCTTTCCCTGCGACTCCCTTCGCATTGTGCTTTCCTGCTCCGTTCTATCGGCCACTGCCTTGGCGTCTGAAGCCTAGTTAAGCTTAGCCGGATTACGTTTGGCAACAAAAAAGCCTGCCGATAACGGCAGGCTTTCGTATGACGCGGGTGATGCGGTGGGGCTAGGCGGATCTCATCCGCCCTGCCCTGGCGATCACTCCCACTCGATAGTGGCGGGCGGCTTGCTGCTCACGTCGTAGGTGACGCGGGAGACGCCGGAGAGCTCGTTGATGATGCGGTTGGAGACCTTCTCCAGCAGCTCGTAGGGCAGGTGCGCCCAGCGGGCGGTCATGAAGTCGATCGTCTCCACGGCGCGCAGGGCGATGACCCACTCGTAGCGGCGGCCGTCGCCGACCACGCCGACCGATTTGACCGGCAGGAAGACGGCGAAGGCCTGGCTGGTCTTGTGGTACCAGCCGGCGTTGTGCAGCTCCTCGATGAAGATGGCGTCGGCCTCGCGCAGGATGTCGGCGTATTCCTTCTTCACCTCGCCGAGGATACGCACGCCCAGGCCCGGCCCCGGGAAGGGGTGGCGGTAGACCATGTCGTAGGGCAGGCCGAGCTCGAGGCCGAGCTTGCGCACCTCGTCCTTGAACAGCTCGCGCAGCGGCTCGACCAGCTTGAGCTTCATGGTCTCGGGCAGGCCGCCGACGTTGTGGTGCGACTTGATGACGTGGGCCTTGCCGGTCTTGGCGGCGGCGGATTCGATCACGTCCGGGTAGATGGTGCCCTGGGCAAGGAAGTCCACGCCGTCGATCTTGGCGGCCTGCTCGTCGAACACGTCGATGAAGGTGTTGCCGATGATCTTGCGCTTGTCTTCCGGGTCGGCCACGCCCTCGAGCTTGCCGAGGAACAGGTCTTCGGCGTCGGAGCGGATCACGCGCACGCCCATGTGCTGGGAGAAGGTCTCCATCACCTGGTTGCCTTCGTCCTTGCGCAGCAGGCCGTTGTCAACGAACACGCAGGTCAGCTGGTCGCCGATGGCCTTGTGCAGCAGCGCCGCCACCACGGAGGAGTCCACGCCGCCGGAGAGGCCGAGCAGCACGTGGCGGTCGCCGACCTGCTCGCGCACGCGGGCGATCTGGTCCTCGATGATCTGGGCCGGGGTCCAGTTGCGCTCGCTCTGGCAGATATCCAGCACGAAGTGCTCGAGGATGCGCTGGCCCTGCAGGGTGTGGGTCACCTCGGGGTGGAACTGCACGCCGAAGAAGCGCTTCTCTTCCCAGGCCATGGCGGCGATCGGGCAGCTCGGGGTGGAGGCGGTCACGCTGAACTCGGCCGGCACCTGGGCGACCTTGTCGCCGTGGCTCATCCACACGTCGAGCAGGCTACGGCCGGTGTCGTGGTCGATGTGGTCGGAGATGTCCTTGAACAGCGCGGTCTCGACGTCGAGGCGCACCTGGGCGTAGCCGAACTCGCGCTTGTTCGAACCTTCCACGGCGCCGCCGAGCTGCTCGGCCATGGTCTGCATGCCGTAGCAGATGCCGAGCACCGGCAGGCCCAGCTCGAACACGCACTGCGGCGCGCGCGGCGAGCCCAGCTCGGTGACGGACTCCGGGCCGCCGGCGAGGATGATGCCGTTGGGGGCGTACTCGCGGATCTCTTCCTCGGTGATGTCGAAGGCGCGGATCTCGGAGTAGACGCCGATCTCGCGGACCCGGCGGGCAATCAGCTGGGTGTACTGGGAGCCGAAGTCGAGAATCAGGATCTTGTGGGCGTGAATGTCGGTCATCTGGCCATTCCTATACGAGGCGGGCAAAACGGGGAGCAAATTTCGCGGGCCGGAAGCGAAAAGCTGGAAGCCGCCCGGCGGCGCGCTTCCAGCTCATCGTTCTACGGCGTCAGGCTGGCATCAGCCGGCACGATAGTTGGGGGCTTCCTTGGTGATCTGCACGTCGTGAACGTGGGACTCGTTGAAGCCGGCGCCGGTGATCTTCACGAACTCCGGCTTGGTGCGCATCTCCTCGATGTCGCGGCAGCCGGTGTAGCCCATGGAGGCACGCAGGCCACCCATCAGCTGGTGGACGATGGCGCCCATCACGCCCTTGTAGGGCACGCGGCCTTCGATGCCTTCCGGCACCAGCTTCTCGACGCCGGCGTCCTTGTCCTGGAAGTAGCGGTCGCTGGAGCCCTGGGTCTGGGACATAGCGCCCATCGAGCCCATGCCGCGGTAGGCCTTGTAGGTACGGCCCTGGTAGAGCTCGACCTCGCCCGGGGCCTCCTCGGTGCCGGCCAGCAGGCCGCCCACCATCACCGCGCTGGCGCCGGCCGCCACGGCCTTGGCCAGGTCGCCGGAGTAGCGCACGCCGCCGTCGGCGATCAGCGGGATGTTGTAGGGCTTGAGGGCCGCGGCGACGTTGGAGACGGCGGTGATCTGCGGCACGCCGACGCCGGCCACCACGCGGGTGGTGCAGATGGAGCCGGGGCCGATGCCGACCTTGACGCCGTCGGCACCCGCTTCCGCGAGCGCTTTCGCGGCTTCCGCCGTGGCGATATTGCCGCCGATCACCTGGATCTGCGGGAAGTGTTCCTTGATCCAGGCCACGCGCTCGATCACGCCGCGGGAGT
The DNA here is from genome assembly GCF_056159885.1 of Halomonas sp. ABH4_019. Lineage (NCBI taxonomy): Bacteria > Pseudomonadati > Pseudomonadota > Gammaproteobacteria > Oceanospirillales > Halomonadaceae > Halomonas > Halomonas sp. ABH4_019. The sequence continues at coordinate 272,088 of NZ_JBSWWC010000002.1, forward strand.
GGCCGTGGGCGGTGTCGACGATCACGGCATCCACGCCGGCCTCGGCCAGGGCGGCGATGCGGTCCGGCGTTTCGGGGCCGGTGCCCACGGCGGCGCCGACCAGCAGGCGGCCGTCCTCGTCCTTGGCGGCGTGGGGGAAGGTGCGGGCCTTCTCGATGTCCTGGAAGGTGACCAGGCCGCGCAGGCGGAAGTCACCGTCCACCACCAGCATCTTCTCGACGCGGTGCTCCTGCATCTTGCCCTTGATGACGGCGAGCTCGGTGCCCTCGGCCACGGTGACCAGCTTCTCGCGGGGCGTCATGATGTCGGCCACGCTGTCGCCGTGATTGGGCTGGAAGCGCATGTCACGCTCGGTGACGATGCCCACCAGGTTCTCCCCTTCCACCACCGGGAAGCCCGAGAAGCCGTGTTCCTTGGCCATCGCCAGCAGATCGGCGAGCTTGGCCTTGGGGCCGACGGTGATCGGATCCTTGACGATCACGCTCTCGTGCTTCTTGACCTTGCGCACCTCGGCCGCCTGCTGGGCGATGGTCATGCTCTTGTGGATGATGCCGATGCCGCCTTCCTGGGCCATGGCGATGGCCAGGCGGGCTTCGGTGACGGTATCCATGGCGGCGGAGGCGAGGGGGATGTTGAGGTAGAGGTCGCGGGTCAGGCGCGTCCGGAGGCTGACGTCCTTGGGCAGGACCTCCGAATAGCCGGGAACGAGTAATACGTCATCGAACGTAAGAGCTTCTTGGGCCATACGTAGCATAATCGGCAACACCCAGTGCGCTGGAGGAGGGAGAAGTTAATCGACCATTATAACGGCTCGGGCCGCTTTCCGGCAATCCGGGGGACGATGCCACACGAGGTGCGCTGCCCGGGGCGACCCCGTCGACAAGCCTGCGAGGAAACGCGATAGATACGTCCCTGTAGCTCCCGACGCCATCCATGGCGCAGGAGCTCCTCGTCGGCTTGTCCCCGGCGCCCCTAGTCAGAACCGAAGACCATGATCCCAGCGATTCGTCCTCAGTCGTCGCGCCGGAACTCGCGGCGCCAGCGCGCCAGGAAGGCGTCGCGGCGCTGGGGGTCGACGAAGGCCAGCAGCGAGGCGTTGAGAGGGATCGGGTAGAGCCGCTCGCCCACCTGGTCGCGCAGCCGCGCCGCGGTGTAGGGGCCGATCACGTCGGGGCGCACGCTGAACAGCGGCGTCTCGCCGGCCAGCACCCGCTGGCCGGCGTGGCTGAGCAGGAAGTCGACGAAGGCCTCGGCGGCGGCGGGATGCGGGGCGTCGCGATGCACGAAGGCCATGCGCATCAGCACCAGGGCGTAGTCCTGGGGCACCTGGACGATTACCTCGGGATGCTCATGGGCCCACACCATGGCGTAGGAGCCGAGCAGGTTGTAGCCGAGCCAGTAGCGCCCGTCGCTGATCCCTTTGAGCATCGCGCGGGTGTTGTTCTCCAGATGGGCATCGACCCGCCCCATGCCGGCCACCAGGTCCCAGAAGCGCGGCGTGTAGCGGGCGTCCTGCTGGAACAACGTGTAGCCCACGCCGCTGCCCAGCGGCGAGTAGGTGGTCACCTTGCCGGCGAGCGCCTCGCGCTCGGTGGTCAGCAGGGTGTGCAGGTCTGCGTGGGTCTGCGGCGGCAGCATGCGCCGCGACAGGTCGAGCCGGTAGGCCATGACGATCGGCTCGAAGGTGAAGCCGAACACCTCGTCGCGCCACTTGGCCCAGGCCGGCCACTGGCGCGCCTCGGCGGAGTCCAGGCGCCGCGCATGGCCCTCGTTGACTCGCGCCATCTGCCAGGGCATCGCCGAGCTGATCACCACATCCGGCGCCGGGCCGTCATCGACGACCCGCTCGTCGACCTCCAGGGTCGAGCGGTCGCGGAACTCCAGCGCGATATCGGGGTGGGCGGCGCGGAAGGCGTCGAGCAGCGGCGTGACCACCTCGCGGTCCAGGGCGGCCTCCACCACCAGCGGCGTGGCGGCGCCCGCCGGGGCGGCGAGGCCCAGCAGCGCGATCAGCAGGCCAGCCAGCGGGGAACGGCGGCGGCGGATCATGGCGTCTCCTCCTCGGCGCAGCGCGGCAGATGCAGGCGCACCACCAGGCCGTGGGGCGAGCGCTCGGCGAGGCTCAGCCGACCATCGAAGCGCCGGGCGATGGAGTCGACGATGGCGAGCCCCAGTCCGGAGCCGTCAGTGTCCTGGCGGCCGCCGCGCTCGAAGGGCTGCAGCAGCCGCTCGCGGGCCTCGGCCGGCACGCCGGGGCCGTCGTCCTCCACGTAGAGCGTCAGCGTCTCGGCGTCCCCCGCGAGGCCCAGGGTGATGGTGCTGCCGGGCGGCGTATAGCGCAGGGCGTTGTCGATCAGGTTGCCGAGCAGCTCGCGCAGCGCCCAGGCCTCGGCGCGCACGAGGCACGGGCCGGCCGGCAGTGCGTCCAGCCCCAAGTCGTGGTCGCGGGCCGCCTCGCGGCCGGCCCAGTCGAGCAGCATCTCGCGCAGCAGCGCGGCCAGGTCCAGCGGGGCGACCTCCCCCGCCTCTTCCACGTGGCGCAGCCGCCCCAGGCTCAACAGCTGGCCGGCCAGCCGGCTGGTGCGCGCCGCCCCCTCGTGCACCGCGCCCAGGGCGGCATGCCAGTCGTCGGGCGCCGGGCTCTTCAGCGCCAGCTCGCTAGTGCTCTGCAGCCCGGCCAGCGGCGTCTTGAGCTGGTGGCTGGCATCGGCGGTGAAGCGCAGCAGCGCCTCGCGGCTGTGGCGCTGACGGGCGAACAGGTGGTCGAGGGTCTGGGCCAGCTCGCGCATCTCCTCGGGCACCCGGGCGTCCAGCGGGCGCATGTCGTCGGCCTCGCGCGCCCGGAGCTGGCGGCGCAGCCGGCGCATGGGGCCGAGCGCCACCCGCAGCGCCATGGCCATCAGCGCCCCGGCCAGCAGCACCATGGCCACGAAACGGCTGACGGTGCGCTCGAACAGTTCGTCGGCCAGCGCCGCCCGCCCCTCGCGGGTGTGGCCCACCCAGATCTGCACCGGTTCCTGGGAGACCCAGCCCGCCGAGTCATATTCGCGGCCGTAGAGCCGCCAGGAGGTGCCGTCGACGTCGGCGGTCAGCGCCCGGGGCGCGTGGGCGGCGCGTTCCCGCCAGGCCGGCGCGATGGCGTAGGCCATGTTGGTGGAGACCGCCTCGCCGTCGGCGTCGAGCACCGCGTAGAAGACCCGCTCCTGGTAGCGGGTAGCGAGTATCTGCAGCGCCGCGGCGGGAATCTCCACCACCGGCTCGCCCTGCTGCCACTGCACCGCCTCGGCGATGGTGAGGGCGGCGGCCTCGAGCTGGCTGTCGTAGGCGCGCTGGGCGGCGCGGTGGGCGCTCCACCAGGCCTCGACCATCAGCAGCGCGCCGAGCCCGCTCACCGTGACCAGCAGCCACACCGCCAGGCGACGCTTCAGCGAGCCCGCGACCTCGATCACCCGGCGTCGTCCTCCAGCCGGTAGCCGAGCCCGCGGAAGGTGCGGATGCGCAGCCCGCTGCCCTTGAGCCGCTTGCGCAGCCGGCTGACGTAGACCTCAAGGGCGTTGGTGCCCACCTCGTCGAAGCCGAACAGTCGGCGCTCCAGGGCCTCCCGCGGGGCGATGCTGCCGGCGTGCAGCAGCAGGCCCTCGACCAGCAGCAGCTCGCGGCGCGGCAGCTCCAGCGGCGCCTCGTCGAGGTGGGCGCTGCCGGTCGCCGGGTCGAAGGCCAGCGGCCCATGGCGCAGGCGGTTGTCGCTGCGCTGCTGGCTGCGCCGCAGCAGGGCCCGCACCCGGGCCTCGAGCTCGGCGATCGAGAACGGCTTGGCCAGGTAGTCGTCGGCGCCCAGGTCGAGGCCGGAGACCCGGTCGTCGACGGCGTCGCGAGCGGTGAGGATCAGCACCGGGGTGGTGTCGCCGCGATCGCGCAGCGCCGCCAGCAGCTCCAGGCCGTCGCCGTCGGGCAGACCCAGGTCGAGCAGGATCAGGTCGAAGCGGTCGTGGGCCAGCGCGGCCCGGGCCTCGGCGCGGGTGGCGAAGGCCTCGACGGTGTTGCCCAGCGGGGCCAGGGCGTGTTCCAGGGAGCGGGCGATCAGCGGATCGTCCTCGATGACCAGCAGGCGCATTCGACCAATGTCTCAGAGGGTGGCGGGCAGGATGACAGGTTGATGAAAGGTGGCGGACCTAGCATCGCTCGGGCCATCGACAGTGATGGCGGTGAGGCAGCGCCTCGCGTCTCGCCCTCGCCTTTCACAACAAGAGAACAGGAGTTCGCCATGAAGATCAACACGGCCATACGCCACGCCTCCGGCATCGCCCTGCTGGGCGGCGCCCTGCTCGCCGGCCAGGCCCAGGCGGCCGGCGAGTCCGAGTGCATCGCTCCCGCCAAGCCCGGCGGCGGCTACGACCTGACCTGCCGCCTGGCGGCCAACGGCCTGCTGGCCGCCGAGCTGATCGACGAGCCGATGTTGGTGACCTACATGCCCGGCGGCATCGGCGCGGTGGCCTACAACCACGTCAACGGCGTGCGCAGCGACGACGACGACCTGATCGTCGCCGCCAGCACCGGCGCGGCGGTCAACCTGGCGCTGGGCAAGTTCGGCCAGTACGACGCCGGCGAGGTGCGCTGGCTGGGCGCCCTGGGCGTCGACTACGGCGCCATCGTGGTCAGCGCCGACGCGCCCTGGCAGAGCCTCGACGAGCTGATGGCCGACCTCCAGGAGCGTCCGGGCGAGATCGCCTTCGGCGCCGGCGGCACCGTGGGCAGCCAGGACTGGATGAAGGCCGCGCTGACCGCCAAGGCCGGCGACATCGACCCGCGCGCCCTGCGCTACGTGGCCTTCGAGGGCGGCGGCGAGGCGCTGGCGGCGCTGCTCGGCGACCACATCCAGGTGTTCACCGGCGACCTGTCCGAGCTGCAGTCCCAGCTCGAGAGCGGCAAGGTGCGAGTGCTGGCCGCGCTCTCCGAGGAGCGCATGGGCGGCCCCTACGCCGAGATCCCCACCGCCGCCGAACAGGGCTACGACGTCCAGTGGCCGATCTGGCGCGGCTATTACATGGGCCCGGACGTCAGCGACGAGGCCTACCAGGCCTGGGTCGAGCGCCTGGAGACCCTGGCCGCAGACGAGCGCTTCGCCGAGCTGCGCGAGGCCCGTGGCCTGTTCCCGATGTCACGCTTCGGTGACGACTTCGACGCCTACGTGAAGGATCAGGTCGCCGACTTCCAGTCACTGGCCGAAGAAGTGGGCCTGAAATGAGCATCGCCGCCGACCGACTGCTGGGACTCGCCCTGATCGGTCTGGCGGCGTTCATCGCCGCCCAGGCCGTGCAACTGGAAGTCCCGTTCAGCTACGAGCCCGTGGGGCCGAAGGCCTTCCCGCTGGGCCTGGCGGCCCTGCTCGCCGGCCTGGCGCTGGTGCTGGTGATCCGGCCCGGCGAGGACGGCGAATGGCCCCATCCCGCCCTGGCACTGAGGCTGCTGGTGGTGCTGGGCCTGCTGCTGGTCTATGCGCTGCTGTTCACCCGCCTGGGCTTCATTCCCGCCTCCTTGCTGGTGGTGGCGACCCTGGCCCGGCTGTTCGACGCCAGCTGGCCCAAGGCGCTGCTCACCGGTGCGCTGATGGCCACGGGCAGCTATTTCCTGTTCACCGAGGCGCTGGGCATCGCCCTGCCCACCGGCACCTGGCTGGCCGACGTCATCTAGAGGAGCGCCACCATGTTTGATTTCCTGATCGAGGGCTTCGGCGTCGCGCTGAGCCCGCTGAACCTGGGGCTGGCCTTCCTCGGCGCCCTGCTCGGCACCCTGTTCGGCGCGCTGCCTGGCATCGGGCCGATCAACGGCATCGCCATCCTGATGCCGCTGGCCTACACCCTGGGCCTGCCCGCCGAGTCGGCGCTGATCCTGCTGGCCGGCATCTACACCGGCGCCGAGTACGGCGGCCGCATGTCGAGCATCCTGCTCAACGTGCCCGGCGACGCCGGCGCGGTGATGACCACCCTGGACGGCCACCCGCTGGCCAAGCAGGGCCTGGCCGGCCCGGCGCTGGGCCTGTCCGCGGTGAGCTCCTTCGTCGGCGCCACCATCGCCATCATCGGCCTGACGCTGTTCGCGCCGCTGCTGGCCGAGGTGGCGGTGATGTTCGGCCCCGCCGAGTTCTTCGCGCTGATGGTGTTCGCCTTCTCGTCGATGTCGGTGATGATGGGCAAGGACCCGATCAAGACCGCCCTCGGCGCGGTGCTGGGCGTGCTGATCGCCACCGTGGGCGTCGATTCCGGCACCGGCGTGATGCGCTTCACCTTCGGCCTGCCCGAGCTCTACGACGGCATCGACTTCGTGGTGATGATCATCGGCCTGTTCGCGATCAGCGAGATCCTGCTGATGCTGGAGCACGCCCACCGCCGCGACGGCGACGGCGAGCTGCCGGCCCTGGGCCGCGTGTTCGTCAGCCTCAAGGAGGTGCTGCACTGCAAGGGCGCCATGGGCCGCTCGGGCCTGCTCGGCTTCGTGATCGGTGTGCTGCCGGGCACCGGCGCCTCGGTGGCCGGCGCGGTGTCCTACACCACCGAGAAGCGCCTGTCCGACAAGAACGGCACCTTCGGCAAGGGCGACATGCGCGGCCTGGCGGCGCCGGAGGCGGCCAACAACGCCTCGGCGGCGGGCTCCTTCGTGCCGATGCTGACCCTGGGCATCCCCGGCTCCGGCACCACCGCGGTGCTGCTCGGCGCGCTGATGCTCTACAACATCACCCCGGGCCCGATGATGTTCACCGAGCGCCCCGAGGTGGCCGGCGGGCTGATCGCCTCGCTGTATATCGGCAATATCGTGCTGCTGGCCTTGAACCTGCCGCTGGCCGGGGTGTTCGCCCGGGTGCTGACGATTCCGCGCTGGGTGCTGGTGCCGGCCATCGCCATCCTGGCCTTCGTCGGCGTCTACCAGCTGCACTCCGACCTGACCGCCATCTACCTGATGCTGATCATCGGCGTGTTCGGCTACCTGCTGCGCAAGCTCGGATTCTCGCTGGCGCCGGTGATCCTCGGCTACGTGCTGGGCGGGCTGATGGAGCAGAACCTGCGCCGGGCGCTGTCGATCAGCGGCGGCGATACGGGCATCCTGTGGCAGTCCGGCATCTCGCTGGGGCTGTGGGTGGCCGCCGCCGCGCTGCTGGTGTTGCCCTGGCTGGTGCCCAAGCTGCTGGCCCGCCGCACCCGCCACAACAGCGCAGGCTGATATACTCCTCGGGCCCGCCCGGCGGGCCCGAACCCGCTCGACTGGAGACCTCGCCTTGCCCTCCGCCCTCGCCTCCCTGCTGCGTTTCCTGCCCACCCTGGCGCTGGGCATCGTCGGCGGCGCGGCGGCCTTCGCCGTCAACCTGCCGCTGCCGTGGCTGCTCGGCGCCATGATCGCCACCACCGTGGCGAGCCTCTGCGGCGTGCCGCTGCGCTCGCCGGGTCGCGGCCGCAAGGGCGTGCTGGTGGTGATCGGGGTGATGCTGGGCTCGGCCTTCACCCCCGGGCTATCCGGCGACCTGGGGCTGTGGAGCCTGAGCCTGGCGGTGATGCTGGTGGCCACGGCGGTGATGATGGCCTTCTCGGTGTGGTTCTCGCGGCGTATCGCCGGCCACTCCCGGGAGACCGCGCTGTATGCCGGCGTGCCGGGCGGGGTCTCCACGGTCACGGTGATGGCGATGGCCTCCGGGGCCGACCTGCGGGTGGTCGGCATGACCCATGCGGTGCGCATCCTGGTGCTGCTGGTGGCGATCCCGCCGGTGCTCCAGGCGATCGGCCACGTCGACCTGGGCAATGCCACGCCGGACCCGTCGGGCTGGCTGACGCTGCCCGGCCCGGCGGATGCGGCCTGGCTCGTCGCCGCCGGGTTCGGCGGCATCTGGCTGGCACGCCGGCTGCGCCTGCCCAACGCCCTGCTGTTCGGCCCGGCACTGGCCTCGGCGGCGCTGCACCTCAGCGGCGTCACCCACGCCGCGGTGCCGCCGGCGCTGCTGGCCCTGGCCCAGGTGATCATCGGCGTCTCGGTGGGGGTGCGCTTCGCCGGCACCTCGCTGGCCCGGCTCGGCCAGACGCTGGTGATGGCCATCGCCCAGGCGCTGGTGCTGCTGGCGATCGCCGTGCTCGCCGCCTGGCTCGGCCACCTGCTGACCGGCTACTCGGCGGCCGCGGCGCTGCTCGCCTACATGCCCGGCGGCGCCCCGGAGCTGAGCCTGGTGGCGCTGACGCTGGGCATCGACCCGGCCTTCGTCACCACCCACCACCTGCTGCGCATCAGCGTGCTGGTGCTGATCCTGCCGGCGCTGTTGAAGCGCTTGGCCCCGCCCGTCGCCTAGCGGCGGGCGAGGCCTCGCTGAGGAGCCAAGACGCCTGTGTGGTAGCCAGCTCGGACCGCAAGGACGACTCAGCCTTCGCCTCGCGGGTCGGCCTCTTCAACCGTCACCTCCATGCCCAACAGCAGGAAAGACAGCGTCTTGCCATGCCCGTCCAGGTTCAGCGCCCCGTTGACGCCTCCCTGCAGCACGTCATCGATCACCAGGTTCATTCCTCCAAGGCCCGGCATCGGGTAACGGCGCACCCGACTGGCGCCACGATGGGCGAACAGGGCCAGCACCCGCTCTTCGGTCACCTGCGCCAAGAGTGTTTCGTAGTGACGCGGATCATAGGCGAACAGCGCGAGATTGAGCCGGTCCCCCTTGTCGCCGGCCCGCGCATGGGCCAAGCGGTGCAGTGGGACGACGCGGGAATCGACGCAAACTTCAGCCGGCGAGTTGCTCATGGAGATGGTCCTCAAACAGGGTGGCATAGGTTTCGACGTCGGTACGCTTGACCAGATAGGAGGCGGTAAACACGCGGCGCTGGAACTGGCGGCGTACACCGCCACCACCGGCAGGCCCCGTACAATAGAGAGCCAGCAACTCTTGAGTGGCACGCTCGACCCAGCGACGCTCTGGGTGCTCGACGGCGAGCCTTAGGCGATAGTCGCCATCGCCCACCTCCGCCACCCGATCCTGCAGCGCTCCATCGTCATCATCGAACACACTGGCATGGCCGACGATGTCCAGGCGTTTACGCAACTCGGGCGGAGCCCGAAAGACCAGACGCTCGCGCAGGGTATCGGCTGCCAGGCGCGCCCTCGCCAAGGCATTGGGCCCGGCATAGGAGATCTCGGCCTCGCCCTGCCAGCCTCCCTCGTAGCACACCGTGGTCTTGAGTCGCTCAGGCGCCGGTTTTCCCTTGATGCCACTGACCTCGACGCGATCGGGCCCGAGTTGCCGCACGACGACGTGGGTAAGATCCACCACCACGTCGGGCGTCAGGTAATTGGCCGGATCATGCACCTCGTAGAGCAACTGCTCCTTGACGGTTCGCTCGGTCACGCAGCCACCGGTTTGCGCCGGCTTGGTCACCACCAGGCGGCCATCGGCTTCCACCTCGATGATCGGATAGCCCAGCGTCGCCAGGCCGGACACGTCCTTGACGCCGGGATCGGCGAAATAACCGCCGCTGACCTGGGCACCGCATTCGCCCAGGTGCCCGGCCATCATGCCGGCAGCCAATCGGTCCCAGTCGTCCCAGGCCCAGCCGAAGTGGTGCACCAGCGGCGCCAGGAACAAGGCGGGATCGGCCACTCGTCCCGTCACCACCACCTCGGCATCGAGCGCCAGGGCCTGCACCAGCGGAACGGCTCCCAGGTAGACGTTGGCCGAGATCAAGTGCTCGTCACCGGGCAGCGCGCGCGTCTCGGCCTCCCAGGGGGCGAGGTCCAGGCCGGCGAGACCAGCACGGATATCGTCACCATGAACGCGGCCGACCCGCACCGATGGGCGCCCCTGCTGCTCGGCGAGTCGCCTGACCACCTCGCACGCCGCCGCCGGATTGGCGGCGCCGAAGTTGCCGAGAACAGCGATGCCGTGGTCGAGACAGTCCCGCAACACGGGCGCCAACAATTCGCCCAGCAGCGGCTCGTAGCCGGCCTCCGGGTCGTCGCGCATGACACGATGCGCCGCGGCGAGGGTTCGCTCACCCAGGGTCTCGAAGACCAGGGCGGCGGGCTGGCCCCGTCGGATCAACTCGGCAACCACCGGGACCGCCGCATCGGTACGGTCGCCAGAGAAGCCGGCACCGCTTCCTATCAAAAAGGTCATGAGTGGCTCTCCTTGGCTGACACATGATGCGAAACGGGGCCCGCGCCAGTGACGTCTCGTCGAGACAACATCAGGCGACGACCATAGAGCCCACCCAGTAACAGGAGGGAGGCGAGGGTCGTCAGCCATCCCGGGGTCAAGGCCAGGCCGACGACCAGCAGCAGCCCCGCGACGTCCAGCCACCGCACGCCGGTGATGGCGGCCCGTGACATCAAGGCGGCGAATGCCAGCACGAAGGCCACTCCCTGACCGGCGGCCAGCACGATATCGAGCCAGTCACCGAAGCCCGCCAGCGACGGATAGATCAACAGCAGGAAGGGGATCACGTAGATCGCCGCGGCCAGCCGCACGGCCTCCCCCGCCGCCGGCAACCAGTTGGTCCGGGCGATGCCGGAAGCGACGAACACCGCCACGCACACCGGCGGCGTGATCACCGATAGCGTGGCGAAATAGAACACGAACAGGTGGGCGATCAGCGGCTCGACGCCGATGTCGGTCAACGCCGGCGCCAGTACCGAGGCCACCAGGACATAGGCCGCCGTGGTGGGGATGCCCATGCCCAGGATCAGGCATACGCCGCCGACGATCGCCGCCACCAGGAACATCGACTGGCCGCCGAGATCGACGATCAGGCTGGCGAGCGTCACACCGATACCGGTCATGCCGATCATCGCCACCAGGATCTGGGCGCCGGCCAGCAGCACGCCGATGATCACCATGCCCTTGCCGGCATCCATCAGGCCGGCGAGCAGCTTGGCGAGGATATCCTTCCATGACGTTCCGGCCAGCAGGGCGAACAGCGTGTAGGAGAGAAAGGTCATCAGGACGCCGAAGAAGGCCGAGGTCTGGATCGAGCGGCCGCTGAGCACGCCGTAGAAGAGCCCACCCAGTGCGGCCAGGATCGGCACCAGGCGCTCGGCACGCAGGATGTTGCGCCACGCGGGCAGCTCGTCGTCCGGCACCACGCGCAGGCCACGACGCCGGGCCACCAGCTGGATCGTCACGAATACGCCCAGATAGAAGAGGATGGCCGGCAGCAAGGCCGCCAGGGCGATGCGCACATAACTCTCGCCGAGGATCTCGGCCATGATGAAGGCCGCCGCACCGAGGATCGGCGGCGCGATCTGTCCCCCGGTGGAGGCCACCGCCTCGACCCCGGCGGCGAAGGGCCGCGGATAGTCCAGGCGCTTCATCATGGGAATGGTGAAGTTGCCGGTGGTGGCGACATTGGCCACGGCACTGCCGCTGACCATGCCGAACAGTCCCGAGGCCACGGTGGCCACCTTGGCGGCCCCGCCCGGCGAACGCCCGCTGATGCGCAGTGCCAGGTCCATGAAGGTCTGGCCGCCACCGGTGTGCAGCAACAGGCAGCCAAACAGCACGAAGGCGGCGATGGTGGTGGCGGCCACCCCGACCAGCATGCCCCACACCCCCAGGTCGCCGAGGTAGATGGTCTCGGTGATGAAGGCGAGGTCGAAGCCGCGGTGCCCCAGGCTGCCGGGGATCAGGGCCCCGAAGTAGGCATAGGCCAGGCCGGCGAGTACCAGCAGCGGGAAGATGGCACCGATGGCGCGCCGCGACAGTTCCAGGATCGCCACCAGCAGAACGCCGGTCATCACCATGTCCTGGGGCGAGGCCCAGGGCAGCTCGACGAGGATACGCTGATGATTCATCACCACAGAGCCGCAGGCCGCTACAACGCCTGCGGCGAGGGCCAGGTCCACGGCCAGGCCCAACGGCCGCCAGCGAGTGCCGACCGCCAGGGGGTAGATGGTCAGCCCCAGCAGCAGGACCAGAGCGAGGAAAACCCCGCGCTGGACCAGGCTCTCGAAGGGCCCGGTAGCCGACGTATAGAGGATCAGCCCTCCCAACGCCAGGGCCAGCCCCTTGGTCAGATGCGTACGCATGAGGTTCTCCTCCCGGTGCGCCTTACTGGGCCGGTTTCAGGGCTTCGGGAAGTTCGTGGCCTTGCTCCTCGAAATAGCGCGCCGCTCCGGGATGCAGCGGGACGCTGCCCACCTCGAGGGTCATCTGCGCCATGTCGGCTCCCTCCAACGCGGAGAAGGCATTGGCCTGCGGCTCAGGGTTCTCCATGATGGCCTTGACGATCCGGTAAGCGGTCTCCTCGTCGAGGTCGGGCTTGGCGTGTACGGCGACGCCGAAGGCCCAGGTGCGGAAAGCCGGGACACCCTCCGCCGCTCCTTCAGGAATCTCGACCACGGCGACATCCGGCATCTGCTCACGCAGCGTCGCCACCTGTTGATCGCTGAGCGACAGGACCTCGATCGGGGTGAAGGTGGCGATATCCAGCGTCGAGCCATCCAGGCGTTCGCCGACACCGGATTTCACATAGCCGGCGATGCGTCCGTCCTTGATCGAGCCGACCACATCGGTGGTGGAGCCCCGCACATAGTCGGGCTCGATGCCGAGGGTCTGCATCACCGCTTCGGTGGTACTTTCGGTGGCCGAGCCGGTGATACCGGGGTTGAGTTGAACGCCCTCGAGTTCCCCCAGGGACGTGATACCTGCATCTTCGCGCAGGACGACATTCTGCGGCGCCACCGTGTAGACCCACAGCAGCCGACTATCGACGGGACGGCCCTCGAAATCGTTGAGTCCCTGATAGGCGTGAAACCCCGTATTGGTGGTCACCAGCCCCAGGTCGACCTGGTCACGACTGAGGCGACGCAGGTTGTCCACCGTGGCTCCGGTTTCGACGACCGATGAGGTGACGCCCTCGACCTGGTTATTGATGATCTGGTTGACGGCGACGAAGTAGCTGTAGTGGCTCGAGGAACTCGAGGTCGACCCGATCAGCAAGCGCTCTTCGGCCTGGCTTGTCGTGACACCAGCGAACAGCGCGAGGCCGGCGGTCAGTGAAGAGATCAACGTCTTGTTCATGATGGCGGCTCCAGGACCCGACTCTGGGTCTGTTGTAGTTGTGATCGAGCACCCTCGGGGATACTCCTCGCTTGGCAGCTTCGGCCGGCTCCTCTATTTTGTATATTGAAATGTTTTTAAGATTCCTTAAATTTTATAAATGAATCCCAGCATCAAGCAGCTCAAGGCCTTCGTCGCCGTGGCACGGTCGAGCAGCCTGGCCGAAGCCAGCGAGCGCGTGCACCTGTCGCAGCCGGCGCTGTCCATCGCCATTCGCAAACTCGAAGAGACGGTGGGCGGTCCGCTGTTCGCGCGAACCACGCGCCAGCTGTCGTTGACGCCTGAAGGCGAGGCCTTTCTGCCAACGGCATTGCGTTTGCTCAACGACTGGGAGGAAGCATTCGCGGACCTGGGCGAGCTATTCTCGAAGCAGCGCGGCAAGATCACCCTGGCCGCGCTTCCCACTCTGGCGGCCGGACTGCTGCCCGATGTCATCGCAGGCTTCCGCAAGCGCCATCCAAGGATCAACCTGAGCCTGCACGATGTGCTCGCGGATGAGGTCAACCTGCAGGTTCGCGAGGGCCGTGCTGATCTGGGATTCTCGGTGCCGCCGATGGCGTCGGAAGACCTGGCCTTCGAGACGCTGATCATTGACCGCTATGTCGTGGTCTGCCCGATGGGACATCCCCTCCTCGAGCAGAAACACGTGAGATGGGAACAGCTGGCCGACTACCCCTTTATCGGCTTCAACCGACTATCGAGCGTGCGCCAGGATATTGACCGCATCATGGAAAAGGTGGGCAAGCCGCTGGACCTGCTATGCGACGTCAGCCAGATCGCCACGGTGGGTAGAATGGTGGCGGCGGGGTTGGGCATCAGCGTGCTGCCCTCGCTGAGTTTCCGCCAGATCACAGACGACGGTATCCACAAGCGGCCCCTGGTTGTCCCGACGATCAAGCGCGAGCTGGGCATGGTGATGCGCCGGCGTGATCCACTATCGGCAGCGGCTTCAGCATTTCGCGACAGCATTCGGGAAGCGACCCACCCGAAAGGACAAACTCTCGGCGAAGCCTTGCAGTGAAACAGGTCGTCGCCTAGCGGCGGGCGGGGCCGGTCCGCTACAGTACGGACCCCGCCCTTCCCCCGCCGAGGATGCCCATGCCCCCTGCCGACGATACCGCCCTCTCCGTCAGCGAGCTCAACCGCCGCGCCCGCCAGGCGCTGGAGCAGGACGTCGGCGACGTCTGGGTGGAGGGCGAGCTGTCCGGGGTGTCGCGGCCGGCGTCGGGCCACGTCTACTTCACGCTCAAGGACGAGCGGGCCCAGCTGCGCTGCGCGCTGTTCCGCAACCGCGCGCGCTTCATCGCCGCGCCGATGCGCGACGGCGACCGCGTCAAGGTGCGCGGCCGGGTGTCGCTGTTCGAGCCGCGCGGCGACTACCAGCTGATCGCCGAGGCGGTGCAGGCGGTGGGCGAAGGCGAGCTGCTGGCGGCCTTCGAGCGGCTCAAGGCCAGGCTCGACGCCGAGGGGGTGTTCGCCAACGCCCGGCCGCTGCCCTACCCGCCCCGCCATCTGCTGGTGCTGACCTCGCCCACCGGGGCGGCGATCCGCGACGTGCTGGCGGTGCTGGCCGCACGCTGGCCGCTGGCCCAGGTGACGCTGATCCCGGTGCCGGTGCAGGGCCGCGAGGCGGCGCCGGCGATGATCGCCGCGCTGGGCCTGCTCAACCGCCAGGCGGCGCTGGATCCGGAGCGCGATGCCATCCTGGTGACTCGCGGCGGCGGCAGCCTGGAGGACCTGTGGGCCTTCAACGACGAGCACCTGGCCCGGGCGATCTTCCACTCCCGGCTGCCGGTGATGTCGGCGGTGGGCCACGAGGTGGACGTGACGCTGTCCGACTTCGCCGCCGACCGTCGCGCGCCCACGCCCTCGGCGGCGGCCGAGCAGCTAGTGCCCGACCGCCGAGAGCTGCTGCAGCGCCTGCAGGCCCTGGAAAGCCGACTGCTGCGCGTCCAGCGCGCGCGGCTCGACACCGAGGCCCAGCGGCTCGATCACCTGCGCGCGCGGCTGCGCCATCCCGGCGAGGTACTGGCCTTCCGCCGCCGGCAGTTGGAGCAACTGGAGGGCCGGCTGCACCGGGCCATGCGCGCCCGGCTGGAATCGGCCCGCCGCCAGGAGGGCGAGCTGCGCCGGCGCCTGGCACTGCGCGCGCCGGATCGCCAGCTCGAGCAGGCCGAACGCCGGCTGACGCTGGCCGGGCAACGCCTGCGCCACGCCCTGCCCCGGGCGCTGGCCCGCCACCGCGAGCGCCTGGCCGCGGTGAGCCGCGAGCTGCAGGCGGTCAGCCCGCTGGCGGTGCTGGGCCGGGGCTACGCCATCCTCGAGAATGACCAGGGCCGGGTGATCCGCCGCGCGGCGGACACCCGGCCCGGGGAGCGCCTGGCGGCGCGGCTCGGTGAGGGGCGGCTGGCCCTGGAGGTATTGCCGGACGAGGACGCCGCCGACTGACCTCGTCTCATCGGGTCGCGCGAGGCGCTCGCGTCACGATGCCTCGCTGTGGGGAGTGCCCGGCTTGAAGGTCGAGGGCTCGAGCTCGTGGCGGGCCAGCAGCTTGTAGAAGTCGGTGCGGTTGCGCCCGGCGATGCGCGCCGCCTGGGTCACGTTGCCCTCGGTGATCTTGAGCACCTTGATCAGGTAGCTGCGCTCGAAGCCGGCCCGGGCGTCGTTGAAGGTCGGCAGGGCGTTCTCCTCGGCGGCCAGCGCCTGGGCGACCAGCGCCTCGGGGATCATCGGCGCGCTGGTCAGCGCCACGCACTGCTCCACCACGTTGACCAGCTGGCGCACGTTGCCGGGCCAGGCGCTGGAGGCCAGCAGATTGAGGGCCTCCCGCGAGAAGCCCTTGACGAAGGGCTTGTGGCGCTCGGCGGCCTGGGCGACCAGGTACTTGGCCAGCAGCGGCACGTCCTCGGCGCGCTCCTTGAGCGGCGGCAGCTTGAGGTTGACCACGTTGAGGCGATAGAAGAGGTCCTCGCGGAACTCGCCGTCGTGCATCGCCTGGCTCAGGTCGCGGTGGGTGGCCGAGATCAGCCGCACGTCCACCGGCACCGAGGTGGTGGAGCCGAGCGGGCGGATCTGGCGTTCCTGCAGGGCGCGCAGCAGCTTGACCTGCAGCGGCAGCGGCATGTCGCCGATCTCGTCGAGGAACAGGGTGCCGCCGTCGGCGGCCTGGAACAGCCCGCGGTGCTCGCTGATCGCGCCGGTGAAGGCGCCCTTGGCGTGGCCGAACAGCTCGCTCTCCAGCAGCTGCTCGGGCAGCGCGCCGCAGTTGATGGCCACGAACGGCTTGTCGGCGCGGCGGCTGGCCCGGTGGATGGCCTCGGCCATCAGCTCCTTGCCCGACCCCGAGGGGCCGGTGACCAGCACGCTGACGTCCGAGGTGGCGACCATGCGCGCCTGCTCGAGGATGCGCTCCATCTCCGGGCTGCGGGTGATGATCGCCTCGCGCCAGCGGTCGTCGCCGTCGCCGTTGCCGCCGGCGCTGGTGTGGGCCAGGGCCTCTTCGATGGTGGTGAACAGCTCCTCGCGATCCACCGGCTTGGTGAGAAAGCCGAACACCCCCTGGCGGGTGGCGCTCACGGCATCGGGAATCGAGCCGTGGGCGGTGAGGATGATCACCGGCAGGCCGGGCAGGCGCCGCTGGATCTCCTGGAACAGCGCCAGGCCGTCCATCTCGTCCATGCGCATGTCGGAAAGCACCAGATCGGGGTTGCCGGCATCCAGGTGCTTGAGGGCCGCGCGCCCGCTTTCCGCCGTGGTCACGCGGTAGCCCCGGCTCTCGAGGCGCATGCCCAGCAACTTGAGGAGGCTGGGATCGTCGTCCACCAGCAGGATATGGGCCCCGTGATTCTGGGCCTGGGGGCTTGCGCTTGGCATCATGTCATGTCTCCCGCATTACTCGGTCTGCTGTCGCGAGTTGATGTTGCGTTCGATATCGGTGAGGGCGTCCAGCTTCTCCTCCAGGGCGGCCTTCTCCTCGGCCAGCGTCTCCTGGGCCTGGCGGCTCTCGCCCAATCGGTGGCTCAGGCCGCGCCGGCCCTCGATCTCGTTGAGCCAGTAGCGCAGCAGCGGCTGCAGCCGCGCCGGCGCGGCGCTGAGGTCGGCCTTGAACAGCTCGGAGGCCTGGTGCCACTGGCGCTCGTCGCCCCAGGCCAGGACCACGGCCCGAGCCAGGCGCCGGTCGGTGTCGTTGCCTTCCAGGCGCAGCAGCATGGCCTCGCGCCAGGCCCGGTCGCCGCGCTGGGAGGCCAGGCCGAAGGCCACCCAGTCCTCGAACATGCAGGCCGGATCGTCGAAGCCGGGGATCTCCGAGAAGCAGGCGCCGATGTCGGGTTCCTGCACCACGGGCTCCCTGGGCTCCTGCCCCGGCAGCTGCGTCGGTATCCACTGGCACCCGGCCAGCCAGACCGTGGCCAGGCACAGGAGCAGGGGGCGTGGGGTCATATCACTCGTTCCTTGCGTGGTGTTCCGCAACGGCGGAATCGGATGCTTGATGTTCGTTGCCCGGCGCCGGACGCGGCAGCGTCAGGCGGAAGCACACCGCCAGTCGCGCGTCGTCGACCAGCGCCAGGCTGCCGTGCTGCAGGCGGGCGCAGTCGGCGGCCACCGACAGCCCGATGCCCGAGCCCTTGAGCGCGCCCTTGCGGCGGATGCGCCCCTGGTAGAAGGCCTCGAACAACCGCGGCCGGTCCTCCTCGGGGATCGGCTCGCCGCTGTTGGCCACCTCGACCACCAGGCGGTCATGGCGGGTATGGGCGCGGATTTCCAGTTCGCCGCCGTCCTCGCCGTAGGCGATGGCATTGGAGATCAGGTTGTCGAGGATCCGCCCGGTCGCGGTGCGGTCGACCCGCCAGACCAGCGGCCCGTCGAAACAGGCCACCGCCATGCCCTTCTGCTGCAGTGCCAGGTGATGCTTGGCCAGCACCTCCTTGGCGACGGTGGCGAGATCCAGCCGCTCGGCCTCCAGGCGCTGGTTGTGCTGCAGGAGGTTGTAGTCGAGCAGCTGCTCGATCAGCTGCTGGAGCTCGCTGCCGCTGGCGTCGATCAGGTCGAGGATCTCGCGCTGGTGGCCGGTGAGCTCCCCGGCCACGCCGTCGGCCAGCAGCGACGATCCCTCGCGGACGCTGGCCAGCGGGGTCTTGAGTTCGTGGGACATGTGGCGCAGGAACTGCTGCTTCTGTTCCTCCAGCTCGTCGAGCCGGGAGGCCAGCCAGTCGAGCCGCTCATCGAGGCTGACCAGCTCCGCGGGCCCCTGCACCGGGGCCACGCGGGCCCGCTGGCCGCCGCTGCCGATGCCCAGGATGCGGCGTTCGAGCTGTCGCACCGGGCGCACGATCAAGCGGGTGAACAGCAGCATCAGGATGAGACTGGCCGATACCAGGGCCGCCGTCTGCCACCACAGCCGATGTTGCACCGTTTCTGCACGGGTGCGGATGATGTCGAGACGGTCGTCGATGCGCCGATTGGTGGCGTGGCGCATCGCCTCGGTGTGCTCGGCGAAGGGCAGGAATTCGGTCAGGCGATCCTGGAATTCCTCCAGCGGCAGCCCAGGCAACTCGGCGAGCCGATCGAGCAGCCCGGACAGGGCGGCAACGTCCGGGTCATCGGGCAGCAGCTCGCGCTGCCGGGCCAGCAGGCGACGGTACTCGGCCAGGCGCTCGTCGAAGATGTCGAGCAGGCTCTCCTGCTCGACCACCGCATACTGCCGAGCGCCGCGCTCCATCTCCAGGGCCAGGGCCCCAAGGGTACGGGCACGACGGGTCTCCTCCACCGCCTGTCGGGCACTCTGGTCGGCCAGCCGCGAGAGTTCCGACAGCGCCTGCCCGGCCTGGAGCATCAGCACGGCGAGGGGCAGCATCACCATCAGAAAGGCCAGCAACACCAGCTGCAGCAGCGAGCGGGGGCGCCAGCGTCGAGAAACGGCAGAAGTCATGGCCAGCGTTCGGTAGAGGAATGAGTCGGCATTCACCATCGTCTATGCCCGAGGATACCAGAGTTCGGCCTGTGTCCCGCGCCGCATCGCGGCCGAACAGGCAAAAAAAAGGCCGGCAGAGCCGGCCCAATACGCAGGGAACTGAAGGGGTGGAAAACCGCTCGACCGAAGACTCGGTCCATCGCTCGATCGATTTCCCGGGGCCATGCGGCCCGTGAAGCAGCGGAGTCCCGCCTCAGCTAGGGTGAGACTCCTGGGACGACACATCGCCCCGCTTCCTCTGGCGGCCCCGCCGGGGCGTGGCCGCGCGATTCGTTCCCCCGTTCGGGGGAGAGGCATCCTTGCCAGGGCATCCTTGCCCTTTCGGTACACGTCCTTGACGTCGTCGGTACCGTCTCATCGCAACCTAAAGTCACACATCGCTGGAGCAGACGTCGGTCGCCGGGAGGTCGGAGGCACAGGGCAGTGTTGTCGCGAGCCTCTCGGCGACCGGAAGACGGTTCGAGCCGTTTGAACCGCTTCCGTTTGCTCACCCTGACTATTGCCAGTTACGTGCCATAAATTATCCATTACATTATAAATCAATGACTTGAGAAGGTTCTGATATTGGCATGCCGGGCCCGAAGCTGCAAAACCGCCCACGACACGGCGATTTTCGTCGCCGAATGGCGACGCCATTAGGCGGAAAAAGAAAAAAACCCTTAAATACAAGGAGTTAAAGCGTCGCCAGCCGGAGACAGCATGATCCCCGAGTGGCGTCGGGCGGCGACAGCGCTCAGCCGAGCGCCTTGACGAGGATCTTGGACTGGCGGGCGTGGTTGTAGGTGTCCCGACGCAGCGGCGGCAGGTCATCGATTTCGGCGAGCCGGAAGCCGTGCTCGAAGAACCAGTGGGCGGTATGGGTGGTCAGGGCGAACAGCGCCTCGAGCCCGAGCCCGCGGGCGCGCCGTTCCACCTCGCCGAGCAGCACGTCGCCGCGGGCGCCGCCGCGGTAGTCGCCGTGCACCGCGACGCAGGCCAGCTCGCCCATTCGCGCCTCGCCGAAGGTATGCAGGGCGGCACAGCCGATCACCATGCCGTCGCGCTCGATGACCACGTAGTCGTCGACCTCGTACTCCAGCCGCTCCCGGGAGCGCGGCACCAGCATGCCGCGACGCTCCAGCGGCTCGAGGAGCTCCAGCAGGCCGCCGATGTCGTCGATCTCGGCGCGCCGCAGCTGCTCGTAGCGGTGCTGGGTGATCATGGTGCCCACCCCGTCACGGGTGAACAGCTCGCCGAGCAGGGCATCGTGGTCCTGCCAGGACAGCAGGTGGGTGCGTGCCACGCCGTGACGGGCGGCGGCACAGGCGGCGCCCAGGTGGCGGGCCAGCTCGCTGCCGGCCTCGGCCGCGGCCAGGTGCGGCTCGGCCTCGACCGGCGCCAGCTGGCGGCGCAGCCGCCCCGCCTCGTCGAACAGCCCGCAGGCCTCGCCGAGCAGGATCAGCTTGTCGGCACCGAGCGCCGTGGCGGTATGACGGGCCACCTCGGCGGCGTCCAGGTCGAAGACCTCGCCGGTGCTGGAATAGCCCAGCGGCGGCAGCAGCACCAGCGAGCCCTGCTCCAGCAGGCCACGCATGGCGACCTCCCGGACCCGGCGCACCTCACCGCTGCGATGGAAGTCGATGCCGTCCCGGACCCCCAACGGCTTGGCCATCACCAGGTTGCCCGAGACCGCCGTCATCTCCACCCCGTGCAGCGGGGTGTTGGGCAGTCCCAGCGACAGCCGCGCCTCCAGCCACAAGCGCTGCTCGGCGGCCACTCGCTCGACCCGGGCCATGATCGCCTCGTCGGCCACCCAGCGTCCCTGGTGGCGCCGGGGCACGATGCCGTCCTCGGCCAGCGCCCGCTGCACCTGGGGGCGAATGCCCAGCACCACCACCAGGCGCACGCCCAGGGTGTGCAGCAGCGCCAGGTCCTGGATGAGCTGCTCGCCACGGCCCTGCGCCACCGCCTCGCCCTCGATGAGGATGACGAAGGTTCGCCCTCGGTGCGCATTGATATACGGCGAGGAGTTGCGAAACCAGTCGACGAAGGGGAAACGAGTATCCAAGGCCGCGCTCCGGCAGCAGGTGAAAGGGAAAGATGAGTGTTGACTATATCAGACACGCGAAAACGGCGGCACCACTGCGGTGCCGCCGTTTCGGGCTTCGGGCTTCGGGCTTCGGGCTTCGGGCTTCGGGCTTCGGGCTTCGGGCTTCGGGCTTCGGGCTGGATGATAAGCCTTCGTGATGCCGCGCAGGATCTCCCGATTCAGCGCCCGTGGCCCGTGGCCCGTGGCCCGTGGCCGAACTTAGCCGAACATGCCCTTGAACATGAAGAAGAACATGATCGCCAGGCCGGCGCCGGCCGGCAGGGTGATCAGCCACGACATCACGATGGTGCCGATCACGCGCAGGTTGAGCGCCGCCATGCCGCGGGCCAGGCCCACGCCGAGCACGGCGCCGACCAGGGTGTGGGTGGTGGAGATCGGCAGCCCGGTGCCCGAGGCCAGCACCACGGTGGTGGCGGCGGCCAGGGTGGCGGCGAAGCCGCGGCTCGGGGTCAGCTCGGTGATGCCGGTGCCCACGGTGGCGATCACCTTGTGACCGTAGGTGACCAGGCCGGCGACGATGCCGCCGCCGCCCAGCACCAGCACCCACCAGGGCACCAGGGCCTCGCCGCCCACGCTGCCGCCGCTCTGGACCACGCTGATCACCGCGGCCAGCGGGCCGACGGCGTTGGCCACGTCGTTGGAACCGTGGGCGAAGGCCATGGCACAGGCGGTGAACAGCATCAGCACGCCGAACACCCGCTCCACGCCGCCGTAGCCGAAGGTATCGTCCTTGCGCTTCTCGGCGCCCACCCGGCGCTCGAGCAGGCCGCCGAGCAGCATGACGCCGAGACCGAGCAGGATGGAATAGAGCAGGCTGGCGCCGAAGCTCAGGTCGAGGCCGACGTGCTTGAGCCCCTTGGTGAAAGTCACCATGGCGACGATGAACCCGACCAGGAAGACGTACATCGGCACGTAGCGCTTGGCCGCGGCGAAGGGATCGCGGTTCTCGAAGATCAGGTGCTGGACCGACTTGAACAGCATGAAGGCGATGGTGCCGGACATCAGCGGCGAGACCACCCAGCTGGCGGCGATCTGGCTGACCTTGGTCCAGCCGATGGCCTCGAGCCCCAGGCCGGCCATGGCGAAGCCGACGATGGCGCCGACGATGGAATGGGTGGTGGAGACCGGCCAGCCGCGCATCGAGGCGATCAGCAGCCAGGTGGCCGCGGCCAGCAGCGAGGCCAGCATGCCGTAGACCAGCAGTTGCGGGTCGTCCTGCAACAGGGTCGGATCGATGATGCCCTTGCGGATGGTGTCGGTCACCTCGCCGCCGGCCAGCCAGGCGCCGAGGAACTCGAAGATCACGGCGATGATGATCGCCTGCTTGATGGTGATGGCCTTGGAACCCACGGAGGTGCCCATGGCGTTGGCCACGTCGTTGGCACCCACCCCCCAGGCCATGAAGAGCCCGAAGGCACAGGCGAGAAGGATGAAGATGTCGCCGTATTGCGCGATGATCGACATAGGACGATGTCCCTTGTAGCGGTCAGAAGGTGGCGGTTGTGTGGCGCGGGAAGGCCCGCTCAGTTGGCCGTCATGATCTGAAGGCGGCTGCCGACGCGTTCGGCGCGATCGGACAGCTCACCGACCCAGTCGATGATCTTGTAGAGGAACATCACCTCCACCGGCGGCAGGCGATCCTCCAGCTCGAAGAGCTGGCGACGGATGGCGATCTGCTGCTGGTCGGCCTGCTGTTCCAGGGTGTGCAATTCGCGGATCAGCTTCTGCATCACGTCGGAGACGTTGCGGCCGAAGCCGGACTCGAGCAGGTCCTTGAGCTCCTCGAGGGCCTCGCGGGCCTGGCCGACGCAGGCCACCGAGGTGCGCATGTACTCGCGCATCGGCTGGGCGATTTCCTCGGGCACCTGCATCTTGCGTCCCAGCATGATGCCGGTGATGTCGCGGGCCTTGTTGGCGATCTTGTCCTGCACGCTGATCAGGTCCAGCAGGTCGGAGCGCGATACCGGCAGGAACAGGGTGTTGGGGAGGTTGAGACGCAGCTCGGTCTTAAGCTCGTCGGCCTCGTGCTCGAGCCGGGTGATGGTCTCGCGCTGCTCGCCGGCTTCCTGCCAGTCGCCTTCGAGGGTCGCCTCGAAGAACGGCAGCAGCGCCTCGGCGCAGTCGTTGACCTTGACGATATGAGCCAGCAGGGGCTGGAATGGCGAGCGACCGAACATCGCCGAGAAGGGATTGGATGTCACCATGGGGCATCTAGGCACTTGGAAATGGCGGCGACAGTATAGAGACTGCCTACGCTGGCGTCATGGAAAAATCATCTAATCTTCACGAACATCCGATAAGGCGGCCGCTTCATGGCAAACGAGATCGAACTCAAGCTGGCCCTGGGCCCCACCGGCCCCGAGGCCCTTCGCCACCACTCCCGGCTCGCCGGCCTGACGCCCGCCACCACACGCCTGGGCAACACCTACTTCGACACCCCCGACGGTCGCCTGGAGGCCGAGCGCATGGCGCTGCGGCTGCGCCATGACGACACCCGCCTGGTACAGACGCTGAAGACCAGCGGCCAGGGCGGCGGCGGCCTGTCGACCCGAGGCGAGTGGGAATGGGAGGTGATGGGCCCCGGGCTCGACCTCGGCCGGCTGATCGACCTGCCGCCGATCGCCGCGCTCGGCGAAGGGGTGCTGGGGCGCCTGACGCCTCGCTTCGCCACCGACTTCGTCCGCGAGACCTGGTGGCTGGAGGACGACACCGCCACCATCGAGGTAGCCCTGGACCTCGGCGAGATCCGCACCGACGATCACGCCGCGCCCATCCGCGAGCTGGAACTGGAGCTCAAGGCCGGCGACCCCGCCGCCCTGATCGACCTCGCCGAGGCTCTGGCCGAGCGGGTGCCGCTGCGCCCCTCCGACACCAGCAAGGCCGCCCGGGGCGCCGCCCTGCTGGCCGGCCGCTGGTCGCTGCCCGAGGGCGGCACCGGGGCCGCCTGGCTGCATCGGGCCGTGGTGGCCCTCGATGCCCTGGCCGACACCGACGACGCCGCCTGGCGCGAGGCCGCCCGCGAGGCCTTCCTGCGGCTGGCCGAGGGCGATGGCGAAAGCGCCGAGGACGCCCGCCGGCTGGCCACGGCGCTGCGCGATGAGCGCGAATGGAGCGCGGATGCCGGCGGCCGGATGCTGGCCCTGGCGCGCCGCCTGCCGGACTCGGTGGCCCTGGGTTGAGGGAGCGAGGAGCCACCGTGAACCACGACCGTTTCAAGCCCGCCGCCGGCGCCCTGCGCACCCGCCTGTTCCAGGTCATCTTCGAGTCCGACACTCCCTGGGCCAAGGGCTTCGATATCGCCCTGATCGGGGTGATCCTGGCCAGCGTGCTGGTGGTGATGCTGGAGAGCGTCGCCGGCCTTCAGGCCAGCTACGGGCCCTGGTTCC
This sequence comes from Halomonas sp. ABH4_019, assembly GCF_056159885.1. Classification (NCBI taxonomy): domain Bacteria; kingdom Pseudomonadati; phylum Pseudomonadota; class Gammaproteobacteria; order Oceanospirillales; family Halomonadaceae; genus Halomonas; species Halomonas sp. ABH4_019. The sequence goes on from NZ_JBSWWC010000002.1 coordinate 296,612, forward strand.
GGCGCTTCGAGTGGGGCTTCACGCTGCTGTTCACCGCCGAACTGCTGATCCGCCTCTACTGCCTGGAGCGCCCCTGGCAGTACCTGAAGAGCTTCTACGGCGTCATCGACCTGATCGCCATCCTGCCCACCTGGCTGGCCCTGGTGCTGCCGGGGGCCCAGTCGCTGGTGGTGGTACGGCTGCTGCGCACCCTGCGCATCTTCCGGGTCTTGCGGCTGATGGAGTTCGTCGGCGAGGGCCGCCTGCTGATCGGCGCCCTGATGCGCAGCAGCCACCAGATCTTCCTGTTCCTGTTCACCGTGCTGATGCTGGTGACCATCTTCGCCTCGCTGGTCTACCTGATCGAGCCCGCCGAGGCCGGCTTCACCAGCATCCCCACCGCCATCTACTGGGCCGTGGTGACCCTGACCACGGTGGGCTACGGCGATATCACGCCGGTGACGCCGCTGGGTCAGGCCATCTCGGTGATGGTGATGCTGATCGGCTATTCGATCATCGCCGTGCCCACCGGGGTGTTCTCCGCCGAGGTGATCCGCTCGATCCGCGCCGACCGCTACTCCGACGAGGCCTGCCCGGGCTGTGGCCATGATCGCCACGAGAAGCACGCCCGCTATTGCCTCAAGTGCGGCACCTGGCTGGACGAGACCACCCCCGACCCACGCGAGGAAGAAGCGGGAGACGAAAAGACGCCCCGGGAATGATCCCCGGGGCGTCGCGTGGCGCAAGGGCGCGGGCTGAGGCTCACTCGACCTCGAGCGGCGCCTCCCAGGCCTCGAGCTCGGCCTCGCTCCAGTCGCCGTAGCCGGCATTGGGGAACACGATCCAGTCCCGGCCGAAGCGCTCGGCCTCGGCCTCGACGAGCTCGTGCTGACCGGCCAGGTCGGCGTCGGCGAAGTCGCCGGCGAAGTCGTGCAGGGAGTCGCCGAGCTGCATCACCAGGGTGTGGTCCTCGACCACCGCGGCGCGGCGCTCCGCCTTGGGCGGCCCCAGCAGCATGACGCTGTCCGCGGAGACCTGGGGCAGCCCCAGCGCCTCCAGGGTGGCGATGGTGTCGGCCTCGTTCTCCTGATAGCGGTCGGAGACGTAGTACACGGCCACGCCCCGCGCGTCGGCGTAGTCCAGGAAGGCCTTGGCGCCGGGGATCAGGCGCGGCTCACCCTCGCGTTCCCAGTGCTTCCAGGTATCCCAGGTGGTGTAGTCGTGGCACTCGGCCATGTCCCGCGCCAGCAGGGCGCTGTTGTCCAGCACCGTCTCGTCGAGATCGGTGATGATCGCCGGGGAGCTCCCCTCGCCCAGGGCCTCGAGCCGATCCTCGAGGCGATAGCGGGCCAGGGCGAAGCCCTGACGCTGCAGGGCGGCGACCTCGGCGGACTGCTGCTGGTAGCGCAGCCCCATCGCGTAGGCGGCCTGGGCGCAGACCATGGCGCCGTCGTCGGCGACGGCCGGCGCGGCCAGCGGCAGGGCCACCAGGCCTGAGAGGGCAGCGGCGACACCGGTGCGACGGAAACTGGACATCGGCATGGGAATTCTCCTTGTCGTGGGGGCGCTCGACGGGCGGGGGGGCGCCCTTCGATTACACCTTGTTATCGAAGAAAGGCACTTGGATCATATTTTATTTTTATTATCCATTCAAATAACGACAATGGAACATCCCCGCGCCGCCTCCCTCCCCGCTCCGCCATAAAAAAACCGGCTCGACCAGGGGTCGAGCCGGTGCGGGAAACGCCGATGCCTAGGCGCCTCAGGCCTGGAAGGGCGCGAGATCGCCGCGGCCCTCGCGGACCACCCTGGGGGGCAGTTCACGCAGGTCGACCACGCTGGTCGGCTCCAGGTGACAGGCACCGCCATCGATCACCAGCGCCAGGTGGGCCCCGAAGCGCTCGCGGATCTCCTCGGCATCGGTCATCGGCAGCTCCTCGCCGTCGGGGATCAGGGTCACGCTCATCAGCGGCTCGCCCAGGGCATCGAGCAGCGCCCGGGTGATCTGGTGGTCCGGCACCCTCACCCCGATCGAGCGCCGCTTGGGATGCAGCAGCAGCCGCGGCACCTCGCTGGTGGCCTGGAGGATGAAGGTGTAGGGGCCCGGCGTGTGGGCCTTGAGCAGCCGGAAGACGGCGTTGTCGACCTTGGCGTAGGTGCCGATCTCGGAGAGATCGGAGCACACCAGGGTGAAGTTGTGCTTGTCGTCCAGGTCGCGCAGCCACTTGATGCGCTCGACCGCCTTCTTGTCGCCCAGGTGGCAGCCCAGGGCATAGCCGGAATCGGTGGGATAGGCGATCACCCCGCCGTCGCGGATGATCTGTACCGCCTGGTCGATGAGGCGCTTCTGGGGATTGTCCGGGTGGATCTGGAAGAACTGGCTCATGGGCCCTCCCTGTGCTCGTGGATCGAAGACGGCCCTCGGGCCTCAGGCCGCCGGCGCCAGGCCGCCCCACCCCGCCAGCCGCGGATGGGTCCAGACCGGCGCCACCGCGGTGCGGGGCACCGGGCTCATGCTGCCCGGGGCCAGGTGGCCGCCGGGGAAATGGAAGTCGCTGCCCAGCGAAGCCGAGAGCTCCCGCTCCTGGAGCTGACGGGCCAGGTCGCGGGTGGCGTCGGGATTCTGGAAGCCGCTGACCAGCTCGACGGCCTGGCCGCCGGCCTCGCGGAAGTCGTCCAGCAGCAGGCCGCGCTTGCGTCGCGTCAGCTTGTGGCGCATCGGGTGCGCCAGCACCGCCACGCCGCCGGCGTCGAGGATCCAGCCCACTCCCTCGCGGAGATAGGGCCAGTGGGCCTTGATGTCTCCGGCCTTGCCGTTGCCCAGGTACTTGGCGAAGGCGGTGCCCATGTCGGGTACCAGGCCCGCCGCCACCAGCGCCCGGGCGAAGTCCGGGCGCCCCAGCGGGCGGTCCGAGCCGGCCTGCTCGCGGGCCCGGGCCAGGGCGTCGTCGAGGCCGATCTTCTCCAGGCGCTGGGCGATGGTCGCCGCGCGTCGCTCGCGAGCCTCGGCCTGGGCCACCAGGCCCTCGGCCAGGGCCCCTCGGGCGCCCTCGGGCAACAGCCCCACCACGTGCAGGTTGACCCCTCGCCACTGGGTGGAAAGCTCGGTGGCCGCCAGCACGCGTACCCCCGCGGCCTCGCCGGCCCGCTGGGCCTCCGCCACGCCGTCCACGGTGTCATGGTCGGTGAGGGCGATATGGGTCAGGCCCCGCTCGGCGCACAGCGCGACCAGGTCGGTCGGCGACAGGGCGCCATCCGAGGCGGTGGAATGCATGTGCAGGTCGACGGTGAGAGGGTCGTGACCCTCGAAGCGCACGGGAAGTGCAGGCATTGGCATGACGGCGGCAGGTGACTCTGAGAGAATGTCTGCCATGGTGCTCGCCCGACCCACCCCGGTCAACCGAGCCACTCGCCCACGCGGCGCGAGCCGCTTAGCCGAGGACATCCCGAGATGCTCTACGCCATCATCAGCGAAGATGTGAACGACAGCCTGGAACGGCGCCTGGCCGCCCGCCCCGATCACCTGGCCCGCCTCGAGCAACTGCGCGACGAGGGCCGCCTGGTGCTGGCCGGCCCCCACCCGGCCATCGACAGCGAGGACCCCGGCGAGGCCGGCTTCAGCGGCAGCCTGGTGGTCGCCGAGTTCGAGGACCTGGAAAGCGCCCAGGCCTGGGCCGATGCCGATCCCTACATCATCGCCGGGGTGTATGCCGAGGTGACGGTGAAGCCGTTCAAGAAGGCGCTGCCCTAGGCTTTGTCTGAAAAGTCGGCGAGCGAAGGCTAGACAAGGCAAAAATCAGCGAGAAGCCGGAGTTTACGGGGTGTAAATGAGGACTTTGACCGGGCTCGCGCACGAGCTGATTTTTAACGCGGTATAGCCGAGCGCAGACAGTTTTCAGACACTGCCTAAGGCCTGACGGACGCCTCCGCCGCTGCCGGATCCGGCCCGAGCGGATGGCTCGGGCCGTTTCTCGTGGCCGGGCGCCTCGAGACGCTCCCCTCTCGCGTCGCCAACCCGCCCCTGTCGATAACTTATCAACAGCGGGTTTTCCCACAGCTTCTGTGGATAACATTGTGAAAACGCCGCGGACCCCTTGCGCCAGCCCAGTGACGGAGGCGCCGCGGCGAGATCGATCAATCCTTGACCAGCCGCCGCCCCACCCCGGAGCCGACCTTGACCGCCGCCCCCGATCCCCTGCCGCCGCTGGCCGGCCTGGCATGCGCCCGACTCGACTGGCGCCAGGACGCCAGCGGAGAGCGCGCCCCGCATTCCCGCGCCTTCGACGACGTCTATTTCTCTCGCCACGACGGTCGCGCCGAGACCGAACACGTCTTCCTGGCCGCCAACCGCCTGCCCGAGCGCTTCGCGGGCTGGCAGGCGCCCCGCCCCTTCGTGGTCGGCGAGACCGGCTTCGGCACCGGGCTCAACATGCTCTGCGCCTGGGCCTGCTTCGACGCCCACGCCCCGGCGGGCGCCCGGCTGCACCTGGTGTCCACCGAGAAGTTTCCGCTGGCCCGCGACGACCTGGCCAGGGCGCTGGCCGCCTGGCCGGACCTGGCCGACCGCGCCGCCGCGCTGGTCGCCCAATGGCCGGAACCGGTGGCCGGCGTGCACCGCCTGTGGCTCGACGAGCGGGTGACCCTGGACCTGCACTTCGGCGACACCACCGAACGCCTGGCGCTGCTCGACGGCGCCGTGGACGCCTGGTTCCTCGATGGCTTCGCACCTTCGAAGAACCCCGAGATGTGGCAGCCGGCGCTGTTCGCCGCCATGGCCGCGCGCTCGCGCCCGGGCGCCACCTTCGCCACCTTCACCTGCGCCGGGGTGGTCAAGCGCGGCCTCAGGGCCGCCGGCTTCGCCTGGCGCAAGGTGCCGGGCTTCGGCCGCAAGCGCGAGATGCTGGCCGGCGAGATCGAGACGCCCCCGGCGCGTGCTCTCGGCGATCCCATGCGCCGCCGGTCCACGCCCTGGTTCTCACCGCCCGCGCCGCAAGCAGCCCGCCGCGTGGCGGTGATCGGCGCCGGGCTCGCCGGCACGACCGTGGCCGCCGCCCTGGCCCGCCGCGGCGTGGCGGTGACGCTGATCGACCGCGAGGGCCCCGGCGCCGGCGCCTCGGGCAACGCCCTCGGCGCGCTCTACGTGAAGCTCGCCGCCGAGACCAACCCGCAGAGCCGCTGCTACCTGGCCGGCCTGCTGCACGCCCGGCGCTGGCTCGAGGCGCTCGACCCCGACCAGGCCCTGTGGTCGCCCTGCGGCGTGTTGCAGCTCGCCACGTCCGAGCGCGAGGCGCGCCGCCAGGCCCGCTTCGTCGATAATCATCCGCTGCCGACGGGTGTGGTGCGCCCAGTCGACGCCGCCGAGGCCGGCCGGCTGGCCGGCCTCGCGCTGCCTCTCGGCGGGCTCGGCGTTCCCTACGGCGGGCTCGATTATCCCCTGGCCGGCTGGGTGCGCCCGGCCGCCCTCTGCGAGCGCCTGGCGGCCAGCGACGGAGTGAGCGCTTACCGGGGCGAGGTGCGCCAGCTCTCGCCCATCGCGGGAGAAGACGAGAACGGGGGCTGGCGGCTGACGCTGGTCGGCGACGGCGGCGGGGGGAAACACGCAGAGAGCACGCTCGAGGTCGATCAGGTGGTGATCGCCGCGGCCACCGCCTCCAACGGCTTCGCCCAGACCGCCACCCTGCCCCTGCAGCCAGTGCGCGGCCAGATCTCACGGCTCGCGCTGCCGGACGGCGCCCCCGCGCCGGCGCGGGTCATCTGCGCCGGCGGCTACGCCATGCCCCCGCGGGACGGCGAGCTGACCTTCGGCGCCAGCTTCGCCCCCCACGACGCCGACGCGACTGTGCGCGAGGCGGATCATGCCGCCAACCTCGCGGAGCTGGAGCGCACCCTGCCCGGCTATCCCGCCGCGCTGGCCGAGGCCGGCGCCGACCTCTCGCCGGCGGCGCTGGAAGGTCGCGCCGCGGTGCGCGCCGCCAGCCCCGACAAGTCGCCCTACGCCGGCCCGGTGCCCGACGCCGAGGCCTGGCACCGGGACTATGCCGCCCTGGCCAAGGACGCCACCCGAGTGCCGGACCGCCCCGGTCGGCATCATGCGGGGCTGTGGATAAGCGCCGCCCACGGCTCCCGGGGGCTCGCCAGCGCGCCGCTGTGCGCCGAGCTGATCGCCTCGCGGATCTGCGACGAGCCGCTGCCGCTCGAGGCGCCGCTGGCCGATCACCTGCATCCCGGGCGACGGGTGATTCGCGAGCTGATACGGGGCCACTGAGCCCCGGGCCCGGCGCGCCGTCAGGCTGCCAGGGGCTCAGGGAGGCGTATCAACGAGGGGAGCGCTTCACCCCTCTTCCTCGTCGTCGGCGAGGTCGCGCCCGAAGGCCCGCCACTGGGCCAGGGTCATCACCTCGGTGGTCTCTGTCTCGAGGTCGTGGGCGATGATCAGCTCGCTGCGCTCCAGCTGGCGCTTGAGCTCGCCGACCCAGCCGGCCATGCCCTCGCCGGTGTCGGTGGTGTCGTAGCCCTGCCGGGTAACGAAGGCCTCCAGCAGGCCGTCCAGGGTCTCCCCCGGCAGCATGCGGTAGGGCACCTCGATAAAGCGATCGCCACTCATGCGTCGTCCTCCTGCGTGTCCTGTGGCGTCTGGCCGCTCTCCCAGCTCGTCAGGCGCGCGATGAAGGTCGCCTCGTCGATCACCTCGACGCCGAGCTGCTCGGCCTTGGTCAGCTTGCTGCCGGCGGCCTCCCCGGCCACCAGGCAGGCGGTCTTCTTCGATACGCTGCCGGAGACCTTGGCCCCCAGCGCCTGGAGCCGCGTCTTGCCCTGGTCGCGGGTCATGCTCTCCAGGGTGCCGGTGAGCACCCAGGTCTGACCGTCCAGCGGCGTGGGGCCGGCCTCGACCTCGGCCTCCTCCCAGCGCAGCCCGGCGTCGATCAGGGCCTGGATCGTCTCGCGGTTGTGGGGCTGCTGGAAGAAGGTATGCACGTGGGCGGCGACGATGGGACCCACGTCGTCCACCGCCTCCAGGGCCTCGCGATCGGCCTCCATCAATGCGTCTAGCGTGCCGAAGTGGCGGGCCAGATTGGCGGCGGTGGCCTCGCCCACCTCGCGGATGCCGAGCGCATAGATGAAGCGCGAGAGCGTGGTCGCCCTGGCCTTGTCCAGCGCCGCCACCAGGTTCTCGGAGGACTTCTCGCCCATGCGCGGCAGGGTGGCGAGGCGCTCGGCCTCGAGGGCGAACAGGTCCGCCGGCGTCTTCACCCAGTCGCGCTCGACGAGCCCGTCGATCAGCTTCTCGCCCAGCCCCTCGATGTCCAGCGCCCGGCGCGAGGCGAAATGCTTGAGCGCCTCCTTGCGCTGGGCGGCGCAATAGAGCCCGCCAGAGCAGCGGGCCACGGCCTCGTCCTCGAGGCGTTCGATCTGCGAGTCGCAGACCGGGCAGCGCTCGGGGAAGACGATCTCGCGGGCATCGTCCGGGCGCTCGTCGAGCTGGACGCGTACCACCTGGGGGATGACGTCGCCGGCCCGGCGAATGGCCACGGTATCGCCGATCCTCACCCCGAGCCGCGCGATCTCGTCGGCGTTGTGCAGGGTGGCGTTGGAGACCGTGACGCCGGCCACCGAGACCGGTTCGAGGCGCGCCACCGGGGTGATGGCACCGGTGCGACCGACCTGGAACTCCACATCGTTGAGCCGCGTGACCTGCTCCTGGGCGGGAAATTTGAAGGCGATCGCCCAGCGCGGCGCCCGGGCCACGAAGCCCAGTTCGCGCTGCAGGCGCAGGTCGTCGATCTTGATCACCGCGCCGTCGATGTCGTAGCCGAGCCCGTCGCGCTTCTCGCCGAGCCGGCGGCAGTAGTCGATGATGCCCTCGGCGCCGTGGACGACTTCGAGCTCGGCATTGACCCGAAGGCCCCACTCCCGCAGCAGCGCCATCTGCTCGCTGTGTGTCGAGGCATCGATATGGGCGAGGCTCGCCGTGTCTTGAACCAGCTGGTAGGCGGTGAATTCCAGCGGTCGGGTGGCGGTGATGCGCGGATCGAGCTGGCGCAGGCTGCCGGCGGCGGCGTTGCGCGGGTTGGCGAACACCTTGGTGTCCTCGGCGCGCGCCTTGTCGTTCATGGCCTCGAACTCGGCGTGGCGCATGGTGACCTCGCCGCGGACCTCGAGCCGATCCGGCCATTCCTTGCCGCGCAACCGCAGCGGGATCGACTTCAGGGTCTTGAGGTTGGAGGTGATGCCCTCGCCGGTGCGCCCGTCGCCCCGGGTGACGCCGGCGGTCAGCTCGCCGTTTTCGAAGACCAGCGACACGGCGGCGCCGTCGAGCTTCGGTTCGCAGCAGAAGGTCAGGCCTTCGGGGGCGGTCTCCAGCCGGTCGGCGACCCGCTTGGCGAAGGCCGCCAGCTCCTCCTCGTCGAAGGCATTGTTCAACGACAGCATGGGCACCGCGTGCGGGATCTCGGGAAAGCCCTCCGCGGGCGCGGCACCGACCCGCTGGGTGGGCGAATCGGGCGTTTCCAGCGCGGGATGCTCGGCCTCGATCTCCTGCAGCCGGCGCAGCCGACGGTCGTAGTCGGCGTCGGTCATGCGCGGCTCGTCGAGCACGTAGTAGCGGTAGTTGGCGTCCTCGAGCTCGGCGCGCAGGCGCGCCGCCTCGTCCTCAATCGTGGGGTCGGGGTGGGTCATGTCATCCGTGTCTCGATCAATAGCAAAAGCCTCGAAGCTCGAAGCTCGAAGCTCGAAGCTCGAAGCTCGAAGCTCGAAGCTCGAAGCTCGAAGCTCGAAGCTCGAAGCTCGAAGCTCGAAGCTCGAAGCCAGCATGGTCGCCTAGCTTACCAAAGCAGCAACCCCCGTGGGGTGACCTCACGGGGGTTGCTCTTCTCGTCCACTGTACGGCTTGTCGCTTCCGGCTTTAGTTTACCTGATAGCGATGCAGACGATGGCGGCGCTCGAACTCCTGAACGCGCTGGCGGGCGAACTCGACGGTCTGGGCGGTCATCACGCTCATGTTCTCGTCCTTCAGCTCGCCGCCCAGGTGGCGGACGATGACCATCGCGGTCTCGACCATCGCCTCGAAGGCCGCCGAGGTATCGGTGGCCCCCGGCAGCGGCATCAGCAGGGTGATGCCCGGCGTGCGGAAGTCGTCCATGGCCTCGATCGGGAAGGTGCCCGGCTTGACCACGTTGACCATCGAGAACTGCAGGGCGCTGCCCGGATCCTCGGTCTCGAAACGATGGAAGATGCCCATGTCGCGACCATAGCGCAGGCCGCAGGCCAGCATCAGGTCGAGCAGCGCGGTGCCGGAGAAGCCTTCCTCGCCGCGGGCCATGACGCTGATCACGATCAGTTCCTCGGCCTCGCCCAGGGCGTCCCGGGCGTGATCGGCCTCGACGTCGTGGCGCAGGGCCTTCTCGAGCACCGGGTGCGCGCGCACCACGTCATCCTCCTGGGGCGGCAGGCCCGATGCCTCGGCGACGGCCTCGGGCGTCGGCTCGGGGGCCGCAGCGCGACGCGGCGCGAACAACGGGTCGTCGTCCTCGAGCGGCGCGGCCTGTCGGCGCTCCGCCTCCAGCGCCCGGGCCTCGTCCTCGCGCTGCCGCCGGGCGGCCTCCTCGGCCTCCCGCGCCGCCTGCTGGCGACGCGCCTGTTCCGCCTTCTCCTGTTCGCGGCGCGCCTTCTCGGCCTTTTCCTGCTCTCGGCGGGCGCGCTTCTGGTCGCGCCGCTCGGCGAGGCCCTTCTGCAGGGTGGCACCGAAGCGCTGCACCGAGGAGCCGACTCGCTTGGAGCCGTTCTTCAGGGAGTCGCCCATGCCTTCCAGGTCGACCAGCCGATAGTGTTCCTCGTCGTAGCCGTCGTGATCGGCCGGATCCGCCATCAGCGGCTCCGGCGCCTCGGCGTCACGGCCTTCGGCGGCATCGCCGAGGGCGGGCTCGCGACGCTCCGGCTCGGCCGCCACCGGCGCGGGGCCGTCGTGGTCGGCCTCGGGCGACGGGCTCAGCGCATCGCGACCGGACGCCGCGCTTGCAGGCGCGGGCGAAGAAGAAGGAGTATCGGCCTCGAGCGGCCGCCCGCGATCATGCTTCGGCGACGGTTCGGCCGCGGGAGACGGGGTCGACTCGGCCGGCGCCGGCTCGCCCTGCTGGCGACGAAACTCCGACAGCACGCGCGACGGGCCAGGATGATCCTGGCGCTGGAGCTTGGGCTTGGGTTGCACGCCACTCTCGTCTGCGGGCCTGACGACTCGCGCCCCTCCATTGGGCAGTTCCCAGTTGATTTCGGCCTCGCGGGCCGCCGCTTCGGGGTCTTCGTCGGGGCCAAGGGCGTCGTGTCCGGCCTGGTCGAGACGCGGGACACGGCGCTGGCGCTGCAGACGACGCACGCCGTCGATGACGATCAACGTCACCAGTGCCAGCCCCAGAATGATCAGCCACTCTCTTAGTTCCATGGGTCGTCATGCCTTTTTGCTAAGGCGCCATGCCTGATGGTTGTCCGTCAACAGCATAGCGCGATTGCCCGAAAAAGGACCAATTATTTTGGATGTCAAGTCCGCCTTTTTTTAACGGAACTCGCACCGGTCCTCCGCAATCGCCCTTCGAGAATCCCTTCGTATACCTGCAATGCAACATCGCTTTCTTCCTTGTTAACCCTTTTGCCGCCAGCGTTCAAGCCCATCAGGCCTCGGCCAGCGCCGCGGCCTCATCGACGCCCACCGCCACCAGACGCGACACCCCGGGTTCCTGCATGGTCACCCCCATCAGTCTTTCCGAGGCTTCCATCGCAATCTTGTTGTGGGTGATATAGATGAACTGGACCGAGTCCGACATCTCCTTCACCAGCTTGGCATAGCGTCCCACGTTGGCATCATCGAGGGGTGCATCCACCTCATCGAGCATACAGAAGGGCGCCGGATTGAGCTGGAAGATCGCGAATACCATGGACAACGCGGTGAGCGCCTTTTCTCCCCCCGAGAGCAAATGAATGGTGCTGTTCTTCTTGCCGGGGGGGCGCGCCATGATGGCCACCCCGGTCTCCAGCAAATCCTCGCCGGTCAGGGTCAACCATGCGGTCCCGCCACCGAAGACCTTGGGGAAAAGCGTCTGCAGACCGGCGTTGACCCGCTCGAAGGTGTCGCGGAAGCGGGTGCGGGTTTCCTGGTCGATGCGACGAATCGCCCGGTCCAGGGTCTCCAGCGCCTCGCTGAGCTCGCGGTGCTGGGCCTCCAGGTAGTCGCGCCGCTCGGCCTGCTGGTCGTACTCCTCGATGGCCGCCAGGTTGATGGCCCCCAGCCGGCGGATGCGCTCGCCGACCTCCTCGAGGCGGGTCTGCCAGGCGGACTCGGTGGCATTGGGGTCGAGCCCCTCGGTCAGCGCCTCGGCGTCGTGATCGAGCTCGCGCAGCTGTTCGTCCTGGGTCTCGGCCTTGAGGGCCAGCGCCTGGACCTGCATGCGTGATTCCTGCAGCCGCTCGCGAATGCCCTCGAGCTGGCGCTCATGCCCCTGGCGGGCCTGTTCGTCCTCGCGCAGCCGTTCCACCAGGCCGGCGGCCCGGGAACGCGCCGCGTTGAGCTCGCGCTCCTCACGCTCGCGCCGGTGCAGCAGCTCCTCCAGGCGCTCGCGGCGCTCCTCGTCGGGCTCGAAGAGCCCCTCCCGGGCCTCCTCGAGCTCGGCGCAGCGCTGTTCGAGTCGCTCCCGCGCCTCGCCGGACCGCCCCTGCTGCTCGGCCAGGCCGGCGCGCTCGGTGGCCAACCGCTGATGCTCCAACGCCAGCCGCTGGGACTGCTCGGCCAGCGGCCGCTGCTGGCTGCGCAGCTGGGTCAGCCGCTCGCGCGCCTGCTGGCGGGCCCGCTCGAGGAGTTCGCGGGTCTCGGCGCCCTCCTCGAGGCGAGCCATGGCCGCCTGCCAGTGCTCGCGGGTCTCCTCGATGGCCAGCCGGGTCTCCTCGGCGGACTCGGCCAGGCCCTCGAGCTCATCGGCGAGCTCGCCGGCCCGACCCTGGAGATGCTCGAGGCGGCTGGCCAGGCCGCTGTCCTGGACCGCCAGCTGCTGGCGCTGCTGCTCGAGGTCGCGCTCCTCGAGGCGTAGCGCCTCCAGCCCTTCCTCGGCCCGCTCGACGCGCTCGGTGGCTTCGGCCAGGCGCTGCTCCTGGTCCTCGAGGCGTTCCTCCACCCCGGCGAGCTCCTCGCGGACCTCGGCCTCGCGGCGGCGGCTGACCAGCAGGGCATCGGGGCCCTCGTCCTGGCCGCGGTGGCGCGCCCAGCCGTCGCCCAGCCACAGGCCGCAGGCGGTGATCAGGCTCTCGCCGGGCGCCAGGCCGTCGCGCTCGGCCCAGGCCTGCTCGCGACTCGCCGCGCAGCGCACCCCGGCGAGCCACTGGGCCGCCGCCCCGGCGCCGCTGACCCGGGCGGCCAGGCTGCCGGCCGGGGCCTCGCGCTCCTCGGCCTCGAGCAGCCCCAGCTCCGGCGCCAGCGACGGGGCAAGCAGGCTGGCAGCGTCGGACAACGGGGCGAGGCGAGCCCGCAGCCAGGGCGCCAGCACCCAGGACACCACGTCCTCCCAGCCGGACTCCACCGTGAGGCGCTCGCCGAGGCGCGGCGCCTCGGCGAGGCCCTGGGCGGCCAGGTGGTCGTCGAGGGTCTCGTCGTGATCGGCCAGGGCGGCCTGGATCAGCGCCTCCAGCGAGGCCAGCTCGCCCTGCAGGGTACTGCGCCGCTGGCGGTCGGCCTCGCGGGCCGCCTCGGCCGCGCGGACCGCCTCCCGGGCGGCGTCGCGGTCGGCCTGGCCCTGCTCGCGCCGAGCCTCGCGCTCGGCCAGCCGCTCCTCCAGTTCGGCGAGACGCTCGGCCACCTCGCCACGCTGGGCCTCGAGGCCGGCGATGTCGGGGAGCTCCTCGCGCTGCTGGCGACGCTTGCGGGCATCGCCGTCGAGGCGTTCGAGGGTCGCCTCCTGCTCGCGCAGCCGGTCCTGGGCGCGCTCGGCCTCGCGGCTGTCGGCCTGCCAGGTCTCGCCGAAGGCCTCCCAGTCGGCGTCCGCCTCCTCGGCCTGGGGTTCGGCCTCTTCCAGGGCCGCCTCCAGCTCGGCGAGACGCTCGGCGACCTCTTCCTGCTCGGGCCCCAGCGTCTCGAGGCGTTCGTCGAGACGCATCAGGCGCTCGCCGTCGTCCTCGCCGAGCCGCGCCAGGTCGGCGAGCTCCTGGCGAGCGGCCTCCAGGTCCCGGGCCAGCTGCTGGTCCCGGGAGCGGGTGTGTTCCAGGTCCTGCTCGAGCCTGGCGATGGCGGTGGTGGTCTCGTGGAAGCGGGTCTGGTAGCCCTCGAGTTCCGAGGCCAGCCGGTCGTGCTCGGCGCGGGCCTCCTCCAGGCGGGTCTCGCACTGGCGCAGCCCCAGTACCTCGCGCTCCACCGAGGTCTCGAGCTCGCGGACCCGGCCTTCCTCCTCGCCCTGGCTGGCACGCAGGGCGCGGCCGCGCAGCAGCGCCAGTTCGCCCTTGAGCCGGTACTCCTCCTGCTTGAGGGTCTGGTAGCGACGCGCGGCGTCGGCCTGGCGCTTGAGGCGCTCGAGCTGCTTGTCGAGTTCCTCGCGGATGTCCTCCAGGCGCTCCAGGTTCTCCTGGGTGCGGCGCATGCGGTTCTCGGTCTCGCGGCGGCGCTCCTTGTACTTGGAGATGCCGGCGGCCTCCTCGAGGGTGGAGCGCAGCTCCTCGGGCCGCGATTCGATCAGCCGCGAGATCATGCCCTGGCCGATGATGGCGTAGGAGCGCGGCCCCAGGCCGGTGCCCAGGAACAGGTCCGAGATGTCGCGGCGGCGGCACTTCTGGCCGTTGAAGAAGTAGCTGGACTGGGCCTCGCGGGTGACCAGGCGCTTGACCGAGATCTCGGCGTACTGGGCATAGGGGCCGCCCATGGCGCCGTCGCGGTTGTCGAACAGCAGCTCGATGGAGGCCTGCCCCACCGGCTTGCGCCCGGTGGAGCCGTTGAAGATGACATCGGTCATCGACTCGCCGCGCAGGGTCTTGGCGGAGGACTCCCCCATGACCCAGCGCACCGCGTCGATGATGTTGGACTTGCCGCAGCCGTTGGGCCCGACGATGGCGGTCATGTTGCCGTCGAAGGGCACGGTGATGGGGTCGACGAAGGACTTGAAGCCCACCAGGCGAATCGACTTTAGACGCATGCGCTATTCCACGACCCTGTCGATGATCAGTTCCACCGGCTCGCCGTCGGGAGGCCCGACCGCCACCGCCTCGAGGCGCCCGAGCAGGTCGCCGGGCCGGGGTTCGGCCCGACCGTCGGACGAGACCCGCACCACCAGCCGCGCCTGTTCGACGTCGGACAGTCGGGCCCCGGGGGCCATGGCGTCGCCGTCGTCGAGGGTCAGGGTGGTCGGCAGCGCGCCCAGGGTGGTGCGTGCCACCGCCAGCGGCGGCAGCTCGCCGGCCATGTCACGGGCCACCACGAACACCGCGGTGTCCGACGCCAGGCGATCGGCCAGCTCGGGGGCCAGGCTCAGGCGCACCCGGATGCCGGGGCCGGCGGCCGCCTCCGGCGCTTCGCCCAGGCGCCGCTGGGCGGCACGGATGCCCTCGCGCAGGGCCTCGGCGGACTGGGGATCGTCCATCCCGGCGATGGCCCGGCGCCAGCGGTCGATGGCGGCCTCGTAGTCGCCGCCCTCGAAGGCCTCGATGCCCAGCAGGCCGAGCACCGTGGGCTGGCCGGGGTCGGCGGCCAGGGTCTCGTCGACGAGCGCCTGGACGTTCGGGGTCAGCTCGCGGCCGGCGGCAAAATACCGCAGCTGGGCCAGCTCGGCGAGCAGCCAGGGGGTTCGCCCCTCGAGCGCAAGCAGCCGGTTCAGCGCCCGGTCGGCCGCGTCGATGCGCCCGCTGTCGCGATACAGCGGGAACAGCGAGCGCCAGACGTTGGGATTGCCGGGCTGGTGCTCGGCCTGGGCCTCCAGGCGCTCGATCAGCCGGGGCAACGCGGCTTCGGGGTCGGTCATCGCCTGCTGCTGGATGCGGTACAGCGCCAGGTCGCCCTCGGCGCCCTCGCCGCGATACCAGAGCACGCTGATCACCACCAGGGCGACCATCGTCAGCGGCACCAGCCACTTGCCCGCAGCGGCCGGCCTGAGCGGCGAGCGCGCCGACGCGGCGGTGTCGTCGAGCAGGCTGCGCTCGAGCTCGAGGCGATCCTCGGCGAAGCGCGCCGCGTCGATCTCGCCGCGCTCGCGAGCGGCCTCCAGGGAGGCCAGGCGACGCCGATAGACGGCGACGTTCTGGCGGGTGGTGCGATCATGGGCCTCGTAGTCGGCCTGGGCGCGGGCCACGGCGCCGGCGCGCCGCAGGGGCAGCACCAGCAGCCACAGCGCCGGCACCAGCAGCAGGGCGAAGGCCAGCCACAGCGCGGTCATCGCTCGTCCTCCCGGCCGATCAAGGCGTCCAGGCGGGCACGCTCCTCCGGGGAGAGCCGCCGGGACGAGGCCCGGCGCCGCGCCCGCACCACCAGCACCACCAGCAGGGCACCGCCCAGCACCAGGGCCGCGGGCAGGCCCCACAACAGCAGGGTGCGCCCCTCGAGGCGAGGGTTGTATAGCACGTAGTCGCCGAAGCGGCTGACCATGAAGTCGAGGATCTCCTTGTCCGAGCGGCCGTCCTCGAGCAGTTGGTAGACCCGCTCGCGCATGTCGCCGGCGATCGGCGAGTCGGAGTCGTCGATCGCCTGGTTCTGGCACTTGGGGCAACGCAGGGTGGCAGTCAGCGATTCATAGCGCTCGCGCATCACCGGGTCGTGGAACTCGCGCACCTCGATGGCGGCCTGGGCCAGCGAGGGCACCAGCAACGCCAGCATCAACAACACGCGGATCAGTCGCGCCATTTTTCCACCTCCGGCAGGATCACCTCGCGAACGTCCCGGGGCGTGATGTAACCGGTGTGGTGATAGCGGATCACGCCCTCGGCGTCGACCAGGAAGGTCTCCGGAGCGCCGTAGACGCCGAGATCGAAGCCCAGGCTGCCTTCGGGGTCGAACAGATTGACCTCGAAGGGATTGCCGAACTCTGCCAGGAAGGCGCGGCCCTTCTCGCGGGTGTCCTTGTAGTCGACGCCCACCAGGCGCACGCCGCGATCGGCGAGTGCCAGCAACTGGGGCATCTCCTGCTTGCAGGTCGGACACCACTCGCCCCAGACGTTGACCAGGGTGACCTCTCCCTGGAGCAGCGTCTCGTCGAGGGTGCGCGACGGGTCGGCCAGGGTCGTCAGCGAGAAGGCCGGGAAGGGCTCGGCCATCAGCGCCGAGTCGCGCTCGGCGGGATCGATCGATAGCCCGCGGTAGAGGAACACCGCCAGCACCAGGAAACCGGCCAGCGGCAGCAGCAGCAACAGGCGACGCGTCATGCGGCCACCTCCCGCGGGGTGCGCTCCGGGTCCGGGGCGGTGGCCGCTCGCCGGTAGCGACGATCGATCACCGCCAGGATACCGCCGGCGGCCATCAGCAGACCGCCCAGCCACAGCCAGCGCACGAACGGCTTGAACTGGATGCGCAGCGCCCAGCTGCCGTCGCCCAGGTCCTCGCCCATGGCCACGTAGAGATCGCGCAGGAAGCCCGGACGCAGGGCGACGTCGGTCATCGGCATGCCGCGGGCGAGATAGAGGCGCTTCTCCGGGGTCATCACGAAGGTGCGGGCCTCCTCGCCGCGGCGCACCTCGATGCGCGCCGCGTCGGCGACATAGTTGGGGCCGCGGCGGCTGCCCAACTCGGTCATGGAGAAGGTGTAGCCGGCCACCTCGACGCTGTCGCCCACCGCCATGCGCACGTTGCGCTCCACGGCGTAGTTCGATACCACGGTGACGCCGACGATGGTCACCGCCAGGCCCAGGTGGCCGAGCACCATGCCCCAGTGGGCCAGCGACAGACGGCGCAGGCCGGCCAGGCGCCGCCCTTTACCATCGCGGCTCTTCTCCCACAGGTCGCGGACCAGCGGCAGCACCACCCACAGCGCCGCCACCAGGCCCAGAGTGACCGCGAGGTTCCACTCGCCGCCGTAGACCAGCGGCGCCAGCAGGCCGATGGCCAGGGCCGCGGCGCCGGCCAGCCACACCCGTCGCGCCAGCTCCCGAGCGCGGGTGCGCTTCCAGTGGGCCAGCGGGCCGAGCCCCATGAATACGCACAGGATCACCGTCAGCGGCACGAACAGGGCATTGAAGTAGGGCGGGCCGACGCTGATCTTGCCCAGGTCCAGGGCATCGAGCAGCAGCGGGTAGACGGTGCCCAACAGCACGGTGACCGTCATGATCACCAGCAGGATATTGTTGACCAGCAGCAGGGCGTCACGGGACGACCAGGTGAAGCCGACCCGATGGCCGACCCGGGGCGCGCGCAGGGCGAACAGCAGCAGCGAGGCACCCACGGTGATGCCCAGCAGCACCAGGATGAACAGTCCCCGGGAGGGATCGTTGGCGAAGGCGTGCACCGAGGTCAGCACCCCGGAGCGCACCAGGAAGGTGCCCATCAGCGACAGCGAGAAGGTCGAGATCGCCAGCAGCACCGTCCAGCTCTTGAAGGCGCCACGCTTCTCGGTCACCGCCAGCGAGTGGATCAGGGCAGTGCCGGCCAGCCAGGGCAGCAGCGAGGCGTTCTCGACCGGGTCCCAGAACCACCAGCCGCCCCAGCCCAGCTCGTAGTAGGCCCACCAGCTGCCCAGGGCGATGCCCACCGAGAGGAAGGCCCAGGCGACGTTGGTCCAGGGCCGCGCCCAGCGGGTCCAGGCGGCGTCGAGCCGGCCGCCGAGCAGCGCGGCGATGGCGAAGGCGAAGACCACCGAGAAGCCGACGTAGCCCATGTAGAGCATCGGCGGATGGATGATCAGGCCGACGTCCTGGAGCAGCGGATTGAGGTCGGCGCCGTCGGCGGGCGGGCTCGGCAGCAGCCGTGCGAAGGGGTTGGAGGTCACCAGCACGAAGGCCAGGAAGCCGACGGACACCAGGCCCATCACCCCCAGCACCCGGGCCAGCATGTCCCGCGGCAGCTCCCGGGAGAAGCGGCTGACGGCGAAGGTCCAGGCGCCGAGAATCAGGCTCCACAGCAGCACCGAGCCCTCGTGATTGCCCCACACCGCGCTGGCCTTGTAGTACCAGGGCAGCAGCGAATTGGAGTTGTTGGCCACGGTGGCCACGCTGAAGTCGTCCAGCAGGTAGCTGGCGGTCAGGCAGGCGTAGGCGACCAGCAGGAACAGGAACTGGCCGGCGGCCATGGGGCGCGCATAGGCCATCCACAGCGGCCGCCGGGTCGCCGCCCCGGCCAGCGGCACGATCGCCTGCGCCACCGCCATCAGCAGCGCGATGATCAGCGCGAAGTGACCGATTTCGGGGATCAGCGGGATCAGCATGGTGCCTCCGGGTCAGTCCTCGGCCTCGAGCCGCTCGGCCACCTCGGCGGCCTTGGCCTGGAAGTCCTCCGGCGAGTAGCCGGCGTCTTCCAGGGCCTGGGCCACCTCGGGGGGCATGTAGTTCTCGTCGTGCTTGGCCAGCACCTGGTCGGCGCGCAGCCAGCCCTCCGGCTGCAGCCGCCCCACCACCACCACGCCCTGCCCCTCGCGGAACAGGTCGGGCAGGATGCCGCTGTAGCGCACCTCGAGCTCTTCGACGTAGTCGGTGACCATGAAGGCGACGTCGAGACTGTCCGGATCGCGGGCCACGCTGCCCGCCTTGACCATGCCGCCGGCGCGGATCTGGCGCTCCAGCGGGGCCTGGCCCTCGGCGATCTGCACCGGGCTGAAGAACAGGTTGATGTTGCTGCGCAGGGCGTAGAGCGTCAGCCCCACGGCGATGGCCGCCAGGGTCACCAGCCCCAGGATCACGTAGAGTCGCTGCTTGCGCTTGGCTCTCATCGGTTATGTTCCTCTCCGGTGGTGCCGGCCTGGCGCCGTTCGCGGCGCACCCGGCGGCGGAGGTCGCGCAACACGCGCCGGCGCTCGGCCCGGGCATGCCAGCCCACGCCCAGCAGCAGCGCGGCGGTGGCGCCGTAGGCGGTCCAGACGTAGGGCGCGTGGCCGCCCATGGCGAAGAAATCGGACAGCGACGCGAAGGCCATCAGCCGCCCTCCCCGACCAGCTCGCGCACCCAGCGCTTGGCCGACTCGCGGCGCAGGATCTCGCTGCGCGTGCGCATCAGGGTCACGGCGATGAAGAAGCAGTAGAAGCCGAGCACCATCAGCAGCAGCGGCCACCACATCGACGCGGGCATGGCCGGCTTCTCGATGATCGAGAAGCTCGCCGGCTGATGGAGGGTGTACCACCACTCCACCGAGTACTTGATGATCGGAATGTTGATCACGCCCACCATGGCCAGCACCGAGGCCGCCCGGGCGCCGCCGTCGCGGCTGGCGAAGGCGCCGCGCAGGGCGATCACCCCGAGGTAGAGGAACAGCAGGATCAGCATCGAGGTCAGGCGCGCATCCCACTGCCACCAGGTGCCCCAGGTGGGCACGCCCCACACGGCCCCGGAGAGCAGCGCCACGAAGGTCATGCCGGCGCCCAGCGGGGCCATCATCGCCGCCGCCATGTCGGCGAGCTTGATCTTCCAGACCATGAACACCAGGGCGGCCGCGGCCATGGCGACGAAGATCGACTGGGCCAGGAAGGCCGCCGGCACATGGACGTAGATGATGCGAAAGCTGTTGCCCTGCTGGTAGTCGGCCGGGGCGAAGGCCAGCCCCCAGACGCCGCCGACCAGGATCAGCGCCACCGCCGCCACCCAGAACGGCGGCAGCCAGCGCGCGCTGATGGCGTAGAACCCCTTGGGGGAACCGAGATTGTGAATGAAGGCCCACATGATGCCGTGTCGTCACCTCAACCGTTGAGACTGATGCGCAGCGCCGCCGCGATCGCGAGGGGCGCGAAGATCAGCGCCGCCGCCAGCAGGGCGCCGAGAATCGCCAGGTGCGGCGCCACGCCGCCGCCCTGGATCGCCGCCTGGACGGCCCCGGCGCCGAAGATCAGCACCGGAATATAGAGCGGCAGCACCAGCAGCGACAGCAGCACCCCGCCCCGGGACAGCCCCACGGTCAGCGCGGCGCCGATGGCGCCGATCAGGCTGAGGCTGGCGCTGCCCAGCGCCAGCGACAGCGCCAGCACCGCGTAGCTGCCCGCCGGCAGCGACAGCATGACGCCCAGTACCGGCGCCATCAGCGCCAGCGGCAGGCCGGTGAGCAGCCAGTGCACCGCCACCTTGGCCAGCGCCAGCGCCGGCAGCGGCTGGGGCGAGAGCAGCAGCTGTTCCAGGCTGCCATCCTCGAAATCGCCGCGGAACACCCCGTCCAGGGACAGCAGCGCCGCCAGCAATGCCGCCACCCACAGCAGACCCGGCGCGATGGTCGCCAGCAGCGTCGGATCCGGGGAGATGCCGATCGGGAACAGGGTGATCACCAGGGCGAAGAACACCAGCGGGTTCCACACCTCGCCGCGCCCGCGCAGACGCAGCACCAGGTCACGGCGCAGGGTCGCCCGAACTGCGACCGCGAGCCCGCCTTCCGGTTCCCCGGCCAGGGGCAGTGGCGCCGCGGCGGGCCGCGAATCAGCGCTCGACATCGCGGCCTCCCTCGCCCAGCCGCAGGCGGCGCAGCGGCACGCTGGCCCGCAGCGCGTGATGGGTGGTCACCAGCACGCTGCCGCCACGCTCGGCATGCGCCGCCAGGCGCGCCTCGAGGGCGGCGACGCCGTCGCGGTCGATGGCCGTGAAAGGCTCGTCGAGCACCCACAGCGGGCGCGGCGTCAGCTCCAGCCGGGCCAGGGCCACGCGGCGCTGCTGCCCCGCGGACAGCTGGGCCACCGGCAGGTCCTCGAAGCCGGCCAGGCCTGCCGCCTCGAGCGCCGTCAGTCGCGCGGCCTCGCCGTCGCCCTTTCCCTCACCCTGCTGGCCGGCCAGCGCCTGATACCAGGCGAGATTCTCCAGCGGCGTCAGCGCCGCCTTCACTCCCGGGGCATGCCCCAGATACAGAAGGTTGGCGAGGAAATCGCGGCGCACCCGGCGCAGCGAAGCGCCGTTCCACAGCACCTCGCCCTCGTAGTCCGCCAACTGGCCGGAGAGTATCTTGAGCAGGGTGGTCTTGCCGCTGCCGTTGGGGCCCTCGACGCGCAGGATCTCGCCGGCCCGGATCTCCAGATCGAGATCCCGAAACAGCCAGCGGTCGTCTCGCTCACAGGCCAGCCGTCGGGCTTGCAGGCGCAGGCTCAAGGCACTCTCCGGGCATGGGGAATATGGCTCGGCACTGTACACGGAAAAGATTTTCATCGCCAGTCGAGGGCGGCCGCAGGCCGCGTGGTGCTTGCCCTTCGCCCTCGCCTCGGGTGCGTGCCCCTTGCCAGATGCCCGTTGCCTGCTATGCTGGCCATGTACTGTATGTATCGACAGTCATTGCCGACGAGGAATGCCGCCCCATGTCACGCCTTGCCCCGCAGTACCTGTTTCGCCAGCCCAACCTGCCCATCGCCGAGGCCTGGGCGCCGCTCGATGCCGACGACCTGGTCGAGGTCCCGCTGCTCGGCAGCGTCGCCGCGGGCATGCCCATCGATGCCTGCATCGACGCCGGCAGCGTCGAGGTGCCGAGCCGGATGGTCAAGCGCAACACCTATGCACTGCGGGTATGCGGTGACTCCATGATCGATTGCAACATCTTCGACGGGGATGTGATCATCATCGAACGACGCGAGAGCGCCGAGAACGGCGAGACCGCCGTGGTGATGATCAACGACCAGGAGGTCACCCTGAAGAAGCTCTACATCGAGAAGTCCGGCGTGCGCCTGCAGCCGGCCAACGAGGCCATGCCGCCCATCTACTTGAAGAACAGCGACATCCAGGTGCTGGGCCTGGTGATGGGCGTGGTGCGCCAGCCGGACCTGGCCGCCTGATGCGCTACCCGGTGCCCGACCTGCCCGCCGGCGAGCGTCAGGAGAGCGAGCTCGAGGTCGAGAAGAGCCGCTTCCTCGCCTGGGTCTGCCATGCCCCGGACGCCGCCGCCTTCGAGACCCTGCTGGCCGCCGCACGCCATGCCCACCCCGGCGCCAGCCACCATTGCAGCGCCTTCATCGCCGGCCCGCCCGGCGAGCAGCAGGCGATCGGCTTCTCCGACGACGGCGAGCCCGGCGGCACCGCCGGGCGGCCGATGTACCAGGTGCTGCAGGGTGCGGGGCTCGGCCAGGTCGGCTGCGTGGTGATCCGCTACTTCGGCGGCACCAAGCTCGGCACCGGCGGCCTGGCCCGCGCCTATGGCCAGGCGGTCGCCGAGGCGCTGGAGACGTTGCCGCGGCGCGAGGTCACCGAGCGAGACCCGCTGCGGCTGAAGGTCGACTTCGCCGGCGAGGCCCAGGCCCGCGCCTGGTCCGCCGAGCACGACATCCCCGTGACCGCCGCCGACTACGCCGCCGACGGCGTGGTGCTGACCCTGGGCTGGCCGCGGGATCTCGACCGCGACCTGTCAGGGCTCACCGCACGGCTCAAGGGGCGCCTCGAGCCCCTCGACCCCGACGCCGCCTGACGCCGCTCCGATATAGCGCGCCCGTTTCTCCGGCCTGAGACGCGCCAGGTCCACCGCCACCAGGCCGTCGGTGCAGTAGCCGAAGGCGGTGTCCACGCCGAAGGCCAGGAAGCGGGTGCCCCCGGGTTCGGTGACCTCCACGTACTGCTTGTAGAGGGCCGGCACGCTGGCCCCCAGCGCCTGCAGGCCATGGCGCAGGCGCCGGAAATCCTCCCGGGCATCGTCGCCGCGAAACAGCCGCTCCGCCTCCAGCTGGCCCGCCCGGGAGATCCGCCAGGGCGTGCGTGGGCGCACGCGGCTCTCGGCATCGCCATGATAGTGGCGGTAATAGCTGACCAGCAGTTCCTTGGCCAGCGGCGGCAGGTGATTGGGCAACGTGACCGGCCCGAACAGCCAACGCACGTCGGGATGGCGGCGCAGGTAGGCGCCGAGCCCGATCCACAGGTAATCCAGGCTGCGCCGCCCCCAGTAGCGCGGCTGGACGAAGCTGCGCCCGAGCTCGAGCCCGTGGCGCCAGTCTTCCCAGGGCGCCTTCTCGAGATGAAAGATCGTGGCGCCATAGAGCCCTTCGACGCCGTGCCGGCCGAGGATGCGCCCCACCTCGCCGAGGCGATAGGCGCCGGCGATTTCCAGGTCGCGGTCGTCCCACAGCACCAGGTGGCGATAGTAGTCATCGAACGCGTCCAGGTCGCGCTTGCCCCCGCTGCCCTCGCCGACCCGGCGGAAGGCGATCTCGCGCAGCCGGCCGATCTCGCGCATCACCGCCGAGTCAGGCCGGCTGTCGAACAGCAGGATACGCTTGCCGTCGGCGGTTTCACCCAGCGACTCCGCCTCGCGCAGCTCCTCGCGCAGGCGTTGGCGCGGCTCTGGCCGCGCGATGCCGGTCTCGCCGACGAACACGCCACGGCGACCGCGCCCCAGCCGGTAGACGTGCTTGCGCAGCAGCTTGAGCTTGACCGAATTGGCCAGGTCGCCACGGTCGAAGCGCGCCAGCGGGATCGGTCCGCCGACCCGCAGCGCGATGTGCCGGCCGCGCTGGCGAAACATCTCGCCGGGCAACAGCAGCGGCCCCAGCTCGCTGCGCAGCGAGGTCAGGGCATAGAAGCGCGGGGAGTTGCGCCCGCGGACGTGGACCGGCAGCAGCGGCGCATCGGTGCGCCGCGCGGCATGCAGGAAGCCGGAGCGCCACCTGCCGTCGCACACGCCGCGCAGGCCGGCACGGGACACCTCGCCGGCCGGAAAGACGATCACCGCCCGCTCCGCCTCCAGGGCCTCGACCAACTGGGAGAGACTGCGGCGCAGGCCGCGCCGCGACAGGTTATCCACCGGCACGATCACGTCCGACAGCGGCGCCAGCTGCAGCAGCAGGTCGTTGGCCAGGACACTCACGTCCGGGCGCACCTCGGCCACCATGCGCAGCAGCGCCAGGCCGTCCAGCGCCCCAAGCGGATGGTTGGCGACCACCACCATCCGCCCGGTCTCGGGGATCTGCTCGCGATCACGGGACGACAGGGTATAGCCGACGTCGAGATGCTCGAACACCCGGTCGATGAACTCGCACCAGCCGAGCCGGCCGTGGCGTTCCAGGAAGTCGTTGATCTCGCGCTCGTGCACCAGGTGGCGCAGCCCCGCCACCAGCGGCCCGACCAGCCAGGGCGGCCGGACCGCCAGCCTTGGGGCCTTGTCGCGCAGGGCCCGCTCGATGTCGATCATGCCGCCTCCTCCTGGCCAGACGCCCCGGGGACGCCGATGCGCTCAGGCTAGGGACGGCAGGTGACAGGAAGATGGCGGCCGCAAGGACGAACGGCGCCCGAAGGGCGCCGTTACGCGTGCCGCGACGAGGCCGGCTCAGCCCAGGTACTTGATCATCACCCCGGCGGCCACCGCCGAGCCGATCACCCCGGCCACGTTGGGCCCCATGGCGTGCATCAGCAGGAAGTTGTGGGGATTGGACTCCAGCCCCACCTTGTTCGACACCCGCGCCGCCATGGGCACCGCCGAGACCCCGGCGGAGCCGATCAGCGGGTTGATCGGCATCTTGCTCACGGCATTGAGCAGCTTGGCCATCAGGATCCCGCAGGCGGTGCCGATGGCGAAGGCCACCATGCCCAGCGCCAGGATCCCCAGGGTCTCCACGGCCAGGAAGCGGTCGGCCATCAGCTTGGAGCCCACCGAGAGCCCCAGGAAGATGGTCACGGTGTTGATCAGCGCGTGCTGGGCGGTGTCGGAGAGCCGCTCCACCACCCCGCACTCGCGCATCAGATTGCCGAAGCAGAACATCCCCAGCAGCGGCGCGGCGTCCGGCAGGAACAGCACCACCAGCACCAGCAGGCTGATCGGGAAGACGATCTTCTCGCGCTTGGACACCGGGCGCAGCTGGGTCATGGCGATGCCGCGCTCGCGCTGCGTGGTCAGGGCGCGCATGATCGGCGGCTGGATCAGCGGCACCAGCGCCATGTACGAGTAGGACGCCACGGCGATGGCCCCCAGCAGCTCCGGCGCCAGGATGCTCGACACGTAGATCGAGGTGGGGCCGTCGGCGCCGCCGATGATGCCGATGGCGGCGGCCTGGTTCAGCGAGAAGTCCATCCAGCCCAGCGTGGTCATGCCCACCGCCCCGAGCAGGGTGGCGAAGATGCCGAACTGGGCGGCGGCGCCCAGGAACAGGGTCCGCGGGTTGGCCAGCAGCGGGCCGAAGTCGGTCATCGCCCCCACGCCCATGAAGATCACCAGCGGCGCGATGCCCGAGGCGATGGCCACGCTGTAGAACTGGTACAGCATGCCGTGGGCGAAGCCGGCCCCCAGGGCGACGTCATTGGCGGCGCGGATCAGCTCCGGGCCGGTATCGCCGTGCAGCGCCTCGCCGACGGCATGGCGCCAGGCCTCGACCCCGGCGCCGGGCGCCAGGTCCAGTTGCAGGGCGGCCGCCAGCGAGCGCAGCAGCTCCGCGCCGGCCAGGTGAGCGGCCTGCTCGGCGGCCGACAGCGCCAACCCGGCCTCGGGAATGTTGGCCAGGATGCCGCCGAAGCCGATCGGCACCAGCAGCAGCGGCTCGAACTTCTTGGCGATGGCCAGCCACAGCAGCAGCAGGCCCACCGCCAGCATCACCGCCTGGCCCGGGCTCAGGTTGTAGAGCCCCGAGCCGGTCCACAGGGTCAGAATCTTGTCGATCATGCATCCGTCCTTTAAAGCACCACCAGAGCGTCGCCCACGGCCACGCTGTCGCCTTCGCCGACCTTGACCGCGGAAACGGTGCCGGCGCTCGCCGCACGCACCTCGGTCTCCATCTTCATGGCCTCGAGGATGATCACCACGTCGCCCTCGACCACCCGGTCACCGGGCTTGACGCAGACCTTGAAGATGTTACCGGCGAGCGGCGCGCTGATGGTCTCGCCGGGCGATGCTTCGCTGGAGGACTCGGCCGGCGCCGCCGGGGCGGCGGCGCTGCCCTGCTCCTGGACGCGTTCGATCTCGCCGCCCTCGGCGACCTCGACCACGTAGGCCTTGCCGTTGACGGTGACGGTATAGGTCTCCGGACCGCCGGCCGGCGCGGCGGCCGGTCCCTGAGCGGCGACCTGGGCGTCGGGGGCCTGGGGGGCGGGTTCGAAGGCCTCGGGGTCGTCGCGATGCTTGAGGAACTTCAGCCCGATCTGCGGGAACAGCGCATAGGTCAGGACATCGTCGATCTCGCGCTCGCCCTCGGCCAGGCGAATGCCCTCGGCCCGGGCCTTCTCGCCGAGCTCGTCGGACAGCCGGTCCATCTCCGGGGCGAGGTTGTCGGCGGGCCGGCAGGTGATCGGCTCGCCCCCCTCCAGCACCCGGGCCTGGAGCTCGGCGTTGTAGGACGCCGGGGCGGCGCCGTACTCGCCCTTGAGCAGCGCCTGGACCTCCTTGGAGATCGACTTGTATCGGCTGCCCATCATCACGTTCATCACCGCCTGGGTGCCGACGATCTGCGAGGTCGGCGTGACCAGCGGAATGTAGCCGAGGTCCTCGCGTACCCGCGGAATCTCCTCGAGCACCTCGTCGAGACGGTCGCCGGCGCCCTGCTCCTTGAGCTGGCTCTCCATGTTGGTGAGCATGCCGCCCGGCACCTGGGCCACCAGGATGCGCGAGTCGATGCCCTTGAGAGAGCCCTCGAAGGCGGCGTACTTCTTGCGCACCTCGCGGAAGTAGGCGGCGATGTCCTCGAGCGCCTCGAGGTCGAGCCCGGTGTCGCGCTCGGTGCCCTTGAGCATCGCCACCAAGGATTCGGTGGGGCTGTGGCCGTAGGTCATCGACATCGAGGAGATGGCGGTGTCGACGTTGTCGACGCCGGCCTCGGCGGCCTTCAGCGCGGTGGCGGTGGACAGGCCGGTGGTGGCGTGGCTATGCAGGTGAATGCGCATATCCAGCGTCGACTTCAACCGGCTGACCAGTTCATAGGCGGTATAGGGGGTGAGCAGGCCGGCCATGTCCTTGATCGCCAGGGAGTCGGCGCCCATGTCGGCGATGCGGCGGCCGAGTTCGACCCAGCCGTCCAGGGTGTGCACCGGGCTCACCGTGTAGGAGAGCGTGCCCTGGGCATGGCCATCATTGGCCTTGACCGCCTGGATGGCGCGTTCCAGGTTGCGCGGGTCGTTCATGGCGTCGAACACGCGGAAGACGTCGACGCCGTTGGTGCGGGCACGCTCGACGAAGCGGTCGACCACGTCGTCGGCATAGTGGCGATAGCCGAGCAGGTTCTGGGCCCGCAGCAGCATCTGCTGGCGGGTGTTGGGCATGGCCGCCTTCAGCGCCCGTATCCGCTCCCAGGGGTCCTCGCCCAGGTAGCGGATACAGGCGTCGAAGGTGGCCCCGCCCCAGGATTCCAGGGACCAGAAGCCGATCCGATCGAGTTTCTCGGCGATCGGCAGCATGTCGTCCAGGCGCAGCCGGGTGGCGAACAGGGACTGGTGAGCGTCGCGCAACACCACGTCGGTGATGCCGAGCGGGCGGGCGGTGTCGTTCATGGGGAGTCCTTTATCGTTATTCAGGGATCAGGGGGAAAGCTGGCGCGCGGGGCGGCCGACTCAGCGGCGGTGCTCGCGGCGATAGCGATGGATCGCCGCGCCGAGCACGGCCATCAGCTCATCGTCGCGAGCCGCGGAGGCCGGCGCGGGCGCAGGCGCCGACGGGGCGGCGTCGGCCGAGGGCTCGGGGAAGACCCGGCCGATGAACGTCGACATCAGGGTGGTGACGATGACCAGCACGGTCAGAAAGACGAACACGAACCCCATGCCGAGGCCCATCAGGGCGAAGCCCTCGTTGAACAGCTGCATATCCTGCATGTGGTTTTCTCCTCGCTGGCATCCTCACGTCTCGTCCGCCTGCGGACGAGTTGCGTCGCGATGACGATGATATAAGCTGCCACACTTCCCAAGAATCGCGATGATGCCATGGTGGAAGTCGACGTTGTTAATTTACTACATCCGGGGCGAATCGGCCTAGCCCCCATGGAAGGGGTGATCGACGCCATCACCCGCGACCTGCTGACCCGCGTGCCCGGCTTCGACTGGACGGTCACCGAGTTCGTGCGGGTCGTCGACACCCGGCTGCCGCCGCGGGTCTTCCATCGGCACTGCCCCGAACTCGCCGAGGCGCGACCCGTCACGCCTGCCGGGGTGCCGGTGCACCTGCAGCTGCTGGGCTCGGACCCGGCGGCGCTGGCGGCCAATGCCCGGCAGGCCCTGCGCCTCGGCGCCACCAGCCTGGACCTCAACTTCGGCTGCCCGGCCAAGCTGGTCAATCGCCACGACGGCGGCGCCTCCATGCTGCGCGATCCCCGTCGGGTGCGCGCCGCCGTGGCCGCCGCGCACGACGCCGTGGGCGACGCCATCCCGGTGACCGCCAAGGTGCGGCTGGGCTTCGCCGACCGGAGGCTGGCACTGGCCTGCGCCCAGGCCGCCGAAGACGGCGGCGCCCGCCAGCTGGTGGTGCACGCCCGCACCCGCGACGAGGGCTATCGGCCGCCGGCCCACTGGGAATGGGTCGGCCGCATCCGCGCCCGGCTGGCGATCCCGGTGATCGCCAACGGCGACATCTGGACCCTGGAGGATTACTGGCAGGCCCGCACCCTCTCGGGCTGCCGCGACGTCATGCTCGGCCGCGGCGCCCTCGCCGACCCCGCCCTGGCGCCCCGGATCCGCCACTGGCAGGCCACCGGAGAGCGCCTGCCGGCCACCACCTGGGGCGCAAGAGCGCGGGTGCTGGCCGACTATGCTGCAATGCAGCGTAGCATACTTCCCGACAAGATCGTGGTCTCGCTCCTTAAACAATGGTTGAACCATATGCGCGGCCGAGACGCCGAGGCGGCGCGGCGCTTCCAGGCCCTGCGCCGCCTCACCGAGCTGGACGCCTTCCTCGCCGGCCTGTGCGCCGACGAACGCCGGGATATCGTCCTGCCCGCCTGAGACGACACAAAAAAAGGGCGCTCGTCGCGATGCGACGGCGCCCGAACGATCGCGGAGTCGGGGCCCCTCTGTGGGCACGTCCGCTCCGGCTAGCGAGAAAAGGGGAAATGAAAACAGAAGACCCGCCCTCTCATGGAGGACGGGTCGAAATCTGGCGCGCCCGGGAGGATTCGAACCTCCGACCACCTGATTCGTAGTCAGGTACTCTATCCAGCTGAGCTACGGGCGCTGATGACGGCGACGATTCACCGTGAGGACGTGTCTAATGGCAGCGTGCCTGACTCCGTCCGGAGAAGATGGCGCGCCCGGGAGGATTCGAACCTCCGACCACCTGATTCGTAGTCAGGTACTCTATCCAGCTGAGCTACGGGCGCGGATCTTCTTGCGCGTCGATGATGGCGGAGAGGGAGGGATTCGAACCCTCGAAGAGGCTATAAACCCCTTACTCCCTTAGCAGGGGAGCGCCTTCAGCCACTCGGCCACCTCTCCCGCATCGACAGGTGCGTATCCTACCGATTTGGCAGGGCAATGTCCAGCGCCTTCGGGATTTTTTCTCGGGCGACGGACATCGCGATTCAGGCTCCGGTCTCGCCGTCGTCGGCATCCACGTCGGTCTTCTCGCGCTGAATGCGCTGATAGATCTCCTCGCGATGCACGGCAACGTCCTTGGGAGCGTTGACGCCGATACGGACCTGGTTCCCCTTGACGCCCAGCACGGTGACGGTGATGTCGTCACCGATCATCAGGGTCTCGCCGACACGGCGGGTCAGAATTAGCATGACTGATCTCCTTCTCAGACTTCTGACAGCGGGATGCTCGTCTGCGCCGGCCCCGGCGGCTGGCGTCGACCATGACACTCCATGGGCTCGTTGAAAGGAAGCCCGTTGCACGGGACTGCCATGGACTCCCTACAAGCGTAGAAGCTGACGACGGTCTACGACGCCTTATTCGCTCTCGATGTCGTCCTTGTCCAGTCCGAAGGCCTGGTGCAGAGCGCGCACGGCGAGCTCCATGTGCTTCTCGTCGACCACCACCGAGATCTTGATCTCGGAGGTGGAGACCATGCGAATGTTAATGTTTTCCTCGGACAGCACGCGGAACATCTTGGAGGCCACGCCGGCGTGGGAACGCATGCCGACGCCCACCAGGGAGACCTTGGCGATCTTGTCGTCGCCCTTGACCTCGCCCTCGCCCAGGGCGGGCAGCACCTGCTCCTCGAGGATGCGCAGGGTCTGCTTGTAGTCGCCTTTGGCGACGGTGAAGGTGAAGTCGGTGTAGTCGCCGGCCGGCGCCACGTTCTGCACGATCATGTCGATCTCGATGTTGGCATCGGCGATCGGGCCCAGGATCTTCGAGGCCACGCCCGGCACGTCCGGGGTGTTGAGCAGGGTCAGCTTGGCCTCGTTGGCGGTGAAGGCGATACCGGAGATCAGCGGTTCTTCCATGGAGTCCTCGTCTTTGTCGGAGTCTGCAACGATCAGGGTGCCGGGGCCGTCCTGGAAACTGGACAGCACGCGCAGCGGGACGTTGTACTTGCCGGCGAATTCGACGGCGCGAATCTGCAGCACCTTGGAGCCGAGGCTGGCCAGCTCCAGCATTTCCTCCACGGTGATGGAGTCCAGGCGCTGGGCGCGGGAGCAGACGCGGGGGTCAGTGGTGTAGACGCCGTCGACGTCGGTGTAGATCTGGCACTCGTCGGCGTTCAGGGCCGCGGCCAGGGCCACGCCGGTGGTGTCGGAGCCGCCGCGACCGAGGGTGGTGATGTTGCCCTCCTCGTCGACGCCCTGGAAGCCGGCGACCACGGCCACCTGGCCGTCGTCCAGGTCCTGGCGCATGTCGTCGGTCTCGATGCGCTGGATGCGCGCCTTGGTGTGGGCGCTGTCGGTCATGATGCCGACCTGGGAGCCGGTGTAGGAGGTGGCCGGCACGCCGAGCTTGTGCAGGGCCATGGTCAGCAGCGAGATGGTCACCTGCTCGCCGGTGGAGACCAGCATGTCCATTTCGCGCGGGGTCGGCTCGTCGTTGATGTCGTTGGCCAGGCCGATCAGGCGGTTGGTCTCGCCGCTCATGGCGGAGACCACGACCACGACCTGATGGCCGGCGTCACGGAAGCCCTTGACCTTCTCGGCCACGGCCTTGATGCGCTCCACGGAGCCCACCGAGGTGCCGCCGAACTTCTGTACGTATAGTGCCATGCGTCGTTGTCCCTCGTGTCGGTTAGCGTTGGAAGTTGAGAAAAGCGTGATGGAAGCCGGATGGACCAGGGGCCGAAGGCATCACTGCCTTCGGCCCCTGATGACGAACTAGAGCGCCTCCTCGACCCAGACCGGGACGCTCTCCAGCGCCGCCGGCAGGGCCGCGACATCACTGCCGCCGGCCTGGGCCATGTCGGGTCGGCCGCCGCCCTTGCCGCCGACCTGGGCGGCCACGTGGTTGACCAGTTCGCCGGCCTTGACCCGGGCGGTGAGGTCCTCGGTGACCCCGGCGATCAGGCTGACCTTCCCGGCCGATTCGTCGCCCACGCCGAGCACCACGATGCCGGAGCCCAGCTTGTTCTTGAGCTGGTCGAGCATGCCGCGCAGCTCCTTGCCGGAGACGCCCTCCAGGCGCTTGGCCAGGACCTTGACGCCCTTGACGTCGCGCGCCTCGTCGAGCAGGTCGTTGCCGGCGGCGCTGGCCAGCTTGGCCTTGAGTCGCTCGAGCTCCTTCTCCAGGCCGCGGTTACGCTCGACCAGCGACTCGACGCGCTCCTCGACCTGCTCGGGCTTGGCCTTGAGGCGCTCGCCGATGCGCGCCACCCGGGCTTCCTGCTCACGGAAGTAGGCCAGCGCGCCCTCGCCGGTGATCGCCTCGATGCGGCGCACGCCGGAGGCCACCCCCGCCTCGCTGACGATATGGCAGCAGCCGATGTCGCCGCTGCGCGCCACGTGGGTGCCGCCGCACAGCTCGACGGAAAAGTCGTCGGCGCCGATGGTCAGCACCCGCACGCTGTCGGCGTACTTGGCCTCGAACAGCGCCGCGGCGCCCTTCTCCTTGGCCTGGTCCAGGGTCATGTGTTCGATGCGAGTGTCGGCGTTGGCCAGCACCTGCTGGTTGACCAGCCGCTCGACCTCGGCCAGTTGCTCGGCGTTCATCGGCTCGAAGTGGCTGAAGTCGAAGCGCAGACGCTCCGGGGTCACCAGCGAGCCCTTCTGCTCGACGTGCTCGCCGAGCACCATGCGCAGCGCCTGGTGCAGCAGGTGGGTGGCCGAGTGGTTGCGCACGGTGGCCGCACGCAGGCCCGGATCGACGCTCGGGATCACCTCGGCGCCGACCGTCAGCTCGCCCTCGAGCAGCACGCCGTGGTGCAGGTGGTGGCCGCCCTGTTTCTGGGTGTCCTCGACCAGGAAGCGCCCGCCGTCGAACGCCAGATAGCCGGTGTCGCCCACCTGGCCGCCGGATTCGCCGTAGAAGGGCGTGCGGTCGAGCACCACCAGGCCGCGCTGCTCCGGCGCGAGCCGGGCCAGGGCATTGCCCTCGCGATCGACCAGGGCGGTGACAGTGGCGCGATCCTCCAGGCGATCATAGCCGGTGAAGTCGGTCTCGCCCTCGAGCTCCAGGGCCGCAGCGTAGTCGGCGCCGAACTGGCTGGCCGCCCGGGCCCGCTCGCGCTGGGCCTCGAGCTCGCGCTCGAAGCCGGCCTCGTCGAGGCTCACGCCGCGCTCGCGGCACACGTCGGCGGTCAGGTCGAAGGGGAAGCCGTAGGTGTCGTAGAGCTTGAACACCGTTTCGCCGGGCAGCGTATCGCCCTCGAGGCCGGCCAGGGCCTCCTCGAGCAGGCCCATGCCATGGTCCAGGGTGCGGGCGAACTGCTCCTCCTCCTTGAGCAGCACGCGTTCGATCTGGGCACGCGCCTCGCGCAGCTCCGGGTAGGCCTCGCCCATCTCGGCGTCCAGCGCCGCTACCAGCTGATGGAAGAAGCGGCCGGTGGCGCCCAGCTTGTGGCCGTGGCGCACCGCGCGGCGGATGATCCGGCGCAGCACGTAGCCGCGACCCTCGTTGGAGGGCAGCACGCCGTCGGCGATCAGGAAGGCGCAGGAGCGGATGTGGTCGGCGATCACCCGCAGCGAAGGCGTGGACGTGTCGTCATGGCCGGTGGCCCGGGCCGCCGCCTCGAGCAGGTTCTGGAACAGGTCGATCTCGTAGTTGGAGTGCACGCCCTGCATCACCGCGGCGATGCGCTCCAGGCCCATGCCGGTGTCGATGGACGGCTTGGGCAGCGGATGCATCTCGCCGGCCGCGTCGCGATCGAACTGCATGAACACCAGGTTCCAGATCTCGATGTAGCGATCGCCGTCCTCCTCGGGGCTGCCGGGAGGGCCGCCCCAGACCTCGGGGCCGTGGTCGAAGAAGATCTCGGAGCTCGGCCCGCAGGGGCCGGTGTCGCCCATCTGCCAGAAGTTGTCCTCGTCGAGCTTGGAGAAGCGCTCGGGGTCGACGCCGATCTCGTCCTTCCAGATGCGCTCGGCCTCGTCGTCGCTAACGTGGACGGTGACCCACAGCTTCTCCTTCGGCAGGCCCAGCGTCTCGGTGAGGAAGCGCCAGGCGAAGCGGATGGCATCGCGCTTGAAGTAGTCGCCGAAGCTGAAGTTGCCCAGCATCTCGAAGAAGGTGTGGTGGCGGGCGGTGTAACCGACGTTGTCCAGGTCGTTGTGCTTGCCGCCGGCACGCACGCAGCGCTGGGCCGAGGTAGCACGGACGTAGGGGCGCGGGTCGCGGCCCAGGAAGACGTCCTTGAACGGCACCATCCCGGCGTTGGTGAACAGCAGGGTCGGGTCGTTGCCCGGCACCAGGGAGCTGGTCGGCACGATGGTATGCCCCTGCTCCTCGAAGTAACTCAGAAAGGCCTGTCTGATGTCTGCGCTTTTCATGGGATATCCGTGGCGATAGGCGTGGTGGCCCGCAGGACGGTCGTTGCAGCCGTCGTCGGACTGCCACCCGGGGCGTTCGCAAAGGGACCCATTATAGCGCAGTCGTCAAGCGACTAAAGGGTGAGGGGGATCAGGCGTCGTCCCAGGCATGCGCCAGGGCGTGCCTGAGCTGGTCGAAATCGAAGCCGCGGCCGGCCAGGAAACGCTCGCGGCGGGCCCGCTCCCGAGGCCCCTCGCCGGGGCCGGAGAAGCGCCGAGACAGGACCTCGGCGGCGAGGTCGAACCAGTCGACCTCGCCGCCGGCCTCGTGGAGGGCCGCCTTGACGGTGGCCTCGTCGATGCCGCGCCGGGAGAGCTCGGCGCGGATGCGCACCGGCCCCTGGCCACGAGCGATGCGAGAACGCAGGAAGCTCTCGGCGAAGCGTTCATCGGACTGCAGGCCTTGCTCGGCGAGCTCGACCAGGCAGGCCTCGACCGCCTCGGCGTCATGGCCCTTGGCGGCGAGACGGTCGCCCAGCTCGGCCCGGGAATACTCGCGCCGGGCCAGCAGCCGGATGGCATCCTCGCGGGGCGTCGCGTCGGACTCACGCGCAAGACCGGGCATGGGTTACAGCAGTTCGTCGCCGCGTTCGTCCTGGCTCGCCTCGGCCGCGACCTCTTCCTCCTTGGGCTCCGCCGTGGCCAGCAGCTGGGCGCGAATCCCGCCCTCGATCTCTTCCATGATCGCCGGGTTGTCCTCGAGGAACTGGGCGGCATTGGCCTTGCCCTGGCCGATCTTGTTGCCCTGGTAGCTGTACCAGGCGCCGGCCTTGTCGACCAGCTTGCACTGCACGCCCAGGTCGATGACCTCGCCGGCATGGTAGATGCCCTTGCCGTAGAGGATCTGGAACTCGGCCTGACGGAACGGCGGCGAGACCTTGTTCTTGACCACCTTGACCCGGGTCTCGTTGCCGGTGACCTCGTCGCCCTGCTTGACCGAACCGGTGCGGCGGATGTCGAGGCGCACGCTGGAATAGAACTTGAGCGCGTTGCCGCCGGTGGTGGTCTCGGGGCTGCCGAACATCACCCCGATCTTCATGCGGATCTGGTTGATGAACACCACCATGCAGTTGGCGTTCTTGATGTTGCCGGTGATCTTGCGCAGCGCCTGGGACATCAGGCGAGCCTGGAGGCCGACGTGGGAGTCGCCCATCTCGCCCTCGATCTCGGCGCGCGGGGTCAGTGCCGCCACCGAGTCGATGATGATCACGTCGACGCCGCCGGAGCGCACCAGCATGTCGCAGATCTCGAGGGCCTGCTCACCGGTGTCCGGCTGGGAGACCAGCAGGTCGTCGAGGTTGACGCCAAGCTTCTCGGCGTAGCTCGGGTCAAGGGCGTGCTCGGCGTCGATGAAGGCGCAGGTCTTGCCCTGCTTCTGGGCCTGGGCGATCACCGACAGGGTCAGGGTGGTCTTGCCCGAGGATTCCGGGCCGAAGATCTCGACCACGCGCCCCAGCGGCAGGCCGCCGATGCCCAGCGCGATGTCCAGCCCCAGGGAGCCGGTGGATACCGACGGCATCACCACGCGCGGGGTATCGCCCAGGCGCATCACGGTGCCCTTGCCGAACTGGCGATCGATCTGGGAAAGCGCGGCGTCGAGCGCCTTGGAACGATTGTCGTCCTGAGCCATGAGGGTCTCCTAAACGGTCGCCGTGGGGCACGGCGCTGACGAAACGTGGGTCGTGGCGGCGGACCCCGGGGCCCGCCGAAAGCACTGTATGACTGCACAGTAGTATGACGAAAAACCTGGCGCTCGGCCAGCCCGATCTCACCGGATCGGCCGATGCCGGGCTAGGCGTTTTCCAGCTCGGCGATCAGCCCCTTAAGGGCGGCCTCCACGGCCCAGTCGCGCACCGTGTCGCGCGCGCCGGGAAAGCGGTGCCGCTCGGCGCGGATGCGACCCGGCGCGCCCCAGGCCAGCCACACCGTGCCGACCGGTTTCTCGGCGCTGCCGCCGCCGGGGCCGGCGACGCCGCTGACGGCCACCGCCAGGTCGGCCCCGCTCTCCTCGCAGGCCCCGGCCACCATGGCCTCGACCACCTCGCGACTGACCGCACCGTGGCGAGCCAGCAGCGCCTCGGCCACCCCCAGCAGGCGCGTCTTGGCGCCGTTGGCGTAGGTCACGTAGCCGGTCTCGAAGTAGTCCGAGCTGCCGGCGATCTCGGTGATGGCGCTGGCCACTCCGCCGCCGGTGCAGGACTCGGCGGTGGTCACGCTCACCCCCCGCGATCGGCACAGCGCGCCGAGGCGTTCGGCGAGACGGCGCGTCTCGGGCGGTACGGACATCGGCTTCCCTCCAGGTTCTCGCATGCGGCCGGTCGCCACGGGTCACGATACGCGGGCGCCGGGGACAGGTCGCAGAGGTGAGGTGACGACCCGTCGACGGATCAGCCCGCGCTAACACCAGCGACGATGGCGCCGGACCGTCTCGATGACCCTGACGGCGGCCATCCTTGGGCGTAGAATACTGGCTTTGCCCGAGACATGCATGGCGTGCTCGACGCCCGGTCTCCCCCGATTCGCCACCTACACCACAGGACGTCCAAGGAAGCCCATGTCACAGGTCAGCGCCCAGCACACGCCGATGATGGCACAGTACCTGAAGATCAAGCGCGAACACCCCGAGGTGCTGCTCTTCTACCGCATGGGCGACTTCTACGAACTGTTCTTCGAGGATGCCAAGCGCGCCGCCGCCCTGCTCGACATCACCCTGACCCAGCGCGGCCAGTCGGCGGGCCAGCCGATCCCCATGGCCGGGGTGCCTTATCACAGCGCCGAGGGCTACCTGGCGCGCCTGGTCACCGCCGGCGAATCGGTGGCCATCTGCGAGCAGATGGGCGACCCGGCCGCCGCCAAGGGCCCGGTGGAGCGCCAGGTGGTACGCATCGTCACCCCCGGCACCCTCTACGACGAGGCCCTGCTCGACGCCCGACGCGACAACCTGGTGGTGGCGATCCACCCGGCCGGCGAGCGCTGGGGGCTGTCCTGGCTGGAGCTCTCCAGCGGGCGTTTCAGTGTGCTCGAGGTCGAGGGCGAGGCCGAGATGCTGGCCGAGCTGACCCGCCTCGACCCGGCCGAGCTGCTGGTGGCCGACAGCCTCGCCCTGCCCCCCGCGCTGGAGGATCGCCGCGGCCTGCGCCGCCAGAGCGACTGGCTTTTCGACCTGGAATCGGCCACCCGCACCCTGTGCGACCAGTTTTCCGTCCAGGACCTGCGCGGCTTCGGCTGTGCCCACCTCGAGGCTGCCCTCACCGCCGCCGGCGTGCTGGCCGACTACGCCCGCGACACCCAGCGCTCGCGGCTGCCTCACGTCACCGCCATCGGCGTGGAGAGCCGCGACGACGCCGTGGTGATCGACGCGGCCAGCCGCCGCAACCTGGAGATCGACATCAACCTGGGCGGCGGCGCCGACAACACCCTGGCCAGCGTGCTCGACACCACCGCCACCGCCATGGGCTCGCGGCTGCTCAAGCGCTGGCTGAATCGTCCGCTGCGCGATCGCGACCGGGTCGGCGCCCGCCAGGCGGCGGTGGCCGCGCTGCTCGATCGCGACGGCTTCGTGCCGCTCGGCGAGACCCTCAAGGCGATCGGTGACGTGGAACGCATCCTCGCCCGGGTGGCGCTTTACAGTGCTCGCCCCCGCGACCTGGCCCGGCTGCGCGACGCCCTCGCCGCCCTGCCCGCACTCGAGGCCGAGCTCGCCGACTACGACGACGGCACCACCCTGGACGAACTCAAGCGTCACATTCGCCCCTATCCCGAGCTCGCCGATACGCTGGCCCGCGCGTTGGTGGAGAATCCGCCGGTGGTGATCCGCGATGGCGGGGTGATCGCCGAGGGCTTCGATGCCGAGCTCGACGAGCATCGCGGCCTGGCCGAGCACGCCGGCGACTACCTGGTGCAGCTGGAGGCCCGCGAGCGCGAGCGCACCGGCCTGCCCGGCCTCAAGGTCGGCTACAACCGGGTCCACGGCTACTACATCGAGATTCCCCGCGCCCAGGCCCGGGACGCTCCGGCGGACTACATCCGCCGCCAGACGCTGAAGAACGCCGAGCGGTTCATCATTCCCGAGCTCAAGGAATTCGAGGACAAGGCGCTGTCCGCCAAGTCCCGTGCCCTGGCCCGCGAGAAGCTACTCTACGAGAGCCTGCTCGACGATCTCAACGCCGAGCTCGCCCCGCTGCAGACCACCGGCCGGTCGCTCGCCGCCCTGGACGTGCTGGCGACCCTGGCCGAGCGCGCCCGGGCGCTGGACTTCGTGCGCCCCTCGCTGCCCGAGGCGCCGGGCGTCGACATCCGCGGCGGCCGGCACCCCGTAGTCGAGCGGGTCAGCGAGGCGCCCTTCGTGCCCAACGACCTGGTGATGGACGACGAGCGCCGGATGCTCGTCATCACGGGCCCCAACATGGGCGGCAAGTCCACCTACATGCGCCAGGCGGCGCTGATCACCCTGCTCGCCCACACCGGCAGCTTCGTGCCCGCCGATGCCGCGAGCATCGGCCCGGTGGATCGCATCTTCACCCGCATCGGCTCCTCGGACGACCTGGCGGGCGGGCGCTCCACCTTCATGGTGGAGATGACCGAGACCGCCAACATCCTGCACAACGCCACCGACCACAGCCTGGTGCTGATGGACGAGATCGGCCGCGGCACCAGCACCTTCGACGGCCTGTCGCTGGCCTGGGCCAGTGCCGAGCACCTGACCCGGACTCGCGCCTTCACGCTGTTCGCCACCCACTACTTCGAGATGACCGCGCTGGCCGAGCAGGCTGCCGGCGTGGCCAACGTGCACCTCACCGCCGCCGAGCACCGGGACGGCATCGTGTTCATGCACCGCGTGGAGGACGGCCCGGCCAGCCAGAGCTACGGCCTCCAGGTCGCCCAGCTCGCCGGCGTGCCCCAGGGCGTGATCGCGCGGGCCAGGGAGAAGCTCGCCACCCTGGAACAGCAGGAGGTCGACCAGGGGCAACGCCCCGCCGCCGCGCCGCTCGACGGGGC
Source organism: Halomonas sp. ABH4_019 (assembly GCF_056159885.1). Classification (NCBI taxonomy): domain Bacteria; kingdom Pseudomonadati; phylum Pseudomonadota; class Gammaproteobacteria; order Oceanospirillales; family Halomonadaceae; genus Halomonas; species Halomonas sp. ABH4_019. The sequence goes on from NZ_JBSWWC010000002.1 coordinate 335,476, forward strand.
GCCGCCGCCCCAGCAGGCGGACCTCTTCGCCAGTGGGCCGCATCCGGTCGTGGAGAGCCTCTCGGGGCTGTCGCTGGACGAGCTGTCGCCGCGCCAGGCGCTGGAGTGGCTGTATCACTGGCAGGAAAGCCTGTAAGACAGGCTGACGACGATGGCCACGGGGCGGCCCGCGAGGCGCGTTTGCCCGCCGCGACTCGCCCACGGCTTGCGGGACATGTGGCGGGCCGACTAGAATGGTCCGATCAAGTTCTACTTATTATAAAAGCAAAAGTTTTTATAACCGAATTCGACATTCAAGACCTATCGGCCGCGGCGAGCCCCGGCCAGAGGAAGGGAGACTGGCATGACATTCGTCGTCACCGAAAACTGCATCAAGTGCAAGTACACCGACTGTGTCGAGGTCTGCCCGGTGGACTGCTTCTACGAAGGCCCCAACTTCCTGGTGATTCATCCCGACGAGTGCATCGATTGCGCGCTGTGCGAGCCCGAATGCCCGGCCGAAGCGATCTTCTCCGAGGACGAATTGCCCGACGGGCAGGAGCAATTCATCGAGATCAACGCCGAGCTGTCCGAGGTGTGGCCGAACATCACCGAGAAGAAGGACCCGCCGGCCGACGCCGAGGACTGGGACGGCAAGCCCGGCAAGCTGGAGCAGCTGGAGCGCTGAGCCCAGGGCAGCACGCACGCACACGACAACGCCGAATGTCTCGCGACATTCGGCGTTGTCGTTTCACGCTACGATGAAGGAGAACACCGAGGCAAAGAAGGCGGCCCGCAGGCCGCCCGCTCCTAGCCGTCCTTGAGCGGCTCCCTCCGCTCGAACTCCTTGAGCATTTCCCTGCCCGGAAACCGCGTCCTGCGGTACCGGGCCGCTCGAGACTGCATCCCGTGGCATCCTGCCGGGAGAGCTCCTCTCTCCCTTGTCCCGCTACCCATTCTGGCAGTCTTGCGCGACTTCTCAACCGGCCCCTCCCGGCACTCACAGCGCTGCCGGTCCGAGCCACTCGAAAGAAAAACCTTTAAAATCAATGCTATAAAAAATACCGGCGCCAGGGTGGCGCCGGTATGGGCAGGCGAAAAGTCACGAATCTCGCCGCCCCCGTGTAGGTGATTTCCTACAAAGGGCGATCGCGACCGGGGCGATCACTGCCCCTTGATGGCCCCACGCCCCGGATAGTCCACACGCTCGCCGAGCTCCTGCTCGATCACCAGCAGGCGGTTGTACTTGGCGACGCGGTCGCTGCGACACAGCGAGCCGGTCTTGATCTGGCCGGCGGCGGTGCCCACGGCGAGATCGGCGATGGTGGTGTCCTCGGTCTCGCCGGAGCGATGGGAGATCACCGCCGTGAAGCCGGCATCCTGGGCCATCTTGATGGCGTCCAGGGTCTCGGACAGCGAACCGATCTGGTTGAACTTGATCAGGATGGAGTTGCCGATCGACTCGTCGATGCCGCGCTTGAGGATCCGGGTATTGGTGACGAACAGGTCGTCGCCGACCAGCTGGACCTTGTCGCCGATCTTGTCGGTCAGCGCCTTCCAGCCGTCCCAGTCGGACTCGTCCATGCCGTCCTCGATGGAGACGATCGGATACTGGTCGCAGAGTTCGGCCAGGTAGTCGGCGAAGCCGGCGGCGTCGTACTGCTTGCCCTCGCCGGCGAGATCGTAGACGCCGTCCTTGTAGAACTCGGAGGAGGCGCAGTCGAGCGCCAGGGTGATGTCGCGACCCAGCTCGTAGCCGGCCTCGGACACCGCCTGCTTGATCACCGCCAGGGCCTCGGCGTTGGAAGCCAGGTTCGGCGCGAAGCCGCCCTCGTCGCCCACCGAGGTGGACAGGCCGCGGCCGGAGAGCACCTTCTTCAGGGCGTGGAAGATCTCGGCGCCCATGCGCAGCCCTTCGCGGAAGTTCGGCGCGCCCACCGGCTGGATCATGAACTCCTGGATATCGACGTTGTTGTCGGCATGTTCGCCGCCGTTGAGGATGTTCATCATCGGCACCGGCATGCGGAACTGGCTCGGCTGGCCATAGAGCTCGGCGATGTGGGCGTAGAGCGGCATGCCCTTGGCATTGGCGGCGGCCTTGGCGGCGGCCAGCGACACGGCGAGGATGGCGTTGGCGCCGAGCTTGGCCTTGTTGTCGGTGCCGTCGAGGGCGAGCATGGCCTCGTCCAGGCCACGCTGGTCGCGGGCATCCATGCCGACCAGGCGCTCACGGATCTCGCCGTTGGCGGCCTCGACGGCCTTCAGCACGCCCTTGCCCAGATAGCGGGCCTTGTCGCCGTCGCGCAGCTCGAGGGCCTCACGGGAGCCGGTGGAGGCCCCGCTGGGGGCGCAGGCCACGCCCACGGCACCGCTTTCCAGGCGCACTTCGGCCTGAACGGTGGGGTTGCCACGGGAGTCGAGCACCTCGAGGGCGCGGATATCGACGATCTTGGTCATGTTATCTCGTCCTTAGCGTGTCAGCGTTGAGGGAAAATCAGGCAATCTCGAGCGGCGCGAAGCCCTTGACCAGGTCGTCCAGCGCCCTGAGCTGGGCGAGGAAGGGCTCGAGCTTGTCGAGCGGCAGGGCGCAGGGGCCATCGCACTTGGCATTGTCCGGATCCGGGTGGGACTCCAGGAACACCCCGGCCAGCCCCACGGCCACGCCGGCCCGCGCCAGCTCGGCGACCTGGGCGCGGCGCCCGTCGGCGCTGTCCGAGCGCCCACCGGGGCGCTGCAGGGCATGGGTCACGTCGAACAGCAGCGGGTAGCCGGTGTCCTTCATGTCGCCGAACCCCAGCATGTCGACCACCAGGTTGTTGTAGCCGAAGCTGGTGCCGCGCTCGCAGAGGATCAGCCGATCGTTGCCGGCCTCCTCGCACTTGCGCAGGATGTGGCGCATCTCGTGGGGCGCCAGGAACTGGGGCTTCTTGATGTTGATCACCGCCCCGGTCTCGGCCATCGCCACCACCAGGTCGGTCTGGCGGGCCAGGAAGGCCGGCAGCTGGATGACGTCCGCCACCTCGGCGGCGGGCGCCGCCTGCCAGGGTTCATGCACGTCGGTGATCACCGGCACCCCGAAGCGCTCCTTGACCTCGGCGAGGATCGCCAGGCCCCGATCGAGACCCGGGCCGCGGAAGGAGTGGATAGAGCTGCGATTGGCCTTGTCGAAGCTGGCCTTGAACACGTAGGGCATGCCGAGCCGGCCGGTGACCTCGACGTAGGCCTCGGCCACCTCGAGGGCCAGCTCGCGGGACTCCAGCACGTTCATGCCGCCGAACAGCGTCAGCGGCCGCTGGTTGCCGACCCGGAGGCCGGCGACGTCGATCAGGCGTTCCGGGACGGACATGTCGCTCACTCCTGTGGGGCGCTCTGGGCGCGCATGCGGGCCGACTTGTGCTCCAGCGCCGCGTTGACGAAACCGGTGAACAGCGGATGGCCGTCACGCGGCGTGGAGGTGAATTCCGGGTGGAACTGGCAGGCCACGAACCAGGGGTGGTCGGGCAGCTCGACCATCTCCACCAGGGAGTTGTCGACGCTCCTGCCGGACACCACCAGGCCGGCCTCCTCGAGGTCGGCGACGAACTGGTCGTTGACCTCGTAGCGATGGCGATGGCGCTCGACGATCTCCTCGTTGCCGTAGGCCTCGCGGGCGCGGGAGCCGTCCGCCAGGCGACAGACCTGGCCGCCCAGGCGCATGGTGCCGCCCAGGTCGGAGGCCTCGTCGCGCAGCTCGATCCGGCCCTCGGGGCTCAGCCATTCGGTGATCAGGCCCACCACCGGGTGCTGGGTGTCGTGGGTAAACTCGGTGGAGTTGGCGTCCTTCCAGCCCGCCACGTGGCGCGCGAACTCGATGACCGCCACCTGCATGCCCAGGCAGATGCCGAGATACGGGATGTCGTTCTCGCGGGCGAAGCGGGCGGTGGCGATCTTGCCTTCCACGCCGCGCTCGCCGAAGCCGCCGGGCACCAGGATGGCGTCCTTGCCGGCCAGGCGCTCCGGGCCATGACGCTCGATATCCTCGGAGTCGATGTAGTCGATGTTGACCTTCACGCGGCTCTGGATGCCGGCATGCACCAGCGCCTCGTTGAGCGACTTGTAGGCATCGAGCAGCTCCATGTACTTGCCGACCATGGCGATGTTGATCGACTTGAGCGGATTGAGCTTGGCGTCGAGCACGCGAATCCACTCGGTCAGGTCGGCCTCGCCGGCCTCCAGGCGCAGCTTGTCGCAGACGAACTCGTCGAGGCCATGCTCGTGGAGCATCAGCGGGATGCGATAGATGGTGTCGGCGTCCTGCAGCGGGATGACCGCCCGCTCCTCGACGTTGGTGAACAGCGCGATCTTGCGCCGCTCGCTTTCCTCCAGCTCGACCTCGCTGCGGCAGATCAGGATATCCGGCTGGATACCGATCGAGCGCAGTTCCTTGACGCTGTGCTGGGTCGGCTTGGTCTTGGTCTCGCCGGCGGTCTTGATGTAGGGCACCAGGGTCAGGTGCATGAAGATCGCCCGGCTCGCGCCCAGCTCGCTTCGGATCTGGCGGATCGACTCGAGGAACGGCAGCGACTCGATGTCGCCCACGGTGCCGCCGATCTCGACCAGCGCCACGTCGGCGTCCTTGCCCCCCTCATAGACCCGACGCTTGATCTCGTCGGTGATGTGCGGGATCACCTGCACGGTGCCGCCCAGGTAGTCGCCGCGGCGCTCCTTGCGCAGCACGTGCTCGTAGACGCGCCCGGTGGTGAAGTTGTTGCCCTGGGTCATCTTCGTGCGGATGAAGCGCTCGTAGTGACCGAGGTCCAGGTCGGTCTCGGCCCCATCCTCGGTGACGAACACCTCGCCGTGCTGGAAGGGGCTCATGGTGCCCGGATCCACGTTGATATAGGGATCGAGCTTGAGCATGGTGACCTTGAGGCCCCGTGCCTCGAGAATCGCCGCCAGCGAGGCCGACGCGATGCCCTTGCCGAGAGAGGACACAACGCCGCCGGTCACGAAGATATATCGTGTCATGGAGAACCTGTCGAAACGTGATCGGTAGGCCCGGCAGGAAGCCGCGCCAGGATGGGACGACAGCGTAGCAGAATACGACCAATGGCTCAATTTGGCCCGGCCCTGACTCGCGGCCTGCCCGGCGCCGCTGAGTGCCTCATGAGCCCGGAACCGCCGCATCGCCCTTCGCCGAGCGCCGGGGTGAAGCGACGCGGCGCGTGGCGCTCGCCATGGATGGCGAGCGAGCGTGACCCGTGAGGGACTATGTTGTCACGCGACACGCAGGCCGCGAGCGACGCCCCGGGAATTCGCTCGGCGGGGCGAAGACGGTGGCTTCCCGGCTCGACGCATCGCCCGGGAAGCCGCCGCACGCCTTACACCTCCAGGTAGTCGAGGATGCCCTCGCCGGCCTGACGGCCTTCGAACACCGCGGTGACCACCAGATCGGACCCGCGCACCATGTCGCCGCCGGCGAAGATCTTCTCGTTGGTGGTCTGGAAGGCGTAGGCGCCGTGCTCGGGGGCCTTGACCCGGCCACGCTCGTCGAGCTCGATGCCCACGGTCTCGAACCAGGGCGCCGGGCTCGGCTGGAAGCCGAAGGCGATAACCACGGCGTCGGCCGGCACCACTTCCTCGGAGCCCGGCACCACCTCGGGGCGGCTGCGGCCGTTTTCGTCGGGCTCGCCGAGCCGGGTGCGCACCACCTTGACGCCCTCGACCCTGTCCTCACCGACCACCGCCACCGGCTGGCGGTTGAACAGGAACTCCACGCCCTCCTCGCGGGCGTTGGCCACCTCCTTGCGCGACCCGGGCATGTTGTCCTCGTCGCGGCGGTAGGCGCAGGTCACCGCCTCGGCCCCCTGGCGGATGGCGGTGCGGTTGCAGTCCATGGCGGTATCGCCGCCACCCAGGACCACGACCTTCTGGCCTTCCAGGGAGACGTAGTCCGCCGGGTCCTTCTCGAAGCCCAGGCAGTGATTCACGTTGGCGATCAGGTAGTCCAGCGCCTTGTGCACGCCGGGCAGGTCCTCGCCGGGGAAGCCACCCTCCATGTACTTGTAGGTGCCCATGCCCAGGAAGACGGCATCGTACTCCTCGAGCAAGCGGTCGAAAGGCATATCCTTGCCGATCTCGACGCCCAGGCAGAACTCGACGCCCATCTCCTCGAAGACGGCGCGGCGACGCTCCATCACGGTCTTCTCGAGCTTGAACTCGGGAATGCCGAAGGTCAGCAGCCCGCCGATCTCGGGGTACTTGTCGAACACCACCGGCTTGACGCCGTTGCGCACCAGGATGTCGGCGCAGCCCAGCCCGGCCGGGCCGGCACCGATGATGGCCACCTTCTTGTCGGTCCAGGTGACTTGGGACATGTCCGGTCGCCAGCCCATGGCGAAGGCGGTATCGGTGATGTACTTCTCCACCGAGCCGATGGTGACCGCGCCGAAGCCGTCGTTGAGGGTACAGTCACCCTCGCACAGGCGGTCCTGAGGGCAGACCCGACCGCACACCTCGGGCAGCGAGTTGGTACGGTGGGAGAGCTCGGCGGCCTCCAGGATGTTGCCCTCGCTGACCAGCTGCAGCCAGTTGGGAATATAGTTGTGGACCGGGCACTTCCATTCGCAGTAGGGATTGCCGCAGTGCAGGCAGCGATGTGCCTGGGCCGCCGCATCCTGGGGCTTGAAGGGCTCGTAGATCTCGGCGAACTGCTTCGCCCGCGTGGTGGCCGGCTTCTTCTCCGGATCCTGACGCCCCACATCGATGAACTGGAAGTCGTTGCTCAAACGGTTGGCCATGTCGTGTTCTCCTCTCTGCAGGCTTACTCGGGACGCCGACGGGATTCGTCCAGCAGGCTGGCGAGGCTCGCCGCCTTGGGCTTCACCAGCCAGAAGTGGCGGATGAAGTCGCTGAAGTCCTCGAGGATGTCACGGCCGCGCTGCGAGCCGGTTTCCGCGACGAATGCCTCGATGACTTCCCTCAGGTGTCGCCGATGGGCCTCCATGGCCTCGGTGTTGACGCGGTGGATCTCCACCAGTTCATGGTTGTACTTGTCGACGAAGGTGCGGTCCTCGTCGAGCACGTAGGCGAAGCCGCCGGTCATCCCCGCGCCGAAGTTGACGCCGGTCTCGCCGAGCACCGCGACCAGGCCGCCGGTCATGTACTCGCAGCAGTGGTCGCCGGCGCCCTCGATCACCGCGTGGGCGCCGGAGTTGCGCACCCCGAAGCGCTCGCCGGCGGTGCCCGCGGCGTACAGCAGGCCGCCGGTGGCGCCGTACAGGCAGGTGTTGCCGATGATCGCCGTCTTGTGGCTCTCGAAGCGGCTCTCCCGCGGCGGCACGATCACCACCTTGCCGCCGTTCATGCCCTTGCCGACATAGTCGTTGGCGTCACCTTCCAGGTAGAGGTTGAGGCCGCGAGCATTCCACACCCCGAAACTCTGGCCGGCCACGCCGGTGAAGCGGGCGGTCACCGGGGCATCCTCGAGGCCCGCCTCGCCGTGACGCTTGGCGATGGTGCCGGAGACCAGGGCACCGACGGAGCGGTCGCAGTTGGTGATCGTGAACTCGAACTCGCCGCCGGACTTGTCCTCGATGGCCGTCTTCAGCGCCTCGAGCATCTCCTGGTTCTTGGCACCCGGGTCATGGGGCACGTTGCGGCTGACCTGGCAGAACTGCGGCGCCTCGGCGGGCACGAAGTCGTTGGTCATCAGCGGCGACAGGTCCAGGCGACGCTGGGAGTCGGTCACCCCCTCGATCGCCTCGAGCAGGTCGGTGCGGCCGATCAGGTCGGTGAGCTTGGCCACGCCCAGCATCGCCATCAGCTCGCGCACCTCCTCGGCGATGAAGCGGAAGTAGTGCTTGACCATGTCGACGGTGCCGCGGAAGTGCTCGTCGCGCAGATACTGGTGCTGGGTGGCAACCCCGGTGGCACAGTTGTTGAGATGGCAGATGCGCAGGTACTTGCAGCCCAGCGCGACCATCGGCGCGGTGCCGAAACCGAAGCTCTCGGCGCCGAGGATCGCCGCCTTGATGACGTCGAGGCCGGTCTTCAGGCCGCCGTCGGTCTGCAGGCGAATCTTGTCGCGCAGGCCGTTGATGCGCAGCGCCTGGTGCACCTCGGGCAGGCCCAGCTCCCAGGGGCTGCCGGCGTGCTTGATCGAGGTCAGCGGGCTCGCCGCGGTGCCGCCGTCATAGCCGGAGACGGTGATCAAATCGGCGTAGGCCTTGGCCACGCCGGTGGCGATGGTGCCGATGCCGGGCTCGGAGACCAGCTTCACCGACACCTGGGCGCTCGGATTGACCTGCTTGAGGTCGAAGATCAGCTGAGCCAGATCCTCGATGGAGTAGATGTCGTGGTGCGGCGGCGGCGAGATCAGCGTCACGCCGGGCACCGCATAGCGCAGCCGGGCGATCAGGCCGTTCACCTTGCCGCCGGGCAGCTGGCCACCCTCCCCGGGCTTGGCGCCCTGGGCCACCTTGATCTGCAGCACCTCGGCGTTGGCCAGATAGGCCGGCGTCACGCCGAAGCGCCCCGAGGCGATCTGCTTGATCTTGGAGGAGCGAATGGTGCCGTAGCGGGCCGGATCCTCGCCGCCCTCGCCGGAATTGGAGCGACCACCGGCCTCGTTCATGGCCTGGGCCAGGGCCTCGTGGGCCTCCGGGCTGAGTGCGCCCAGCGACATGCCGGCGCTGTCGAAGCGCGGCAGCAGGTCCTCGACCGGCTCGACGTCCTCCAGCGGAAGCGCCGTCTCGGCCGGCTTGAGCCGGAGCAGGTCACGAATGGTGGCCGGATCACGCTCGTTGACCAGCGCCGCGAAGGTCTTCCACTTGGCGTAGTCGCCCTCCTGCACCGCCTCCTGCAGGGCCTTGACCACGTCCGGGTTGTAGGCGTGGTACTCGTGGCCGTGCACGTACTTCATCAGGCCGCCGTGGGAGATGCCCTTGCGCGGCTTCCAGGCGTCCTTGGCCAGCAGTTCCTGCTGCAGCTGCAGCTCGGCGAAGCCGGTGCCCTCGATGCGCGAGGCCATGCCGGTGAAGCACAGCTCCATGACCTCGGAGGCCAGGCCCACCGCCTCGAACAGCTGGGAGCCGCGGTAGGAGGCCAGGGTCGAGATGCCCATCTTGGAGAGGATCTTGAACAGCCCCTTCTGCAGGCCCTTGCGATAGTTCTCCCGGGCGTCGGCCGGGTTGCCGACCAGCTCGCCGGTGCGATGCATGTCGGCCATGACCTGGTAGGCCAGCCAGGGATAGACCGCGGTGGCCCCCACGCCGAACAGCACCGCCATCTGGTGGGCGTCGCGGGCGTAGCCGGTCTCGACGATCAGGTTGACCCGCGGGCGCAGCGCCAGTCGACCGAGGTGATGATGCACGGCGCCCACCGCCAGGGCGGCATGGATCGGCAACTGCCCCTGCTCGAGCTCGGCGTCGGAGAGCACCAGCAGCACCTTGCCGTCGCGAGCGGCCCGCTCGGCCTCCTGGCAAAGCGCCTGCAGCGCCCCCTGGAGGCCCGTGGTCTCGGGGTCATAGGCCAGCGACAGGGTGTGGCTGTTGAAGGCCGGATCCTCGTGGGTGACCAGGGCGGTGAACTTGCGCGGCGACAGCACCGGGGTGGTCAGGATCAGCCGGTGGGCATGCTCCGGCGTCGCCTCGAAGACGTTGCGCTCGGCGCCGATGCAGCTTTCCAGCGACATCACGATCGCTTCGCGCAGCGGGTCGATGGCCGGGTTGGTGACCTGGGCGAACTTCTGGCGGAAGTAGTCGGTCAGCAGGCGATGCTTGCCGGACAGCACCGCCATGGGCGTATCGTCGCCCATGGAGCCCACCGCCTCCTGGCCGCTCTCGGCCAGCGGACGCAGCACCTGGTCACGCTCCTCGAAGCTGACCTGGAACATCTTCTGCTGCACCGCCAGGGCATCGGCGTCCATGTTCTGGAAGCGCGCCAGCTCGGTGAGCGCCGACTCCAGGTAGCTGGCCTCCTGCTTGAGCCAGCGCTTGTAGGGATAGGCGGACTTGAGGCGCGAATCGATGTCGGCGGTGTGCAGCACCTCGCCGGTCTGGGTGTCCACGGCCAGGATCTGGCCGGGACCGACGCGGCCCTTGGCCACCACGTCCTCGGGCTTGTAGTCGTAGGTGCCGATCTCGGAGGCCAGGGTGATGTAGCCGTTCTTGGTGATCACCCAGCGCGCCGGGCGCAGGCCGTTGCGGTCGAGCATGCAGACCGCTTGGCGGCCGTCGGTCATCACCACCCCGGCGGGACCGTCCCAGGGCTCGACGTGCATGGAGTTGTATTCGTAGAAGGCGCGCAGGTCGCCATCCATGATCTCGACGTTCTGCCAGGCCGGCGGCACCATCATGCGCACCGCGCGATGCAGTTCCATGCCGCCGGTGAGCAGCACCTCGAGCATGTTGTCCATGCTCGAGGAATCGGAGCCGGTGGTGTTGACGATCTCGTCGAGCTCGGCGATGTCGGGCAGGCGCTCGCTGGCGAAGTTCTCCTTGCGCGAGTTGGCCCAGCCGCGGTTGGCCTGGATGGTGTTGATCTCGCCGTTGTGGGCCAGCAGGCGGAACGGCTGGGCCAGCGGCCAGCGCGGCGCGGTGTTGGTGGAGAAGCGCTGGTGGAAGACGCAGATCGCGGTCTCGAGGCGCTCGTCACCGAGGTCGCGGTAGAAAGCCGGCAGGTCCACCGGCATCACCAGCCCCTTGTAGGAGACGACCTCGGGAGACAGCGAGCTGACGTAGAAGTCCTCGTCGTCGCGCATCGCCTGCTCGGCGCGGCGACGGGCCATGAACAGCTCGACGTCGAAGCCGTCCGCGGCCGCCTCGCCGGGCTCGACGAACAGCTGACGGATGCGCGGCAGGCAATCCAGCGCCATGGGGCCGCAGACGCTGGGGTCCACCGGCACCTCGCGCCAGCCCAGCACCTTGAGGCCGCGGGCCTCGAGCTCGCGCTCGAGGGTCTCGCGCCCCCGCGCCTCGCGGGCGTCGTCGTCCGGCAGGAAGATGGAGCCCACCGCGAAGCGCTCGCCGAGCGCCACGCCCAGCGCCTCATGGGCCACTTCGCGCATGAAGGCCTCGGGCATCTTCAGCAGCAGGCCACAGCCGTCGCCGGTCTTGCCGTCGGCGGCGATGCCGCCGCGGTGGGTCATGCAGGTCAGCGATTCGATGGCGGTCTGCAGCAGATCATGGCTGGCCTCGCCCTCCATGTGGGCGATCAGGCCGAACCCGCAGTTGTCACGAAACTCGCCGGGTTGGTGGAGACCTCTGTTCATGGGCGTGCCTCAGGAGTTGATAAGGGTTTACTTCGCAGTTTTTTGTGGTATTGTTTAATGTTTTTCTTTTTATATGACGCCCCATCTCAGGCATCGGAACTGCGCGGCAAAAGGTTTCACAGCATAGCCAGCACCCCTCGCCCCTGCAATGCCCCGCCTTCGCGACCCTTCCAAAAACCATTGTCAAATCCGCAACTTGGCTAACCATTCAAGAAAAAAACCACCACATCTCAACGGCTTGCAGCAGCGAATCCACAACGCCTCCACGCCCGTCATGCGAACTAGACTTTAGTCTAACCACTGGCTTTTACCCCATACCGATGCTGCATATGGCATGCGAATTCCAGAATTCTTGACACCCCGAGCGGTGACCACAGGCCCATCGCCCCCCCCCCTGAACGACGACGCCCGCTGCCAGGGGCAGCGGGCGTCGAGAGAGCGACAGCCAGAACGCGTCGTCAGCGTCTCGGGAAGGCTTCCAGCAGGGCGGCCAGGACCTCGGGCGGTGTCTCGTCGTGGACGCAGGCCTCGCCCGGGCGCCGGAGCAGGATCAGGCGCAGGCGGTCGTCGAGGTTCTTCTTGTCGAGACGCATGATCGACAGGAAGTCCTCGACGCCCATCTCGGCCGGCGCCGCCAGCGGCAGGTCGGCGGCGGCCAGGATCGACCGGGTGCGCGTCACGTCCGCCTCGTCGAGCCAGCCCAGGCGCCGCGACAGCTCGGCGGCCATCAACATGCCGGTGCCGACCGCCTCGCCATGCAGCCAGTGCCCGTAGCCCTGATGGGTCTCGATGGCATGACCGAAGGTATGCCCCAGATTGAGCAGCGCCCGCACGCCCTGCTCGGTCTCGTCCTCGGCGACGACCTCGGCCTTGAGGCTGCAGCTGCGCTCGATGGCCCGGGTCAGGGCGGCGGCCTCGAGGTCGCGCAGCGCCGCCATGTTGGCCTCCAGCCAGACCAGGAAATCGGCATCGCGGATCAGGCCGTACTTGATCACCTCGGCGAGTCCGGCGGACAGTTCCCGCGCCGGCAGGGTCGACAGGGTATCGGTATCGATCAGCACCGCCCGGGGCTGCCAGAAGGCGCCGATCATGTTCTTGCCGCGGGGATGATTGACGCCGGTCTTGCCGCCCACCGAGGAATCCACCTGGGACAGCAGGGTGGTGGGCACCTGCACGAAGGCCACGCCGCGCTGGTAGCAGGCGGCGGCGAAGCCGACCATGTCACCGATCACCCCGCCGCCGAGGGCCACCAGGGTGCAGCGGCGATTGAAACCGGCCTCGAGCAGGGCATCCCAGATGCGCTCGACGCTGGCCAGGGTCTTGGTGGCCTCGCCATCGGGCAGCACCAGCTCGCGCACCGTCAGGTCGTCACCCAGGCCGGCCTTGAGGCGCTCCAGATAGAGCGGCGCCACGCTTTCGTTGGTCACCACCATCACCTGGCGGCCGGCGAGGTGGGGCCTCAACCGCTGGGGATCCCCCAGCAGGCCGGGGCCGATGTGGATGGGATAGCTACGTTCGCCCAGGGCCACCCTCAGGGTGCTCCGGGCCTCGACGGGGTCGGTCATGGCTCAGGCCTTGCAGTGAAGGGGGTCGATCATCCTCTCGACGCGACGCACGATCTCGTTGGACACCGCCCGGGGCCCACGGCGATCGGTGCGCACCACCATGTCGGCGGTCGCCCGGTAGAGGGGGTCGCGGGTCCGGAACATCTCCTCGAGCACCTGCTCGCGGTCGCCACGCTGCAATAGCGGGCGGTTGCGATCCTTGGCGGTGCGCCGAATCTGCTGCTCTACGGTGGTATAGAGGTAGATCACCGTGCCGCTATCGCGCAGCACTCGGCGATTCTCCTCGCGCAGCACCGCGCCGCCGCCGGTGGCGATGACGACGCCCTCGCGGGCCGCCAGCTCGCGGATCATCTGGGTCTCGCGCTCACGGAAGCCCGCCTCGCCCTCGACGTCGAAGATCCAGGGGATGTCGGCGCCGCAACGCGCCTGTATCTCGTGGTCGCTGTCGAAGAATTCTCGCGACAGTTCGGCCGCCAGAAGGCGGCCGATGGTGCTCTTTCCGGCCCCCATGGGACCGATCAATATCAGGTTGGGTAATGCCGGCATCAGCGAATCGCCAGGTTGTCATCCAGTATTCGGGGCGTGATGAATACCAGCAACTCTACCTTATCGTTGGAGTCCTCGGTATAGCGGAACAGGTTTCCGAGCACCGGCAGGTCGCCAAGCCAAGGGGTCTTGAACAGGCTGCGCACCTGTTCGGTGGTCAGGATGCCGCCCAGCACCACGGTCTCGCCGTTGTTCACCAGCACCTGGGTGGTGATCTCGTTGGTGTCGATGGCGGGCACCCCGTTGAACAGTTCGCCCACGGTGTCGTTGTTGATGGCCAGGTCCATGATGATGCGATTGTCGGGGGTGATCTGCGGCGTCACCTCCAGCGACAGCACCGCCTCCTTGAACTCGGTATCGGTCGCGCCGCTGGAGGTCGATTCCTGGTAGGGGATCTCGGTGCCCTGCTTGATCACCGCGGTGCTCTGGTTGGCCGTGATCACCCGCGGCTGGGAGATGGTCTGGCTCTTGCCCTCGCTCTCCAGGGCCCGCAGCTCCAGATCGAGCAGGATGTCCCCGGACAGGTAGCCGAAGGAAAAGCTGGTGGTGGGATTCTCGCTGCCCAGATCCACCGTCAGGCCGCCGCGCTCGAACACCGAGCCGCCGGGATCCTCGAACCGGCCGGTATACTGGCCGTCGGCATAGCGCTGCCCATCCTGACTCAGCGCCTGACCGCTGGACGCGCCGCCCAGATCGAGCCGTCCGTCGCCATCGGTCGAGAGCCCCCAGTTGACCCCCAGCTCCCGGGTGGCGCTATCCCGGGCGATGACGATCCGCGCCTCGATCTGCACCTGGCGCACGGCCACGTCGAGCCGATCGAGGGTCCGCCGGATGCTGGCGATCTGGGCACCGGTATCCTGAACCAGCAGGGTATTGGTGCGTGGATCCACGGCGACGCGGCCCCGCTCGGTCAAGAGCCCGAAGCCGCTCTCCCCGCGCAACAACAGGGCGAGGTCCTCGGCCTTGGCGTACTTGACCTGGATGTATTCGGTCTGCAGCGGGGCCAGGGTCTCGAGCTGTTCGCGAGCCTGCAGCTCGAGCTGCTCACGGGCCGCCAGCTCGGAGGCAGGCGCCACCACGATGACATTGCCCTCCTGGCGACTGGCCAGGCCGTGGCTCTTGAGCACCAGGTCGAGGGCCTGATCCCAGGGCACGTCCTCGAGATTGAGCGTGACCCGGCCGGTGACGCTGTCGCTCGCCACCAGGTTCAGTCCGGTGAACTCGGCGATGACCGACAGCACCGAGCGCACCTCGATGTCCTGGAAGTTGAGGGTGATCCGCTCGCCGGTATAGGCAAACGGCTCGCCCTGCCCCTCGCGCTCCGGCGAGGCGACCGGCTGGGCCGAGATGGTCAACTGGCGTCCGGCCTGGGTGGAGAGCATGGCGAAGTCGCCGCGCCCCTGGATCTCGAGACTGACGCCCTCGGGCCCGACCCGCGGCGTGATGCGCTCGAGCGGGGTGCCGAAGTCGGTGACGTCGTAGACCTGATCGAGCGAGGCCGGCAGGCTGACGCCGTCCAATCGGGCGACGATGCCGGAGCGTCCGCGCTCGCTGACCCGCGCCTCGACCCCGGGCCGGTCGAAGGACACCACCAGGCGGCCGCTGCCCTCGTCGCCGCGGCGAAAATCGATATCGGTGACGCTCGGCCCGGCGCCTGTCGTCGACGAATCGACGGGCGGAGCCTCGGTCGCGACTGTCGAGGCTCCCGGCATTGACGACGAACTGCCGCCGATCGACAGCCGCAGGCGATTGCCCTGCCGGACGGTATCGTAGGGCAGCGGTCCGGCGAGATCGAACACCAGCCGGGTCCGGGATCCCGCCTCCAGGGCGGTAACGCGCTCGACCCCGCCGATCCCCAGCGCCCGACGCCGCCACGCGAGCCCGCTGCGGGTCTCCATCAGGTCGACGGCCAGGCGCGCCGGCGCCTCGAGGCGATATCCGCGCACCTCGGGCACCCCGCCCTCGAAGACCAGATCGACCTCCAGCGCCCCGCCCTGCCCGGGACGAGCGTCGAGATCGGTCAGCGTGGAGGCCGCCATGGCGACGCTGGACACCACCAGCAGGGCCAGGGCCGCGAGGGTTTGTCTCATCGATGTCATGCTGGCTCCTCTCCCTGCGTTGCCCCGGCGCGCCGGCGGAAGCGATGCTCGAGCAGGCGCGCCCCTCATCGACGCGCCGCCACACGGGCCGGCGCTCGCCATCTCTTCAACGAACCTCCGAAACAGGACACTAGCCATCCAGCGACAGCCGGATGCTGCGCTCGATCCAACCGCCCCGCCCAGTGGGCACGATCTCCACCAGCTGTACGGCGGCCTCGCCGATGCCGATGATGCGACCGTGATCCGTGCCCAGGCGATCCCCGACACGCAGCCGGTGGACGTTGCCGTCCGGCGCCTCGATCAGCGCCGAGGCCTGTCCGCCCACGGTCAGGGTGCCCACCAGGTCGAGCTGCTCGAGGTCGTAGGCCTCCAGCGGCTCCCGCGGCCGCGACACATCCGGCGCCAGGTCGGCGTCCCCCGCCGGCAACTCCAGGGACTCCGGCTGCCGGGCCTGGAAGGGGCTGCGCCGGTCGGCGAAGCGATAGTCCACCGCGCGGTAGACCGGCACCGGCGGCAGCGGCGCGAGGGTCACGTCGCCCGGATTGGCCTGCAGCGCATCGAGCCGGCGCTCGAGCTCACCGGTATCCCCCTCGCCGCAGGCGCCGAGCCACGGCACCAGCGCCAGCAGGGCCGCCAGCCGTCGCCGGTGGTTCACGGCGCCTCCTCCCGCTCCGCGGCGGTCGGCGAGCGATAGCTGTAGGTCCGCGCCAGCATCGCCAGCGCCAGTTCGCCCTCGCCGGAGGGCGTCAGCTCGAAATCGTGCAGGGTCACGATGCGTGGCAGATCGGCGACAGCGGCGATGAAGGCACCGATGCGGTGATAGTCGCCCCGCACCCGGATATCGAACGGGCGCTCCGCGTAGAACTCGCGCTCCAGGGGGCTGCCCAGACGGATAGTCTCGATGGCCAGCTGATTGTCCCGCGCCGCCTCGCTGATGTCGTCGATCAGCGACGGAATCTCGGGCCCGCTGGGCAGCATCGTCACCAGGCGCGCCAGGCGCGTGTCGAGGGCCGTCACCTGATCGCGCAGGCCGGGCAGATTGGCCACCTGGGCCACCTTGCCACGATAGTCACGCAGCAGTCGCGCCTCCTCCTGGCGAGCGCTCTCCAGGGCCTCCGCCCTGGGCGCACCGAGAAACCAGTACAGGCCGGCGAAGCTCAGCATCAGCACCAGCAGACAGCAGAACCCCTGCAGCGACACGGGCCAGCTGCCGGCCTCCTTGACGTCCAGCTCGCCCCAGTCCAGGTCGCGCAGGCGGCGCAGTTCGGCGGCCAGGCTCACGGCGCCACCTCCTTGGCTCCGCGATGGGGCATCCGCTGGTCGACGCTGAGATCGAAGCGCCGTCGCCCGTCGACGGACTCGACCTCGGCGAGCACCGGCACCTCGAACACCGGGGACGCCTCGAGCGCCCGCAGCTGGTCGGAGACGTCGCGATTGTCCTCGGCCATGCCGACCAGGCGCAGCCGATCGCCCTGTCGCGACAGGCTCGCATAGTGCACGCCCTCCTCGAGGCTCGCCGCCAGGGCATTGAAGACGTGCACGGTCTGGGGCCGCTCGGCCTGCAGCCGCTGGAAGACCCCGATGCGCCCGTTGAGTGCCTCGACCCGGGCCTCGTATTCGCTGACCGTGCGGATGTCATGATCGAGCCGGGCGGTACGCTGGCGAATCAGCTCGTGGCGCTGCTGCTGGACGACCAGCTGTCGCTCCTGATGCCAGGTCACCGCATAGCCGCCGCCCAGGCCGACCAGGGCGGCCAGCGCCAGGGCCAGGTAGAAGTGCTTGCTGCGCCGCTGGCGCTGCGCCTCGCGCCAGGGCAGCAGGTTGATCTCGATGGTCATGGGCGCCCCCTCATCGCCAGCCCGCAGGCGGTGAGCATGGCCGGCGCGTCACCGGCCAGGGTCTGGACATCGACCCGCGGGCTCACCCTCATGCGGCGGAAGGGATTGGCGATCACCACCTCCATGCCGCTCTCCTCGGCGAGGCGGTCCGCCAGGCCGGGCAGCACGCTGGTGCCGCCGGCCAGCAGCATGCGCCGCACCTCCTGCTTGCGGCCCGCGGTATAGTAGAGCTGCAGCGAGCGTCCGACCTGCTGGACCAGGGTATCGAGGAAAGGCTCGAGGACGCTGCGCCGGTAGTCTTCCGGCAGGCCGCCGCGCTTCTTGGCCAGGCCGGCCTCCTCGAGGCTCAGCCCGTAGCGACTGCGGATCTCGTCGGTCAGGGCGCGACCGCCGAACACGGTGTCGCGGCTGAAGGTGATGCGCCCGTCGCGCAGCACGTGGAAGGCATTCATGGTGGCGCCGATATCCACCAGGGCCGCATCGTCGCCCTGGGCGGTCGGCGGCGGCAGCTGGGAGGCGAGCTCGGTATAGGCACGCTCCATGGCGAAGGTCTCGACGTCCACCATCGCCGGGGTCAGCCCCGCCTGGCGCACCGCCTCGGTCAGCTGGCCGACGTCCTGCTGGCGACAGGCGACCAGCAGCACGTCCTGCTGGTCGCCGTAGCGCGCGTTGAGCCCCAGGCGCTGGAAGTCGAACGCCACCTCGCTGAACGGAAAGGGAATATGCTTGTCGGACTCGAGTTGAATGCGGGTCTCGATCTCGTCATCGGAAAGCGTCGCCGGCAGCGTCAGCGTCTTGGTGATCGCCGCACTGGCTGGCACCGCCACCGATACCCGCCGGCCGGTGGGGCGGGCGTGCTCGACGGCGCGGCCGAGCGCATCGACGACCGCGCCCATGTCGCGAATGCGTCGCTCGACCACGGCGCCCTCGCGGAGCGGTCGCACGGCGTAGCTCTCAACCTGAAAGCCGCCACCGGCCCGCTTGAGCTCGAGGAGCTTGACGGTGGCCGAGGTGATATCGACCCCGATCAACCCCTTGCCGGATGCCCCTAGTCGCATCTGGGCCATACTCCCGACTGATCCTGCATGGAACCGCTCATCGCCATCTGCCCCGGATCTAAGGCTCAGGAACCAGACGACGTCATTCGAATCCCGTAAACCGAGGTTACATGATATTGACTGACCCCACACGAGAAGGGGTGTCGCCAGACGTCAACGCTGGTGGTTGCGGCCGCGGGTTCCTATAATGGCCGTCGCGCCGCCGGACCCGTTCGTCCCCGCCTCTTCGCTCCCGTTTTCAGCATGGATACCGCCACTTCATGAAGTTCTTCAGAATCCTGGTCTTTTCGGCATTCTGGCTGCTGGTCTCCCTCGGTACCGCTTCGGTGCTGGCCGTGGTCGGAGCCGCGCTCTATTTCGCCCCGGGACTGCCGGACGTCCGCCAGCTGCAGGATTTCGAGCTGCAGACCCCGCTGCGCATCTTCACCCGCGACGGCAAGCTGATCGGCGAGTTCGGTGAGGAACGCCGCCTGCCGGTGGAGTTCGACGAGATCCCCGAGGGCATGATCCAGGCACTGATGGCCGCCGAGGACGCCGCCTACTTCGACCACCACGGCGTCGATCCCAAGGGCCTGCTGCGGGCCGCCGTCGAGCTGGTCGCCAGCGGCGGCGACATCCAGTCCGGCGGTTCCACCATCACCATGCAGGTGGCCCGCAACTACCTGCTGACCCTGGACCGCACCTTCACCCGCAAGATTCGCGAGATCCTGCTGGCCCTGCAGATGGAGCAGATCCTCAGCAAGCAGCAGATCCTCGAGCTCTACGTCAACAAGATCTTCCTCGGCCACCGCGCCTACGGCATCGCCGCCGCCGCCGAGGTCTACTACGATCGCCCCCTGGCAGAGCTCAGCCTGGCCGAGCAGGCGATGATCGCCGGCCTGCCCAAGGCACCGTCGGCCTTCAATCCGCTGGCCAACGCCGAGCGCGCCCTGATCCGCCGCAACTGGATCCTGTACCGCATGCGCGACCTGGGCTACATCGACCAGGCGGCCTACGACGAGGCGGTCCAGGCGCCGATCACCGCCAGCCGCCACGTGGCCAAGGCGGAGATCCCCGCCGACTATGTCGCCGAGATGGCGCGCCAGTACGCCGTCGACCACTTCGACGACGCCTACACCGGCGGCTACCACATCACCACCACCCTGGACAGCGAGCTCCAGCCCGAGGCGCGGCGCGCCCTGGCCGACGGCCTGATCGCCTACGACACCCGTCACGGCTGGCGCGGTGCCGAACAGTCCGACATCCCGCGCAGCCTGGCGGAGGCCCAGGAGCGCACCGACCCGGAGGGGCTCGAGGAGGAGCTCGCCGAGTCCCCCGAAGTGATGGCCACCGCACGGCGCGCCGCCGAGCGCAGCCAGACCGAGGTCGAGGGCATCGAGGGCGATGTCAGCAACTGGCTCCAGGTGCTCGAGCGCACCCCGGTGCTGGGCCCGCTGGAGCCGGCCATCGTGGTCGCGAGCGAGGGGCGCGAGATGCGCGTCCTGGCCCGCGGCGGCGAGGTCCGGACCCTGGACTGGAACGGCCTCGACTGGGCCCAGCCCTACCGCAACGCCCGCTATCGCGGCGCGGCGCCGAGCTCGGCCGCCGAGATCGCCAGCCCCGGCGACCTGGTGCGCATCCTCGAGCGCGAGGACGGCAGCTGGCGACTGTCCCAGAAGCCCGACGCCCAGGGGTCGCTGGTGGTAATGGACCCGCAGACCGGGGCCATCCTGGCCCTGCAGGGCGGCTTCGACTTCGATGCCAGCAAGTTCAACCGCGCCCTCCAGGCGCGCCGCCAGGCGGGCTCGATCTTCAAGCCCTTCGTCTATCTGGCGGGCCTGGACAGCGGCGAGGTGAGCCCCGCCACCGTCATCAACGACGCGCCGGTGGTGATGCAGGACGGCAGCAGCGAGCTGTGGCGCCCCAACAATTCCAGCGGCGACTTCCGCGGCCCGACCCGGCTGCGCGAGGGCCTGGCGCACTCGCGCAACCTGGTCACCATCCGCCTGATGCAGACCCTGGGCCTGGAGCGCACCATCGGCTTCCTCGAGTCGTTCGGCTTCGACCCCGAGCGCCTGCCCCACGGCCTGTCGCTGGCGCTCGGCACCACCAGCCTGACGCCACTGGAGATGACCCGCGGCTATGCCGTGCTGTCCAACGGCGGCTTCGCCGTCGAGCCCTGGCTGATCCAGAAGGTGACCCGCGGAGAAGGCCAGACGGTGGTGGGCGAGGCCGATCCGATGGTGGCCTGCCGGGAATGCGCCGAGGGCCAGGAGACCGTCGAGCGCGACGGCCAGACTTACCGGGTCGCCCCTCGGGTGGCCGACCCGGCGGCGGTCTACCTGCTGCGCGACATGCTGCGCGACGTGGTCGAGCAAGGCACCGCGCGCCGCGCCCTGGCGCTGGAGCGCAGCGACATCGTCGGCAAGACCGGCACCACCAACGAGCAGCGCGACGCCTGGTTCGCCGGCTTCAACACCGACCTGGCGACCACCGTCTGGGTCGGCAAGGACGACAACACCTCCACCGCGGAATACGGCTCCCAGGCCGCCCTGCCGATCTGGATCGACTTCATGGATACCGCCCTGGCGGACCGCCCGGAGCACTGGCCCGATCGCCCGGAAAGCGTGGTGTCCCGCCGCATCGATCCCGATACCGGTCGCCTGCTGCACGACGACCAGCCCGGCGGCATCGAGGAGCTGTTCAGCGCCGACCACCTGCCCGGCTACCAGCCGCGTCGCGTCGACCAGGCGGTGGAGCGGGAAAGCGGCTCCCAGGGCACCGGCGCCTACGAGGCCATCTTCTAGCCACGGCGCTCCCCGCCACACCCGCCGGCGACGCCACAGCGCCTCGCCGGCGCCCATTCACCGGACCGACCACGAGAAGCCATCATGCGTCTCAAGGTGATCCTCGGCCTGTGCGTCGGCCTGCTGACGACGGCGGGCGCCGCCCAGGCCTCGCCCTTCTACGCCCCGCCGCCGCCCCAGGCCGACGCCCCGCCCTGGAGCGGCGAGGCCGAGCTCGGCTTCACCCACCTGCAGGGCAACACCAACAGCCAGACCCTGATCGCCAAGGGGCGGCTGATGTGGCTGACCGGCGACCTGACCCACAGCCTGCGCGGCGAGGTGCGCCACGTCACCCAGGACAACCGGACCAGCGCCGAGCAATATCTGCTGGCGGCCCGCGAGCGCTACGACATCGAGGGCCCCCACTACCTGTTCGGCTTCGCCCGCTGGGAGAAGGACCGCTTCGGCGGCTACGACTACCAGGCCACCGCGATCGGCGGCTACGGCCGCCAGCTGGTGGACGACGAACGCCACCTCCTGTCGCTGGAGACCGGCCCCGGCTACCGCATCGACAAGGTGACCCGCGGCCGCGACCGGAAGCTCGCCGTGCTGTACGGCGCCCTGGACTACCGCTGGCGCTTCTCCGATACCGCCAGCCTCGGCCAGGAGCTGTCGGTGGAGGCCGCCGACCCCAACCTGACCACGCGCTCGCTTTCCACCCTCACCGCGCGCCTCAACTCGCATCTGGCGCTCAAGCTCTCCTACGAGCTCGAGCACAACTCCCACCCGCCCGACGCCGCCATGGCGCGCACCGACCACATCACCAGCGTCTCGCTGCTCTACGACTGGTAGCGCCACGCGCATCGGCCCGACACGACGACGCCGGCCCGAGGGCCGGCGTCGCTATCGAGGACGAAGAGCGCCTGGCGGTCAGCCGCCGTAGACGTCGTCCACGGTCTTCAGCGGGTAGTGGGAGGGATAGGGCTTGCGCGCCACGCCGGAATCCACCGCCGCCTGGGCCACCGCCGAAGACACCCGCTCCAGCAGGCGCACGTCCACCGGCGTGGGAATGATGTAGTCGCGCCCGAAGCTCATGCTGTCCCGCTCGTAGGCATCCAGCACCGCCTGGGGCACCGGCTCCCGGGCCAGGTCCTTCAGGGCGTGGACCGCCGCGACCTTCATCTCCTCGTTGATGCGGGTCGCCCTCACGTCCAGGGCGCCACGGAAGATGAAGGGGAAGCCCAGCACGTTGTTGACCTGGTTGGGATAGTCGGAGCGCCCGGTGGCCATGATCACGTCGGGCCGGGTCTCGCGGGCCAGGTCCGGCTGGATCTCCGGGTCCGGGTTGGTGCAGGCGAAGACCACCGGGTTGTCGGCCATCTTGCGGATGTGGTCGGCGGTCATCAGGCCGGGGCCGGAGAGGCCCACGAACACGTCGGCACCGTCGATGGCGTCGTCCAGGGTCCGCTTGTCGGTGTCGACCGCGAACATCGCCTTGTACTGGTTGAGGTCCTCGCGACCGCTGTGGATCACCCCCTTGCGGTCCAGCATCACCAGGTTCTCGGCCTTGGCCCCGCAGGAGACCAGCAGCTTCATGCAGGCGATGGCCGCCGCCCCGGCGCCCAGGCAGACGATCTTGGCATTCTCCAGCGACTTGCCGGCGATATCCAGGGCGTTGAGCATGCCCGCCGCGGTGACGATGGCGGTGCCGTGCTGATCATCGTGGAACACCGGGATGCTGCACTGCTCGACCAGGGCGCGCTCGATCTCGAAACATTCCGGCGCCTTGATGTCCTCGAGGTTGATGCCGCCCCAGGTGTCGGCGATGCGGGCCACGGTATCGATGAAGGCCTGGGGACTCTCGGCATTGACCTCGAGGTCGGTGGAGTTGATGCCGGCGAAGCGCTTGAACAGCACGCCCTTGCCCTCCATGACCGGTTTGCTGGCCAGGGCGCCCAGGTTGCCGAGGCCGAGGATGGCGCTGCCGTCGGAGATGACGGCCACCAGGTTCCCCTTGCCGGTGTAGAGATAGGCATTCTCCGGGTCACGGGCGATCTCGCGAACCGGCTCGGCCACGCCCGGGCTGTAGGCCAGGGAGAGGTCCCGGGAGGTAGCGGTGGGCTTGGTCAGCTCCACCGACAGCTTTCCGGGAATGGGCTTCGCGTGATAGTCCAGTGCCGCCTGTCTCTTCGCGTCTGTCATGCTCGGGATCCGGTCTCGATGGTGTGGTGGGCGACGAGAATATAAAAAAAACTTCCATTTCTCAACTTAGTAAAATTACGCCAACTAGCGACCCCATTCGAAGACGTTCGACGATATTTGCTACAACTTATACTTTCGACGCATGCCATAAAGGATTGCTTATCGTGGCGGTTCACTCCTGAGAATAGCGCAAAAAAAGAACCCGCCACGGATGGCGGGTTCTTCGACGATGTCGACGGCCGGCGTTGCGGGACGCCGGCAAACGCATCAGCGCTTGAGCGCGGCACCGAAACGCTTGTTGAAGCGCTCGACGCGGCCACCGGTGGTCGCCTGCTTCTGCTTGCCGGTGTAGAAGGGGTGGCACTGGGAGCAGACGTCCAGGTACAGGTCCTGGTCGGTAGTGGAGCCCACTTCGAAGGTGGCGCCGCAGGAGCAGGTTGCGCTGACCGTCTTGTAATTCGGGTGGATACCTTGTTTCATCTTGAGCCTCGTTACGCTGTATGCCGCCACCTGATCCCATGCCAGGCACCGCATACGGGTTGTCTGAACGTTCAAACCGGGCGCCGCCCACCCAGGGTGACGCGGCGGCCGAGCATTCTAGCAGAGCCGTCCCCGGAGGCCAATTGTCCGCTCCCCCTTCGCCGCCCTCGGTGCTGGGCGTCGCCATTCCCTCGCCGCTGCGCCGCCTGTTCGACTATCGCCCCGCCGGCTCGCCGCCGGCGGGCGGCTGGCGGCCGGGAATCAGGGTGCAGGTGCCCTTCGGACGACGCCAGGTGGTCGGCGTGGTCATGGAATGTCGCGCCGCCAGCGACCTGCCGCTGGAGAAGCTCAAGCCCATCGACGCCTGCCTCGACGCCACGCCGCTGCCGGCGGACTGGCTGTGGCTGTGCCGTTTCACCGCCCGCTATTACCAGCACGCCCCGGGGGACACCCTGCACCAGGCCATGCCCGCGCTGCTGCGCCAGGGCCGCGCCCTGGAGGCCCGCACCCGGGAGCGCTGGCAGGTCACCGTGGCCGGCGGCGGCGATGCGCCCCCCTCGCTGGCCAGGGCCCCGCGCCAGGCCGAGCTGCTCGCCATGCTGCGCCAGCATCCTCACGGGCTCGTCACCCAGGCCATCCTCGCCCAGTCGTTCGGCCGCGAACAGCTGCAGGCCCTGGCGCACAAGGGGCTGGTCGCGCGACGCGAGGAACCACGCACCGCCGCCGCCGCGGCCGACGGGCCGCTACTGGCCGAGCCGGCGCTGCCGCTCAACCGCGAACAGGCCGCCGCCCTGGGCGTGCTCCACGAGCGGCTGGACGCCTATCACCCCTGCCTGCTGCACGGCGTGACCGGCAGCGGCAAGACCGAGGTCTACCTTCAGCTCATCGAGGCGGTCGTCAGCCGCGAGCGCCAGGCCCTGGTGCTGGTGCCCGAGATCGGCCTGACCCCCCAGACCCTGGCCCGCTTCCGGCGCCGCTTCCGGGTGCCGGTGGTCGCGCTGCACTCCGGGCTCACCGACCACGAGCGCCTGGACGCCTGGGAAGCCGCGGCCAGCGGCCGGGCGCCCATCGTCATCGGCACCCGCTCGGCGATCTTCACGCCCCTGGCACGCCCCGGGGCCATCATCGTCGACGAGGAGCACGACGGCTCCTTCAAGCAGCAGGAGGGGCTACGCTACCACGCCCGGGACCTGGCCGTGGCCCGCGCCCACCGCCACGGCATTCCGCTGGTGCTGGGCAGCGCCACGCCCTCGCTGGAGACCCTGCATCGCGGCCTGAACGGTGACTATCGCCACCTGCGCCTGACCCAGCGCGCCAGCCGCCACGCCCCGGCGCGCCTGGAGCTGGTCGACCTGCGCGGCCGCCCGCGGCGCGGCGGGCTGATCCCGCCGGTGCTCGAGACCATCGAGGCGACGCTGGCCGCCGGCCACCAGGTGCTGGTATTCATCAATCGCCGCGGCTTCGCGCCCACCCTGAGCTGCCATGCCTGCGGCTGGCTCGCCGAGTGCACCCACTGCGACGCCCGACTCACCCTTCACCGCCAGCCGCCACTGCTGGCCTGCCACCACTGCGACCACCGCCAGGCCCTGCCCGATGCCTGCCCCGACTGCGGCAGCGCCGACCTGCGCCCGCTGGGCAGCGGCACCGAGCGCACCGAGGAGACCCTGGCCGAACACTTCCCCGATACCCCGGTGCATCGCATCGACCGCGACAGCACCCGGCGCCGCGACGCCCTGGAACAGACCCTCGCCGAGGTTCGCCGCGGCGAGCCCTGCCTGCTGGTCGGCACCCAGATGCTGGCCAAGGGCCACCACCTGCCCCACGTCACCCTGGTGGTGGTGGTCAACGCCGACGCCGGGCTCTACGCCAGCGACTTCCGCGCCCTGGAACACAGCGCCCAGCTGCTGGAACAGGTGGCCGGGCGCGCCGGCCGCGCCGCCCATCCCGGCCGGGTGCTGGTCCAGACCATGCACGTCGACGACCCCAACCTGCGCCTGCTGGCCGCCCAAGGCTACGACGCCCTGGCCACCCAGCTGCTGGAAGAGCGCCGCGTCGCCGCCCTGCCCCCCTTCCGCTTCCTGGCCCTGCTGCGTCTCGAGAGCCCCCAGGAGCGAGCCGTCGCCGACCTCGGCGGCCGTGCCGCCGAGGCGCTGCGTGCCCATCTCGAGTCGCGCCAGCTGGACGTGGACTGCCTGGGCCCCGTACCGGCGCCCATGGAACGGCGCCAGAACCGCTACCACCTGCAGGTCATGCTCGGCGCCGACAAACGCAGCCGACTCCACGAGGCGGGCGCCTGGCTGGTCGCCTGGCTGGAGGCCGAGCCGGCGGCGCGGCGGGTGCGCTGGTCACTGGATATCGATCCGCAGACGCTGGCTTAGCGGCGAGCCACGGGCTGCGGGCTGCGAACCCCGAAGCCCGAAGCCCGAAGCCCGAAGCCCGAAGCCCGTCGAGGGTTTAAAGCCCGCGCGCAATTGTCGATAATGTGCGACCAAATGCCCGCCGACGGGCGAGTGTCATCTGCCCGTGCCACAGGACATCAGACTCCCCATGAAAGACACCATCGTTTCCCTGCTGGAAGGCGCCCTGGTCGAACTCAAGCGCCAGGGCGTGCTGCCCGCCGACGTCGCCCCGACCATCAAGGTCGACCCCACCAAGGACAAGGCCCACGGCGACTACGCCACCAATCTGGCGCTGATGCTCGCCAAGCCTGCCGGCAAGAAGCCCCGCGAGCTGGCCGAGGCACTGGTCGAGGCGCTGCCGGCAAGCGACGCCGTGTCCCGGGTCGAGATCGCCGGCCCCGGCTTCGTCAATTTCTTCGCCGCCACCGGCGCCGCGGCCCAGGTCGTGCGCCAGGTGCTGGACGCCGGCGACACCTTCGGTCGCAGCCTCGAGGGCCAGGGTCGGAAGGTGCAGGTGGAGTTCGTCTCCGCCAACCCCACCGGCCCCCTGCACGTCGGCCACGGCCGCGGCGCGGCGATCGGCGACTGCCTGTGCCGGCTGCTCGAGGCCGTGGGCTATGACGTCACCCGCGAGTTCTACTACAACGATGCCGGCGCCCAGATCAGCAACCTGGCGCTCTCGGTCCAGGCCCGGGTCAAGGGCATCGACCCCGAGGACGACGGCTGGCCGGCCGACGGCTATCGCGGCGGCTACATCATCGACGTGGCCAACAGCTACCTGGCCGGCGAGACGGTCCACGCCGACGACCGCCACGTGACCGCCTCGGGCGACCCGGGCGACCTCGACGCCATCCGCGAGTTCGCCGTGGCCTACCTGCGCCGCGAGCAGGACCTCGACCTGCGCGCCTTCGGCGTGGAGTTCGACGTCTACTTCCTCGAGTCCTCGCTGTATCAGGACGGCAAGGTCGAGGCCACCGCCGAGCGGCTGGCCGAGAAGGGCCACACCTACGAGCACGAAGGCGCCACCTGGCTGCGCACCACCGACTTCGGTGACGACAAGGACAGGGTGATGCGCAAGTCCGACGGCGACTACACCTACTTCCTGCCCGACGTCGCCTATCACCTGGATAAGTGGCAGCGCGGCTTCACCACCGTGATCAACGAGCAGGGCGCCGACCACCACTCCACCGTGACCCGCGTCCGCGCCGGCCTGCAGGCCCTGGAGGCCGGCATTCCCCAGGGCTTCCCGGACTACGTGCTGCACCAGATGGTGATGGTCACCCGCTCCGGCGTCGAGGTGAAGCTCTCCAAGCGCGCCGGGAGCTACGTCACCGTGCGCGACCTGATCGACGAGGTCGGCCGCGACGCCACGCGCTTCTTCCTGGCCGCGCGCCGCGCCGACTCCCAGTTGACCTTCGACATCGACCTGGCCCGTTCCCAGTCCAACGACAACCCGGTCTATTACGTGCAGTACGCCCACGCCCGGGTGTGCAGCATGCTGCGCAAGGCCGAGTCGCTGGAGCAGCCGTTCGACCATGGCCTGGCCATGGAGCACCTGTCGCGCCTCGAGGCCGAGCAGGAAAAGGCGCTGATGAACCGCCTGGCCCGCTACCCGGAAGTCGTCGCCCACGCCGCCGCCAGCCGCGAACCGCAGCAGATCGCCCAGTACCTGCTCGACCTCGCCGCCGAGTTCCATACCTGCTACAACGCCGTCAAGGTGATGGTCGAGGACGCTGCCCTGCGCAACGCCCGCATGGCGCTGTTCCTGGCCGCGCGCCAGGTACTGCGCAACGGCCTCGACCTGATGGGCGTCGGTGCCCCCGAGGAGATGTAAGCCATGGCCAGCCGCAAGCCCGCCGCCAACCGCAAGCGGGGCGCCACCAGCAGCAAGCGACGCCCCGCCAAGGCCGCACCGCGCCGCGGCGTGCCGGGCTGGCTATGGGGCCTGACCGGCCTGGTGGCCGGCTTCCTGCTTTCCCAGCACCAGCACGGCACCGCCCCCTGGCAGGACGGCCCACCCTCCGCGGTGCCGCTGCCCGCCGGCGAGGTGCCGGACCCGGCCGGTCGAGAGCCCGCCGAAGCGCCAGCGTCGAACGAGCCGCCGATGCCGACCTTCGAGTTCTACACCCTGCTGCCGGAGTCCGAAGTGATCGCCCCCGGGGAGCAGGCTTCCACCGCGACGCCGCCCCCGCGGCCCGCCGAGCAGGACGAACAGGACACCGCCGCCGAGCCACCGGCCGACGACCCCATCGCCCAGGTGATCGCCGCCAACAGCGCGCCGGTCGAAGCCTCGGCGAATCGCGCCGAGGACGGCAAGCGCTACATGCTGCAGGCCGCGTCCTTCCGCGAGTCCGGCGATGCCCGGCAACTCGCCGGCCGGCTCCAGGACTTCGGGCTGCTGGCCAAGATCAGCGAGGTGCAGACCGGCGACGGCGCCACCTGGCACCGGGTCCAGGTCGGCCCCTACCGAGATCGCCGCGAGTTGAGCCGCGCCCAGGACCTGATGGCGACCCAGGGCATCGAGCCGCTGCTGCTCCAGCTGCAGTGAGCCTGGCCGGTTGAATTCCGGCCGCCCCGCCCACACCTCTCCTTCCAGCTTATGCACGGCGCCGCACAGGTGGCGCCGAGGGTCCAAAGTCATCGGGAGCCCATCGCTCCCCCAAGGAGTCCCCTCCATGACCACGATCGTTTCCGTGCGTCGCGGCGACCGGGTGGCGCTGGCCGGCGACGGCCAGGTGTCGCTGGGCAACACCGTGATGAAGGGCAACGCCAGCAAGGTGCGTCGCCTGTATCGCGGCCAGGTCCTGGCCGGTTTCGCCGGCGGCACCGCCGACGCCTTCACCCTCTTCGAGCGCTTCGAGGCCCAGCTAGAGAAGCACCAGGGCCACCTCGCCAAGGCCGCCGTGGAGCTGGCCAAGGACTGGCGCACCGACCGCGCCCTGCGCCGCCTCGAGGCACTGCTGGCGGTGGCCGACAAACACACCTCGCTGATCATCACCGGCAACGGCGACGTGGTGGAGCCCGAGCGCGGCATCCTCGCCATCGGCTCCGGCGGCAACTTCGCCGAGGCCGCGGCCCGCGCCCTGCTCGAGAACACCGAGCTGCCGGCCCGCGAGATCACCGAGAAATCGCTGGAGATCGCCGGCGACATCTGCGTGTTCACCAACCACCACGTCACGCTGGAAGAGCTCTGATCATGACCCGGATGACCCCCCGCGAGATCGTCCACGCCCTGGACCAGTACATCGTCGGCCAGCAGGACGCCAAGCGTGCCGTGGCCGTGGCACTGCGCAACCGCTGGCGCCGCACGCAGCTCGACGAGGAGCTGCGCCAGGAAGTCACCCCCAAGAACATCCTGATGATCGGCCCCACCGGCGTCGGCAAGACCGAGATCGCCCGTCGCCTGGCCAAGCTGGCCCGCGCGCCCTTCATCAAGGTCGAGGCGACCAAGTTCACCGAGGTGGGCTACGTGGGTCGCGACGTCGAGTCGATCATCCGCGACCTCACCGAGGCGGCCATCAAGCTGGTCCGCGAACAGGCCAAGGAAGAGGTCGGCCACCGCGCCGAGGACGCCGCCGAGGACCGCATCCTCGATGCCCTGCTGCCGCCACCCCGCGGCCAGGAGAACGAACCGCGCACCGAGAACGCCACCCGCCAGTCGTTCCGCAAGAAACTGCGCGAGGGTCAGCTCGATGACAAGGAAATCGACATCGAGGTCACGCCCCAGAGCCAGGGCGTCGACATCATGACCCCGCCGGGCATGGAAGAGATGACCAGCCAGCTGCAGAACCTGTTCTCCAGCATGGGCAAGCAGAAGAGCGAGACCCGCCGGGTGGCGGTCAAGGACGCCTTCGCGCTGCTGCGCGACGAGGAGGCCGCCAAGCTGGTCAACGAGGATGACATCAAGCAGCGCGCCATCGAGGCCGTCGAGCAGCACGGCATCGTGTTCCTCGACGAGCTCGACAAGGTCGCCAAGGGCAGCGGCCAGTCCAGCGGCGGCGAGGTGTCCCGCGAGGGCGTGCAGCGCGACCTGCTGCCGCTGATCGAGGGATCCAGCGTCTCCACCAAGTACGGCATGGTGAAGACCGACCATATCCTGTTCATCGCCTCCGGCGCCTTCCACCTGTCGCGCCCCTCGGACCTGATCCCCGAGCTGCAGGGCCGCCTGCCGATCCGCGTCGAGCTCAATGCCCTGACCCCCGACGACTTCAAGCGCATCCTCACCGAGCCCTCCGCGTCGCTGACTCGCCAGTACGAGGCGCTGATGGCCACCGAAGGCCTGGACATCAGCTTCACCGACGATGGCATCGCGCGCATCGCCGAGATCTCCTGGAAGGTCAACGAGGGCACCGAGAACATCGGCGCCCGCCGCCTGCACACGGTGATGGAACGCCTGCTCGAAGAGGCCTCCTACCAGGGCTCCGACCTGGGCGGGCCGCTGACCATCGACGCCGCCTACGTCGATTCCCAGCTCGGCGAGCTGGCGATGGACGAGGATCTGTCGCGGTATATTCTGTAAGCCACGAGCGACGGGCTTCGGGCCCCGAGCGGCTCGAAGCTCGAAGCTCGAAGCTCGAAGCTCGAAGCTCGAAGCTCGAAGCTCGAAGCTCGAAGCTCGAAATCAGCATAACGTTTCCAAGGCTTGAGTCAGGGCCGTTTCTTCCGGCTTCCAGCCGCGAAGCGGCGCTCTTCCAGCTTCAAGCTCACCGGAGGTGCCCATGCCCGCCCCGATTCCCACCAAGGTGCACTACCACAAGCAGGCTCGCGAGCTGGAGCTGACCTATCAAGGCGGCGAGCGTCACCGGCTGTCGGTGGAGTATCTGCGGGTGTTCTCGCCCTCCGCCGAGGTACGCGGCCACGGCCGGGGCCAGGAGACCCTGCAGGTCGGCAAGAAGCACGTCGGCCTGGCCAACATCACCCAGACCGGCCGCTACGCGCTCAAGCTGCACTTCGACGACGGCCACGACAGCGGCCTCTACAGCTGGGACTACCTCTACGAGCTGATCGAGCACCAGGAGGCCAACTGGGCCGACTACCTGCGGCGCCTGGAAGAGGCCGGGGCCTCGCGGGAGCCATTGGGCATCGAGATCAAGCAGCTGTAGGGGGGCGTCAAGACAAGCGCCCCCGGGGGGCGCTACAATGCGGCCCATCGTGCGGGGCCGCCGAGCCTCGCCTCACCCTGTGCAGCTGACTCGGGAGCCTCCCTCGCATGACCCCCAGCGACAAGCGCACCACCCACTTCGGCTATCAGGAAGTCCCGGTCGACGAGAAGGCCTCCCGCGTGGCCGACGTCTTCCACTCGGTGGCCACCCGCTACGACGTCATGAACGACCTGATGTCGTTCGGCATCCATCGCGTGTGGAAGCGCCTGACCATCGAGCGCGCCGGGGTCCGCCCGGGCCACAGCGTGCTCGACATCGCCGGCGGCACCGGCGACCTGACGCTGAAGTTCTCGCGGCTGGTCGGCCCCCGGGGGCGAGTGGTGCTGGCCGACATCAATGCGTCCATGCTGCGGGTCGGGCGCGACAAGCTGCTCGACCAGGGCGTCGGCGGCAACGTCGAGTACGTCCAGGCCAACGCCGAGACCCTGCCCTTCCCGGACAACAGCTTCGACTGCATCACCATCGCCTTCGGCCTGCGCAACGTCACCGACAAGGACGCCGCCCTGCGCTCCATGGCCCGGGTGCTCAAGCCCGGCGGCCGGCTGCTGGTGCTGGAATTCTCCAAGCCCGGCAATCCGCTGCTGTCCCGCGCCTACGACGATTACTCCTTCCACCTGCTGCCGCGCATGGGCCAGCTGGTGGCCGGCGACGCCGAGAGCTACCGCTACCTGGCCGAGTCGATCCGCATGCATCCGGACCAGCAGACCCTCAAGGGCATGATGGAGGATGCCGGCCTGGAGCGGGTCGAGTACACCAACCTCACCGGGGGCATCGTGGCCCTGCACCGTGGCATCAAGCTGTGAGAATCCGATGGCGCTGACACCGACCCTGCTGCTGGGCGGCCTCGAACGCAGCCTGAATGCCCTGCTCGCCCGGGACCCCGCGGCGCCCGCCCGGCTGGCCCGCCTGGCGGGTCAGCGCCTGTTGCTGCGCCTGGAGCAGCCGCCGATGGCGCTGGCCCTGGCCTTCCACCCCCGGGGACTGGACCTGCTGCGCCCCGACGACGAGCCCGAGGAGGCCTTCGACGCGGTCGTCGAGGCCGACGCCGAGACCCTCGGCGAGCTGCTCGGCGGCGCCTCCCTGGAACGGCTGATGTTCCAGGGCAAGCTCGCCGTGCGCGGCCGCATCCCGCTGCTCGAGGCGACCCGCGACCTGCTGCTCGACCTGGATCTGGACTGGGAAGGCGAGCTGGCCCGCTGGCTGGGTGACATACCCGCCCACAGTCTGGCCGAGGGCGTACGCAGCCTCGGCCGCTGGGGGCTGCGCACCCGCCAGGAACTGTGCGCCGACGTCTCGGAATATGTCTTCGAGGAGGCCCGGCTGTTGCCCGGTCGCCACCAGTTCGAGGGCCTGCGCGACCATCTCACCGAGCTGGAGGTCGCCACCGACCGCCTCGAGGCCCGCCTCGAGCGCCTGCGGCGCCGACTGACCGAGGGCCAGGCACCATGATCCCGCGGCTGGCGCGCATCGCCTGGGTGGTGACCCGCTACCGCCTGGACACTCTGATCCCCCAGGAGCGACTGCCCTGGTGGCTACGCGGCCTGCTCGCCCTGTCGCCGCTGCGGCTGGTGCCCGTCGGCTCACGCCCCCGAGGCGAGCGGCTGCGCCTGGCGCTGGAGACCCTGGGGCCGATCTACGTCAAGTTCGGCCAGGTGCTGTCGACCCGCCGCGACCTCTTCCCGCCGGACATCGCCGACGAGCTCAAGCGCCTCCAGGACCAGGTGCCACCCTTCCCCGGCCATCTCGCCCAGGCGCTGGTCGAGGAAGAGCTCGGCATGTCGCTGGATGAGGCCTTCGCCGAGTTCTCGACGGAACCGCTGGCCTCGGCCTCGGTGGCCCAGGTCCACGCCGCCCGGCTACCCGACGGCGACCAGGTGGTGGTCAAGATCATCCGCCCGGGCATCGAGCGGGTCATGCGCCAGGACATGGCATTGATGTATCGGCTGGCCGCCGTGCTGGCCCGGGTGCCGGAAGCGCGCCGGCTGCGCCCGGTGGAGGTGGTGCGCGACTACGAAGCGACGCTGTTCGACGAGCTCGACCTGACCAAGGAGGCCGCCAACACCTCCCAGCTCAAGCGCAACTTCAAGGGCTCGCCGCTGCTGTTCGTGCCGGCCATCCACTGGGGGCTGACCCGCCACCGAGTGATGGTCCAGGAGCGCATCCACGGCGTGCCGGTGGCCGACACCGCCGCCCTCCAGGCCCAGGGCACGGATCTCAGGAGACTCGCCGAGCGCGGCGTGGAGATCTTCTTCACCCAGGTGTTCCGCGACAACTTCTTCCATGCGGACATGCATCCGGGCAACATCTTCGTGTCCCGGGAGGCGCCCTGGAACCCCCAGTACATCGCCATCGACTGCGGCATCGTCGGCAGCCTGACCCGCGAGGACCAGGACTACCTGGCGCGCAACCTGCTGGCTTTCTTCCACCAGGACTACTACGAGGTGGCGGCGCTGCACATCGAGTCGGGCTGGGTCGGCGAGGACACCCGGGCCAACGAGTTCGCCGCCGCGGTGCGCACCGTGTGCGAACCGATCCTCGAGAAGCCGCTCAAGGACATCTCCTTCGGCCAGGTGCTGCTGGGGCTGTTCCAGACCGCCAGGCGCTTCAACATGGAGGTGCAGCCCCAGCTGGTGCTGCTGCAGAAGACGCTGCTCAACGTCGAGGGCCTGGGCCGCCAGCTGTATCCGGACCTCGATCTCTGGACCACCGCCAAGCCGTTCCTGGAACAGTGGATGAAGGAGCGCGCCGGCCCCCGCGGGCTCTGGGACTCCATGAAGCGCCAGGCCCCCGAGCTCTCGCGCCAGCTTCCCGAGCTGCCGGTACTGGCCCACCAGGCCCTGGCCCGCGCCGAGCACGGCCACCAGCAGCAGCGCCGGCAGGGCGAGGCCATCGGCGCCATCCGCCGCCGGCTCGATCACCAGGGACGACGCCAGCGGCGCCTTCGCCTGGGGCTTCTGATCGTGGCCGCGGCACTCGCCTGGCGACCGCTGGTCGAATGGGCAGATGGCCAGCCCTGGCCGGTGCTCGGCGCGGCGGCCATCGGCGCCCTGCTGCTGGCCTGGAACTGATTCACTTACTGCAACGGAAACGTCTCATATGAGCGATATTCTCGACCGCCTCGACGAGGTCCTGGCCAGTCGCCGCCAGGCCGACCCCCAGGACTCCTATGTGGCCAGCTTGCATCACAAGGGCCTGAACAAGATACTCGAGAAAGTCGGC
Organism: Halomonas sp. ABH4_019; assembly: GCF_056159885.1. NCBI lineage: Bacteria > Pseudomonadati > Pseudomonadota > Gammaproteobacteria > Oceanospirillales > Halomonadaceae > Halomonas > Halomonas sp. ABH4_019. The sequence continues at coordinate 370,039 of NZ_JBSWWC010000002.1, forward strand.
GAGGAAGCCACCGAGACGCTGCTGGCGGCCAAGGACGCCGAGCCGGATGACGAGGCCTCGCGTCGGGCGCTGGTCGCCGAGACGGCCGACCTGTGGTTCCACAGCCTGGTGATGCTGTCGCACCTGGGGCTGAGCCATCGCGAGGTGCTCGACGAACTGTCCCGACGCTTCGGCCTGTCCGGCCACGACGAGAAGGCCTCGCGGCCACGTTAGGTTTTGGACGAAAAGTCGGCGAGCGATGGCCAGACAAGGCAAAAATCGACGAGAAGACGGACCGGGCTCGCGTGCGAGTTTACGCGGTAAATGAGTACTTAGAGCCGATTTTTAACACCGTATGGACGAGCGCAGACAGTTTTCGTACAGAACCTAGACACCGACGCCGGGCTCCCGGCGCCACAACCTGAGGAACACCCTATGTTAGGCGGCATCAGCATCTGGCAACTCCTGATCGTCCTCGGCATCATCATCCTGATCTTCGGCACCAAGAAGCTGCGCAACGTCGGCGGCGACCTGGGCGGTGCGGTCAAGGGCTTCAAGAAGGCCATGCACGAAGATGACAAGGAACAGGCCGAGGAAAGCGACAAGCCCCAGGCCCAGGTGCGCCACGACGACGAGGGCGAGACCTACGACGTCCGGGCCGAGCACAAGGCCGAGGAACGGGAAGAGCGCAAGTAGGCCGCCATGTTCGACATCGGCTTTCTCGAACTCCTGATCATCGGCGTGGTGGGCCTGCTGGTGCTGGGCCCCGAACGCCTGCCCAAGGCTGCCCGCACCGCCGGACTGTGGGTCGGCCGCATCAAGCGTACCGTCTCCGGCATGCAGCGCGAGATCAACGCCCAGCTCGAGGCCGAGGAGCTGCGCCAGAAACTCGACGAGCAGCAGAAGAAGCTCGACGAGGGGCTCGACCGGGTCAAGCGCGGCGTCGAGGACTCGGTCGAGGCGCCCGCCGCCGAGCGAACGGCACGGGATCGCAAGGATGCGGCGCGGACTGGCGATGCCCCTTCCCCTCGGCCCTCGCCCGAGGCCCGTCTCGACGACGCCCTGAGCCAGGCCCGCCGGCAGGCCGATGACGCCGACTCCGACGCCCACGAGGACGCTTCTTCCCGATGAGCCAATCCGACGATTCCCGCGACCCCGGGCAGGCCCATGCCCCGTTGATCGAGCACCTGGTCGAGCTGCGCTCGCGGCTGTTGCGGGCGGTGATCGCGATACTCGTGATCTTCCTCGGGCTCTACGCCTTCGCCAACGACATCTATGCCTTCGTCGCCCAGCCGCTGATGGCACTGCTGCCGGAAGGCTCGCGGATGATCGCCACCGAGGTGGCCTCGCCGTTCCTGGCGCCCTTCAAGCTGACCTTGGTGGTGGCGGTGTTCATCGCCGTGCCCTTCGTGCTCCACCAGGCCTGGGCGTTCATCGCCCCGGGGCTCTACGACAACGAGAAGGCCCTGGCGCTGCCGCTGCTGGCCTCCAGCGTGGCGCTGTTCTACGCCGGGGCCGCCTTCGCCTATTACGTGGTCTTCCCGCTGCTGTTCCAGTTCTTCACCCAGACCGGGCCGGAGGACGTGGCGGTGATGACCGACATCAACCAGTACCTCAACTTCGTCCTCAAACTGTTCTTCGCCTTCGGCGTGGCCTTCGAGATACCCATCGCCACCTTCCTGCTGATCCTGACCGGGGCCACCACGGTGGAGAGCCTGTCGAAGAAGCGCCCCTACGTGGTACTGGGCTGCTTCGTGGTGGGCATGCTGATGACCCCGCCGGACGTGGTCTCCCAGAGCCTGCTGGCGGTGCCGATGTACCTGCTCTACGAGGTCGGCCTGCTGTTCGGCCGGCTGGTGCGCCGCAAGCGCGAGAAGGATGCCGCCGACGGCGAGGCGTAAGCTCGAAGCTCGAAGCTCGAAGCTCGAAGCCAAGCTGAACCAGAACGCCTCCATGGCAAGGCCATGGAGGCGTTCTTCTTCCCGCTTCAAGCTTCCAGGCGCGAAGCGCCGCTCTTCCAGCTTACAAGTCCATCATCTCGTCGATGCGATCCACCAGCTTGAAGATCCCGGTCGCCGCCTCGCCGATGCGGGTGGCGAGCATGTAGGCCGGGGTGGTGACCACGCGGTTCTCGAAATCCACCACGATGTCTTCCACACCGCAGCTACGGTGCAGGCCGCCCATGCTGCTGATCGCCCCGGCCACGCCCGGGTCGTGCCCGATGGTCACGGCGATGCCCGGCCCCAGCAGGCGCGGCACCATCACCGGGGCGATGCACATCAGGCCGATCGGCTTGCGCGCCTCGCGAAACTCGGTCATGGCCTCGACCAGGCCGTCGTGGATCACCAGGTCGGCGCCGGCCTCGGCAAAGTTGGAGAGGGTCTTGGCCGCCCCGAAGCCGCCCGGCAGGATGACGGCGTCGAAGTCGTCGGCCTCCAGCTCGTCCAGCGGCCCAATCTCGCCGCGGGCCAGTCGCGCCGACTCGGCCAGCACGCTGCGCCGCTCCTCGCCAGCTACCTCGCCGCTGCGGTGGTCGACCACGTCGTGCTGATCGATGTCGGGGGCGAAGCAACGGTAGCCGATCCCCAGCTGGTCCAGGCGCAACAGCGTCAGGGTGGTCTCGTAGATCTCCGAGCCATCCTGGACACCGCATCCCGACAGAATGACCGCCACCTGCTTGCTCATATGCGTCTCCTCGTGCGCCTCCTGCCGGACGGTGGCAGGGCCGATAAACATGGAGCCATCACTTTAGAGAGTCGTCGGGGGTGCGACAAGGCGCGTCTGTCGGTGCCGACTCACCCTGATATACTCGAGCGACTGTCACCGTTTCGTCATCTCTGCCCGCCAGACTGAGATCCGGCGGCCCCGGTCACCGTTTCGGAGAGGATGTCTTGAGCTTCACGACCGCACGCCAATACCCCGCGACCCGCATGCGTCGCATGCGCCGCGACGACTTTTCACGCCGCCTGATGCGCGAGCACACCCTCACCGCCGCCGACCTGATCTGGCCGGTGTTCGTGCTCGACGGCGAGGATCGTCGCGAGGCCGTGCCCTCCATGCCGGGCGTCGAGCGCCTGTCGCTGGACCTGCTGATCGAGGAGGCACGGGAGGCCGTCGCGCTGGGCATCCCGGTACTGGCGCTGTTCCCGGTGGTGGATCCGGCACTGAAGAGCGAGCTGGCCGAGGAGGCCTACAGCGCCAACGGGCTGATCCAGCGCAGCGTGCGCGCCCTCAAGGAGGCCGTGCCCGAGCTCGGCATCATGACCGACGTGGCGCTGGACCCCTACACCAGCCACGGCCAGGACGGCATCCTCGACGATAGCGGCTACGTACAGAACGATCGCACCGTGGAGACGCTGCTCAAGCAGGCGCTCTCCCATGCCGAGGCCGGCGCCGACATCGTCGCCCCCTCGGACATGATGGACGGTCGCATCGGCGCCATCCGCCAGGTGCTGGAGCAGGAACAGTTGCACAACACCCGGATCATGGCCTACAGCGCCAAGTACGCCTCGAGCTACTACGGCCCCTTCCGGGACGCCGTGGGTTCGGCGACGAACCTCGGCCGCGCCGACAAGTCCACCTATCAGATGGATCCGGCCAACGGCGAGGAAGCGCTGCACGAGGTGGCCCTGGACCTGGCCGAAGGCGCCGACATGGTGATGGTCAAGCCGGGCATGCCCTACCTGGACGTGGTGAGACGCGTCAAGGACGAGCTCAAGGTCCCGACCTTCGCCTACCAGGTGAGCGGCGAATACGCCATGCACATGGCCGCCTTCGACAACGGCTGGCTGGATGCCGACGCCGTGATGCTGGAATCGCTGATGTGCTTCAAACGCGCCGGCGCCGACGGCGTGCTGACCTATTTCGCCAAGCGAGCGGCGCGGCTGCTCGCCGAGTAACCGCCGGACGGGGCGCCCCTCCGGCCGACGACAGGGAACCCCCATGGACGACTCACGCCGCCCCGACCCGTCCGCCACCGTGGAGCCCCCGCTCGGTGGCGACGCCGCCAGCGAGATCCCGGTCCCGCGCCTCAACCAGACCCGTACCGGCATCAAGCCCAAGGCGCTGCCGGACCCCGAGGCCGACCTCACGGACCCGGGGCTCTACTTCAACCGCGAGCTGTCGCACCTGCAGTTCAATGTGCGGGTGCTGGAACAGGCCCTGGACGAGGCCCACCCGCTGCTCAACCGGCTGATGTTCCTGCTGATCTTCTCGTCGAACATGGACGAGTTCTTCGAGATTCGCGTGGCCGGCCTCAAGAACCAGATCATGATCGGCGACGCCACCTCGGGGGCCGATGGCCGTTCGCCACGCTCGGTGCTGGCCGAGATCGCCCAGATCGCCCACGAGCAGGTGGAACGCCAGTACCGCATCCTCAACGAGGCGCTGATTCCCGCCCTGGAGGCCCAGGGCCTGCGCTTCCGTCGCCGCGGCGACTGGACCGAGGCCCAGCGCGCCTGGGTGCGCGACTACTTCGAGACCGAGATCATGCCGGTGATCAGCCCCATCGGCCTCGACCCCTCGCACCCCTTCCCCCGGCTGGTCAACAAGAGCCTCAACTTCATCGTCGAGCTGGAGGGCAAGGACGCCTTCGGCCGCGAGGGCGGCCTGGCGATCCTGCCGGCGCCGCGCTCGCTGCCGCGGGTGATCGCCCTGCCCGGCGAGCTCTGCGAGGACGGCTTCACCGAATACGTCTTCCTGTCGTCGATGATCCACGCCCATGCCGAGGAAGTGTTCCCGGGCATGAAGGTGCGCGGCTGCTACCAGTTCCGCCTGACCCGCAACGCCGATCTCTCGGTGGACCCGGAGGAAGTCTCCGACCTGGCCTCGGCGCTGCGCGGCGAGCTGCTGTCGCGCCGCTACGGCAGCGGCGTGCGCCTGGAGGTGGCCGACAACTGCCCCGACGAGCTGGCCGACTTCCTGATCCGCCAGTTCGAGCTCGAGGCGTCCGACCTCTACCGGGTCAACGGCCCGGTGAACCTGACCCGCATGATGTCGGTGCTGGGCGACGTGGAGCGCCCCGAGCTTTGCTATCGCGGCTTCACGCCCGGCCTGCCCAAGGCCCTGAAGAAACGCGACAGCGTGCTCCAGGCCATGGCCGAGGGCGATGTCCTGCTCCATCACCCCTTCCATGCCTTCTCGCCGGTGGAGGAACTGCTCCGCGAGGCCGCCCGCGACCCCGAGGTGCTCGCCATCAAGCAGACCCTCTACCGCACCGGCGCCGACTCGCCCATCGTCAATGCGTTGGTGGAGGCCGCCGGCAACGGCAAGGAAGTCACCGTGGTGATCGAGCTGAGGGCACGCTTCGACGAGGCCGACAACCTGGCCCTGGCCTCGCGGCTGCAGGAGGCCGGCGCCATCGTCATCTACGGGGTGATGGCCTACAAGACCCACGCCAAGATGATGCACATCGTGCGCCGCGAGAAGGGCCAGCTGCGCCACTACGCTCACCTGGGCACCGGCAACTATCACTCCAAGACCGCCAAGCTCTACACCGACTACAGCCTGCTCACCGCCGACCCGGTGCTGTGCGCCGACGTGCACAAGGTCTTCCAGCAGCTCTCCGGCATGGGCCGGGCGCGCAGGATCGAGAAGCTGCTGCACGCCCCCTTCACCCTGCACGAGCGACTGGTGGCGATGATCGACCGCGAGGCCGAGCATGCCCGCAAGGGCAAGCGCGCCCACCTGATCATCAAGTGCAACTCACTCACCGAGCCCAAGCTGATCCAGGCCCTGTACCGGGCCTCCCAGGCCGGCGTGGAATGCGACCTGATCATCCGCGGCATGTGCTGCCTGCGCCCGGGCCTGCCCGGCATCTCCGAGTCGATCCGGGTGCGCTCGATCATCGGCCGCTTCCTGGAACACACCCGGGTCTTCCACTTCCACAACGACGGCAAGTCGGAGACCTGGGGCTCGAGCGCCGACTTCATGGCCCGCAACATGTTCCACCGGGTCGAGACCTGCTTCCCGCTGCTCGACAAGAAGCTGGCGGCCCAGGTACGCAAGGACCTGGAGACCTATCTGGTGGACAACTGCCAGAGCTGGCTGCTGCGCCCGGACGGCACCTACGTCAAGCAGGCACCCGGCGAAGCCGCCCCGATCAGCGCCCAGGAAACCCTGCTTTACGCCTACGCGGCCCGGGCGTAACCCCACTGTTACGAAAACGCCCCCTCCCAGGCACGGCCGCGAAGGGGGCGTGGCATTGCGGCGACCGTTGGTCCTAGACCCCGACCGGGCCGCCGTCGGCCTTCTCGATCACCACGGTGGCGGCCCGGGGACGAACGCTGCCCTGGGCGGCGACGGTGGCGTCCTCGGCGGCGGGCCAGTTACCGGGATGCTGGATATTGATGAACAGCGCACTGCGATCCGGAGTGGCGAAGATCCCGGTCACCTCACAGCCATTGGGGCCCACGGCGAAGCGACGGAGCTGGGTCTGGTTGGCCGCACCGATCACCGCGGCCTCGCCGTCGCCGGAGGCAACGCTCTGGGGCACCACCGCCAGCAGCTGGTCGTTGGTGTGTTCGGCCACCCCCGCGTAGCCGTTGTCGGTCTGGATCCACAGGATGCCCTGCCCGTCACCGCGGTCGTCGTACCACAGGCCGTCGGGACTGGCGAACTGGTTGCGCTCGGTGAGGCCGGAGCGGTTGCCGGCATCGTCGGCGGCGGCCCCGAACACGAACACCTCCCAGGAGAAGGCGGTGCCCTCGCCCTCGCGCCAGCGGATGACCTGGCCGGCCTCATTGTTGGCCCGCGGGTTGGGCGCATTGGTCGGCGCGGTGGCATAGCCCACGCCGCGCTGTTCGATACCCGAGCCGTCGTGAGTAAAGGTCGCCGCGGTGCCGTCCGCGGTGCGCTGGGAATTGTTGGTCAGGGTCATGTAGACCTCGCCGGAGGCCGGATCGACGGTGCCCCACTCGGGCCGATCCATCGGGGTGGCGCCCAGCAGGTCGGCGGCGTCGCAGGTGTGGATGATCACGCCGGCCCGATCGTCCGCGGCCAGGCCCAGCGCCTGGGCCAGGGTGCGACCATCGGCGATGACGGCATCCGGGGTCAGCGGCCGCCATTCGCCGCTCCCGTCGGCATCGAAGCGCGCCACGTAGAGCGTGCCCCGGTCCATGTACTTGGCGCCCAGGGCCAGACGATCGTATTCCTGCCCGGGGCGGTTGGCGTCGGCCGGGTCCCAGCGGGCATCGGAGACGAACTTGTAGATGTACTCGTTGCGCGAATCGTGGCCGGAGTAGAACACCACCGGCTCGCCGGCGACCAGCTTGCCGGGCCAGCAGCCCTCGTGACGGAAGCGACCGAGGGCGGTGCGCTTGACCGCTCGCGCGCCGCTGTAGGGATCGATTTCGACGATGTAGCCGAAGGTTCGCGGCTCGTTGCGATAGTCGTCAGCGGCCGTATCGCCGCGCGGCGTGGCGTCGAAGCGGGAGAACTCGTCGTCGGCCTCGCCGTCTGCGGCGGCGGTCTCCCAGCCATAGCGACCGCGCTCCTCGGGGATGCCAAGGCGATCGTCGTCGACCTGACGATCGGCGCGCTTGATGAAGTAGCCCGGCCAGTTCTCCTCGCAGGTCAGGTAGGTGCCCCAGGGCGTGAAGCCGTTGGCGCAGTTGTTGTTGGTGCCGCGGGTGCGAGTGCCGTCCGGCGAGAATCGGGTCCGGACGTATTCACTGCCGGCCACCGGGCCGCTCAGTGCCATCTCGGTGGCACTGGTGATGCGGCGGTTGTAGGGCGAGTCGGCCACGTGGGACCAGCGGCCCTGCTCGTCCTTGCGGACTTCCACCACGGTCACGCCATGGGCGTTGATCTCGGTGCGGGCCTCGTCGGCCGGGCGCGCGCCCTCGCTGGCATTGGTGGCGCCACCGCGGGCGGCCCACAGCGCGGCCTGGTCGATGTACTCGTTGTTCATCGCCAGCAGGAAGCGGCGCGAGGCGTTCGCCTCGTCCAGGGTGAAGGCATGCATGCCATCGTGATGCATGCCGACGCTGTTGGCCTGTCCCTCCGGGGTGGGGTCCAGGTCCTCGCGCCAGGCCGGTGCCTTGGCATTGAGCGGAGTGCCCCAGGGCAGCAGCACCTGGGCCCGATAGCCTTCGGGCACCACGATGGCATCGCGACGCGAACCGGCGATGGATTCGAACGCCAGCGCAAGGGGTGTCCTGGCGGCACCGGCCGTCTCGGCATGCGCCAGGCGACCGCCGGCGAGCCCGAAACCGCCCAGCAGGGTCATGGCGGCCATGCCGAGACCGCCCTGCATGACGCGCCGACGGGACACATGGCGCTCGAGCACCGAGGAGAAAGGTTCGTTGGTGCTGCGATTGAGAATCCGCGGGTCTTCGATTTCCTTGCTCATGATCTTCCTCGCTAGTCACACCGCGTGCGGTGAGGGGTACCGCACGCTCGTCCGGCGCGAATATTAGCGAGGAAAGGTGACGGTCGAGTGACCGAGCATGTTCGACGGGCATGACGACCCGTCGATCGGGAATCAGATTCCCCGGCGCAGGCGCTCCGCGGCGCTCGTCAGCAGGTGCTCGGTGGTCTCCCAGCCGATGCAGGCATCGGTGACCGAGACCCCGTGGCGAAGCTTTCCGGGCGCCAGCGGCTGCTTGCCCTCGTGGAGGTGGCTCTCGAGCATCAGCCCCATCAGCGAGGCGTCCCCCCCCAGCCGTTGGCCCAGCACGTCGAGCATCACCTCGCTCTGCCGGCGGTGGTCCTTGCGGGCGTTGGCGTGGCTGCAGTCGACCATCAGTCGCGGCGACTGGCCGGCCTCTTCCAGGGTGCGACGCGCCGCCGCTACCTGAGGAGCCCGGAAGTTGGGCTCGCCGTGGCCGCCACGCAGCACCGCGTGGGTATGCGGGTTGCCGGGGGTCTCGCGCATCATCGGCCGGCCATCCGCCCCCATGGCGAAATGCTGGTGGGGATGCGCCGCGGCGCGCATGGCATCCACGGCCACCTGCAGGTCGCCGCTGGTGGCGTTCTTGAAGCCGACCACGGCCTCGAGGCCGCTGGCCAGCTCGCGATGCAGCTGGGATTCGGTGGTACGGGCGCCGATCGCCACCCAGCTCAGCAGGTCGTCGAGGTAGGGGGCCAGCATCGGCTGCAGCAGCTCGGTGGCCACCGGCAGGCCAAGCCCAGCGATCTCGCGCATCAGCGAACGCGACAGCTCGAGGCCGCGGGACAGGTCGCCGCTGCCGTCCAGGTCCGGATCGTAGGCCAGTCCCTTCCAGCCGACGGTGGTACGCGGCTTCTCGACGTAGACGCGCATCACCGGCAGCAGCCGATCCTCGACCGCAGGCGCCAGCGCGGCCAGTCGGCGGGCGTACTCGAGGGCCGCCTCGGGGTCATGGATCGAGCAGGGGCCGACCACCACCAGCAGCCGGTCGTCGTGGCCGGCGAGGACGTCGCGGATGGCCTGGCGCTGGTCGGCGATGCGCCGGGCGAGCGCCGGCTCGAGCGGCAGGGTCCGGTGAAGTTCCGCCGGCGTGGGCAGAACAGCGTGGGCGCGGCAGGTCGGAGCGGACTCCGAGGGAGAAGCGAGGGAAACGGGGGCGTTCATAGGGGCATCAACTCCGTGAGCGGGAACATCGGGGTGTGGTCATGCCACCGGCAGGCTCACGGTCGGAGGTGGCGCACTGAGCCGACCGCATGTCGATAAATCGCCAGCCATAGCCGTAATAGTCCCGGCCCTGGGTGCGGAACTCGGCGTAGCGGCGGTCGAATGCGGTCATGGGTCGTCTCCTCGGAATGATGGTGTCGAAAACGCAGAACCCCCGGGCGGGGTTGCCGTCCGGGGGTTCTGCATGTCGGAGGCAACCCTGGGCGGGGCGTGCCTCGCAGCGTCGTCCTGTGCTGTCAGGAACCGGCCGCCGGCACGCCGTCGCTAAACCAGTAGCCCGGCCAATAATAGCTGGCACCGGAGACGCTCTCGTGACCACGGGCCATCGGCGCCGAAGCGGCGGTCGAGGCAAGGCGCGTGGTGGTGAGCGGGCTCGGTGTCATGGGCGGTCTCTCCTGTGTACTCGTCTTATCCTGCCCTCTCGCGGACGGGATGACAAGGGCGCTACTGGGCTATCGCAGATCCCCCTCGTCTGGGGCTGATCCGTCGACAGGTCGTCGAGGGGCGCTATGAACCCCTCCCTGGGCGCTACTTTGGCCCTGCTTCGCTCTCGCATCCTGCTCCGCTTGCAGAGCCGGCGCTGGCCATCCATGGCCAGCGCGTTCGGCGAAGATCGCCTCACCCATGGCCAAAAACCCCCTCGACGACCTGTCCCCGGCGCCCCTTGCCTGGTCCAACTGCGATTGCCCTAAAGGGCGCTATCAGCCGGTGGCGAGCTGAACCCAGGCGATGGTGGCCGGCAGGCAGCTCATGCCCACCAGCACCGCCAGGCCCAGAACCACGGCCAGCAGGCCGCTGTCGTCCTTGAAGTTTTCGTCGTGTGTCGTCATCGGAGGCTCCTCTCTGTTGGAATTTTTTTGCAGTCTAGGTTCGGTATGAAAAGTCGTCGAGCGAAGGTCAGACACGGCAAAAATCGGCGACAAATCGGCAGGGAATGCCGATTTGGGCAGCTCCGCTGCTCGAAGAACGAGCGACATGGAGGTCGCGAGTCAAAAGGCGGACCGGGCTCGCGTGCGAGTTTACAAGCTGTAAATGAGTACTTTGACCGGGCTCGCGCACGAGCCGATTTTTAACACCGTATGGCCGAGCGCAGGCACTTTTCGGACGCAGCCTAGCGAAGGTGGCGCCCGCCATCGACCGGCAGGGTCACTCCGGTCACGTAGCGATTGTCGAGCAGGTAGCGCAGGCTCTGGTGAATGACGCCGGGCCCGGGGATCATCCCCATCGCCGACTTGGCCCTGGCCTTCTCGGCGTAGGCTTCGTCATCGCCCTCGTTGAGCATGATCATCGCCGGGGCGATGGCGTTGACCTGGATCGCCGGCGCGTACATGGCGGCGAACGACAGGGTCAGGTTCTCGAGTCCGGCCTTGGTGGCGGCGTAGGCGGCATGCTTGCGCGACCCTTTCTGCGCCACGAAATCGGTCATGTGCACGATGTCGCGCATCGGCTCGGCGCAGGCCTCGAGCAGCTCCCGGGCGCCGAGGTTGATCAGGTAGGGCGCCAGCATGTGCACCCGGAACAGGCGTTCGAAGTTGTCGCCGGCCTCGGGCCCTTCGACGTCCGGCGCCCAGTCGCTGGCGTTGTGGACGATGGCGCGCAGCGAGGTGGTCTCGGCGCGCAGTCGCTCCAGGAAGTCCTCGATGCCGGCCTGGCTGGCGAAATCGGCCTGCAGGGTGACGATGCCTCGGCTGCGAAGCGCCTCGAGTTCCTCGCGCTCGCGACGATAGCTGACGATCACCGGGTGCCCCTCGTCACGCAGCCGCTCGGCGCAGTGGCGGCCCAGCCGCTGGGCGCCGCCGGTGATCAAGATCGGCGAGGCGCTCATGCCCGGCGCTCCCGCACCAGGCTGCCCACGGTGGGTACCAGCGGGTCCCGCGGGGCATAGGCGAAGACATCGGAGAACACCCGCGACGGCTCGAGCCCCAGCGACGCCAGGACGTCGACGCAGGCGTAGACCATGCCGGGCGAGCCGGAGAGATAGACGTCATGGCCGGAGACATCGACGTCGTCGAGGGCCTCGCCCAGGGCGGCATCGATGCGGCCGACATGACCCTGGATGCGCTCGGCGGCGAAGGCCGAATCCATGCCCTGCTCGCTGACGCCGTGGAAGGTCAGGTTCGGGTACTCGGCGGCCCACTCCCGGGCCAGGCTCTCCAGATACAACTCGCGGCGCTCCTTGGCCGCCCACCACAGGGCGATCTCGCGCTCGGGATCGGCGTGCAGTGCCGCCTCGACGATGGCCTTCATCTGGGCGAAGCCGGTGCCGGCGGCCACCAGCAGCAGCGGGCGGCGGCTGTCGGGGTCGAGCACGCAGTCGCCGCCGGGCAGGCGCAGGGTCAGGCGCTGGGCTTCCACCAGCAGCTCGCGCAGCCGCGCCGAGTTGCTACGCTCGGGCCAATGCTGGATATGCAGCTCCAGGCGGCCGTCGCCACCGTGGGCGTTGGCGATGGAGAACGGCACCCAGGTCTCGGGGTCCAGTTGCATCTCCAGGTACTGGCCGGGCGCATGGGCCATGGCCTCGGCACGGCCTTCCAGGTGCACTCGGAAGACGTCGGGGGTGAGGTCCTCGACCTCGACGACCTGGCAGGTCAGGGTCCTTGCCGTCATGAATGCCTCTTGTCGCTGTCAGGGATATCGATGCCCAGCTCGTCCCAGCGCTCGCTGACGCGGGCCTTGACGGCCGCGTCCATGACGATGGGCGTGCCCCACTCGCGATCGGTCTCGCCGGGCCACTTGTCGGTGGCGTCCAGGCCCATCTTGGAGCCCAGCCCCGCCACCGGGGAGGCGAAATCCAGATAGTCGATGGGAGTGTTCTCCACCATCACCGTGTCCCGCGCGGGATCCATGCGGGTGGTGATGGCCCAGATCACGTCCTCCCAGCGGCGGGCGTCGACGTCGTCGTCGAGCACCACCACGAACTTGGTGTACATGAACTGGCGGAGGAAGCTCCACACGCCCATCATCACCCGCTTGGCGTGGCCCGGATACTGCTTCTTCATGGTCACCACCGCCATGCGGTAGGAGCAGCCCTCCGGGGGCAGATAGAAATCGGTGATCTCGGGGAACTGGCGGCGCAGGATGGGCACGAAGACCTCGTTGAGCGCCAGGCCCAGGATCGCCGGCTCGTCGGGCGGCCGGCCGGTATAGGTGGAGTGATAGATGGCATCGCGGCGCATGGTCATGCGCGTCACGGTGAACACCGGGAAGGTCTCCACCTCGTTGTAGTAGCCGGTGTGATCGCCGTAAGGCCCCTCCGGGGCGGTGTCGTCCGGGTACAGGAAGCCCTCGAGGATGATCTCGGCGGAGGCCGGCACTTCCAGGTCGGCGTGGCCGCACGGGACCAGCTCGGTGCGCGAGCCTCTCAAGAGCCCGGCGAAGGCGTACTCGGCGAGGCTGTCCGGCACCGGCGTCACCGCGCCGAGGATGGTCGCCGGATCGGCGCCCAGCGCCACCGCCACCGGGAAGGGCTCGCCGGGATGCGCCTGGCACCACTCCTGGAAGTCCAGGGCACCGCCGCGATGGGACAGCCAGCGCATGATCAGGCGATTGCGCGACAGCTTCTGCTGGCGATAGATCCCCAGATTCTGGCGCTTCTTGTGGGGTCCCTTGGTGACCACCAGCGGCCAGGTGACCAGCGGCGCGGCGTCGCCGGGCCAGCAGTGCTGGATGGGCAGCCGGTCGAGGTCGACATCGTCGCCCTCGAACACCACCTCCTGAACCGGGGCGCGCTTGAGCCGCTTGGGCCCCATGCTCATCACCTGCTTGTAGACCGGCAACTTGTCCAGGGCATCGCGAAAGCCCTTGGGCGGCTCCGGCTCCTTGAGGAAGGCCAGCAGCTCGCCGACCTCGCGCAGCGCGCCGACCGAGTCCTGGCCCATGCCCATGGCGACCCGCTTCGGCGTGCCGAAGAGGTTGCCGAGCAGCGGCATGTCATGGCCCTTGACGTTCTCGAACAGCAGCGCCGGCCCCCCCGCCTGGAGGGTACGATCACATATCTCGGTGATTTCCAGGTAGGGATCCACCTCGGCGGTGACGCGCTTGAGCTCGCCCTGGGCCTCCAGCGCGGCGATGAACTCGCGCAGATCCTTGTACTTCATGCGGCCTTCCCGTTTCTCGAACGACACTCACGCAAAAGGGGCAGCATACCATGCCGCCCCTTTGGGATGCTGCGCCTAACTCGGCCACTCCAGGTGCGCCCGGTAAATCCCCCAGGAACCGCTCGACTCGAACATAAGGAAGCGTGGCGAGGGCCGCCGCACAAGCCCTTAGCCGAGCGCTGATACAGAGTGAAGCGGCGCGCGGCGCCCGCCAGGGATGGCGGGCGAGCGGTACTCGTGAGGGACTATGTTGTGCCGCGACGCGCAGGCCGCGAGCGAGGCATCAGGGTTTCGCTCGGTGTGGCGCCGGCGGCGATCCTCGTACCTCGCCGGGCGCGGCGCCTTAGGGTCAACGCCGCTTCATGGCCTCGAAGAACTCGAGGTTCGTCTTGGTATCCTTGAGGCGGTCGATCAGGAACTCGGTGGCCGCGGTATCGTCCATCGGGTTGAGCAGCTTGCGCAGGATCCACATGCGCTGCATTTCGTCCTCGGAGGCGATCAAATCCTCGCGGCGGGTGCCGGAGCGGCGGATGTTGAGGGCCGGGTAGACACGCTTCTCGGCGAGTTTGCGGTCCAGGTGGGCTTCCATGTTGCCGGTGCCCTTGAACTCCTCGAAGATCACCTCGTCCATCTTGGAGCCGGTATCGACCAGCGCTGTGGCGATGATGGTCAGGCTGCCGCCTTCCTCGATGTTGCGCGCCGCGCCGAAGAAGCGCTTGGGCTTCTCCAGGGCGTGGGCATCGACACCGCCGGTCAGCACCTTGCCGGAGGACGGCACCACGGTGTTGTAGGCACGCGCCAGGCGGGTGATGGAATCGAGCAGGATCACCACGTCCTTCTTGTGCTCGACCAGCCGCTTGGCCTTCTCGATCACCATCTCGGCCACCTGGACGTGGCGGGCCGGCGGCTCGTCGAAGGTGGACGCCACCACCTCGCCACGCACCGTCCGCGACATCTCGGTGACCTCTTCGGGCCGCTCGTCGATCAGCAGCACGATCAGGTGGCACTCGGGATTGTTACGGGTGATCGAGGTGGCGATGTTCTGCAGCATCAGCGTCTTGCCCGCCTTGGGGGGCGAGACGAGCAGGCCGCGTTGGCCCTTGCCGATGGGCGCGGTGAGATCGATGATCCGCGCCGTGAGATCCTCGGTGGAGCCGTTGCCGATCTCCATGCGCAGCCGTTCCTGGGGGAACAGCGGCGTGAGGTTCTCGAAGAGGATCTTGTGCTTGGCGTTCTCCGGCTTGTCGAGGTTGATCTCGCTGACCTTCAACAGCGCGAAGTAACGCTCCCCTTCCTTGGGCGGACGAATCTTGCCGGAGATGGAGTCGCCCTTGCGCAGGTTGAAGCGCCGGATCTGGGAGGGCGACACATAGATGTCATCGGGGCCGGCCATGTAGGAGCTGTCGGCACTGCGCAGGAAGCCGAACCCGTCCTGCAGGATCTCCAGCACGCCGTCGCCGTAGATGGCCTCGCCGCTCTTGGCGTGCTTCTTGAGGATGGCGAAGATGATGTCCTGCTTGCGGGAACGCGCCAGGTTGTCGATGCCCATCTCGCGGGCGATCTCCAGGAGTTCCGGCACGGGCTTTTGCTTGAGTTCGGTAAGATTCATCGGTGTGTTCAGAAGTTGCTCGTGAAAGCCGGGCAGTCGTGCGCCGTATGGGAAAAGAGGCGAGACGTTAACGCCGCGTGGATGCGTTCAGAGCCCGGACAGGCTGCTTCTCGTCGAATGCGGGCATGGCCACGGGCGGGCAACCGAAGGGAAGCCGGGCCAGTCTCGGAGGCGAGGGAGCAGATTCGTTTTCGCCTGAATCAGCGCATCGGGCCTGAGGCCGACGTCACGGGCTGATTGCAGTGGGCTATCTGACGACTTGGAAATGACCGGGGCGAGTTCGCCAAGCGCGGTCGGGAAGCATTCGGAACAGGCGAACGACTCGATACTAGTCAAGGCCGAGGGGAAACGCAATACCCCTCGCTTCCGGCGCCGGGGCGATTGACAAGCCCGATGGGCGCCCGCAACCTTTGGCCAGTCACCCTGAAGGACCCGCCATGACAGCGCCCAAGGACCGATTCGCCGCCGACGCCGGCGCACCTGACAGTGCCCCTCGCCGCCTCGCCGCCATCGACCTCGGCTCCAACAGCTTCCACCTGCTGGTCGCCAACTACCAGGACGATCGCCTGCAGGTGGTCGCTCGCCAGGGCGACAAGGTCCAGCTGGCCGCCGGCCTCGACGAGGACGGCCAGCTCAGCGAAGACGCCATGACCCGCGCCCTGGACTGCCTGGCCCGCTTTGCCCCCTTCCTGGAGGGCATCGCCTCTCGAGACACGCGGGTGGTGGGCACCAACGCCCTGCGCGATGCCGACAACAGCCAGGCCTTCATCGACCGCGCCGAGGCGCTGCTGGGCACCCGCATCGAGATCATCGCCGGCCGCGAGGAGGCCCGCCTGATCTACCTGGGCGCCGCTCAGGCGGTGGCCGAAGAGGGTCGGCGGCTGATCGTCGACATCGGCGGCGGTTCCACCGAGTTCATCATCGGCGAAGACTTCGAGCCCCAGGCCCTGGAGAGCCTGAGCATGGGCTGCGTGACCTATACCCGGCGCTTCTTCGACGGCGGCGAGATCACCGAGAAGCGCATGCGACGCGCCGAGCTGGCCGCGCTCTCGGAGCTCGCCAATATCCGCCGCCCCTTCCAGAAGCTCGGCTGGAGCGACCCGGTGGGCTCCAGCGGGACCATCAAGGCCGCCGCGGCGGTGATCGCCGCCGCCGGCCAGTCCCCCGAGGGCATGATCACCCGCGCGGGCCTGGCGGACCTGCGCAAGCGGCTGCTGAAGTGCAAGCGCCTGGACAAGGTCTCGATGGACGGCCTCAAGGCCGACCGCGCCCGGGTCTTCCCCGCCGGCATCGCCATCCTGGGCGCCATCTTCGAGGCCTTCGAGCTGGAGGCGATGCGCTATTCGGACGGCGCCCTGCGCGAGGGCGTGCTCTACGACATGGTGGGACGCAACAGCCCCGAGGACTCGCGGCTCAAGACCCTGGCCAACCTCGAGCGCATCTACGGCGTCGATGTCCGCCAGGCCGACAACGTCGCCGCCACGGCCCTGGCACTGCTCGAGCAGGCGCGCGAGGCCTGGCAACTGGACGACGACCAGGCGCGCTTCCTGGAGTGGGCCAGCCGGCTCCACGAGATCGGCCTGGCCATCTCCCACAGCCAGTTCCACCGCCACGGCGCCTACCTGCTGGAACACTCCGACCTGGCCGGCTTCTCGCGCCCGGAGCAACGACTGCTGGCCTTCCTGGTGCGCGCCCACCGGCGCAAGTTCCCCACCAAGGAGTGGCAGGCCCTGCCCGGCGCCGAGCGGCGCCCCCACGCGCGGCTGGCCCGGCTGCTGCGCCTGGCGGTGCTGCTCAACCACTCCCGCCCCGAGCAGCCTCCCCACCCGCCCCGGCTACACATCGACGGCGAGGCCATGCGCCTGTGCCTCGACGAGGAGGAACCGAGCCTGCTGCTCGCCGACCTGGAGCAGGAGGTCGCCTACCAGCGAGCCGCGGAGCTGACGCTGACCCTCGCCGCCGACTGAGTTCAGTCGGCGCGCCAGCCCTCGGCGCAGGCCAGCCAGCCCGAGGGCCGCCCCACCGCGACCATGTCACCGCCGTGCCAGGCGACGATCAGCCCGGCACGCTCCCAGGGCGGCAGCCCCCATTCCTGCAGCAGCCGCTTGAGATCACGGCGTCCGCGGCCCGCCAGGCGCAGCCGCTCGCCGCCGAGGCGCGGCGCCAGCACCAGCGCCGCCGGCCGCCCGTCCTCGCGAACCAGCCCGGAGACGAGCCTTCCCAGTGGCGTGGGAAGCGACGTGCGCCCATCCCACTCGCTACGCCAGTCGGCCGGCAGAGGCGCGACCGGCGCCAGCAGATACAGCGCGCCGCGCCACACACGGGCCTCGGCGCCCGCCCAGGCCACACGCACCTCGGCGTCACGACGCGCCTCGAGCTGCTCGAGCAGCGCCCCCAGGCGAGCGGCGGGCGGCGTCGGCAGTCCCTGCCGCCCCAGGCAATGGCGGATCAACAGCCGGCGACGCGGCGGCGAGAGCGCCAGCAGCGCCTCGACCGGGAGACGGCCGGGCTTCCCGGAGAGCCGAGCCAGATCCTCCCCGGCAAACTCCTCGAGCAGGCCGTCGGCCTCGGCGGCGAGTGTCGCGCTGCGCGCCAGCGCCGCACCAGACTGCGGCCAGCGAGATGCCAGCAGCGGCAGCGCCCGATGGCGCAGGAAGTTGCGATCCAGGCGGGTGTCGGCGTTGCTCGGGTCCTCGACCCAGCAAAGCCCCAGCCTCGTAGCCTCGGCCTCCAGCGCCGCGCGGGACGCGTCGAGCAGCGGACGGACGAGACGACACCCCTCGAGATCGCGCACCGTCGGCATGGCGCCGAGTCCACGGGGGCCGGCACCGCGCAGCGCCGCCAGCAGGAAGGTCTCGGCCTGGTCATCGCGATGCTGGGCCAGCCACAGGGTCTCATCGATGCCGACGCGACGGGCGAAGGCGCCGTAGCGGGCCTCCCGCGCCTCGCCCTCGAGCCCCCGCCCCGCCGAGGCGTCGACCGCGGCACGCTCCACGAAGAGCGGCACCCCGAACCGCGAGCACAGCCGCCGGCAGTGACGCTCGAAGTCGTCGCCGGCGGCCTGCAGGCCGTGATGCACGTGCAGCGCCCGCAGCGGGCGCGGATGACGCCGGCAGGCCTCGGCGGCCAGGGTCAGCAGCAGCGCGGAATCGAGCCCGCCGGACAACGCCACCCAGACACAACGCCCCGGCGGGGTCTGTGCCAGGGCGCGGTCGATCACGGCTTGCAGGGAAGAAAGCTCGAGGGTCATGAATAGAGAGCCATCTCAGGCATGTCGATGGCAACGCTGTCACCACCCAAGCCAGAGGCCTCTTCGAGCGACGATCTGGCTAGGCGGAGAAGACCGAAGCCGCGGAGTTTACTTGCGGCTAAATGAGCAGGATGAGGTCTTCTCCAACACCGCCAGATCGAGCGCAGAAAGGCCCGATATCAGACGGGGGCGCCGTAGGACATGAGGCGCTGGTAGCGCCGCTCGAGCAGTTCATCGGTGTCCATGCCGCCCAGCCGGTCGAGGCTCTCGGTCAGCGCGGTGCGGATGCGCTCGGCGGTGTCCCTCGGCTGGCGATGCGCGCCGCCCAGGGGCTCGGGGATCAGGGTATCGACGAAGCCCAGCTCCTTGAGCCGCTCGGCGGTGATGCCCATGGCCTGGGCGGCGTCGGAGGCCTTTTCGGCGCTCTTCCACAGGATGGAGGCGCAGCCTTCGGGAGAGATCACCGAGTAGGTGGAGTACTGCAGCATGGCCAGCTCGTCGCAGACGCCGATGGCCAGCGCCCCGCCGGAGCCGCCCTCGCCGACCACGGTGGCGACGATCGGCGTCTTGAGCCGGGACATCACCGCCAGGTTGTAGGCGATGGCCTCGCTCTGGCCACGCTCCTCGGCGTCGATGCCCGGATAGGCGCCCGGGGTGTCGATGAAGGTCAGCACCGGCATCTTGAAGCGCTCGGCCATCTCCATCAGCCGGCAGGCCTTGCGGTAGCCCTCGGGACGCGGCATGCCGAAGTTGCGGCGCACCTTCTCCTTGACGTCGCGGCCCTTCTGGTGGCCGATGACCATCACCGGCTTGTCGTCGAGCCGCGCCACGCCGCCGACGATGGCGGCGTCGTCGGCGAAGTTGCGATCGCCGTGCAGCTCGTCGAAGTCGGTGAATACGTGCTCCAGGTAGTCCAGGGTGTAGGGGCGCTGGGGATGGCGCGACAGCTGGGACACCTGCCAGGCGGTCAGATCCTTGAAGATCGACTCGGTCAGCTTGCGACTCTTCTCCTCGAGCCGGCCGATCTCGTCACTCAGGTTGACCTGGCTGTCGTTGCCGACCAGGCGCAGCTCCTCGATCTTGGCCTGGAGCTCGGCGATGGGCTGTTCGAAGTCTAGGTAGTTGGGATTCATGGGCTAGCCTTGTCTCGTCGGCCGAAGAGGCGACCGGGGGAAGCGTCAAATGCCATGCATTATCGCACCCTGACACGCCCACGCAAGGCGGGCCAGGGGTTGTGTACATTGTCCGTGCCGGCTCAGCGGTAGCGCAGCCGCACGCCGTCCTGGCCCTCGACCTCGCGCAGGGCGATCAGCAGCTCGTCGGAGGGCACGACCCGCCACTCCTCGGCCAGCTCCAGCCAGCCGCTGGCCTCGGGGGTGCGATAGCGCAGCCGCACCGGCAGGCCGCCGCCGTCGCGATAGGGCGTGAGGCTGTCACGCAGGCTGTCCACCAGCCGGCCATTGACCTTGGCGCCGTCCAGGGCCAGCTCTACCGCCTGGCCGTAGCGGGTGCGAGCATCGACCATCGGCGTGATCTCCTTGCCGCGCAGTCGCAGCCCGCCGGAATAGTCGTCGCTCTGCACCTCGCCCTCGACGATCAGCACCTGGTCGGTATCGAGCCGCCCGCGCACCGCGTCGAACAGCTCACCGAACAGCGAGGCCTCGATGCGTCCGGTGCGGTCGTCCAGGGTGACGAAGGCCATGGTATCGCCGCGCTTGGACTTCATGGTGCGCAGCCCCACCACCAGCCCGGCGACCCGCTGGGGCTCCCGGGAGGGCTTCAAGTCGGCGATGCGCGTGGAGACGAAGCGCTCGAGCTCCTTCTCGTACTCGTCGATGGGGTGGCCGGTGAGGTAGAGCCCGAGGGTATCCTTCTCGCCGGCCAGGCGCTCCTTGTCGCTCCAGTCGCGCACCCGGCGATAGTCGGCGTAGACGTCGCTGTCGTCCTCCTCGTCCGAGGCGGCGAAGGCCTCGCCGAACATGTCCATCATGCCCAGGTTCTGGTTGGTCTGGTTCTGGGCCGCGGCCTTGAGGGCGGCATCCAGGGACGCGGTGAGCACCGCGCGGCTCGGCCCCAGGTTGTCCAGCGCACCGGAGCGGATCAGCGCCTCCAGGGTGCGCTTGTTCATGCGCTTGGGGTCGACCCGCTTGCAGAAGTCGAACAGGTCGCGGAAGGCACCACCCTCCTCGCGGGCCTCGACGATGGCGCCGATGGGGCCCTCGCCGACCCCGCGGATGGCGCCCAGGCCGTAGACCACGCGGCCCTCGACGTCGACGGTGAACTTGTAGCCGCCGACGTTGACGTCCGGCGGGGTCACCGTGAGCTTGAGATGGCGACACTCCTCGATCAGCGGCACCACCTTGTCGAGGTTGTCCATCTCGGTGGACATCACCGCCGCCATAAAGGGCCCGGGATAGTGCGCCTTCAGCCAGGCGGTTTGATACGACACCAGGCCATAGGCCGCCGAGTGCGACTTGTTGAAGCCGTAACCGGCGAACTTCTCCACCAGGTCGAAGATGTTGCCCGCCAGGTCCTTGTCGATGCCGTTCTCGGCACAGCCTTCCATGAAGCCGACCCGCTGCTTGGCCATCTCCTCGGGCTTCTTCTTGCCCATGGCGCGGCGCAGCATGTCGGCCTGGCCCAGGCTGTAGCCGGCCATCACCTGGGCGATCTGCATCACCTGCTCCTGGTAGAGGATGATGCCGTAGGTGGGCTCGAGCACCGGCTTGAGCAGCTCGTGCTGATAGTCCGGGTGCGGGTAGGAGATCTCGGCGCGGCCGTGCTTGCGGTTGATGAAGTCGTCGACCATGCCCGACTGCAGCGGCCCGGGGCGGAACAGCGCCACCAGGGCGATCATGTCCTCCAGCGAGTCCGGCAGCAGGCGCTTGATCAGTTCCTTCATGCCGCGGGATTCGAGCTGGAACACCGCCGTGGTCTCGGCCTTCTTGAGCATCTCGAAGGTCGGCCGATCGTCCAGCGGGATGGCGTCGATGTTCAGCGGCCCCTGCCCCTCCGCGGCGCGCACCTTGTCGACCATCTCCAGCGCCCAGTCGATGATGGTCAGGGTACGCAGCCCCAGGAAGTCGAACTTGACCAGCCCGGCGTCCTCGATGTCGTTCTTGTCGTACTGCACGCGCAGGCCGCTGCCGTCCTCGTCGCAGATCAGCGGCGAGAAGTCGGTGAGCTTGGTCGGCGCGATCACCACGCCGCCGGCGTGCTTGCCGGTGCCGCGGGTGATGCCCTCGAGCTTCACCGCCATGTCCCAGATCTCCTGGGCCTCCTCGTCGGCCTCGAGGAAGTCCTTGAGCTGGGGCTCGTCCTCGAGGGCCTTGGCCAGCGTCATGCCGACCTCGAAGGGGATCAGCTTGGAGAGCTTGTCGCCCAGCGAATAGGGCTTGCCCTGGGCGCGGGCCACGTCGCGCACCACCGCCTTGGCGGCCATGGTGCCGAAGGTGACGATCTGCGAGACGGCGTCGCGACCGTAGCGCTCGGCCACGTAGTCGATCACCCGGTCGCGCTTCTCCATGCAGAAGTCGACGTCGAAGTCGGGCATCGAGACCCGCTCGGGGTTGAGGAAGCGCTCGAACAGCAGGTCGTACTCGAGCGGGTCCAGGTCGGTGATCTTCTGGGCATAGGCCACCAGCGAGCCGGCGCCGGAGCCCCGGCCAGGGCCGACGGGAACATCGTTGTCCTTGGCCCACTGGATGAAGTCCATCACGATCAGGAAGTAGCCAGGGAAGCCCATCTGCAGGATGATGTCGAGCTCGAAGTCGAGCCGCTTGCGGTAGCGGGCGTCGATCTCGGCGTACTCGCCGCCGTCGCGGGGATAGCGCTCGACCGGGTAGAGGAAGTCCAGGCGCTCGGTCAGGCCGTCGTGGGAGATCTTGCGGAAGAACTCGTCCTGGGTCATGCCCTCGGGGATGCCGTATTCCGGCAGGAAGATCTCGCCCAGGCGCACGTCGACGTTGCAGCGCGCGGCGATCATCACGCTGTTCTCGAGCGCCTCGGGAATGTCCGCGAACAGCTCGGCCATCTCCTCGGGGCTCTTGAGGTACTGCTCCTCGGTGTAGCGGCGCTCGCGGCGCGGGTCGTCCAGCGCCTTGCCCTCGCCGATCGAGACGCGGGTCTCGTGGGCCCAGAAGTCCTCGCGCTCGAGGAAGCGCACGTCGTTGGTGGCCACCACCGGGGTACCGGTCTCCATCGCCAGGTCCACCGAGAGGTGAACGCACTCCTCCTCCAGCGGCCGGCCGGTGCGGGTCAGCTCCAGGTAGTAGCGCCCCGGGTAGGCGGCCTGCCACTCCTCGAGCAGGGTCCGCGCCTCGGCGTGATGCTCGGTGACCAGATGGCGGCCGACGTCACCCTCGCGGCCGCCGGACAGGGCGATCAGCCCCTCGCTCTGCTCCAGCACCCAGCGCCGCTCGAGCAGCGCCTGGCCATCCCGCTGACCCTCCATCCAGCCCCGTGAGATCAGCTCGGTGAGGTTGCGGTAGCCGGCGTCGTTCATGGCCAGCAGCGTCAACCGGTAGGGGTGCGCCTCGTCGTGGGGATTGGCCAGCCAGAAGTCGCCGCCGATGATCGGCTTTAGGCCGGCCCCCTGGGCGCCGGTATAGAACTTGACCAGGGCGAAGAGGTTGGCCTCGTCGGTGAGCGCCACCGCCGGGACCCCCTGGCTGCCCGCCGCCTTGATCAGCGGCTTGAGACGCACCAGGCCATCGACCAGGGAGAATTCGCTGTGCACACGGAGATGGACGAAGGGCGTGGTCATAGAAGGCTCGGGGCTTGGCGGTAAATGGTCGGTACGGAATTCAGGCTACAAGAACGGCGTAATGGCTTAGGCTCCGCGCCCTGCACTGCTCGGGGCTGATCCGGCGATAGGCCTGCGGGGAGGCGCTGTGAATACCTCCATGTACGCTACCGATTCCCTGCGGCGCTCTCGCATCCTGCGCCGCTTGCAGGGCCTGGGTTGGCCATCCGTGGCCAACCCGTTCGGCGGGAAGAACATCCACCGGATGTTCTTCTTTTTCCGCCTCACCCCTGGAATCGGACCTCCCCTTCGGCCTATCCCCGGCGCCCCTCGCTATCAGGGGCGACTCGTCGGCCTAGAACAGCGCCAACTGGCGTTTTACCGGGCCGAAGGAGCGTCGATGCTCCGGCAGCGCACCGAGGCGCGTCAGGGCGGCCAGGTGCTCGGGCGTCGGGTAACCCTTGTGGCGGGCGAAGCCATAGTCCGGATGGCGGGCATCCAGCGCCAGCATGCCGGCGTCGCGGGCCACCTTGGCCAGTATCGAGGCCGCGGCGATCGCCGGGTGGCGGGCATCGCCCTTGACCACCGCCTGCCCCGGCACATGATGCCCGGGGAGGCGATTACCGTCCACCAGCAGATACTCCGCGGCCGGCGACAGGGCATCGATGGCGCGTCGCATGGCCAGATGGGTCGCATGATAGATGTTCAGGGCATCGATCTCGTCGGGGTCGGCCTCGGCCACGGCGAAGGCCAGGGCCCGGGCGCGGATCTCGACGTCCAGCGCCTCGCGACGCTTCGCGGTCAGCTTCTTGGAGTCGGTGAGTCCGTCGATCGGCGCGGCCGGATCGAGGATCACCGCCGCCGCCACCACCGGCCCCACCAGCGGGCCGCGGCCCACCTCGTCGACGCCGGCCAGCCGCGTGCCGCGGTAATCGACGACCAGCGGCGGGAAGTCCTCGGCCCTCATGCGCCCTCCTCGGCCTCGGGGGCCACCGAGGCCGGCAGCGCCCGGCGCGCCACCAGCGCCTCGACGGCATCCACCGCCCGGCGGCTGGCGTCGCGCTGCAGCCCAGCGTGCATGGCCGCGAAGCGTGTCTCCAGGGCGCGGCGCGCCTCGGCGTCGTCGAGCAGCGCGGCGAGCTCCCCGGCGATGCCCTCAGGGTTGGCGTCGTCCTGGATCAGCTCCGGCACCAGGCGCTCCCGGGCGATCAGGTTGGGCAGCGAGATCCATTCGGTCTTGACCAGCCGCCTGGCCAGCCAGTGGGTCATCGGTGCCATGCGGTAGGCCACCACCATGGCGCGATGGCACAGCATGGCCTCCAGCGCCGCGGTGCCGGAGGCCAGCAGCACGGCGTCGGCGGCCACCATGGCCTCGCGGGACTGGCCGTCGACCAGCACCACCCGCCCGCGCAGGGCCTCGCGGTCCGCGAGCAGAGTCTCGAGCTCGGCGCGCCGCGCCGGCGTCGCGGCGGGAATCACCACCCGCAGCGCCTCGCGCTCTCGGCACAGCCGCTCGGCGGCATCGAGGAAGGTGGCGCCCAGAAAGCGGATCTCGTTGGCCCGGGAGCCGGGCAGCAGCGCCAGCAGCGGCGCCTCAGCGTCGCTTGCCGAGACGGGCAGCCCCAGTGCCTCGCGGGCGGCGACGCGATCGTTGACCAGCGGCAGCTCGTCGGCCAGCGGATGGCCGACGAAGGCCACCGGCACCCGGTGGCGGGCGTAGAAGGCGGCCTCGAAGGGCAGGAAGGTCAGCATGGCATCCACCGAGCGGGCGATGCCCTTGACCCGCCCCTGGCGCCAGGCCCATACGGAGGGGCTGACGTAGTGGGCGGTGGTCAGGCCGGCCTCGCGCAATTGACGCTCGAGCCCCAGGTTGAAGTCCGGGGCATCGATGCCGATCACGATGTCGGGCTGCCAGGCCAGGGCGTCGCGGCGCAGCGCGCGGCGCACCCGCACCAGACCGGGAAGGTGCTTGAGCACCTCGACCAGGCCCATGACCGAGAGGGTCTCCAGCGGGAAGCGGCTGTCGATGCCCTGCTCGAGCATCCGCGGCCCGCCGATGCCGCGGAACTCGACGCCGGGGTGGCGGGCCTTGAGCTCGCGCATCAGGCCGGCGCCGAGGATGTCGCCGGACAGCTCGCCGGCCACCAGATAGACGCGGGCGATCGCCATGCCGTTCAGCGCACGATGCCGCGGGTCGAGACCTCGATGGACGCGGCAAAGGCCTCGGTTTCGGGCAGCGCGTAGCGGGCGCGGATCTCGGTGAGCGCCTGCTCCACGGTCAGCCCCTGGCGATAGACCAGCTTGTAGGCCTCGCCGAGCGCGCGGATCGCCTCGTTGGAGAAACCGCGGCGCCGCAGGCCGACCAGATTGAGACCGTGCGCCTGAACGGGGTTGCCGTTGATCATCACGTAGGCCGGGGTGTCCTTGGTGATGATCGAGCCGCCGCCGGCCATGGCATGCTCGCCGAAATGGCAGAACTGATGGATGGCCGATAGGCCGCCGATGATGGCGTAATCGCCCAGCGTGACGTGGCCGGCCAGGGTCACCTGGTTGGCCAGGATGCAGTCGTCGCCGATCACGCAGTCGTGGCCGACGTGGACGTAGGCCATGAACAGGTTGCGCGAGCCGATGGTGGTCTCGCCGCGGTCTTGGACGGTGCCGCGGTGCAGGGTCACGCCCTCGCGGACGACGTTGTCGTCGCCCATCACCAGCCGGGTGGGCTCGCCGGCGTACTTCTTGTCCTGGCACTCCTCGCCGACCGAGGCGAACTGGAAGATGCGCGTGCGCGCGCCGAGCACCGTGGGGCCCTGGATCACCACGTGCGGCCCGATCCGCGAGCCGGCGCCGATCTCGACGTCGGCCCCGATCACGCTGAAGGGCCCGACCTCGACATCATCGGCCAGGCGCGCCGCGGGGTCTACGATGGCAGTGGGATGAATCAAGCGACCTTCCTCTCGGCACAGATGATCTCGGCCTCGCAGGCCACCTCGCCGGCCACGCTGGCCTTGCAGCTGAACTTCCAGATGCCGCGCTTCTCGCGGACCACGTCGGCGCGCAGCTCCAGCTTGTCGCCGGGCATCACCGGGCGCTTGAAGCGCACGTTGTCGCTGCCGACCAGGTAGTAGACATAGCCGTCGGCGGGCAGCTTGTTGACGGTCTTGAAGCCGAGGATGCCGCAGGCCTGGGCCAGCGCCTCGATGACCAGCACGCCGGGCATGATCGGATGGTGCGGGAAGTGGCCATTGAAGAACGGCTCATTGATGCTGACATTCTTGTAGGCAACGATGGATTCGCCAAGGGCGAGTTCCGTCACCCTGTCCACCAGCAGGAAAGGATAGCGGTGGGGCAGATATTCACGAATCTCGTTGATGTCCATTACCATCGTAGCGACCTCTGAAATGACAGGATGCCCGCCCGGCGATGCGGGCACGGCCGTCGCCGCCAGGCGGCGACGGGCGGGGGATTATACCGCCCCGGGGGGTGGCCTCAAGCGTCGCGCTCGGCTTTTTCCAGGCGCTGCAGCCGACGCGCGATGTCGTCGAGCTGCTTGAAGCGCACCGCGCTGCGGCGCCACTGGCCGTTCTCCATGGCGCCGGTGCCGGAGGAGTAGACCCCCGGCTCGTGGATCGAGTTGGTGACCAGGCTCATGCCGGTGACCTGCACGCCATCGCAGATGGTCAGGTGGCCGGAAAGCCCCACGCCACCGCCCAGCATGCAATGCCGCCCGACCCGGGTGGAGCCGGCGATGCCCACGCAACCGGCCAGCGCGCTGTGGGCCCCGACCTGGACGTTGTGGGCGATCTGGACCTGACTGTCGATCTTGACGTCTTCGCCGATCACGGTGTCGCCCAGGGCGCCGCGATCGATGCTCGAGCAGCTGCCCACCTCGACGTCGTCGCCCAGCACCACCCCGCCGAGCTGGGCGATCTTGTGCCAGCCGGCACCGTCATGGGCGAAGCCGAAACCGTCGCCGCCGATCACGCAGCCGCTGTGCAGGATGGCCCGCGCGCCGATGGTCACCCCGTGGTAGACGGTCACGTTGGCATGCAGCCGCGAATGGGCCCCGATACGGCTGTCGGCGCCGACCACGCTGCCCGCCCCGACGACCACCCCCTCGCCGAGCTCGACGCCCGACTCGATCACCGCCTGGGGGCCGACGGCGACGCCCTCGCCGAGGCGCGCGTCCTCGGCGACCACCGCCGAGGGGTGGACCCCGCGGGCATCGCGCCCCGCCAGGGGATCGAACAGCCGCGACAGCTGGGCATAGCCCAGGTAGGGGTTCTCCAGGGTCAGGCAGGCGGCGGGGCAATCCGCGGCGTGGCTGGGGTGCAGCAGCACCGCGGCGGCGCGGGTGCCGGGCAGGTCCTTGAGGTAGGCGCGGTTGGCCAGGAAGGTGATCTGGTCGGGCCCGGCATCCCGCAGCGTGGCCAGGCCACGCACGCGGCGTTCGCCGTCGCCCCGGAGGTCGGCCCCCAGCTGCGTGGCGATCTCGGCCAGCATCAGGGAAGGAGAGTCTTGAGTCATGGGAACCCGGTATCGGTTATGTAATCACTCTGCGATGACGGCGTCCGACCTGCCGGCCGACCGCGATCGCCACGTACGATAGGGGGCGGCCATCCGCCCCCATGGCCCCCCATGGACCATCGATCGCCACCCCGGTTCGGTGATCGACCCTCATCGGCAGGGGCCCGGGCTCGCTCGGTCGAGCGAAGCGAGGCACGCGGGCGCCTCGCCGGCCGGGTCGCCGGGCCTCACAGGCACGGCGACAGCGCGACCGTTCGACATGTCCCTGTCTAACACCGGGTCAGAAGCTCTGGCCCAGCGAGAACTGGAAGAACTGGGTGTCATCGCCGTCCTTGGCGTTGATCGGCTCGGCGACGCTGAAGGTCAGCGGCCCCACCGGCGTCAGCCAGGAGATCCCGAGACCCGCGCTGTAGCGCAGCTCGCCCAGGTCGACCCCGGACTCGCAGCTGGCCTGGCCGGCATCCGCCTCGAGCACCTCATAGCAGTCGGTGAGAAAGGTATTACCGGCATCGACGAACAGCGACGGCTGCACCGAGCGCTTGTCCTCGACGAACGGCATCGGGAAGATCAACTCGAGGCCGCCCTCGACCAGGATGTTGCCGCCCAAGGTGCGGTCCTCGTCGGAATTGCCCCCCGACGGCGGCGTGGTGGCCGGGCCCAGGGTGTTGCCGGTGAAACCGCGCACCGAGCCGAGGCCACCCGAGAAGAAGTTCTCGTAGAACGGATAGGGGTCGTCACCGATGCTGTCGGCGTAGCCGACCTCGCCACGCAGCTTGAGCGACCAGGTTTCCTCCTCGTCGAAGGGGAAGAAGTGCCGGGCCCGGGCGCGCAGCTTGTAGTACTCGGCGTCGCTGCCGGGCACCGTGGACTCCAGCGACAGGCGCTGGTAGTTGCCGGCGGTGGGCATGATGCCGCGATTGAGATCGTTGCGCGTCCAGCTGGCGGTCAACTTCAGCGTCTGGGCGTTGTCGCCCTGCTCCTGCACGTAGCGCTGGATCTCGGAGGCGGTGTCGCTGTAGGTCTCGATGGTCAGGTCCTCGACGTCGGCACCGAAGTTGAGTCGGGTCAACTCGTTGATCGGGTAGCCGAAGTTGATGCCGCCGCCGTAGGCATCCGTCGAGTAGGTCGAGATGTCCGAGTCCTCGTAGTCGGTCTCCCGGTAGAAGAGGTTATAGCCCCGGGAGATGCCGTCGAGGGTCCAGTAGGGATCGGTGAAGCCGAAGTTCAGGTTGGTGTAGGTATCGCTGCGCTGGGCGCCAATGTTGACCCGGTTGCCGGTGCCCAGGAAGTTGTTCTGGGACAGCGAGGCGCCGTAGATGATCCCGGCACTCTGGGAGAAGCCGATGCTCGCCGAGATCGAGCCGGACGGCTGTTCTTCCACGGTGTAGGTGACGTCGAGCTGGTCCTGGGCCCCGGCCACCGGCTCGGTCTGCACCTCGACCTGCTTGAAGAAGCCCAGCCGCTCCAGGCGCTGGCGCGACTGGCTGATCGACTCGGTGGAGGCCGGCGCGCCCTCCATCTGGATCATCTCGCGGCGCAGCACCTCGTCCTGGGTGGTGGTGTTGCCGACGAACTCGATGCGCCGCACATAGGCCCGGCGACCCGGCTCGACCCGGAAGGTCAGGTCGACGGTGCCGTCCTCGCGGGTCTCGGGGATGCCGTCGACGTTGGCGAAGGCGAAGCCTTCGGCGCCGAGCCGCGAGCGCAGCGCTTCCGCCGAGGCGGTGACGTCGCTGCGCGAGAAGATCTGACCGCTCTCGACCTCGAGCAGATCGCGAGCCTCGCGCTCGGGCACCCGCAGGTCGCCGGCGAAGCCGATGCCGCCAACCCGATAGCGCTCGCCCTCGTTGATGTTGATGGTGACGAAGATCTTCGACTTGTCGGGGCCGATGGAGACCTGGGTAGAGTCGATCGTGAAGTTGACGTAGCCGCGGTCCAGGTAGAAGGAGCGCAGCCGTTCCAGGTCGCCGGACAGCGCCTGGCGGGAATACTCGTCGCTGGAGAACCAGCCGAAGAACCAGCTCGGGCGATCCTCCAGCTCGAAGACGTCGCGCAGGGTCTCGTCGTCGAAGGCCTGGTTGCCCACGATGTTGATCTGGCGGATCTTGGCCACCGCGCCTTCATCGATGTCGATGTTGACCTGGACGCGGCCCTCGCCGAGCTGCTCGACCTCGGTGTCGATGCTGGCGCTGTAGCGGCCCTGGGCCTGATAGACCCCTGACAGTTCGCGCTGGATCTCCTCCAGGGTCGAGAGCTGCAGCACCTGGCCCTCGTCGAGGCCGGCCTCGCGCAAGCCGCGCCGCAGTTCCTCCTCGGGAATCTGGCTGTTGCCCTCGAGGTTGAGGCGCGTGATGGTGGGCCGCTCCTCGACCTCGATGATCAGCACGTCGCCCTCGCGGGCCAGGCGTACGTCCTCGAACAGGCCGGTGGCAAACAACGCCTTGGCGGCCTCGGCCAGCTCGCGCTCATCGACGCGGTCGGGGGCATTGACAGGGAAGGCATTGAAGACGGAGGCCGCCGAGACGCGCTGCAGGCCCTCCACCCGTATATCCGTTACGTCGAAGGATTGTGCTTGTGCCGTGCCGCTGGCGGCACCGGCGAGCAGCAGCGCCGCCAGTCCAATGGTCTTGATCTTCATGCAGTCGATTCGCTCGCGTTGGTCTGCCTACCTGTCCAGACAGGCACCTTATACATTCGCATGGGTAACTGACAAGCCAGGCCTCGGCCCATCACAGCCGCATCAGGTCGAAATACAGCGCCATCAACATCAGGGTGCCGACCAGCGCCAGCCCGATGCGCAGCCCCACGGCCTGGACCCGTTCCGATACCGGCCGGCCGCGCACCACCTCGACCAGGTAATAGAGCAGGTGGCCGCCGTCGAGCACCGGGATCGGCAGCAGGTTGAGCACCCCCAAGCTGATCGACAGGTAGGCCAGGAAGCTGATGAAGCTCTCGAGCCCCGAGCGGGCCGTATCGCCGGCGATGCGGGCGATGGTGATCGGCCCGGAGAGATTGGACGGCGAGATCAGCCCGACCAGCATCTTGCGGATGGCATCGAGGGTCAGCACCGTCATCTCGCCGGTGCGCGAGACGGCCTGGCCCACCGCGGCCAGCGGCCCGTAGCGAATCTCGCGCTGGTACTCATCGGGCCAGGCGACGGAGGCGACGCCGGCGCCCACGTAGCCGATGGTGGTGCCATTCTCGAGCACGTTGGGGCGGGGCGTGAGCGACAGCGACAGCCGCGCGTCGCCGCGCCGCACCGTCAGCGCGAGGGTCTCCCCGGGGCGCCCCCGCACCCGTTCGACGAAGCGATTCCAGTCGGCCACTGGCTCGCCGTCCACGGCCAGGATCTCGTCGCCGGCCTCGAGCCCGGCTGCCGCCGCAGGCTCGCCGTCGACTACCCGGTCGAGCACCGCCGGGAGCCTGGGGCGCCACGGGGTAACGCCGAGGCTCGCCAGCGGCTGGGGCGGGTCCTGGCGCACCAGCCAGTCCTGCACCGGCAGGCGATGCTCGCGGGCCATGCCGTCGCCCTCGCCGCGGGCGCCCACCGTCAGCTCGCCGCTGGCGCCGATGGCGGCCACCAGTTCGAGGTTGATGTCCTCCCAGGAGTGCACGGCCTCGCCCTGCACGGCGGTGATCTCCTGGCCGGCGACCAGGCCGCCGCGGGCCGCGGGCGAATCAGGGGCGACCTCGCCGATCACCGGCACCACGGTGGTGGTGCCGGCCACGAACAGCAACCAGTAGGCGACCAGCGCCAGCAGGAAGTTAGCCAACGGGCCGGCGGCGACGATGGCGATGCGGGACCAGACGCCCTTGCGGTTGAAGGCCCGGTGCCGCTCTTCCTCCGCCACCGGCCCCTCGCGCTCGTCGAGCATCTTGACGTAGCCGCCCAGCGGGATCGCCGCCACGGCGAACTCAGTGCCATGTCGATCGA
Organism: Halomonas sp. ABH4_019; assembly: GCF_056159885.1. Lineage (NCBI taxonomy): Bacteria > Pseudomonadati > Pseudomonadota > Gammaproteobacteria > Oceanospirillales > Halomonadaceae > Halomonas > Halomonas sp. ABH4_019. Next base: position 401,789 of record NZ_JBSWWC010000002.1, read on the forward strand.
CGCGTGACCACAGCGGCTTGCCGAAGCCGACCGAGAAGCGCAGCACCTTGACGCCACAGCGACGCGCGACCCAGAAATGGCCGAACTCGTGGAAAGTGATCAGCAGGCCGAGGACCACGATCACGGCCAGCACGTTCTGGATCAGCCCCATGGCAGTCTCCTGATGGTGGTCGACGACGGCACCGGGCTCGGCCCGACACCTGCCGACGCTCGACCAAATGGCGCCGGGAAAGGTCCCGACGCCCTCATGTCACGCTCGTCAATTCGACGGCCCTGTGGCGGCCGCTAGCGGCGTGTCAGCCAGGCCCGCGCCGCTCGCCTCGCCCGCTCATCGGCGTCGAGAATGCCGGCCAGCTCATCGGCGGGCGCCACCGGGCAGGCCTCGCGAACCCGGGCCACCAGCTCGCCGATCTCGGCGAAGCCCAGCGCACCATCGAGGAAGGCCGACACCGCCACCTCGTTGGCAGCATTGAGCACCGCCGGCGCCGTGCCGCCATCGGCCATCGCCTCGCGGGCCAGGCGCAGGCAGGGGAAGGCGGCCTCGTCCGCCGGCTCGAAGTCGAGCCGGGCGACCTGGAACAGGTCCAGGGGCTCCACGCCGGCCTCGATGCGCTCGGGCCAGGCCAGGCCGTAGGCGATCGGCGTACGCATGTCGGGGTTGCCCAGCTGCGCCAGCACCGAGCCGTCATGGTAGGCGGCCATGGAGTGGATCACGCTCTGCGGGTGCACCACCACCTGGATCTGTTCGGGGCCGGCGTCGAACAGCCAGCAGGCCTCGATCAGCTCGAGCCCCTTGTTCATCAGGGTGGCGCTGTCCACCGAGATCTTGCGGCCCATCGACCAGTTGGGGTGGGCGCAGGCCTGCTCGGGCGTGACGCCGGCCAGGGCCTCCCGCGACCAGCCCCGAAAGGGGCCGCCGGAGGCCGTCAGCAGCAGCTGGCTCACGCCGACCCGCGAGAGGCCGCCACGATGCTCGACGGGTAGACACTGGTAGATGGCATTGTGTTCGGAGTCGATGGGTAGCAGGGTGGCGCCGCTGCGGCCCACGGCCTCCATGAACAGCGCCCCGGACATCACCAGGGCCTCCTTGTTGGCCAGCAGCACGCGCTTGCCGGCGCGCACCGCGGCCAGCGTCGGCAGCAGGCCGGCGGCGCCGACGATGGCCGCCATGACGACCGCGACCTCGGGCGCCTCGCTGACCTCCACCAGGGCGTCGCGCCCGGCCCGCACCTCGGTGGCAAGCCCCGCCTCGTCGAGCCGCTCGCGCAGCCAGGCGGCATCCGCCTCGCGCTCGAGCACCGCCAGCGCCGGGGCATGCACACGGCACTGAGCCAGCAGCGTCTCGCGGGAGCGATGCGCGGTCAGCGCATGCACCCGATAGCGCCCCGGGTGACGGGCGATCACGTCCAGGGTGCTGGCGCCGATCGAGCCGGTGGCGCCCAACACGGTAACGGCCTGGGGCGCACTCATGTCCACGCGCTCCCCGCCTGGATGAGCGCGAACAGCGGCACGGCGGCGGTGAGGCTGTCGATACGATCGAGCACCCCGCCGTGGCCAGGCAACAGCTGGCTGGAGTCCTTGAGGCCGCGATGGCGCTTGAGCATGCTCTCCAGCAGGTCACCGACCACCGAGGCCAGGGTGATCACCGCGGTGGCGGCCAGCAGCCCCAGGGTGGCGCCCAGCGACAGCGTCTGCCAGGCGGCGAAGCCCAGTGCCAGCAGTGCGGTCACCGCCATGCCGCCGGCCACGCCCTCCCAGGTCTTGCCCGGGCTGACGCGGGGCGCCAGCTTGCGCCGCCCCAGGGACTTGCCGACGAAGTAGGCGCCGATGTCGGCGCCCCACACCACCAGCAGCACGAACAGCAGCCAGGCCGCGCCGGCCTCGCGCAGCACGTTGAAGCCGACCCAGGCGGGCAGCAACACCCACAGCCCCATGGCCAGGCGCATGCCGGTGCTGCGCCACTGGGCGAGACGATCCGGATAGCCGACCACCCAGGTGAGGTTGACCAGCCACCCCAGAGCTCCCAGCCACAGCGGCCAGTGGGCCAGGCGCAGGTCGGCCAGGTGGAACAGCGCCATCAGCGCCCCCAGGCCGATCACCGGCGCCAGGCGCGCGCCGCCCTCCTCCAGGCCCGCGAGGTTGGCCCACTCCCAGGCGGCCAGCAGCACGATGGCCGCGGTAAAGACCGCGAAGGCGCCGCCGGACAGGCCGAACAGCCCGGCCAGCGCCAGCGGCGCGAGCCAGGCGGCGGTGACGATACGCTGCTTAAGCACCCTGGGCCTCGACCTGCTCGTCGGTCATGCCGAAGCGCCGCTTGCGGCCGGCGAAGTCGTCCAGGGCCGCATCGAAGGCCTCGGCGCCGAAGTCGGGCCACAGCACCGGCGTGAAGTAGAGCTCGGCATAGGCCAGCTGCCAGAGCAGGAAATTGGAGATGCGCTTCTCGCCGCTGGTGCGGATGCACAGGTCCACCGGGGTGGGCAGGCAGAGTTCCGCCTCGAGCGCCGCCTCGTCGACCTCCTCGGCGGCGAGCTCGCCGTCGGCCACCCGCTGGCCCAGCCGCCGGGCGGCCCGGGCGATGTCCCACTGGCCGCCGTAGTTGGCGGCGATCACCAGGTGCAGGCCCCGGTTGTCGGCGGTCAGTGCCTCGGCCTGGGCGATATGCTTCTGGATGGCCTCGGAGAAGCCATCGCGGTCGCCGATCACCGAGAGGCGGATGCCATGCTGGTGGAGCTTCTTGACCTCGCGCTTCAGCGCCATCAGGAACAGCTCCATCAGGGCGTTGACCTCGACGGCGGGCCGCTTCCAGTTCTCGCTGGAGAAGGCGAACAGCGTCAGGGTCTCGACGCCACGCTCGGCGGCGCGGCGAATGGTGGCGCGCACCGACTCGACGCCGGCATGGTGGCCGCGGACGCCGGACATGCCGCGCGCCTTGGCCCAGCGATTGTTGCCGTCCATGATGATGGCCACATGGCGCGGCAGGGCGTCCCCGTCGGCACGGGGCTGGTGAGACTGGGGTGACGTCATGGTGTCTCGCATGGCGGGTGGGACGGAGGCGTTCCGTGAACGGCGGCACCCGGCGGTGCCGCCGGTCCGTCCTCAGACCTGCATCAGGTCGTGCTCCTTGGACTCCAGGATCTTGTCGATCTCGCCGACGATCTTGTCGGTGAGCTTCTGGATGGCCTCTTCACCCTGACGCGCCTCGTCCTCGCTGATGTCCTTGTCCTTGAGCAGCGACTTGATGTCGCCGTTGGCGTCGCGCCGCACGTTACGCACCGCCACCCGAGCGTTCTCGGCCTCCTGGCGGGCCTGCTTGATGTAGCCCTTGCGGGTCTCCTCGGTGAGCATCGGCATCGGCACCCGGATGACGTTGCCGGCGCTGGCCGGGTTGAGGCCCAGCTCGGCGGTCATGATGGCCTTCTCGACCTTGGGCACCATCTGCTGCTCCCAGGGCACCACGGTCAGGGTGCGCGCGTCCTCGACGTTGACCGAGGCCACCTGGTTGATCGGCACCTGGCCGCCGTAATAGTCGACGGTCACCGCATCCAGGATGCTGGAGTGCGCCCGTCCGGTACGGATCTTGTTGAAGTTGTGATGAAGAGCGTCGAGGCTCTTCTTCATGCGACTCTCTGCGTCCTTCTTGATGTCGTCAATCACGATGTCACCCTCTGTCAATCAGCGTGCCTTCCCGGCCGCCTACCACCAGGTTCAGCAGCGCCCCCGGCTTGTTCATGTTGAACACCCTAACCGGCATGTCATGGTCCCGCACCAGGCAGATGGCGGTCAAATCCATCACCCCGAGCTTCTGGTCGAGGGCGTCGTCATAGGACAGCTGCTCGTACTTGACCGCGTCGGCGTGCTTGACCGGATCCTTGTCGTAGACCCCGTCCACCTTGGTGGCCTTGACCACCACATCGGCGTCGATCTCGATGCCGCGCAGGCAGGCCGCGGAATCGGTGGTAAAGAAGGGGTTGCCGGTACCGGCGGAGAAGATCACCACGTCGCCGGAGGTCAGGTAGCGAATCGCGGTCCGGCGATCGTAGTGCTCGACCACGCCGCTCATCGGAATCGCCGACATGACCCGCGAGCGGATATTGGAACGCTCCAGGGCATCGCGCATGGCCAGGGCGTTCATCACCGTGGCCAGCATGCCCATGTGGTCACCGGTGACCCGCTCCATGCCCGCCTCGTGCAGGGCGGCGCCGCGAAACAGGTTGCCGCCGCCGACCACGATGCCGACCTGGACGCCGATGCCGACCAGCTGCCCGATCTCCAGCGCCATGCGATCCAGCACCTTGGGGTCGATGCCGAACTCGGCATCTCCGGTCAGGGCCTCGCCGGAGAGCTTGAGCAGGATGCGCTTGTACTTCGACACCTCGGCGCGAGGCTTGTCGGACTTGAGAGGGGCGTGCTCGGCACTGCTCATGGCGTGTCTCCCGGGAACTCGAGGAATCTGGATGGCCGGATCCACCGGCCGGATACGCGAAGGCGTGCGCTCGCGCGCACGCCATCTTCACACTGGAACCGGCACCGCCTTAGCTGCGGCCGGCCTGTTCCATGACTTCCTTGGCGAAGTCGACCTCTTCCTTCTCGATGCCTTCCCCGACCTCGAAGCGGGTGAAGCCCAGGACCTCACCGCCGGCGGCCTTGACGTACTCGGCGACGGTCTGGTTCGGGTCCTTGACGAAGGCCTGCTCGGTCAGGCTGTTCTCGGCCAGGTACTTCTTCAGGCGGCCCTGGACCATCTTCTCGGCGATCTGCTCCGGCTTGCCGGCCATGTCCGGCTGGGCCAGGATGATCGCCTTCTCGGCGTCCAGCTTGTCCTGCGGCATGTTCTCCGGCAGGGCCACGGCCGGGTTGATGGCGGCCACGTGCATGGCGACATCCTTGGCGGCCTCGGCGGTGCCGCCCTGGATGACGGTCAGCACGCCGATGCGACCACCGTGGACGTATTCGCCCACGCGAGCGCCTTCCGGCGCCTCGACGACGACGCTACGACGCACGCCGATGTTCTCGCCGATCTTCTGCACCAGCTGCTCGCGAGCGGCTTCCAGGTCACCTTCCATGACGGCGGCGACGTCTTCGCTCTTGGCGGCGAAGAAGGCGTCGGCGACCTGGTCGGCGAAGGCCTTGAAGTTGTCGTCGCGGGCGACGAAGTCGGTCTCGGAGTTGATCTCGACCATCACGCCGTAGCTGCCGTCCTCGGCGATGCGAGTCACGACGGCGCCCTCGGCGGCGGTGCGGCCGGCCTTCTTGGCGGCCTTGAGCCCGGAGTTCTTGCGCAGGTTCTCGATGGCGGTCTCGATGTCACCGCCGGCCTCGGTGAGCGCCTTCTTGCACTCCATCATGCCGAGCCCGGTACGCTCGCGCAGTTCCTTGACCTGGGAGGCGCTGATAGCTGCCATGGTAGTGTCCTCTGAATGGTTAGAACTGGAATGTAGAGGCCGGGCCTAGGCCCGGCGCGTCCATTACCCGCCCTGGTTGCACGAGGGACCAGCCCCCGGAGAGGGCCGCCGGCAGGCGGACCCTCCGGGCGGGCCGACGATCACTCGGCGGCGGCGTCGCTTTCGTTCTCTTCGGTGACCTCGACGAACTCGTCGGGACGACCTTCCTTCGCGCGGGCGCAGGCGTCGGCGATGGCCTTGACGTAGATCTGGATGGCGCGGATGGAGTCATCGTTGCCGGGGATCACGTAGTCGATGCCGTCCGGGTTGGAGTTGGTATCCACCACGCCGATGACCGGAATGCCCAGCTTGTTCGCCTCGTTGATGGCGATGCGCTCGTGGTCGACGTCGATCACGAACAGCGCGTCCGGCAGGCCGCCCATGTCCTTGATACCACCGATGGACCGCTCGAGCTTGTCCTGCTCGCGGGTCGCCATCAGGACTTCCTTCTTGGTCAGCTTCTCGAAGGTACCATCCTCGTGCATGGTCTCGAGTTCGCGCAGACGCTTGATGGACTGACGGATCGTCTTGAAGTTGGTCAGCATGCCGCCGAGCCAGCGGTGGTTCACGTAGGACTGGCCGACGCGCTTGGCCTCTTCCTTGACGATCTTGCTGGCGCTGCGCTTGGTGCCCACGAACAGGATCTTGTTGTTCGCGGCCGCCATCTTCTCGACCACCTCGATGGCCTCGTTCAGGGCCGGGAGGGTATGCTCGAGGTTGATGATGTGAATCTTGTTACGCGCACCGAAGATGAACTTGCTCATCTTCGGGTTCCAGTAACGGGTCTGGTGACCGAAGTGAGCGCCTGCCTTCAGCAGGTCACGCATATTGACGTGTGCCATGGATGACTCCTGGAAATCGGGTTAGGCCTCCATGCACCCCATGGATCCGACCGTCGATCGTGCCGACGGCACCCGGGACCATGTGCCGGTGCATGTGTGTTTTCAAGGCGTTGCGTTGATTGCACCTGTCCTGGCAACGGCATCGACGGACCGCGAGCGGCACCAAGGATCGGCGATTGCAGGAAGGCGCGCAGCTTTATACCATGGATCACCTTCGAGATGAAGTCGCCCGACGCTCCTCCCCCCGTTGATCCGGCGACACCACCCCTGATACCGAGATTCCATGAACGTACCCATCAAGACGCCCGACGAGATCGAGAAAATGCGCGAAGCGGGCCGCCAGGCCGCCAGCGTGCTGGAGATGATCGCCCCCTACGTCGAGGCCGGCGTCACCACCGGCGAGATCGACCGGCGCTGCCACGATTACATCGTCGACGAGCTGGGTTCCACCCCCGCGCCGCTCAACTACCACGGCTTTCCCAAGTCGGTGTGCACCTCGATCAACCATGTGGTGTGTCACGGCATCCCCGACGACGGCAAGAAGCTCAAGAAGGGCGACATCATGAACCTGGACGTCACGGTCAAGACCGCCGACGGCTATCACGGTGATTCCAGCGTCATGTTCATCGTCGGCGAGACCATCCAGGGCAGCCGCCTGTGCCGCGTCACCCAGGAGTGCCTCTACAGGAGCATCGCCCTGGTCCGCCCCGGCGTTCGCCTGTCCGAGCTGGCCCGCGCCATCCAGCAGCATGCCGAGGCCAGCGGCTACGCGGTGGTACGCGACTTCTGCGGCCACGGCATCGGCGCCGGCTTCCACGAGGACCCGCAGGTGCTGCACTACGACGGCTATGCCCCGGAGGCGGACATCGCCCTCGAGGCCGGGATGTGCTTCACCATCGAACCGATGATTAACGTCGGCGACCATCGCACCAAGGTGCTGCGCGACGGCTGGACCGCGGTGACCAAGGACAAGGGCCTCAGCGCCCAGTGGGAGCACACCCTGCTGGTCACCGACGACGGGGTGGAGGTGCTCACCGCGCGCCGCGACGAAGACCTCGCCTTCCTGTCACGCTGAGCCGGCCGCCATGCTGCTCCACCATTATGCCTTCATCCCCGACGAGAGCCTGTTCGACGTCGAGGCCTTCCGCACCGAGCTGACCGGCAGCCGCTCGCCGATCGCCCCCTTCAAGGCGGCGCTGGCCGAGATCCAGGCGCGACTGGACGAGCGCTTCCATGCCGGCAGCGACATTCGCGACCTGGTGCACGGCCGCGCCTGGTGCCTGGACCGGCTGCTGGCACTCGCCTGGGAGCAGCATGACTGGCCAGAGGGCATCGCCCTGCTCGCCGTGGGCGGCTACGGCCGCGGCGAGCTGCACCCCCACTCGGACATCGACCTGCTGCTGCTGCTCGAGCACGAGGACGACGAGCCGTTCCGGGAGCCCCTCACGGCCTTTATCACCTTCCTGTGGGACATCGGCCTGGAGATCGGCCACAGCGTGCGCTCCCTCGGCGACTGCGAGCGCGAGGCCGCCGCCGACGTCACGGTGATCACCAATCTGCTCGAGTCGCGCACCCTGGCCGGCGCCGAGCGACTGCGCGAGGCCATGCAGGCACGCATCGCCACCGACCGGCTGTGGCCGGCGGCGCATTTCTTCGAGGCCAAGTGGCAGGAACAGATCGCCCGCCACTATCGCTTCAACAACTCCGAGTACCACCTGGAGCCCAACATCAAGAGCTCGCCGGGCGGGCTGCGCGACATCCAGATGATCGGCTGGGTGGCCAAGCGCCACTTCGGCACCCAGCGCTACGAGGACATCGTCGACATCGGCTTCATGAACGACGCCGAGCTGCGCATCCTCAGCCAGGGCCAGGCCTTCCTGTGGCAGGTACGCTATGCGCTGCACATGCTCACCGGGCGGGCCGAGGATCGCCTGCTGTTCGATCACCAGCGCACCATCGCCGAGCGGTTCGGCTACCAGGACACCCCCGAGCGCCTGGCCGTCGAGCAGTTCATGAAGCGCTACTACCGCCACGTCACCGCCCTGGCCGGGCTCAACGACATGCTGCTGCAGCACTTCGACGAGGCCATCCTGCGCGCCAGCGAGACCCTGGAGACGGTACCGCTCAACGCCCGCTTCGAGATCACCGGCGGCTATATCCAGGCCCGCTCCCGGGCGGTGTTCCGCGACTCGCCCTCGGCGCTGCTCGAGCTGTTCCTGCTGATGGCCGAGCACCCGGAGATCGAGGGCGTGCGCGCCGACACCATCCGCCTGATCCGCGACCACCGCCACCTGATCGACGATCGCTACCGCGAGGACCCGCGCCACCAGCGGCTGTTCATGGCCCTGCTGCGCTCCAGTGGCAACGTCGCCCGCCAGCTCAGGCGCATGAACCGCTACGGGGTGCTGGGCAAGTACCTGCCGGCCTTCGGCCAGGCCGTGGGGCTGATGCAGCACGACCTCTTCCACATCTACACCGTGGATGCCCACACCCTGCGGCTGCTGAAGTGCATCCATGGCTTCCGCAAGGCCGAGGCCCGGGAGACCTATCCGGTGGCCGCCAACCTCGTGCAGCAGCTGCCCAAGCTGGAGCTGCTGTGGATCGCCGGGCTGTTCCACGACATCGGCAAGGGCCGCGGCGGCGACCACTCGCTGATCGGCGCCCGCGACGTCGAGGCCTTCGGCGACCTCCACGGCCTGTCGACCCGCGATACCCGCCTGGTGGCCTGGCTGGTGGAACACCACCTGCTGATGTCGATGGTCGCCCAGAAGCGCGACATCAGCGACCCGGAGGTGATCAGCGACTTCGCTCGCAGCGTCGGCGACGAGACCCGCCTCGACTACCTCTACGTGCTGACCGTGGCCGACATCACCGCCACCAACCCCACGCTGTGGAACGGCTGGCGCGCCTCGCTGCTGCGCCAGCTCCATGCCGAGACCAAGCGCGCCCTGCGTCGCGGCCTGGAGAACCCGCTGGAGCGCGACGACTCGGTCCGCGAGACCCGCGACGAGGCGCACTCGCTGCTGGCCACGGTGGGCGCCGACATGGCCCGCGTCGACCGCCTGTGGGAATCGCTCGGCGAGGAGTATTTCCTGCAGTACGCGCCCAGCGAGATCGCCTGGCAGACCCAGGGCATTCTCGCCCACCGGGGCAGCGAGCTGCCGCTGGTGATGATCAGCGCCCCCACCGACGACATGGCCGAGGGCGGCACCAAGGTGTTCATCCATACCCGCTCGGTGGACGACCTGTTCGCCGCCACCTCGGCGGCCATGGAGCAGCTCGGGCTGTCGATCCACGATGCCCGCATCGCCACCTCCGGCAACGACTGGACCCTCAACACCTTCATCGTCCTCGACGACCTCAATCGCGCCATCCGCGAGCCGGCGCGGCTGGAGGAGATCCGTCACCACCTGGTGGAGGAGCTCGACGACCCGGACGACTACCCGCAGATCGTCACCCGCCACACCCCGCGCCAGCTCAAGCACTTCCGGGTGCCCACCGAGGTCGCCATCGAGCAGGACGAAGCGGGCGGACGCACCCTGCTGGAGCTCACCGCGCCGGACCGCCCCGGCCTGCTGGCCCGGGTCGGGCGCATCTTCATGGAGCAGGACATCGCCCTCTCGGCGGCCAAGATCGCCACCCTCGGCGAGCGGGTCGAGGACGTGTTCTTCATCACCGACAAGAGCGGAGAACCGATCCTCGACCCCGAACGCCAGCAGCGCCTGCGCGAACGGCTGATCGAGGTGCTCGACGTCAGCGGCTGAACGGCGCCAGGCGCCGGCTCTGCAAGCGGAGCAGGGTGCGAGAGCGAAGCAGGGCCAAAGAAGCGCCCAGGGACGGGTTCATGGCGCCCCGGCGGGCCGGCCCCGCTCGAAGACTTGTCGACGGATCAGTCTGCGCAGTGTCTGGCGTTTGAGGCCCCACCGGGGGTTCCCTATAATCGGCGTCTTGCCCCGCGCTCGACGCATCACAACGACGCCGACACGGCCTCGACTGGACACCCATGAACCCCGATCTCGACGCCCTGCAGCCCTACCCCTTCGAGAAGCTCGCCGCGCTCAAGGCCGGCGTGACGCCGCCCGAGGGGCTAGCGCATCTCCCGCTGACCATCGGGGAGCCGCGCCACGCGCCCTTTTCCGGCGCCCTGGAGGCGCTGAGCGCCCACCTCGGCGACCTGGCCCGCTACCCGGCCACCGCCGGCATCCCCGAGCTGCGCGGCGCCATCGCCGATTGGGCACGCCGGCGCTTCAGCCTGGCGGGCCTGGACGCCGAGCGCCAGGTACTGCCGGTCAACGGCACCCGGGAGGCAATCTTCGCCTTCGTCCAGGCGGCCCTGGACCGCACCCGGCCGGCCCGGGTCGCGGTCCCGAATCCCTTCTACCAGATCTACGAGGGCGCCGCCCTGCTGGCCGGGGGCTCGCCGCTGTATCTGGACTGCCGCGCCGAGCACGGCTTCCGCCCCGACCTCGACGCGGTGCCCGCCGAGACCTGGCGCGACGTGCAGATCGTCTTCACCTGCTCGCCGGGCAACCCCACCGGCGCGGTGACGCCGCTCGACGAGCTCAAGAAGCTGATCGCCCTGGCCGACGAATTCGACTTCATCGTCGCCGCCGACGAGTGCTACTCCGAGCTCTATCTGGACGAGTCGGCGCCGCCGGCGGGGCTGCTTCAGGCCTGCACCGAGCTCGGCCGCCACGACTATCGACGCTGCCTGGTGTTCCACTCGCTGTCCAAGCGTTCCAACCTGCCGGGGCTGCGCTCGGGCTTCGTGGCCGGCGACGCCGAACTGATCGCGGCCTTCCGCCGCTATCGCACCTACCACGGCTGCGCCATGTCGCTGCCCCTGCAGCACGCCTCGATCGCCGCCTGGAACGACGAGGCCCACGTGCGCGACAACCGCGACGCCTATCGCGAGAAGTTCGCCACGGTGACCGAGATCCTCGCCCCGGCGATGGATTTCCCCGCGCCCGAGGCCAGTTTCTACCTGTGGCCGGCGGTGCCCGGCGGCGACGACGAGGCCTTCGCCCGCTCACTGTTCGCCGAGCAGCACGTCAGCGTACTGCCCGGCAGCTACATGGGCCGGCCGGGAGACGACGGCGTGAACCCCGGTACGGGGCGAATCCGCCTGGCGCTGGTGGACGAGCTGGAGGCCACCGCCGAGGCCGCCCGCCGGCTGTACCGCCACGTCGAACGCCACGCCTGACCCAGGAGATCGACACCATGATGACGCTGTTCGGCATCAAGAACTGCGACACCTGCCGCAAGGCACGCAAGGCCCTGGACGGCAAGGGACAACCCTTCCAGTTCCACGACCTGCGCGATGACGGCCTGTCCGCCGCCCTGCTTGAGCACATTCTCGAGCAGGTGCCGGTGCTGACCCTGCTCAACAAGCGCAGCACCACCTGGCGACAGCTGCCCGACGAGGACAAGGCGGAGATCGACGCCAACAAGGCCCGCGAACTGATGCTGGCCCACCCCACCCTGCTCAAGCGCCCGCTGCTGGATACCGGCGACGACATCCGCGTCGGCTTCCGCGACGGCGATTACGACGACCTATAGACGGGCCACGACCCGCCCCCTACGACGACGCGAGGACACCCCATGCTCAGCTTTGCACTCGGAATCGGCTCCCAGAACACCCAGGGCGACTGGCTGGAGATCTACTATCCGGCCCCGCTGCTGAATCCGGACGCCGCCCTGGTCGAGGCCGCCGCCAAGACGCTCGACGCCCCCGCCGGCAACGCCGCCGTCAGCTTCCTGCCGGAGCAGTGCGCCGAGCTCGCCGCGGCGCTCAAGGCCGCCGGCCACGCCGACCAGGCCGAGCTCGCCGAGGCCCTGGCGGCCAGCCAGCGCCCGCTGGTGGCGACCTTCATCGCCGAGGATCTGCCGCCGCAGAGCGCGCCGGAGGTCTACCTCAAGCTGCACCTGCTATCGCACCGCCTGGTCAAGCCCCACGGCGTCGACCTCACCGGCATGTTCGGCCTGCTGCGCAACATCGCCTGGTCCAGCGAGGGCCCGATCGACATCGAGGAGCTCCCGGCCCGCCGCCTCAAGGCCCGCCTGGAGGGCCGCACCCTCTCGGTGGACTGCGTCGACAAGTTCCCCAAGATGACCGACTACGTGGTACCCGCCGGCGTGCGCATCGGCGACACCGCCCGGGTGCGCCTGGGCGCCTACCTCGGCGAGGGCACCACGGTGATGCACGAGGGCTTCGTCAACTTCAACGCCGGCGCCGAGGGCCCGGGCATGATCGAGGGCCGCATCTCCGCCGGCGTGGTGGTCGGCAAGGGCTCCGACCTGGGCGGCGGCTGCTCCACCATGGGCACCCTGTCCGGCGGCGGCAACATCGTGATCAAGGTCGGCGAGGGCTGTTTGATCGGCGCCAACGCCGGCATCGGCATTCCGCTGGGCGACCGTTGCACCGTGGAGGCCGGCCTCTACATCACCGCCGGCGCCAAGGTCGCCGTGCTCGACGACCAAGGCCAGGAGGCCGAGATCGTGGCGGCCCGCGAGCTGGCCGGCCAGGACGACCTGCTGCTGCGCCGCAACTCCCAGAACGGCCGCATCGAGTGCCTGACCAACAAGAGCGCCATCGCCCTCAATGAAGCCCTGCACGCCCACAACTGAGCCTCGCCCCGGCGCCCGCGGGCGCCGGGGCCCGGCCCGCCGGAACCCTGAATGACCTCGACCAGCTCCGACTCCTCGCTCTCCCCGACCCTCGAACTCGCCATGGCGCTGATGCGGCGCCCCTCCGTGACCCCCGACGACCTGGGCTGCCAGGACATGATGATCGAACGCCTGGAACGCCTGGGCTTCGCCATCGAGCGCCTGCCGTTCGGCGACGTCGAGAACTTCTGGGCGGTGCGCGGCCATCACGGCCCGGTGCTGGCCTTCGCCGGCCATACCGACGTGGTGCCCAGCGGCCCGGACGTGCACTGGGAGTATCCGCCTTTCGAGCCGCGCATCGATGACGACGGCATGCTGTGCGGGCGCGGTGCCGCCGACATGAAGGGCAGCCTGGCCGCCATGATCACCGCCGTGGAACGCTTCGTGGCCGCCCACCCCGATCATCCGGGGCGCCTGGCCTTCCTGATCACCTCCGACGAGGAGGGGCCGGCGGTGGACGGCACCCGCGCGGTGGTCGAGCACCTGCGCGAGGCCCACGACCGCCTCGACTACTGCATCGTCGGCGAGCCCTCCTCCACCGAACGGCTCGGTGACGTGATCAAGAACGGCCGTCGCGGCTCGCTGGGCGGCGTGCTGCACGTCAAGGGCGTGCAGGGCCATGTGGCCTACCCGCACCTGGCGCGCAACCCCATCCACCAGGCGGCGCCGGCGCTGGACGCCCTGGTGCGCGAGCACTGGGACGGCGGCAGCGAGTTCTTCCCGGCGACCAGCTTCCAGATCTCCAACATCCGCTCGGGCACCGGCGCCACCAACGTCATTCCCGGCGACGTGGAGGTGGTGTTCAACTTCCGCTACTCCACCGCCCTGACCCACGAGACGCTACGCCAGCGCACCGAGGCGATCCTCGCGGATCACGGCCTGGACTTCCATATCGACTGGACCCTCAACGGCGAGCCCTTCCTGACCGCCGAGGGCGAACTGGTGGACGCCGCGGTCGCCGGGGTCGAAGACGTCATCGGGAGCCGGCCCGAGCTGTCCACCGCCGGCGGCACCTCCGACGGCCGCTTCATCGCCACCCTGGGCAGCCAGGTGGTCGAACTCGGTCCGCGCAACGACACCATTCACAAGGTCAACGAACGGGTGCGCGCCGCCGATCTGGACGACCTCAGCCGGGTCTATGAAGCCATCCTGACGCGACTGTTCGTCGACGGCACGTCACGCTCCTGAGGACGCCATGGAACGCTATCCCGACATCGAGATCTACCTGGCCCGCGTCGAACCCGAGGCCCTGAACGCCTGGCTCGGCGAGGCACTCGACGCCGCACCGCTGACGCCGGCCGGCAAGCACCGCTGGCGCACCCGGGGTCGCCACGGGCAAGCCGAGATCCCGGTGCTGCTGGTGGAGAAGGCGGCGGACGGCTTCGCCAGCCTGTGGCTCGACAGCGCCGAGTCGCCGTGGCCCACCGACGCCGAGCTGGCCCGCGCGGCCGCCACACGGCTCGGCTGCGAGGTACGCTGCTCGCTGGGCGGCTGGCAGCCCGGCGACGACCCCGACCGCTTCCTGCAGGTGCTGCCGGACGGCGCCGAGGCCACCATCGACTGGCCTGACTCGGGGCAGTGACCCGAAACGACATCGCCCCGCAGGAATGCGGGGCGATGTCGTTAAGTGCTGAGATACAGAGCTATCAGAAAGCTGGCGAGCGAAGGCCAGACAAGGCAAAAAACGACGAAAAGACGGAGTTTACTGAAGTAAATGAGTACTTTGAGTCGATTTTTAACGCCGTATGGCCGAGCGCAGCCGCTTTCCTCTCACGTAATGACGGTGACGTCGTCGGCCTGCAATCCCCGATCATTGCGCGAGACGTGATACTTCACCTTCTGGCCCTCGGCCAGGGTGCGATGACCGCGACCGCGGATGGCCCGGAAGTGGACGAAGACATCCTCGCCGCTGTCGCGGGTGATGAAGCCATAGCCCTTGTTGACGTTGAACCACTTGACCTCGCCGACCTCTCGGCCGTCGTCCTCGACCTCGGCGATATTGGACAGCTGGGGCGTCAGGGCGTTGATCGCCAGGGTGGCGACCAGCAACAGCAACAGGACCGCCAGGGCCGCGGCGACATAGACCACCGCCAGGCCGCCGACCTCGAGGCTGGCGAACAGCTCGCGGGACAGCTCGCCGCCGGTGAGATGGACGAACAGGGCGATCAGCAGCGGCGCCGGCGCGGCCAGCAGCAGACTGACGATACTGCAACGAAACATGACCTTTCGATTCATAAACCTCGGATGCTCTCTTATCGTGGATAACGGTGATAATGGGGTCGGGGCACCGAACGGCCAACCGGCCGCCCCCGACCCGGCGACACCCGGCGCGAGGCGAAGGGTCGACAGGCGTCGACCCTTCACGATCACGGCCAGGGCGAGCCGCGCCATGGCGAGCATTGACACGGCATAAGGAGTCTATCATGCACGACGAAGACGCGCCCTCGGACCACAACGCGCGGCTCGAAGCCCTGGAGAGCCGGGTGGCTCACCAGGAGCACTGGCTGGACACCCTGGACCAGGCGGTGGCCGCCCAGGAGCGACGCCTGATGCAGCTGGAACGCCTCAACGCACTGATGCAGCAGAAACTCCGCGACCAGCAGCGAGCCCTGCAGGACGCCGACACGACGACACCTCGCCCGGAAGACGAGGTGCCGCCGCATTACTAGCTACGAGCTACGAGCTACGAGCTACGAGCTACGAGCTACGAGCTACGAGCTACGAGCTATCAGTCTATGCCCGAAGCCCGAAGCCCGAAGCCCGAAGCTTAGAGTTCGTCCAGATAACGCTCGGCGTCCAGCGCCGCCATGCAGCCGGTGCCGGCGGAGGTCACCGCCTGGCGGTAGACGTGGTCCATGACGTCGCCGGCGGCGAACACCCCGGGCACGCTGGTGGCGGTGGCATTGCCCTCGAGGCCGGACTGCACCTTGATGTAGCCGCCGGCCATGTCCAGCTGACCCTCGAAGATGCCGGTGTTGGGGCTGTGGCCGATGGCGATGAACACGCCCGGTGCCGCGAGCTCGCGGGTGCTGCCGTCCTCGGTGGACTTGAGCCGCGCCCCGGTGACCCCGGTGTTGTCGCCCAGCACCTCGTCCAGGGTGTGGTTCCACAGCAGCTCGACGTTGCCGTTCTCGGCCTTGTCGAACAACTTGTCCTGGAGGATCTTCTCGGCGCGCAGGCTGTCGCGGCGATGCACCAGGGTCACCTTGGAGGCGATGTTGGAGAGATACAGCGCTTCCTCCACGGCGGTGTTGCCGCCGCCGACCACCACGACCTCCTGGTTGCGGTAGAAGAAGCCATCGCAGGTCGCGCAGGCGGACACGCCCTGCCCCATGAACTTCTGTTCGGATTCCAGGCCCAGATAGCGGGCGCTGGCACCGGTGGCGATGATCAGCGCATCGCAGGTGTAGGTACCGTTGTCGCCCTTGAGGGTATAGGGCTTGCCGCGCAGCTCGACCTCATGGATATGGTCGAACAGCACCTCGGTGTCGAAGCGCTCGGCGTGGCGCTTCATGCGCTCCATCAGCTCGGGGCCCTGCACGCCGGTATCGTCCCCCGGCCAGTTGTCCACGTCGGTGGTGGTGGTCAGCTGGCCGCCGGCCTGCACGCCGGTGATCAGCAGCGGCTTCAGGTTGGCGCGGGCCGCGTAGACGGCGGCGGTATAGCCGGCCGGGCCGGACCCGAGGATGATCAGGCGTTCGTGGCGCGCTTCGCTCATGGGGGAACCTCGCTATTCTCGAAGGGGTGGAGCAACGGGCTTGGCGATGGCGGCGAACCGCCGGCATCGCCAAGGCCGCTGTCGGGGACGCAAGGGGCGGCCCGCAGGCCGCCCCAGAGTACCTCACGCGGGCTTAGAGGGCGCCGGCGTGGCTACCCAGGTAGCTCGCGACACCTTCGGCGGTGTCCTTCATGCCTTCCTGGCCTTCGTCCCAGCCGGCCGGGCAGACTTCGCCGTTCTTCTGGTGGAACTGCAGGGCCTTGACCATGCGCAGCATCTCGTCGACGTTGCGGCCCAGCGGCAGGTTGTTGACCACCTGGTGCTGGACGACACCGTCCTCGTCGATCAGGAAGGAGCCGCGCATGGCGACGCCGGCGTCCGGATGCTCGATGCCGTAGGCCTGGGTGATCTCGTGCTTGACGTCGGCCACGATCGGGAAGCCGACCTCACCGATGCCGCCCTTCTCCGGCGCGGTCAGGCGCCAGGCGTGGTGGGTGAACTGGGAATCGATGGACACGCCGATCACCTCGACGCCGAGCTCCTTGAACTGGGCCAGGCGGTTGTCGTGGGCGATGATCTCGGACGGGCACACGAAGGTGAAGTCCAGCGGCCAGAAGAACAGCACGCGCAGCTTGCCGTTGCTGTCGGACAGCTTGAAGTTCTCGACGATGTCGCCATTGCCGAGCACGGCCGCGGCTTCGAATTCGGGGGCTTGACGTCCAACCAGTACGCTCATGCAAAACTCCTTGCAGTCGTGAATGACACTCGGGGGTGAGTGAAAGCGGAATGCCTACGCTAGGCCAGGCATGCTCGCGGCGCCATTAGGTCAGATCAATGGCGCCGATAGCCAACGGCTATGAATATCATCGGCGACCCGCGCAGCCATGACGCCCGAGCTCACAGCACGTCGTCGTCGCGGCCCAGGGTCAGGGATTCGAGCTCGCCGCTGACCGGCGAGACCTCGATGCGCAGCTGGATCGGCGCACAGCAGCGCGGGCAGTCTTCCCAGGTCGCATGGCTGCCCTGGGAGGCGTCGACCTGCAGATCGAAGGCCGTATCGCAGTAGGGGCAGCGAACGGCGTGGCTATCGAGAGCGTCCTCGTGCACATTACCTCCCAGGCATGTATCGCAGGCGTGTATATGGGGGTCGGGGTCGGCATTTCAAGGGCCGGTGGCCCTCCTCGACGCAGCGCTTGAAAAGGCCATCTATCATGACCATGTCATACTGAAAGGACCAGGATGGTTCGATCACTTCCCCGTGACTGGAGGACACCATGAGCACCTCGTCCCTATCGGAGACCCTGCAGACCCTCGAGGCCGCCGGCACCACCTATCACTATCATAGCCTGCCGAAAGCCGCCGAGGCCCTGGGCGACATCGGCCGCCTGCCGATGACGCTGAAGATCCTGCTGGAGAACCAGCTGCGCTTCGCCGACCAGGAGGGCGTCGAGCGCGAGGACATGCAGGCGCTGGTCGACTGGCAGCAGACCGCCTCGTCCGACCGCGAGATCGGCTATCGGCCGGCCCGGGTGCTGATGCAGGACTTCACCGGCGTGCCCGGCGTGGTGGATCTCGCCTCGATGCGCGCCGCGGTCGAGTCCCTCGGCGAGGAACCCTCGCGCATCAACCCGCTGTCGCCGGTGGATCTGGTGATCGACCACTCGGTGATGGTCGACCACTTCGGCGATCCCAGCGCCTTCAAGGACAACGTCGCCATCGAGATGGAGCGCAACCGCGAGCGCTACGAGTTCCTGCGCTGGGGCCAGCAGGCCTTCGACAACTTCCGCGTGGTGCCGCCGGGCACCGGCATCTGCCACCAGGTCAACCTGGAGTACCTGGGCAAGACGGTGTGGACCAAGGAAGAAGACGGCAAGACGCTCGCCTACCCCGACACCCTGGTAGGCACCGACTCCCACACCACCATGATCAACGGCCTGGGCGTGCTCGGCTGGGGCGTCGGCGGCATCGAGGCCGAGGCCGCCATGCTCGGCCAGCCGGTGTCGATGCTGATTCCCGAGGTGGTCGGCTTCAAGCTCACCGGCAAGCTGCGCGAGGGCATCACCGCCACCGACCTGGTGCTGACGGTGACCCAGATGCTGCGTGAGCGCGGCGTGGTGGGCAAGTTCGTCGAGTTCTACGGCGACGGCCTCAAGGACCTGCCGCTGGCCGACCGCGCCACCATCGCCAACATGGCCCCCGAGTACGGCGCCACCTGCGGCTTCTTCCCGGTGGACGAGGAGACGCTGCACTACATGCGCCTGACCGGCCGCGACGACGAACAGGTCGCCCTGGTCGAGGCCTACTGCAAGGCCCAGGGCCTGTGGCGCGAGCCCGGCGCCGAGCCGATCTTCAGCGACACCCTGGCGCTGGACATGAACGACGTCGAGGCCAGCCTGGCTGGCCCCAAGCGGCCCCAGGACCGGGTCGAGCTCAAGAACATGCCCCGCGCCTTCGCCAAGGTCATGGAAGACGACGGCAAGCAGCCCGCGTCCTCGACCGAGAACGGCAAGCTGATGTCCGAAGGCGGCCAGACCGCGGTGGGCGTCGAGAAAAGCTACGAGCACCACGACAGCCAGGAGGTCGACCTCGACGGCGAGGCCTTCCGCCTCGACCCCGGCGCGGTGGTGATCGCCGCCATCACCTCCTGTACCAACACCTCCAACCCCAGCGTGATGATGGCCGCCGGCCTGCTGGCCCGCAACGCCCGGGCGCGCGGGCTCGACACCAAGCCCTGGGTCAAGACCTCGCTGGCGCCCGGCTCCAAGGTGGTCACCGACTACCTGGCCGCCGGCGGCGTGCAGGACGACCTGGACGCCCTGGGCTTCAACCTGGTGGGCTATGGCTGCACCACCTGCATCGGCAACTCCGGCCCGCTGCCCGAGCCCATCGAGCAGGCGATCACCGACGGCGACCTGGCGGTGGCCTCGGTGCTGTCCGGCAACCGCAACTTCGAGGGCCGCGTGCATCCGCTGGTCAAGACCAACTGGCTGGCCTCGCCGCCCCTGGTAGTGGCCTACGCCCTGGCCGGCAACGTCCAGATGGACCTGGTCAATGACGCCCTCGGCGTCGACACCCACGGCAAGCCGGTCTACCTCAAGGACCTCTGGCCCTCCCAGGCCGAGATCGCCGAGGCGGTGGAGCAGGTGCGCACCGAGATGTACCGCAAGGAATACGCCGAGGTCTTCGAGGGCGACGAAGTCTGGCAGGCCATCGACGTGCCCGAGAGCCAGGTCTACCAGTGGGACGAGGCCTCGACCTACATCCAGCACCCGCCGTTCTTCGACGGCATGGGCCGCGAGCCCGCCGCCACCGAGGACGTCGAACGCGCCCACGTGCTGGCCCTGCTCGGCGACTCGGTGACCACCGACCATATCTCGCCGGCCGGCGCCATCAAGCCCGACAGCCCGGCGGGCCGCTACCTGCAGGAACGCGGGGTCAAGCCGGTGGACTTCAACTCCTACGGCTCGCGGCGCGGCAACCACGAGATCATGATGCGCGGCACCTTCGCCAACGTACGCATCCGAAACGAGATGCTCGACGGGGTGGTCGGCGGCGAGACTCGCCACGTGCCGTCCGGCGAACAGCTGGCCATCTACGATGCGGCCATGCGCTACCAGCAGGAAGGCACGCCGCTGGTGGTGATCGCCGGCAAGGAGTACGGCACCGGCTCCAGCCGCGACTGGGCCGCCAAGGGCACGAGGCTGCTCGGCGTGCGCGCGGTGCTGGCCGAGTCCTTCGAGCGCATCCACCGTTCCAACCTGATCGGCATGGGCGTGGTGCCGCTGCAGTTCCCCGAGGGCGAGAGCCGCCAGACCCTGGGCCTGACCGGCGACGAGCGGGTCTCCATCGAGGGGCTCGACGAGCTGACCCCGGGCGGCAAGGTCGAGGTGACCATCGAGGGCGACAAGGGCGAGCAGCGCCTCGAGGCGCTGTGCCGCATCGACACCGCCAACGAGCTGGAGTACTACCGCCACGGCGGCATCCTGCACTATGTGCTGCGCAAGATGATCGGGTCGGCCTGATCGAACGGCCCCCAGTGCCCTGAAAGCGACAGGCCCCGCCGGCTATCCGGCGGGGCCTGTTTCGTTTTGGGCCTCGGGCTTCGGGCCTCGGGCAGTCTCCATCGCATCGGGCTGGCGACCAACCGCTCGTAGCTCGTGGCCCTTAGCCCGCAGCTCCCTTAACTCGCAGCCCTCAGCCAGACGTCAGAACGAGCGGCGACGATAGCGACGATACGCCGGCGTCCAGAAGTTGCGCTCGATGGCGTCGCGCAGGGTCTGTTCATCGGACTGCAGCGCCACGCCCTCGTGCTGGGCCTGGGCCGCCACCTCGAAGGCGATGGCCTTGGACAGCTCGCGGATGTCGGAGAGCGCCGGCAGCACCGCGCCCTCCCCGGTCTTGGCCACCGGCGCCTCGCGGGCCAGGGCCCGGGAGGCCGACATCAGCATGGCGTCGGTGATGCGGCCGGCCTTGGCGGCGAGCACCCCGAGGCCGATGCCCGGGAAGATGTAGGCGTTGTTGCACTGGGCGATCGGATAGCGCTTGCCCTGGTATTCCACCGGCGGGAAGGGGCTGCCGGTGGCCACCATGGCCTGGCCGTCGGTCCAGCGGATCACGTCCTCGGGCACCGCCTCGACCCGCGAGGTGGGGTTGGACAGCGGCATCACCAGCGGCGAGGCGCAGCCGGCGTGCATGGTGCGAATCACCTCCTCGGTGAACAGCCCCTGCTGGCCGCAGACGCCGAGCAGCACGGTCGGCTTGACCCGCTTGACCACCTCCAGCAGCGACTGGCCGTCCCAGTCGGCGACCAGCGCCGGATCCTGGGCCAGGCGACGCTGGAAGCCGCGCAGCCATTCCTGGTTCTCGGTGACCAGCCCCTCGCGGTCGACCATGAAGATGCGCCGTCGCGCCTCGGCTTCGGTGAGCCCCTCGGCCTGCATCGCCACCACCACCTGCTCGGCGATGCCGCAGCCGGCCGAGCCGGCGCCGACCACCACCACCCGCTGATCGCCGACGCCCTCATCGCGGGCCTGGCAGGCCGCCATCAGGGTGCCCACGCAGACCGCGGCGGTGCCCTGGATGTCATCGTTGAAGCAGCACAGTTCGTCGCGATAGCGCTCGAGCAGCGGCAGGGCGTTGGTCTGGGCGAAGTCCTCGAACTGCAGCAGCACGTTCGGCCAGCGACGCTTCACGGCGGCGATGAAATCGGCCATGAAGGCGTCGTAGTCCTCCTGGGCGATGCGCGGGTGACGCCAGCCCATGTACATGGGATCGGCCAGCAGCGCCTCGTTGTTGGTGCCCACGTCGAGCTGGATCGGCAGGGTGTAGGCCGGGCTGATGCCGCCGCAGGCGGTGTACAGCGACAGCTTGCCGATGGGAATGCCCATGCCGCCGATGCCCTGGTCGCCGAGCCCCAGGATGCGCTCGCCGTCGGTGACCACGATCACCTTGACCTTGTCCTTGGTGGCGCTGCGCAGGATGTCGTCCATGCGGTCGCGGTCGGGGTAGGAGATGAACAGCCCGCGGTGGTTGCGATAGATGTTGGAGAATTCCTCGCAGGCCTGCCCCACCGTGGGCGTATAGATGATCGGCAGCATCTCCTCGAGGTGCTCGGAGACCAGGCGGAAGTAGAGGGTCTCGTTGTCGTCCTGGATGCCGCGCAGGTAGATGTGGCGGTCCAGGTTGGTCTGGCACTGGCGGTACTGACGATAGGCGCGCTCGGCCTGCTCCTCGATGGTCTCGACGTTCTGGGGCAGCAGCCCGATCAGGTTGAACTCGAACCGTTCCTCGCGGGTGAAGGCACTCCCCTTGTTGAGCAGGGGCATCTCGAGCAAGGGCGGGCCGGCGTAGGGCACATAGAGGGGGCGCTTGGCTTCGCTGGTCATCAAGTTCGTCTCATGCTGTGTCGGGAATGCGGGCCGTGACGCTCTGGCCATGTCCGAGAAAGTGTCTGCGCTGGCCGACTTTCCGAACACCACGCTGCGGCGTCTTGCTCGCTACTCTATCACGCCGGCGCCGCGGCCATGGACCGAGGCCACCGGCGCGGCAAAAAGGGCGACGCCGGGCTAGACGAAGCGGCCCAGTCCGACCGCCTGGCGCAGGCGGTCCATGAAGGGCGCGGCCTCGGCGCGGGCGCGCTCGGCGCCCTGGCGCAGCACCGCCTCGATATGGCCGGGATCCTCCAGCAGCGCCTGGTAGCGCTCCCGCGGCTCACGCAGGTGGGCGTTGAGGTACTCGAAGACCCGGTTCTTGGCCTCGCCCCAGCCGATGCCGTTCTCGTACTCGGTGCGCATGGCCGCGCTCTCCTCGGCGGTGGCGAAGGCCGAGTAGATCTGGAACAGGGTGCAGGTATCCGGGTCCTTGGGCTCGCCGGGTTCCAGCGAGTTGGTCTTGATCTTGCGCACCAGCTTCTGCAGCTTCTTCTCGGAGACGAACAGCGGGATGGTGTTCTCGTAGCTCTTGGACATCTTGCGGCCGTCCAGGCCATTGAGCACCTGGACGCGCTCGTCCACCACCGCCTCGGGCTGGGCGAAGTACTGGCCCTTGAACAGGTGGTTGAAGCGCCCGCCCATGTCGCGCGCCATCTCGATGTGCTGGATCTGGTCGCGGCCGACCGGCACCTTGTTGGCGTTGAACATCAGGATGTCCGCCGCCATCAGCACCGGATAGCCGAACAGCCCCATGGTGATGCCGCGGTCGGGATCCTGAACGCCCGACTCCTCGTTGTCGGCCACCGCCGCCTTGTAGGCGTGGGCGCGGTTCATCAGCCCCTTGGCACAGACGCAGGACATCATCCAGGCCAGTTCGGGAATCTCGGGAATGTCCGACTGCCGGTAGAAGATGGCGTTGTCGGTATCCAGGCCGAGCGCCAGCCAGGTGGCGGCGATCTCCAGGCGAGACTGCTGAACCCGCTTGGGGTCCTGGCACTTGATCAGCGCATGCAGGTCGGCAAGGAAGTAGTAGGACTGGACGTTGGGGTCCTGGCTCGCCGCGATGGCGGGCTTGATGGCCCCGATGTAATTGCCGAGGTGAGGGGTGCCGGTGGTGGTGATCCCCGTCAGCACACGGGTCTTGTCGGAAGGTGCGGTCATGAAAGCGGGACTCAGCTGACTCTCGAATGCCCGCTATGGTAACGCGGCGCCTCGGTCAAGGCGACCGGCACAAGGAAGGTGGGCGAGGGGCGAGGGGCGAGGGGCGAGGGGCGAGGGGCGAGGGGCGAGGGGCGAGGGGCGAGGCGAACAGTATCGCTCATGCTTCGCCATCTCCTACGCCTCACACGTCTTCCCCTCACCCCAGGCTCTTCACGCCTTACGCTCCTCACTCCCCTCGCCTCTCAGCGATCAACCGATCAGGCGCGCGGCCTCCACATACTCGAGGCCGAAGGCCTCGGCCACGGCCCGGTAGGTCAGCTGGCCCTGGTGGACATTGAGGCCCTCGGCAAAGTGGGCATCGTCGGCCAGCGCCTGCTTCCAGCCCTTGTCGGCCAGGGCGACGACGTACGGCAGGGTGGCGTTGGTCAATGCCTGGGTGGAGGTCCGCGCCACCGCGCCCGGCATGTTGGCCACGCAGTAGTGGACCACGCCGTCGACCACGTAGGTCGGCTCGGCATGGGTGGTCGGTCTGCTGGTCTCGAAGCAGCCACCCTGGTCGATGGCCACGTCCACCAGCACGCTGCCCGGCTTCATGTCGGCCAGCATCGCGCGGGTGATCAGCTTGGGGGCGGCGGCGCCGGGCACCAGCACGGCACCGATGATGAGGTCGGACTCGCGCACCGCCTCTTCCAGGCTGTCGGCGGTGGAGAAGACGGTCTTCATGCGGCCCTGGTAGCGGTCGTCCAGGGTTTCCAGGCGCGGGATGGACTTGTCCAGCACGGTGACCTCGGCGCCCAGCCCCAGTGCCATGCGCGCGGCGTTCTCGCCGACCACGCCACCGCCGATCACGGTGACCTTGGCCGGCGCCACGCCCGGCACGCCCGGCAGCAGGATGCCGGCGCCGCCCTGGGCCTTCTCGAGGCTGTGGGCACCCGCCTGCACGGCCATGCGCCCGGCGACGGTGCTCATCGGCGCCAGCAGCGGCAGGCCGCCTTCCCGCGCGGTGATGGTCTCGTAGGCGATGCAGGTAGCGCCGCTCTCCAGCAGGCCGCGAGTCAATGGCTCCTCGGCGGCCAGGTGCAGGTAGGTGAACAGGGTCTGGCCGCGTGATAGCCGCGCGACCTCCTCGGACTGGGGCTCCTTGACCTTGAGGATCAGCTCGGCCTCGGCCCAGACCTTGGCCACGTCGGCCTCCAGGCGCGCGCCGGCCGCCTCGTAGTCGGCGTCGGGGAAGCCAGCGCCCTCGCCGGCACCGGCCTGGACGGTCACCGCGTGGCCACGGCCGACCAGTTCCCGGGCGCCGCTCGGGGTCAGGGCGACGCGATATTCATGGTTCTTGATTTCCTTGGGGACGGCGATCTGCATGGGAGGTCCTCCGGTGCCGAGTCGTTGAACGACATATTGTTGGATGAGGGTGACTCACCGCTTCATTACAGCACAGCAGGACAATCACGAAGAGATCACGCAAGAAAAAGACAAAAAACCCAGGAAGAGCCGGCCTTGCTCAGAACATATACCCAACAGCAAGACAGATATCAGAAAATCGCTTCAGAAGTGATCACTCTTTCACCAGCGCGCCCCCATAGCCGGCCAGGAAGGCCTCGGGCAGGCGGCGGGGGCGGCCGCTGGACAGCGCGATGCAGGCGAAGCGCGTGCGTGCGCGCAGCAGGGTCCGATCGTCGGTGGGGCGCTTGAGCTGGAAGCGCCGGGTCAGGGTCAGGCGAGCGTCGCAGGCGACGATCCAGGTGGCCAGCTGCAGGCGATCCCCCTCGAAGGCCGGCGCCAGGTAGTCCAGCTCGTGGCGCTGTACCGCCATGGCGCGGTCGAGCTCGCGATAGCGCGCCAGTGTCAGGCCGAGGGACGCCGAGTGCGCCCAACTCGCCTGCTCCACCCAGCGCGGGTACTCGGCGTTATTGGCGTGGCCGAAGGCATCGATGGCCGACGCCTCGACCACAAGATCGATCACGAAGGGATCGGGCAGGTCCCAGGGCATGGCAGGCACTCCTCGTCGCGACCCCGCACGGCGGCGCTCAGGGCCGGCTGCGGCCACAGTTCCAGCAGGCGTCGAACGCCCCCTCCAGGCGCTCGCCGCAGCCGGGACAGGTCCAGGCCGGTCGCTCGTCGCCGTCGGACAGGGCGTCATGGATCAGCGTCTCCGCCCGCGTCCGGTTGTGGGGCGCCACCCACACCTCCGGCTCGCACTCCCCGGGCGGCAGCTCGCCGGCGCCGCCGCCCAGGGTCAGGTTGCGACGCTCGACGGGAATGCCGGCGACCTCCAGCAGGTTGGCCACATGCCCGACCAGCAGCGGGTTCGAATGGGCGAAGACGCGGACGAAGGCAATATCAGTCATGAGAACCCTATCGGGGCCCGCCGCTCGGCGCGCCCCTGCGAGGAAAGCACCGCGCTCAATCGCGGAAGACGCGCACGCCGAGCGCCTTGAGATAGGCCGTCTCGGGGATCGCCGGATGCACCGGGTGATCCGGCCCCTGGTGGCCCTGGAACAGGATCTGGGCGTGGCGATCCTGGTGACGGGCGGCACCGCGCACGCAGTCCACCAGGCGCTCCGGCGCCAGGTGCATCGAGCAGGAGGCCGACAGCAGCAGGCCGTCACGGCCCAGCAGGCGCATGGCCTCGCGGTTGAGCTTGCCGTAGGCGCGCTCGCCGGCGGCGGTGTCCTTGCGCTTCTTGATGAAGGCGGGCGGATCCAGGATCACCACGTCGAACTGCTCGCCGTCGGCCTTGAGCGCGGCCAGGGCCTCGAAGGCATCGCCCTCGCCCACCGCCACCTGCTCGTGAAGCCCATTGAGGGCGACGTTGTCGGCGACTCGCTCCAGGGCCGGCGCGCTGGCATCCACGCACAGCACCTCGCTGGCGCCGTTGGCGGCGGCCTGCACGCCCCAGCCCCCGACGTAGCTGAACAGGTCGAGCACGCGCTTGCCGGCCACGTGCTGGTTGAGCCAGGCACGGCTGACGCGGTGATCATAGAACCAGCCGGTCTTCTGGCCATCGAGCACCGGGGCGACGAAGCGCACGCCGTTCTCCTCGAGCTCCACCGCCTCCGGCAGCTCGCCCTTGACCACCTCGATCTGGCTCTCGAGACCCTCGAGGCGACGCCCGGCGGTGTCGTTGCGCAGCACCACGGCGCTCGGGGAGACGACCTTGTCCAGGGCGTCGAGCAGCGGCTCGAGCTGCGCCTCCATGCCGGCGGTGTTGATCTGTACTACCAGCACGTCGCCGTAACGATCGACGATCAGCCCCGGCAGCAGATCGCCCTCGCCGTGCACCAGGCGATAGAAGGGCCGGTCGAACAGGCGCTGGCGCAGGGCCAGGGCCTGGTTCAGGCGATGCACCAGCAGCGAGCGGTCGAGCTGCATCTCAGGATCGCGGGACACCAGGCGTGCGCAGATCAGCGAGTGGGCGTTGACGTAGGCCACGCCCATCGCCTTGCCGTTGGCGGCCTCGACCCGAGCCTGCTCGCCGGGGGCGAAGGCCTTGAGCGGCGTGGCCTGGGTGTCGATCTCGTTGGAGTACAGCCACAGATGCCCCGCCTTGAGGCGGCGATCGGCATTCTTCTTCAGGCGCAGGGGGCGTAGGGCGGTCATGTCGTGGTTCTCATCATGGAAGTCGTGGGCGTCGTGGGGGACGTTCGGGGAATGCCGGCCCTGGACCCGGGCATCGAATCGAGGCGGCGCGCTCAGGTCTGGCACTCGCCGCAGAAAACACTGGCCCGCTGGCCCAGGGTCACCAGGCGCAGCTCGGCGCCGCAGCGCCGGCAGGGCTCGCCGTCGCGACCGTAGACGTTGAGCCGCTGGGCGAAGTAGCCCGGCTCGCCGGTGCCGCCGACGAAGTCGCGCAGGGTGGTGCCGCCCTGGGTAATGGCGGCCGCCAGCACCTCGCTGACCGCGGCCGCCAGGCGATCGTAGCGCTCGCGCGAGATGCGCCCGGCGGCGCGACGGGGATCGATCCCGGCCAGGAACAGCGCCTCGGCGGCGTAGATGTTGCCGACGCCGACGACCACGGCGTTGTCCATCAGGAAGGGCTTCACGGCCAGGCGCCGCCGGCGCGACATCTCGAACAGTCGCCCGCCGTCGAAGGCCTCGGAGAGCGGCTCCGGGCCCAGCCGGGCGAGGCGCTTGTCCTGCTCGGCGTCTCCGGCCAGCCAGTCGACGAAACCGAAGCGGCGCGGGTCGTGATAGCGCAGCACCGCACCGCCGTCGAGCACCAGGTCGAGGTGATCGTGTTTCTTGGGCAGCTCGCCGAGCCGGGCGATGCGCAGGCTGCCGGACATGCCGAGGTGCCACAGCAGGGTGGCCTCCCGCCCCTCGAGGGGAACCAGCAGGTACTTGGCGCGACGCTCCAGCGGGCCGATGCGGGCCCCCACCAGGCGGTCGACCAGGTCCTCCGGCACCGGCACGCGCAGGCGGGAGTGGCGCACGATCACCTCGGTGATCTCGCGGCCCTCCACGTGCGGGGCGATGCCGCGCCGGGTGGTCTCGACTTCGGGCAACTCGGGCATGGGGCGACCTTCTGTCGGCGATCAGCACGCAAGAACCCGACCATCGGGCCGGGTTCTTGAGGACAGGCCGAGGCCTGCGGCGGAAGCGATCTCGGGAACCGCGGGGATCCCGACTTACTTGATCTTGGCTTCCTTGTACATCACGTGCTTGCGAACAACCGGATCGAATTTCTTCATCTCCATCTTGTCCGGAGTGTTCCGCTTGTTCTTGTCGGTGGTGTAGAAGTGGCCGGTACCGGCGCTGGACACCAGACGAATCTTGTCACGCATGAGTCTTCTCCCTGATGGAAACGCTTAGACGGTTTCGCCGCGCTTGCGAATGTCGCCGAGCACCGCTTCGATGCCCTTCTTGTCGATGATGCGCATGCCCTTGGAGGAGACGCGCAGCTTGACGAAGCGCTTCTCGGACTCCACCCAGAAACGGTGGCTGTGCAGGTTCGGCACGAAACGACGACGCGTCTTGCGCTGGGAGTGTGAAACGTTGTTACCAGTCACCGGGCGCTTGCCGGTAACCTGACATACTTTGGACATGAGAGCCTCCAACCGCTTGGCCAGGTACGAATACCTGATTGTTCAAAACCTGTCGGGCAAAACCGGGACGACCCCGCTGTCATTTGACCCAAGGGAATTCAAAGGCTGCACTTTATACCAGAGTCAAGGCTGCCAGACAAGCGACGTGCAGACATATGCAGTGGCATCGCCGGCCGACGTGGCCTCGGGGCCAGTCTCGGGCGAGCGCGACTGCGTCTGCTGATTTTGATCGCGGCGGATTATAGCAGCCCACGCTCGGCAAAGGACACCACCTCGCCGTCGCCGACCACGAAATGATCCAGCACCCGGATCTCGAACAGCGAAAGCGCCGCCTTGAGACGCTCGGTGATGCGCCGGTCGGCATCGCTGGGCTCGGCCACCCCGGAGGGATGGTTGTGGGCGAAGATGATCGCCCCGGCCCCCAGCGCCAGGGCGCGCCGCGCCACCTCCCGCGGGTACACGGAGGCACTGTCGAGGGTGCCCCGGAACAGCGACTCGAAGCGGATCACCCGGTGCTGGCTGTCGAGGAACAGCGCCGCGAACTCCTCATGGCCGAGATGGCGCAGCCGCGACGAGAGATAGGCGCGCACCAGGGACGGCGAGGTCAGCGCCCCCTCGCGTTCCAGCCGGCAGGCCAGGTGACGCCGGGACAGCTCCAGCGTGGCCTGCAGCTGCACGAACTTGGCCTCGCCCAGGCCACGCTCGGCGCAGAAACGCGTGCGATCGGCCTCGAGCAGGGGCCTCAGGCCGCCGAACGCCGAGAGCAGGTCGCGGGCCAGGTCCACCGCCGAGCGTCCGGTCACGCCGACGCGCAGGAAGATCGCCAGCAGCTCGGCGTCGGAGAGCGCCTCGGCCCCCAGCGCCAGCAGCTTCTCCCGGGGGCGCTCGCCCTCCGGCCAGTCCCGAATCGACATCCCGGCCTCCTTGCCCATGCTTCCGCCCTGACACCAGTGTAGCCTCACCCCCGCCGGGGCGCGGCTACGCAAGGTGGCGGCCGAGTGGTAAGGTAGGCGGTCGGATTCACCTCGGATATCGCCATGTCGACACACACCGCCCCGCGACGCGTCCTGCTCGGCATCAGCGCCGGCATCGCCGCCTACAAGAGCGCCCAGCTCGCCCGGCTGCTCAAGCAGGCGGGCTGCGAGGTGCGGGTGGTGATGACCGACGGCGCCCAGGCCTTCATCACGCCCCTGACGCTACAGGCCTTGACCGGCGAGCCGGTGCGCACCTCGCTGCTCGACCCGGAGGCCGAGGCCGGCATGGGCCACATCGAGCTGGCCCGCTGGGCCGACCTGATCCTGATCGCCCCGGCCACCGCCGATGTGATGGCGCGGCTCGCCCACGGCCATGCCGACGACCTGCTCACCACCCTGTGCCTGGCCAGCGACGCCGAGAAGGTCATGGCGCCGGCCATGAACCAGGCCATGTGGCGCCAGCCGGCCACCGCCCGCAACGCCCGCCGACTGGCCGACGACGGCTGGCGGCTGCTGGGCCCGGACAGCGGCGACCAGGCCTGCGGCGACGTGGGCCCCGGCCGCATGCTGGAGCCCGAGGCCATCCTGACCGCCCTGACGGCGCCCGCCGATCGCCCCGCCGAGGGGCTCAGCGTGGTGATCACCGCCGGTCCCACCCGCGAGCCGCTGGACCCGGTGCGCTATCTCTCCAACCACAGCTCCGGCAAGATGGGCTTCGCCCTGGCCGCCGCCGCGGCCGCCCTCGGCGCCAAAGTACAACTGATCAGCGGCCCGGTGGCACTGCCCACCCCGGCCGGCGTGGAGCGCCTCGACGTGGAGAGCGCCCGGGAGATGCATGACGCCGCCCAGCGCCTGGCCGGCGAGTGCGATCTGTTCATCGGCTGCGCCGCGGTGGCCGACTACCGCGCCGAGGCCCCGGCCGAGCACAAGCTCAAGAAGCGCGAGGGCGAAGACACCCTCACCCTGCGCCTGGTCAAGAATCCCGACATCATCGCCGCCGTCGCCGCGCGCCCCGACCGCCCCTATGTGGTGGGCTTCGCCGCCGAGACCCGGGACCTGGCGACCTACGCCCGGGACAAGCTCGCGCGCAAGGGCCTCGACATGGTGGTGGCCAACGACGTCTCTCGCGCCGGACTGGGCTTCGGCGCCGACGACAACGCCGCCCTGCTGCTGTGGCGCGACGGCGACGCCACCGGCCAGGATGACCTACCGCCCCAGCCCAAGGCCGAGCTGGCCGAGGCCGTGATGCGCCGGGCGCTGAGCCGCCTGGGTGCGACCGACCGCCCCTGAATTTCGCCGCCACCGACTCCTGGAAGACACCCGATGCCGACCTTTCCCGACCGTCCTCGCCTCGCCGTCAAGCTGCTCGACGAGCGGATGCGCGACCACCTGCCCCACTACGCCACCCACGGCTCCGCCGGCATGGACCTGCGCGCCCTGCTCGACGCGCCGCTGGTGCTCGAACCCGGCGACTGCCAGCTGGTGCGCACCGGCCTGGCCATCCATATCGCCGACCCGGGCCTGGCCGGCATGATCCTGCCCCGCTCCGGGCTCGGCCACAAGCACGGCATCGTGCTCGGCAACCTGGTCGGGCTGATCGACTCCGACTACCAGGGCGAGCTGATGGTCTCGGTGTGGAATCGCGGCGGCACCACGTTCACCCTCGAGCCCTTCGAGCGGCTGGCCCAGTACGTGCTGGTGCCGGTGGTGCAGGCCGACCTCGAACTGGTCGACGACTTCGACGCCAGCGCCCGCGGCGACGGCGGCTTCGGCAGCTCGGGGCGCCACTGACGCCCACCGCCCCAGCGACAAGGACGACGACATGCATCGAGACAGCGACAGCCCCGCCCCCGCCTCCATCTTCCGCGCCTACGATATCCGCGGCATCGTCGATGACACCCTCACCGAGCCCGGCGTCGAGGGCATCGGCCGGGCCATCGGCAGCGCCGCCCGCGCCCGCGGCGAATCCCGGGTGGTGGTCGCCCGCGACGGACGGCTCTCCGGCCCGCGGCTCAAGGACGCCCTGACCCGCGGCCTGACCGCCAGCGGCTGCGACGTGATCGATATCGGCATGGTGCCCACGCCGGTGCTCTACTTCGCCGCCCATGAGCTGGACGGCACCGCCTCCGGGGTGATGGTCACCGGCAGCCACAACCCGCCGGACTACAACGGCTTCAAGATCGTGCTCGGCGGCGAGACCCTGGCCGGCGAGGCGATCACCGACCTGCACCGCCGGATCATCGAGGGCGACCTGGCCGAAGGCGAGGGTCGCGTGACCGAACACGACGTGCGTGAGGCCTACCTCGAGCGCATCCTCGGCGACGTGACCCTGGCCCGGCCGCTCAAGGCGGTGGTGGACTGCGGCAACGGCGTGGCCGGCGAGCTCGGCCCGCGGCTGGTCGAGCGCCTGGGCGCCGAGACCGTCCCGCTGTTCGCCGAGATCGACGGCACCTTCCCCAACCACCACCCGGACCCGGGCAAGCCAGAGAACCTCCAGGACCTGATCCGCGCCGTGCGCGAGCACGACGCCGACATCGGCCTGGCCTTCGACGGCGACGGCGACCGGCTGGGCGTGATCACGCCCCAGGGCGAGCTGATCTACCCCGACCACCTGATGATGGCCTTCGCCGAGGACATGCTCGCGCGCCAGCCCGGCGCCCGGGTGATCTTCGACGTCAAGTGCACCGGCAACCTGGCCCGCGTCATCGACGAGGCCGGCGGCACCCCGGAGATGTGGCGCACCGGTCACTCGCTGATCAAGGCCCGCATGAAGGAGACCGGCGCCCAGCTGGCCGGCGAGATGAGCGGGCACATCTTCTTCAAGGAGCGCTGGTACGGCTTCGACGACGGCCTCTACGCCGCCGCCCGGCTGCTGGAGGTGCTGTCGCGCCAGGCGAAGGACGCCGACGCCTTCTTCGCCCGCTATCCCCAGGACATCGGTACCCCGGAGATCAACGTCGGCGTCACCGACGAGACCAAGTTCGCGCTGGTGGATCGACTGGCCCGGGAGGGCGACTTCGGCGAGGATGGCATCAAGACCACCCTGGACGGCATTCGCGTCGACTACCCGGACGGCTGGGGGCTGTGCCGCGCCTCCAACACCACGCCGATGCTGGTGCTGCGCTTCGAGGGCAAGAGCGAGGCGGCGCTGGCGCGCATCCGTGACCGCTTCGCCGCCGCCCTCGCCCAGGCGGCGCCGGACCTCGAGATCGCACTGTGAGCCGCCCCACCAGACACCATCAGGACAAATGAGATGACCGAACAGACACGCGACCCCCGCCAGGTGGTGGAGGTGCTCTCCGAGGCCCTGCCCTATATCCAGCGCTTCTCCGGCAAGACCGTGGTGGTCAAGTACGGCGGCAACGCCATGACCGAGGACACCCTGATCGACTCCTTCGCCCGCGATATGGTGCTGATGAAGGAAGTCGGCATCAATCCGGTGGTGGTTCACGGCGGCGGCCCGCAGATCGGCGACCTGCTCGACAAGCTCAAGATCGAGTCGCGCTTCGTCAACGGCATGCGCGTCACCGACGCCGAGACCATGGACGTGGTCGAGATGGTGCTGGGCGGACTGGTCAACAAGGGCATCGTCAACCTGATCAACCAGAGCGGCGGCAAGGCGATCGGCCTGACCGGCAAGGACGGCGGCCAGATCCGCGCCCGCCAGCTCCAGGTCGAGCACCAGACGCCGGACATGGCCGCCTCCGAGATCATCGACATCGGCCACGTCGGCGAGGTGGAGCACATCTCCACCGACCTGATCGAGATGCTCGCCGAGCGCGACTTCATTCCGGTGATCGCCCCGATCGGCGTCGACGAGGCCGGCCGCAGCTACAACATCAACGCCGACCTGGTGGCGGGCAAGGTGGCCGAGGCCCTGGACGCCGAGAAGCTGATGCTGCTGACCAACGTCGCCGGGCTGATGAATGCCGAGGGCGAGGTGCTCACCGGGCTGACCACCGCCCAGGTCGACGCCCTGATCGCCGACGGCACCATCCATGGCGGCATGCTGCCGAAGATCCGCTGCGCCCTGGACGCCGTCAAGGGTGGCGTGGCGAGCGCCCACATTGTCGACGGCCGGGTGCCCCACGCCACCCTGCTGGAAATCTTCACCAACGCCGGGGTAGGCACGCTGATCACCAACGCGACACGCTGACGCCGAGGCCGGCCCAGACCGGCCCCTCTTCAAGGACCGACAAGAAAAGAACGCTATGACGCAGGCAACCCCCACCCCCAGCCGCCGGGAGCAGATCCTCCAGGGGCTGGCCCTGATGCTGGAGGAAGACAGCGGCAAGCGCATCACCATCGCCGCCCTGGCCCGCCAGGTCGGCGTGTCCGAGGCCGCCCTCTACCGCCACTTCCCCAGCAAGGCACGCATGTTCGAGGGGCTCATCGAGTTCATCGAGCAGACGCTGTTCGAACGCATCGCCCGCATCCTCGAGGAGACCCCCGAGGCGGTGCCCCGCTGCGGTCAGATCCTGACCCTAGTGCTGGCCTTCGCCGAAAAGAACCCGGGCCTGTCGCGGCTGCTCGGCGGCGACGTCCTGACCGGCGAGACGGCCCGGCTGCGCCAACGCATCCACCAGCTCTTCGAGCGGCTGGAGACCCAGCTCAAGCAGGTGCTGCGCGAGGCCGAGCTGCGCGAGGGGCTGCGCCCCACCCTGCCGATTCCGGCCGCCGCCAACCTGCTGATCGCCCAGGCCGAGGGGCGCATCGCCCAGTACGTGCGCAGCGACTTCCGCCGCCTGCCCACCGAGCACTGGGACGACCAGTGGCCCGTGTTATCGGCGAGGTTGATGCGCGAGGCGGTGCAGACGGCCTAGCTCGAAGCTCGAAGCTCGAAGCTCGAAGCTCGAAGCTCGAAGCTCGAAGCTCGAAGCTCGAAGCTCGAAGCTCGAAGCTCGAAGCCACCAACGCTAGAGCCTGCCGAGCAAAAGAAAACCCCGAAGGCCTTGGCCCTCGGGGTTTTCTTCGTGCGGCACCGGCGCCCGGGGTATCAGGCGGCCAGGGTATCGCCGAGCTGCTGCTTGATCTTCTTCATGGCGTTCTTCTCGAGCTGACGGATGCGCTCGGCGGACACGCCGTAGACGTCGGCCAGCTCGTGCAGGGTCGACTTGTCGTCGCTCAGCCAGCGCTGCTGGAGGATGTCACGGGAACGCTCGTCCAGCCCTTCGAGGGCCACCTGCAGGCGGCGGGTGGCATCGGCCTCCCAGTCGCTGTCCTCGAGCTGGGCGGCGGGGTCCTGGCTGGCGTCGTCGAGGTAGTGGACCGGGGCCTGGTAGGCGGTCTCCTCGTCCTCGCCCGGTGAGGCGTCGTAGCCGGCGTCATGGGCCGAGAGACGCCCCTCCATCTCGCGCACCACCTCGGGCTTGACGTCGAGGTCCTTGGCGATCGCCTCGACCTCGTCGGTGTTCAACCAGGCCAGGCGCTTCTTGGCGCTGCGCAGGTTGAAGAACAGCTTGCGCTGAGCCTTGGTGGTGGCGATCTTGACGATCCGCCAGTTGCGCAGCACGAACTCGTGGATCTCGGCCTTGATCCAGTGCACGGCGAAGGACACCAGGCGCACCCCCTGGTTGGGGTCGAAGCGCTTGACGGCCTTCATCAGGCCGACGTTGCCTTCCTGGATCAGGTCGGCCTGGGCCAGGCCATAGCCGGCGTAGCTGCGCGCGATGTGCACCACGAAGCGCAGATGCGACAGCACCAGGCGGCGTGCCGCCTCGAGGTCGCCCTCGTCGTGCAGACGATAGGCCAGCTCACGCTCTTCCTCGACGGTCAGCATGGGGATGCCGTTCACCGCCTGGATATAGCCGTTGAGGTCGTGGCCCGGGGAAAGGTGGCCCACCGGCAGAAGACTGGT
Organism: Halomonas sp. ABH4_019; assembly: GCF_056159885.1. Taxonomy (NCBI): domain Bacteria; kingdom Pseudomonadati; phylum Pseudomonadota; class Gammaproteobacteria; order Oceanospirillales; family Halomonadaceae; genus Halomonas; species Halomonas sp. ABH4_019. The sequence continues at coordinate 437,426 of NZ_JBSWWC010000002.1, forward strand.
GCTCATGTGCAGAATGTCTCCGTTGAAGCCCGTGTGTGGAATCCCTCGCGTGAAAACCTTCGCTCGGAAACCTGAGTCGCCGCTTTGGATAGCGGTTTATCGATTTGGTTCCGGCGGTCTCCCGAGTTCGAAACCGCTTCGCTAGCGGGGGCGGATCTGTGCCAGATGTCGACTCACGGCGATCCACGCCCCCAGCCAGCCCAACAGTGTACTACAACCGAGCAGGGTTGCCGAGCCCGCGAATCCCAGGCCGGGCAGCGCGAAGCCGGCGCCGTAGCTGGCCGCCAGCGCGGCGATCGGCGTGGCCAGCCAGTCGCCGCCGAGCGTCAGCAGGCCCCAGGCCAGCAGGCCGCCGCCGAGCCCGTACCAGGCACCGCTGTACAGGAAGGGGCGTCGCACGAAGGCATGGGTGGCACCGATCAGGGTCACTACCTCGATCTCCTGGCGGCGGTTCTCCACCGCCAGGCGAATGGTGTTGCCCACCACCAGCAGCACCCCCAGGCCAAACAGCACCGCGAGCCCCAGGCCGACCCGGCGCCCCAGCTCCGCCAGGTGGCGCAGGCGTTCCAGCCAGGCCAGGTCCAGGCGCACCTCCTCGACCCCGGCCACCGCCTGCAGGCCATCCGCCAGCCCCTGCACCGCCGCCGGCGAGGGATCCCGCGGACGAATCACGATGCTGGCCGGCAGCGGGTTGCCCGGCAGCCGCGCCAGGGCATCCTCCAGCCCCAGGGCCTGCTGGAACTCGGCCATGCCCGCCTCGGCGGTGACCAGCCGCGTACCGGCCACGCCCTCCCGAGCCGCCAGCGCCTGCTCGATGCGCCCGGCCTCGTCGTCTCCGACCTCGGCTTCCAGGTAGGCGGTGAGGGTCGCGCTCTCGCCGAGCTCGGCATCGAGCAGGCGGGCGCCGTCCAGGGTCAGCCACAGCCCGGCGGGCAGCACCAGGGCGATGGCGATGGCCAGCATGGTCAGCAGGCTGCCGACGGGGTAGCACAGCAGACGGCGGCCGCTGTCCAGCGCCATGGCACGGTGGTGGCGCAGCCAGCTGCGCCAGCGGCCGCCGGCGGTGGCGCGCTGGGTGCGCGCGCCACGACGAGCGGGGGGCTCAGGGCTCATGCGACCTCCTCGTCGGCCACCAGGCGCCCCTCCTGGAGGCGCAGGGTACGGTGGCGCAGGCGGGCGATCAGCGCCAGGTCGTGACTGGCCACCATCACCGTGGTGCCGATGCGATGGAAATCCTCGAACAGCGCCATGATGTCCGCCGAGAGCTGGGGGTCCAGGTTGCCGGTGGGCTCGTCGGCGAGCAGCAGCGCCGGCTTGTTGACCACCGCCCGGGCGATGCCCACCCGCTGCTGCTCGCCCCCGGACAGCTCGATGGGCAAGGCCTTCTCGCGATGCAAGAGCCCCACCTTGTCCAGCGCCGCGCGCACCCGGCGCGCCGCCTCGCGGGGCTCGGCACCCTGGATCTCCAGCGGCAGCGCCACGTTGTGGTAGATCGAGCGATCGAACAATAGCTGGTGATCCTGGAAGACCACGCCGATCTGGCGCCGGTAGAACGGCACCTGGCTGGCGTGCAGGCGATCGATGTCGTGGCCGGCCACCAGGATGCGCCCGCGACTGGGCCGCTCCAGGCGCATCAGCAGCCGCAGCAACGAGCTCTTGCCCGCCCCGGAGTGGCCGGTGAGGAACACCATCTCGCCGCGGCGCACGCGGAAATCGAGGTGGGCGAGCGCATCGAAGCGCCCGCCGTAGCGCTTGCCGACGTGCTCGAAGGCGATCATGCCGAGGCGTCGTCGCGGTCGAACAGGGCGTCGACGAACTCCCGGGCGTCGAAGGGCCGCAGGTCATCCAGGGTCTCGCCGACGCCGATGAAGCGGATCGGCGTGCCCAGTTGCTGGGCCAGGGCGAAGATGACGCCGCCCTTGGCGGTGCCGTCGAGCTTGGTCAGGGTGATGCCGGAGACCGGCACCGCCTCGTTGAAGGTGGCGGCCTGGGAGAGCGCGTTCTGGCCGGTGCCGGCGTCGAGCACCAGCATCACCTCGTGGGGCGCCTCGGCGTCGAGCTTGCCCATCACCCGGCGCACCTTCTTGAGCTCTTCCATCAGGTGCGCCTTGTTGTGCAACCGGCCGGCGGTGTCGGCGATAAGCACGTCGACCCCGCGGGCACGGGCCGCCGCCAGGGCATCATAGACCACCGAGGCGCTGTCGGCGCCGGTGTGCTGGGCCACCACCGGCACGTCGTTGCGCTCGCCCCAGACCTTGAGCTGCTCGACGGCGGCAGCGCGGAAGGTATCGCCGGCGGCCAGCATCACGCTCTTGCCCTCGCGCTGGAAGCGCTGGGTGAGCTTGCCGATGGTGGTGGTCTTGCCGACGCCATTGACGCCGACCACCAGGATCACGAAGGGCCCCTGGCCATTGGGCGGCAGGGCCAGGGGCGCGGTGACGCCCTCGAGCAGGGTGGCGAGCTCGTCCTGCAGGGCCCGGTAGAGCGCCTCGGGGTCCTTGAGCTCCTTGCGCGAGACCCGCTCGGTGAGCCGGTCGATGATCTGGGTGGTGGCCTCGATGCCCACGTCCGCCATCAGCAGCTGGGTCTCGAGCTCCTCCATCAGGTCGTCGTCGATCTGCTTGCGGCCCAGGAACAGGCCGGCGAGGCCCTCGGTGAGATTGGAGCGGGTCTTGCCCAGCCCCTCGCGCATGCGGGCGAGCCAGCCCTTCTTCTCGCTCTTTGGCTTCTCGCGAGGCTCGGCCTTGGGCGGTTGTGCCGCCACCGGGGCGGGCTCGGCGGCCGGCTCAGGCTCCACGGCGGCGGGCCGCTCGGGTTCGGGCTCGACCGCGGACGCCGCCTCGGCCCCGGCGACAGGCTCGGCATCTGATGCCGACGCCTCCGCTTCCGGCTCGGGCTCGTCGGCGGGTGCGGTCGCCGCGCCCGTGACGGGCTCGGCATCACTCCCGGCGGCGGGCGCCTCATCGCCCTCGGGGGCGGGCCGTGACTCGCTCGCCGGCGCCGAGGCGGGCTCCGGCTCGCACGGCGACTCCGCCGTCGCGGCATCGGGCGCCGCCTCCCCGGACTCGGCCTCGCCGGAGTCCTCCGGCGTGGCCTCGGGGGCCTGCTGCTGCTCTTCCTGCTTCTTCTTGCGCTTGAGAAAACCGAACATGTAGGGATTCAGCCTCGCGGATGAACGAATCGCCACATCCTACCATCGCGCACCATGACTGTGGACAAGGCGCCCGCTACAATCGGCGCCATGAGCCGACGACGCCCCTCCCCCCGCTCCTCGAAACGCGCCTCGACACCGACCCGCGGCCGCGGCAGGCCAGCGGCCGCCCGCCCTGCCGGGCAGTTGCGCATCATCGGCGGCGAACACCGCCGCCGACGGCTACCGGTGCTGGACAGTCCCGGGCTGCGCCCCACCCCGGACCGGGTCCGCGAGACGCTGTTCAACTGGCTCGGCCCGGCCACGCCCGGCGCCCGGGTACTGGACCTGTTCGCCGGCACCGGCGCGCTGGGCCTCGAGGCGCTGTCTCGCGGCGCCGCCGAGGCATTGCTGGTGGAACGCGACCCGCGTGTGGCCCGGGCGCTGACCGACAACCTGGCGACCCTCGGCATGGACCGCGCCGACGTGGCCATCGCCGATGCCCTCGGCTACCTCGAGGCCGGCCCCGGCACGTCGTCAGCCCCCTTCTCGCTGGCGTTCCTGGATCCGCCCTTCCGCCAGGGCCTGGCCGCCCCCTGCTGCGCGGCGCTCGAGGCCGGCTGGCTGGCGCCGGACGCCTGGATCTACCTGGAGACGGAATCGGAACTCGTCCCCGAGGTGCCGGCCGGCTGGCGGCTGCATCGCGAGGTGCGCGCCGGCGACAGCACCGGACGGCTCTATCATCGCTCCGGCGAGGCCGGGGAGTCGCCCGATGGCGACGCTTGCTGAGCCCCGTCCACGGCGTTAGTCTGCCGCTGCAGGACGCCAAATACGGGCCCCCAAGGACATCGTCAGGAGAAACGGATGAGCATCGAACTCTTCAATCAGCTCGAACAGAAGGTCGCCAGCGCCGTGGAGGCCCTGGAATTGATGAAGATGGAAGCCGAGGAGCTGCGCGAGGAGAACGCCCGCCTCAAGCAGGAGCGCGAGGAATGGGAGCGCCGCCTGTCCGCGCTGCTGGGCAAGTTCGACGACGTCGAGACCGACAGCCCCGCCGAACAGCAGGCCGGCTGACGCCCCTTACGCCCCGACTAGCGGGCGTGACATCAGCAGCGCATCCTCCCGCCCGCTGCCGGTCAGCGGCGGATAGTAGCCCCGCCGGCGGCCATCCTCCTGGAGCCCCGCTCGCCGGTACAGGGCGATCGCCGGGGCATTGCCCGCCCTGACCTCCAGCAGCAGCCGCTCGGCACCCCAGTCGCGGGCGCGCTGGAGCACGGCGCCCAGCAGCCCTGCCGCCAGCCCCTCGCCGCGTCGCGACGGCGCCACCAGCATGGCCTCGAGTTCGGCATCGAAGGGCTGGCGCGCCACCACCGCATGGCCGATCAGTCCGGTCGCATCTTCCAGGCCCAGCACGGCGATGCCCTCCGCCGTCAGTGCCGCCTCGAGTCGCGATGCCGGCCAGGGATGCACCTGGCCGCCGGCCTCCAGCTCGACCAGCGCGGCCAGATCGGCGAGGCCGAGCTCGCGAAGGCGCGGCTCAGGCATCGTCCCTGGCCTCACTGCTGGTCGCTTCCTCCCGGTCGCCCTGCCAGGCGGCGCACCACCCGGCGAGCCGCGGCCAGAGCGCGCGCTTGGCCTCGGCGCTCGCCGCCAGGGCCCCGAGGGCCGGCGCCTGCCAGACCGGCAGCTCCAGCGCCGTCGAGCGCTCTTCCTCGATGGCCAGCACCCGGGCCAGGGTGGCATCTTCGCCGAACACCAGCAGCCGCTCCGGGGCCCAGCCACGACGCGCCCGTCCGGCCAGGAAGGCCGCGAGCCCCTGGCGCGCCTCGTCCAGCGGTGCCTGAACGGACAGCCCCTCGATCTGCGGCCAGTGGAAGGACTCGAAGGCCGGCGACCGCTCCGGGGTGACGCCGGCGGCGCGCAGCAGGTTGACCAGCAGCCGCGCGGCCACCGGCGACGGCGCCGCCTCGCCCGGCAGCACCACCAGCCAGCGGCCGTCCAGGCAGGCGACTTGAAGGGTGAAACGCAGCGCCTCCTGGGGCGGCGCCTCCTCGGCCGTCTCGGGCCCGGGCACCGCTTCCGGCGCCTCGTCGCCCGGCACCGCCTCGGGTGCCAGACCGCCGAGCAGCGCGCGCGCCTTGCGCGGCCCGACGGGCCGGTCGCGGGGCTCGGCCTGGGGGGCGGCGGGCACCGGCGAGGGCTCCGCCGGCGTCTCGAGCAGCGCCTGGAGGCGCTCGGCGGGCGCCTGGCGCGCCGCGGCCTCCGGCTCCGGCATCTCCCACTCGCAGGCCTCGGTGGGCCGGGCGTTGGGTAGCCGATAGCGGGCCGTCCAGGCCGTCAGGCCCATGGCCTCGAGGTATTGCAGCCGCTGGGGCTCGGTGGTCACGAGTGTCCGCCGCCCCGGCAGTCCGGGGAATCCGGCCGGGCCTCGCCGCGGGCCTGCCACTCCTCGGGGGTATAGGGGTGCAGGGCCAGGGCATGCACGGGGCCGGCCAGCTCGTCGGCCAGCAGGGCATAGATCTGCTGGTGGCGCTTCACCGGCATCATGCCGGCGAAGCGCGGCGACACCAGGGTCACCTTGAAGTGGGTCTCTGAATTGGCGGGCACATTGTGCTTGTGGCTCTCGTTCTCCACCGTGAGGGCGGTGGGCTCGAGGGCCTGGAGCTTGTGCTCGATGGTCGACTGGATGCTCATCTCGGCGTTCCGCTGGTGAGTGTCGAGGTTCATTGTACGCGTTCGGCGGCGGCTCGACGACGGGCACGCAGCGCCTCGCCCGCCAGCGAGACCCGGGCCAGGCTGGCCAGCAGCGACAGCCCGGTGGAGGCCATTCCCGCCCACAGCGTCGCCTGCACCGGGGCACCGGCGGCCAGGCAGGCGCCGACCAGGGCCACGCCCAGCGACTGCCCCACGGTGCGCGTGGTGCTCATCACCCCGGAGGCGTTGGCGCTGCGCTCGGCGGGCACGCTGGCCATCAGCTCGCGGTTGTTGGGCGGCTGGAAGAAACCGAAGCCGAGGCCGCACAGGGCGGTGCGCCACAGGCAGTCGACCACCCCGTCGTCGGCCTCGATCAGCGCCAGGCTGGCAAGCCCGACCATCAGCAGCACCAGGCCCGCCGAGCTCAGCAGGCTGGGGTTGAGGCGATCGGCCAGCCGCCCGGCCAGCGGCCCCGCCACCATGATGGTCAGCGGCCAGGGGGTGAACAGCCAGGCGGTCTCCAGCGGCGTGAAGCCCATCTCCTGCTGATAGAGGAACGACAGCGCCACGAAGGTCAGCCCCTGACCGACGAAGGCCAGCCCCTGGGCCGAGATGGCCAGGCTGAAGCGCCGCTCGTGAAACAGCGACAGCGGCAGCAGCGGATAGGGAGCGCGACGCTGGCGGGCCACGAAGGCGGCGCCGGCGACCAGGCTGACGGCCAGCCAGCCGAGGGTGGCGAGCATTGTCCCGCCGCCGTCCAGGGCGACGAAGAAGCCGGCCAGCATGGCCATGGCGAGCAGCGCCCCCCAACCGTCGAAGCCACCGGGTCGCCCCGCCTCCCGGGGCAGCGCCCGCCAGGCCAGGCCGACGGCGCCCAGGGCGGGGATCGCCGGCAGCGCGAACAGCCAGGGCCAGCTGGCAAGCGAGAGGATCGCCCCGCCCAGGGCCGGCCCGGCAGCATAGCCCACGGCCACCACCAGCGAGCTCAGGCCCAACGCGCTGCCCAGCAGCCGCGAGGGGAAGATGGCGCGATACAGTGAGGGGCCGATCGACAGCGTCGCCGCCGCCCCCACGCCCTGCAGGGCGCGGAACACCAGCAGCGCTTCCAGGCTGCGCGACAGGGCGCTGCCCAGGGCCGCGACCGCGAACAGCACCAGCCCGGCCACATAGATGCGGCGGCGGCTGAACAGCTCGCTGAGGGCGGCGAACACCAGCAGGAAGGCGGCGCAGGCCACCTGGAAGAGGTTGGTCACCCACACCGCCTCGGCCGGCGCCACGCCGAGATCGGCGGCGATGGCCGGCAGGGCCAGGTTGACCATGGAGGTGTCCACCACCGCCATGGTGGTGCCGAGGATCAGCGCCAGCACGGCCAGGCGGCGTTCGGGCCCCGGCAGGCCATCGTCGCCGGGGCGGGTCGAGAAGAGTCGGCTCATAGTCGATCGTCGGTCAAAAGAAAACCGGCCGCAGCCGGTTTCTCGGAACCTTCCAGGAGCGGAACATCAGTCCTGGTCGGTCTCCAGCAGCAGGTTATCGTCTACCTCGGCCACCTCGAGGGCCGCCTCGTCGTCGAGGTCGACGGCCAGGTAGCTGTACTCGAAATGCAGGAAGCGCTGGAAGAGTGCCCAGTCGAGGCTCTCCGGCCACTGGCGCTCGTCCTCCTCCCAGGCGCGCAGCTCGGTCTCGAGAATCTCGAGATAGCGCTCGCGGACGAAGGCCTCGAGGGCCTCGGGGGTATCCATCTCCGGGATCAGGTAGACGGTGCTTTCCCTTTCGACGTCGCCGAGCGAGAGGTCATCGTCACCCTGGGTGGGCTCCAGGCCATTGATCCAGTCGACGAAGTGCTGGGTCGGCCTGACGCTCAGGGCGGAACGGTTGAGCAGTTTCATCGCGGTCTCCTCGACGTCGAAACGCTGCCATTATGGGCGCCAGGGGCGCTCGTTACCAACACTAACTCGCACCGATGGTGGCGCGACCTCTGTCTGGACCAGGCTGGCGGCAGCGACTGGCGAAGGGCTACGCGAACACGCTGTGAACCCTTCCCTGGGCGCTCCATTCTTCATCCCTGAAGAATGAGGTTCGCTTATCCCTCCGCCAGCCTTAGCGCTTCAGGCTGCTTCAGTCCACCTGCGGGCGCATGGCCGGGAACAGCAACACGTCCCGGATCGAGGCGCTGTCGGTCAGCAGCATCACCAGCCGGTCGATGCCGATGCCCTCCCCGGCGGTGGGCGGCAGGCCGTATTCCAGGGCGCGCACGTAGTCGGCGTCGTAGTACATGGCCTCGTCGTCGCCGGCCTCCTTCTCGGCCACCTGGGCGGCGAAGCGCTCGGCCTGGTCCTCCGCGTCGTTGAGCTCCGAGAAGCCGTTGGCGATCTCGCGGCCGCCGACGAAGAACTCGAAGCGCTCGGTAACGAAGGGGTCGCTGTCCTTGCGACGCGCCAAGGGGCTGACCTCGGTCGGGTAGTCGGTGATGAAGGTCGGCTGCTGGAGGCGATGCTCGACGGTCTTCTCGAAGATCTCGATCTGCACCTTACCCAGGCCCCAGCCATCCTTGACGTCGATGTCCAGGCGCTCGGCGATCTGGCGCGCGGCGCTCTCGTCGGCCAGCGACTCGGCGTGGATGTCCGGATTGAACTCGAGGATGGCGTCGAACACGCTGAGCCGGCGCAGCGGCTGGCCGAAGTCGTATTCGTAGGTCTCCAGCACCTCGCCCTCGGCGTCACGCACGGTGTTGGTGACCACGGTGGTGCCCAACACTCGCTGGGTGACCTCGCGCAGCATGGCCTCGGTGAGATCCATCAGGTCCTGGTAGTCGGCATAGGCCTGGTAGAACTCGATCATGGTGAACTCGGGGTTGTGCCGGGTCGACAGCCCCTCGTTGCGGAAGTTGCGGTTGATCTCGAAGACCCGCTCGAAGCCGCCCACCACCAGGCGCTTGAGATAGAGCTCGGGGGCGATGCGCAGGTACATGTCGATGTCCAGCGCATTGTGGTGGGTGATGAAGGGCCGAGCCGTGGCGCCGCCGGGGATCGGCTGGAGCATCGGCGTCTCGACCTCCATGAAGCCCTGGTCCTCGAAGAAGCGGCGCATGGCGCTGATGACCCCGGCGCGGGCCTGGAAGACCTCGCGGGAATCGGGGTTCATGATCAGGTCCACGTAGCGCTGGCGATAGCGGGCTTCCATGTCGGTCAGGCCGTGGAACTTGTCGGGCAGCGGGCGCAGGCTCTTGGTCAGCAGCTGCGCCTCTTCCATCATCACGTAGAGATCGCCCTTGCCCGACTTGTGCACCGGCCCACGCCCGGCGACGATATCGCCGATGTCCCAGCCCTTGATGTCCTCGAGCACGTCCGCCGGCAGGCCTTTCTTGTCGACGTAGAGCTGGATCTGGCCGCTGGCGTCCTGGATGACGATGAACGGCCCGCGCTTGCGCATGATGCGCCCGGCCACGGCCGCGGGGCGCGCCAGCGCCTCGAGCTCGGGCTTGTCCTTGTCGCCCAGCTCGGCGGCCAGTTCGGCGGCGGTGCTGTCACGACGGAAGTCGTTGGGGAAGGCACTGCCGCCGTCGGTGGCGGCGCGCTCGCGGCGCTCGGCCAGCTTGCCGCGGCGCTCCGCGATCAGGTGGTTCTCGTCCTGGGAAGTGTCCTGGTTAGCCATGTCGCTACCTGTGAAGAATGGGCTACGGGCCACGAGCAACGGGCCGCGAGCGATGAAAGCTGGTTGCCCGCCGCTCGCGACCCGTCACCCGACGCTAAGGGCTATAGGCCTTGTTTGAGGCTCGCCTCGATGAACTGGTCCAGATCACCATCCAGCACCTTGTCGCAGCTGCTGGACTGCACGCCGGTGCGCAGATCCTTGATGCGCTGGTCGTCCAGCACGTAGGAGCGGATCTGGCTGCCCCAGCCGATGTCGGCCTTGGAGTCCTCGGCGGCCTGCTTGGCCGCGTTGCGCTTCTCCATCTCGTGCTCCCACAGCTTCGCCTTGAGCTGTTTCATGGCGAAGTCGCGGTTGGCGTGCTGGCTGCGCTGGCTCTGGCAGGCCACCACGATGCCGGTCGGCTCGTGGGTGATCCGCACCGCCGAGTCGGTGGTGTTGACGTGCTGACCGCCGGCGCCGCTGGAGCGATAGGTATCGGTGCGCAGGTCCGCCGGATTGATCTCGATCTCGAAGCTGTCGTCCACCTCCGGCGACAGGAACACCGAGGCAAACGAGGTGTGGCGACGGCCGCCGGAGTCGAACGGGCTCTTGCGCACCAGGCGGTGGACGCCGGTCTCGGTACGCAGCCAGCCGAAGGCGTACTCGCCCTGAACATGCACCGAGGCCGACTTGATGCCCGCCACCTCGCCGGCGGAGAGCTCGGTGATCTCGGCCTTGAAACCGTGATGCTCGGCCCAGCGCAGGTACATGCGCAGCAGCATGTTGGCCCAGTCCTGGGCCTCGGTGCCGCCGGAGCCCGCCTGGATGTCGAGATAGGCGTTGTTCTCGTCCATCTCGCCGGAGAACATGCGCCGGAACTCGAGCTTCTCGAGGCTGGCCTGCAGCCCGGAAAGCTCGCGCTGGACCTCCTCGACGGTGCCCTCGTCCTCCTCCATCTCGGCCAGCTCCAGCAGGTCGGCGCTGTCGGCCAGGCCCTGGTCCAGCTCGTCGATGGTGGACACGATCGCCTCGAGGGTCGCCCGCTCCTTGCCCAGCTTCTGGGCATAGTCCGGGTCGCTCCAGACGTTGGGATCCTCGAGCTCGCGGGTGACTTCCTCTAGCCGATCCTTCTTCTCGGCATAGTCAAAGATACCCCCTCAGGACATCTGTCCGCTCAGACAGGTCCTTGATGAGGTGGTTGATCGGATTGGTTTCCAGCATGGGGTTCGCCTGAATCCAAGAGAGATGAGGCGCGCGCCGACGGCATGGCGTCGGCGGCGGAGAAAAGACGCACATTGTAGCGAAATGCACCGCCTCCGACCATCCCGCCGCGGGCACCACCGCGGGGGTATCGAATTCGTGGATAAGCCCATGCGCAATTTCAAATGGACCCCGTTCGGGGTCTCGGCGAAGGTGAGGAACAGCCGTTTAGCACTCGAACGACTCCAACAACCACAAGCCAAGGAGTGACTCATGCGCAAGACGCGCCTTTTCGCCGGCAGCCTGCTGCTGGCCTCCGGCCTGGCCGCCTCTCCCCTCCAGGCCGACACCCTGCGCCTCGCCATCATGGGCGAGCCCGCCTCCCTCGACCCCCACAAGATCAGCGGCACCTGGGAGAACGACGTGGTCGGCGACCTCTTCGAGGGGCTGGTCACCGAGGCCGCCGATGGGGAGCGCATCCCCGGCGTCGCCGAGTCCTGGGAGGTGTCCGAGGACGGCACCACCTACACCTTCGCGCTGCGCGAGGACGCCGAGTGGTCCGACGGCTCCCCGGTGACCGCCGGCGACTTCGTGTTCGCCTTCCGCCGCATCCTCGACCCGGCCACCGCTGCCAGCTATGCCTACCTGCTGTATCCGGTGAAGAACGCCGAGGCGGTCTACGACGGCGAGGCCGAACCCAGCGCGCTGGGCATCGAGGCCCTGGACGAACGCACCCTGCGCATCACCCTGGAACGCTCCACCCCCTACTTCCTCGACCAGCTGGCCCACTACACCGCCTACCCGGTGCCGCAACACGTGGTGGAGGAATACGGCGACGACTGGTCCAAGCCCGAGCACATGGTCTCCAACGGCGCCTTCGCCCTGCAGGACTGGCAGTCCCAGACGCGCATCGAGGCCACGCGCAACCCGCACTTCCACGACGCCGAGAACGTGGCCCTCGACGAGGTGGTGTACTTCCCCATCGAGGAGCGCAACACCGCCCTCAACCGTTTCCGCGCCGGCGAGATCGACATCGCCCGGGAATTCCCCACCCAGCAGTACGACTGGCTGCAGGAGAATCTCCCGGACGCCGTGCAGGTAGCGCCCTATCTCGGCATCTACTACTACGCGCTCAATGTCCGCGACGGCCATGCCACCGCCGACGAGCGGGTCCGCGAAGCGCTGAGCCTGGCGGTACGCCGGGAGGTGATCACCGACCAGATCCTCGGCACCGGCGAGGAGCCCGCCTACAGCTTCGTGCCGCCGGACGTCGCCCACTACGAGGCGCCCAGGGCCGACTTCGCCGACATGAGCCAGGACGCGCGCCTGGAGCGGGCCAAGGCCCTGATGGAAGAGGCCGGCTATGGCCCGGACAACCCACTGGCGCTGCAGCTGCGCTACAACACCAGCGAAGACCATCGCAAGGTGGCGATCGCCCTGGCCGCCATGTGGAAGCCGCTGGGCGTGGAGGTGGAGCTCTACAACTCCGAGGTCGCCGTGCACTACGCCGACATCCGCCAGGGCGACTTCGACGTGGCCCGGGCCGGCTGGATCGGCGACTACAACGATGCCCAGAACTTCCTGAGCCTGCTGGAGAGCGGCGTCGCCAACAACTACGGCGCCTATGGCGACGACGAGTTCGACGCCCTGATGGATCAGGCCGCCGAGACCCAGGACATGGACGCCCGCGCCGCGCTGATGGCCGAGGCCGAGGCCCTGGCCCTGGAGGACAGCGCCACCCTGCCCCTCTACTACTACGTCTCCCGCAACCTGGTCAGTCCCGAGCTGACCGGCTGGCAGACCAACATCGAGGATATCCACCGCTCGCGCTGGATCGACTTCGAGAACTGAGTCACGCCTCCTTCACCTAGCGACGGCCCCGGGAACCCCCGGGGCCCGAGGGTTCCCCATGCTCCGCTATACCCTGAAGCGCCTGCTGCTGGCGATTCCGACGCTACTCATCGTCATCACCCTGTCGTTCTTCCTGATGCACCTGGCCCCGGGCGGCCCCTTCGACGGCGAGCGCCAGCTGCCGGCGGAGATCGAGGCCAACCTGCTGGCCACCTACCACCTGGACGAGCCGGTGTGGAAGCAGTACCTGATCTACATGGGCGACCTGCTCCGGGGCGACCTCGGACCGTCGTTCAAGTACAAGGACTTCACCGTCACCGAGCTGGTCGCCCAGGGCTTTCCGGTGAGCCTCGAGCTGGGGCTCTGGGCCATCGGCCTGGCCCTGCTGATCGGCCTGCCGCTGGGGGTGATCGCCGCCCTGAAGCGCAACTCCACCGTCGACTACCTGGTGATGGGCACCGCCCTGGCCGGCGTGGCCATCCCCAACTTCGTCATCGCCCCGCTGCTGGCGCTGGTGTTCGGCGTCTTCCTGGCCTGGCTGCCGGTGGGCGGCTGGAACGACGGCCACTGGAAGAACCTGGTGCTGCCGGTGGTGGCGCTGTCGATCCAGCAGATCGCCTACATCGCCCGGATGATGCGCGCCAGCATGATCGAGATCCTCGGCAGCCATTTCATCCGCACCGCTCGGGCCAAGGGCCTGGCGGAGACCGAGGTGATCCGGCGCCACGCCATGCGCCCGGCGATGCTGCCCGTGGTCTCCTACCTGGGCCCGGCGATCGCCGGGATCATCACCGGCTCGGTGGTGATCGAGCAGATCTTCGGCATTCCCGGCATCGGCCGCTACTTCGTCCAGGCCGCGCTCAACCGCGACTACACCCTGGTGATGGGCACGGTGGTGTTCTACGGCGCCCTGATCGTGCTGCTCAACCTCCTCGTCGACCTGATCTACTCGGCCCTGGACCCGCAGATTCGCTATGACGACTGATACCGCTGTCTCGACCCCCGATATCGCCGGCGACAGCCTGGCCCGCGAGGCCTGGCGCCGGCTCAAGCAGAACAAGGCCGCCACCACCAGCCTGGTACTGCTGGCACTGGTCACCCTGGCGTGCATCGCCGGCCCATGGCTGACCCCCTGGGCGCTGGATGAGGTGGACTGGAACGCCATCCTCACTCCGCCGAGCCTGGGCGACGGCCACTACGCCGGCACCGACGCCAACGGTCGCGACCTGCTGACCCGAGTGCTGCATGGCGGTCAGGTGTCGCTGTCCGTGGCACTGGTGGCCACCTTCGTCTCGCTGGTCATCGGCGTGCTCTACGGCGCCGTCGCCGGTTACCTGGGCGGGCGCGTCGACAACCTGATGATGCGCTTCGTCGACATCATGTATTCGCTGCCGTTCATGTTCCTGGTGATCCTGCTGATGGTGGTGTTCGGCCGCAACATCCTGCTGATCTACGCCGCCATCGGCGCCGTGGAATGGCTGGACATGTCGCGCATCGTGCGCGGCCAGGTGCTGGCGCTGAAGCGTCGCGAGTTCGTGGAGGCCGCCCATGCCCTGGGCGTGCGCAGTCACAAGATCGTCACCCGCCACCTGATCCCCAACGCCATCGGCCCGGTGATCGTCTACGTCACCCTCACCGTGCCCAAGGTGATCCTGCTGGAGAGCTTCCTGTCGTTCCTGGGGCTCGGCGTGCAAGAGCCGCTGACCAGCTGGGGCGTGCTGATCAGCGAGGGCAAGGACATGATGGAGACGGCCCCCTGGATGCTGCTGGTGCCCTCCGCCTTCCTGGCGGTGACCCTGCTGTGCCTCAACTTCCTGGGCGATGGGCTGAGAGATGCCCTGGACCCCAAGACACGCTGATGGAAGCACCGATTTATTGCTGCGCTCGCGTAGTTGAGACAAAGAGCTGGCCCCCGGCGGGGCCGAAGCGTCGGACCGTCGCAATCCTCAATGCGCAGCCAGTCAAGACTGGTTGCTGCGCGCCGGCGGTAACCAACCTCTCTTCGCTCGCAACATAAATCGGCACTCCCATGTCACGCACATGAGCGATACCAGGAGTGAAAGATGACAACCCCATTGCTCGAGGTCGACGACCTGTGCGTCGACTTCACCCTGCCCCACGGCACCGTTCCCGCCGTCAAGCGCGTCAGCTACCACATTGAGGCGGGCGAGACCCTGGCCCTGGTCGGCGAATCCGGGTCGGGAAAGTCGGTATCCTCCACCGCCGCCATGGGCCTGCTGCCCGACCTGGCCAGCACCCGCGGGGCCATCCGCTTCGAGGGCGAGGACCTGCTGGCCGCGACGCCGAAACGCCTGCGTCGACTGCGCGGCAACGACATCGCGATGATCTTCCAGGAGCCGATGACCTCGCTCAATCCGCTGCATCGCATCGGCCGCCAGATCGCCGAGGCGCTCGAGCGCCATCGCGGCCTCAAGGGACGCGCCGCCCGGGCGCGAGTGCTGGAGCTGCTCGGCCAGGTCGGCATTCCCGAGCCCGAGCGACGCCTCTCCAGCTACCCCCATGAGCTCTCCGGCGGCCAGCGACAGCGGGTCATGATCGCCATGGCGCTGGCCTGCGAGCCCAAGCTGCTGATCGCCGACGAGCCGACCACGGCGCTCGACGTCACCGTCCAGGCGCAGATCCTGGCCCTGCTCAAGGACCTGCAGCACCGCTACGGCATGGCCATCCTGTTCATCACCCATGACCTGGGCCTGGTGCGCCACTTCGCCGACCGGGTGTGCGTGATGCGCCAGGGCGAACTGGTGGAAAGCGGCGAGACCCGGGCGCTGTTCGAGGCCCCCCGTCACGCCTATACGCGGATGCTGATCGACGCCGAGCCGCGGGGCCGCAAGGCAGCGGTGCCCGAGGACGCCCCCATGCTGCTCGAGGCCCGTGACGTGCGGGTGCGCTTCCCGCTCGGCAAGCGGCTGTTTCGCCCTGTGGAATATTTCGAGGCGGTACGCGGGATCGACCTGGCGATTCGCCGGGGACAGACGGTGGGCATCGTCGGCGAATCAGGCTCCGGCAAGTCGACCCTGGGGCGCGCCCTGCTGCGACTGCTCGACAGCCGCGGCGACATCCGCTTCGATGACGCCGCCCTGAGCGGCCTGGACAGCACCGCCATGCGCCCGCTGCGCTCTCTGATGCAGGTGGTCTTCCAGGACCCCTTCGGATCGCTGTCGCCGCGCCTGACGGTCGGCGAGATCGTCGGTGAGGGCCTGAAGGTTCACGCCCCCGAGCTCTCCGCCCGGGAGCGCGATGCCCGGGTCCAGGAGGCGCTCGGCGAGGTCGCCCTCGACCCGGCGATGCGCCGCCGCTATCCCCACGAGTTCTCCGGCGGCCAGCGCCAGCGCATCGCCATCGCCCGGGCCCTGGTGCTCAAGCCCGAGTTCCTGCTGCTCGACGAGCCCACCTCGGCGCTGGACCGCTCGGTGCAGGCCACGGTGATCGCGCTGCTGCGCGACCTGCAGGCCCGGCATGGCCTGACCTACCTGTTCATCAGTCACGACCTGGCCGTGGTCCGCGCCCTGGCCGATACCGTACTGGTGATGAAGCAGGGCGAAGTGGTCGAACAGGGCGACACCCAGGCACTGTTCGAGGCGCCGCGAGAAGCCTATACCCGTGAACTGATGCGCGCGGCCTTTATCGACGCCGAGGCCGCCTGAGCGCGCCGCGAGCTCCGCGCATGAAAAACCCCGGCCGAGGGCCGGGGTACAGGACATCGCGAGGCGAGCCGCCGCTAGAAACGATAATCCATCGACAGCGCGAAGACGTCGGCCTCGACCTCGTAGGTGCCCGAGAGGTTGCCGCGGGTGGCGTTCTCGTTGGTCGGGGTCGCATCCTGGTCCATGTCGACGTCGTCGCCGAAGATGCGCAGGTAGCCGGCGGTGATGCCCAGGTTCTCGGTGGGCTGGTAGGTGGCGCCGATGGACGCCCAGCGACGGTCGGCGTCCGGCACCCGCGGGGTACGGTGCTCGGCGTCCGGTACCGGCGTCTCGTCGACCCCCAGGCCCGTGCGCAGCAGCCACTGCGAGTTGAGCTGGTAGTTGGCCCCCACCGAGAAGGCCCAGGTATCGTTCCAGTTCTCGGTGGTCCGGCTCTCGCTGCCGTCGTCGAACTCCACCAGCAGCTCGTCGAAGCTGCTCCATTCGGTCCATTCGGCGTTGGCCATCAGCGTCAGGCGATCGGTCAGCCGGTGGTTCACCCCCAGGTTGAAGTTCGCCGGGGTGGTCAGGTCGGCGGAGCCGCCCATGTCGGACACCTGGCCGGCGGCGATGGCGCCATCGGAGAGCGGATCGGTGCCCTTCACGTCCAGGTCACCCTCCAGGGTCAGGTCGATCTCGGAACGATAGCTGACCCCGACGCGAGTCCGCTCGGTGGCCTGGAAGAGTGCCCCCAGGGTATAGCCGTAGCCCCAGTCGTCACCGGTGAGCTCGCCGATCACGTCGTTCTGGCCGGGCATCGCCCCCGGCACGCCCTGGGCGGCCGCGCCAGCGCCGAAATCGATGGCGTTCGACAGGGTGGCATCGGCATATTGCGCGCGCAGGCCGACCGCCAGATTGAGTCGCTCGCTGGCCCGATAGTTGAGGGTCGGCTGGAAGTCGATCGTCTTCAGCTCGGTCTCGATGCCGTGATAGCGACCGATCCAGTCCTCGTCGTACTTGGTGGCCAGGCCGTAGGGCGAGTGGATCGCCAGACCCAGATCGAAGCGCTCGTCGAGCTGTGTCTTGATGGCGAAGCTCGGCACCACCGCCGATTCGCCCCCTTCTCCCGAAGCATCGGACGCATAGGGCATGCCGAGCACGTTGGACGCCTCGGCGTCCTGCAGCTCGAAGGAGGCATCGATATAGGACACGCCGCCGGCCACCTGGCTGCCATCGATGTTGCCGATGGCGGCCGGGTTGTAGGCCATGAAGCTGACGTCCTCGGCGCCGGCGGCGGCGTTGGAGAAGGCGTTGGCCAGGGTCTTGGCGCTCTGCTCTCGGACCTGGAAGCCGGAGGCGGCGGCCTGGCCGGCCGCCAGGGTCGCGGAGGCCAGGGCGATGGCGACGGTGAGCGTGCGGGGCTTGTTGTGCATGGCGCTGGGCATCCTTTCTCGATGGCTGTTGTTGTGACTGTTGTAATGATGAGTCGGGTGATGACGCGGGTGCTGACGACAGTGTTTGCCGAATCTTCCGGCGGGTTCAAGGCCAAACGTTCGTTTTAATCCCATTTTTGCTAATACTTTGGTATGAGGGCAACGCCTTGTCCTGCGGCATCAATAAGTTAGCACTTTTCTCCGAAGCCTTCGGAGAGGCCGAACGAGGCGCTTGACCTGAGTGTTACCCAAAGGTTTTACACTGCGAGCAGATCCCGATTCAGGAGACGCTCCATGAAGGTCAGCGAACTCGCCCGCCAGGCCGGCGTCACCGCCGAGACCGTGCGGCACTATACCCGGGAAGCGTTGTTGCACCCCGAGCGCGATCCGAGCAACGGCTATCAACTCTTCGACGACACCGACCTGCGCCGCCTGCGCTTCATCCAGCGGGCCCGCACCCTGGGGTTCGGCGTCACCGAGATCCGCGAGATCCTCGAACAGTCCGACCAGGGCGACTCACCCTGCCCGCTGGTCCGCGACCTGCTGGCCCATCGCCTGCCGGAGATTCGCGCGCGCATCCGCGAGCTCGAGGCCCTGGCCGGACGCATGGAGGAGGCGCTGGCGGCCTGGGAGCACCTCCCGGATGGCACGCCGGACGGCCATAGCCTGTGCCGGCTGATCGAGAGCTTCCCCGAGCCGCTGGAGTCGTCGCCGCGAGAAGCATCGCCCAGGGAGGCATCGTCATGAGTACCTCGTCCATGCGACGCGAACGCCACATTCCCGCCATGCGCTGCCAGGGCTGCGTCAAGCGCATGCGCGAGGCCATCCAGGCCCAGGACGCCGAGGCCGAGGTGAGCGGCACGCCGGCCGAGCATCGTCTCGAGGTCGTGAGCGCGCTGAGCGACGCCGAGCTGGACCGGGTGCTGGCGGACGCCGGCTATCCACCCGAGACGTCGTCCATCGAGCCGGGCGCCGCGACCGAGCCTGCCCCCGAGCCCGCGCCGGAAACCACGCCGGCGCCGCAGGCCAACAGCCATAGCGAGGGTGACGACGATGGCGCGACCACCCTGCGCCTCTCCATCACCGGCATGACCTGCGCCGGCTGCGTGAAGAGCGTCCAGCAGGCGCTGGAGCGCACCCCGGGCGTCGCCTCGGCCACGGTCAATCTCGGCAACCACACCGCCCAGGTGCGCAGCAGCGCCGACACCCAGGCGCTGATCGACGCCGTGGACGCGGTCGGCTACGGCGCCGAGCCGATCCTCGACCTGCGCCAGGCCGAGAAGGTACGCGCAGAGCGCGACGCCGTGGAGTATCGCCGCCGGATGCGCGGCAGCGCCCTGTCGCTGGCGCTGGCCGTGCCGCTGATGGTCAGCATGTTCGTCTATCATCCCCAACCGCTCGGCGCCGGCCGGTGGTTCTGGCTGGTGGTGGGCCTGCTGACCCTGGCCGTGATGGCCGGCCCCGGCCGGCACTTCTTCCGCAACGCCTGGAAGAACCTGCGCCATCACCAGGCCAACATGGACACTCTGATCGCCATGGGCACCGGCACCGCCTGGCTCTATTCCATGGCGGTAGTGGCCTTCGCCGAGGCCCTGCCCGAGATGGCCCGCGGCCTCTACTTCGAGGCCTCGGCGATGGTGATCGGCCTGGTGCTGCTGGGCAACGCCCTGGAGCTGAAGGCCAAGGGCCGCACCAGCGACGCCCTGCGCCGCCTGCTCGACCTGCAGAGCCGCACCGCCCGGGTGATCCGCGACGGTCAGGAGTGCGAGGTCGACATCGACGAGGTGCGCGAGGGCGACCGGCTGCGCGTGCGCCCCGGCGAGCGCCTGCCGGTGGACGGCAAGGTGATCGAGGGCGAGAGTCACCTCGACGAGTCCATGCTCACCGGCGAGCCCGCCCCGGTGGCCAAGGCGGCCGGCGACGAGGTCAGCGCCGGCACCGTCAACGGCCAGGGCGGGCTGGTCTATCGGGCCACCCGCGTGGGCGCCGACACCCGGCTCGGCCGCATCACCGAGCAGGTGGCTCGCGCCCAGGCCTCGCGGCCGCCCATCGGCCGGCTCGCCGACACTATCTCCGGCATCTTCGTGCCGTCGGTGATGATCATCGCCGTGCTCACCGCGCTGGTCTGGTTCAACGTCGGCGCCGAGCCGCGCGTGCTGCACATGCTGGTCACCGCCAGCACGGTGCTGATCATCGCCTGCCCCTGCGCGCTGGGCCTGGCCACGCCGATCTCCACCATGATCGGCGTCGGCAAGGCCGCCGAACACGGCGTGCTGGTGAGAAGCGGCGAGGCGCTGCAGACCGCCAGCCGTCTCACCACCCTGGTGGTGGACAAGACCGGCACCCTGACCGAGGGCAAGCCGAGGCTGACAGAGGCCGAGGTCCTCGCCGGCGACGAGCAGGAGGCGCTCGGCTGGGTGGCGGCGCTGGAGCGCGGCTCCGAGCACCCGCTGGCCAGCGCCCTGCTCGCCCATGCCGAGGCACAGGGCGCCGCGGCCGCCGAGATCCGCGACTTCACCAGCGTGACCGGCGGCGGCGTGCGCGCCGGCACGCCCGACGGCCGCACGCTGCTGCTCGGCAACGCCCGGCTGCTCGAGGAGGCCGGCGTCGACCTCACGCCCGGCAAGGACCGCGTCGACGCGCTCGAGGGCCAGGCACGCACCGTGGTCCAGTTGGCCGTCGACGGCCGGCTCGTCGCCCTGTTCGGCGTCAGCGACCCGCTGCGTGCCGATGCCCGGGAGGCCGTCGCACGCCTGCGAGACGAAGGGCTGAGCATCGTGATGCTGACCGGCGACAACGCGCACACCGCCCGCGCCATCGCCGACGAGGTCGGCATCGACGAGGTCCGCGCCGGGCTGCTGCCCGAGGACAAGCACGCCGAGATCGAGCGGCGTCAGGCCAACGGCGAGACGGTCGGCATGGTCGGCGACGGCATCAACGACGCCCCGGCGCTGGCCCGCGCCGACGTCGGCTTCGCCATCGGCCAGGGCACCGACGTGGCGATCGAGAGCGCCGGCATCACCCTGATGCGCGACTCGCTGCACGGCGTGGCCGACGCCATCGCCATCAGCCGGGCGACGCTGACCAACATCAAGCAGAACCTGGTGGGCGCCTTCGGCTACAACGTGCTCGGCATCCCCATCGCCGCCGGCGCCCTCTATCCGCTGACCGGCAGCCTGCTGTCGCCGGTCATCGCCGGTGCCGCCATGTCGGCCTCCTCGATCACCGTGGTCGGCAACGCCAGCCGCCTGCGCGCCTTGCGCCCCAGGCACGCCGGCGCGTCATCCACCGGAACACCTTCCACCCACCAGCAGGAGGTCTCCCCATGAGCTGGATCGTCAATCTCGCCGGCCTGGCGCTGATCGCCCTGATCGCCTGGTGGTTCTGGGGGCCGACTCGCTGACGCCTGCCCGACGAGGCCGCCCGCGGCCTCAAGCACGAGACTGCTAGGCTGATAACCAGGAGGCCAAAGGGAGCAAGCCGAATGCCCGAACTCAACGGGGTACTGGAGACGGCCCTCTACGTGGAGGACATGGCACGGGCCCAGACCTTCTTCGAAGGCGTGATGGGCCTCACGCCCTTCACCGCGGACCATCGTTTCACCGCCTTCGACGCCGGGGCGGGCTCGGTATTGCTGCTGTTCCTGAGCGGCGAGACCCTCCAGACGGTGGTCCTCCCCGACGACATGGGGACCATTCCCCCCCACGATGGCAGCGGCCGGGTACACATGGCCTTCGCCATCGCCGCCGGCGATCTGGCGGCCTGGGAGAGCCAGCTGCGCGACCACGGCGTCGCCATCGAAGGTCGCACCCACTGGCCGCGGGGCGGCGAGAGCCTGTATTTCCGCGACCCCGACGGGCACCTGCTGGAACTCGCCACCCCCGGGGTATGGCCGACTTACTGAGACCGCTCTCGGGAGAGCCCGCTCTCTATCCGACCGAGCCCCCGACGGCCACCTGCTGGAACTCGCCACCCCCGGGGTATGGCCGACTTACTGAGACCGCTCTCGGGAGAGCCCGCTCTCTATCCGACCGAGCCCCCGACGGCCACCTGCTGGAACTCGCCACCCCTGGGGTATGGCCCGATTTGCTCGCCTTCGATTCTGAAATCCGCGGCTTTCCCGGGCACAAGCCTCCGAGGAGGCGCTGTGAATACTTCCCTGTACGCTACCGATTCCTTTCCTGGAATCGAACCTCCTCTTCGGCCTGTCCCCGGCGCCGCGCAGCCCGCAGCCCGCAGCCCGACACACTATACTGCGGCGGCGTGCTCGACCATCAGCTGCAGCGATTCGCGGCCGCGCCAGCGGTTGCGGTTGAGCTTGTAGGCGCAGTGCAGCCGGTCGCCGACCCCGAAGGCCGGTACCTCTCCCGGGGTCAGCGCCCGGAACCAGATCGCCCGGGTCGCCACCAGGCCGGCCGAGAGCTCCATCATCAGGTGATTCCCCTCGGCGCCTACCGGACGTAACGATTCCACCAGGAACTCGCCCTCGAACAGCGGCGGGTCGAACTCGCGGCCGTAGGGCCCAAGCGCCTCCAGCTCGTCGAGGGTGGCGAGGCTCATCTGAGCCGGTGCCAGTTCGCCGTCGGTGAAGATCCTGGGGAACAGCTCGGTGTCGCCGAGCTGCTCGCCGACCGCCTGCAGGAAGGCGGCACGGAAGGCCTCGAGCGCTTCTACCGGTACGCCGACGCCGGCGGCGCCGCGATGGCCGCCGAAGCGCGGCAGCGCCTCGGGGGCGAGCTCGAAGGCGCGCTGCAAGGCGTCACGCAGGTGCAGCGCCTCGATGGAGCGTCCCGAGCCGGTGAGCATGCCGGCCTGGGCGGCCGGGGTCAGCACCAGGGTCGGCCGGCCGAAGGCCTGCACCAGCCGTGAGGCGACGATGCCCTGCACGCCGGGATGGCCATCCTCGAGGAAGACCACCAGCGCCGGGGCGTTCTCAGCCAGCTGCGGCCGAGCCAGCGCCCTCGCCTGCTCGGCCATGTCCGCCTCGATCGCCTTGCGCGACTGGTTGTCCTGATCGAGCACCTCGAGATAGCGCTGCGCGACATGATCCTGCTCGGCGAGCATAAAATGCAGCGCGGCGTAGGGGTCGTCGAGCCGCGAGCGGGCGTTGATCCGCGGGCCCATCTGGAAGGCCAGGGTCTCGGCGTCGAAGGGCACGCTGTCGGCGCCCAGCCGCTCGGCCATGGTCCGCCAGCAGGCCGCCTCCATGCGATTGATCAGCGCCAGGCCCTGGGTGACCACGGCGCGGTTGGCCGCGCTGCCGCCGAGCGACACGCAATCGGCCACGGTGCCCAGCGCCACGTAGGAGAGCCAGGGCGAGAGCTTGGGCGTGGAGCCCGCCAGCACGCCCCACTCGATCAGCACCGAACGGGCCAGCGACATCACCAGCCAGGCGACCATGCAGCCGGCGATGGTCGGGTCCGGGTAATCGCAGTCGTCGCGGGTCGGGTTGACGGTGGCGAAGGCCGAGGCCGGCGGGCCTTCCACCGGCAGCGCGTGGTGGTCGCTGACGACCACATCGATGCCGGCGGCCTTGAGCCGGGCGATGCGCGGCTCATCGGAGCTGCCGCAGTCGGCGGTGATCACCAGACTCGGCCGCGGCGAGAGCTTCAGGGTGCGCTGCACCAGCGGCAGGCTGATGCCGTAGCCGTCATGGATGCGGTGGCCGATCAGGCTGTGCAGCCGGTCCTCGGGCACGCCGAACAGCTCGTTCAGGGTGCGGCGGATCACCACGTGGGAGGTGATGCCATCGACGTCGTAGTCGGTGAGGATGCCGATGTGCTCGCCCTCGACCACCGCCTGGGCGATGCGCTCGGCGGCCGGGCGCGCGTCCTTGAGTCGCTCGGGATGCGCCAGGTGGCGCAGGCTCGGCGACACCAGCGGGGCGAGCTCGCCGGTATGGCCGGGCAGGCGCCCGGCCAGCACGCGGGCCTGCAGCGGCGTCAGCCCTTCGGCCAGGGCGCGGGCCTCCAGGGCCTCGTCGCGGGGACGCGGCAGGATGCGGGGTTCAAGGCGTTCATGCAGGTCGTGGGGATCGGTCACGGCATCCAAGCCCGACTCCTTTGGATGGGGTAGCGAATTCAATCAGATGGGAGTCAACCGGGGCTGATCCGGGGACAGGCCTCCGGGGTGCCGGACCACCGAGGAGGCGCTGTGAACCCATCCTTGGGCGCTACCGACGCCATCCCTGGCGTAGGACCTCCTCTTCGGCCTGCCCCCGGCGCCCCTCGCCTGGTGGCGATTCAGGTCACCATTTCCCGGGCCTTACCGCCGATTCTCAGCCACGAAGCGCTGCACGGCGGCGAGCTCGGCCGGCAGCACGCTGTAGCGCTCCTCGCGCTCCAGCAGGTCGTCCATGTGCGGCGGCAGCGGCACGCCCGGGAAGCCGGCCTTGACCACCGCCTCGGCGAACTTGGCCGGATGGGCGGTGGCCAGGGTGACCATCGGCGCGCTCTCGTCGCCGCGCTCGCGCTCGGCGGCGCGATAGCCGGTGGCGGTGTGCGGGTCGAGGATCTCCTGGGTGCGGTGATGGGCCTCGCGGATCACCTCCAGGATGGTGGCGTCGTCGATGCTGTGGCTGGCGAACATCTCGCGCAGCCGCGCCAGCGGCGCCTCGGCCAGCGCCGAGGGCTCGTCCTGGAAGCGCTCGAGCAGCGCGGCTACGGCGTCGCCGTCGCGCTGGTAGGCCTCGAACAGCAGGCGCTCGAAGTTGGACGACACCACGATGTCCATGGACGGCGCCAGGGTCGCGACCAGCTCCTGCTTGGAGAAGTCGTTGTCGGCCAGGGTGCGGTGCAGGATGTCGTTGGCGTTGGTGGCGATCACGAAGCGCTCGACCGGCAGGCCCATGCGGTAGGCCATGTAGCCGGCGAAAACGTTGCCGAAGTTGGCCGAGGGCACGCAGAAGCTCACCTTGCGGTGCGGTGCGCCGAGTGCCACGGCGGAGGCCACGTAGTAGACGATCTGGGCCATGATGCGCGCCCAGTTGATCGAGTTCACCGCCACCAGCCGGGTGCCCTTCAGGAAGTCCTGGTTGGCGAAGCTGGCCTTGACCATCGCCTGGGCGTCGTCGAAGTTGCCCTCGATGGCGACGTTGAAGACGTTGTCGGCCAGCACGGTGGTCATCTGGCGACGCTGGACCTCGGACACCCGCTGGTGCGGATGCAGGATGAAGATGTCCAGGTTGTCACAGTGGCGGCAGCCCTCGATGGCGGCCGAGCCGGTGTCGCCGGAGGTGGCGCCCATGATCACCGCGCGTTCGCCGCGCTTCTTGAGGAAGTGGTCGAGCAGCCGGCCGAGCAGCTGCAGGGCCACGTCCTTGAACGCCAGCGTCGGGCCGTGGAACAGCTCGAGCAGGAAGTGGTTGGCGTCGAGCTGGTTGAGCGGCACCACGGCGTCGTGGCTGAAGGTCGCGTAGGCGTCGCGGACGATCTCGCGGAAGGTGTCGTCGTCGATCTCGCCGCCCACGTAGGGCTGCATCACCCGGAAGGCGATCTCGGCATAGGAACAGCCGGCCATGTCGGCCAGCTGCTCGTGGCTCAGCTGGGGAACGGCCTCGGGCACGTAGAGGCCCCCGTCGCTGGCCATGCCGGTGAGCACGACCTCCTCGAAGGAGAGCGCAGGCGCCTGCCCGCGGGTACTGATATAGCGCATCATTCCACTCCGTGGGACTCGGGCCACGGGCGACGAGCTACGGGCACTTCACTGCCCGCCGCCCGCTGCCCGAGGCCCGCGGCCGATGGTTATTGGTTCTCTTCCAGCGACTCGACGCGAATGCGAGTGACGGAACCGGCGATGTCGGCCATGGACTCGATCTTGCGGATCGCCTCGTTCATCTGCCGCTCGCGGGTGCGGTGGGTCAGCAGGATGATCGGCACCAGCTCGCCCTCGGTGGCCTCCTTCTGGATCAGCGCCTCGATGGAGATGCCCTCCTCGGAGAGGATGGTGGCGACCCGGGCCAGCACCCCGGGGCGGTCCACCGCCAGCAGGCGCAGGTAGTAGGCGGTGCTGATCTCCTCCATGGCCAGGATCGGCGGCTGGTCGGCGTTCTCGCCGATGCCGCTGAAGGCCAGGTAGGGCACCCGGTAGTGGTGATCGGTGGTGATGTCGCGGGCCACGTCGAGCACGTCGGCCACCACCGCCGAGGCGGTCGGCTCGGCGCCGGCGCCGGCGCCGTAGTAGAGGGTCGGGCCCACGGCGTCGCCCATCACGGCGATGGCGTTCTTGACGCCATGCACGTTGGCCAGCAGCCGCTCCTTGGGAATCAGCGTCGGGTGGACGCGCAGCTCCAGGCCGTCGTCGGTGCGCTTGGAGATGCCCAGGTGCTTGATGATGTAGCCCAGGTTGTCGGCCTGCTCGACGTCCTCGGCGGTGACCCGGGAGATGCCCTCGGTGTAGGCCTTCTCGAACTGCAGCGGCACGCCGTAGGCGATGGAGGCCAGGATGGTCAGCTTGTGGGCGGCATCGATGCCTTCCACGTCGAAGGTCGGGTCGGCCTCGGCATAGCCCAGCGCCTGGGCCTCGGCGAGCACGTCCTCGAAGGCACGGCCCTCGTCGCGCATGTGGGTGAGGATGAAGTTGCCGGTGCCGTTGATGATGCCGGCCAGCCACTCGATGCGGTTGGCCCCCAGGCCCTCGCGCAGCGACTTGATCACCGGGATGCCGCCGGCCACCGCGGCCTCGAAGGCCACGATCACGCCCTTCTCGTGGGCGGCCTGGAAGATCTCGTTGCCGTGCACCGCGATCAGCGCCTTGTTGGCGGTGACCACGTGCTTGCCGTTGTCGATGGCGGTCAGCACCAGCTCCCGGGCCACGTCGTAGCCGCCGATCAGTTCGACGACGACATCGATGTCGGGGTTGGCGGCGACCTCGAAGACGTCCTGGGTGGTCTTGATGCCGGTGACGTCACACTCGGGATTGGGCGTCCGGAAGGCCACCTGCTCGATGACGATGGGCCGCCCCGCCCGACGGGCGATCTCGTCGGCGTTGCGCGTCAGTACGTTGAAGGTCCCGCCGCCGACGGTGCCCAGGCCACAGATTCCCACTCTCACCGGTTTCAATGTCA
This sequence comes from Halomonas sp. ABH4_019, assembly GCF_056159885.1. Taxonomy (NCBI): domain Bacteria; kingdom Pseudomonadati; phylum Pseudomonadota; class Gammaproteobacteria; order Oceanospirillales; family Halomonadaceae; genus Halomonas; species Halomonas sp. ABH4_019. Next base: position 464,072 of record NZ_JBSWWC010000002.1, read on the forward strand.
TTCCCCTCGTTACTGTGCTTGTGTCTCAGCGATATCGGCCTCGGGAAGGCACCGAACAAATGCCTGCGCGGGCACGTCGCCACGTTGCGCGGTGCTCGAAGCCGTCACCTATACCCATAGGCTCCGGCTTCTGTGCCCCGTGCGCCTGGCGCCTTACTCCGCTCACCGATTGATTCCGCGCTTCCCTAGCCCCGCGCTCGCCGGCGCGGCTATTGATCGTTCAGGCCCAGCATGGTCGCCAGGCGTTCCGCCGGCACGTAGCCGGGCACCAGGCGCCCATCGGGCAGCACGATGGCCGGCGTGCCCTGCACGCCGAGTTCCATGCCCAGATGATACTGTGCCTCGACCGGATTGTCGCAGGCCGCGTCGCCTTCGAGCGCCTCCTCGCGCTTGGCCGCCGACATGGCCTCGCTCGGGTTGTCCGCGCACCACACCCGCTCGAGCTCCCGAGCCCCCGGCGAGTTCATGCCGCCGCGGGGGAAGGCCAGGTAGTCCACCTCGATGCCCATCTCGTTGAGCCGCGGCACCTCCTCATGCAGCCGGCGACAGTAGGGGCAGGTGGTATCGGTGAACACCGTGACGCGAGCCCGGGGCTCGTCGATGCCGCGGAACACCACCCGCTCCTCGTCGGGAATCGCGGCCAGCCTGGCGGCCCGTTCGGCGTTCCGCGCCCGCTCGGTGAGGTTGACCAGCCCGCCCTGGGCATTCTCGAACAGATCGCCGACCAGGAAGTAGTCGCCCTGGCTATCGGTGTAGAAGCGCTCGCCGGTCTCCAGGCGCACCTCGTAGAACCCCGCCAGCGGCGTCGGCTCGATGCGCTTCACCGGCATCGGCTGGCCGTCGACCGCCAGGTGCTCGGTCAGCCGTTCGATGGCCGGGTCCTCGGCCAGGGCGGGCAGGGACAGGGCGGCGAAGGTGCCGGCGACCAGGGCGCGTGTGATTCGTCTCATGTTTCAGCCTCGGGGATGATGATCGGCGTGCAGGGCCTCGAGCCGGGCCTGCGCCACATGGGTATAGATCTGGGTGGTCGAGAGATCGCTGTGACCCAGCAACAGCTGTACGACACGCAGGTTGGCCCCATGATTCAACAGGTGGGTAGCGAAGGCGTGGCGCAGGGTGTGCGGCGACAGCGGTCGGTCGATGCCGGCGACCAGGGCATGGGCCTTGATGCGGTGCCAGAACGCCTGGCGGGTCAGGCAGGCGTCGGCCCGGCCGGGGAACAGCGCCGGTCGCGTCGGGTCGCGCATCAGCCCGGGGCGGCCGGTGCGCAGGTAGCGTTCGAGCCAGGCCACGGCCTCCTCGCCGAGCGGCACCAGACGCTCCTTGTCGCCCTTGCCGCGCACCCGCACCACGCCCTGTCGCAGGTTGACCGCATCGGTGGTCAGGCCGACCAGCTCGCTGACCCGCAGCCCGGCGGCATAGAGCACCTCGAGCATGGTGCGATCGCGCAGCCCGAGCTCGCTGTCGAGGTCGGGGGCGGCGAGCAGCCGTTCCACCTCGTCTTCCTCCAGGGTATCGGGCAGCGCGGGGCGAGCCGGCGGCAGGCGCACCTCGGCGAGCGGATCGTGGTCGAGGTGCCCCTCGGCCCGCGTCCAGCGGTAGAAGCCTCGCAGGCTCGACAGCAGCCGGGCATCGCTGCGCAGCCGGTAACCGGCCTCACGTCGTGCCTCCAGCCAGGCCGGCAGCGCCTCGCCGCCGGGGGCCAGCAGCGTGGCGCCACGCGCCTCGAGCCAGGCGCCCCAGGCGACGAGGTCGCGGCGATAGGCCGCCAGGGTGTTGTCGCTGGCGCCCTGCCCCAGCCACAGATCGTCGAGGCAGGCCTCGATCAGGGCCAGGGCATCGTCGCCGATCGTCATGGGCATTTCCTCGGACCTCCCTGCACGACGAGACCCCGCCCCGCGGCAGCGGTGACGGGGTCTCGATGTCACGCGGGCGAAGGCGCCGCGTCACCACTGGCCGGTGAGGCGTTGCCTCAGGCCAGCTTTTCCTTGATGCGGGCGGACTTGCCGCTGCGCTCGCGGAGGTAGTACAGCTTGGCCTGGCGCACGTCGCCGCGGCGCTTGACCTGGATGGAGTCGACCAGCGGGCTGTAGGTCTGGAAAGTCCGCTCGACGCCCACGCCGTGGGAGATCTTGCGCACGGTGAAGGCGGAGTTCAGGCCGCGGTTGCGCTTGCCGATGACCACGCCCTCGAAGGCCTGCAGGCGCTCGCGGCTGCCTTCCTTGACCTTGACCTGGACGGTCACGGTGTCGCCCGGGGCGAACTCCGGCACGTCCTTGCTCATCTGCTCGGCTTCGAGCGCCTGGATCACCTTGTTCTTGCTACTCATGACGATAACTCCTCGATAACATTCGTTGACTCGCCGATCCGGCAGTGGGTGGCCGGCGAATCGTGATCCCGGCGCTCGAACGCGTCGAGGCACGGGAGTCTGTTGGTGACACAGGTCCGCCGCCCGTCCGGGCGCGTCCTGCACCTCCGCTCCGACCTAGTCGCTGTCGGCCGGCGCGTACTCCTCGATGAACTCCTTCAGCAGGGCCTGCTGTTCGGCGCTCAGCGGCCTGCCCTCGAGCAGGTCGGGCCGCCGGAGCCAGGTCCGCCCCAGGGACTGCTTGAGCCGCCAGCGCCGGATAGCGCCATGATGGCCGCTGAGCAGGACCTCCGGCACATGCCGCCCGTCGATGACCTCGGGACGGGTGTAGTGCGGACAGTCCAGCAGTCCGTCGTTGAAGGAGTCCTCGACCGCGGAATCCTGGTGGCCCAATACCCCGGGCACCAGCCTTGCCGCGGCATCGATCAGCACCATGGCGGGCAGCTCGCCGCCGCTCAGCACATAGTCGCCGATCGACCATTCCTCATCGATGTCGGCTTCAACGACCCGTTCATCGATGCCTTCGTAGCGTCCGGCCACCACCACCAGGGGCGGGCCATCCGCCAGTGCCTGCGCGCCGCGCTGATCCAGCTGTCGCCCCTGGGGCGAGAGGTAGATCACCTTCGGGCGTTGCCCGGTGGCGTCCTCGGCCCGCTCGCGGGCGTCGTGGATGGCCGAGCGCAGGGTATCGACCTTCATCAGCATCCCCGGTCCGCCGCCATAGGGGCGATCGTCCACGGTGCGATGCCGATCGGTGGCGTAGTCCCGGGGATTCCAGAACTCCAGGGCGATACGGCCCTTGTCCACCGCTCTGCCCGTCACGCCTTGACGGGTCAGCGCCTCGAACATCTCGGGGAACAGCGTCACTACGCCGACCCACATGGAGGCGTCGCTACGACTCAAAACTCCGGATCCCAGTCGACGGTCATCACGCCGGCCTCGAGATCCACGTCCTGCACGACCTCGCCGGGCAGAAAGGGCAGCAGCCGCTCGCGATCGTCGATGGCCTCGTCGTCACGCCCCTTGACCACCAGCACGTCGTTGGCGCCGGTCTCGAAGAGGTAGTCGACGCGGCCCAGCGACACGCCGTCGCGGGTCACGACCCGCAGGCCTTCCAGCTGATACCAGTAGAAGTCGTCGTCGCCGTCGAGGTCGGGCAGCTCGGCCGTGGGCAGCAGCACTTCAGCGCCGGCCAGGGCCTCGGCCCGATTGCGGTCGTCGACGCCCTCCAGGCGGGCCACCAGGCCCTTGCCCTGCAGGCGACCCTGGGCGAGGCGAAAGCGTTCCAGGCGACCCTGATGGCGCAGCACCCACTCGTCGTACTCGAGGATGCCCTCCATCGGGCTGGTGTACGAATACACCTTCAGCCAGCCCTTGACACCGTAGGGGCTGGTCAACTTGCCCAGCACCACGTGCTCGTTGGCCGGGCCGGGCTCGGCGCCTGCGCTCATCGCGATCCTGCCTCAGGTAGTCGGAGCGTCAACCAGGCTCAGGCCTGCTTGCGGGCTTCCTTGACCAGCTCGGCGACGCGGCCGGAGAGCTGGGCGCCGTGGTCCTGCCAGTGCTGGATGCGCTCGAGATCGACGCGCAGGCGCTCTTCCTGGCCGCGGGCGACCGGGTTGAAGAAGCCGAGGCGCTCGATGAAGCGGCCGTCGCGCGATTTACGGGAATCGGTCACGGTGAGGTGGTAGAAGGGACGCTTCTTGGCGCCACCACGTGCCAGACGAATGGTAACCATGCGTTGACTGTCCTTCGGTTGAGTTACGGAGGTTGTCGGTCGGGAGCGAGGCCCTCGACAATCGGTTCGACCGCACGCCGGAGGGCGTGCCGCCGGGGTGTTCGGTCACGACGATGCCCGCGAAGAATCGCAGGCCTGCCAGTGAAGACGCCGCATTCTACGGAAATCTCCCCGGCTTGGAAACCTTTTTAGCTCGCGCGCGCCGCGGCTCAGCGCCACGGCATGCCCCCGCCGGGGCCGCCCATACCGCCGGGACCGCCCATGCCACCCGGCCCTCCCGGGCCGCCGCCGCCCATCATGCCGGACATGCCGCGCATCATCTTCTGCATGCCGCCCTTCTTGCCGGCCTTCTTCATCATCTTCTGCATCTGCTTGTGCTGCTTGAGCAGGCGATTGAGATCGGGCACCTGCAGGCCGGCACCGGCGGCGATGCGGCGCTTGCGAGAGCCGTTGATGATCTCCGGCTTGCGGCGTTCCTGGGGCGTCATGGAATTGATCAGCGCCTCGAGCTTGCCCATCTCCTTCTCGGGCCCCGGGCCCTGGGCCATCTCGGCCATCTGCCCCATGCCGGGCAGCTTGCCGAGCAGGCCGCCCATGCCCCCCATCTTCTTGAGCTGCTGGAGCTGGTCGCGGAAGTCCTCCAGATCGAAGCCGTCGCCCTTCTTGACCTTCTTGGCGAGCTTCTCGGCCTGGCCCTTGTCGACGGTGCGCTCGGCTTCCTCGATCAGCGACAGCACGTCGCCCATGCCGAGGATGCGCGAGGCCACGCGGTCCGGATGGAAGGGCTCCAGGGCGTCGACCTTCTCGCCCACGCCCATGAACTTGATCGGCTTGCCGGTGATATGCCGCACCGACAGCGCCGCGCCGCCGCGGGCGTCACCGTCGGTCTTGGTCAGCACCACGCCGGTCAGCGGCAGCGCCTCGTGGAACGCCTTGGCGGTATTGGCCGCGTCCTGGCCGGTCATGGCGTCGACCACGAACAGCGTCTCGTCGGGCGACACGGCGTTTTCGAGGGCCTGGATCTCGGCCATCATCGCCTCGTCGATGGCCAGCCGGCCGGCGGTGTCGACGAGCACCACATCGTGGAACTGGATCCTGGCGTGCTTGATCGCCGCCTCGGCGATGGCCACCGGCTGCTGATCGCTGCTCGACGGGAAGAAGTCGACATCGACCTCTTTCGCCAGCGTCTCGAGCTGGTCGATGGCCGCCGGGCGATAGACGTCGGCGGAAACCACCAGCACCTTCTTCTTCTCGCGTTCGCGCAGGTAGCGCGCCAGCTTGGCCACCGAGGTGGTCTTGCCGGCGCCCTGCAGGCCGGCCATCAGCACCACCGCGGGCTGGCTCTTGAGCGCCAGGCCCTCGTTGGCCTCGCCCATGATCGCCTCGAGCTCCTGCTGGACGATCTTGACGAACTGCTGGCCCGGGGAGAGGCTCTTCGACACCTCCTGTCCCACGGCGCGCTCGCGTACCCGGTCGACGAAGGCCTTGACCACCGGCAGGGCGACGTCGGCCTCCAGCAGCGCCCGACGCACCTCGCGCAGGGTATCCTTGACGTTGTCTTCGGTCAGGCGCGCCTGACCCTTGATCGATTTGAGCGTCTGGGACAGACGATCACTGAGATTCTGGAACATGGGCCTCTCCGCATACGCTGGCCTGGGGAAGCGCTACGTCGCCCCGCGTCTCGACGGCGACGGCTTCTCCCGCAATGGGCCAAAATTATACGCCTTGTGGCGACGAGTCTCCATGGCGCCGGCTCGCCCGGCTGGGCGGGGCTGGGAGGATTCGGTATAGTGGCGGCTCCATTTCATCCTGTCACCGGCAGGCAAAGGCGCACGGACAGCCATCGATGCACGCGCTCCCCCTAGCCCTCATGGCCTTCATCCTCTATCTCGCGGCCGCCTCCTGGCAGGCCCTGGCGCTGGCCCGACGCGTGCCGCCGCGAGACACCCTGGTGCGCAGCTTCGGCGCACTCGGCCTGCTCTGCCACCTGCCGCTGGCGGTGGGCCTGCTCGACGAAGGCGATTCCCTGCTGCCGGGCTTCACCACCAGCGTGGTGCTGGCCGGCGCCCTGGCGGTGCTGGTGCTGCTGCTGGTCAGCCTGTTAAAGCCGGTGCTCAACGTCGCCACCGGGCTGTTCCCGCTGGTCGGGGTAGTGCTGCTGCTGGCCATCGAGTGGCCGAGCCCCGAGAAGGCCTCGGGCATGACGCCGGGCATCGCCCTTCACGCCCTGAGCTCGGCGCTGGCCTTCGCCCTGCTGGCCATCGCCGCGGTCCAGGCGATCCTGCTCGGCGTTCAGAACCAGGCGCTGCGCCATCACCACATTCGCGGCGTCGTCCAGTCGCTGCCGCCGCTGACCACCATGGAACGGGTGCTGTTCGAACTGATCTGGGCCGGCATGCTGCTGCTGACCCTGGCGATCGCCAGCGGCTTCGCGTTCGTCGACAACATGTTCGCCCAGCACCTGGTGCACAAGACCGTGCTGTCGCTGGCGGCCTGGGTGATCTTCGCCGCCCTGCTGGCGGGCCACCACCGGCTGGGCTGGCGCGGCATGCGCGCGGTGCGCTGGACGCTCGGCGGCTACCTGGTGCTGTTGCTGGCATACTTCGGCAGCAAGTTCGTGCTCGAGGTCCTGCTGGCTCGTCCTTGACACCGCGGGGCGCCGTCCCTACAACTCAAGCCTGATACGCGATTGAGGATCCTTCGACTTGAGCGACGATTTCCCTCTGGGATTGCTGTTCGGCCTGCTGCTGCTACTCATCTGCCTCTCCGCCTTCTTCTCGAGTTCCGAGACCGGCATGATGTCGATCAACCGCTACCGCCTCAGCCACCGGGCCGGCGAGGGCGAGCGTCGGGCCCAGCGCGTGATGCGCCTGCTGGGGCGTCCCGACCGGCTGATCGGCGTGATCCTGATCGGCAACAACTTCGTCAACAACCTGGCGGCGTCGATCGCCACCATCATCGCCATTCATTTCTTCGGCGAGGTGACCGGTCCGGCAGTGGCCACCAGCCTGCTGACCATCGCCATCCTGATCTTCGCCGAGGTCACGCCCAAGACCTACGCCGCGGTGAAGCCGGAGCGCATCGCCTACCCCGCCTCGCGGGTGCTGGAGCCGCTGCTCAAGCTGCTCTACCCGCTGGTGTGGATGGTCAACGCCATCTCCAACGGCCTGCTGCGGCTGCTCGGGGTCAAGACCCTCGAGGCCGGCGGCGACAACCTGACTCGCGACGAGCTGCGCACCGTGGTCCACGAGGCCGGGCCGCTGATCCCGCGCCGCCACCAGGCCATGCTGGTCTCGATCCTCGACCTCGAGAACGTCACCGTGAACGACATCATGGTGCCCCGCCACGAAGTGGTGGGCATCGATCTCGACGACGACCTGGACGATATCCTGACGCAGATCCGCACCAGCCAGCACACCCGAGTGCCGGTCTACAAGGGCGACATCAACAACATCATCGGCATGCTGCACCTGCGCAATGCCGCCCGCTTCCTGTCCCGCGGCGAGGTGACCAAGGCGGCCATCGTCCAGGAGGCCCGCGAGCCGTACTTCATCCCCGAATCCACGCCGCTGCACACCCAGCTGCTCAACTTCCAGAAGCAGAAGCGGCGCATCGGCATCGTGGTGGACGAGTACGGCGACGTGGAGGGCCTGGTGACCCTGGAGGACATCCTCGAGGAGATCGTCGGCGAGTTCACCACCGACGTGGCCGGCCAGGACCAGGAGATCCACCCCCAGGAAGACGGCAGCCACGTGATCGACGGCACCGCCAACATCCGCGACATCAACAAGTCGCTGGGCTGGCAGCTGCCCACCGACGGCCCCAAGACCCTCAACGGCCTGATCCTCGAGCACCTGGAGTCCTTCCCCGACGGTCCGGCCTGCCTGCAGATCGGCCCGGTGCGCATGGAGATCCTCGAGGTGCGCGACAACCTGATCACCTCCGCGCGCTGCTGGCAGGCGGTGCGCCGACCGGTGGTGACACAGGCCTGATTCAGCGACCCCGGCCGGCCACCCAGCCGTCGGCCTCGGCCTTCAGGGCCCGCACCCGCGCCTCTACCCGGGGGCGCTCGGCCGTCTCGGCGGGCAGCGGCTCGCCGAAATACAGCGCCACCCGGGCGCGGCAGCGCCGCGGCCACTTGGTGAGCGCCCGGCCACCGCAGTGCGACGTCCAGGACCCCCACAGCCCGGCCAGCCCCGCCGGCACCACCGGCACCGGGTCGCGAGCCAGGATCAGCTCCAGTCCGCGGCGAAAGTGCTGGACCTCGCCGTCCGGGGTCAGGCGCCCCTCGGGAAACAGCATCACCACCTCGCCGGCGCGCAGCGCCTGGCTGACCTGTTCCAGCGCCCGTCGCAATCCACCGGGATCGCGACGCTCGGAATCCACCGGAATCGCCCCGACCAGCTTGAACAGCCAGTGCAGCCGGGGCGACTCGTAGATCGGCCGATCCATCAGGAAGCGCAGCGGGCGCGGGCTCGCGCCCCCTACCACCAGGGCATCGACGAAGCTGACATGGTTGCAGACCACCAGGGCGGGGCCGTGGGCGGGTATGTGACGGCGGCCGCGAAAGCGCAGCCGATAGAGCAGGTGGATAAGCAGGAACACCAGCCGCCGTACCGCCCGACGCGGCGAGCGGAGCCACCAGCCCAGGGCCGCCATCGCCAGCAGGATCGGCGCCCCCCACGCGAACAGGTCCATCAAGGGGCGTCGGACCTCGCCTTCAGCCCCGCCAGCAGGGTCGACAGCAGCTGGTCGAGCAACTCGCCTACCTCCAGCGGCTCGCTCTGCCAGTAGCCGAGGCGCTCGTTGAGCCCCAGCTGCACCAGCCCGTGCACGCTGCCCCAGAGGGTGCGCCCCAGGCGGCGTGCCTCGAGGTCGTCGAGCGCCGGCTGATATTCCCTGAGGGTGGTCTCGACGCGCAGGAACAACGCTTCGATCATGTCGCTCTGCCGCTGGTCCAGCTCGCCCTCCTGGGCCAGCGGATAATCGAACAGCAGTTGCCAGCGGAAGGGCTCGCGACGGGCGAACTCCCAATAGGCCCGGGCCAGCGCCTTGAGCCTCTCCTCGGGGGCCGAGGCCTCGAGCAAGGGGTCGATGGCGGTGCGCAACCGAGCCAGGGATTCGATGTTCACATGTTGCAGCAGGTTGCCGAAGCTGCCGTAGAGCTTGAGCAGCGTGCTCGGGGCACAGCCGATCTCCCGCGCCAGGGAGCGCAGCGACAGCGTGTGCACGGGCTGTTCCTGCAGCCAGGCATCGCAGGCGGCCATCACCTGGGCATGAAGGGCCTCGGGGGCGTGCTGTCTGGGACGGGCCATCGACTTCCTCGCGAGCCGGGGAGCGTCCGGCACCCCGATCGGCGGGCACCGGTGACGATCTCATATAAAAACACTGTTTCCGCTAGCATATCGTGCCTGCCATCCAACGCAAGCCCACCGCCGGCGGCGCTTTCCTCGCCGGGATCTCTTGGGTACCCTGACGCCCCCAGTCCGCGGAGGTTCCATGGCCGGCCGTCTCTACATCCCGCCCCTCGACCTCGAACGCCTGCTGCCGGGCCTGGGCGTCGACGCGACGCCGATCACCGGCGCCAACCTGGCCCCGCGGCGGCCGCTGTCGATGATTCGGCTCGAAGCCGGCCGCCTGCGGCTGTGCCACGCCTTCTGGGGCCTGACGCCACCCTGGCTGGACGTCCTCGATCGCGCGCCCCACTGCGCCCGGGCCGAGTCCCTCGCCTCGCGCCCCATGTTCCGCGAGGCCTTCGCCGCCCGCCGCTGCCTGGTACCGGCGGGCGGCGTCTACGTCTGGAAGGCCCAGCCCCGGGCCAAGCAGCCCTTCCTGGTGACCCGCGTCGACCGCGGCCCGCTGCTGCTCGCCGCCCTGTGGTGCCGATTCCACACCGGCCTCACGGACTTCCACGATTCCCTGGCGCTGATCACGGTGCCGACCAACGACCTGCTCTCGCCGCTCACCGACCGGCTGCCGGCGGCGATCCCCGTCGCCGACACCGACCGCTGGCTCGACCCGGCGACCGCCACGACGGACCTGGACGACCTGCTAACGCCCGCTCCAGGGGAACTGTTGGGCGCCTTTCCGGTATCAAGACGAGTGAACGATCCCAGCCACCAGGAGGCCGCTTGCGCCTACCCTACCGGCCCGATGCTGCGCCAGGCCGCCGCCAAGGAGTGATGATGACCCGATCCCACCCGCCTCGCCCGGCACTTCCCCTCGCCCTGGCCATGGTCCTGCTGCCCGCGATGATCGCCGCCCCGGCGATGGCCGATGACACACCGGCGGCCGCACCGCTGGCGAGCCCCACGGACAAGCGGGACTACCGCGCGCTGACCCTGGACAATGGCCTCAGCGTCCTGCTGGTCAGCGACGCCGAGGCGGACAAGGCCGCCGCCTCGCTCAACGTGGGCGTGGGCAGCGCCCAGGACCCGGACGACCTGGCCGGCCTGGCCCACTACCTCGAGCACATGCTGTTCCTGGGCACCGAGGCCTATCCCCAGGCCGACGCCTACCAGCGCTACCTGTCGCAGCATGGCGGGCAACACAACGCCTACACCGCCGCCCAGGACACCAACTACTTCTTCGCCGTGGAGCCCGACGCCCTGGACGGCGCCCTGGATCGCTTCAGCCATTTCTTCGTCGACCCGCTGTTCAACGCCGACCGGCTGGCCAGCGAACGCCAGGTGGTGCATTCCGAATACATGGCGCGACAGCGCGATGCCGGCCGGCGCCACGCCGCCGTTCTCGACCGACTGCTGAACCCCGAGCACCCGACCACCCGCTTCTCGGTGGGCAGCAACGCCACCCTGGGCGAGCGGCCGGAGGGCGAAACGCCCCTACGCCAGCGGGTGATCGACTTCTACGAGGGGCACTATGGCGCCCGCGTCATGCACCTCGCGATCGTTGCCCCCCAGCCCCTGGACGAGCTCGAGGCGCTGGTGCGCGACGACTTCGCCGCGGTGCCGGACCGCGACCTGTCGCGGCCGGCGATCACCGCCCCCCTGGCGACGCCGGATGAGCTGCCCGCCGCCGCCGAGCTACGCTCGCTGCGCGACGATCGCCAACTGACCTTCTACTTCCCGATCCCCGATCCCGAGACGGCCTACCGCCTGAAACCGGCCAGCTACCTGGCCAACCTGCTCGGCCACGAGGGTGAGGGCAGCCTGCTGCACGCCCTGCGCGAGGCCGGCTGGGCGGACGGCCTCTCCGCCGGCGCCACCCGCGGCGACGGCCACCAGGCGCTGTTCGCCGTCGACATCAGCCTGACGCCGGAGGGCGCACGGCACCGGGACCGCATCCAGGCCAGCCTGTTCGCCGCCATCGAGGCGATTCGCCGCCAGGGGCTCGAGGCCTGGCGCTACGACGAGCAGGCCCGCCTCGCCGAACAGCGATTCCGCTTCCAGGAGCGCAGCAACGCCCTGGGCGAGGCCATGCGACTGGCCACCAGCCTGTCCCGCTACCCGCTCGAGGACGTCAACTACGCCCCCTACCGCATGGACGGCTTCGACGCCGAGCGCATCGACGAATGGCTGTCGGCGCTGCAACCATCGCGCCTGCTGCGCCTCTACAGCGGCCCCGAGGTCGAAGGCGACGAGGAGACGCCCTGGTTCGACGTTGCCTGGTCGAAGGCCGACCCCGAGCTCGGCGACGCCATGCCCCTGGCCGGCCTGGCGCTGCCCGACCCGAACCCCTATATCGCCGAGGACCTCGCCCTGCTCGACGGTCAGGACGAGGCGCCGATCCAGCGCATCGACAGTCCCGCGTTCGACTTCTGGCAGATGCGCGACGCCAGCTTCGATACGCCGCGGGTCGAGTGGCGCTTCAGCCTGCAGCACCCCGGCGCCAGCCGGCAGGCTCGCGAGGCCGCCCTGTCGCGGCTGCTCGCCGGCTGGCTTCAGGACAGCCTCAACGAGGCACTGTATCCGGCCCGCCTGGCCGGCCACGGCTTCGAGGCCTACGCCCACGCCCGCGGCATCACCCTGTCGTTCTCCGGCTGGCGCGACGGCCAGCGGCCGTTGATCGAGCGGGTCCTCGAGCAGCTCCGCGAGGGGCCCATCGAGGCGGCCAGCGTCGAGCGCGTGCGCCAGCGGCTGCGTCAGGAGTGGCGCAACGCGCCCCAGGACGCCCTCTATCGACAGGCCGGACGCACCCTGGCCGAGACCCTGATCCGCCCGCAGTGGTCCCCCGAGGCACTGCTCGCCGCCAGCGAGACGCTGGACACCGCGGCGCTGCGCGAGTTCCGCGACGCCTTCCTGGCCGACCTGCACCTGGAGGCCATGGCGGTGGGCAACCAGGGCGCCGAGGCGGCGACGCGCCAGGCCCGGGCGGTGGCCGAGACGCTGGCGCCGCAGCTGCCCGCGTCGGCGATTCCCGAACTGACCCCGCTGCGCGCCGCCCAGGACCTGCCCGCCCTGACCCCCGACACCTCCCGCGACGAGTTCCTGGTCATGCGCTACCTGCAGGGGCCGGACCGCTCGCTGGACAGCCAGGCCCGGCTGGCGGTGCTCGGCCGACTGCTGGAGACGCCCTTCTATCAGCAGCTGCGCACCGAGCAGCAACTCGGCTATGTGGTCAACGCCGGCTACCGGCCGCTGCTCGACGCCCCAGGGCTCGGCCTGCTGGTGCAGTCGCCCAGCACCGACAGCGCCACCATCCAGGCCCGCATCGACGCCTTCCTGGCCGCCTTCGGAGAGCGCCTGGCGACGCTGGACGGCGACGCCCTGGCGCCCTATCGCCAGGCGGTCCACGACGACCTGCTGACCCGCGACCCCAACCTTTCGGCCCGCACCAACCGACTGTGGCAGGCGTTGGCCATCAACGACGGCGACTTCGCCCGCCGCGAGCGCCTCGCCGAACGCGTCCTCTCGGTGACGCCCGAGGCGCTCCGCGAACTGTGGCCGGGCCTGGTCGACGGCGCCGTGGTACAGATCACCCATGACCCCGGCGATGTCGCCAGTGATGTCATGGCCCTCAGGGGCGACCTGCCGCCCCTGCCCGGCGGCGAGGACTAGCCGCCCACCGCCCGACACGACGAGGCCCGGCCGATCGGCCGGGCCTCGTCGTTGGTGAGAGGGGGAAAGGCGGCGAGGTGGCTGGAAGGGTCAGCCGAAGGCCTGGGCCGGCATCATGGCCTCCACGTGCATCACCAGCTCCTCGAGGATCTGCCGCTCGCGGTCGCCGAGCGAGCCCTGGTTGAGGCGCTCGATCTCCCGGGCGAAGTCCTTCAGGGCGAAGCCGGCCACGGCGGTGTCGTTCATGCGCTCCCAGCGGAAGGCTTCCCAGCGGGCCTGTTCTTCCCCCGTCAGGGTGTCCGGATAGCTGCGCGCCCGGTAGCGAAACAGCATCTCCTCGAGCCGCGGGTCCTGGAAGGCGAAACTCGCCCCCACCAGGTCCCAGGGATCGGTGGCCCGGACCCTCTCCATCTGCTGGCGATCCGAGGGCGAGAAGAAGCCCCCAACGTAGAGCATCAGGTCCGGGTCGTGGGGCGGCTCCGGCGGCGGGGCGGCGAACACCTCGCTGACCCGGGCGGCCACCTCGGGATGGTCGGCCAGCAGCTTCCAGTGGCGACGGCAGGTGGGCATGTCCAGCGCCAGACGCTCGACGATGTCGCCGTACTCCCCCTGACGCGGCCCGGCGACGTCCTTGAGGGCATTCGGCGGCAGCACCACCGGGCACTTGTTGATGTGGATGACCTTGAGCGGGATGCGCGACTCGCCCTCCGCCAGGTCGTCGTTGCTGACGAAGACCCGCTCGCGGATCTGCTCCGGCGACAGCGTCAACAGCGGCTCGGGATCCACCGCCAGGTCGTAGACGATCACCCCGTTGGGGTTGGTGGGGTGCTCCGCCAGCGGCATGACCAGGGCACTGCAACCGCGGCTGGCCGGATAGCGCCGCGAGATGTGCAGCAGCGGCTTGCGCCCCGGCACGTCCAGCTGACGCGCCACCCGACGCTTGCCGCGCTGGGCCAGCAGGTAGTCGAAGAGCTTGGCGTTGCAGCGACGCAGCAGCCGGGCCAGGGCGATGGTCGCCCGCACGTCGGCCAGGGCATCGTGGGCACCGGCGTGCTCGATGCCGTTGGCGGCGGTCAGGTCCTCGAGCCTGAAGCTCGGCGAGCCGTCCTCCCGGGCCGGCCACTCGATGCCCTCGGGACGCAGGGCATGAAACGCCCGTACCACGTCGATCAGGTCCCAGCGGGAGTTGCCGTTCTGCCATTCCCGGGCGTAGGGGTCGAGCAGGTTGCGGTAGAAGAGGTGGCGGCCGACCTCGTCATCGAAACGCAGGCTGTTGTAGCCCAGCGCACAGGTGCCGGGCTGGGCCATGGCCTCCATCACCCTGCCGGCGAACTCCGCCTCGGGCAGGCCACGGCGCCGCGCCTGCTGCGGCGTGATGCCGGTGATCAGGCAGGCCTGGGGATGGGGCAGGTAGTCGTCGGCGGGCTTGCAGAACAGCTCGATGGGCTCGCCGATCTCGTTGAACTCGGCGTCGGTACGAATGGCCGCGAACTGGGAGGGCCGATCGCGGCGCGGATCGGCACCGAAGGTCTCGTAGTCGTGCCAGAGGAAGGTCAGGGGGGCGGCTTGCGACTGCGCCATGAACGAGCTCTCCGAGCAGGCATTGGAAAACGGGCCCCAAGCCTAGCACAGGGCGGGCGGCGGCTCAGCCGCCGCTCAGCTCTTGGGCAGGGTGACGTTGAGCTCCAGCACCGAGCAGTTGTCCTCGCTGTCGAGGGTGATGTTGACGGCCTCGTCATCGACCTGCACGTAACGCCGGATCACCTCCAGCAGCTCCTTCTCGAGCATCGGCATGTAGTCCGGCTGGCCGCGCTGGCTGCGCTGGTGCGCCACGATGATCTGCAACCGCTCCTTGGCGACGGAGGCAGACTTCTTGCGCTCGCGCTTCAGGAAATCGAGTAGCTTCACCGACGACCTCCTCCGAACATGCGGCTCAACAGGCTCTTCTTCTGGTACTCGTGGAAACGCAGGTCGACCTCCTCGCCCAGCAGGCGGGCCACGGTATCGGCGTAGGCCTGGCCGGCATCGCTGGCTTCGTCGTGGGTCACCGGAATGCCCTGGTTGGAGGCACGCAGCACCGCCTCGGACTCGGGAATCAGCCCGAGCAGCTTGATGGCCAGGATCTCCTGGATGTCCTCGAGATTGAGCATGTCGCCGCTATCCACCCGATTGGGGTTGTAGCGGGTGATCAGCAGGTGTTCCTTGACCGGGTCGTCGCCGCGCTCGGCGCGCCGGGTCTTGGAGGCCAGCAACCCGAGGATACGATCGGAGTCCCGCACCGAGGAGACCTCGGGATTGGTGACCACGATCGCCTCGTCGGCGAAGTACATGGCTAGCTGGGCGCCGCGCTCGATGCCCGCCGGCGAGTCGCAGACGATGAAGTCGAAGTCCTTGTTCAGGGTATTGAGCACGGTCTCGACGCCTTCCAGCGTCAGGGCGTCCTTGTCGCGGGTCTGGGAGGCCGGCAGGATATGCAGGTTGTCGACCCGCTTGTCGCGGATCAGCGCCTGGTTGAGCCCCGCCTCGCCCTGGATGACGTTGACCAGATCGTATACCACGCGCCGCTCGCAGCCCATGATCAGGTCGAGGTTGCGCAGGCCCACGTCGAAGTCGAGGACCGCGGTCTTTTGACCGCGCAGCGCCAGCCCCGTGGCGATGGCGGCAGCACTGGTTGTCTTCCCGACCCCACCCTTGCCGGAGGTCACAACGATGATCTTGGCCAAGTGTCACATCCTGTCTGTCGTGTAGTGGAAAAGGCGACCCGCCCGGGACCCGTCGCCCCGTCGTCGCCCACCTTCAGGCCAGCGAGGTGATGCCCAGCTGGTCATCGTCCAGGCGCACCTGGACGGGGGTTCCCAGCAGCCGGGGGTCGATGTCCTCCAGCCGCTTGTAGTTGCCGGCCACCGACAGCAGCTCGGCGCGCAGCTCGCGGCAGAAGATGCCGGCCCCGGGATTGCCGTGGATGCCGGCCAGGGCGCGGCCGCGCAGGGCGCCATAGACATGGATGCTGCCGCCCGCCAGCACCTCGGCACCGGCGTTGACCGCCCCGACCACCACCAGGTCGCCGTCCGGCGCGGTGATCTGCTGGCCGGAACGCACCGTACCGCGGAAGATCCGGCCTCCCGTCCCCGGCAGCGGCGACTCCTGTTCGACCGCCGCCGACTCCTGCGTCGCCTCGTCCTCGGGGCCGGCCACGCTCTCCAGGGCACGCGGCCGCGCCGCCTCCTGGGGCGGAAACCAGCCGAGCCCCAGGGCCCAGGCCGACTGCTTGACGGGATCCGGCCCGCCTCGCACCGCCACGGGCAACAGCTTGTGGGCCCGGCACACCGCGCAGATCCGCTCGAGGGCCAGGTGCGGCTCGTCGAGGCGCTCGACGTTGAGCACCACCGGAGTGTGCTGAAAGAAGGCGGGAGACTGGCTGAGCTTGCCGGCGAGCTGCTCGCGAATGTGTTCGGGGTCGGCGCTGGCCAGCTCCATGACCGTCATCGGCAGCATGCCGCCCTTGAAGGTGAATGCCATCCCATCCCTGTCCAGTTTGAGACTCATTGCCGAACTCCACGTCGGGTGATGGTCGAGGGCCTGAACCCAAGCTAAGCGAGTGCCCACGATCCCGCAACCGATCATATGTCACGCCGGGGCGCCTTGTCAGTGTCTCGGAACGGCTACACTCGCCGCCCCTCCCCTTTTCTGCCGGCACGCCGCATGCTTAGATAAGTCAATGATCCCGCGTCGTTGCGACGCGACCTACGTCACAGCGCGCCGGCCACGTCAGGTTCGCCGGCCCATGTCAGGACCCCCCATGCCAGGACTCCTTCGCCGCCTGTTCGCTCCCCGCTGGCAGCACCCGGATGCCGAGGTACGCCGCCAGGCCGCGGTCCGTCTCGACCCGGCACAACCGGAGCAGCGCACGCGACTCGAGCGCCTGGCCGTCGATGACGACCCCGAGGTGCGTCGCGCCGCCCTGGGCGCGCTCACGGATCCCCGGCGGCTGCTGGCCCTGCGCGGCGAGGGCGCCGATTCGATCGAGCTGCGCGAGCGCCTGGTGGGGCTGCTGTGCGGCCGCGACGGCGCCCTCGAGCTGCCCCGCCGAATCGCCCTGGTGGAAACCCTGGACGATGCCGACCTGGCCGAGCGCGTCGCCCTGCAGGGCGACAACCAGCAGCTGCGCCTGGCCGCCCTGGCCCGCCTCGGCGAGGAAGACGCGCTGATCCGCCAGGCCTGCGACAACGGCATCGCCGCCGTGCGCCAGGCCGCCGCCGCCCGCGTCGAGAGCGAGGCCGGCCTGCAGCGCCTGACCCATGAGGCCAAGCGCGACCGCCGGGTGGTCCGCCAGGCCCGGGAACGCCTCAATCGACGGCGCGCCGACGCGGCCTCGCTGGCCGAGGCGAAGGCGCGCCGCGAGGCCCTGCTGGAGCGGCTCGAGAGCCATGCCCGAAGCTCCTGGGAACCGCTGTACGCCGGCCGCTTCCGCCACCTGATGCGCGAATGGTCGTCGCTCGGCGACCTGCCGGATGCCGACCAGGAGCGCCGCTACCTGGATGCCTGTCAGCGCTGCCGCAAGACGATCAGCGACCACGAGGCCCACGAGCAGGCCCGGGACGCCGCCGAACAGCGCCGCGAGAACGCCGACCAGACCCGGGAGTCCCTGGTCGAGGCCCTGGAGGAAAGCCTCGAGGGACTGCGCCACGGGGAACGCCTGGCCGACCAGGACATCGCCAGCCTGCGGGCCCAGAAGCAGCTGCTGGCCAGCCGCTGGCAGGCGCTCTCCGAGCAGCACCTCGCCGATGAGGCGCTGCGTCGTCGCTACGACCAGGCGCTGGCCGGCTATGACCAGATCGTCCAGGCTCGGGTGCGCCTGGACGAGCGCGCCGACGCCATCGAGCAGGCCCTGAAGGACGGCGACGACGAACGCCTGTCCGGCCTGGTCGACGCTTGCGGCTGGCCGTCGAACCTGCCCCCGTCGCCGCTGCTGCAGCGCGCCCGCCACCGTCTCACGGCCCGGGACGACGACAACGGCGCCCCGGAGGCCCGACTCGCCCGCCTGGGCGCCGACCTGGACCGCCTGGAAGAACTGCTCGATCACGGCGCCTTCAAGGGCGCGAGCCGGCTCCATCAACGCCTGCGCCAGCTGGCCGAGGCGGTGCCCGGCGCCCAGGCGGGCGAGCACCAGGCGCGGCTCCGGCGACTCGGCGCCCGCCTGGCGGAGCTGCGCGACTGGCGCGGCTTCGTCGCCGGCCCCAAGCGCGCCCATCTCTGCGAAGCCATCCAGGCCCTGGCCGACGATCACGGCCTCGACGACGCCGAGCTCGACCGCCGCCATCGCCGCCTGGTCAAGGAGTGGCGGGCCTTGGGCGACGCGGCCGCCAACCGGGAACAGGCCAGCGCCTTCCGCGACGCCTCGGAACGCATCCGCGAGCGCCTGAGCGACTGGTACGCGCGCCAGCAGCGGCGCCGCCGCGACAACCTGGAGGCCCGGGAAGCGCTCTGCGAACAGCTCGAGACGCTGCTCGCGCAGCCCGCCGCCGCGGCCGACCCGGACGCCCTGCGCGAGATCCGCGACCGCGCCCGCCAGCAATGGCGGCGCCTGTCGCCGGTGCCCCGGGACGAGGCCGAGGCCATCGGACGGCGCTTCGGTCGCATCCGCCACGATCTGCAGGCGCTCATCGAGCAGCGCGCCGCCGAGATCGCCGACGCCAAGCGCGCGCTGATCGAGGATGCCCGCAAGCTGCGCGACGGCCGCCTCCCGGCGAACCGGCGCGCGGAGCAGGCCAAGACCCTGCAGCGGCGCTGGCGCGAGCTGGGGCGCGCGCCCAAGGGCGAGGAACAGGCGCTGTGGCGGGAATTCCGCCACCTGTGCGACGAGATCTTCGCCCACCGCGACGCCGCCCGCAGCGACCAGGCCCAGCGCAGCCGCGCCCAGCTGGAGGCCATGCAGGCCCTGATCGACCGCATCGACGCCTGGCAGCCGACCCACAGCGAGGATGAGGCCCGCCTGGAGGACGCCATCCGCGAGGCCGCCGCGCTGGAACCGCTACCCGCGGGACGGCGCAGCGAGGGCATGCGGCGACGCTGGTCGGGCATCGTCCGCGCCCGTCGCGAGCGCCTGGCGCGGCTGGCCCTGGTGGAGGAGGTCGAGCGCTGGCGACGGGTGCGCCCGCTGCTGGACGCCCATCTCGAGGCCGACGCGGCCTGCCTGGAGGAGGCCTCATGCCGGCAGGTGGCACTGCCGGCCGAGGCCGAGCTGCCGGCGGACCTGAGGCAGGCCCACGACGAGCGCAATGCCGCCCGTGGCGCCCCGGCACCGCCGGACGACGTGGCGGAACGCCTGGCACGGCTGCGCGTGCACCTGTCGGTGCTGGCGGGCGACCCGACGCACCGCCAGGACGACCCATTGCGACTGGCGATCCAGGTGGAACGACTCAACGACAACCTGGGCCGCGAGCCGTCCCGGGCCGAGGAGCTGCGCGGCGTACTCGCCGAGCTGCTGGCCACCGGGCCGATCCCCCAGGCCCTGTGGGAGCGCGAGGTCGGCGAACTCGACCGCACCCTGGAGAGCCTGACGCGCCTCCCGCCGCCCTGATCCGATCATGCCGCCACAAACGCGAACGCGAGGCCGAAGCCTCGCGTTCGCGACGTGAGTGGCAACCACCCTCAGCCCATGAACTGGCCGCCGTTGATGTCGATGTTGGCCCCGGTGATGAAGCCGGATTCCTTGTCGGCCAGGAAGACCACCAGGCGGGCGATCTCCTCCGGCGTGCCGTAGCGCTTCACCGGGATGGTCTCGCGGATCGCCTCGCGGACCTTCTCGGGAATCTTCATGATCATGTCGGTGGCGATGTAGCCCGGCGATACCGTGTTGACGGTGATCCCCTTGGTGGCCGTCTCCTGAGCCAGCGACATGGTCAGGCCATGCATGCCCGCCTTGGCCGCGGCGTAGTTCACCTGGCCGAACTGGCCCTTGCGGCCATTGATCGACGAGATGTTGACGATGCGCCCCTGGCCCTGCTCCAGCATGTCCTCGATCACGCTGCGGCAGGTATTGAAGACGCTGTTGAGATTGGTGTCGATGACCTCGCCCCACTGCTCTGAGGTCATCTTCTTGAGCGTGCCATCGCGGGTGATGCCGGCACAGTTGACCAGCACGCCGATCGGGCCATGGGTATCGCGGATCTCCTTCGCCCCGGCCATGCAGGCTTCGAAGTCGGAAAGGTCCACGCCCGACAGGGCGATATTGTCGTAGCCATCCGCCTGCTGCTGCTCGAGCCAGGCCTTGGCCTTTTCGGGATTGTGGTATCCAGCGACTACCTGATAGCCGGCATCGGCCAGGGCGCGGCAGATGGCGCTCCCGATGCCTCCGGTTCCCCCGGTCACCCAGGCTACGGCAGTTGATGTTGTCATTGATGCTCTCCCTGATGGTTGACGACCGCGACCGGGCATCGGCCCGGTCCCTCGACGAAAGTATCGTCGCCAAGGCTGTCATTCTTGTGACAGCTCAGCCCGAGTATGGACCAGGTCGCGCGGACAACACGAGGGCTCAGGACCCGACGACGATCCACGGTTGACCTGCATCATTTCCTGTGTATAATACGCCTCACGTTGATGCGGGGTGGAGCAGTCTGGTAGCTCGTCGGGCTCATAACCCGAAGGTCATCGGTTCAAATCCGGTCCCCGCTACCAAACATCAGAAAAAAGCCAAGATCACTCGATCTTGGCTTTTTTCGTTCTCGAGCCGGTTCGACAGACCCGCTACGCTACCGGCCGGGGAAGGTCATCGGTTCGCTTTCTCAAGCCCGGCGGTCCCCGCTACCCAACATCAGAAGAAGGCCGATACCCACGGGTGTCGGCCTTCTTCGTTTTCCGGGGCAGGCCATCGGCTCGCTTTCTCAAGCCCGGCGGTCCCCGCTACCAAATATCGAAAGAGGCCAGGATCACTCGATCTTGGCCTCTTTCGTTTTGTGTCAGGTGCTAGCCCCTTCGTCGGGCTCGGCGCTTCATGGCAGGAAGGTCATCGGTTCGCTTTCTCAAGCCTGGCGGCCCCGCTACCCAACATCAGAAGAAGGCCGATACCCACGGGTGTCGGTCTTTTTCGTTTCCCGGGGCAGGCCATCGGTTCGCTTTCTCAAGCCCAGCGGTCCCCGCTACCAAATATCGAAAGAGGCCAGGATCACTCGATCTTGGCTTTTTTCGTTCTCAAGCCGGTTCGACAGACCCGCTACGCTACCGGCCGGGGAAGGTCATCGGTTCGCTCTCTCAAGCCCGGCGGCACCGCTACCGCCCGGCGATTCGCGGCGACATCCCCAACCGCCCGATGCCCGGCAGCTTGAGGGCGGGGCGTCGCAGGTCGATGCCGAACGCCAGCCCCAGCAGGCTGATCTCGAGGCCGTCGTCGCGCCCCAGGGTCAGCCCCAGCAGCCCCGACAGCGAGACGGTCACCCCCTGCCCGGCCGGGGCCGGCGCCAGGCGCTCATCGAACAGGTAGTCCTTGCCCACCGCGGTGACCGGCAGGCCGACCTCGAGCCCTGCGACACGACGCACCACCCAGGCGGTGAAGGTATTGCTGTTGGGCCCCGGCCAGACTCGATAGCGCGATGCGGCGGGATAGGCCGCGACTGCGGCCTCGATGTCATCGAGCATCGCCGCGGCCGCCGCGCCGCGGTAATCGGCCAACAGACGCGGCGCGCTACCGTACCAGGCCCGGTCGGGCGTGGCCGTGACGCGAGTCACCAGGGTCGGGCGACGCCAGCTCAGTACCTGGTGCAGGCGATAGGCCTCGGCGCCCGGCGCCAGGGTCGCAATCCAGGTGTGCACGCCGAAGGCCCCGCGCCAGCTCCAGGCCCGGGCCTCGTAGACCTGCACCACCGCGCCGGAGGCCTGGGTCGGGCGCGGCGCCAGGCCCGCCGACGCCCGACTGGCCGAGGACCAATGCATCTCCCCCGCCATTTGTTGGGTCACCAGCAATCCCAACGGCCCCGCCAGCAGCAAGGCCAGCAGCAGCGCCGCTCCGAGCGCCCAGCGACGGCGTCGTCTCATCGCCCTCCCCCCTTGAATACGCGGGCCGACACCCGCATCTTCTGCACGAACTCACCTTAAAAGCCAAGGCCAGACCACCATGCCGATCGTCGATCCCCGTACCGGTGAGCCACTCACCTCCGACACCCCAACCGAGACGGCGACCGCCGCCCATCAACAGGGCCAGCCGCGCGACGACCTGATCATCGACGTCGATCGCAGCAACATCCAGCAGCTGCTCGAGACCTCCATGCAAGTGCCGGTGCTGCTCGACTGCTGGGCCCCCTGGTGCGAGCCGTGCAAGAACCTGATGCCGGTGCTGGAGAAGCTCACCCGGGAGTACAACGGCGCCTTCATCCTGGCCAAGCTGAATATCGACGATAACCAGGACATCGCCGGCCAGCTGGGCGTGCGCTCGGTGCCCGACGTCAAGCTGATCAGCCAGGGCGGCCTGGTGGACCACTTCCAGGGCGCCCTGCCGGAGAAGCAGGTGCGCGAGTGGCTCGGCAGGTACTTCCCGGAACCCGAGGGCGTACAGCAGAGCCCCGAGGAGCAGGCCGCCGCCGCCCTGGAAGCCGGCGATGCCGAGACCGCCCGCCAGATCTACGCGGAACTGTCCCAGCAGTGGCCGGACCACGGCCCCTACCAGGTAGAGCTCGCGCGCACCCTGGTGGCCACCGGCGAAGCGGAGGAGGCCCGCGCCCTGCTTGACGCCCTGCCGCCGGAGGAGCGCGACGCGCCCGCGGCGCGCGGGGTCCGCGCCAGCATCGAGTTCGGCGAGGAAGCGCCCTCGGCGGACGAGCTCGCCGCCCTGGAGGGTCGTGACGACAGCGAGGCCCAGTACCAGCGCGCCCTGCGCCAGGTGGCGGACGGCCAGTACGAGCCTGGCCTCGAGGCGCTGCTGGCGCTGATGAAGCGCGATCGCGCCTACGGCGACGATGCCGCCCGCAAGACGCTGCTGCGGGTCTTCGACGCCCTGGGCGCCGACCATCCGCTGACCGTCACCTACCGCCGCAAGCTGTTCGCCCAGCTCTACTGAGCCTCGTCGCGTCCGTCTCGCCGCCCGTCAGGGAGACGGACGCGACGGCTCATGCCCGCAGCACCTCATCCAGCCGTGCCAGCGCCGCCTCCAGTTGGGTGGCGGTGGTGCCGAAGTTGAGCCGCACGAAGCCCGGCCAGCCGAAGGCGGCGCCATCGGACAGCGCCACCCCGGCGCGCTCGAGCAGCACGCGCTGGGGCGAGGCGCCGGCATCCTGCAGCGCCGGCGCCTCGCGCAGGTCCAGCCAGGCCAGGTAGGTGGAAGCCGGCGACGCCATGCGCACGCCCGGCCAGCCGGCCACCCGCTCCACCAGCCGCGCCCGATGCCCACGCAGCGTCTCGAGCAGCGCCTGACGCCAGGGGTCGCCATGGCGATAGGCGGCCTCGGCGGCCACCAGGCCCAGCACGTTGCCGTCCGGCTGCAGCCCCTTGGCCATCGCGGCAAAGCGGCGCCGCAGGCTCGCATCGGGTATCACCGCACAGGCGGCGGTCAGCCCGGCCAGGTTGAAGGTCTTCGACGGCGCCCAGAGGGTCAGAATGCGCGCGGCGAGCTCAGGGTAGGCGGCGGCCAGCGGCCGGTGCCGGGCGCCCTCGTCGAGCAGCAGGTCGCAGTGCAGCTCGTCGGAGACCACGATCAGGTCGTGGCGCTTTACCAGTGCGGCCAGGCCGTCGAGTTCCTCGGCGCGCCATACCCGACCGGTGGGGTTGTGGGGCTGACACCACAGCAGCAGCCGGGTCTCGGGGGTGATCGCCGCTTCCAGGGCGTCGAGGTCCAGTCGCCAGTCGTCCCCGGGCGCCTCGGGCGGGCGCATGGCGGCCTGCTGGGGCAGCCGGCCGGTGCGCTCGGCCACCTGCAGGAAGGGCGGGTAGATCGGCGTCACGGTGAGCACGCCGTCGCCCGGCGAGGTCAGCGCCAGGCTCGCCAGGTGCAGCGCCGGCACCACGCCCGGCAGCCACAGCTGCCAGTCCGGCTCGATGGCCCAGTCGTAGTGCGTCGCGCTCCAGTCGCACAGGGCCCGGCGCAGGCTGTCCGGCACTAGGCCGTAGCCGTAGACGCCATGGTCGACGCGGGCCCGCAGCGCCTCGGTCACCGCCGGCGGCGAACGGAAGTCCATGTCGGCCACCCATAGCGGCAGCACCCGCTCGCCGTAGCGGTGCCACTTCTGGGACGGCCAGTCGGCTCCCGGCGGGTGGCGTCGCTCCACGGGCGTGGCAAAATCGAATTCCATGGCAGTCCCTGCTCCGAAGAAAGGTCATGACGTATGAACGAGACGATGCCGCAAAGCGGCTTCTATGCCAAGGTACGCCGCGGCCTGCCGGCCATCATCGCCCGCTGGCTCGAGCTGGGCCGCGGTGAGCCCGACCGCCTGGCGCTGATCCTCGCCGAGACCGCCCGGGTGGCCAAGCTCGGCGAGCCCGACGACACCCCCGACGGCACCCGGCTCCATGCCTGGGCCGACCCGCAAGGCGACGACGAGATCCCGCTGTGGGCCGGGCGCACCGCGGTGTTCCTGCTGGTGCAGATGCCGGCCCGGCCGCTGCCGGGCGACGATGCCGAGGCCTGCGCCTGGGCCTATTGCTGGCTGCGCAACCGCGACCCGGCGAGCTTCGAGGCCGCCCGGGAGGCGCTCCCCGAGCATCTTCGCGAGCCGCTGGACGCGGCCCTCAAGGCGGCCTGGACGGACCGCCAGGGGCTTCGCCTCGTGTAACGCTAACGCCGCCGCGGCGCCTTCTTGGGCTTGAAGCCCGCCGGTTTGGTGGCCAGCCACTCGACGAAGGCGCGGATCTCCGGATGCGCCAGCAGCGTCTCGCGGCTGCGATAGTGCTCGGCCAGCTCACGCTCGCCGAGCACCGCGTGAACGTGCTTGTGACAGGCATGGCAAAGCCAGAGAATGGCGGTAAGCCGCTCGACCCGATCGAAACGCCGCCGGTAGCGCGCCTTGCCGTGCAGGGCGCGGGGAATCAGGTGATGCTTGGTGAGCGGCGCCGCCCGCCCGCAGAGCGCACAGCCCTCCGGACGGGGCGGCGGCGAGAAGTCATGACCGGCCATGGCCACCTCCACGACGATACTGGCCTATTAGGATAAGGAAAATTACATGGACGTTCCGCTCGCCTGGCAACTGGCCAAGCTGCTGGTCTCGATCGGCGTGGTGCTGGGCCTCTCGGTGATCGCCGAGCGCCTCAGCACCCGCATGGCCGGCCTGCTCTCCGGCTATCCGCTGGGCACCGCCATCGCGCTGTTCTTCATCGGCCTGGAGATCTCGCCGACCTTCGCCGCCGAGGGGGCGGTGCACACCCTGGCCGGCTTCTCCGCGACCCTGGCGCTGGGCGGCGGCTACCTGCTGGGCGGGCGCCGCGCGGGCCTGCCCGGCGTGGTGATGGGTACCCTCGCCGGCCTGGCGGCCTGGCTGGTGGCGGCCTGGCTACTGACCCTGGTCGACTTCGATCGGCTCACCGGCACCCTGACCACGGTGGCGGCGATCGCCGTCTTCCTGTGGCTGTATCGCCGCCTGCCCGACGCCACCGCCCAGCCCAAGGGCGGCTTCTCCTGGGGCGCCCTGGGGCTGCGGGCCGGCCTGGCCGCCGGCATCATCTTCCTGATCACCGGCCTGGCCCACGTGCTGCCCTCCGCCTGGGCCGGCGTAATGGCCGCCTTCCCGGTGACCATGTATCCGTTCCTGGTGATCCTCCACCTGACCCATGGGCCCGGCCCGGTGACCACGGTGATCAAGCACTATCCCGCCGGGCTCGGCTCGCTGCTGTGCTATGCGCTGTGCGTCTCGCTGACCTACGACAGCCTGGGGCTGGTGGCCGGCACGCTGATCGGCTTCGCCGCCGCCACCGCCTGGCTGCTGGCCTGGACCCGCGGCCAGGCCTGGTGGCGGGCCCGCCGCGCCGCCGCTTGACCGAGCGCTTGCTCGGCGGCGATGCTGGAGGGCCGGCCGGCTCGGCCTACCCGATGAGGAGCCCCCATGTTCACACGCACCATCGAACCCGCCTTCTACGACACCGACGCCCTGGGCCACGTCAACAACACGCGTCTGCCGGCCTGGTTCGAGCTGGCCCGCAACGACCTCTTCCGGCTCTTCACCCCGGACCTGGACCCCGGCCGCTGGCGGCTGATCATGGCGCGCATGGAGGTCGACTACCGGGCCGAGCTCTTCTACGGCCGCGACATCGAGATCCGCACCTACCTCACCCGGTTGGGCAACAGTTCCTTCACCGTGACCCAGGAGGCCTGGCAGGATGGGCGTCTGGCCAACCTGGGCCATACCGTGCTGGTCCACTACGATCACCAGGCCAAGCGCGCCGTGCCGATCGAGGGCGAGCTGCGCGAGGCGCTGTCCGCCCACCTGCAGGATACGGAGACCGTCGAGGCATGACCCCCGCCGTCAAGGCCCTGGAGAAGGCCGGCGTGGCCTTCGAGACGGCCGGCTACGAACACGATCCGCGCCGCCCGGCCTATGGCGAGGAAGCGGCCGAGGCCCTGGGCCTGCCCGCCGAGACGGTGTTCAAGACGCTGCTCGCCCGCCTCGACGACGGCCGCCTGGCGATGGCCATCGTGCCGGTGCCCGCCCAGCTCGACCTCAAGGCATTGGCCCGCGCCGCCGGCGCCCGCAAGGCACGCATGGCCGACCCCGCCGAGGCCGAGCGGGCCACCGGCTACGTGGTCGGCGGCATCAGCCCGCTGGGCCAGAAGAAGCGCCTGCCGGCGTTCATCGATGCCAGCGCCGAGGCCCTGCCGCGCTTCCACGTCAGCGGCGGGCGCCGCGGCCTGGAGCTCGCCCTGGCCCCGGCCGACCTGGCCGGCCTGCTGTCGGCGACCTTCGTCCCCCTGGCGCGCGTCTGAGCCGAATCCCGCCCCGCGCGGTCCCACACATATGCCCGGCCCATTCACCCGAGGGAGCCGCCCATGGCCATACGCTACGACCTCTGGCTCGACCCCGACGACGTGGCACGCCACCGCGCCGTGGAGGCCGACCTGGAGAACTTCTTCCTGGAGCGCTTCGCCGACTTCCCCCACATCCGCTTGTTCGGGGCCGATCCCTACGATTATGATGCGCCCTTCAACCGCCTCTACGATGTCCTGATGGCGCGGGGCAACGAATACTGCGAACGGCATTGGCACTACGTGCCCACCCCCGAGCAGCTCAATCGCACCTTCTTCCGCGCCGTGGGACGCTCGACCAAGTTCATACGAGACGACCCCGACGATGGTGATCCACCCCGACACGACGCCTGACGCACGCCAGCTCGACGTCATCGCCGCCCAGCTCGGCCGCGCCCCCCGCGGCATCGAGGCGCTGGCCGCCACCGACGGCGAGGGTACGCCGCTGGTGCTGCGCATGGCGCCCATCGTCGACGAGGCCCCCTTCCCGACCCTCTTCTGGCTGAGCGACGAGCGCCTCAAGGTCGAGCTGTCGCGCATCGAGGCCGCCGGGGTGATCAAGACCCTGGAGGCCCGGCTGCAGGAGGACCCCGAGTTTCTCGCCGCCTACCATCGCAGCCACGAGGACTACGTGGCCGCCCGCTGGCGCCACATGACGCCGGCCCAGCGCGACGAGGTGGAGCGCCGCGGCTACGCCGAGGTGTTGCGCCAGCGCGGCATCGGCGGCATCGCCAACTGGGATCAGGTGCGCTGCCTGCACACCCAGTACGCGCACCACCTGTGCGGCGACAACGTCATCGGCCAGTGGGTCGACGCCGAGTATGGCGTCATCGACCGCCTGCCCTGACGCCCTCCATAACGACACCACAACAGGAGCCCCCCATGTATCTGGACACCCATGTCATCGCCAGTCTCGCCCTGATCGCCAGCCTGATCGGCATCGCCATCGGCGGCGGCGCCCTGCTGCGCCGCGCCATCCGTCGCGACGCCGCCCGCGCCCGCTGAGCGCCTCCCCCGATGCTTTCCCCAAGGGCGCCCTCGGCGCCCTTTTTCGTGGCCGCGCGCTTTGCCGCCGGCTACCCGCCCCCGCCAAGGAAGCGTTGAACAAATAGGCGAGCGGATGAGGCGCAAGGCGCCCGCAGCGCAGCAACCGGAACCTATGGGTATAGGTGAGGCTTGCGAGCAGCGCGTAACACAGCGACTCGTTCGCGCAGACATTTGTGCAGCGTTTCCCATAGGATGAAGGGCTCATCAAGGAGAGAACCCCATGTCGAGATTCTGCGTCTATCTGGGTTCGCGGCAAGGCCGCGACCCCCGCTTCCTCGCCGCCGCCCGCGCCCTGGGCGAGGCCCTGGCCCGCCGCGGCCATTCGCTGGTCTACGGCGGCGCCCGCGTGGGCATGATGGGCGAGCTGGCCAACAGCGTGCTGGCGGCCGGCGGCGAGGTCGTCGGGGTGATGCCGGACCACCTGGTGGAGCGTGAGCAGGCCCATCTCGAACTGACCCGGCTGATCCGGGTGCGCAACATGCACGAGCGCAAGGCCAACATGGCGGCCCACAGCGATGCCTTCATCGCCCTGCCCGGCGGCATCGGCACCCTGGAGGAGCTGTTCGAGGCCTGGACCTGGCGCTACCTGGGCCTGCACGACAAGCCCATCGGCCTGCTCGACACCGGCGGCTTCTATACGCCGCTGCTGACCTTCCTGGACAGCACCGTGGAACACGGTTTCCTCGACGCTCATACCCGCGGGGACCTGCTCGCCGCCGAGGCGCCCGACGCCCTGCTCGATGCCCTGGAAGCCAGGCTCGACGGGAACCGGCGCTGAGGCGACCGGCGACGCGGTGCGCTCACCATCGATAACGGAGGCGCTTCCATGCTGGCCATTCACCATGACGACGACCGCCTGAACTGGCGAGAAACG
Source organism: Halomonas sp. ABH4_019 (assembly GCF_056159885.1). Classification (NCBI taxonomy): domain Bacteria; kingdom Pseudomonadati; phylum Pseudomonadota; class Gammaproteobacteria; order Oceanospirillales; family Halomonadaceae; genus Halomonas; species Halomonas sp. ABH4_019. The sequence goes on from NZ_JBSWWC010000002.1 coordinate 493,052, forward strand.
CCCGCCCCGACGGGCCCGGCCCGCGGCGAAGTCCGACTCAGGGTCGCCTGGGCCGGCGTCAATCGCGCCGACCTGATGCAGCGCGCCGGCCATTACCCTCCGCCGCCCGGGGCCTCGCCGGTCCTCGGCCTGGAGGTCAGCGGCACCCTGGTCGAGGTCGGCGAGGGCGTCGATGGGCTCGAGGCGGGCCAGCGGGTCTGCGCCCTGCTGACCGGGGGCGGCTACGCCGAGGAGGTGGTGGTCGACGCCCGCCAGGTGCTGCCGCTGCCGGGGGGCCTTGACCTGCGCCAGGCCGCCGCTCTGCCGGAGGCGTTCGCCACCGCCTGGCTCAACCTGTTCATGGAGGGTGCCCTCGCACCGGGAGAGCGGGTGCTGCTCCACGCCGGGGCGAGCGGCGTCGGTACCGCCGCCATCCAGCTATGCCGCGCCTTCGGCCACCCCTGCTTCGTCACCCTCGGCGGCGACGCCAAGCTCGCCGCCTGCCGCGAACTCGGCGCCGAGGCCGGCTGGAATCGCCATCAAGGCAGTTTCGTCGAGGCGGTGAAGGCCTGGGGCGGCGCCGACCTGATCCTCGACCCGGTGGGCGCGAGTTACCTGGCCGACAACCAGCAGGTGCTGAACGCCGACGGCCGGCTGGTGGTGATCGGCTTCATGGGCGGTCGTCGGGCGGAGCTGGACTTCGGACGGCTGCTGATGAAGCGCCAGCGGGTGATCGGCTCGACGCTGCGCGGTCGTCCGCCGACGGAGAAGGGCGAGATCCTGGCCGCGCTGCGCGACCATGTCTGGCCGCGGCTGGCGAACGGCGAGATCGGCCCGCTGGTCGATCGCCACTGGCCGATCATCGAGGCCGAGGCCGCCCATGCTCATGTCCAGGCGGACGCCAATATCGGCAAGGTGCTGCTCGAGGTCAGTGGCGAGCGTTAGGCGAGGGCCCCTGCGGGCGCAGGCCGTTGTCGATGGCGCCTTAGAGCGCCAGGGTACGCTGGTAGGTCAGCTGCAGCAGCAGCGCATCCTCGCCGGCACGGTGACGGTGGATGCCTCGCTCGCGGATGAGCGCTTCCTTGGTGGCGCTCCAGCTCGCCAGCTGGGCCTCGCCGAGCAAACGACGCAGGGCCTCCAGGCGGAAGGCCGGCAGCATGCCGGCATGATGGAAGAGCAGCGACAGCCAGGTGTTGTCGTAGCCCCAGCTGTCGCTGTAGGCCACGCCGACATCGGCGAGTTCGTCATTCAGCCAGCGCGCCACCTGGCGCACGGGATAGCCCTCGCGGGCCAGGCGGCCACGCGAGATGCCGTGCAGGAGTTCGGCCTTGGGGTCCCAGTGCGTCCATTCCTCGAGGGGCTGGATGAGGAAGGCACAGGTGCTGCCGTCCGCACGGGCCAGGCCGACCTCGATGGGGTAGCTGCCGCGTCCGAATCCGGACGCCTCGATATCCAGCAGTGTCGGTAGCGTCACGGGCTGCTGAGTCCTTGATGATGTAGGGCCGCCGCTCATTGGCGACCGAGGGCACCGCCTCGTAACGAGGCGCCATCATCCTAGTGTCGCGTCCCGGCTTCGCCGCTGTCCAGTGACTCGGCCGGCCCGGCGTGCTGTTCGGCCAGGCCGGCCCAGTACGCGGTGCGCTCGGTATCTTCCGGCAGGCCCAGCTCGCCGTCGCGATAGGCGCGCGCCAGGCGCTCCGCGGCCAGCGGGTGGCCGGCCTCGCCGGCGCGGGCATACCAGGTCACGGCCCGGTCGTCGCGACGCGGATACTGGTCGCAGCCATGCTCGTAGATCTGCCCGGCCTGGTACTGGGCCTGGCGGTCACCGCCCTGGGCGGCCTCGAGCACGTAGCGGGCCCCCCGGGCCTTGTCCTGTGGCGAGACGGCACGATGGAACAGCATATGGCCGTACAGGGACAGCGCCGCCGGATGGCCGGCGTCGGCACAACGCTGGAAGAGGTGCAGCGTCAGGCGCTGGGTGCGCGGCGAGCGCGGCAGCCAGCGGGTATGGAATAGCTGTCGTGCCAGACGATACTCGAGCCGAGTGAACAGTGATGATGCCTGCTGCATGGCAAACAACCTTGCGTCCAGTGGATCGATTGACGACGTCGAGCACTATCCTGTGTCCGGCGTCCTGTCCTGGGAAAATCGGCCCTGCGGCCTCCGCCGGGGCAACGGGAGGGCAAGCATACGCCCGCCCCGGCGGCGACTCAACCCCCCGACATTTACGCTGCCGCGGCCCGGGGCTACCATGCGGTGCGAACCGCCCCAACCCCCTTCTTGATGAGGAGTGACGGATGCAGACCCGCCCCCTGGGCCGGACCGGCCTCGAGGTCAGCCGACTGTGCCTCGGCACCATGACCTTCGGCGAACAGAACAGCGAGGCCGAGGCCCACGAGCAGCTCGACCGCGCCGTGGCCTTCGGCATCAACTTCATCGATACCGCCGAGATGTACCCGGTGCCGCCCCGGGCCGAGACCCAGGGACTCACCGAGGCCTACATCGGCAGCTGGCTCAAGGCGCGGGGCACTCGGGACGACGTCATCATCGCCACCAAGGCCGCCGGCCCGGGCCTGGACCATATCCGCGGCGGCCCGCGCCTGACCCGGGACCATCTGCACCGGGCCATCGACGACAGCCTGTCGCGGCTGCAGACCGACTACGTCGACCTCTACCAGCTGCACTGGCCCGACCGACGCGCCAACTTCTTCGGCCGCCTGGGCTACGAGCACGACGCGGAGGAAGACGCCACGGCCCTTGAGGAGAGCCTGTCGGCGCTGCAGGAACTGGTCCAGGCCGGCAAGATCCGCGCCGTGGGGCTCTCCAACGAAACGCCCTGGGGCGTGATGCATGCCCTTCAACTGGCCGAGCGGCAGGGGCTGCCGCGGGTCGCCTCGGTGCAGAACCCCTATAGCCTGCTCAACCGCAGCTTCGAGGTCGGCCTGGCCGAGATCGCCCATCGCGAGGACGTCGGCCTGCTGGCCTACTCGCCGCTGGCCTTCGGCAAGCTATCCGGCAAGTACCTCGACGGCGCCCGGCCCGAGGGCGCACGCCTGACGCTGTTCGAGCGCTTCCAGCGCTACAACACGCCGCAGGCCGAGGAGGCGACCCGCGCCTACGTGGCGATCGCCCGCGAGCATGGCCTCGACCCGGCCCAGATGGCGCTGGCCTACGTCAACTCGCGCTCCTTCCTGACCAGCAACATCATCGGCGCCACCACCATGGCGCAGCTGGAGAGCGACCTGGCGAGCGAGTCGCTGCGCCTCGACGACGAGGTGCTGGCGGCCATCGAGGCGGTGCACCAGCGCCACCCCAACCCCAGCCCCTGAGTTCCGCCGCCGGGGCTATCGAGGCCATAGCCCCGGCCCGCGGGCGCGCCTGATATACTCGTGCCGAATCTATCCAGGCACAGGAGCGCCCCATGCTGAGCGTGATCTCGCCCGCCAAGACGCTGGACTTCGAGACCCCGGCGACCACGTCCCAGGCCACCCAGCCGGACTTCCTCGACCGCAGTCGCGAGCTGATCGGCATCCTGCGCGACCTCTCGCCCCAGCAGATCGGCGAGCTGATGGGGGTCAGCGACAAGATCGCCGGGCTCAACGCCGCCCGCTTCGCCGAGTGGCAGACGCCCTTCACCCCGGACAACGCCAAGGCGGCGGCCCAGGCCTTCCAGGGCGACGTCTACGTGGGGCTGGAGGCCGCTTCGTTCGACGAGGACGATAACGCCTTCGCCCAGGATCACCTGCGCATCCTCTCCGGCCTCTACGGCCTGCTGCGGCCGCTGGACCTGATCCAGCCCTATCGCCTGGAGATGGGCACCAAGCTGGCCAACCCGGCGGGCAAGGACCTCTACGCCTACTGGAAGCCCGCCCTGACCGACGCCCTGGGGCGCGCCATCGACGAGAGCGGCAGCAAGGTGCTGGTCAACCTGGCCTCCAACGAGTACTTCAAGGCCGTCGACGCCAAGGCGCTCGATGCCCGGGTGATCACCCCGGTGTTCAAGGATGAGAAGAACGGCCAGTACAAGATCATCAGCTTCTACGCCAAGAAGGCCCGCGGTCTGATGGCGGCCTGGATGATCCGCCAGCGCCTGGACGACCCCGAGGGCCTCAAGGGCTTCGACGTGGCCGGCTACCGCTACAGCGCCGCCCTGTCCGAAGGCGATACCCTGGTGTTCTGCCGCGCCGAGCGGGACCGCTAGAAGAAGCGCAAGGGGCGCGGGGAGCGCCCCTTGAGAAAGCGCCGATGCACGTCCTTGAAACACCGATCGTCGCAGCGCTCCAGCCACTCGTAGGCCACCATGTCGGCGCTCACCGTCCATCCGCCGGCGCGCTCGAGGCGCCGCCGGGCCAGGGTGGCCTCCTCGCCGCGCCGACTCACCGTCGCGTCGGCCAGCCAGGCGACCTCATAGCCCGCCTCGCGCAGCCCGAGTCCGGTCTGCAGCACGCAGATATGCGCCTCCGCGCCGCACAGCACGACCCGGCGCTTCCCGCTCGCCGCCAGCGCTGCGGCGAACTCCGGCTCGGCGAGGGCGTCGAAGCGGGTCTTCTCCCAGCGACGCACGTCACCCAGGACCTCGAGCAGACGCGCGTCGGTGCCGCCAAGCCCCGCCGGATACTGCTCGGTGAGCCACACCGGCACCCCCAGGGCGTCTGCCACGCCGCCCAGCCAGCCGGCCTCGGCCACGGCCTGATCGCCGCCCTCCAGTACCGGCACCAGTCCCGCCTGCAGATCGACGATCAGCAGCAGGCTGTCCCCTCGTGTCATGCGCATCGTCCGGCCTCGTTCGATAGACGGTGTCGGTGACCCGCGGAGTCGCTAGAATGAGCGTCTCGACTCTTCACGGCGGATCCCCCGCCACATTCTCTGGAGAACCCACGATGCGTCAACTCCTCGTCATGCTCGTCGTCGGCCTGCTGGGCTTCGGCCTGGCGGTCGATCACGCCGATGCCCGCCGCATGGGCGGTGGCAAGAGCTTCGGCAGCTACTCCCGCTCCGCCGACGCGCCCAGCGCGACGACCACCCGCTCCACCGGAGCCGGAGCCGCCGCCGCCCAGCGCAAGCCTTCCAGCGGCCTGTCGCGCTTCGCCGGCCCCTTCGCCGGCATGCTGGCCGGCGGCCTGCTGGCCTCGCTGTTCTTCGGCGGCGCCTTCGATGACCTGCGCATGCTCGACATCCTGCTGATCGGCGGCGCGATCTTCCTGTTGTTCCGACTCTTCGCTCGCAAGCGCCGCCCGGCCATGGCGGGCGGGCCGGCAGCGGCTGCCCGCGAGGCCCACGACCAGCCCCAGGCCTTCCAGGCCAGCCCCCTGGGGGGCGTCGGCGGCCTCGGCAAGGACCCCGCCTGGTTCGATCGCGAGCGCTTCCTCGGCGGCGCCAAGGAACACTTCATGACCCTGCAGCGGGCCTGGGACAACAATGACTTCTCGCAGATCCAGGACTACGTGACGCCCGAGCTCTACAACCTGCTGCGCCAGGAGCGGGACCAGCATCCGGCCAATAACCGCACCGAGATCGTGCGCCTGTTCGCCGAGCTGGGCAGCGTCCGGGAAGTCGGCGCCCAGGCCGAGGCCACCGTGCTCTTCCACGGCATCCTCGACGAGAACGGCGAGCAGAACGCCTTCAACGAGACCTGGCACCTGGTCCGCGAGCTGCGCGACGGTGCGCCTTGGCACGTCCAGGGGATCGAGCAGAACCCCGCCTGACCCTGCCCTTCGCAGGGGCATGGCATGCAAGAAGGCCGGGCGAATGCCCGGCCTTCTCGTTTTCGGGAGCCCGCCACCATCGGCGGCCGGCCTCGCGTAGCAGCTCGCGCTAGTCGAGCACGCGCCGGGCATTCAGCGGCTGCAGCGGCCGGTTGTTGGCCTCGCCGATGCGCCGCGACAGCTCCTCGAGCTGGGCCTCGCCGATCGTGCGCGGCGTCTTGGCGACCCACCAGAGCACCCCCTCCGAGCAGGGCGGCGTCGTCAGCGAACCGTTCAGCCGATAGACATCGAGATCGCCTCCCACCAGGGTGCGGGCATCGAGGCCGCCGGGCAGCGCGACTCGCTCACCCGGCGCCTCGGGCGCCTGGGCCAGCAGTCCGGCCAGGGCCTGCAACGGCTCGCCTCGCTCGAACAGCACGGCCAGCACCGCCAGGCGTCCATCCGCGGCCTCATGCACCAGGTGGGCCTCCATGGGAAACGAGCGCCCCCCTATCCGATGCTCGGCCGGCACGTGGAAATGCAGTTGCCGCAGTCGATAGCTGCGATCCTCCACCGCGAGGGTGTTCCCCGGCGGGAACTCGACCTTCAGGGTGTGACCGTCGTGCTGGACGCGATTGCCGACGGCGGGGTAGTCCGGCACCGGCGCGGAAAAGTCGGCCTCCAGAGGCGCGACGATATCCACCGGCGATTGATTATGGCCCGCTCCGCAGACGGCATAATCGGCCGACAGCGCGGCCCATTGCCGTGCCTCGGCATAGGACCAGGCGGGCCCTTCGGCGGCCTGGGCACTGGCACCGGCCCAGAGTGCACCGGCCAGCGCGAGGGAGAATAGCGTCGTTCGACGGGGCAGCATGGCAGAGAGACTCCTTTCTCCTGGGAAAACATTTCCCGGCGTCTCGCCGGGAAGACGAGGCCACTCTTATACCGATCGACGCTCGCTTCGCCAAGCCTTCGACGCCATCGAGCCGCCAGCGACCGAGCTCCATCGGCGGGAAGCTTCCGGATCTTTTCGTCCGACATGAAAAAACCCCGAGCCTTGTGGGCTCGGGGTTTTCTCGGAATAGATGCCTGACGATGACCTACTCTCGCATGGGAACTCCCACACTACCATCGGCGCTGAGCGGTTTCACTGCTGAGTTCGGCATGGGATCAGGTGGTTCCCGCACGCTATGGTCGTCAGGCGAAAAAGGGCAATGCAAATCATGCTGACGAGATGCGTCTCGCGTATCCGGCGTCGTCTGTTGTCATCGACAGACCACTTGGGTGTTATATGGTCAAGCCTCACGGACAATTAGTATCGGTTAGCTCAACGCCTTGCAGCGCTTCCACATCCGACCTATCAACCAGCTGGTCTTGCTGGGTCCTTCAGGAGGCTCGAGGCCTCGGGGAGATCTCATCTTGAAGGGGGCTTCCCGCTTAGATGCTTTCAGCGGTTATCCCGTCCGTACATAGCTACCCGGCAATGCCACTGGCGTGACAACCGGAACACCAGAGGTACGTCCACTCCGGTCCTCTCGTACTAGGAGCAGCGCTTCTCAAATCTCCAACGCCCACGGCAGATAGGGACCGAACTGTCTCACGACGTTCTAAACCCAGCTCGCGTACCACTTTAAATGGCGAACAGCCATACCCTTGGGACCGACTTCAGCCCCAGGATGTGATGAGCCGACATCGAGGTGCCAAACACCGCCGTCGATGTGAACTCTTGGGCGGTATCAGCCTGTTATCCCCGGAGTACCTTTTATCCGTTGAGCGATGGCCCTTCCATACAGAACCACCGGATCACTAGAACCTACTTTCGTACCTGCTCGACGTGTCTGTCTCGCAGTTAAGCACCCTTATGCTCTTGCACTCATTGCACGATTTCCAACCGTGCTGAGGGTACCTTCGTGCTCCTCCGTTACGCTTTGGGAGGAGACCGCCCCAGTCAAACTACCCACCACACACGGTCCTCGATCCGGATCACGGACCTGAGTTAGAACGCCAATGATGCCAGGCTGGTATTTCAAGGTTGGCTCCACTCGATCTGGCGACCGGGTTTCCAAGCCTCCCAGCTATCCTACACAAGCAACATCAGCGTCCAGTGTGAAGCTGTAGTAAAGGTTCACGGGGTCTTTCCGTCTAGCCGCGGGTACACAGCATCTTCACTGCGATTTCAATTTCACTGAGTCTCGGGTGGAGACAGCGTGGCCATCATTACGCCATTCGTGCAGGTCGGAACTTACCCGACAAGGAATTTCGCTACCTTAGGACCGTTATAGTTACGGCCGCCGTTTACCGGGGCTTCGATCAGGAGCTTCGCCGAAGCTAACACCATCAATTAACCTTCCGGCACCGGGCAGGCGTCATACCCTATACGTCCGCTTACGCGTTTGCAGAGTACTGTGTTTTTAATAAACAGTTGCAGCCACCTGGTATCTTCGACCGCGTCGGGCTCTGGGAGCGAGTCCCTTCACCCTAATGCGGCGTGCCTTCTCCCGAAGTTACGGCACCATTTTGCCTAGTTCCTTCACCCGAGTTCTCTCAAGCGCCTTGGTATTCTCTACCTGACCACCTGTGTCGGTTTGGGGTACGGTCCCACTGTATCTGAAGCTTAGAGGCTTTTCCTGGAAGCGTGGCATCGATGACTTCCAGACCGTAGTCTGTTCGTCTCGTCTCTCGGCCTTGGGGTACCGGATTTGCCTGATTCCCCAGCCTACTGACTTTCACCAGGACAACCAACGCCTGGCTCACCTAGCCTTCTTCGTCCCCCCATCGCAATACAGTGAGGTACGGGAATATTGACCCGTTTCCCATCGACTACGCCTTTCGGCCTCGCCTTAGGGGCCGACTCACTCTGCTCCGATTAGCGTCGAACAGAAACCCTTGGTCTTCCGGCGGGGGAGTTTTTCACTCCCCTTATCGTTACTCATGTCAGCATTCGCACTCGTGATACCTCCAGCCCACTTCTCAATGGACCTTCGTCGGCGTACACGACGCTCCTCTACCGCGCATCATTCGATGCACCCGTAGCTTCGGTACCTGGTTTGAGCCCCGTTACATCTTCCGCGCAGGCCGACTCGACTAGTGAGCTATTACGCTTTCTTTAAAGGATGGCTGCTTCTAAGCCAACCTCCTAGCTGTCTAAGCCTTCCCACATCGTTTCCCACTTAACCAGGATTTCGGGACCTTAGCTGACGGTCTGGGTTGTTTCCCTTTTCACAACGGACGTTAGCACCCGCTGTGTGTCTCCCACGCTGCACTCACCGGTATTCGGAGTTTGCCTCGGGTTGGTAAGTCGGGATGACCCCCTAGCCGAAACAGTGCTCTACCCCCGGCGGTGATACGTGAGGCGCTACCTAAATAGCTTTCGAGGAGAACCAGCTATCTCCGGGCTTGATTAGCCTTTCACTCCGATCCACAAGTCATCCAAATCTTTTTCAACAGATCCTGGTTCGGTCCTCCAGTTGATGTTACTCAACCTTCAACCTGCTCATGGATAGATCGCCCGGTTTCGGGTCTATATCCAGCGACTGGTCGCCCAGTTAAGACTCGGTTTCCCTACGCCTCCCCTATACGGTTAAGCTCGCCACTGAATATAAGTCGCTGACCCATTATACAAAAGGTACGCGGTCACACTACGAGAGTGCTCCCACTGCTTGTACGCATACGGTTTCAGGATCTATTTCACTCCCCTCTCCGGGGTTCTTTTCGCCTTTCCCTCACGGTACTGGTTCACTATCGGTCAGCCAGGAGTATTTAGCCTTGGAGGATGGTCCCCCCGTCTTCAGTCAAGGTTTCACGTGCCCCGACCTACTCGATTTCACGGGATCAGGCTTTCGACTACGGGGCTATCACCCTGTATCGCTGAGTTTCCCAACTCATTCGCCTAACCTGTCACCCGCTTAAGGGCTGGTCCCCGTTCGCTCGCCGCTACTGGGGGAATCTCGGTTGATTTCTGTTCCTCGGGGTACTTAGATGTTTCAGTTCCCCCGGTTCGCCTCCTGCACCTATGGATTCAGTGCAGGATACTCAGGTTACCCTGAGTGGGTTTCCCCATTCGGAAATGCCCGGGTCGCAGGTTGTTTGCCACCTCGCCGAGCCTTATCGCAGGCTTCCACGTCCTTCATCGCCTCTGGCTGCCAAGGCATCCACCGTATGCGCTTCATCGCTTGACCATATAACCCCAAGGGGTCTGATCCGCGATGACAACAACGACAATTGCCGGATACGCTTGAGACGTATCTCATGCCCTTTCCCGGGTAGGAAAGGGACTTTGTCAGCATGATTCACATTGTTAAAGAGCAACTGTTCAGAGAACAGTGAGAAACGCTAGCGATAACGCTTGCCACTGGTCACGAAACGGTCATCGACTGTCGGGAGAATGGTGGAGCCTAGCGGGATCGAACCGCTGACCTCCTGCGTGCAAGGCAGGCGCTCTCCCAGCTGAGCTAAGGCCCCTCTGAACTCCCATACGCGACATGGGGAATTTTATTCAGGACAAGGCGTTTTGTGGCGACGCATAGCCTGCTATGCGAGTCACAAAACAACGCGGTACTGGATAAAATTGGTGGGTCTGGGCAGACTTGAACTGCCGACCTCACCCTTATCAGGGGTGCGCTCTAACCAACTGAGCTACAGACCCATTGGTCACGCTGGGTCTATACCCAAACAGTCTTTGCTCTGGCCGATCAGGTAATTCATTGTGGACACTTGCCGAGGGTCGGTGACGTCGTCGATTAAGGAGGTGATCCAGCCGCAGGTTCCCCTACGGCTACCTTGTTACGACTTCACCCCAGTCATGAACCACACCGTGGTGATCGCCCTCCGAAGTTAGGCTAACCACTTCTGGTGCAGTCCACTCCCATGGTGTGACGGGCGGTGTGTACAAGGCCCGGGAACGTATTCACCGTGACATTCTGATTCACGATTACTAGCGATTCCGACTTCACGGAGTCGAGTTGCAGACTCCGATCCGGACTGAGACCGGCTTTATGAGATTAGCTCCACCTCGCGGTATTGCCACCCTCTGTACCGGCCATTGTAGCACGTGTGTAGCCCTACTCGTAAGGGCCATGATGACCTGACGTCGTCCCCACCTTCCTCCGGTTTGTCACCGGCAGTCTCCCTAGAGTTCCCGACCGAATCGCTGGCAAATAGGGACAAGGGTTGCGCTCGTTACGGGACTTAACCCAACATTTCACAACACGAGCTGACGACGGCCATGCAGCACCTGTCTGAGCGTTCCCGAAGGCACCAATCCATCTCTGGAAAGTTCGCTCGATGTCAAGAGTAGGTAAGGTTCTTCGCGTTGCATCGAATTAAACCACATGCTCCACCGCTTGTGCGGGCCCCCGTCAATTCATTTGAGTTTTAACCTTGCGGCCGTACTCCCCAGGCGGTCGACTTATCGCGTTAACTGCGCCACAAAGGTCTCGAGGACCCCAACGGCTAGTCGACATCGTTTACGGCGTGGACTACCAGGGTATCTAATCCTGTTTGCTACCCACGCTTTCGCACCTCAGCGTCAGTGTCAGTCCAGAAGGCCGCCTTCGCCACTGGTATTCCTCCCGATCTCTACGCATTTCACCGCTACACCGGGAATTCTACCTTCCTCTCCTGCACTCTAGCCTGACAGTTCCGGATGCCGTTCCCAGGTTGAGCCCGGGGCTTTCACAACCGGCTTATCAAGCCGCCTACGCGCGCTTTACGCCCAGTAATTCCGATTAACGCTCGCACCCTCCGTATTACCGCGGCTGCTGGCACGGAGTTAGCCGGTGCTTCTTCTGTGAGTGATGTCTCTCTTGCAGGGTATTAACCCACAAGCGTTCTTCCTCACTGAAAGTGCTTTACAACCCGAGGGCCTTCTTCACACACGCGGCATGGCTGGATCAGGCTTTCGCCCATTGTCCAATATTCCCCACTGCTGCCTCCCGTAGGAGTTCGGGCCGTGTCTCAGTCCCGATGTGGCTGATCATCCTCTCAGACCAGCTACGGATCGCGGCCTTGGTGAGCCATTACCTCACCAACTAGCTAATCCGACATAGGCTCATCCGATAGCGCAAGGTCCGAAGATCCCCTGCTTTCTCCCGTAGGACGTATGCGGTATTAGCCTGGGTTTCCCCAGGTTATCCCCCACTACCGGGCAGATTCCTATGCATTACTCACCCGTCCGCCGCTCGACGCCTGGAAGCAAGCTTCCATCGTTTCCGCTCGACTTGCATGTGTTAGGCCTGCCACCAGCGTTCAATCTGAGCCATGATCAAACTCTTCAGTTTAAAAGCTTGATAGTGCATTGAGTGCACCAAACTTGGCTCAAGGTTCAAACGTCTCGTTTGACGAGTCGCTTGCCTTGATATTCAGTGACTGGTCACCGAACCTCTCGACAAGCGCCCACATGAATTACCTGATCGATTGTTAAAGAGCAGCTCCGGGCCCTCGTGGAGGGTGGAGCATCTCGCATTGCCGTGCCGCTTGGCCCAGCGCCCTGCGAGGAAGGCGTATTCTACGTGATCGGCGCCTCAAGTCAACCCTGCGTTTCGCTGTGTTCGAAGCGAATCGGGCGACCGAAACAGCGACCCCAACCCTGCGAGCCGACCTCCGATCGAGTGGGGCGCATTCTACCGAATCTGCTGCACTTGTCAATCAGGCTGTTTCGAAACGCTTCGAAAAAACCCTCGACAAAACAAGCACTTTTGCCACTCATCACCGCCTGCAACGTTGCCCGTCGCCGGCAGCGGATGCGTACTTTACGGATTCTCCCGGCACCACGCAAGGACTTTTTTACCGATTCGTGTCGCGGGGATGACGAGGGTGCGACATCGCCCCGCCGCAACTATCCACAGAGCCTCGGCCGCCGGACCGGCTGTGGATAACCAAAAGGATGCTCTGGAGACGCGAACGCCCGCGCGAGGCGGGCGTCAGAGGCGGCCAGGGTAGCGTGTTTCAGCCGCCGGCGCCGCTCTTCATCTTGCGCAGCAGGGCGAGGACCGGTCCGGAAGCAACGTAGCTGCCGAACAGCAGCAGCAGCATCACCGACGGCTCGATGGAAATGACCACGAACCCCAGCACGATGGCCAGCAGCACGACGAAGGGCACCGGCCCCTTGAGGTCGACGTCCTTGAAGCTGTAATAGCGGATATTGCTGACCATCAGCACGCCGGCGGCGCCGACCAGGAACAGCATCAGCAGCTTGAAGCCGAAGGCGTCGGCATCGAAGCTGTGGAAGGTCCAGACGCTGGCGGCAACCACCGCGGCGGCGGAGGGACTCGGCAGGCCGATGAACCACTTCTTGTCGACGCTGCCGATCTGCACGTTGAAGCGGGCCAGACGCAGCGCGGCGCAGGCCACGTAGAGGAAGGCCACCACCCAGCCGGTCTTGCCCACGTCCTGAAGGATCCAGGTGAAGGCGACCAGCCCCGGGGCAACGCCGAAGGAGAGCATGTCGGAGAGCGAGTCGAATTCGGCGCCGAAGGCGCTCTGGGTATTGGTCAGGCGCGCCACCCGGCCGTCCAGCCCATCGAGCACCATGGCGATGAAGATGGCGATCGCCGCCGCGGTGAAATCGCCGTTGATGGCGGCCACCACCGCGAAGAACCCCGAGAACAGCGCCGAGGTGGTGAACAGGTTCGGCAACAGGTAGATCCCCTTGCGACGAACCTTCTTGCCGTCTTCCAGCGCCTCCTCGACGACTTCCGACTCGCGAAGGAAGGTCTGGGCCAGGTCTTCGTCATCGCGCGACGGGGACGGCTCTTGCTCGCGGTTGCTGGGGTCCTGGCTCATCGGTGTCATCCGTTGCGGCTTGAAGTGTTCCCCATTCTACACATAGAGCCGCCGATGACTCATCGCCTGCCAACGCAACGGGGGCGCAGTCTCCCGCACCCCCGTATCGGCTGCCGCCGGCTGGATCCGATCAGTTCTTGGACTTGTCGACCAGCTGGTTGGCGGCGATCCACGGCATCATGGCCCGCAGCTTCTCGCCGACCTGCTCGATGGGATGCTCGGCGTTGAGGCGGCGACGCGCGGTCATCGACGGGTAGTTGGTGTTGCCCTCGTTGATGAACATCTTGGCGTATTCGCCGGTCTGGATACGCTTCAGGGCGTTGCGCATGGCCTCGCGGGACTGGTCGTTGATGACCTCGCCGCCGGTGACGTACTCGCCGTACTCCGCGTTGTTGGAGATGGAGTAGTTCATGTTGGCGATGCCGCCCTCGTACATCAGGTCGACGATCAGCTTGAGCTCGTGCAGACACTCGAAGTAGGCCATCTCCGGGGCGTAACCCGCCTCGGTGAGGGTCTCGAAACCGGCCTTGACCAGCTCGACCGCGCCGCCGCACAGCACCGCCTGCTCGCCGAACAGGTCGGTCTCGGTCTCGTCCTTGAAGGTGGTCTCGATGATGCCGCTGCGCCCGCCGCCGATCGCCGCGGCGTAGGACAGGGCCAGCTCCTTGGCGGTGCCGGAGGCATCCTGATGGATGGCGATCAGGTCGGGGATGCCGCCACCCCGAGTGAACTCGGAGCGCACGGTGTGGCCCGGCGCCTTGGGGGCGATCATCAGCACGTCCAGGTCGGCACGCGGCTCGATCTGGTTGTAGTGGATGTTGAAGCCGTGAGCGAAGGCCAGGGTGGCGCCCTGCTTCAGGTTCGGCTCGATCTGCGCTTCATAGATGGCCTTCTGGTTCTCGTCCGGCGCCAGCACCATCACCACGTCGGCGATCTTGGCGGCCTCTTCCACGGAGGCGACCTTGAGGCCGGCGGCCTCGGCCTTGGCCGCGGAGGAGGAGCCCGGGCGCAGCGCGACGGTCACGTCGACGCCGGATTCCTTGAGGTTGTTGGCGTGGGCGTGGCCCTGGGAGCCGTAGCCCACGATGGCCACCTGCTTGCCCTGGATGAGCGAAAGATCGCAGTCCTTGTCGTAGTAAACGCGCATGGGGATGCTCCTGGAAACGAGAGTGGAAGTTGATGTCAGCGTTGATGGCCACCCGCGCCGTCTTGTCGCGGCGCTGGGAGTCGGGCCCCGGGCGCATCGCCCGGTCGATGGAAAAACTCTACGCCAGGCATCTCATTGCGTAAAACGCTATATTTGCAATACCACATCCCGAAAGATGAAATACACAGCATGGACATGCGCCCCCTGAGGCACTTCCTGGCCCTGGCCGACAGCCTGCACTTCGGTCGCGCCAGCGAGGCCTGCCACGTCAGCCCCTCCACCCTCTCCCGCTCGATCCGCCAGCTGGAGGAGAGCCTGGGGGTCAGGCTATTCGAGCGCGACAACCGACACGTGACCCTGACCCGGCATGGCCACCAATTCCAGGACTACGCACGAGACACCCTGGAGGAGTGGGAGCGCCTGCGCCAGTCGCTGATGAGCGAGGCCATGGCCCTGACCGGGGAGATCAGCATCTACTGCTCGGTGACCGCCAGTTACAGCTTCCTCTACGACCTGCTCAGCGAGTTCCGCACTCGCCACCCGGGCATCGAGCTCAAGCTACACACCGGCGATCCCGCCCAGTCGATGTCCCGGGTGCTCGCCGGCAACGAGGACATGGCGATCACCTCGCGCCCCCGCCGGTTGCCCGAGGCGCTGGCCTTCAAGTCGCTGACCCGCTCGCCGCTGGTATTCATCGCCCCGATGGAGCCCCGCCCCTGGCTGCCGAGCTCGCCGGAATCCCCCAGCGCCGCCCAGTGGCGGGACGTGCCCATGGTCCTGTCGGAATCCGGCCTGTCGCGGGAGGTCAGCGACACCTGGTTCAAGGCGCTGGGCGTCAAGCCGCGCATCTACGCCCAGGTGGCCGGCCACGAGGCCATCGTCAGCATGGTGAGCCTGGGCTTCGGCGTCGGCGTGGTCCCGCGCATCGTGCTCGAGGCGAGCCCCTTGGCCGAGCGGGTCCGGGTGCTGCCGGTCAAGCCGGAGCTGCCCCACTACGACGTCGGCCTGTGCGTGCTCAACCGCCGCCTGAAGAGTCCGCTGATCGATGCCCTGTGGGCCGAGGTCGAGGAGCGCGGCTGACCCGAGGCGTCATTTCGCACGAAAAAGCCGCCCCGAGGGGCGGCTTGCAATGAATCGCGCGGATGCGGATTCACGTCACGAGCGAAGTCGGCAATTACAGCGACAGCACCTTGTCGCCGCGGGCGATCCCCGACACCCCCGTGCGCGCCACCTCGAGCAGCCCCACCGGGGACATCGCCTCGAGGAAGGCATCCAGCTTCCCGGCATCGCCGGTGATCTGCACGGTGTACTGGCTCGGCGTCACGTCGACGATCTGCGCACGGAAGATATCCACCGTGCGCTTGACCTCGTCCCTGGCCGCGCCAAGCGCCTTGACCTTGACCAGCATCAGCTCGCGCTCGATGTGGCTTCCCTCGGTCAGGTCCACCAGCTTGACCACGTCGATCAGCTTGTTGAGGTGCTTGGTGATCTGCTCGATGACCCGATCGTCGCCGACGGTGGTGACGGTCAGCCGCGACAGGGTCTCGTCGTCGGTGGGGGCCACGTTGAGGGTTTCGATGTTGAAGTTGCGCTGGGAGAACAGCCCCACCACGCGAGACAGGGCGCCCGGTTCGTTTTCCATCAGAATCGAGATGATATGGCGCATCAGGTCCGCTCCGTCTTGGAAAGCAGCATGTCACGCATGGAGCCCAGGGGCACCTGCATCGGATAGACGTGCTCGTGGGGGTCCACGGCGACGTCGAGGAACACCAGCTCGTCGTTGTCGGCGAAGGTCCTTTCCAGGGCCGACTCGAGTTCCTCTTTCGTCTGCACCTTCAGGGCGGTGAAGCCATACGACTCGATCAGCTTCTGAAAATCGGGCAGCGACTCCATGTAGGAATGCGCGTGGCGGGACTTGTAGTTGAGGTCCTGCCACTGGCGCACCATGCCGAGCGAGGCATTGTTGAGGTTGACGATCTTGACGCCCCCGCCGAACTGCTTACAGGTCGACAGCTCCTGCATCATCATCTGGAAGCTGCCCTCGCCGGTCACGCAGACCACCTGCTCGTCGGGGAAGTTCTGCTTGATGCCCATGGCCGCCGGGAAGCCGAAGCCCATGGTGCCGAGCCCCCCGGAGGTGACGAAGCGGTTGGGCTTGTCGAACTTGTAGTACTGGGCCGCGAACATCTGGTGCTGGCCCACGTCGGTGGTCACGTAGGCCTGGCCGCGGGTCGCCCGGCAGATCCCCTCGATCACCTCCTGGGGCTTGAGCACCTCGCCGTCCTTCGACGGCTCGTAGAGCTTACCGCGACGCTCCTCGCGCCAGCCGTCGATGGTCTGCCACCATTCGCCGAGCGCCTCGGGATGGGCGATCTCGCGCCCCTGCAGCAGGCTGATCATCTCGTTGATCACGCTGCCCGCCGGCCCCACGATCGGCACGTCGGCGCGCACCGTCTTGGAGATCGAGCTGGGGTCGATGTCCACGTGGACGATCTTGGCGGTGGGGCAGAACTTGGAGGTGTTGTTGGTGACCCGATCGTCGAAGCGCGCCCCGATGGCGACGATCAGATCGGCATGGTGCATGGCCATGTTGGACTCGTAGGAGCCGTGCATGCCCAGCCAGCCGAGGCACTGTTCGTCGCTCTGCGGGAAGGCGCCGATGCCCATCAGGGTGGTGGTGATCGGGAAGCCCAGGCGCTTGACCAGGTCGGTCAGCCCCTCGCTGGCATCGCCGGTCACCACGCCGCCGCCGGTATAGAAGATCGGCCGACGGGCCTTGAGCATCAGGTCGACGGCCTTCTTGATCTGGCCGGTATGGCCGCGCATCACCGGATTGTAGGAGCGCAGCTTGACCTTCTTCGGATAGACGTACTCGTAGCGTTCGGTGGGCGCGGTCATGTCCTTGGGAATGTCCACCACCACCGGGCCGGGACGGCCGGTAGACGCCAGGTAGTAGGCCTTCTTGAGGACTTCCGGAATCTCGGTCGGGTGCTTGATCGAGAAGCTGTGCTTCACGATCGGCCGGGTCACGCCGACGATGTCGGTTTCCTGGAAGGCATCGTCGCCGATCAGGTGGCTCATCACCTGACCGCACAGCACCACCATGGGAATCGAGTCCATGTAGGCGGTGGCGATGCCGGTGACGGCGTTGGTGGCGCCGGGGCCGGAGGTGACCAGCACCGTGCCCGGCTTGCCGGAAGCCCGGGCGTAGCCGTCGGCGGCATGGGTGGCCGCCTGCTCGTGGCGCACCAGGATGTGCTTGACCTTGTCCTGGCGAAAGAGGGCGTCGTAGATGTGCAGCGCCGCACCGCCCGGATAGCCATAGATGTATTCGACGCCCTCATCCTGGAGGAAGCGGGCGATCATGTCCGCGCCGGAAAGCAGTTCCACAGATGTTTCTCCCCTGGAGGTCTCGAGTGCGATCCGCGCCCGCGTCGGGCACGGGGTCGAGTGCGGCGGTATGCCGCTGCCGGTCTCGCCGGCACCTGATGCCAAACCCTGGCTTATTGAGGCCCGGTTAGGGCCAGCACTCTCGTCGGGAACGCCGATGCCCGGCCGGGCGCGAACTCGCGTCGCGCGCCGCCGTGGTCGGCTCCCTATCACGGCGGATCGCCGCGTCGGGGCGTTGGCCAGGTCGGGCGGTTGGCCCGGACCCGGAAGTCCTTCGGCGGGTAAAGGCCCCTTGGCCTACCCTTCGCGCGGTAATGGGGGATCGCCCGCTGGAGTCCGCGCCCGATTATCAGGAAGGGTCAAGATTCCAATAGCGCCCGAAAAGTGTCAACCGCCAGCCGGGTCTCGGGGCGCCGATCGGCGCATTTGCTCGACATCGCCCCCCGCCTGGGACGCTTGCTGCGACGAAAGTCTATACCGATCGACTCGCGACCCGCGGACGTTGCTGCTTTAATAGCGACCAGGTGACACGATTCACCTTTCGAGTGCTTCCCCGTCCCTGCCCTCTGTCCTGGCCGATACGGCGCCTTGTTCGCAAGGTGAATCGATTCATCTACACCAACAACATCCAGACACTGCCTCACCTGAGGAGACGCACCATGACACGCATCGTGCAATGGTCCATCACCGTGGCGCTGGCCGGCTTCCTGTTCGGCTTCGACACCGCGGTCATCTCGGGCGCCGACCAGCCCATCCAGACGCTGTGGGGGCTCAGCGACTTCCAGCATGGCCTGCTGATCATGTCCATGGCCCTGTGGGGCACTGTGCTCGGCGCCGTCACCGGCAACTGGCCGACCGACCGCCTGGGCCGACGCGCCACCCTGCTGCTGATCGGCATCCTCTACCTGGTGTCCGCCGTCGGCTCGGCGCTGGCCACCGATCCCTACTGGTTCTCGCTGTTCCGCCTGCTGGGCGGCATCGGCGTCGGCATCTCTTCGGTGGCTGCTCCCACCTACATCTCCGAGATCGCCCCGCCCCGGTATCGCGGCCTGCTGGTCGGCCTGTACCAGTTCAATATCGTGTTCGGCATCCTGATGGCCTTCGTCTCCAACTACGCGCTGGGCGCGCTGTTCGACGAGCATGCCTGGCGCTGGATGCTGGGTATCGAGGCCGTGCCCGCGCTGCTCTACACCCTGCTGATCAGTCGGGTGCCACGCAGCCCGCGCTGGCTGATCCTCAAGCGCAACGACGTCGAGGAGGCCCGTCGGGTGCTGCGCCTGATCCACCCGGATGCCGACATCGAGGCCGAGATCGCCAGCATTCGCGCCGCCGAAGACGAGGAGCGCGGCGCCCACGCCGGCTTCTTCTCGGGTCGCTATCGCCTGCCGATCCTGCTGGCCTTCCTGATCGCCTTCTTCAACCAGCTCTCGGGCATCAACTTCATCATCTACTATGCGCCGCGGGTGCTCGAGGCCGCCGAACTGGGCGCCAGCACCGCCCTGCTCTCCACCGCCGGCATCGGCCTGGTCAACCTGGTGTTCACCATGCTCGGCATGGCGCTGATCGACCGCCTGGGCCGCCGCACCCTGCTGTACATCGGCTCGGCCGGCTACCTGGCCTCGCTGGTGCTGATCTCGCGGGCCTTCTTCCAGGGCGAGCTGGGCGGCCTGGACGTGCCGCTGCTGCTCGGCCTGTTCATCGCCGCCCATGCCATCAGCCAGGGCGCCATCATCTGGGTATTCATCGCCGAGGTGTTCCCCAACCATGTGCGCGCCCGCGGCCAGTCCTTCGGCAGCTCGATCCACTGGATCTGTGCGGCCTTGATCACCCTGGTGATGCCCTGGGTGCTCGGCACCTTCAGCGGCGGCCCGGTGTTCGCCTTCTTCGCCGTGATGATGGTGCTGCAGCTGCTGTTCGTGATGTTCCTGATGCCCGAGACCAAGGGCGTCTCCCTCGAGGAACTGCAAAAGCGGCTGGTCCGCGAGCCGCGCGGCGAGCGCGCCACCGTAGCCGGCGCTGCGCAGCGCTCCTGAGGGCCACGAAAAGGCCCGCCGACGCGAGGGTCGGCGGGCCGTCGGAATCGACGACCGCCCGCGCCACCGGCGCGGGCGGTCGCGTGTCAGTGATGGAAGACCAGCCGCCCGTCGTCGACCTCGACGCGAATCACGTCGCCCGGCGAGAAGTGCCCGGCCAGCAGGTCCTGGGCCAGGGGGTTCTCGAGCCGGTTCTGGATCGCCCGCTTGAGCGGGCGCGCGCCGAACACCGGGTCGAAGCCCACCACCGCCAGCTGGGCCATGGCCTCGTCGGAGACCGCGAGCCCCAGCTCGTGCTCGGCCAACCGACCGCGCAGCCGCTCGAGCTGGATGCCGGCGATGGCCTGGATCTGCTCCTGCCCCAGGGCGTGGAACACCACCACCTCGTCGATGCGGTTGATCAGCTCGGGGCGGAAATGGGTGCCCACCACGTCCATCACCGCGGACTTCATCTGGGCATAGTCGCGGTCGTCGCCGCCCATGCCCTGAATGATCTCGGACCCCAGGTTGGAGGTCATCACGATCACGGTATTGCGGAAGTCCACCGTGCGACCCTGGCCATCGGTGAGGCGACCGTCCTCGAGCACCTGCAGCAGGATGTTGAAGACGTCGGCGTGGGCCTTCTCCACCTCGTCGAGCAGCAGCACCGAGTAGGGCTTGCGACGCACCGCCTCGGTCAGGTAACCGCCCTCCTCGTAGCCGACGTAGCCCGGAGGCGCGCCGATCAGCCGCGCCACGGAGTGTTTCTCCATGAACTCGGACATGTCGATGCGCACCATGGCCTCCTCGGTGTCGAACAGGAAGCCGGCCAGCGCCTTGCACAGTTCGGTCTTGCCCACCCCGGTCGGGCCGAGGAACAGGAAGGAGCCGTTGGGGCGATGCGGGTCGGCGAGCCCGGCCCGGGAGCGACGCACGGCGTTGGACACCGCGGTGACCGCCTCGTCCTGGCCGATCACGCGCTCGTGAAGGGCCTCCTCCATGCGCAGCAGCTTGTCGCGCTCGCCCTCGAGCATCTTGGCCACCGGGATGCCGGTCCAGCGCGATACCACCTCGGCGATCTCTTCCTCGGTGACGTTGGAGCGCAGCAGCTGGTGCCGTGAGGTATCGGCCTCGGCGACGCTGGACTCGGCGATCTTCTTCTCGAGCCCGGGGATCACCCCGTACTGCAGCTCGGACATCCGTCCCAGGTCCCCCTGACGGCGGGCCTGCTCGAGGTCGATGCGGGCGCGGTCGAGCTCGTCCTTGAACTGGGCCGCGCCCTGGATGCTGGCCTTCTCGGCCTTCCAGATCTCGTCGAGATCGGCATAGTCGCGCTCGAGCTCCTCGATCTGCTCCTCGAGGCTCTCGAGGCGCTTCCTGGAGGCCTCGTCGGTCTCCTTCTTGAGGTGCTCGCGCTCCATCTTGAGCTGGATCAGCCGACGGTCGAGGCGGTCCATCTCCTCGGGCTTGGAGTCGAGCTCCATGCGGATCCGCGAGCAGGCCTCGTCGATCAGGTCGATCGCCTTGTCGGGCAGCTGACGATCGGTGATGTAGCGGGTCGACAGCTTGGCGGCGGCGATGATCGCGCCATCGGTGATGTCGACGCCGTGGTGCACCTCGTAGCGCTCCTTGAGCCCGCGCAGGATGGCCACGGTGTCCTCCTCGGAGGGCTCGTCGACCAGCACCTTCTGGAAGCGGCGCTCGAGGGCGGCATCCTTCTCGATGTGCTGGCGATACTCGTCGAGCGTCGTGGCCCCCACGCAGTGCAGCTCGCCGCGGGCCAGCGCCGGCTTGAGCATGTTGCCGGCGTCCATGGCGCCCTCGGCCTTGCCGGCCCCGACCATGGTGTGCAGCTCGTCGATGAACAGGATGACCCGGCCCTCCTCCTGGGCCAGTTCCTTGAGCACCGACTTGAGGCGCTCCTCGAACTCGCCGCGGAACTTGGCGCCGGCCAGCAGCGCGCCCATGTCCAGCGACAGCACGCGCTTGTCCTTGAGCCCCTCCGGTACCTCCCCGTCGACGATGCGCTGGGCCAGGCCCTCGACGATGGCGGTCTTGCCGACGCCGGGCTCGCCGATCAGCACCGGGTTGTTCTTGGTGCGCCGCTGCAGCACCTGGATGGCGCGACGGATCTCGTCGTCGCGGCCGATCACCGGATCGAGCTTGCCGCTCGATGCCCGCTCGGTCAGGTCCAGGGTGTACTTCTCCAGCGCCTCGCGGCTCTCCTCGGCGTTGGGGTCGCTGACCTTCTCGCCGCCGCGCACGCCGTCGATGGCGGTCGCAAGCGCCTGGCGGGTCAGCCCGGCCTGAGTGAGCAGCTTGCTCACCGCGTGGCGCATCTCCAGCGCCGCCAGCAGCACCAGTTCGCTGGCGATGTACTGGTCGCCGCGCTTCTGGGCCTCGCGGTCGGTGAGGTTGAACAGCTTGACCAGGTCGCGGGACGGCTGCACCTCGCCGTCGAAGTCGCCGACCTTCGGCAGGTCGTCCAGGTGCCCCACCAGGCCATCGCGCAGCTTGCCGGCATCGCCGCCGGCCTTCTGCACCAATGCCTTGGCGCCGGTGTCGGCGGCATCCAGCAGCGCCAGCAGCAGGTGTCCGGGCTCTAGCTGGTTGTGGCCGTGCCCCACCGCCAGGGACTGGGCATCGGCCACGGCGTTCTGCAGCTTGGCGGTGAACTTGTCGAATCGCATTCGCTTTCCTCCGTCGGGGGGACGGCGCGAATCGGACGCGCCGCCTGTCCCGGTATCATGGATCTTGACAATCTAGATGGCGCCAGGACGGGCGGCTTTCAAGTCGGACGGCGGAGGAAGCGAGGGAAGGGTTGACGTGGGTCAAGGCTGCGGGCTGCGGGCTGCGGGCTGCGGGAAACAAGCTTCAGTGCCGCCAGCTAGCTATCAACTGCTCGAAGCTCGAAGCCCGGGGCCCGCGTTGCTACCTGAGCCAGATCATGCTGGCCATGCGCCCGGTGACGCCGTCGTCGCGGCGGTGCGAGTAGAAGCGCGGTTCGCAGGCAGTGCAGAAGTGGCCGCCGCTGACGTGGGCGAGCCCCAGCCGTTCCAGGCGCAGGCGCGCCAGCTTGTAGAGGTCGCCCATGTAGTGACCGAGCCGGTAGGGGCTGGGGTCGAAGGCCTCGATGGCCTCGGGCTGCACGGCGACGAAGGCCTGTCGCACCTCGCCGCCCACCTCGAACTGGGCATTGGAGATCGCCGGCCCCAGCCAGGCCATCAGCGACTCGGGCGGCACGCCCATGGCCGCCACCGTGGCCTCCAGCACGCCGCCCGCCAGGCCGCGCCAGCCGGCATGGGCCACGCCGACCCGCCGCCCCTCCCGGTCGCAGAAGAACACCGGCAGGCAGTCGGCGGTCAGCACCACACAGGCATACCCCTGGTCGAAGGCCACCGAGGCATCGGCCTCGGGCCGGTCCTCGGCGAGCTCGGACTGGACCCTCGCGCCGTGTACCTGGTCGAGCCACAGCAGCGGACGGTCGTCGCCGACCTCCTTCTGCAACTGACGCCGGCACAGCGCCACATGGGCGTCGTTGTCGCCCACATGCAGCGCCGGGTTGAAGGCGGCGAACTCGCCCTGGCTGGGGCCGGTCTCCCGGGTGGTGACGCAGGCCCCCACCGAGGGCGGCGCCGGCCAATCGGGGCGGATCAGTGTCGGGCGCAGATCCAGGGCATCACTCATCGCGGGTTCCTTAGTGTCGGGTCTCGCGGTCGTCGCGCAGCAGGTCCAGCAGCATCAGCAGATCGTCGGGCAGCGGGGCCCGGAAGCTCAGGGTCTCGCCGCTGGCCGGATGCACGAAGGCCAGCTTGCGGGCATGCAGCGCCTGGCGGGGAAACTCGCGCAGCACCTCCTTGAGGGATTCCCCGGCCCCGGCCGGCAGCTTGAGGCGCCCGCCGTAGACCGGGTCGCCGATCAGCGGGTAACGCAGGTGGGCCAGGTGCACGCGAATCTGGTGGGTGCGGCCGGTCTCCAGCTTGCAGCGCACATGGGTATGCGCCCGGAAGCGCTCCACCACCCGGTAGCGGGTGACCGCCGGCTTGCCGGAGGCATTGACCGCCTGGCGCTTGCGGTCCTTGGGGTGCCGGCCGATGGGCGCGTCCACGGTGCCGCCGGCGGTCATCACGCCGACCGCCACGGCATCGTACTCGCGGGAGACGGTGCGCGCCTGGAGCTGTTCGACCAGCGCGGTCTGGGCGGACAGGGTCTTGGCCACCACCATCAGCCCGCTGGTGTCCTTGTCCAGGCGATGGACGATGCCGGCACGCGGTACCGCCGCCAGCGCGGGGCAGTGATGGAGCAGGCCGTTGAGCAGGGTACCGTCGGGGTTGCCGGCGGCCGGGTGCACCACCAGCCCCGGCGGCTTGTCGATCACCAGCACCTCGTCGTCTTCGAAGACCACCTCCAGCGGGATGTCCTCGGGCTCGAAGCGGGCGTCGTCCTCGACCACCGCCTCGAGGGCCAGCGCCTCGCCGCCGTAGACCTTGTCCTTGGGCTTGGCGGGGCGGCCATCGAGGGTCAGGGCGCCGTCCTTGATCCAGGCCTTGAGGCGCTCCCGGGAAAAGTCGGAGAAGAGTTCGGCGGCGGCCTGGTCGAGGCGCAGGCCCGCCATGTGCTCGGGAACGCGATGCTGGGCTTCGAGGGTCTGGGACATGGGCTCGGTGATGGTCCGTCTGGGCGATGGGGCGATCCCCGGCGACGCGCGGCATCGCGCCGGGAGCGATGACTGCGTTTTGCCACGAGGTGCTTTATAGTGGGCGGATTCGGGCCGATTCTAGCACGGCCACCCAGGGTTGTTTGACACGAGGATCACGATGCGCGTTATCACGACCGGACCCCGCCTGGCCGCCATGCTGCTGGCGAGCGCCCTGCTGGCCGGCTGTGCCAGCACCGCCGAGGAAGAGGCCCCCGACCTTCAGGAACGCCAGCTCTACGAGGAAGGCCGCGCGGCCCTGGAGGGCGGTCGCTACACCACCGCCATCAACCGCCTCGAGGCCATCGACACCCGCTTCCCGTTCGGCGACACCGCCGAGCAGGCCCAGCTGGAGCTGATCTACACCTACTACCAGACCAGCGACTGGGAAAAGGCCCGGGCCGCGGCCAGCCGCTTCATCCGCCTGCACCCGGATCACCCCCAGGTCGACTACGCCTACTACCTGCGCGGGCTCTCGGCCTGGCAGGCCGGCCGCTTCAGCCTCGAGGGCCTGAAGCTGATCGACATCTCCAAGCGCGACCTGGGCGCCACCCGCGATGCCTACTCCGACTTCCGCGAGCTGGTCCAGCGCTTCCCCAGCAGCCAGTACGCGCCGGACGCCCAGCAGCGCATCGTCTACCTGCGCAACGTGCTGGCCCGTCACGAGCTGCAGGTCGCCGACTTCTACCTGCGCAAGGGCGCCTACCTCGCCGCCGTGGAACGGGGCCGCTGGGTCATCGAGCGCTACCCCGAGGCCCAGGGCACCCGGGACGCCCTGGCGGTCATGGTCGAGGGTTACCTGGGCCTCGACATGACCGAGCGCGCCCGGGAGACGCTGCGGGTGCTGATCGACAACGCCCCGAACCACGAGCGCCTCGACGGCCGCACCTTCGATCCGCGCTACGTGGACGCCCCGGCGATCTCGGCCTAGCGGCTGCGGGCTGCGGGCTGCGGGCTGCGGGCTGCGGGCTGCGGGCTGCGGGCTGCGGGCAACAAACTCCGCTGCTGCCCGCTCGCTATCAACTGCTCGAAGCCCGTGGCTCGTGGCTATTCCCCAGGCTGCCAGCCGTTGACGATGGGATAACGCCGATCGCGGCCGAAGCCGCGGCGGGTGACCCGCACCCCCACCGGCGCCTGGCGGCGCTTGTACTCGCAGCGATCGACCAGTCGCACCACCTGATAGACGTCCTCGCGGTCGAACCCCGCGTCGATGATCGCCTCGGCGCTCATGTCGCCCTCGATGTAACGCACCAGGATGGCATCCAGGGTGTCGTAGTCCGGCAGCGAGTCGCTGTCCTGCTGGTCCGGCGCCAGCTCGGCGGACGGCGGGCGCTCGATGACCCGCTCGGGAACCGCCGGCGACTGGGTATTGCGCCAGCGGGCCAGGCGATAGACCCAGGTCTTGTAGACGTCCTTGATGGCGTTGTAGCCACCCACCATGTCGCCGTAGAGGGTGGCGTAGCCGACCGCCATCTCGCTCTTGTTGCCGGTGGTGAGCACCATCAGGCCCTTCTTGTTGGAGATCGCCATCAGCAGCACGCCGCGGCAGCGCGACTGCAGGTTCTCCTCGGTGGTATCACGCTCGGTGCCGGCGAAGCTCTCGGCCAGGGTCGACATGAAGGCCTCGACCATCGGCTCGATGGGCATCACCTCGTAGTCGACGCCCAGCAGCTGGGCCTGCTCGGCGGCGTCCTGCTTGGAGATATCGGCGGTGTAGTGGTAGGGCATCATCACCGCGTGGACCCGCTGCGGCCCCAGGGCATCCACCGCGATGGCCAGCGACAGCGCCGAGTCGATGCCGCCGGACAGCCCCAGCACCACCCCCTCGAAGCCGCTCTTGTTGACGTAGTCCCGCAGCCCGGTGACCAGCGCGCAGTAGAGGTCCTCCTCGGGGGCGACCGATTCGTCGACCTCGCCGGCCTGGGGCACCCAGTGGCCCTGCTCGCGCACGAACTGCACCGGCATCAGCCCCACCGCCCAGTGCGGCGCCTGGACCCGCAACTGGCCCCCGGCGTCGACACAGGCCGAACCGCCGTCGAACACCAGCTCGTCCTGGCCGCCGATCTGGTTGACGTAGACGATCGGCAGCGACACCTCTCGGGCGCGCTGCTCGAGCAGCGCCAGGCGCTCGGCGGGCTTGTCCTGGTGGAAGGGCGAGGCGTTGAGGGTCACCAGGATCTCGGCACCGGCCTCCCGGGCCTGCCGGACCGGGGCCTCGGCCCAGACGTCCTCGCAGATCAGGATGCCGAGCCTGGCGCCCTTGTGCTCGATGACCAGCGGCTCGCGCCCCACCGCGAAGTAGCGCTGTTCGTCGAACACCTCATAGTTGGGCAGCGCCTGCTTGGCGTACTCGTCGAGCCATTCGCCGTTGTAGAGCACCCCCGCCAGGTTCCAGTTCTGCCCCTCGCGGCGCCCCGGATAGCCGACGATCACCATCACGTCGCGGGCCATCTTCGCGGCCATCCGCGCCCGGGCCTCGCGCAGGCGCGTCTCCATGGAAGGGCGCAGCAGCAGGTCCTCGGGCGGGTAACCGGTCAGGAACAGTTCGGGCAGCACCACGATATCGGCACCATGCTCGATGCGCGCCTCGCGTACCGTCTCGATGGCCCGGTCGGTATTGCCGGGAATGTCCCCCACCAGGGGATCCAGCTGAGCCATCACCAGCGTCAGGTCTTGCATGGGCGTAGAAATCTCTCGAGAATCCTGTGATACCCGCATTGTCCCGCAAGGGCGGTCGAGTGGCAAAGGCGACCGGCCCGCACCAGGGAGCCATTAAGGATGAACCTCTTGCTGATCCGCCTGATCATCTTCGCCGTGCTGTTCTTCGCCGGCCTCAAGCTCTATCGCATGTATCGCGAGTGGAGACTCGACCGCGACGACGCGACACGCACGAGCGACCAGGGTGGGCAGATGGTCCGCTGCGCCTGGTGTCAGGTGCACCTTCCCGAGGACGACGCCCTGCGCGACAAGGGCCAGTGGTTCTGCACCACGGACCACCGCGACAAGTTTCTGGAGGAGCGCCAGCACGAGGACTGAGCGGCAAGCGGCTCGTCGGCATGGTGGCAGCGGCACCTCTCGGGCGGCCGAGCGGGAGGGGGCCTGGGAGCGCAGCTAGTTGCGCGAATGGCGCCGCCAGGCGCCCGATACCCCCAACGCGTGTTGATACAACACGCACAATGCCTTCCCTCAAGTCAGAGTTACCCGCCTGTCCAGACGATACGGGGCCGGATCGAGGATCGGCTCGCGGCCCAGCAGCTCGTCGACCAGCAGATGCGTCGAGGCCGGTGCCAGCACCAGGCCGTTGCGATAATGGCCGGCATTCACGTACAGGTGCTCGACCCCGGGCACCGCGCCGATGAAGGGCACCCCATCCGGTGATCCCGGGCGCAGCCCCGCCCAGTGATGCTCGACCTCGCACTCGGCCAGCGCCGGCACGATCCCGGTCGCCGAGGCCCGCAGCGAGTCCCTCGCCTCGCCATCCGTGCGCTTGTCGAAGCCGCATTCCTCGAGGGTCGAGCCGGCCAACACGCGGCCATCGGCGCGCGGGATGACGTAGCGGCCGTCCATCAGCACGACCCGGTTCACCAGCCCGGGGGGCGCCTTGAACAGGATCATCTGCCCCTTCACCGGGCGCACCGGCAAGGCGACGCCGGCCCCCGCGAGCAGCCCCGCCGCCCAGGCGCCACCGCAGACGACCACCCGATCGCCCTCGACGACGCCATCCAGGGTCTCGGCGCCCGTCACCCGGCCGGCCGACTGCCGCAAGCCGGTGACCTCACAGCCCTCGCGCAGGGTGACGCGGGGCATGGCATCCAGGCGATGGCGCAGCCCCCGGGCCAGCCGCGGGTTGCGTATGCTGCCCAGGGTCGGCATCCACAGCGCCTCGTCGCAGCCCGGCACCGCCTCGGGCTCCTTGGCATAGAGGAACTCGGCGGAGACGCGCTCCAGCGGCTTGCCGACCTCGCGGGCCCAGGCCATGGCACGCGCCTCGTCTTCCACGCGCAGGTAGAGCAACCCCTTCTGGCGGTATTCCGGGTCCACGCCGGTCTCCTCGTACAGCCGCAGGGCCAGCTCCGGATAGAAGCCCTCCGACCAGGTAGAGAGCCGCGAAATGGGCGCCGAGTAGCGCCAGGGGTAGAGCGGCGAGACGATGCCGCCCCCCGCCCAGGAGGCCTCGCGCCCACAGAGGCCGCGCTCGAGGAGAGTCACCGAATGGCCGGCGTCGGCCAGTTGCAGGGTCGTCATCATGCCGATGACGCCGCCGCCCACGACGAGAAAATCGCTCACGAAGGGTGTCCGAGTTGACTGACGGTGGGAGTTCGGCACCCGGCTGATAGTAGGGCTAACCCCAGTGGAAAGCGGGATCGTCCCCGGGAGGTCGGCATGCAGCCCGGCGCCGTCGCAGCCAGATACCTTACCGGCAAGCCGCTCCCATTGGCAAAGCCAGGCGCCGGGGGCTTCAGCCTGATCGAACTGCTGGTCACCCTGGCGGTGCTGGTCATCCTCGTCACCGTGGCCATTCCCGGCTATCAGCGATTCATCGCCCGCAACGAAGTCGCCGCCGAGGTGATGCGCCTGAAGACGGCCCTGGCGCTGACGCGCAGTGCCGCCATCACCCGCCGCCACACCGTCACCCTGTGCCCCAGCGTCGACATGACCCAATGCCTGATCGACAACAATGCCGGCGGCCTGGCCTGGCTTGAGACCCTGGCCATCTTCGATGGTCGGGGAGAACCCGGGGATACCTTGATACGCACGTTCGGCGAGAGCCGCCTGCCGTCGATCACCTATCGAGACGACGACAGGCCGGTACGCTACGCCGCCTTGGGGCGTTCATCGGGCTATAACGGAACCTTTCGTCTCTGCGGGCGGCATGACGAGGGGGCCAGGGTCATCGTCAATAACGTGGGAAGAGTGCGTGTCGACCCCGGTCGACCGGAGTGCTGAAGCGATCCCGCCAGAGATGGCAAATGGTGAGGCGTGACGACGACATTCCGGCGACGGCTTAACATGTCATGTTTCACCGCCAGGACAGGATGCTCTTGCCGCCACCCTCGCTGGAGATGTTCACGTCGCCATCCAGGTGATGGAACATCATCCCGCCGTTTCTTCTGATGGTGCCATGCGCAACGATGGAGCCGTTCAGCACCGAGCTTCCGTTCTGCCGGACGTCCCCCCCGGCCAGGAACCACCCATTGACCACGCTGGCGCCATTGAAGACGATATCTCCCTTGGCCAAGACGCCCGTGCTGACGCCGTTCGCTCCGGTCGTGATGGCACCGTTCTGCCTGACCTCGCCTTCCGCCAACAAGATCGCGTTATGGAAACCCATCGAGGACATGGTCATGTCGCCATCACAATAAAACACCTGCCCCCCCAGGTCTCCCGTGTGGTCGAAATCACAAGAATCCGCCTTGCCGCCCTTGCCTTGCTGGACCTCCAGGTTGACGACGTCGTAATCCCCTCCCAGATAGGGAGAAAAATCAACTTCAGGAATATCCACCTCGATGCCATCTGATCCGTCGGTCATCGACGCATCTTCATTCCATTGTACATATGCTCCATTAACAACGAGCTCTCCGTTGGCATGTGCACTGCCATCGAATACCGAGGCGCCCTTTATCCTGATATCCTCGCCGGCCAACAACCCGTAGAGAGCAAAGACCAGGCCACCACCAAAATCGACCTGAATCACGGCACTTCGAACACTCAGCAGCCCCCCGCCATCATCCACGACACCACCATAAGCAACCACATAGTCACCACTGGCATCTTCAACGAAGCGATAGAAACACTCCACGCTCCCCGAGCAGACATTATCGGCGCCGCCCAATGATTCCTCGAAGACATCGCCGCCGCTCAGGAAATCGCTCCACTCCATGGAGCTAATATCGTCGACATCGTCCACCGCGGAGAATTCGGATTCGGAATCAACATCGTCAAAACCTTGAGAGGCGGCCCTTTCGGCACCCATCTGCGCCTCGGCCAAGGCCTTGTAGTTACCCGCCAGCCGTTCATCCACCAGCGATGACTGCATGCCGGAGAGCGCCAGCATCATGGAGATCACCAGCACGGAAAGCACCACGATGAGGGCGGCCCCACTCTGTCGGTTCATATCACGTCCTACCCATCGCACTGCTGCGGCTTATACTTGTTCGCGCCGTTGTAGCAGGAGTCGTCATACATACGCGTGCCATCCTGATAGAAGCCCGGATTACCGATATCGGGCACATTCGATGGACTACCTCCGCTGTCTCCGCTGTCTCCGCTGTCTCCGCTGTCTCCGCTGTCTCCGCTGTCTCCGGCATTAGACGCGCCCTCCTGCGCCGATGCATCACTGACCGCTTCCGTGCGGTTGATCGCGAGGAAGGTCAGCGAATCGGGCACCCCGCCTGGCCGGGTGGGAACGAGCTCCAGCATGACGGTCAGCCCATAGTCACTCTCGGGGACGACCCGGAAGCCATTGTCGGTCAGGCCGCTCACCACCTCCTGGGCGCCGGCGCCATCACCTTGATCGACCTCAAGGGAATATCGACCTTCCTCTCCCCCGGCCTGCTCGCCGAGGCGGTAGGTGGTCTCCACCATGCCCGACGCACAGCCATCATCCCCTGGGAGGCTCAGCACGAGCGTATCGGACGGCCCCTCGCCCTCGGCCGGTGACGTCGCCTCCCAGCAGGCTTTCCTGATATCCCGCATCAGCGTATCGACGGCGAAGTTCACCGCTGCCTGTTTCTCGCCGAGGGTTTCCACCTGACGATGGGTGCCGAACACCGAGAGCAACAGCTGGCCGGCGCCGAGGACGATGATCAACCCCACCGCCATGGCCACCATCAGCTCGACAAGCGAGAACCCCTTCTCACTCTTCATCGCTGTCTCCCGGCAGCATGAAGGTATAGGTAAAGGTGTCGCCTCCTTCCCCGGCAAGTCGGCTGTCCTGCCACGACACCGCAATATCGTACTCACAGGTGTTCGACTGACGGACGGGATCATGGGCCAGCCCCGGGAGAAAGCTCGACCACTGCGAGACCCAGGCCCCCTCCGCTCCATTGACCAGGTCCTGGGCGGAACATTGGCGCTCCCCATGGGCTTTCCGATGCGCTGCCACCCCGGCCCATAGTCGTTCCTGTGCATCCTGGGCCGCGAGGCTGGCGATGGAGCGCTGATACGCGACATGGGCCCCCTGCAACGACTTGAGCTGCATGGCGGCGATGCCCAGCAGGCCGAGGGAGAGGATCAGCAGCGCGATCAGCGCCTCGACCAGGGTGAAGCCTCGCGACCGCCGAGGATCGAGGCTCATGATGACGCCCCTCGTCCGACCCGCCCCATCGCATTCACGCCGATCACCCGGTCGGCCGTGTCCGCGTGCGTCAGGGTCATACGGCAGCCGGAAGCACAATCGGCGGCCTTGCCCAGGGCATCGAAGGTCACCTCGAACGCCTCGTCAGTCACCGACACCAGGCCGTCATCCGCGCGACGGGTACGAATCGGATGCTCCCCCCCTTCCACCTTCACCTGATATCCCCAGGGAGTTGAGCTCGTGACTGCGAATGTCACGTCCTTGCGCCGCTTGATCGCCTCACTTCGGGCGAACTTCAAACCAATCAGCAACTCGTTGTAGCCCGATCTCATACGATTGTCGGCCATCATGGATTGGAAGCCCGGCATCGCCACGGCCGCCAGAAGGGTCATCACGGCGGCCGTCACCAGCGCCTCGATCAGGGTAAACCCGCGCTCTCTCATGTCTCACCAGCACGCATCGTCGGGTCCCCGCTCGCCTTGCCCATCGAGCGTGATGGCTGCGGAGCAGCCATCGTCTCGATCGGTGGTCGCCGTGATCACATAGCCCGCGTCCGCGTCTTGCGCATAGCCGATCGAGTAGGCCCCATCGGGCGAGGTGGCGGTAGTGGAACAGTCGGCATAGCTATAATTCACGGTGTAACAGCGCTCGAGCTCGCCGGCGGCGATATGCAACCCGGCGTGGGCATCCGCCCGCAGCGAGCGCTCCACGTAGCTCGTGTAACTGGGATAGGCGATCGCCGCCAGGATGGCGATGATCGCGAGCACGATCATCAGCTCGATCAGCGTGAAGCCGGCCGCCGCAGGCCGACATCGGGCCCGGCGGGTATGGAAGGGGGCTGGGTCGCGCGTTCGGTTCACGCTATCGGTCCTCCCACTGGGTGACATGCTGTTTCAGTATGTCTCAAGCCCGGTGGTTCCGATAGGTCAGGAACGAGGGGCACTCAGCCGAAAGGCTGCCCCAATGGGACTGTCTGCCGAGACAGGCTCATACGAAGACGCCGCCATCGCGAGGATGGCGGCGTCCGGGGGCCGGCGACACCTGCGACTCAATCGCTGGCGATCACCCGCTCGCGCAGCTCGCGGGGCATCGAGAAGGTGATGGTCTCCTCGCGGCCGGCCAGCTCCTCCGGGGCACTGGCGCCCAGCGCCTTCAGCCGTTCGATCACGCCCTGCACCAGCACCTCGGGGGCGCTGGCACCGGCCGTGACGCCGACGGCGCTCACGCCCTCGAGCCAGGCCGGATCGACCTGCTCGGCGTTGTCGATCAGATAGGCCCTGGTGCCGACCCGCTCGGAGAGTTCGCGCAGGCGATTGGAGTTGGAACTGTTGGTGCTGCCCACCACCAGCAGCAGGTCGCAGCCCGCGGCGAGCTCGCGCACGGCGTCCTGGCGATTCTGGGTCGCGTAGCAGATGTCGTCCTTGCGCGGCCCCTGGATCTCGGGGAACTTGTCGCGCAGGGCGTCGATCACGCGGGCCGTGTCATCCATCGACAGCGTGGTCTGGGTGACGAAGGCCAGCCGGCTCGGATCCTCGACCTCGAGGTTCGCCACGTCGTCCTCGTCCTCGACCAGGTAGATGCACCCACCGTGGGAGGTGTCGTAGCGGCCCATGGTGCCCTCCACCTCGGGGTGCCCCTCGTGACCGATCAGGATGCACTCCTGGCCGCGCCGCGCATAGCGCAGCACCTCCATGTGCACCTTGGTGACCAGCGGACAGGTGGCATCGAAGACCTTGAGCCCGCGTCGCTCGGCCTCTTCCTGCACCGCGCGGGACACGCCGTGAGCCGAGAAGATGACGATGACGTCGTCGGGCACCTCGTCGAGCTCCTCGACGAACACCGCGCCCCGCTCACGCAGGCTATCGACCACGAAGCGATTATGGACGACTTCATGTCGCACGTAGATCGGCGGCTCGAAGACGTCCAGGGCACTGTTGACGATCTCGATGGCCCGGTCGACGCCGGCGCAGAAGCCACGGGGATTGGCCAGCTTGATTTGCATGATTTGCCTTGCCTTGATGCTGGGCATCGTTGCAATGGATGGGTCGAGGAATGCCGCTATCGCGCAGCACGCTGCGCTCCCACGACACCCCAGCAGCCACGCCAGCTCAGTGGGTAGTGGCCGGCTTGATCTCCAATACCTCGACCTCGAAGGTCAGGGTACGCCCCGCCAGGGGATGATTGAAGTCCACTTCCACCCGTTCATCGTCGACGCTCTTGATCACGCCGGGCAGCTCGCCGCCGGCCGGGTCGGCGAAGGACATCACCATGCCCACCTCGGGCTCGTCACTGTCGAAGTCCTCGCGCTTGAGCACCTGGATGTTCTGAGGGTTGTGCTGGCCGAAGCCGTGCTCGGGGGCGATCTCGAAGCTGCCGGAGTCCCCGGAGCTCATGCCCTTGAGCGGCTGCTCGAAGCCCGGCGGCAGGTTGCCGTCGCCGACCTGGAAGGTCGCCGGCGCCTTGTCGCGGGTGGAGTCCACCTGGGTGCCGTCCTCCAGCTTGAGGGTGAAGTGGAGGGTGACTTCCATGCCCTCGTCGATGCGCAGGCCTTGTGATTCGCTCATGGGTTCTCTCGAAGCTGTCGTGAAGGTCGCATGCCGCCTTGGAGGGCGGAACACGCATCGGGTTCCTCAGGACCGCCGCCGGGCCCGGCGGCGCTCGCCCACGGTCGACTCCCAGATCAGCCCGATGGCGCCCAGGGTGATGCCGATGTCCGCGACGTTGAAGGCCGGGTAGTACCAGCCGGCGGCGTGGAAGGACAGGAAATCCACCACATAGCCGTGTACCAGGCGGTCGTAGAGGTTGCCCAGGGCCCCGCCGATGATCAGCGCCAGCGACACCGCCAGCAGCGTCTCGCCGGCCCGCAGGCGCTTCATCCACACCGTCAGGCCGATGCTCGCCGCCACCGCGATGGCGGCGAACAGCCAGCGCTGCCAGCCCGGGTGGTCGGCCAGGAAGCTGAAGGCCGCGCCGGTGTTGTGCAGCAGCGTCAGGTTGAAGAACGGCAGCACCTCGACCGGCCGGGCGTAGTCGAGCATCCCGGCGGCCAGGGCCTTGGTGCCGAGGTCCAGGACGACCCAGGCCACGGCGAGCCACAGCCAGCGCAGCGGCTTGTGCATGGGCGCCGCTTCGGCGCCCTGGGGAGTCTGGGGCATGCTGCCCACCTCACGCATAGTGACGGGTCTCGCCGGGGCCATCCGGCAGGTTGCTCACGCAGCGACCGCAGAGGTCCTCATGGCCCTCGTGGGTGCCCACGTCCTCGCGATGGTGCCAGCAGCGCTCGCACTTCCTGTGCTCGCTGGCCGCTACCACGACCTTGAGCCCCTCGAGCTCGGTGGCCTCGGCGTCTTCGCCCTGAGCCAGCGGCGCCAGGTGGACCTCGCTGGTCAGCATCACGAAGCGCCGCTCGTCGCCGAGCTTGTCGAGGGTCGCGCGCAGGGCGTCATCGACGTAGAGGGTGACCTCGGCGGCCAGGCTGCCCTTGATGGTCTTGGCATTTCGGGCATCTTCCAGGCACTTGTTGACGGCCTGCTTGATCTCCAGCACCCGCTCCCAGAACTCGCGGCCCATCTCGGCGTCGTCGGCCAGGGTGCCGAGCCCGGTGTAGTACTCCTCGAGCAGCACGCTGTCGCCCCGCTTGCCGGGGATGTGCTCGAAGATTTCCTCGGCGGTGAAGGACAGGATCGGCGCCACCCAGCGCACCAGCGCCTGGATGACGTGATAGAGCGCGGTCTGGGCGCTGCGCCGGGCCACCGAATCCGTCTGGGTGGTGTACTGGCGATCCTTGATCACGTCCAGGTAGAAGCCGCCGAGCTCGCGGGCGCAGAAGCCGTGCACCTGCTGGTAGACATCGAGGAAGCGGTACTCCTCGTAGGCCGTCTCGATGCGCGCCTGCAGCTGGGCGGCACGATCCACCACCCACTGGTCCAGGGCCAGCATGTCACCGAACGCCAGGGCATCCTTCGCCGGGTCGAAGCCGTTGAGGTTGGCCAGCAGGAAGCGCGAGGTGTTGCGGATCCGCCGATAGACGTCGGCGGTGCGCTTCAAGATCTCGTCGGAGACCGCCATCTCGCCGGAGTAGTCGGTGGAGGCGACCCACAGGCGCAGGATGTCGGCGCCGAGCTTGTCCATCACCGCCTGGGGCGCCACCACATTGCCCAGCGACTTGGACTGCTTGCGACCCTTCTCGTCCACGGTGAAGCCGTGGGTCAGCAGCTGCCTGTAGGGCGCGTGGCCGTCGATGGCGGCACCGGTCAGCAGCGAGGAGTGGAACCAGCCACGGTGCTGGTCCGAGCCTTCCAGGTAGAGGTCGGCGCGCGGGCCCTGCTCGTGGCCGTGGGGGTGCGAGCCGCGCAGCACGTGGCGATGCGTGGTGCCGGAGTCGAACCACACGTCCAGGGTATCGGTGACCTTGTCGTAGTCGGCCGACTCCTCGCCCAGCAGCTCGGCGGCCTCCAGCCGGAACCAGGCGTCGATGCCCTCGGCCTCGACGCGGCCGGCGACCTCTTCCATCAGTTCGACGGTGCGCGGGTGCAGCTCACCGCTCTGCTTGTGCAGGAAGAACGGGATCGGCACGCCCCAGTTGCGCTGGCGCGAGATGCACCAGTCCGGGCGGTTGGCGATCATGGCGTGCAGGCGCGCCTTGCCCCAGGCCGGGGTGAAGGCCGTGGACTCGATGCCCTCCAGCGCCCGCTCGCGCAGGCTGCGGCCGTCCTTGCCGACCACATCCATGCCCACGAACCACTGGGCGGTAGCCCGATAGATCACCGGCGTCTTGTGGCGCCAGCAGTGCATGTAGCTGTGCTTGATGGTCTTGTGGGCCATCAGCGCGCCGACATCGCTGAGCTTGGCGACGATATGCGGGTTGGCCTTCCAGATCAGCTGGCCGCCGAAGAACGGCAGGTCGTCGACGTAGACGCCGTCGCCCTTGACCACGCTGATGAAGTCGCTGAAGTCCATGCCGTAGCGGCGGCAGGACTCGAAGTCGTCCACGCCGTGCACCGGGGCCGAATGCACGATGCCGGTGCTGCCCTCGTCGATGCCGACGTAGTCGGCGAGATACATCGGCGCGCGGCGCTCGTAGAAGGGATGAGCAAACTCGATCAGTTCCAGGCGCTCGCCGGTGGCGGTGGCGATGATATCGCCCTCCAGCTCGAAGCGCTCGAGGCAGGATTCCACCAGTTCCTCGGCCAGCAGCAGCAGGCGCTCGCCGACGTCGACCAGGGCATAGGTGAACTCGGGATGGACGTTGAGCGCCTGGTTGGCGGGAATCGTCCACGGCGTGGTGGTCCAGATCACCACCGCGGCCGGCTTGGGCAGGGAGGCGAGGCCGAAGGCCGCGGCCAGCCGGTCGTCCTGGGCGCAGGGGAAGGCCACGTCGATGGCCTCGGACTGCTTGTCGGCGTACTCCACCTCGGCCTCGGCCAGCGCCGAGCCGCAGTCGAAGCACCAGTTCACCGGCTTGAGGCCCTTGAAGACGTAGCCGCCCTCGACCATCTCGGCCAGGGCGCGGATCTCGCCGGCCTCGTTGGCGTAGTCCATGGAGCGGTAGGGATTGCCCCAGTCGCCGATCACGCCCAGGCGGATGAAGCCCTGACGCTGATCTTCGATCTGCTCGGCGGCATACTCGCGGCACAGCGCACGGGCCTGTTCGGGCTCGAGGTGCTTGCCGTGGGTGGTCTCCACCTTGTGCTCGATGGGCAGGCCGTGACAGTCCCAGCCGGGCACGTAGGGGGCGTCGAAGCCGGCCAGGTTCTTCGACTTGACGATGATGTCCTTGAGGATCTTGTTGAGCGCATGCCCCAGGTGAATGCTGCCGTTGGCGTAGGGAGGGCCGTCGTGGAGCACGAAGAGTTCCCTGCCCTGGCGCTCCGTACGCAGGCGATGATAGAGGTCCAGCTCCTGCCACTGGGCCACCCGGGCGGGCTCGCGCTTGGGCAGCATGCCGCGCATCGGGAAGTCGGTTTCTGGCAGGTTCAGAGTGTGCTTGTAGTCGCTCATATCCTGGGGGTCAGCCGTCGTCGGGGTCGGCGGGCAGTCCCGCCGAGGAATCGAAAGTCACGGCCTCGCGCGCCAACGGCGCCGATGCCAGAGGAAGAGGGTCGTCCGCCGCGGCGAAGAAGCGCCGGGCACGCGTCTGGTCGAGGCCGATCTGCGCCTTGAGGGCATCGAGGCCGTCGAATTTCACCTCGCCGCGCAGCTTGGCGCAGGGCAGCACGTTCAGCGTCTGGCCGTAGAGGTCGCCGTCGAAGTCGAACAGGTGCACCTCGAGCACCGGCCGATGGCTGCCCACGGTGGGGCGCCAGCCGACGTTGGCCACCCCCTCGAGGCGCCGGCCGTCGGGCAACTCGGCCACCACCGCATAGACGCCCTGCAGGGCCAGCCCCCGGGCCGGCTGGGGCAGGTTGGCGGTGGGCACGCCGATGGTCCGCCCGAGGCGGCGGTCGGGCACCACCCGGCCGCCGAGCCGATAGGGCCGCCCCAGCAGGCGCGCGGCCTGGGCGAAGTTGCCGCAGGCCAGCAGGGTGCGCACCCGGGAGCTGGAGACCCGTTCGCCGTCGAGCAGGAAGGTGCGGGTGTGCTCCACGCCGAAACCCCGCTCGCCGCCGACCGCCTCCAGCAGCGCGAAGTCGCCGCGCCGGTCGCAGCCGAAGCGGAAGTCGTCGCCCACCACCAGGTGGCGCACGCCGAGGCCCTCGACCAGCACCCGTTCGATGAACGCCTGGGCGGTCAGGCCGCGCAGCGCGTCGTTGAAGGGCAGGCACAGCACCCGATCGGCGCCGTGGGCGGCCAGCAGCTCGACCTTGTCGCGCAGCCGGGTCAGGCGCGGCGGCGCCTGGTCGCCGGCGAAGAACTCCCGTGGCTGGGGCTCGAAGACCACCACCGTGACCGGCAGGCCCAGCGCCCGGGCCCGCTCGCGCAGCTGATCGAGGATCGCCTGATGGCCGCGGTGCACGCCATCGAAATTGCCGATGGTGGCCACGCAGCCCCGGTGCTCGTCGCGCAGGTTGTGCAGTCCTCGAATCACTTGCATGGGCGTCATCGCGCTGAGGGTGAAAGGCAACGATTATAACGGACCGGCGGCCCCTTGACAGCCGGCGCGGCTTGGTCATTGGCCTGCGGCACGACCATCAGCGGCTCATCCGGAAGTCGCGCGGCCGGACCCCGAGGGCCGCCAGCCAGGCGAAGTAGGCCCCCGCCCCGGCCACCACCAGCCCCGCCAGCCAGCCGACACGCGTCCACAGCGACCAGTCGAGCCAGGCCTGCCACTCCGGGGTCAGCCAGGCCAGGCCCAGTCCCATCAGCGTGCAGCCGCCGAGCAGCTGCACCGCGTAGCGCCCCCAGCCCGGCTGGAAGTGCAGCACGCCCTGCTTGTGCAGCAGGTGACCCAGCAGGCCGGCATTGAGGAAGGCCGACAGCGCCGTGGCCAGCGCCAGGCCGGCATGGGCCAGCGGCCAGATCAGGATCAGGTTGAACACCATGTTGGCGACCATCGCCACGATCCCCACCTTGACCGGCGTCTTGGTGTCCTGGCGGGCGAAGAACCCCGGCGCCAGCACCTTGATCAGCATGAAGGCCACCAGCCCGACGGCGTAGGCGCGCAGGCTCATCGCCGCCATGGCGATGTCATGGTCGGTCATGGCGCCGTAGTGGAACAGGGTGATCAGCAGCGGCTCGGCGAGCACCGCCAGCGCCAGCGCCGCCGGCAGGCCCAGCAGCAGCACGGCACGGATCGCCCAGTCGAGCATCCGTGCGAAGTGCTCGCCGGACTGCTCGGCATGGCGCCGGGAGAGCGCCGGTAGGATCACCGTGCCGATGGCGATGCCGAACACCCCCAGCGGCAGTTCCACCAGGCGATCCGAATAGTACAGCCAGGACACGCTGCCGGCGGCCAGCAGCGAGGCCAGCACGGTGTCCAGCAGCAGGTTGACCTGGGACACCGAGACCCCGAACAGCGCCGGGGCCATCAGCTTGAGGATGCGCCGCACGCCATCATGGGCGAAGCGTGGCCAGGGCCTGGGCATCAGCCCCAGACGCGCCAGGAAGGGCACCTGGAAGAGCAGCTGGGCGGCGCCGGCGATCAGCACGCCCCAGGCCAGCGCCAGGGCCGGCTCGCTGACCAGCGGGGTCAGGCCCAGCGCCGCGCCGATCAGCGCCAGGTTGAGCAGCACCGGGGTGAAGGCCGGCACGGCGAAGCGGTTCCAGGTGTTGAGCACGCTGCCGGCGAAGGCGGTCAGCGAGATCAACAGCAAATAGGGGAAGGTGAGGCGCAGCATGTCGGCGGTGAGCGCCAGCTTGGCCGGGTCGCGGCCGAAGCCGGGGGCGAACAGCCACACCAGCCAGGGCGCGGCCAGCATGGCCAGCGCCGTGAGCAGCAGCAGCACGGCGGCCAGGCTGCCGGCCACCGCATCGAGCAGCTCGCGCACCTCCTCGCGGGTGCGCTGGGTCGCGTACTCGGAGAGCACCGGCACGAAGGCCTGGTTGAAGGCGCCCTCGGCGAACAGCCGGCGCAGAAAGTTGGGCACCTTGAAGGCGACGAAGAAGGCATCCGCGCCCTGCCCCGCCCCGAGCAACGCGGCGATGACCACGTCGCGGGCCAGGCCCAGCACTCGGGAGAGCATGGTCATGGCGCTGACCACCAGCCCCGAGCGCAGCAGCCCGCCGCCCTTGGGCGCCGGAGGGGAATCGGTGGCAGGCTGAGGATCGGTGTCGGTCACGGGGCACTCCCTTGCCGGGGCGGGTCAACCGGGGGCGGTCGGGCACAAAAAAACCGGCCGGAGCCGGTTTTTCGATGGCGTGCCCACCCGGGGCGGGCACCCAGAGGCGTCCGGCGTGCTTACGCGGCCAGGGCCTTGATACGCTTGTTCAGGCGGCTCTTGAGGCGAGCGGCCTTCTTCTTGGACAGCACGTCCTTGTCGGCGATGCGGTCGATGACCGGCTGGGCCGCCTTGAAGGCGTCCATGGCCTGGGCGTGGTCGCCGCCATTGATGGCC
The DNA here is from genome assembly GCF_056159885.1 of Halomonas sp. ABH4_019. NCBI lineage: Bacteria > Pseudomonadati > Pseudomonadota > Gammaproteobacteria > Oceanospirillales > Halomonadaceae > Halomonas > Halomonas sp. ABH4_019. Next base: position 534,032 of record NZ_JBSWWC010000002.1, read on the forward strand.
TTGATGACGTTCTTGACGTAGGTGCGGACCATGCTGCGCTGGCTCGCCTTCAGAACACGACGGCCTTCTGCCTGACGGGCGCGCTTGCGGGCTTGCTTGCTGTTAGCCACTGACTGTCTCCTTGGAGAAAGTTGTCACCGCCTGCGTGGACGGTTTCGATAACGTTTTGACCCAACAGGGAAAATAAAAATCCCCGTCGGCTTGGCCATCTGGCCGACCGCGCATCGTGGCGCAGTCGCTACGGGCCGTGTCTGAGAGGATGGCGCATCCTATCACAGGGCGACACCGCGTGCCAGCCTTGTCAAGGGTGAACACCCCGCCACGCCTGGATCAGAGCACCACCAGGTTGTCGCGATGGATGAGTTCCGGCCCTTCCATGTAGCCGAGGATCGCCTCGATGCAGTGACTGGGCTGACCGAGCAGTTGCCGCGCCTCGTCGGCGCCGTAGTTGACCAGCCCCTTGGCCACCCGCTGGCCGGTCGCATCGACGCACAGCACCATGTCGCCGCGCACGAAATCCCCGGACAGCGCCTTGACGCCCACCGGCAACAGGCTGGAGCCGCTGCCACGCAGCACCTTCACCGCCCCGTCGTCCAGGGTCAGGGTGCCACGCACCTGGAGCTGACCGGCCAGCCAGCGCTTGCGCGCCGCCATCGGCGCGCGCTCGGGGGTCAGCAGGGTGCCCAGGCGCTCGCCGTCGGCCAGCCGGGTCAGCACCTCGGGCTGGCGCCCGCTGGCGATCACCGTCACCGCCCCGGAACGGGCCGCCAGGCGGGCGGCACGCACCTTGGTGGTCATGCCGCCACGCCCCAGCGCACCACCGTCGCCGGCCACCGCGGCCAGCCGCGCATCGTCGGCACGACCTTCGGCGATCAACCGGGCGTTCGGATCGTGGCGCGGGTCGGCATCGAACAACCCCTCCTGATCGGTGAGGATGATCAGGGCATCGGCCTCGAGCAGGTTGGCCACCAGGGCGCCCAGGGTATCGTTGTCACCGAAGCGGATCTCGTCGGTGACCACGGTGTCGTTCTCGTTGACCACCGGCACCACCCGCAGGTCGACCAGGGTCCGCAGCGCCGAGCGGGCATTGAGGTAGCGCTTGCGGTTGGACAGGTCGTCGTGGGTCAGCAGCACCTGGGCGGTGGTCAGGCGGTGACGCGCGAAGTGCCCCTCGTAGCACTCGGTGAGGCCGTTCTGCCCTACCGCGGCGGCGGCCTGCAGGGCATGCACGGCCGAGGGCCTGGCCTGCCAGCCCAGGCGCACCATGCCGGCGGCCACCGCCCCGGACGACACCAGCACCACCTCGATGCCGCGCCGATGCAGGGCGGCGATCTGGTCGACCCAGCCGCCGATGGCGGCCTCGTCGAGCCCTCGACCGTCATTGGTCAGCAGGGCGCTGCCGATCTTCACCACCACCCGATGCATGCCTTTCAAGGCCTCGCGGCCGGGCACCTGCTCGTTATTCTCCATCCGTTCCTCGGCTCAACCTGTCCCCCTCGAACGGGAGCACTGAGCGAGCGATGGCCAGACCCGGCAACAATCGGCGAGAGAACGCCGCTTGCCATGACAAACGAGCATCCTGAGCCAATTCTTGACGCCGTATGGCCGAGCGCAGCCAGCTCCTCTCCCGTCAGGGAGCGTATTCGACCTCGACGTCATAGTCATCGTCGTCGAAGTCATCGTCGTCTTCGTCGTCACGCTTGCGCTTGCGCCCCAACCGGGCCTCGGTGCGGGCCACGGTCTCGTCCTCCATGCGCCGACGCATCTCGCGCTCGCGCTCGGCGACTTCCTCGTCCTCGTGCTCCAGCCGGCGCTGCTCGGTGAGCCAGCGGTGGGCGGCCTGCACCAGGGCATCGGTGCCATCGCCGCTGATCGCCGAGACGCGGAACACCGGCCCCTCCCAGCCCAGGCGGCGCACGATCTCGTCGGCCACCGTCTCGCGCTCATCAACCGGCAGCAGGTCCAGCTTGTTGAGCACCAGCCAGCGCGGCAGCTCGGCCAGGGTCGGCGAGAACTCGCCCAGTTCGTGGGCGATGGCCTCGGCGGACGCCACCGGATCGGACTCGTCGAAGGGCGCCACATCGACCACATGGAACAGCAGCCGGGTACGGGTCAGGTGCTTGAGGAAGCGCAGCCCCAGGCCCGCGCCGTCCGAGGCGCCCTCGATCAGCCCGGGGATGTCGGCCATCACGAAGTGCTCGTGCTGGCCGAGCTTCACCACGCCGAGGTTCGGCACCAGGGTGGTGAAGGGGTAGTTGGCGACCTTGGGCTTGGCCGCCGACACCGAGCGGATCAGCGTCGACTTGCCGGCGTTGGGCAGCCCCAGCAGGCCGACATCGGCCATCACCTTCATCTCCAGGCGCAGGTTGCGCCGCTCGCCCTCGGTACCCGGTGTGGTGCGCCGGGGCGCGCGATTGGTGGAGGACTTGAAGTGGATGTTGCCGAGGCCCCGGCGACCGCCCTGGGCCACCGTCACCACCTGGCCGATCTCGGTGACGTCGGCGATCACCTCCAGGGTGTCCTCGTCGATCACCGTGGTGCCCACCGGGACCTTGACGTGCAGGTCCTCGCCGGCGCGACCGCTCATCTGCCGGCCCTGGCCCGGCTGACCGTTCTGGGCCTTGTAGAAGCGCTGGTACTTGAAGTCGATGAGGGTGTTGAGGGCATCGTCACCGATCAGGTGGACGCTGCCGCCATGCCCCCCATCACCCCCATCGGGGCCGCCCTTGGGCACGTACTTCTCGCGGCGGAAGCTCAGGCAACCGTTGCCGCCCTTGCCGGCCTCCACGATGATCGAGGCTTCGTCGACGAACTGCATCTGTCATTCTCCCGGCGGTGCATACCGCCATGATACAAGAAGGCCCCGCCATGGCGGGGCCTTCTCGCTACAGGTTCGGGCGGTCTCAGGCGGAGACGACGCTCACGAACTTGCGATTCTTCGGACCCTTGGTCTCGAACTTGACCACGCCTTCGTCCAGGGCGAACAGGGTGTGGTCCTTGCCGATGCCCACGCCGGCGCCGGCGTGGAACTTGGTGCCGCGCTGACGGACGATGATGTTGCCCGGGGTCACGGCCTGGCCGCCGAACAGCTTCACGCCAAGGCGCTTGGATTCGGAATCGCGACCGTTACGGGTAGAGCCCGCTGCCTTCTTATGAGCCATTGCAAATACCTCGCTCGTTCAGGGGAGCAACCGCTTACGCGGAGATCCCGGTGATCTTGACTTCGGTGAACCACTGGCGGTGGCCCTGACGCTTCATGCTGTGCTTGCGGCGACGGAACTTGATGATGCGAACCTTCTCGCCACGGCCATGGGCCACGACCTCGGCCGCCACCTTGGCACCGTCGACGGTCGGGGCGCCGACCTTGACGTCGTCGTCGCTGCCCACCAGCAGGACTTCATCGAACTCGATGGTGTCGCCGGTCGGCACTTCCAGCTTCTCGAGCTTGAGAGTCTGGCCTTCCTGAACGCGGTACTGCTTGCCACCGCTCTTGATCACTGCGTACATGCTTGTCTCTCCGGTACTCATCGGGGTTGGCTCTTCATCGACCTGCTTCGAGTGGCGCCCCTTCCGGCAACCATCTGACAGGGAGCGAGATGAGTGGGCCGCGGATTATAACCGCACGCGCGGGCGACCACAACCCGCGCCACGACTTCATTGCCAGGCGGCGAACGAGCACCACGCCGCGGCCCCGCGCGCCTTGACGCCCCAAGGGGGGCCCCATAGCATGGCCGACAATCCCAGGCTAGCCATCGGGCATCCTCCACGATGCCGCCGGCCGCCCCCACCACTTCGTCGATGCCGCCTTCATGCCAGCCAACCCTTCGTCGCCACAGCTCGATAACGCCATCCCCGCCTCGCCCATCCACGCCGTCGTCGCCGAGGACTTCTCCGCCGTCAATCGCACCATCCTGGCGCAGCTGGCCTCGCGGGTGCCGCTGGTGGAGACCATCGGGCAATACATCATCGAGAGCGGCGGCAAGCGCCTGCGCCCGTTGCTGGTGCTGCTGGCCGCCCGCTCGCTGGGCTACGAGGGCGACCGCCACGTCACCCTGGCCACGCTGATCGAGTTCATGCACACCTCGACCCTGCTGCACGACGACGTGGTGGACGAGTCCCACATGCGCCGCGGCAAGGCCACCGCCAACGACGCCTGGGGCAACGCGCCCTCGGTACTGGTCGGCGACTTCCTCTATTCACGCTCCTTCCAGATGATGGTCGACGTAGGTTCGATGCGGATCATGGCAGTGCTGTCCGCCGCCACCTGCACCATCGCCGAGGGCGAGGTCCAGCAGCTCACCAACGTCGGCAACCCCGACGTGGACGAGGCCGCCTACTTCGAGACCATCCAGGGCAAGACCGCCATGCTGTTCGAGGCGGCCTCCCACAGCGGCGCCATCCTCGCCGACGCGACCCCGGAACAGGAGGCCGCCCTGCGCGACTACGGCCGCTATCTGGGCCTGGCCTTCCAGCTGATCGACGATCTGCTCGACTACCAGGGCGACGCCGAGGCCATGGGCAAGAACGTCGGCGACGACCTGGCCGAGGGCAAGCCGACCCTGCCGCTGATCCAGGCCATGGCCGCCGGCACGCCCGACCAGGCCAAGGTGATTCGCCAGGCCATCCGCCAGGGCGGCCTGGCGCGTCTCGATGAGGTGCTGGCCATCGTCGACGAGACCGGCGCCCTGGCGTACACCCGAGCCAAGGCCGAGGAGATGTCCGCCAAGGCCCTGGCCCGGCTGGACGCCCTGCCCGAATCCGAGTACCGCGACAGCATGGCCGCGCTGGCTCGCCTGGCGGTGGAGCGCCGCAATTGATTTCCCCGCGGAAGGGCTTGCACCCGGCGTTCGTTTACGTATAATGCCCATCCGTCGCCAGCGCTGACGGCGAACAACGGAGTATAGCTCAGCTTGGTAGAGCGCTGCCTTCGGGAGGCAGAGGTCGTAGGTTCGAATCCTGCTACTCCGACCACAGAATTATGCAAAAACGGCCACTTAGCTCATTAGAGCGGTGGCCGTTTTTCGTCGTCTGCCGCTCGGCAACGGCCTCCCCTGCCACCGCCCGGCACCCTGGCGAGGCGGCATCTCGACTATCCTTGGGTGCAAGGCCATGCCAACGGAGCGGACCGTTGGATGACGGAGGAATGCCCACCGTGGACGAGATCCATTTCATCCCGCTGCTGCTGGAAGAGGTCGAACAGTACCTGCGCGGCCTGGTCGCCGCCGCACCGCGACTGGCCGGCGCGGTGCTGCTCATCGCGGGCACCTGGGGGGCAAGCAAGCTGCTGCGCTTCCTGGTCATTCGGCTGGCCCACCACGCCCGCCTGCGTCGCAACCTCAGCGATGTACTGGCGATGCTGACCGGCCTCGCCGTGTGGCTGGTGGGCCTGCTGGTCGCCATCACCCTGGTATTCCCCACCGTCACGCCGGGCAGGGCGATGACCACCCTGGGGCTCGGCTCCATCGCCGTGGGCTTCGCCTTCAAGGACGTGTTCGAGAACTTCCTGGCGGGGCTGCTGATCCTGTGGCGGGAGCCCTTCAAGATCGGCGATCACATCGCCGTCGAGGAGCATGACGTCGAGGGCCTGGTGGAGGAGATCACCGTCCGCGACAGCCATATTCGCCGTACCGACGGCCAGCTGATCGTGGTGCCCAACGCCCTGATGTTCCAGAATCCGGTCATCGTGCGCACCGACCGCGACGTGCGGCGAACCTCGATCATGGTCGGCATCGCCTACGGCGAGGACGTCGACGCCGCCCGGGAAGTCATCGAGGTAGCGGTGCGCCGCGTCGATTCGGTCCGCGACGACGTTCGCGACATCCAGGTCTTCGCCAAGGCCTTCGGCGAGAGCAGCATCGACTTCGAGGTCACCTGGTGGACCGGCTCGAAGCCGGTCGATATCCGCTCCTCCCGCGACCAGGTGGTGTCGGCCATCAAGCGCGCCCTCGACGACCACGCCATCGAGATCCCCTTCCCCTACCGCACCCTGGTCTTCAGGGACGACGCCCCGATCACGCTGTCCCGTCCCGGCGAGAATGGCTGAACCGACACCTAGCGCACGCCACCTCGGCGACCATCGCCCGAGCCGATGTGCAACCCATGCCGCCTGAGCTTGCGCACCACGCTGGGCTGGCTGATGCCGAGCCGCTCGGCGATCGCGTAGGTGGAGGGCAGCTCGCCGCACAGCTCGGCCAGGATGGCCCGCTCGGTGCGCGCCAGCGCCGCCTTGAGCGATTCGCCCTCGCCCAGCCGCGTCGAGGTCGCCCCGCCCGCCGCCTCGCTCCCGCGCGCCGGCGGGGCGGCCGCCTCCGCCGGTCGCCCGGCGTCCGTCCCGGCGAGGCCCACCACATCATCACCGGCAGAGAGCCAGGCCCGCTCCAGCCAGTTCTCCAGCTCGCGCACGTTGCCCGGCCAGTCGCGTCCCATCAGCTCCTGCCAGACATCGCGGCCCATCAGCTTGTCGCGGCCGTAGCGGGCATTGAGGCGCTTGAGTTGCCGCTCGACCAGGCCGGGGATGTCCTCGCGGCGCTCGCGCAGCGGCGGCAGGGTCACGGGAATGACGTTGAGCCGATAGTAGAGATCGAGCCGGAAACGGCCCTCCTCGACCCGGCGCGCCAGGTCCTGGTTGGTGGCCACCACCAGCCGGAAGTCGACACGACGCGGCCGAGTGTCGCCCAGCCGGGTCACGCTGCCGTCCTGGATGACCTTGAGCAGCTTGGTCTGCATCGCCAGCGGCAGCTCGCCGATCTCGTCGAGAAACAGGGTGCCGCCCTCGGCCTGCTCCAGCAGCCCGGCCTTGCCGCCCGGCGCCGCGCCGCTGAAGGCGCCGTGCCGATAGCCGAACATCTCCGACTCGAACAGGCTTTCGGGAATGGCGCCGCAGTTGACGTCGACGAAGGGGCCCTCGCGACGAGCGCTCCAGCGGTGCAGCTGGTGGGCGAAGGCGGTCTTGCCGACCCCGGACTCGCCGAGCATCAGCACCGTGGCATCGGTCGGGGCCACCCGCTTGAGCAGCAGCGCCACCTCGTGCATGACCTCGCTGCGCACCTCCAGCTCGCCCAGCTCGGCCTCCAACCCGGCCTCGTCGGCCCCGCCGCCGCGCCTGAGGTGATCGCTGAAGCGCCGCTGCAGCAACGCGTATTCCTCCTGCAGCAGCTGCAGGTCGGTGAGGTCCATGGAACGGCTGACCACGGCGACCAGCCGGCCGCCCTGGAACACCGGATGCGCCTGGGCGATTACCCGCCGCCCGGTGCCGGTCACCTGCATCAGCTGGGCCGGCCGACCGGTGCGAATGACCTCCAGGCTGATCGACGGCTTCAATACGCCCTGGGCCTCCAGGGCCTGCACCGTGGTGCGACACAGGTCCTCCCGGGACATGCCATAGACCGCCGCCGCCGCGGGGCTGACGTCGCGCACCCGGCCGTCCGCGTCGACCACGAAGAAGTGATCGTGGGCGGTCTCGATGATGGTCTGCAGGATACGGCCGTCGAGTTCGCTCATGGGGTCTCGCATTGATGCAGGAATGAATCACTGATCCACCAGTGTATCACCTCCGCCGGCCAGACGATGCACAAATGAATCAGCGAGGCAAAAAGCCATGGCATATCAATCCATTAAAGATGGCACGTTTCCTGCTAAGAGAGACCAGGACATTACTCAATAGACGGAGCCCGACATGAGCGACTACAACCAGCCCCTGGGCGGCAACGAGATGCCGCGTTTCGGTGGCCCGGCCACCATGATGCGCCTGCCCACCCAGGACAGCGCCGCCGGCCTCGACGCCGCCTTCATCGGCGTGCCCATGGACATCGGCACCTCCAACCGCCCCGGCACCCGCCTGGGCCCGCGCCAGATCCGCGACGAGTCGCGCATGCTGCGCCCCTACAACATGGCCACTCGCGCCGCGCCCTTCGACAGCCTGCAGGTGGCCGACATCGGCGACGTGCCGATCAACACCTTCAACCTGCCCAAGAACCTCGACATCATCACCGACTTCTACGACGAGGTGCTGTCTCATGACTGCGTGCCGCTGACGCTGGGCGGCGACCACACCCTGACCTGGCCGCTGCTGCGCGCCATCGCCAAGAAGCACGGCCCGGTGGGCGTGATCCACATCGACGCCCACGCCGACGTCAACGAGCACATGTTCGGCGAGGAGGTCGCCCACGGCTGCCCCTTCCGCCGCGCCCAGGAAGAGGGGCTGCTGGACAGCAAGCGCGTGGTGCAGATCGGCCTGCGCGGCACCGGCTATGCCGCCGACGACTTCGACTGGTGCCGCGAGCAGGGCTTCCGCGTGGTCACCGCCGAGGAGTGCTGGTACAAGTCGCTCGAACCGCTGATGGCCGAGGTGCGCGAGCAGATGGGCGACGGCCCGGTGTACATCTCCTTCGATATCGACGGCCTCGACCCCTCGGTCGCCCCCGGCACCGGCACCGTCGAGATGGGCGGCCTCACCGCCCAGCAGGGCCTGGAGATCGTGCGCGGCGCGGCCGGCCTCAATGTAGTCGGCGGCGACCTGGTCGAGGTCTCCCCGCCCTACGACACCAGCGGCAATACCGCACTGATGGGCGCCACCCTGCTCTACGAGATGCTCTGCGTGCTGCCCGGCGTCAAGCGTCGCGACTGACCGCCGCCCACCCGGCCCGGCAGCGCCGGGCCACACCCATTACAAGACCAACAGGGAAATCCCATGGCTGACTCCTTCGACACGACCCTCGCCACCCGCGCCGAATCGCTGAGCCTCAGCGGCCTGCTGAAGTTCCTGATTCCCTCGCTGCTCGGCATCGGCCTGTTCCTGGTGCCGTTCTCCACCGGCGACACCATCAACATCGGCATGGGGCTGATGGCCGACGGCCTCAAGGCACTGCTCGGCGACGCCCTGCCGACCATCGCCACGGTGGTGCTGTGCCTGTCCATCGTACTGACGCTGACGGTCAAGCTCGTTCGCCCGGCCTGGGCCCGCGAGGGCGCCATGCACGAGCTATTCGACGTGGCGCCGCTGTGGGTGGTCATGCGCGTCCTCGGCGCGGCCTTCGCCCTGATGACCTACTTCCAGGTCGGCCCCGAGATGGTCACCGCCTCCTTCACCGGTGGGGTGATGCTCAACGACCTGGCTCCGGTGCTGCTGACCTTCTTCTTCTTCGCCGCCATCCTGCTGCCTTTCCTGGTCGACTTCGGCTTCATGGAGTTCATCGGCAGCCTGGTGCGCACGCCCTTCCGCAAGATCTTCGGCCTGCCCGGGCGCAGCGCCATCGACGCCACCGCCTCCTGGATGGGCTCCGGCACCGTGGGCGTGCTGATCACCACCCAGCAGTACGAACAGGGCTACTACAACGGCCGCGAGGCCTCGGCCATCGCCACCAACTTCTCCATCGTCTCCATCGCCTTCGCCCTGCTGGTGACCAGCTTCATCGGCATCAACCACCTGTTCGTGCCCTTCTACCTGACCGTGGTATTGGCCGGCCTGGTAGCCGCGGTGATCGTACCGCGCCTGCCGCCGCTGTCGCGCAAGTCGAACGCCTACCACGAGCCGGTGGGCTGCCGAATCGCCGAGGAGAACACCGGCGACCAGAACCTGCTGCGCTACAGCCTGGGCATGGCCGTGGCCCGTGCCGAGACCGCCCCCGGCCCGCTCAAGCTGGCACGCATCGCGCTGTTCAACGTCGCCGACATCTTCCTCGGCCTGCTGCCGCTGGTGATCGCCATCGGCACCGTGGCGCTGGTGCTCGCCGAGTTCACGCCGCTGTTCACCTGGCTCTCCGCCCCCATGGTGCCGGTGCTGGAGTGGATGCGGATTCCCGAGGCCGAGGCCGCCGCCCCCGCCACCCTGGTGGGCTTCGCCGACATGTTCCTGCCGGCGGTGCTGGCCAGCGACATCGAGAGCGAGCTGACCCGCTTCGTGATCGCCTGCCTGTCGCTGACCCAGCTGATCTACATGTCCGAGATCGGCGCCCTGCTGCTGAAATCGAAGATCCCGCTCAAGCTGTGGGAGCTGGTGGTCATCTTCCTGCTGCGCACCGCCATCACCCTGCCGATCATCGTGGTCATGGGCCACTGGCTGGTGGGCTGAGACGATCCCCATGAACCGCGAGAGCCTGAACCCTGAGAGAGAAACGCCCATGACCTGCGCCGAACTGCTGATCCGTCTGCTGCGCGACACCTACGGGGTAGAGACCGTGTTCGGGATCCCCGGCGTGCACACCGTCGAGCTCTACCGCGGCCTGGAAGGCGGTGGTGGCAGCGGCATCCGCCACGTCACGCCGCGCCATGAGCAGGGCGCCGGCTTCATGGCCGACGGCTACGCCCGCGCCACCGGCAAGCCCGGGGTGTGCTTCATCATCACCGGGCCCGGCATGACCAACATCGCCACCGCCATGGGCCAGGCGCTGGCCGACTCGGTGCCGATGCTGGTGATCTCCAGCGTCAACCGCCGCGACACCCTGGGCCGCGGCCAGGGCCGGCTCCACGAGTTGCCGAGCCAGCAGCAGCTGCTGGCCGGCGTGGCACGTTTCAGCCATACCCTGCTCGACCCCGAGGGCCTGCCCGAGGCCCTGGCTCGAGCCTTCGCGGTGTTCGAGGGCGCGCGTCCCGGGCCGGTGCACATCGAGATTCCCATCGACCTGTTCGACGCCCCGGTCACGCCGCCGCGTCGCTTCGCCCGACCCGCCCTGGCCAAGGCCGCCCCGGACCCCGCGGCCATCGCCGAGGCCGGCGCCTGGCTGGCGGGCGCCGAACGCCCGCTGGTACTGCTCGGCGGCGGTACCGTGGCCGCCCCCGAGGCCGCCCGGACGCTGGTCGAGGCGCTCGACGCCCCGGTGGTCACCACCATCAACGCCAAGGGCCTGCTGGGCCGCGACCATCCGCTGGACCTGGGGGCCAACGCCTCCCTGCCCGCGGTACGCGAGCTGGCCCGGCACGCCGACGTGGTGCTGGCCATCGGCACCGAGCTCGGCGAGACCGACTACGACGTGGTGTTCGACGACGGCTTCACCCTGGGCGGCCGCCTGATCCGCATCGACGTGGACGCCCAGCAGCTGGCCCGCAACCAGGATGCCGACCTGGCCCTGGTGGCCGACGCCGGCCAGGCCCTCGCGGCCCTGGCGGCACACTTCACCGGCACGCGCCTGGCCCGCGGCGGCGCCGCGCGCGCCCAGGCGACCCGGGAGGCCCTGGCGCTCGCCCGGGACCCTGCCTTCGCGACCTATGTGCCGCTGTTCGACACCCTGCGCGAGGCCCTGCCCGAGGCGATCCTGGTCGGCGACTCCTGCGCCACCACCTACGCCGCCAACCACCTGGTCGCCCAGCCGGCGCCGCGGCGCTTCTTCAACGCCTCCACCGGCTATGGCACCCTCGGCTACGGCCTGCCGGCGGCGCTGGGCGCCAGCCTGGCCCGGCCCGACCTGCCGGTGGTGGCGCTGGTCGGCGATGGCGGCGTGATGTTCACCCTGCCGGAGCTGGCCTGCGCGGTGGAGGAACGCCTGCCGGTGGTAGTGCTGCTGTGGCACAACCAGGGCTATGAGGAGATCCGCCGCTTCATGGACGACGCCGGGGTCACCCGCCTCGGGGTCGACATCCAGGCGCCGGACTTCCTGACCGTGGCCCACGGCTTCGGCTGCCTGGCCACCCGCGTCGCCACCCCCGCCGAGCTGGCCCACGCCCTGGCCACCCGGCCCAGCGACGGCCCCCTGCTGATCGAGGTCGACGCCGCGGCCTGGGCCGCCGCCGTCGCCCCCGCCTGATCCCGGATTCGGAGCCTTATCGTGCAACGATTGACCAAGCAGTACATCGACGGCCAGTGGGTCGCTTCCCGAGGGAATCGCTTCCTGCCGGTGACCGATCCCTATCGCCAGGAGACGATCGCCGAGGTCACCGCCGGCGATGCGGCCGACGTCGACGCCGCGGTGGCCGCCGCCCGGCGCGCCCTGCCCGCCTGGCAGGCGCTGGGCGGCGAACGCCGCGCCGACTACCTCGCGGCTTTCGCCGAGGCCCTCGTCGCGCGCCGCGAGGCGCTGATGCGCCTGTCGGCGACCAACAACGGCAAGGCCCTGGCCGAGACCGCCATCGATCTGGACGATGCCATCGCCTGCTACCGCTACTACGCCGGCCAGGCCCGGGCCCTGGAGGCTCGCCAGGGCCGCCTGGTCGAACACGCCATGGACGGCGTCGAGGCGCGCACCTACGAGGACCCGGCCGGGGTGGTCGGGCTGATCACCCCCTGGAACTTCCCGCTGGTGACCAGCGCCTGGAAGATCGCCCCGGCACTGGCCGCCGGCTGCACGGTGGTCTTCAAGCCCTCCGAGGTCACCCCGCTGCCCGAGCAGGCGCTGGCCGAGATCGCCGAGGCCATCGGCTTGCCGGCCGGGGTGCTCAACCTGGTGCACGGCGACGGCGAGGGCATCGGCGCCCCGCTCACCGCCCATCCGGGCGTCGACAAGCTGTCCTTCACCGGCAGTAACGCCGTGGGCGAGAAGGTGATGCGCGCCGCCGCCGAGGGCACCCGCGGCCTGTCGCTGGAGCTCGGCGGCAAGTCGCCGGTCCTGGTGCTCGACGACGCCGAGGTCGAGGCCGCCGCCGACTGGGTGATGGCCGGCATCTACTTCAACAGCGGGCAGATCTGCTCGGCCACCTCGCGGCTGATCGTCCACGCCTCGCTGGCCGAGCCCTTGTACGCGGCGCTGGCCACGCGCATCGACGCCATCCGCCTGGGCGACCCGCTCGCCGACGACACCGACATGGGGCCCATGACCAGCGCCCGCCAGCGCGCCGCCGTGGAAGGCTACCTGGCCATCGCCGCCGAGGAGGGGCTAGCCGCGGTGCGCGACGCCCGCCATCGCGAGCTGCCCGCCCGGGGCGAGTTCGTCGCCCCGACCCTGTACCGGGACGTGCCCGTCGACAGCCGGCTATGGAAGGAGGAAGTCTTCGGCCCGGTGCTGTGCGCCCGCAGCGTCGACAGCGACGAGGAGGCCATCGCGCTGGCCAACGACAGCGCCTTCGGCCTGGCCGCCACCGTGATCGCGGGCGATCCCGACCGCGCCCGACGCGTCGGCCGGGCGCTGCGCGCCGGCAGCATCTGGTACAACAGCGAGCAGCTGGTGATGCCTGAGGCCAGCTGGGGCGGCTTCGGGATCAGCGGCATCGGCCGCGAGCTCGGTCCCTGGGGCCTGGCCGGCTACCTGGAGGTCAAGCACCTGATCGGCCCGGCGGACTGACCACCGCCGACCGTGCGGGACACGATGCCCCGGCCAGCGGCCGGGGCATCGTCGTTGACGGGCGCTTCACGCCGGCTCCTGGCCGCGTGGCAGCGGCCGGGGCGGACCCCGTGGGGGCCGGCGTCTACACTGTCCCAGGCCTGCCATCGTCGGCATGCAGCGTCCGTGACACCCGGCACCGTCCCCGACCGGCGACAGGCGACAAGGCCGCCCAAAGCAGGCACTCTGCGGGGCCAGCATCCCAGGAGCAAGGAAGGCCGACATGGTCGATGTTCGCGTGACCCGTACCGCCCAGGTACCCGACCCGATGCGCGTCCGACGCTACCAGAAGGCGCCGGAGCTGGGCCCGAGGCTGCTGTTCTTCAGCGGCGGCTCGGCCCTCAACGGCATCTCGCGGCGCCTCCAGCACTACACCCACAACTCCATCCACCTGGTGACGCCCTTCGACTCCGGAGGCAGCTCCGCCAAGCTGCGCGAGGCCTTCGACATGCCGGCCATCGGCGACCTGCGCAGCCGGCTGATGGCGCTGGCGGACGACTCCATCCTCGGTCACCCCGAGGTCTACCGGCTGTTCACTCACCGGCTGCCTCAGGACGCCGAGCCAAAGGCCCTGCGGGCCACCCTCGACGCCCTGGCGGACGGGCGCCATCCGCTGACCGAGGCCATCTCCAACCCCATGCGCCGGCTGATCTGCAACCAGCTCGGCTTCTTCCGCGAGGCGATGCCCCGCGACTTCGACCTGGGCGGCGCCAGCATCGGCAACCTGATCCTGGCCGGCGGCTACCTGAACAACCACCAGCAGCTCGACCCGATCATCTTCCTGTTCTCCAAGCTGGTCCACGTGCGCGGCACGGTGCGCGCGGTGGTCGACCAGGACTATCACCTGGCGGCCACTCTCTCGGACGGCCGCCGGGTGCTGGGACAGCACCGCATCACCGGCAAGGAGGTCGCGCCGCTGACCACGCCCATCGCCGAGCTGGCGCTCTCGGCACGCCGCGACGCCGACGTGCCGGTCACGGCGACGCTGCACGAGCAGAACCGCCGCCTGATCGCCACCGCCGAACTGATCTGCTACCCCCCGGGCAGCTTCTACTCCAGCCTGCTGGCCAACCTGCTGCCGGCGGGCGTCGGCCGGGCGATCCACGCCAACCGCTGCCCCAAGGTCTTCATCCCCAACTCCAGTCCCGACCCGGAGCTGACCGGCATGGACCTCGAGCGCCAGGTCGACACCCTGCTCGACACCCTGCGCCGCGACGTCGGCGAGACTCGCCCCGCCCATGAGCTGCTGGACTTCGTGCTCATCGACAGCGCGCGCGGCGACTACCCCGGCCGGCTGTCGCCCGGCTTCCTGGCCGAACGGGGCCTCACCCTGATCGACACCCGGCTGATCGGCGACGACGGCGCCCCCCACTACGACCCCGACCTGCTGGTCACCGCCCTGCTGTCGCTGGTGTAGGGCGAGCCGGCTCAGCGCGTCCGGGCCTCGCCGAGGGCCTCGACGATGAAGGCCCCCATGGCCTGGGCCGCCGGCGACAGGCTGCGACGCCCCGGGCGCAGCAACCCCAGCTCCCGTTCGACGGAAGGGTCCTCGAGGGGAATGAAGCGCAGCCGCTCGTATTCCTCGGGGAAGGCCAGCCGCGGCAGGGTGGTGATGCCGATACCCGCCACCAGCATGGCGGTCAGCGAGATCATGTTGGAGATATCGAAGCTGCTCTCGGCCAGCAAGGGTTCGGCCGCGGTGCCTTCCAGCAACCGCGAGGTGCCGTTGCGAATCAGCACCTGGCCCTGCAGCGCCTCCCAGCCAAGCGCCTCCTGGCCGGCCAGCGGATGGTCGTCCCGGCACACCACCCCCACGGCATCGCGCATCAGCGGCGTGAAGACCAGATCATCGTCCCGTTGCCACAGGCTGGTGAGCCCCAGCTCGACCTCTCCGCCGGCCACCAGGCGCCGGACGAAGTCGGCGTTGCCGTCCTGCAGGCTGACGCGCAGTGCCGGATAGCGAAGGATGAAGTCGTTGAGCAGGCTCGGCATCAGGCGACTGGCCACCGAGGGCACCGCGGCCATGTCGACGTGGCCCGCCTGTTTCTGGACCTGAGCCGCCAGCTCACGGCTCAAGCGATCGTGCCGGGTGACCAGTTCGCGAAAGCGAGGCAGGCAGTAGGCCCCGAAGGGAGTGAGCGTCGCCTTGCCGCCCTTCTCGAACAGCGGCTCGCCCAGGCGTTGCTCGAGTTCCCGCACCGCCATGGAGACCGCGGGCTGGGTACGATGCAGCTGTCGGGCCGCGGCATGAAAGCCCCCCGCATCGACGATGGCCAGCACGCAGCGCAACGGCTGGATCTTGAGCTCGGGCAGCATGGCACCTCCTCGGCACCGCTTGGTAAGAAAGCCTGATCAGTGAATCTTTTTTATTGATTATCCTTATCTTGGACCCTCGCCTAGCATGACGGCAACGTCTCAAAGGAGGTTTCCATGTCCCACGTTCATTCCCTGTACATCGACGGCGCCTGGGTCGAGGGCCAGGACGGCATCGCCAACCGCAACCCTTCCGACACCAGTGATGTGATCGGCGAGTATGCCCAGGCCGGCGTCGCCCAGGTCGGGCAGGCCATCGCCGCGGCCCGGCGCGGCCTCGCCGAATGGCGCCAGAGCGGCCTGGAGCAGCGTTACGGCGTGCTGATGGCCATCGGCGACGAGCTGATCGCCCGCAAGGACGAGCTCGGCCGCCTGCTGTCCCGGGAAGAGGGCAAGGCCCTGGCCGAGGGCATCGGCGAGGTCCATCGTTCCGGCCAGTTCTTCCACTATTACGCCGCCGAGGTGCTGCGCCAGATCGACGAGCGGGTCGATTCCGTGCGCCCGGGCGTGGAGGTCGACACCCGCCGCGAACCGGTGGGCGTGGTGGGCATCATCAGCCCCTGGAACTTCCCCATGGCCACCGCGGTGTGGAAGATCGCCCCGGCGTTGGCCTTCGGCAACGCCGTGATCTTCAAGCCGGCCAACCTGGTGCCGGCCAGCGCCTGGGCGCTGACCGAGATCATCAGCCGCCAGGCCCTGCCCGCCGGCACCTTCAACCTGCTGATGGGGCCCGGCGCAAGCGTCGGCGATGCGCTCGTCTCGAGCCCCGAGATCGATGCCCTGAGCTTCACCGGCTCCCTGGACGTGGGCCGCCGCGTGGCCGCCGCCACCGCCGGCAACCTGGTCAAGTGCCAGCTGGAGATGGGCTCCAAGAATGCCCTGATCGTCGCCGACGACGCCGATCTGGACCTGGCCGTGGAGGCCGCCTTCGTCGGCGCCTATTCCGGCACCGGCCAGAAGTGCACCGCCTCCTCGCGGCTGATCGTCACCGAGGCGGTCCACGATGCCTTCGTCGACAGGCTGCTCGCCAAGCTGAAGACGATTCGCGTCGGCCACGCCCTGGAGGACGGCGTGCACATCGGTCCCGCCGTGGATGCCCGCCAGTTGGCGTCCAACCTGGGCTGGGTCGAGCGCGCCCGCGCCGACGGCGCCACCCTGGCCTTCGGCGGCGAGCGCCTGGAGCGCGACACCGACGGGTTCTTCATGGCGCCGACGCTGTTCGTCGACACCACCAACTCCATGGCCATCAACCGCGAGGAGGTCTTCGGACCGATCGCCTGCGTGATCAAGGTCCGCGATTACGAGGAGGCCATCGCCACCCTCAACGACACCAACTTCGGTCTCACCGCCGGCATCATCACCGACTCCCTCGCGCTTGCCAGCGACTTCAAGGCCCGCGCCGAGACAGGCTGCGTGATGGTCAACCTGGCCACCGCCGGCACCGATTACCACGTGCCCTTCGGCGGCCGCAAGGACTCCAGCTTCGGCCCCCGGGAACAGGGCCGCTATGCCCGCGAGTTCTACACCGTGGTCAAGACCTGCTACGTCAAGGCCTGAGAGAGGAGACGCGCCGATGTCCCAAGAGATGCTGATCGTCGACGGCCTGCAATACTCCAACTGGTCGCGGGAGATCTTCGAGCAGATGCGCGCGGGCGGCGTCGACGCCGTCCACGCCACCCTGGTCTATCACGAGAACACCCGCGAGACCCTGTCGCGCCTCGGCGAATGGAACCGCCGCTTCGAGGCCCATGGTGACCTGATCATGCCGGTGCGCGCGCCGGGCGATATCGAGCGCGCCCGCCGGGCCGGCAAGGTGGGCATCTTCCTCGGCGCCCAGAACTGCTCGCCCATCGAGGACGACATCGACATGGTCGCGGTGATGCGCGACCTGGGGCTCTTGATCATGCAGCTGACCTACAACAACCAGAGCCTGCTGGCCTGTGGCTGCTACGAGGCCGAGGACAACGGCATCACGCGCTTCGGCCGCCAGGTGATCCGCGAGATGAACCGGGTCGGCATGGTCATCGACATGTCCCACAGCGCCGAGCGTTCGACCCTGGAAGCCGTGGAACTCTCCAGCCGACCGGTGATCATCTCCCATGCCAACCCGAGCTCCTTCCACCCGGCCAGGCGCAACAAGTCGGACCGGGTGCTCGAGGCGATCGCCGAATCCGACGGCCTGCTCGGCTTCTCCGCCTACCCCTTCCATCTCAAGAACGGGCCCGACTGCAGCCTCGAGGACTACTGCGACATGATCGCCCGCACCGCCGACCTGATGGGCATCGAGCACATCGGCATCGGCACCGATCTATGCCAGGCCCAGCCGACGTCGGTGCTGGAATGGATGCGCAACGGTCGCTGGTCCAAGGACATGGACTACGGCGAGGGCAACGCCGGCAACGCCGGATGGCCGGCGCCGCTCGCCTGGCTGCGCGACAGCCGCGACTTTCCCAACCTGGTCGCCGGACTGCGCCGCCGCGGCTTCGACGAGGACGCGGTCGCCCGCATCATGGGCCGCAACTGGGTCGAGCTGCTGGAACGGGCCGCCGTGCCGCAGCGGGCCGAGGAGGCCACCGCCTGACACCACAGCACACCGCCATCGGACAAGAACAACGGCCCGCCAGGGCCCACCAGAGGCCAACCACATGACACAACATCGCGCCACGCCCCACGCCGCGCCGGCACCACGGGAGCATCGCCTGGGCGATCCCGTGGTGCTGACGCTCAGCATCGGCTTCATCCTGGGCTTTATCGCCCTGTCGCTCTACGACCTCGAGATGGTGGCCGATGCCATCGGCGCCGGCTTCGCCTGGACCGCCGCCTCGCTCGGCTCCTACTTCCAGCTGCTGCTGTTGCTGACCTTCTTCATTGCGCTCGGCGTGGCCATCTCCCCCGCCGCCAGCGCCCGGATCGGCAACCTCTCGACGCCCGAGATCGGCACCTTCAAGTGGCTGTCGATCATCATGTGCACCCTGCTGGCCGGGGGCGGCGTGTTCTTCGCCGCCGGCGAGCCGGTCTACCACTTCGTGGTCACCCCCCCGGCCTTCGATACCGAGCCCGGCACCGCCGAGGCGATCGCCGGGGCCCTGGCGCAGTCCTTCATGCACTGGGGATTTCTGGCCTGGGCGGTGCTCGGCTCGCTGACCGCGGTGGTGCTGGCCCATGCCCACTACGACAAGGGCCAGCCGTTGCAGCCCCGCACCCTGCTCTATCCCGTGTTCGGCGAGCGCCTAATGTCCGGCAGCTTCGGCGGGGTGGTCGACGCCCTGTGCGTGATCGCCGTGGTCGCCGGCACCGTGGGCCCGATCGGCTTCCTCGCCACCCAGGTGAGCTTCGGCCTCCACGAGCTGTTCGGCGTCTCCGAAGGCTACGGCACCCAGTTGGTGATCCTGGTGGCGCTCGCCGCGGTCTACGTGACCTCGGCGGTGAGCGGTATCCATCGCGGCATCCAGATGCTCAGCCGCTTCAACGTCTTCCTGGCGCTGGCCATCGCCGCGGTGATCTTCCTGTTCGGTCCGACGCTGTTCCTGACCAATGCCTTCACCCAGGGCTTCGGCGAATACCTGAGCGCCTTCTTCCCCATGGCCACCATGACCGCCGAGACCGCACCGGCCTGGTGGATGCAGTGGTGGACGGTGTTCTTCTTCGCCTGGTTCATCGGTTACGGGCCGCTGATGGCGATCTTCGTCGCCCGCATCTCGCGCGGCCGCAACATCCGCCAGATGATCCTGGCCGTGGCGGTGATGGCGCCGATCGCCACCACCCTGTGGTTCACCCTGCTCGGCGGCTCGGGCATCCACTACCAGCTGACCGGCGCCATCGACCTGTCCGAGGCGTTGCAGAACTTCCAGTTCGACGTCGCCACCCTGACCGTGGCCCAGGCGCTGCCCGGCGGACCGCTGATGGCACTGGCCATCCTGCTCCTGACGACCATCTTCGTGGCCACCACCGGCGACTCCATGAGCTATGCCATCGCCGTGGTGGGCTCGGGGCATGATGAACCCAGCACCCTGGTGCGCGCCTTCTGGGGAGTCGCCATGGCGCTGATGGCGGCGATCCTGCTGTACATGGGCGCCGGTCAGATCAGCGTGCTGCAGCAGTTCATCGTGCTCACCGCCATTCCGGTGTCGCTGGTGCTGCTGCCCTCGCTGTGGACCGGCCCCCAGGCCGCCTGTGCCATGGCCCGGAAACAGGGCCTGTCCACGCGCCGTGCCTCGGAGTCCGACCATGGCTGAGTACCGCGACCCGATGGCCGCCGCGCTGCCATGGCGCCCCGCCGGCGAGGCCATGGACCTGGCGCGCCTGGGCAGCCTGCCGGCCAGCCGCCTGAGCTTCGTGCGCAGCCTGGTTCGCCAGATGGCCCGCCAGCGCTGGCAGATCAGCCGGACCCGCTTCGATCTGGACGCCCAGGGGCACGGCATCGCCATCTACCGGCTGCAGACGCCGCGCGGCCGCTATCATGGCGTGATCTTCTCCCAGCAGCTGGCGGACGAGGCACGCTCCGACCGGGTGATCGCCCAGGCCTGGGACGTGACCTTCGGGGTGGTCGAGGGCGACGTCGACGATGCCCTGCTCGCCCAGATGGCCGCCAACGTGCCGCTGCAGGAGGCCGGGCGTCAGCATCCGCGGCTGCTGGTGCTGTCCCGCGCCAACCGCAGCCTACGCAACTTCGCCCACTTCGTGGCGGCCCTGGCCGCGGGTGACCAGCCCGATCCGGCCTGGCTGACCCGGGTCGGCTACCTGTACCGAACCACCGCCGTCTACGGCAACGGCAAGTTCGGCATCGCCGACTTCGTGCGCCTTCAGGACAACCCCGACTTCCACCGGCCCTTCTCGGCCCAGATGCTGGCGGTCTACCTGCTGCGTCACTTCTCCATCGAGCAGGTGGAGCACATCGCCCGCGACCAGGCGCCCGACACCGCAGTGCCCCTGGCCACCGAGCTGCGCCGCTACCTGGGCATCGGCAACTCCACCGGACTCGGCATGGCACCCTTCCTGATCAACCACCCCCAGTTGATCCAGCAGTGGGTGACCTGCCGGGAGGCCGCTCTCGCCATGGCGCTGGGCCAGGTGCCGGACGAGGAAAGCCGCCGACGACTGATTGCGCTGACCCGCCGCGCCATGCAGCACCTGGCGCAGTCCGTCACCGAGGACACCGACCAGGGCGAGCGCAACGCCGCCAGCGTGGCGGCGCTGCCCGAGGTGATCGCCTGGCTCGAGGAGATGCCCCTGGAGCACGACCTCTGGCGACAGCTGGTGGCCTGGAGTGCCCGCACCCTGCCGCTGGAGGCTCAGGAACTGATCAACACCCTGCTGATCGAGCTCTACCCCGAGCGGATCGATCCGCTGGAGGACCGCATGGGCACCGAGGAGCGCCTGGAGCTGACGCCGGACATGCCGCTGGTACGCCTCAAGCAGCTGATCGAGACCCACTACGACTGGGCCCTGGCCGAGAACTTCGAGGCGCCCGAGGCGCGCCACTGGTTCTGGTATCGCTCGGCGGAGAAGGAGGAACCGCGGCTGGGCGTGCGTGGCGTCGAACCGGGGGCGGAGAAGGAGCTACCGCTGGCCATCGCCCCCCGCGTCCACCACACCCACGGCGTGCTCAGCGACTTCCTGGAGGCCAACCCCCGCGCCCTGGTAGTGGAGTTCCTGATCGCCCATCCGCGCCACAAGGATATCGTGCGGCGGATCCAGACCATGGCCGAGACGCCTTACGGGGAGATTCGCGCCAATCTCTGGCACCAGGACATGAAACCCATGCACCTGCTGCGTACCAAGCTGTCGTTCTTCGGCGCCAGTCGCTTCGACCCCAAGTCGGACCGCTGGGTGCGCATCACCCTGTTCCAGGGCGCCCCGCTGGTGGAGGAGCTCAATGCCGAGCCCCGGGACCTGGCCGCGATCGACGACTGGAGCTTCCCGCTGGAGCCCCAGGGCGTCACTCACCCCCAACGACAAGGCGCGGGAGAGACATCATGAAGGCCTCCTACAACGAGCTGCAGGGCCTGTGTCGCAAGGCCTTCACCGGCATGGGATTCGAGGAGGGCGATGCGGCGGACGCCGCGGACATGGTCGCCTGGATGCAATGCTTCGAGCTCGGCGGGCTGGCCGCCCTGAATCGCGGCCTGGACTTCCTGCTCGAGGACGACCCCGACGAGCTGCCCAGCGTGCTCTATCAGGACGGCGACCTGGCGGTGGTCGACGGCCACGGCCAGAGCGTGCTGAGAAGCTCCACCCTGGCCCTCGAGCTCGGCTTCGCCAAGGCCAGGGCCCGGGGGCTCGCGGTGATCAAGATCCGCCGCTGCCACAATCGCCAGCTGATCATGGGCTACCTGGCCCGGCTGGCGGGGCGCGGCATGAACGTCACCGCCTTCTGGCGCAATGCCCAGCAGCCGCTGACCGAGCAGGTCGTCGGCTTTCGCGCCAACAGCCCGGTACCGGAGATCCGGGTCTACGCGGTCCAGGAAGTGCCAGAAGAGAACGAGCCCAACGACGCCATCACCCTGGTGATGGCCAACCACGTCGACCTGCTGCCGGCGATGCGCTCGGACTTCCGCTACGACCTGCTGGCCCGCCACGACGAATCGGACCTGCTGGCCTGCCGCCACCGCTCCCTGGCGGAGGGCATCGAGGTCGACGAGGCCGTCTGGGAACGCCTCAAGCATCTCGCCGCCCGCATGCTGGTGGAGGCCAGCGAGGCCTCCCGCGAAGGCGCCGGCGCCGGCGCTCACGACAACGACTGAGACGAGACACGACCGATGATTTACCCTGTCAGCACCGATCTCTTCGCCTCCCAGGCGCCCCTGGAATGGGCCGTGGTCGGCAACGGCATCCTGTTCACCGCCCAGATTCCCATCGGCGCGGACGGCCGGGTGGTCGAGGGCGGCATCGAGGCCCAGACCCGCCAGACCCTGGACAACCTCACCCACACCCTGGAGCGAGCCGGCGCCGGCCTGGACGCCCTCACCCAGGTCCTGATCTACGTCACCGCCCGGGAGGACCTGGCCACCGTCAACCGGGTCTACGCCGACTACATCGACGCCCCCTACCCCAACCGGGCCGCCATCATCGTCTCCGGCTTCGCCCGGGAGGCCATGCGCGTCGAGATGGTGGCCTATGCCGCGATCTCCGCGGACGGCACCCGAGACGGCTGAGCCGTCCGGGCGACACCGTCGGGGCCTCGAGGGGAACGGGGGCGGCCGGCTCAGCGGGCGAGCGCGACCTCTCCCGCCATGACACCGCCCCGCAGCACGTCCAGCGCCAGGCCGTCGCGGGCGATATCGACCCCGGCCGGCAGCGGCGGGCCGCCCGCCATCAGCTCGGCGTCCAGGTCGTGGCCGATGTGGGTCAGGTAGGCCTGGGGCGGCGCCAGGCGTTCGAGGACCTGCAGCGCCAGGCCCAGATCGTTGTGATTGCGCGGCCCCGGATGGGTCGAGGGGTGGGTGGCGTCCAGCACCACCACGTCGGGGGCCCAGTCGCGCAGGAAGCGCTCGGTCTCGACGGGCAGGCCGAGGGTGTCGGTGAGATAGGCCAGCCGGCCGACGCCGTCGTCCAGGCAATAGCCCAGGGTCGGCTTGCTGTGATTGAGCGGCACCGGGGTCACCGTCAGCCCCTCGAGCTCGAGCGGGCGGAAGGGCTTGAGGCCGGGCCGGAAGTCGAGGATCCCGGCGTTGCGGTAGAGGTCCGCGCAGCCCTGGGCATCCTTGGGGCCGTGTACCGGGATCGACTCGCCGGTGCCCCAGCGCAGGTGGAAGAGTCCCTGGACGTGGTCGGCATGGTAGTGGGTCACCAGGATGGCCGCGGGGCGCTCGGCCTCGCAGCTGTCGGCCAGGTCCATGCGCCCGGCGTCGAGCAGGTAGCGCCGACCGCCGACGCGCACCTCGGCGCAGCAGGGGCCGCGACGATGGCTGGTCAGCACCCGGGCCCGGGCACAGGCCGGGCAGTGGCAGCCGAAGCGCGGCACCTGGGCGCTGTCGCCGCTGCCCACGAAACGGAAGTTCATGCCCGGCACTCCTCCTCGAGCAGCGCGCGAAGCCCGGCCAGCGTCTCGGCCAGGGTGCCGCCGTTGTCGACCCGTGCCACCTCGGGCAGGGCCTCGGCCAGTTCGCGGTGGCGCGCCAGCCGAGCGGCGATGCCGGCCTCGTCCTCGCGGCCGCGGCCGCGCAGCCGCGCGGCGATCACCGCCTCGGGGGCGGTGACCAGCACCGGCAGCAGGGCATCCCCGAAGCGCGCCCGGGCGTCGGGCAGGGCCCGGCGGCTGCCGTTGACCAGCACCGCCCGGCCCCGGGACAGCCAGGCCTCGAGCTCGATGCCGAGCCCGTAGTCCAGGCCGTGGGCCCGCCAGCTCAGGCAGAACAGCCCCAGCCGCCGACGCGAGGCGAACTCCGCGGCGCTGAGCGCCACGGAATTCTCGGACGCCCCGCCGGCGCGGGTCACGTAGCGATGCGCCACCAGCCAGTCGGGATGGCGGGCCCGGGCGGCGTCGAGCAGGGA
Source organism: Halomonas sp. ABH4_019 (assembly GCF_056159885.1). Lineage (NCBI taxonomy): Bacteria > Pseudomonadati > Pseudomonadota > Gammaproteobacteria > Oceanospirillales > Halomonadaceae > Halomonas > Halomonas sp. ABH4_019. The sequence goes on from NZ_JBSWWC010000002.1 coordinate 558,085, forward strand.
ATCCTTGCCGACGCCGCTAGCCCCCATCACGTAGACCAGGCGGCCCATCAGTGCACCTGCCTGCCGGCGCTCCACACCCGCTGCACCAGGGGATGGCCGTCCACCGGCCTGACCCGCAGCAGGTCGGCGCGCAGCCCCTCGGCCAGCCGCCCCCGGTCGGCCAGGCCCACGGCCTCGGCCGGTTGGCGGGTGGCGGTGGCCACGGCGCGGGCCAGCGAATAGCCGCCCTCCATGTCGGCGATGCGGAACACCGCGTCGAGCAGCGCCGCCGGGTAGTAGTCCGAGGAGAGGATGTCGAGCACGCCGAGGCGCACCAGCTCGCTGGCGGCGATGTTGCCGGAATGCGAGCCGCCGCGCACCACGTTGGGCGCGCCCATCATCACCGCCATGCCCTGGCGGTGGGAGGCCTCGGCGGCCTCGCGGGTGGTCGGGAACTCGGCCACCCGGGTGCCGTACTCGCGGCTCTCCGCCACGTGGGCGACGGTGGCGTCGTCGTGGCTGGCCAGCGCCAGGCCCAGCGCGCGGCTGCGCTCGGCGATGGCGCGGCGGTGCTCGCCGCTGTAGCGCTCGCTGTTGGCCAGCTGCTTGGCGATGAAGGCCTCCAGGGCCCGGTCGTCGAGGCCGTACTTGCCCTGGTAGTAGGTGCGGTAGGCCTCGAGGCTGGCGAACTGGCGCTGCCCGGGGGCATGGTCCATCAGCGAGACCAGCCCCAGCAGCGGGGCCTCGGCCAGGACCTCGAAGCGCGCCAGGGTGTCCGGGTGGCTGACCTCGCAGCGCAGGTGCAGGCGGTGGTCGACCCGGGCCAGGCCCTCGTCGACGATGTCGCCTAGGGCGGCGACCATCTCGTGCAGCGACCCGTGGCGCATGCTCTGCTCGTCCACGTCGCCGATCGACACCGCGTCGAACACCGTGGTGATGCCGCTGGCGGCCATCTGGGCGTCGTGGGCGAGCGCCGCCTGGCGCCCCGGCCAGGCCACCTTGGGCCGCGGCTGGAAGTACTTCTCCATGTTGTCGGTGTGCAGCTCGATGAGCCCCGGCAGCAGATAGTCGCCGGCGCAGTCGATGGCCGCGGCCGAGCGGCTCGGGGCGGCGTCCACGGCGGCGATGACGCCGTCGCGGATCGCCAGGCTGCCCTCGACCACTTCCTCGTCGAGCACCAGGCGGGCGTTGGTCAGGATCTGTTCGGGGGCGGTCATCAGGGTGTCTCCTCGGCGTCGGGGGCGCTGGCGCGGGCCAGCATATGGCGATCCAGCGGCAGCAAACGGTCGGCGACGCGCTCGCGCACGTCCTCGTCGTGGAAGATGCCGAGCATGGCGGTGCCGCGGGCCTTGGCCTCGCGGATCAGCTCGACGACGACGTCGCGGTTGGCGGCGTCCAGCGAGGCGGTAGGCTCGTCGAGCAGCAGCAGCGGGTGCTCGCCGATGAAGCCGCGGGCGATGTTGACCCGCTGCTGCTCGCCGCCGGAGAAGGTGCCCGGGGGCAGCGACCACAGCCGCTCGGGCAGGTTGAGCCGCGCCAGCAGGGCCTCGGCCCGGGGCCGGGCCTCGGCGGCGTCGACGCCGCGGGCCAGCAGCGGCTCCATCACCACCTCCACCGCGGGCACCCGGGGCACCACGCGCAGGAACTGGCTGACGTAGCCGATCACCTCGCGACGCAGCGCGGGCCAGGCCTGGGGCGGCAGATCGGCGAGCTCCAGCTCGTCGTCCTCGAAGTGCAGCCGCAGGCTGCCTCCCGAGACCCGGTAGCTGCCGTGGAGCATCTTCAGCAGGGTGCTCTTGCCGATGCCGCTGCGGCCGGCCAGCACCAGGCATTCCCCCGGCGCCAGCGTCAGCGACAGGTCGCGCATCACCTCCAGGCGCAGGCCGCCCTGGCCGTGGAGCACGAAGGTCTTGTCGAGCGACGCGACGCTCAGGAAGGGTTGGGTCATGGCGGTCATCTCGATCTCCTCAGGGCGTCAGCACCGACGACACCAGCAGCTGGGTATAGGCATGCTGCGGGTCGTCGAGGATCTGGTCGGTCAGGCCGGCCTCCACCACCCAACCGCGGCGCATCACCATCAGCCGGTCGGCGAGCAGCCGGGCCACGGCCAGGTCGTGGGTCACCAGCACCACGGACAGGCCCAGCTCGCGCACCAGGGTGCGCAGCATGTCGAGCAGCCGCGCCTGCACCGAGACGTCCAGGCCGCCGGTGGGCTCGTCCATGAACACCAGCCGCGGCCGGGTGACCAGGGTGCGGGCGATCTGCAGCCGCTGCTGCATGCCGCCGGAGAAGTCCCGGGGAGCGTCGTCGATGCGCTGCGGGTCGAGCTCGACGCGCCCCATCCAGTCCTGGCCGGCGGCGCGCAGCTGGCCGTAGTGGCGATCGCCCAGGGCCATCAGTCGCTCGCCGATGTTGGCGCCGGCGGAGACGCCGAGCCGCAGGCCGTCGCGGGGATTCTGGTGCACCAGCCCCCACTCCATGCGCAGCAGCGCCCGGCGCCGGGCCTCGCCGATGGCGTAGAGGTCGAGCTCGCCGTCGGCGGACGCCCCGTCGAGGCACCGCTCGACATCAGAGTGATAGACGACCCGGCCGGCATCGGGCACTTCCATGCCGCACAGGGTGCGCAGCAGGGTCGACTTGCCGGACCCCGACTCGCCGACGATGCCCAGCACCTCGCCCTCGTGCAGGCGAAAGTCGATGTCCTCGCAGCCCTTGCCGGGCCCGTAGAGCCGGGTGACGCCCCGGGCCTCCAGCAGCGCGGGGCGTTCCAGTTGCGGACGCTTCATGCCACTTCCTCCTGACGGCGCTGGCAGTAGTCGGTATCCGAGCAGACGAACAGGCGTCCGCCCTGGTCATCGGTGATCACCTCGTCGAGGAAGCTGTCCTTGGCGCCGCACAGCGCGCAGGGCTCGTCCCACGCCTGGATCTCGAAGGGGTGGTCCTCGAAGTCCAGGCTCTCGACTCGGGTGTAGGGCGGAATGGCGTAGAGGCGCTTCTCGCGACCGGCGCCGAACAGCATCAGCGCCTCGCTCATGTGCAGCTTGGGATTGTCGAACTTGGGAATCGGCGAGGGATCGGTCACGTAGCGGCCGTCGACCTTCACCGGGTAGGCGTAGGTGGTGGCGATGTGGCCGTGGCGGGCGATGTCCTCGTAGAGCTTGACGTGCATCACCCCGTACTCCTCCAGGGCGTGCATCACCCGGGTCTCCTCTTCACTGGGCTCGATGAAGCGCAGCGGCTCGGGGATCGGCACCTGGAAGACCAGGATCTGGTCGGCCGACAGCGGCGTCTCGGGGATGCGGTGGCGGGTCTGGATGACGTCCGCCTCGGCGGTGGCGGTGGTGGTCTCGACGCCGGCCACCCGCTCGAAGAAGGCGCGGATGCTGACCGCGTTGGTGGTGTCGTCGGCGCCCTGGTCGATCACCTTGAGCACGTCGTGCTCGCCGAGGATGCTGGCGGTGAGCTGCATGCCACCGGTGCCCCAGCCGTAGGGCATGGGCATCTCGCGGCCGCCGAAGGGCACCTGGTAGCCGGGGATCGCCACCGCCTTGAGCAGGCCGCGGCGGATCATGCGCTTGGTCTGCTCGTCCAGATAGGCGAAGTTGTAACCGTTCATGTGGGTACCTGCTCGGTTTCGCTGGCGGGCTGCTCGGCCGCTGGTTCGCCCTTCTCGGACGCCTCGTCGGATGGGGGCTGGCCATGGGCGCGACGCAGCCGGCGCAGCAGCTCCAGCTCGGACTGGAAGTCCACGTAGTGGGGCAGCTTGAGGTGAGAAACGAAGCCCGAGGCCTCGACGCTGTCGGCATGCGCCAGCACGAACTCGGGCTGCTGGGCGGGGCCCTGTACCGGCTCGCCGAGCTCCTCGGCGCGCAGCGCCCGGTCGACCAGCGCCATGGCCATGGTCTTGCGCTCGTTGCGGCCGAACGCCAGGCCGTAGCCGCGGGTGAACTGGGGCGCCCGCTCCCGCGAGCCGGCGAACTGGTTGATCATCTGGCACTCGCTGAGCGCGATCTCGCCGATGCACACCGGGGCCTCGCATTCCTCCACGGCGATCTCCACCTCCAGGGTGCCGATGCGAATCTCGCCGGCGAAGGGGTGGTTGCGGCCGTAGCCGCGCTGGGTCGAATAGCCCAGCGCCAGCAGGTAGCCCTCGTCGCCCCGGGCCAGCATCTGCAGGCGGGTGGCGCGGTCCACCGGGAAGTCCGGCGGGTCCCGGGTGATGTCGTAGGGCTCGGCGCCGTCGTCCGTCTCGCGCTCGATCAGCCCCTCGGCGTCGAGCTGCTCGAGGATCGGCGGGCAGGCCTCCAGCGCCTGCTCGGCGCGGGCCGGCTCGGGCACCTCGCCGTCGGCCAGCTGCAGGAAGTCCAGCAGCCGATGGGTGTAGTCGTAGGTCGGGCCGAGCACCTGGCCGCCGGGCACGTCCTTGTAGGTGGCGCTGACCCGCCGCTCGAGCCGCATGGCGCCGGTATCCAGCGCCACGGTCTCGGCCAGGCGCGGCAGGGTGGTGCGATAGGCGCGCAGCAGGAACACCGCCTCGACCAGGTCGCCGCTGGCCTGCTTGAGGGCCAGGGCGGCGAGCTCGGGGTCGTAGAGCGAGGCCTCGGCCATCACCCGGTCCACCGCCAGGTTCATCTGCTCGGCGAGCTGGGCCACCGAGAGCGCGTCACGCTCACGATCGCCGCGGCGGCGATCCGCCAGCCAGCGGTGGGCGTTGGCGATGGCCTGCTCGCCGCCTTTCACTGCGACGTACATGTGCGATCCTCCTCGGGGGTAGCGGAAACGGGGCCTGCGAGCCGGGTGCTGCGGGGAATCGCCGCCAGGCGCTCGCCGCAGCCGAGAATGGCGTCCAGCCCCTGCGGGAAGCGGGCCCGGTTGGCGGCCAGCCGGGTCATCAGCGGCGTCGCCTCGCCCACGTCCAGGCCGCGGGTGTCGGGGATGCCGGGGCCGGCCAGCCGCCAGGGGCCGCCCTCGGCCAGGGCGTCGAGAACCACCAGCAGGGTGGTGCTGCGGTCGGGATAGGCGTCGCTGCCCTCGGCGAAGGCCGGGGCCGGATCCACCAGGGTCGCCGGGGTCACCAGGGCGAAGTCGGCCTCGCCGGGTGTGGCGACCGTCCGACAGCCGGTGTGGAAGGCCACCGCATCGGCCAGGCCGCCGGCCTCGAGCCCCGGGGCGATCCATAGCCGGGTGTCCAGGTCGCACAGCGACAACAGGGTCGCCCACAGGGCCGGCCCGATGGCCGCGTCCTCGGGCACCGCCGGCGCCGCGGCGTCATGCAGGGTGCCCGGCTCGGCCATGGCCGCGAGCACGCGGCGGAAGTGGCGTTGCCCGTCCTGGACGGGATCGGAAAAGCCTTGCCAGCGCATCGTCATTCGCCTCGTCGTCATTCGCTCGGTACTCACTCGCTACGCACCAGGGTGAAGAAATCCACTCGGGTCGCCGCCGCGGTGCGCGATGCCTGCTCGCGGGCCGCGTCCAGTTCCCGGGCCAGGGGGGCCATCAGTTCGGCGTCGATGCGCTCGGCCCACTCGGGGCGATGGGCACAGGCGTCGACCAGGGCGATCAGCTCGGCGTGGCGATGGTCGCGGCCGGCCACCCAGCCGTGGCCCAGCGTGGCGCCGTCGTCCAGCGTCACGCTGGCCCGGCTCAGGGTCATCTCGCCGAGATTGAAGGCGTTGCCGGTGCCGCCCATGCGGCCGCGCACCATGGCCATGCCGGTCTCGGGGCCGCGCACGCAGCGGTGCGTCACGGGGAGGGCCAGCTCGGCCCAGCCTTCCTCCAGGCGCTCGCGGGGGGTCAGCGCCAGCAGGCGCTGGCGCTGCGCCTGGGTCTGGGGCTGGGTCTCGGGCAGAGGGGTCTGCTTCATGGGAACACCTCGTCGGGGTCCGTCAGGGAGTGATCGAAATCGATGTGGTAGGCCAGGCGATCGGCCCGGGCGCGGCTGATCGAGACCTCCACCAGGCGGCCGCTCGCGTCGACGTTGTCGCTGGTCAGCGCCAGCAGCGGCGCCCGGTGGGGGCAGCGCAGCAGGCGGCTGTCCTCGGGGTCGGCCTGCAGGGCCTCAAGGCGCACCCGGCGACGCCGCAGGCGCAGGCCGTAGTGCTGGTCGAGCAGCGCCCGGGTGGAGCCGCCGCGATAGCGGCCGACCCAGCCCGGCACTCGCGTCGGGTCGAACCAGTGGCGCAGCCGCAGCAGCGGGGCGCCGTCGACGCAGCGCAGCGTCTCCACCCTCAGCAAGGGGGTGCCGCGGGACGCCGCGAAGCGCTGGGCGATGGCCTCCGGCGGCGCGTCGAGGCCCTGGTCGAGGCAGCGGGTCTCGGTGGCCATGCCGCGCTCGGCCAGGTTGTGGGTCACCTTGCTGCCGGCATGAACGGCGTAGTCCAGGCGGCGGTCGACGACCTGGGTGCCGCGCCCCTGGTGGCGGGTGACCATGCCGGCGGCGACCAGCTCGTCCAGGGCCCGGCGCACGGTGTGGCGGTTGACGGCGAAGCGCCTGGCCAGCTGGGCCTCGGCGGGCAGCAGGTCGCCGGGGCCATAGTCCGCGCGCACCTCCCGGGCCAGGGTGTCGGCCAGGGTGCGGTAACGGGGCTGGGCGGCGCCGGTCGCGGAAAGTTGTCTAGACATCTCGCCTCCTGGCAAGGCGCTTGCGCACAAGCGCCCGTGTCCTTCAGATGAAACGCTTGCGCACGCGCTGGGAGGCCATGTCGAGCAGGGTCACCGCGACGATGATCACCAGCATGATGGTGGCCGTTTCCTGGTACTGGAAACCGCGCATGGTCTCCCACAGCGCCACGCCGATGCCGCCGCCGCCGACCATGCCGAGCACGGTGGCCGAGCGAATGTTGGACTCGAAGCGATACAGGCTCACCGAGATCCACAGCGGCAGCACCTGGGGGATCAGCCCGAAGGCGATCTCCTCGATGCGCCCCGCGCCGGTGACCCGGATGCCCTCCATGGGGCCGGCCTCGCTGGCCTCCACCGCCTCGGAGAAAAGCTTGGCGAGCACGCCGGTGGTGTGGACGAACAGCGCCAGGGTGCCGGCGAAGGGCCCCAGGCCCACGGCGACCACGAACAGCATGGCGAACACCAGCTCGTTGATGGCCCGGCAGGCATCCATCAGCCGGCGCACCGGTTGGTGGATCCACCAGGGAGTGAGGTTCTCTGAGGACAGCAGGCTGGCCGGGATGGCCACCAGCACCGCCAGCAGGGTGCCCCAGATGGCGATCTGCACGGTGACCAGCATCTGGTCGACGTAGTGCCCCAGGCTGCCGAAGGCCAGCGGGAAGAAGTCGCCGGCCAGCTCGGCCATGTTGTCGGCGTTGGTGACCAGCAGGCCGGGCCGCATCTCGGCCCCCTGCCAGGCCCAGGAGAGCACGCCCAGGGCGACCGCCCAGCCCAGCAGCGTGGTCCAGCCACGCTTGCCGGCCGCGGCGCTATCGAGGGTGGAAGACTGACTCATGGTGCTTGGCTCCAGAGGGAGGGGCATGCCGCCCCTCCCGGTTCCCGTGGGATCGGCTCAGCTGGCCTGGGCGGTGGTCTCGGCGGCCTTCTCGGCCTCGGCGGCCTCGAGGCGGGCGTTCAGCTCGTCGAGCCGGGCGTCGAGCTCGGCCAGCTCGGCCTCACGCTCGTCGGCGGACAGGCTGTCGTCGGCCTCGACCTGGGCGCGCTGCTTGAACAGCTCGAGCTGGCGAATCGGCAGCAGCTGGTCGTCGGTGGACGGCGCGAAGCCGGACCACTGCAGCGGCTCGAGGATCGCCTGCTCGGCCTCGCTGTCGCCGTAGGCGTAGAAGAAGTCGCGCAGCTCGCCCTTGAGCTCGTCGGACAGGTTCTCGCGCCACACCAGCGGGTCGGAGGGGATCAGCGGCGACTGCCAGATCACCTTGAGCCGCTCGGCCTTGTCCGGGTGCACCTCCTCCAGGCGCTCCATGCTCTCGGTGTTGAAGGTGGCGACGTCCACCTGGCCGTTGGCCACCGACAGCGCATTGGTCTCGTGGCTGGAGTTGAGGGTGCGCTTGAAGGCGGTGGTGGGGTCGACGCCGTTCTGGGCGAAGACGTAGTAGCCCGGCACCAGGAAGCCGGAGGTGGAGTTGGGGTCGCCGTTGCCGAACACCAGCTCGGAGGCGTTGGCCAGCACGTCCTCGACGTCCTCCAGCTCGCTGTCCTGCTGGGTGATCATCAGGCTCCAGTAGCCGGGGGCGCCGTTGGCGGCCACGGTCTGGGCGAAGATCTCGCCGCCGGCCCGGTCCACGGCCTCCATGGCGGACTTGTTGCCGTACCAGGCCAGGTCGATCTGGTCGAAGCGCATGGCCTGGATGACCGCCGCATAGTCGGTGGCGAAGAAGGGCTCGACCTCGCGGTCCAGGGCCTCGGACAGCGCGTCCAGGAAGGGATCCCAGAGCGGCGCCTGGTTCTGGCTCGACTCGGTGGAGATGATGCCGAACTTCAGCGGCTCCTCGGCGGCGACGAAGGGGCTGGCCGCCAGGGCGACGCCGGCGATCAGCGGCAGGGTCAGGCGGCGGAAGGACGTGAACGACATGGGTGGGTCTCCTCGGTGATGAAGCCTTGCGGGCATCAGCCCAGGGCGCCGACGGGCGCCGCCAGGTCGACGGACGGGGTGCGGGTCCTGAGCTCGTCGAGCCCGGCGTTTTCGTAGAGCGCGGTGAGGCGGGCATCGGTGAGCTCGCCGATGGGGCCGTCGAAGTAGAGGCGGCCCGCCTTGAGGGCGATGGCGCGCCGACAGAAGCGGCGGGCGACCTCGACCTGATGCAGGGTGATCACCACGGTGCGGCCGTCCTCGGCGTTGATGCGTTCGAGGATCTGCATCACCTCCCGGGCGCTGCGCGGGTCCAGCGAGGCGATGGGTTCGTCGGCCAGGATGACGTCGGTGTCCTGCATCAGCACCCGGGCGATGGCCACCCGCTGCATCTGGCCGCCGGACAGGGTATTGGCACGCTGGTCGGCCAGCGCCTCCAGGCCCACCCGGGCCAGGGCGCGGCGCGCCATGTCCCGCTCCTCGGGGGTGAAGCGGCCGAGCAGGGCGCGCCCCCGGGGCATGCAGCCCAGGCGGCCGATCAGCACGTTGGTGAGCACGCTCAGGCGTCCCACCAGGTTGAACTGCTGGAAGATGTAGCCGGTGCGGCAGCGCTGCTGGCGGGAGGCCCGGGCGAGACGCCCGCCGGCCTGCACCTCGCGGCCCTGGAGCCGGACGCGGCCGGCGCCGCCCCGATCGCCGCGGGTCAGGCCGATCAGGTGGCGCAGCAGGGTGGACTTGCCGGAGCCGGAGGGCCCGATCAGGGCGACCATCTCGCCGGCATGGATCGTGAAGTCGATGTCGCGCAGCACGGGATGCTGCCCGAAGGTCTTGCTCAGCCGCTCGACAACGATGCTGGGAATCGACATGACGCCTCTCCTCTTGGAATGGCATCAGTGTCGAGGTTCAAGATGAAGGGCACTTGTCTAGACAATGTCGATACGGTGACATCTTGCACCGCCCGACTCGGCACCACCGCGCCAGGGTCGACAGGAAATCATGCAAAATCAGACAGCTACGCAGAATCGTCACGAAACGGCAAGCTGGCCGACACGCAAGCGTCACACGCCGGGTGACATCGGGACACGGCGATCGGCCGGCACGGGGCGACATGGCCCCGCCCTCACTCCTCGTCGTCGGCCAGGCGTCGCGCCAGGGCCTTGCGCGCCTTGTTGCGGCGGTAGAGCTTGACCAGGGCGATCCACAGCGCCGCCGCCACCATGGCGACCAGGGTCCAGCCCTGCCAGGGACGGGCGGCATCGCCGAGGACGGTTTCCAGGGTGATGATGAGGATGAAGCCCAGGGCCTGGCTGGCGATGGCCAGGGCCCGCAGGGTATCGAAGGCCTGTCGTGCCATGAACGCTCCCGCTGATGACAGCCCCGCCCACCGGCAGTAGGCTTGGCGAGGAAAATCCGCCTAGTGTACCCGGTCCGGCGCGACGCGCCGAGCCTGCCCGAGAGGGCCCGAGGAGAGAGAACCCGCCACGCCATGGATGCCATCGCCCTGGGACCCGTGCTGGTCCCGCTGCCCCGCCTCTACGCCCTCGCCTGCGCCCTGCTGCTGCTCGCCGCCGGCGCCTGGTGGCTGGGCCTGCCCGGAGGCCGACGAGCCCGCTGGTTCAACGGCCTGATCATCGCCTGGATCCTCGGCGCCCGGCTGGGCCACGTGGCGCTCAACCTGCCCGCCTACCAGGCGGAGCCGCTGGCGGCGCTCAAGCTGTGGCTGCCGGGCTATCATGGCGTGTTCGGCCTCGTGGCGGCGCTGGCCTGGAGCGCCTGGACGCTGCGCGACCGCCTGGGCGCCATGTATCGCGCCCTGGGCCTCACCCTGGGGGCCTCGCTGGTGTGGCTGGGCCTGATGAGCTGGGCCCCGCTGGGCAGCGGCATCACGCCGAGCGCCCTGCCGGACCTCACCCTCGAGAACCTCGAGGGCGAGCCGGTCGACCTGGCCGGGCTCTCGGGCCAGCGGGTCATCGTCAACCTCTGGGCCACCTGGTGCCCACCCTGTCGCCGCGAGCTGCCGCTGCTTGCCGAGACCGATGCCCGGGACGACATCACCGTGGTGGTGGTCAACCAGGGCGAGGACCTGCTGCCGGTGGCGCGCTACCTCGACGCCCAGGGGCTGGCCTTCGAGCACGCCCTGCTCGACCCGCGCCAGTCGCTGATGGTGGCGACCGACGCCCCGGGGTTGCCCACCACCCTGCTGTTCGACGGCGAGGGCCGCACCCTCGAGCGCCACGTGGGCGAGCTGACCCGGGCCCAGCTCGAGGCCTGGCTCCCGGAAGACTGACGCCGGCGTCGCCCGTTTCGCTTCTCCCCGTCCCGGTCCCCCTTAAGCCGGGGCAGGCTTTGCGTTAGAATCCCTCGCCCCGCCGCCGCCGCTCCCCCCGGCGGCGGCGTGCGCACCGTGTTCAGCATCCTCCGAGGCACCATGAGCGACTTCTCTCCCGGCCAGCGCTGGATCAGCGATGGCGAGGCCGAACTCGGCCTGGGCACCATCCTCAACTGCGACCCCCGCAGCGTCACCGTCCTCTTCGGCGCCAGCCAGGAAACCCGTACCTACAGCAGCCGGCAGGCCCCCCTGACCCGGGTGGTCTTCGGCAGCGGCGACCGCATCCAGTGCGCCGAGGGCTGGCAGATGACCGTCGACGACAGCAAGGAGGCCGGCGGCCTGATCGTCTACATCGGCGAGGACGACCAGGGCGAGGTCCGCGAGCTGCCCGAGGCCCGGCTGGCCGACACCATGCAGTTCGACCAGGCCCGCGACCGCCTGCTGACCGGCCAGGTCGACCGCAACGACTGGTTCGACCTGCGCTTCCGCACCCTGCACCATCACCATCGCACCGAGCAGAACCCGGCGCTGGGCCTGGCCGGGCCGCGCATCGACCTGATTCCCCACCAGCTCTACATCGCCGATGAGGTGGCGCGTCGCCAGGCCCCGCGGGTGCTGCTGGCCGACGAGGTGGGCCTGGGCAAGACCATCGAGGCCGGCCTGATCCTGCACCGCCTGCTGCTCAGCGGCCGCGCCGAGCGGGCGCTGATCCTGGTGCCGGCGAGCCTCACCCACCAGTGGCTGGTGGAGCTGCTGCGTCGCTTCTCGCTGGAGGTGACCCTGCTCGACGAGCAGCAGAGCCAGGCCCAGGGCGACGGCAACCCCTTCGAGGCCGGCCAGCTGGTACTGGCCAGCCAGGACTGGCTGTTCGCCAACCCCCATCGCCAGGCCCAGGCCGAGGCCGGCGACTGGGACCTGCTGATCGTCGACGAGGCCCACCACCTGGAGTGGCGCGAGAACGGCGACGAGGTCGGCCCCGGCTATGCCTGCGTCGAGCGCCTGGCCGGCGCCGCCACCGGCCTGCTGCTGCTCACCGCCACCCCAGAGCAGATGGGCCAGGAGAGCCACTTCGCCCGGCTGCGCCTGCTCGACCCGGACCGCTACCACAGCCTGGCGGCCTTCCAGGAGGAGGAGCGCCACTACGTCGAGGTGGCCACCGCCATCGAGGCCCTGGCACGCCTGCCCGGCGACGCCGCCGCGCACGACGCGGTGGCCGCCGTCGCCGACGATCCCGACAGCGCCGCGCTGCTCGATACCCTGAATGACACCGAGAGCGACGAAGCCCAGCGCGCCTCGGCCCGGGACCAGCTGCGCGACCAGCTGCTCGACCGCCACGGCACCGGCCGGGTGATGTTCCGCAACAGCCGCCGCCACGTCGGCGGCTTCCCCGAGCGGCGCCTGCACGTCGAGCGCCTCGAGCCGCCCTCCGCCTACCGCCGGGTGCTGCGCCGCCTGGCCCGGGACGAGGACTACCTCGACGAGCTGCTGATCGAGACCGGCCTCGACCACCCCGAGGTGCTGATCTACCTGGACACCATGTACCAGGCACTGGCCGACGACCCGCTCAACGCCGAGCCCTGGTGGCAGTTCGACCCCCGCGTGACCTGGCTGCTGGAGCGCCTCACCGAGCTCGGCGACGACAAGATCCTGGTCATCGCCCACGACCGCGAGACCGCCCAGGGCCTGGCCGACGGCCTGCGGGTGCTGGGCGGCGTGCACGCCCCGGTGTTCCACGAGGACCTCACCCTGGTCGAGCGCGACCGCGCCGCGGCGGCCTTCGCCGATGCCGAGGACGGCTGCCAGGTGCTGGTGTGCTCGGAGATCGGCTCCGAGGGCCGCAACTTCCAGTTCTGCCGTCACCTGGTGATGTTCGACCTGCCGCTGCATCCGGACCAGCTCGAGCAGCGCATCGGGCGGCTCGACCGCATCGGCCAGCGCCATGTCATCGAGCTGCACGTGCCGGTGTTCGCCGGCAGCCCCGGCGAGCAGCTGCTGCGCTGGTACCAGGAGGGCATGGACGCCTTCAGCGCGCCCCACGGCCTGGGCGGCGAACTCTACGAGGCCTTCGGCGACGCCCTGGCCGATGCCCTGCTCGACGCGGAGAGCCTGGACGAGGTGATCGGGGAGACCCGCGAGCTGTTCGATCGTCGCCTGGCCGAGCGCGATGCCGGCCGCAACCGCCTGCTCGAGCTCAACGCCTGCCGGCCGGAGCGTGCCGAGGCCACCATCGCGGCGATCCGCGAGCTCGACGAGGACCGAGCCCTGCGTCGCTACATCGATCAGGCGCTGGACATCTTCGGCGTCGACGCCCGGGATCTGGGCGGCGGCATCCAGCACCTGGTGCCCGGCCCGCAGATGCTCGACGGCCTGCCGGGGCTGGTGAAGGGCGAGGACGGCTTCTCGGCAACCTTCTCCCGGGAGCGCGCCCTGGCCCGGGACGACGTCCAGCATCTCTCCTGGGAGCACCCACTGACCCGCGAGATGATGGGCCGCATCCTCGACGGCACCATGGGCAACACCGCCCTGGCGCTGCTCAAGCATCCGTCGATCCCCGGCGGCCGGCTGATGGCCGAGCTGGTGTTCCGCACCCACTGCCCGGCGCCCAGGCGGCTGCACTTGAACCGCTTCCTGCCGCCCACCGCGGTGCGCGTGCTGCTCGACGAGTCCGGCGCCAACCTGACCGCCAAGGTGTCCTTCACCGGGCTCTCCAAGAACCTGCAGAAGGTCAAGAAGGCGGTGGCCCGCGACCTGATCAAGAGCCGCCACGACCAGCTCCGCGAGCTGCTCGACAGCGCCGAGGCCGAGGCCGAGCGGGAGCTGCCGAGCATCGTCGAGGCGGCCCAGGCACGCATGCGCGAGGCCCTGGACGCCGAGCTGACCCGCCTGGAGGCCCTGGCGCGTCGCAATCCGGCGGTGCGCGAGGACGAGCTGACGGCGCTGCGTGAGGAGCGCGCCGCCCTGGACGCCGCCATCGAGGGCACCCGGCTGCGGCTGGACGCGGTGCGCGTGATCGTCACCATCGACGAGGACTCCCGCTAGGCCAGGCGACTCGCCTCGTACGAGAGCCCCCGCCGGCCACTGGCCGGCGGGGGCTCGTCGTTTCAGGACATGGAGATGCGAAAGGGATGCGCTGATTTATGTCGCGAGCGATGAGAGGTGGGGGCGCCTAGCCTGGGTGCCGCCGGAGCGCAGAGCCGAGCGTAGCGACAAAACATCCGAAGGATGGCCCCGAAGGGGTGAGGAGCCGAAGGCTCCGAATCAACCGGAGTGTAGCCTGCTACATGAGAATTCCGATCGGACCGGCGCCCCGGCACCGCCGGCGCCTAGGATCACTAGGTTCGTTCCCGACGAACCTACGCACTTCCTGCATCCCTGCAGGTCGTCGAGCGCAGCAATAAATCGGCGTTTCACTAGCCGAGGATATCGGTCAGGGCATCCTCCAGGGTCGGGAAGCGGAACTCGAAGCCGGCCTCCTCCAGCCGCGCCGGGCGCATGTCGGCGCCGGTCAACAGCAGCCGCGACATCTCGCCGAAGCCGAGTTCCAGCGCCTTGGCCGGCACCGGCAGCAGCGCCGGGCGATGCAGGTGGCGCGCCAGCAGGCGGGTGAAGACGGCGTTGCTGACCGGGTGCGGGGCGCTGCCGTTGAAGGCCCCCTCCAGGTCGTCGCGCTCGATCAGGAACAGGATCACGCTCACCAGGTCCTGGCGATGTACCCAGGGCATGTACTGGCGCCCGTCGCCGAAGCGCCCGCCCAGCCCCAGGCGAAAGGGCGGCAGCATGCGCTGCAACACGCCGCCGCCGGCATCCAGCACCAGCCCCAGGCGCAGGATCGAAAGCCGGGTGCCATGGGCGGTGACGCCCTGCGCGGCCTCCTCCCACTGCCGGCACAGGCGATGGGCGAACTCGTCGTGGGGCGGCGTCTCCTCGGTCACCGGCGCCTCGCCCTGATCGCCGTAGTAGCCCATGGCCGAGGCCGAGACCATCGCCCTCGGGGCGCGCCCCTGAGTGGCCTTCAACTGCTCGCAGAGCCGCACCAGCTCGCGGGTGGCGTCGAGCCGGGAATCGAGCAGCCGCCGCTTCTGCGCCTCGCTCCAGCGCTTGCCGGCGATCGGTTCCCCGGCCAGGTTGACCAGCACCTCCGGCGGCGCATCGACGAAGTCCAGCGCCGAGCGGCGCACGTCGACGCCCTCGGGCAACCGTATCCGAGCCTGCGCCGGGTCCCGGGACACCACCTGGATCCGATGCCCCGCCTCGGCGAGCCGGCGGCACAGCGCCTGGCCGACGAAACCGCTGCCGCCGGTGATCAGCACGCGCATAGCATTCTCCCTGTCACGCGATGCATGGGTGTTATACAGCTGTTGTACACCTCTGCTAGTCTAGCGGTAAAGTCGCGCCGCTGCAGGGCCAGCCCCGGGCGGCGCCCCACGAGGAGACTCCCCGCGATGACCGATGCCCTGATCCTGATGGCCCACGGCTCCAGCGACCCCAACTGGCGGGCGCCCTTCGAATGCCTGGCCGAACAGCTGACCGCACGCCTCTCCACCCCGTTGCGCCTGGCCTACATGGAAATCTGCGCGCCCTCATTGGAAGACACCGTGGCGGAATTGGCCGCCGAGGGCGTCACCCGTGCCGAGATCCTGCCGCTGTTCTTCGCCGCCGGCCGCCACCTGCGCCGCGACGTGCCCGCCCAGGTCGACGCCCTGGGCGAGGCCCACCCCGAGCTTCGGCTGACCCTGCTGCCCCCGGTGGGGGAACATCCCGCCTTCATCGAGGCCCTGGCGGCCGTCGTCGCCGAGCGGGCGGGCGAGCCCGATTGACCGCCGAGTTGTACGCCGGCCGGATTTTGTACAAAATTATTCCCTAACGCCCCTTACGTCACCGATTCCACCGAGGCAGAGGCCCGCATGAGCGATCAGGCGAACCATCCGGCCGATGCGCCACTCTATCCGATTCGCGAGGTCTCGCGCCTGACCGGCGTCAATGCCGTGACCCTGCGCGCCTGGGAGCGGCGCTACGGGCTGATCCAGCCCAAGCGCACGCCCAAGGGCCATCGTCTCTATGCCAAGGATGACATCGCCCGGGTCGAGCGCATCCTGCAATGGCTCAATCGCGGCGTCCCGGTCAGCCAGGTGCGCGAGCTCCTCGAGCAGCCCGAGGCCGTCGAGGCCCCGCCTCCCGCCGCCGGCGACTGGGAGAGCCAGCGTCATCAGTTGATCAAGGCCGTCGAGGCCCTCGACCTCGAGCGGCTGGAGGCGCTGTTCAACCAGGGCCTGGCGCTCTACCCGGTGGCTACCTGCCTCGACGAACTCTGGCAGCCGGTGCTGCGCGAGCTCGAGGAGCGCTGGGACGACCGCCTGGGCGCCGACCTGCAGCGCCGCGCCCTCGAGGCCTTCCTGCGCACCCGCATCGGCACCCGCCTCTACCACACCAACGCCCTGGCCGGCGGCCCCGTCCTGCTGATCGTGCCGTTGCCCGACGACGGCCCGCTGTGGGGGCTGCTCGCCGCCCTGGCCGCCGCCGATCGCGGCTATCGCGTGCAGTGGCTGGACGCGCCCCTGCCAACCCAGGAGCTGCCGCTGGCCGTGGAGCGTTTCCACGCCAGGGCCCTGCTGCTGGCCAGCGGCCGCGCCGAGCGCGCCGACCTGGTGCGCCGCCAGCTGCCGCGCCTGGCCGAGCAGCTCGAGGTGCCGTTGAGCCTGTGCGGCCCGGTGGCCCGCATCCGCCAGGCCGACCTCGACGGCTCCGGGGTGGAAGTCCTCGGCGACGACCTCTCCCACGCCATGACGCGCCTGCAGTCACTGACCCAATCCGCCTGAACGGAGACGACGATGTCCCCGACCCTGGTCTGGTTCCGGAGCGACCTGCGCATCCATGACAACACCGCCCTGGCCGCGGCGGCCCGGCGCGGGCCGGTGATCGGCGTCTTCCTGCGCTGCGTGCCCCAGTGGCGCGAGCACGGCCACGGCGCCAACAAGCTGGACTTCTGCCGCCGCGGCGTCGCGGCGCTGTCCGAGGCCCTCGCCGGACTCAACATCCCCTTGCTGCATCGCGATATCGAGCGCTTCGACCAGGCCCCGGCGACGCTGCTGGCCCTGGCCCGGGAGCTCGGCGCCGAGGCCCTGCACTTCAACCGCGAGTATCCCCTCGACGAGGCACGCCGCGACGCCGCGGTGATCGAGGCCTTCGAGCACGCCGGCCTGGCCGCCCAGGGCCATCGCGACGCCGTGGCCTTCGCCCCGGGCGAGCTGCTCACCGGCAAGGGGGACATGTACGGCGTGTTCACGCCCTTCGCCAAGGCCTGGCACAAGGCAATCACCGCCGACCGCCTGACGCTGCACGACGCCCCGGCGCCCCAGGCCAGGCTGCCCATCGGCGCCGATCCGCTTCCCGAGCCCCCCGAGCTCGAGGACACACCCGTCGATGGCCGCCTGTGGCCCGCCGGCGAGGGGCCGGCGGCCGACCGCCTGGAGCGCTTCCTGCGCTTTCGCGGCCGCCACTACGACGACCAGCGCGACTTCCCGGCGATCCGCGGCACCAGCGAGCTCTCGCCCTACCTGGCGCTGGGCATGCTCTCCCATCGCCAGTGCCTGCAGGCGGTGCTGGCCGAGAACGACGGCGCCCTGGCCGACGGCGACGCCGGCCTCACGGCCTGGGTCGGCGAGCTGATCTGGCGGGAGTTCTACCAGCACATCGCCGCCGGCTTCCCGCGGGTGTGCCGCCACCGTGCCTTCCAGCGCCACACCGAGGCGCTGCCCTGGCGCGACGACGAGGCCGGCTTCCGGGCCTGGTGCGAGGGCCGCACCGGCTATCCCATCGTCGATGCCGCCATGCGCCAGCTCGTCGCCACCGGCTGGATGCACAACCGCCTGCGCATGGTCACCGCCATGTTCCTGTCCAAGCACCTGCTGATCGACTGGCGGCGCGGCGAGGCCTTCTTCCTGCGCCACCTGGTCGACGGCGAATTCGCCGCCAACAACGGCGGCTGGCAGTGGGCCGCCTCCACCGGCACCGATGCCGCGCCCTACTTCCGCATCTTCAATCCCACCACCCAGTCCCAGCGCTTCGACCCGGAGGGCCGGTTCCTCGCCGAGTGGCTGCCGGAGCTCGCCGAGCTGCCGCCCAAGGCTCGCCATGCCCCGGGCGGCGACCTGCTGAGCGGCGTCGACTATCCGGCGCCGATCGTCGAGCACAAGGCCGCCCGCGCCCGGGCCCTGGACGCCTTCAAGCATCTCCCGCCCGCTTCCTGAAGCGGGCACGCCCGGACGCGTCCCCTGCCCTTCACTCACCTCTTCACCGCCCAGGAGGACGTCATGTCAGCGGACCCGGACCTGGAGGCCTTCTGCGCCTTCTACAACAAGCTGGACAAATCCTGTACAAAAAATCTGTACAAGATATATACTCAAGATATCGTCTTCGCCGACCCGCTGCACCGCATCGACGGCCTGCCGGCCCTGGAAGACGACTTCGCCGGCTTGTACGAGAACGTGACGACATGCCGATTCGTCTTTCACGAGCAGCAACGCCTCGGCAACGTCGCCTTCGTGACCTGGACGATGCACCTGGCTCACCGCCGCCTGGCGGGGGGCAAGGCGTTCACGGTGGACGGCGCCTCGAGGCTGGTCTTCGCCGACGACGGCAGCGGACGCGTGCGCGAGCACCGGGACTACTTCGATGCCGGCGCCCTGCTCTACGAGCGGCTGCCGCTGCTGGGTACGGCGATCCGCTGGCTCAAGCGGCGCGCATCAGGGGGAGGCGAGGCGGCGGCCGGGAAAGACCGCCGTCGGGAGGGGAATGCAGGGCCTTGAAACCAAAGCCCCGCCCCCTGCGTATGCCATAGAACAGGACTCAGGGAGGCGTGATGACAGACCGCAGCAAGACCCGCCACATCTGGCTGACCGGTGCCACCTCGGGCATCGGCCGCGCCCTGGCGCTGCGATTGCTCGATCAGGGGCACCGGGTCGCGCTGAGCGCCCGTCGCCACGACGCCCTGATGGCACTGGCCGGCGACCGCGACAACGCCCTGCTGCTGCCGCTGGACGTCGGCGATCGCGACGCCGTGCGGAGCGCCGGCGATCGTCTGGCCGCTCGCTTCGGCCACCTCGACCTGGCGATCCTCAACGCCGGCACCTGCGAATACCTCGAGGCCGGCCACTTCGACATCGCCCTGGTCGAGCGCGTCTTCGCCACCAACCTGTTCGGCGCCCTTCATGGCGTGGAGGTGGCACTGCCGCTGCTGCGCCGGGCACGGGCCCAGGGCACCAGACCTCTGCTGGCCGCCACCTCCAGCGCCGCGGCCTACCTGCCGCTGCCCCGGGCCGAGGCCTATGGCGCCTCCAAGGCGGCGCTCAGCCACTTCCTGGAGTCCCTGCGCCTCGACCTGGCCGGCGAGGGGATCGACGTCAGCCTCATCCACCCGGGCTTCGTCAAGACGCCGCTCACCGACCGCAACGACTTCCCGATGCCGATGCGCGTCGGCGTCGACCAGGCCGCCGAGACGATCCTCGAGGGCCTGGAGGCCCATCGCCTGGACATCCACTTCCCGCGCCGCTTCACCCTGGCGCTGAAGTTGCTGGGCATCCTGCCCCCAGGGCTGCGCTTCCGCCTCGGGCGACGCCTGGCCCGCGGCGCCGACACGGAGGCCTCGTCATGACGTCGCTCGCCTCCCCCGCCTCGCCCCCGCCTCGCCAGCGCATCGCGGTGGTCGGCAGCGGCATCGCCGGCATGGCCGCCGGCTGGTATCTGTCGCCCCATCACGAGGTCACGCTGTTCGAGGCCGACCAGCGGCTCGGCGGCCACACCGCCACCGTGGACGTCGAGCTCGAGGGCCGCCACTACGCCATCGACACCGGTTTCATCGTCTTCAACGACTGGACCTACCCCCACTTCCGGCGCCTGCTCGCGACCCTCGGGGTGGAGAGCCAGCCCACCGAGATGAGCTTCTCGGTCCACGAAACGGCACGCGACTTCGAATACAACGGCCATAGCCTGCCGCGGCTGTTCGCCCAGTGGTCGAACCTGCTGCGGCCGAGCTTCCATGGCCTGCTGCGCGACATCCTGCGCTTCAATCGCGAGGCCACCCGGGCGCTGGTCGACGAGCGCCTGCCGGCGGATCTGACGCTGGGCGACTACCTGGACGCCGGCGGCTATGGCGAGGTCTTCCAGCGGCGCTACCTGCTGCCCATGGGCGCGGCGATCTGGTCGGCCAGCATCGGCGAGCTGCGCGACTTCCCGGCGCGCTTCTTCGTGCGCTTCTTCCATCACCATGGCCTGCTGTCGATCGAGAATCGCCCCCAGTGGTACACCCTGGTCGGCGGCTCGCGGGCCTACATCCCGGCGCTGACCGCCCCCTATGCCGAACGCATCCGGCGGGCCACCCCGGTGCACGGCATACGCCGCGAGGCCGATGGCGTGCGCCTGCGCAGCGCCGCCGGCGAGGAACACTTCGACCAGGTGGTACTGGCCTGCCATGCCGACCAGGCCCTGGCGCTGCTCGACGATGCCGACGACGCCGAGCGCGAGATCCTCGGCGCCCTGCCGTACCGCGACAACGAGGTGGTGCTGCACACCGACACCCGCCTGCTGCCGCGCCGCCGGCGCGCCTGGGCGAGCTGGAACTATCGGCTCGACGGGCGCGGCGACGCCGCCCGGGTCTCCGTCACCTACGACATGAACATCCTGCAGCGGCTCGAGGCCCCGCATACCTTCTGCGTGACCCTCAACGATAGCGACAGCATCGACCCGGCCAAGGTGCTCGGGCGCTTTACCTACGCCCATCCGCAGTTCACCCTCGCCGGCCTGGACGCCCAGGCCCGCCACGCCGAGATCTCCGGGCCGGACCGGCGCACCCACTTCTGCGGCGCCTACTGGCGCAACGGCTTCCACGAGGACGGCGTATGGAGCGCCCTGCGGGTGGCCCGGGCACTGGGCTGCACGGCCCCCGCCGACGAGGCCAGCCACGACGCCCGGGAGGTGTCGGCATGATCGACGCCCCGCGCTCGCGCATCTACCGAGGCTGGCTGCGCCATCGACGCTTCCTGCCCCGCGGCCACGCCTTCCGCTACCGGCTGTGGATGGCCTGGCTCGACCTCGACGAGCTGCCCGAGCTGTTCGACGGCGTGCCGGGATTCAGCGCCCGGCGGCCGGCGCTGGCGCGCTTCCGTCGCCACGACTACCTGGCGCCCCACGACCGGCCGCTCAAGGACGCCGTGCGCGCCGAGCTGACGCGCCTGCTGGGCGACGCCCCGGACGGCCGCATCTGCGTGCTGACCCAGCTGCGCACCCTGGGCATGGGCTTCAACCCGGTCACCCTGTACTACGCCCATGACGCCCGCGGCGAGCTGCGCGCCCTGCTCGGCGAGGTCAGCAACACGCCCTGGGGCGAGCGCACCACCTACGCCTGCCGGGTCGAGCCGCGGCGCCACGGCCACCGCGCCGAATTCGACAAGGCCATGCACGTCTCGCCCTTCAATCCCATGGACATGCGCTATCGCTGGCGCTTCGACACGCCCGGCGAGCGGTTGACCCTGAACATGGAGACCTGGCGGGGCGACGAACGCCACTTCGACGCCACCCTGAGCCTGGAGGCCCGCCCGGCGACCCGCCGCGTGCTGCTCGCCACCCTGGCCCGCCAGCCGGCCATGGCGCTGAAGACGCTCGCCGGGATCCACTTCGAGGCCCTGCGCCTATGGCTCAAGCGCGTCCCCGTCCACGACCACCCCCGTCATCAGGAGAGCTCGCCGTGAATACGCTGCGCACCGTCAACGCCCGATCCCTGCCGGCCGAGGGCGACCGCCTGTCGCGCTGGTTCAAGGCGCGCCTGCTCCCCCAGCTGGATCGGCTGGAAGGCGGCGAGATCACCCTGATCGAGGGCCACCAGCGTCACCGCCTGGGCCGCGGCGGCCCGCTGTCGGCGACCCTGGTGGTGCGCCACCCCCGCGCCTGGCGGCGACTGGCGCTGGGCGGCACCGTGGGCGCCGGCGAGGCCTACATGGACGGCGACTGGGACGCCGACGACCCGGTAGCGCTGGTGCGGCTGTTCGCCGCCAACCTGGAGCGCGTCAACGGCGAGGTCGAGGGCGGCCTGGCGCGCGCCGGCCGCGCCCTGCTCGGCGCCCTCTACGGCCTGCAGCGCAACACCCTCGGCGGCTCGCGACGCAACATCGCCGCCCATTACGACATCGGCAACGAGCTGTTCGCGACCTTCCTCGACCGCCACCACTGGATGTACTCCAGCGCCGTCTTTCCCCGGGCGAACGCCAGCCTCGAGGAGGCCTCGACCCACAAGCTCGACCTGATGCTCGAGCGCCTCGACGTGCGCCCCCACCACCACCTGCTGGAGATCGGCACCGGCTGGGGAGGGCTGGCCATCCATGCCGCCCGCACCCGCGGCTGCCGGGTCACCACCACCACCATCTCCGACGAGCAGTACGCCCACACCGCCCGGCGGCTGGCGGAGGAAGGGTTGGAGGACCGCGTCACCCTGCTCAAGCGCGACTACCGGGAACTCGAGGGCCGCTTCGATCGGCTGATCTCGGTGGAGATGATCGAGGCGGTGGGCCACCAGTACCTGGACACCTACCTGGCCACCCTGGACCGGCTGCTGACCGACGACGGCCTGGCCATGCTGCAGGCCATCACCATCCGCGACCAGCGCTACGAGGCCGCCAAGCGCGAGATGGACTTCATCAAGCGCTACATCTTCCCCGGCGGCTTCCTGCCTTCCCACCGTGCGCTGCTCGACGGCCTGGGCCGGCGCACCTCGCTGAACCTGGTGGGCCTGGACGAGATCGGGCTGCACTACGCCCGTACCCTGCGCGAGTGGCGCCACCGCTTCGAGGCCAACCTGGAGACCGTGCGCCGGCTCGGCTACGACGAGCGCTTCATCCGCATGTGGCGCTACTACCTGTGCTACTGCGAGGGCGGCTTCCTGGAGCGCACCATCGGCACCAGCCAGTGGCTGCTGGCCAAGCCCGGCGCGCGCCCGGCGCCGCTCACGGGGGCGGTGTGAGGCACGGGCTCTGGCGGGCACTGGCCAACCTGGCCGGCTTTCAACTGGGCTGGCTGGCCTGCGTGCTGGGAGGCAACCTCACCGGCACCCTGGTGGCGGGCGGGGTCATCCTGGCCCACCTGCGCTGGCAGGCCGGCGCCGGCGAGTGGCGCTGGCTGGCGGGGTTCGCCCTGCTGGGGGGCGTCATCGACGGCGGCCTGGCCCTGGCCGGCGGCTTCCGCTTTCCGGCGGGCTCGCTCACCCTCGGGCCGCTGCCGCCCTGGCTGTGGCTGCTGTGGCCGCTGTTCGCCACCCTGCTGCACCATTCGCTGGCCTGGCTGTGGCGACATCCGTGGCTGGCGGTGGCCGGCGGCACCACCAGTGGACCGCTCTCCTACTATGCCGGGGCGCGGCTCTCCGGGGTGACCCTGGCGCCCTGGCTGCTCGCCGCCGAGGCCCTGTGCTGGGCGGGCCTATGCCTGTGGCTGTGCCACCGGCTCGGCCACCGCGGCGGCGTCGCGCACCCGGGCTGAGGACCGCTCGCGCCAGCGCCGCTCCAGGTCCTCGACGCGCAACGGCCGGTCATAGAGGAAGCCCTGCACCAGCTCACACCCCACCGCGCGCAGGAAGTCTCGCTGGGCGGCGGTCTCTACCCCTTCGGCCACCACCTCCAGGGCGAGCCCCCGGGCCATGGCCAGTACCGCGTCGACGATGGCGGTATCGGCCCGGTCGTCGGGCAGGGCGCGCACGAAGGCGCGGTCGAGCTTGAGCTTGTCCAGCGGCAGATGCTTGAGGTAGCCCAGCGAGGAATAGCCGGTGCCGAAGTCGTCGATGGCCACCGGGTGCCCCCGGGCACGCAGCGCTTCGAGGCGCGGCGCCACGTCGCCGGCACGCTCGTCGAGCAGCACCGATTCCGTGAGCTCCAGGCCCAGCAGCCGGGCGGGCACGTCGTGACGCGCCAGGCCGGTGGCGAGCGCCGCCTCCAGGTCGCCCTGGAACAGCTGCATGGCCGAGATGTTGATCCACACCGGCACCTCGGGCATCCCCTGCTGACGCCAGTGGGCGAGCTGCGCCAGGGCCTGGTCGATCACCCAGTTGCCGAGCGCCGCCATCAGCCCGTGACGCTCGGCCAGGGGAATGAACTCCCCCGGCGAGATCATGCCGTCGCGGGGATGGCGCCAGCGCAGCAGCGCCTCGAGGCCGGCCAGGGCGTCGTCGGCCAGGCGGTACTGGGGCTGGTAATGCAGCTCCAGTTGGCCGCCGGTGGCCAGGGCATGGCGCAATTCATTGACCAGCGCCAGGCGCGGGCTGTCCTGCACATCCAGCGCCGGCCGGAACCGCAGGCAATGGTTGCGACCGTGGCGCTTGGCGGCGAAGAGCGCCGATTCCAGGCGCTGGAAGAGCACGCCGGAGTCGCGCCCGTCCTCCGGGGCGCGGCAGCTGCCCACGGTCACCCCCAGGCGCAGGGAGTGCCCCTCGAGCTCGAAGGGCTCGCCCAGGTGGGCCTGCAGGGCGGCCACCCACTGCTCGTGATCGTCGAAGGTGGTGGTGCGGATGACCATGAACTCGTCGCCGCCGAGCCGGCCTACCACCCCGCCGGCCACATAGCGCGCCAGGCGCTCGCCGACCCGCGCCAGCAGGCGGTCGCCGAGCTCCACCCCGAGGCCGTCGTTGACCTCCTTGAAGCCGTCGATGTCGAGCATCGCCATGTCCAGGCTCTCGCCGGCCTGCAGGTGACGCAGCCGGGAGCTCAGCAGGTCATGGAGGCGACGCCGGTTGGGCAGCCCGGTCAGCGGGTCCTCGAAGCCGATGCGGCGCAGGTCGCGCTCGCGGGCCTTGCGCAGCGAGATGTCGGAGAACAGGCACACGTAGTGGCGGACCCGACCCTTGTCGTCGGTGACCGCCCGCACCTTGAGCCACTCGGGATACTCGTCGCCCTGCTTGCGGCGATTCCAGATCTCCCCCTCCCAGCGCCCGGTGCTGTGCAGGGTCTGCCAGTAACGCTCGAAGAAGGCCGTGTCGTGGCGCGGCGCCGCCAGGGAGGCGACGCTGAGCCCGTTCACCTCCTCCTGCTCGTAGCCGGTGATCTGGGTGAAGGCCGGGTTGACCACCAGGATGCGATTGGCGGCGTCGGTGACGATCACCCCTTCCTCGGTCAGCATCAGCGCCTCCTGCCCCAGGCGCGCCCGCAGGTGTTCCTGGCGCACCTGGCGCCAGGCGTCCCACAGGCCGAGCGCCGCGATCAACACGGCGGCCGCGCGCAGTCCGACATCGGGCAGCCAGACGCTGGCCGACAGGGCGGCCAGGGCGGCCCATATCAGGGGGCGATTGAGCGAAAAGACGGGCCACATGGCATCGGCCTCGGCTCGTGATCATGAATGGTACCCTCCCGGCGAGGGAGGACGACGTCGAACCTATATCGGCCGTCTCGCACATAACTGTACCCCGACGTGCACGGGAAAGCGTCGGACGCCGCACCCGGCGTGCATTCGCGGGACGCGAACAGTAGACTAGGCGGGGCCGCCTGGGCGGCCGCATGCCGTTCGCTCACGGCACACCACTATCTCGACACTCGGAACGATTCAGTGACCAAGCAACATTCCTTTGATCGCGAAGCACTGCTGGCATGCAGCCGTGGCGAGCTGTTCGGCCCCGGCAACGCCCAACTGCCGGCGCCCAACATGCTGATGCTCGACCGCATCACGCACATCCACGAGGAGGGTGGCGAACACGGCAAGGGCGAACTGATCGCCGAGCTGGATATCCGCCCGGACCTGTGGTTCTTCGATTGCCACTTCCCCGGCGACCCGGTGATGCCCGGCTGCCTGGGCCTCGACGCCATGTGGCAGCTGGTCGGCTTCTACCTCGGCTGGCTGGGGCACCCCGGTCGCGGCCGCGCCCTGGGCTGCGGCGAGGTCAAGTTCAGCGGTCAGATCCTGCCCGATGCCGAGAAGGTGACCTATCGCATCAACCTCAAGCGCATCATCACCCGGCGCCTGATCCTGGGCATGGCCGACGGCACGGTGTCCGTCGACGGCCGCGACATCTATCAGGCCAACGACCTGCGGGTCGGCCTGTTCACCTCCACCGCGAATTTCTGATCAGGAGGCTCCCATGCGACGAGTGGTAGTCACCGGCCTGGGCATCGTGTCCTGCCTGGGCAACGACGCACAACAGGTTCTCGATGCCCTGCGGACCGGGCGCTCAGGCATTCGCTTCAAGGACGACTACGCCGAGCGCGGCTTCCGCAGCCAGGTCGCCGGCGTCGTCGATATCGACCTGGAGGCGCTGGTCGACCGCAAGCTGCGTCGCTTCATGGGCGACGCCGCCGCCTATGCCTATGTCAGCATGGCCCAGGCCATCGAGGACGCGGGGCTGGCCCCGGAGCAGGTATCCAACGAGCGCACCGGCCTGATCGCCGGCTCCGGCGGCGCCTCCAGCGCCAACCAGGTGGAGGCCGCCGACGTGATGCGCGAGAAGGGGCTGCGCCGCGTGGGCCCCTATCGGGTCACCCGCACCATGGGCAGCACCGTCTCCGCCTGCCTGGCCACGCCGTTCAAGATCAAGGGCGTCAACTATTCCATCTCCTCGGCCTGCGCCACCTCGGCCCACTGCATCGGCAGCGCCATGGAGCAGATCCAGCTCGGCAAGCAGGACGTGGTCTTCGCCGGCGGCGGCGAGGAGGAGCACTGGACGCTGTCCTGCCTGTTCGACGCCATGGGCGCACTCTCGACCCAGTACAACGAGAGCCCCGAGCAGGCCTCGCGCCCCTATGACCAGGCCCGCGACGGCTTCGTCATCGCCGGCGGCGGCGGCATGCTGGTGCTCGAGGAGCTGGAGCACGCCCGCGCCCGCGGCGCCAAGATCTACGCCGAGCTGGTCGGCTACGGCGCCACCTCCGACGGCCACGACATGGTCGCACCGTCCGGCGAGGGCGCGGTGCGCTGCATGCGCCAGGCCATGGCCACGGTCGACGGCGACATCGACTACATCAACACCCACGGCACCTCCACGCCGGTGGGCGACGTCGCCGAGCTCAAGGCGGTCCGCGAGGTGTTCGGCGATTCCACCCCGGCGATGAGCTCCACCAAGTCGCTGACCGGCCACTCGCTGGGTGCCACCGGGGTGCAGGAGGCCATCTACTCGCTGCTGATGATGGAGCACGACTTCATCGCCGCCTCCGCCAACGTGGAGCACCTCGACGAGCAGGCCGACGGCTTCGATATCGTCACCGAGAAGCGTGACGCCAAGGTCGAGCGGGTGCTGTCCAACAGCTTCGGCTTCGGCGGCACCAACGCCTGCCTGGTGCTGCAGAAGTACCGCGACTGACGCGCGATGTACCGCCGCGGCCCTGCACGCAGTACCGCGGGCGGTGCACATAAGCGGTACACATCAAAAGAGGCGCCCCGCGGGGCGCCTCTTTTATTGGCTCCTTGATTGCCGGAGCGCAGCGTTGCGGCGCGATATCGCCCGGAGGCGATGCCTCGGACCGCCAGGTTGCTGACGGAACAGCGGAGCCGCTCAGCTCGCCGCCGTCTCCTGGCGCTCCTTGGCCGTCTCGTCTCGCGGCCGCGGCACCTCGGAGATCTCGGCCAGCCGCGCCTCGATCCAGGCCTCGGTCTCGGCGAGCACCTCTTCGGGGCTGCGCCCGACGGTCTCGATCGGCTCGCCCACCACCAGCGTCAACCGCCCGGGCCGCTTGATCCAGTGGCGCCCCGGCCAGCGCTCCCCGGCGTTGTGCGCCACCGGCACCACCGGCTTGCCGGCGCGACAGGCGATCACCGCGCCGCTCTTGTTGTAGCGCCGGCGCTTGCCGGGCTCGACGCGAGTGCCCTCGGGGAAGATCAGCACCGAGAGCCCTTCCTCGAGCCGGATCTTGCCCTGAGTCAGCACCTGCTTCATGGCCCGGGCGGGCTTGGAGCGGTCCAGGGCGATGGGATGCAGCAGCCGCAGCCCCCAGCCGAAGATCGGAATATTGAGCAGCTCCTTCTTGAGCACCGTGCACACCGGCGGCTTGAGCAACTGCAGGTAGACGGTCTCCCACTCGCACTGGTGGTTGGCGAGCAACACACAGGGGCCATCGGGCAGTCGCTCGCGCCCGCGGATCTCGTAACGCACACCACAGGCCAGGCGGAACCAGGCGATGATGAAGTGGTTATAAAGGTTGAGCAGGCGATAGCGGGACTTCAGCGGCAGGAAGGGGGACGGCGGCAGGAACAGCAGGCCGCACACCAGCATGGCGGCGAAGTAGCCCAGGTAGAAGACGATGCTGCGGATCAGGTTCATGTCTCGCGGGCCTCCTCGACTACCCCGGCGCCGTCGTCCCGGGCCAGGCACCACATGTCCAGCATGCGGCCGACCTCGAGCCGCCAGGGCTTCTGGTGGACCCCGAAGACGTCGAGGACCCGGCGGCAATTGAGCACGCGGCGCAGCGGCTGGTCGTGGTGATGGCTGAGCGCCTTCACGCCGCCCAGCTCGAGCGTCTCGCCGCGCCCCTCCAGGCGGGTGGCCAGCTGGGTGCGCACCATCGACACGAAGGTGTAGGCGCTGACCGGCTCGGTGCCGGCCAGGTGATAGCTGCCCCAGGCCCCGGCGCCGCAGCCCTGCTGCTGGAGGATACCGATCAGCGCCATGGCCACCGAGTCGGCGGAGGTCGGGCAGAAGATCACGTCGGACTCGGCACGCAGGTCGCCGCCGCTGACCAGGGTGTCGAGCAGCTCGCCCAGCCAGGCATGGCTGCCCTCCAGGGCGAACAGCGGACCCAGGCGCACGATCAGGTGACGCGGCAACCGGGCGCGGATCCGGTCGCCGGTGGCCACCAGGCGGCGCAGCCCCTCGTCGCGCGGAGCGGGAATGACATGCTCGTCGATGGGGCTCTCGAAGCCCTCCTCGTAGAGCTGGTCGGACACGCACCAGGCCAGCGGCACGTCGCGCGCGCGGCAGGCCCCCATGCAGGCCTCGACCGCCTCCGCATGGGCGGTGACGGCGGCCGGGTCGGCGCTGAGCGGGCGCGACAGCGGCGGGATGACCAGGGCATCGGGACGGATCTCGTCGAGCCGGGCGGCCGACAGGTCCAGCCCGGGCTCGATGACCAGCTCAATGTCGCTGCGGCGATTGGCCTCCCTCGCCAGCGCGAGGCTCAGGCAATGACCGGCGTCCAGGATCAGCAGCTTCACAGCAGTTCCTCGTGACGAGTCGGCGAAAGAGAATCAGAACGGGATCTCGTCGTCGAAGTCGTCGAAGCTGCCGGGATCCGGGGCCCCGAAGTTGCCCCCCTGCTGCTGGCCGCCGCCCTGGTTGGGGGCCGGCTGGGGAGCCGGACGCGGCTGGCCGCCGCCCTGCTGCTGGCCGCCCTGGGGTTGACCATAGTTGCCGCCCTGCTGCGGGCCGCCGAAATTGCCGCCACCCTGCTGCGGGCCGCCGAAATTGCCGCCACCCTGCTGCGGGCCGCCCTGGGCTTGACCAAAGTTGCCGCCCTGTTGCTGGCCACCGAAGCCGCCCCCCATGTCGCCGCCGCTGCGCGAGTCGAGCATCTGCATGTCGTTGGCGACGATCTCGGTGGAGTACTTGTCCTGGCCGTTCTGATCCTGCCACTTGCGGGTCTGCAGGCGCCCCTCGACGTAGACCCGCGAGCCCTTGCGCAGGTACTGCTGGGAGATCTCGGCCAGCTTGTTGAACATCACCACCCGGTGCCACTCGGTGCGTTCCTGGCGCTGGCCGCTCTGGCGGTCGGTCCAGGTGTCGGTGGTCGCGAGGTTGAGGTTGGCCACCGCGGTGCCGGAGGGAGTGAAGCGCACCTCGGGGTCCTGGCCGAGGTTGCCGATGAGGATGACCTTGTTGACGCCACGGGCCATGGTTGACTCCTTGATCTTGGCAGAAGGCTGCTGGCCGTCGGGTGCACGCTCAGGCGGTGTGGCCTGGGCGCCCGAGAGGCCCGAATGAATTGTGAAGGAAGCACGGCATCACGGCCTGCGCATGCCAGTCGCGTCGTGACGCGATGCTCGCCGCTGGATTCGGCACTTCCTGAACGCTCGCGCCGGGCCGCCCCGGCGCCGAGAAAAACCGATCCCGCCACTATACGCGAGATCCCCGCGGGACGTCGCCGTCGCGATCTCTCCATCGAGTGCCGGCGACCCGCCCAACGGCCGGCGCGATCCGCTCAACGCGACCCGGTCAGCCGCGACAGCGCCTCGGCATCGAGCCGCGCGCGATCGACCTTGAGATACGCCAGCCGCTCTTCCGGCACCACCAGCACGTCCTCGACCCCGGCCACCGCGGCGAAGCGGGCCATCAGGGTGTCCAGGGCATCGTCCTGCTGATCCTCGGCCAGCGCCACCACCTCGCTGGACAGGTGGCGCGGCGGCTGCATGCCGACCATCAGCGCCAGCCAGGCCAGCCCCAGCACGGCCGCACCGAGAAACACCGCGGTCAGGCCAAACTGCTGGGACAGCAACCCGCCCAGCACGCCGCCGAGGAAGGCGCCCAGGAACTGGCTGGTGGAATACAGGCCCATGGCGGTGCCCTTGGCCCCGGCCGGGGCGAGCTTGCTGATCATCGAGGGCAGCGTCGCCTCGAGCAGGTTGAAGGCGGTGAAGAACACCAACAGCCAGCCAGTGAGGGCCATCAGCCCCTCGCCGGCGATGCCAAGCCCGAGCAGGCTCGCCACGATGGCGGCGATCGCCCCCAGGCACATCAGCTTCATCTTGCGGCGCTTCTCGGCGACGATCACCAGCGGCACCATGGCCACGAAGGACAGCCCCATCACGGCGAGGTAGACCAGGCCATGCTGCGCCTCGGCGATGCCGGCGTCGACCAGCCGGAAGGGCACGGCGACGAAGATCGCCATCAGGATCAGGTGCAGGCCGAAGATCGAGGCGTCCAGCCGCCACAGGTCGAGGCGCCCGAGGAGGCCGCGCAGCTGGCCGCGATCCAGGCCGACGTCGCGATGGCCACGCCGCCGTGGCGCCGGCGGCACCAGCTTCCACAGCACCAGAAGCCCCAGCGCCGCGAGACCGGCGGTGAACCAGAACACCCCGGACAGCCCGAAGTGCGCCGAGACCAGCGGCCCCAGCACCATGGCCACGGCGAAGGCCACGCCGATCGACAGCCCGATGGTGGCCATGGCCGCGGTGCGCACCTGCTCGCGGGTCTGGTCCGCCAGCAGCGCCATGATGGCGGCGGCCACGGCGCCGCTGCCCTGCAGGCAGCGCCCGAGGAGCACGCCGGCGATGCCGTCGGCCTGGGCGGCCACCACGCTGCCGACCAGAAACAGCACCAGCCCGCCGGCGATCACCGGCTTGCGACCGATCCGGTCGGACAACAGGCCGAAGGGAATCTGCAGCACCGCCTGGGTGAGCCCATAGACACCGAGGGCGAAGCCGACCAGCAGCGGCGTGGCGCCGATCAGTTCGTCGGCCTTGAGCGCCAGCACGGGCAGGACCATGAACAGGCCGAGCATGCGGGTGGCATAGAGCCCCGCCAAGCCGACGATGGCCCGCCGCTCGGTGGCTAACAGCAATCTGGCCTTGGACATAGCGATTCCGGTGTTCCTGGAGGCGGGCACGGGCCCGAAGGTGGACCGCATATTCTAGCGTTTCGCGACGGCACAGGAAACGCCGCACCCGGGACGACTTTGCCGCGGTCGCGGCCGGCCCCGTATAATCGTCGTTTTGCCGCGGCCCGCGAGGTGGGAATGGACAGGATTCTGGTCAGGGGTGCCCGCACCCACAACCTCAAGCAGATCGACGTCGAGCTGCCCCGGGACAGGCTGATCGTGGTCACCGGGCTGTCGGGTTCCGGCAAGTCGTCGCTGGCCTTCGACACCCTCTACGCCGAGGGCCAGCGACGCTACGTGG
This sequence comes from Halomonas sp. ABH4_019, assembly GCF_056159885.1. Taxonomy (NCBI): domain Bacteria; kingdom Pseudomonadati; phylum Pseudomonadota; class Gammaproteobacteria; order Oceanospirillales; family Halomonadaceae; genus Halomonas; species Halomonas sp. ABH4_019. The sequence goes on from NZ_JBSWWC010000002.1 coordinate 589,764, forward strand.
AGTCGCTGTCCACCTATGCACGACAGTTCCTGTCGATGATGGAAAAGCCCGACGTCGACCACATCGAGGGCCTGTCCCCGGCGATCTCCATCGAGCAGAAGTCGACCTCCCACAACCCGCGCTCCACCGTGGGCACCATCACCGAGATCTACGATTACCTGCGCCTGCTGTATGCCCGCGCCGGCACGCCGCGCTGCCCGGAACACGGCGAGGACCTCGAGGCCCAGACCATCTCGCAGATGGTCGACCAGGTGCTGGCCCTGCCCGAGGGAAGCAAGCTGATGCTGCTGGCCCCGGTGGTCAGCGGCCGCAAGGGCGAGCACCTGCAGCTGCTCGCCGAGCTGCGCGCCCAGGGCTTCGTGCGCGCCCGGGTCGACGGCCAGGTCCTCGAGCTCGACGACATCGCGCCGCTGGACAAGAACAAGAAGCACGACATCAGCGTGGTGGTCGACCGCATCAAGGTCCGCGACGGCCTCGCCCAGCGCCTCGCCGAGTCCTTCGAGACCGCCCTCGGCCTGGCCGACGGCACCGCGGTGATCCACTTCATGGACGGCGAGCGCGACGACCTCGCCTTCTCGTCGCGCTTCGCCTGCCCGGTCTGCGGCTACTCCATCGCCGAGCTCGAGCCGCGGATGTTTTCCTTCAACAACCCGGCCGGCGCCTGCGCGAGCTGCGACGGCCTGGGCGTGCAGCAGTACTTCGACCCCGACAAGCTGATCAGCCACCCGGAGCTGTCCCTGGCCGAGGGCGTGATCAAGGGCTGGGACCGACGCAGCGTCTACTACTTCAACCAGCTCCAGGCGGTGGCGGACCACTACCGCTTCACCCTGGAGACTCCCTGGCAGGACCTGGCCCGCCACGAGCGCGAGATCGTCCTGCACGGCAGCGGCCACGACGCCATCGCCTTCCACTATGTGAACGACCGCGGTCGCAAGGTGACCCGCGAGCATCCCTTCGAGGGCGTACTGCCCAACATGCAGCGCCGCTACCGGGAGACCGAGTCGAGCTCGGTGCGAGAGGAACTGGCCCGCCACATCGCCGTGCAGCCGTGTCCGACCTGCCAGGGCTCGCGGCTGCGCAAGGAGTCGCGCCACGTCTACATCGACGATCGCACGCTGCCGGAGGTGGTGCACCTACCGATCGGCGAGGGGTTGGCCTACTTCCAGGCCCTGGCACTGCCGGGCCGCAAGGGCGAGATCGCCGAGAAGATCCTCAACGAGATCCGCGCGCGCCTCGAGTTTCTGGTCAACGTCGGGCTCGATTACCTCAACCTGGAACGCAGCGCCGAGACCCTGTCCGGCGGCGAGGCCCAGCGCATCCGGCTGGCCAGCCAGATCGGCGCCGGCCTGGTGGGGGTGATGTACATCCTCGACGAGCCCTCCATCGGCCTGCACCAGCGCGACAACGACCGCCTGCTCAAGACCCTCGAGCACCTGCGCGACCTGGGCAATACCGTGATCGTGGTCGAGCACGACGAGGACGCCATTCGCGCCGCCGACCACGTGCTCGACATCGGCCCCGGGGCCGGCGTCCACGGCGGCCGGGTGGTCGCCGAGGGCACGCCGGAGCAGATCATGGCCAGCCCCGAGTCGCTGACCGGCCAGTACCTGTCCGGCGAGAAACGCATCGAGGTACCGCCCTGGCGGATCCCCGGCAACCCCGAGAAGCGGGTCGTGCTCAGCGGCGCCCGGGGCAACAACCTGCAGGACGTGACCCTGACCCTGCCGCTGGGGCTGTTCGTGTGCGTCACCGGCGTCTCCGGTTCCGGCAAGTCGACGCTGATCAACGCCACGCTGATGCCGATCGCCGCCCGTGAGCTGAACCGCGCCACGGCGCTGAGCCCGGCGGCCCACGACCGCATCGAGGGCCTCGAGCACCTGGACAAGGTGATCGACATCGACCAGAGCCCGATCGGTCGCACCCCACGCTCCAACCCGGCCACCTACACCGGCATCTTCACGCCCATCCGCGAGCTGTTTGCCGGCACCCAGGAGGCCCGCTCGCGGGGCTACAAGCCCGGCCGCTTCTCGTTCAACGTCAAGGGCGGGCGCTGCGAGGCCTGCCAGGGCGAGGGCATGATCAAGGTCGAGATGCACTTCCTGCCCGACATCTACGTGCCCTGCGACGTCTGCAAGGGCAAGCGCTACAACCGCGAGACCCTCGAGGTGCAGTACAAGGGCAAGGGCATCGACGAGGTGCTGGAAATGACCGTCGAGGAGGCGCTCGAGTTCTTCGCCCCGGTGCCGGCCATCGCCCGCCGCCTGCAGACGCTGATGGACGTGGGCCTGTCCTACATCCGCCTGGGCCAGAGCGCCACCACGCTCTCCGGCGGCGAGGCCCAACGGGTCAAGCTGGCCCGGGAGCTGGCCAAGCGCGACACCGGCAAGACCCTGTATATCCTCGACGAGCCCACCACCGGCCTGCACTTCGAGGATATCCGCCAGCTGCTGACGGTGCTCCATCGCCTGCGCGACCACGGCAACACCATCGTGGTCATCGAGCACAACCTCGACGTGATCAAGACCGCCGACTGGCTGATCGACCTGGGCCCCGAGGGCGGCTCCGGCGGCGGCCGCATCATCGCCGAGGGCACGCCGGAACAGGTCGCCCGCCAGGCGGACTCGCACACCGGGCGGTTTCTGAAGCCGTTGCTGGAGCGCACGAAGACCGGCAAGGCCCAGCCTGAGGCCACGAGCGCGGAGGAGACCTGAGCCGGGCTGGAAGCTGGAAGCTGGAAGCTGGAAGCTGGAAGCTGGAAGCTGGAAGCTGGAAGCTGGAAGGCAGCATGATCCCGCTAACTCTGGGCTCAAGCTTTTTCTTCCAACTTCAATCTTAAGCCTGCGGAGCAGGCGTTCTTCCAGCTCCCAGCGAAGCCGGGCGTAAAAAAACCGGCTCCCCTCGGGGAGCCGGTTTGCTGTCGGACCTTGAGGTCGCGCGCGAGGATCACTCCTCGGCGGCTTCCTCGACGACCGGACGGTCGACCAGTTCGACGTAGGCCATGGGGGCGTTGTCGCCGGTGCGGTAGCCGCACTTCAGCACGCGGACGTAACCGCCCGGGCGCTCGGCGTAACGCGGGCCCAGCTCATTGAAGAGCTTGCCGACCGCTTCCTTGGAGCGGGTGCGGCTGAAGGCCAGACGACGGTTGGCGACGCTGTCCTGCTTGGCCAGGGTGATCAGCGGCTCGATATGACGACGCAGCTCCTTGGCCTTGGGCAGGGTTGTCTTGATCACCTCGTGCTCGACCAGCGACACGCACATGTTCTTGAACATGGCCTGACGGTGCGAGCTGGTACGATTCAGGTGACGACCACTCTTACGATGACGCATGGTTGTGATTCCTTACCAAACTGGGACTCGAGTCGACGCTCACGCGGAGGCCTTGTCGTCCTTCAGGCTAGCCGGCGGCCAGTTCTCCAGCCGCATGCCGAGGGACAGGCCACGGGCGGCCAACACGTCCTTGATCTCGTTCAGGGACTTCTTGCCGAGGTTGGGGGTCTTCAACAGCTCCACCTCGGTGCGCTGGATCAGGTCCCCGATGTAGTAGATGTTCTCGGCCTTCAGGCAGTTGGCGCTGCGGACGGTCAACTCGAGATCGTCTACGGGACGCAGCAGGATCGGATCGATGTGATCCTCTTCCTCCTCCACTTCCTGTTCCTTGTCGGCTTCCAGGTCGACGAAGGCGGCCAGCTGCTCCTGCAGGATGGTCGCGCTGCGACGGATCGCCTCTTCCGGATCCAGGGTGCCGTCGGTTTCCAGGTTGAGAATCAGCTTGTCGAGGTCGGTACGCTGTTCGACACGCGCGGCCTCGACGGTGTAGGAAACCCGACGCACGGGGCTGAAGGTCGCATCCAGCTGCAGGCGGCCGATGGCACGAGACTCGTCGTCGGCGTCGCCGCGGACGTCCGCCGGCTCGTAGCCGCGGCCGCGGGCCACCTTGAGCTGCATCTTCAGCTCGGCACCCTCGTTGACGTGCGCGATGACGTGCTCGGGGTTGACGACCTCGACGTCATGGTCGAGAGCGATGTCACCCGCGGTCACGACGGCCGGGCCCTGCTTGTTCAGCGAGAGCACCGCCTCGTCGCGGCTGTGCATCTTGATCGCCACGTCCTTGAGGTTCAGGAGGATTTCGATGACATCTTCCTGGACGCCCTCGATCGCGCTGTACTCGTGATCGACACCGGCGATCTCGGCCTCCACCACGGCGCAGCCGGGCATGGACGAGAGCAGGATGCGACGCAGAGCATTGCCCAGAGTGTGGCCGAAGCCCCGCTCGAAGGGCTCGAGCACGATCTTCGCGTGGTGCGCGTTGATCTCTTCGACCTTGATGTCGCGAGGACGGAGAAACTCTGTCACTGAACGCTGCATGATGAATACCTTTCAGGCTGCCAAACGGATACTCGGTACTGAAGGCCGCCCACCCCATGAGGCGGGCGGCGCGGCGATCGCCGCTTACTTCGAGTACAGCTCGACGATCAGTTGCTCATTGATGTCGGCAGACAGGTCACCGCGTTCAGGCAGAGCCTTGAAAGTGCCTTCCATCTTCTTGGCATCGACCTCGACCCAGGCCACGTCGCCGCGGTTGGCGGCGATGCCCAGGGCGTTCTGGATGCGCGCCTGGTTCTTGGCCTTCTCGCGGACGGAGACCACGTCACCGGGCTTGACCTGGTAGGAGGCCACGTTGACGGTCTTGCCGTTGACGGCGATCGCCTTGTGGCTGACCAGCTGGCGGGCCTCGGAACGAGTGGCGCCGTAGCCCATGCGGTAGACGACGTTGTCCAGTCGGGATTCGAGAAGCTGCAGCAACAGCTCACCGGTCGCGCCCTTCAGGCGGGCCGCTTCCTTGTAGTAGTTGCGGAACTGCTTCTCGAGTACGCCGTACATGCGGCGCACTTTCTGCTTCTCGCGAAGCTGCAAGCCGTAGTCGGAAATCCGCTGACGACGCTGGCCATGCACACCCGGGATCTGCTCGGATTTGCATTTCTTCTCGAAGGGAGTGACACCGCTCTTGAGGAAGAGGTCGGTGCCTTCACGACGAGACAGTTTGCACTTCGGTCCAATATAACGAGCCATGAATCTGTCTCCTTAAACGCGGCGTTTCTTCGGCGGACGGCAGCCATTGTGGGGAATGGGCGTCGCGTCGGTGATGCTCTGCACGCGGAAGCCGGCGGCATTCAGTGCACGCACGGCGGATTCACGGCCCGGACCGGGGCCTTTGACCAGCACGTCGACGTTTTTCACACCATACTCGGCTGCAGCGGTCGCTGCACGTTCGCTTGCCACTTGAGCAGCGAACGGGGTGCTCTTGCGAGAACCACGAAAACCCGAACCACCGGCAGTCGCCCAGGAGAGGGCGTTGCCCTGGCGGTCTGTGATCGTAATGATCGTGTTGTTAAAAGAGGCGTGGATATGCGCGACGGCATCCACTACCTGCTTTTTAACCTTCTTACGGTTGCTACGCGGGTTAGCCATGTTGATGTCAATTCCTGTCGTTACGCAGAACGTGCGTGTTATTTGCGAATCGGCTTACGCGGACCCTTGCGGGTGCGCGCATTGGTCTTGGTCCGCTGACCGTTCAGCGGCAGACCACGACGATGACGCAGACCACGATAGCAACCCAGGTCCATGAGACGCTTGATGTTCAGCGTCACATCACGACGAAGGTCGCCTTCAACGGTGTACTTGCCGACTTCGGAACGCAGGGTGTCGACTTCGTCGGAAGACAGCTCCTGGATCTTGGTGGTCGGCGCAATGCCGGCCGCGACACAGATTTCCTGAGCGCGAGTACGGCCAATCCCGAAGATATAGGTCAGCGAGATCGCCGCATGCTTGTTGTCCGGGATATTGACGCCTGCAATACGGGCCATCAGCTTACTCCGAAATTTGAGCGGCTTGCTCGATTGGTCATCTACAAAAGGCGCAACAGCATACCCCTTTACCCTGTGAAGGGCAAGGGGCATGCCGGCACCCGGTTGATCGCAGTGTCAGGGGTTCAGCCCTGGCGCTGCTTGTGCCGCGGCTCGATGCAGATGACGCGCACGGCGCCATTGCGACGAATAATCTTGCAGTTACGGCACATTTTCTTTACGGAAGCTCGAACTTTCATCGTTCCATCTCCATTGTTGGCTCGCGAGGCGAACCAACGGTTCAGCTCGCGGCGCGCCAAATCGCCAGCGGCGCGCCTCAGCGCATGATGCCGCCGCTACCGTAGCCTTTCAGGTTGGACTTCTTCATCACCGACTCGTACTGGTGCGACATGAGATGCGACTGCACCTGAGCCATGAAGTCCATGATCACCACCACCACGATCAGCAGCGAGGTACCGCCGAAGAAGAACGGCACGTTCCAGGCCACGATCAGGAACTGGGGCATCAGGGAAACCGCGGTGATGTAGAGGGCACCGAACAGGGTCAGACGAGTCATGACCTTGTCGACGTAGCGAGCGGTCTGCTCACCAGGACGAATGCCCGGCAGGAAGGCCCCCGACTTCTTCAGGTTGTCGGCGACATCCTTGGGATTGAAGACCAGCGCTGTGTAAAAGAAGCAGAAGAATACCACCGCTGCCGCGAAAAGCAAGATGTACAGCGGCTGGCCCGGCCCGAGGGCCTGGGATGCGCGCTGCAGCCACTCCATGCCGTCCCCGGCACCGACCCACTGCCCCAGCGAGGCCGGGAACAGCAGGATGCTCGAGGCGAAGATCGCCGGAATCACGCCCGCCATGTTGACCTTGAGCGGCAGGTAGCTGCTCTGGCCGGCGTACATCTTGTTGCCGACCTGGCGGCGCGGATAATTCACCGTGATGCGACGCTGGCCGCGCTCGATGAACACCACGAAGGCCACGGTGGCGATGCCCAGCACGGACAACGCCAGCAGCGGCAGTACGTTCCAGGCGCCTTCGTTGCGGGCCAGCTCGAAGGCCTGCCCCACGGCACCCGGCAGACCGGCGACGATCCCCGCGAAGATCAGCAGCGAGATGCCGTTGCCGATGCCCTTCTCGGTGATCTGCTCGCCCAGCCACATCAGGAACACCGCCCCGCACACGAAGGTGACGATGGCGGTGAAGTAGAAGCTGAAGTCGGCCGTGTAGGCGATGCCCTGGCTGGCCAGGCCCACCGACATGCCGGTGGCCTGGACGAAGGCCAGCAGCACGGTGCCGTAGCGGGTGTACTGGCTGATCTTGCGACGACCCGCCTCGCCTTCCTTCTTCAACTGCTCGAGCTGGGGCGAGACGGCGGTCAGCAGCTGCATGATGATCGACGCCGAGATGTAGGGCATGATGCCCAGGGCGAGGATGCTCATGCGCTCCAGGGCACCGCCCGAGAACATGTTGAACATGCCCAGGATGGTGCCCTGCTGCTCCCTGAACAAGGCAGCAAGCTGGTCAGGATTGATACCGGGAACGGGGATGTGGGCACCGATACGGTAGACCACGATGGCGAGGAGCACGAAGCGCAGACGCGCCCAGAGTTCGCTCAGACCGCTGCCCATCGCCGGCATGTTTCCTGACTTGGCCATTTAGTCCTCTACCTTGCCGCCGGCGGCTTCGATCGCGGCACGGGCACCCTTGGTGACCTTGAGACCGCGGACCGTGACCGCCTTGTTCAGATCGCCGGAAAGGATCACCTTGGCATACTGGGTGGCGTCCTTCAGCACGTTGGCCTGCTTGAGGGTGTCCAGGGTGACCTCGTCACCTTCGACCCGGGCCAGCTCGGCCAGGCGGACTTCCTCGGAAACCAGCGACTTCGCCGAGGTGAAACCGAACTTCGGCAGACGACGCTGCAGCGGCATCTGGCCGCCCTCGAAGCCGGGCTTCACGCTGCCGCCGCTGCGCGACTTGAGGCCCTTGTGGCCACGGCCGCCGGTCTTGCCCAGACCGGAGCCGATGCCGCGGCCGACGCGCTTCTCGGCGTGCTTGGAGCCCGGTGCCGGGCTCAGGCTATTGAGTTTCATGGATTACTCTCCCTCAACACGCACAAGGTAGTTGACCTTGTGGATCATGCCGCGAACGGCAGGGGTGTCTTCCAGTTCGACCGTGTGACCGATGCGGCGCAGGCCGAGGCCCTTCATGGTGGCCTTGTGCTTGGCCAACGTGCCGATGGTGCTGCGGGTCTGGGTAACCTTGATCGTAGCTGCCATGGTGCTCACCCCGTGATCGCTTCGACTGACAGACCGCGCTTGGCGGCCACGTCTTCCGGCGACTGCAGGGAGGCCAGACCGTTGACGGTCGCCCGCACCACGTTCACCGGGTTGGTGGAGCCGTAGCACTTGGCCAGGACGTCATGGACGCCGGCCAGCTCCAGCACGGAGCGCATGGCGCCGCCGGCGATGATGCCGGTACCCTCGGAGGCCGGCTGCATGTACACCTTGGAGGCGCCGTGACGGGCCTTGACCGGGTACTGCAGGGTGCCACCGGTGAGGTTGACCTTGACCATGTTGCGACGCGCCTGGTCCATGGCCTTCTGGATCGCGACCGGCACTTCACGCGCCTTGCCACGACCGAAGCCGACACGACCGTTACCGTCACCGACGACGGTCAGGGCGGTAAAGCCGAAGATCCGGCCACCCTTGACCACCTTGGCGACACGGTTGACCTGCACGAGCTTTTCCTGCAGATCGCCGCTTTGCTGTTCGTTCTTCGCCATCGTAAAACCCTTTAGAATTCCAGGCCGCCTTCACGAGCGGCGTCGGCCAGGGCCTTGACACGACCGTGGTACTTGAAACCGGCACGATCGAAGGCCACCTGGGTGATGCCAGCCTGCTTGGCGCGTTCGGCAATCAGTGCGCCCACCTTGGAGGCGGCGTCGACGTTGCCGGTCGCACCCTCGCGCAGGGCCTTGTCCAGCGTGGAAGCGCTGGCCAGGACCTTGCCACCATCCGGCGAGATGATCTGCGCGTAGATGTGGCGCGGGGTACGGTTGACGCACAGGCGATACACGCCCAGCTCGCGGATCTTGGCGCGAGCGCGGCGGGCACGACGGAGACGAGATTCTTTCTTCGCGTTCATAACCCTGCCTTACTTCTTCTTGGCTTCTTTGCGGCGGACCTGCTCGTCGCCGTACCGGATACCCTTGCCCTTGTAGGGCTCGGGCGGACGGAAGGCGCGGATTTCCGCGGCAACCTGGCCGAGCTTCTGCTTGTCCGCGCTCTTGAGCACGATGATGGTGTTCTTCGGCGTTTCCGCCGTGACACCTTCAGGCAGTTGGTAGTCGACCGGGTGGGAGAAGCCCAGTGTCAGGTTCAGCGTCTGGCCCTTGGCCTGGGCACGATAACCGACGCCATTGATTTCGAGGCTCTTGGTAAAGCCTTCGGACACACCGGTGACCAGGTTCTGGACCAGGGCACGGGTAGTGCCGACCATCGCCCAGCTCTTGGCGCTCTCGCTCGGCTGGAAGGTCACCTGACCTTCTTCCTGAGCGATCGCCACGTCGGGGTGCACGGTCATGGACAGCGTGCCCTGGCCGCCCTTGACGGACAGCTGGTCGCCGTCGAGCTTGAGCTCGACGCCGGCGGGCAGTTTAACCGGATATTTGGCTACGCGGGACATTCCAAACTCCTAGAATACGGTGCAGATGACTTCACCACCGACACCGGCCTGGCGGGCCGCGCGGTCGGTCATCACACCCTTGGAGGTGGTGACGATCGCGATACCCAGGCCCTCGGCAACCTTGGGCAGGGTGTCCTTGCCCGCATAGTTGCGCAGAGACGGCTTGGATGCCCGCTGCAGATGCTCGATGACCGGCTTGCCTTCGAAGTACTTGAGGGTCACGGTCAGCTCAGGCTTGGCCGACTCGCTGACGCCGTAGTCGGTCACATAACCCTCTTCTTTCAGCACGCGGGCCACCTCGACCTTGAGCTTGGAGGACGGCATGGAAACCGTCTCCTTGGTGGCCATCTGCGCATTGCGGATACGGGTGAACATATCCGCCAGAGTGTCTTGCATGCTCATTTACGTTGCGCTCCTGATGATTCTACGTGGCGTTACCAGCTGGACTTCTTGAGCCCGGGCACGTCGCCACGCATGGCGGCTTCACGCAGCTTGTTGCGGCCGAGGCCGAACTTGTTGTAGTAGCCGTGCGGACGGCCGGTGACGCGGCAGCGGTTGCGCTGGCGCACCGGGCTGGAGTCACGCGGCAGCTGCTGCAACTTCAGCGTTGCATCGAAGCGCTCTTCGTCGGAAGCGTTCACGTCCTGGATGATCGCCTTGAGCGCAGCGCGCTTGGCGGCGTACTTCTCCACCAGCTGGGCGCGCTTCGCTTCACGCTCTACCATGCTTTTCTTTGCCATGATCCCACCCTTATTTCTTGAACGGGAAGTTCAGCGCGCCAAGCAGCGCACGACCTTCTTCATCGGTGTTGGCGGTGGTGGTGATGGTGACATCCAGACCACGGATCCGATCGATCTTATCATACTCGATCTCCGGGAAGATGATCTGCTCACGCACCCCCATGGAGTAGTTGCCACGACCGTCGAAGGACTTCGGGTTGAGACCACGGAAGTCACGAACGCGGGGGATCGCGATATTCACCAGGCGATCGAGGAAGTCCCACATGCGCTCGGCACGCAGGGTTACCTTGATCCCGATCGGCCAGCCTTCACGCACCTTGAAGCCCGCGATGGACTTGCGTGCCTTGGTCACCAGCGGCTTCTGACCGGAGAGCTTCTCCAGATCACCGATGGCGTTGTCGATCAGCTTCTTGTCGCTGGTCGCTTCGCCGATGCCCATGTTCAGAGTCACCTTGGTGATCCGGGGCACCTGCATCACGTTGGCGTAGCTGAACTGCTCTTGGAGCTTAGCCACCACCTCGTTTTGATAACGTTCTTTCAAGTTCGCCATTTTGCTACCCGACTCGCGTTAGGCGTCGATCTGCGCTTGCGTCGACTTGTAGATACGTACCTTGGTACCGTCTTCCTGAACCTGGACGCCGACGCGATCTGCCTTACCGGTCTCCTGGTTGAAGATGGCCACGTTGGACGCGTGAATCGGAGCCTCGCGCTCGACGATACCGCCCTGATTACCCGCCATGGGATTGGGCTTGGTGTGACGCTTGATCATGTTCACACCGGACACGATGTAGCGATCGTCCTTGAGGACGCGCTTCACGGTGCCACGCTTGCCCTTGTCCTTGCCGGCGATGACGACGACTTCGTCGTCACGTTTGATCTTTTGCATATCCGCCTCGCTCCTTACAGCACTTCAGGCGCCAAGGAAATGATCTTCATGAACTTCTCGGTACGAAGCTCACGGGTCACCGGACCGAAGATCCGGGTACCGATCGGCTGGTCGTTGGTGTTGTTCAACAGGACCGCCGCATTTCCATCGAAGCGGATCAGCGAACCGTCGTTACGACGGACGCCACTGCGGGTGCGAACCACCACCGCCTTGAGGACCTGGCCCTTCTTGACCTTGCCACGCGGGATGGCTTCCTTCACCGTGACCTTGATGATGTCGCCGACGCGGGCGTAGCGACGGTGTGAACCGCCCAGCACCTTGATGCACTGCACCCGGCGCGCCCCGCTGTTGTCGGCGACATCCAGCATTGTCTGAGTCTGAATCATCGGTTTTCTCCAAACCTAAACTGACTGCACTGGTTCGACTGGCGTTTGCCGATCAACCCTTGGCCTGTTCGACGACTTGGACCAGGGTCCAGGCCTTCTTCTTCGACAGCGGACGGCATTCCTCGATGGAAACCGTATCGCCGGCCTTGGCCTGGTTCGCCTCGTCATGGGCGTGCAGCTTGGTGGAGCGCTTAACGTACTTGCCGTAGATCGGGTGGCGCTCACGACGCTCGATCATCACGACGATGGACTTGTCCATCTTGTCGCTCACCACCTTGCCGGTGAGCGTACGGGCTTTCTTTTCTTCGGCCATCTCAGACACCTGCCTTCTCGTTGAGCACAGTCTTCACGCGGGCGATATCCCGACGAACCTGCTTGAGCAGATGAGTCTGGCTGAGCTGGCCGGTGGCCTTCTGCATGCGCAGGTTGAACTGCTCGCGGAGGAGTTCGAAGAGCTGCTCCTGGAGCTGCTCGGCTGACTTTTCGCGAATTTCCTGGGCTTTCATCACATCACCGTCCGTTTCACAAAGGTGGTGGAGACCGGGAACTTCTGGGCGGCCAGGGCGAATGCCTCGCGAGCCAGCTCCTCGGAAACGCCTTCGATCTCGTAGAGGACGCGGCCGGGCTGGATCTGGGCGACCCAGTACTCGACGGAGCCCTTACCTTTACCCATCCGGACTTCCAGCGGCTTCTTGGAAATCGGCTTGTCCGGGAAGACCCGGATCCAGATCTTGCCGCCACGCTTGACGTGACGGGTAATGGCACGACGGCCGGCTTCGATCTGGCGGGCGGTGACGCGGCCACGGCCGGTGGCCTTGAGGCCATATTCGCCGAAGCTCACCTTGCTGCCGCGATGCGCCAGGCCACGGTTGCGGCCCTTCTGCACCTTGCGGAACTTCAAACGCTTGGGTTGTAACATCGACTCGCTCTCCCCTTACCTGGAACCTTTCTTCTTGGAGGGCGCACCCTGCGGCTGCTTGGCCTTGGCGCGGACCTCCTCGATGCCCCCGAGGATTTCGCCCTTGAAGACCCAGACCTTGACACCGATGATGCCGTAGGTGGTCTTGGCTTCGTAGGTGGCGTAGTCGATGTCCGCACGCAGCGTGTGCAGCGGCACGCGACCTTCGCGGTACCACTCGGTGCGGGCGATCTCGGCGCCGCCGAGGCGACCGGAGAGCTGCACCTTGATACCGCCGGCGCCCAGGCGCATGGCGTTCTGGACGGAGCGCTTCATGGCGCGCCGGAACATGACACGACGCTCGAGCTGGCCGGCAATGTTCTGCGCAACGAGCTGGGCGTCCAGCTCCGGCTTGCGGACTTCCTCGATGTTGACGTGCACCGGCACGCCCATCATCTGAGTGACGTCGCGACGCAGACGATCGACGTCCTCGCCCTTCTTGCCGATCACGATGCCCGGACGGGCAGTGTGAATGGTGATGCGGGCGTTGTTGGCCGGACGCTCGATGGTGATCTTGCTCACGGAGGCGTTCTTCAGACGCTCTTCCAGGAAGCGACGCACCTCGAGGTCGTTGTTCAGCTTGTCGGCATAGGCGCCGCGCTCGGCATACCAGACCGAGGTATGGTCCTTGACGATACCCAGGCGAATGCCTGTCGGATTGACTTTCTGACCCATCTGGTCGACTCCTACTTCTCGGCTACCTTGACGGTGATGTGGCAGGTGCGCTTCAGAATGCGATCCGCACGGCCCTTGGCGCGCGGACGGATGCGCTTGAGCGTCATGCCCTCATCGACGCAGATGGTCGAGACACGCAGCTCGTCGATATCCATGCCGTTGTTTTCTTCCGCGTTCGCGATGGCGGACTGCAGCACCTTCTTGACCAGCTTGGAGGCCTTCTTCGGGGAGAAGGTCAGCAGGTCGAGTGCATCGGCGACCGGCTTACCGCGCACCTGGTCAGCCACCAAACGGGCCTTCTGGGCGGATAAACGAGCGCCACGCAGCTTTGCTGTGACTTCCATCTCTAATCCTCTCTCGGCTTACCGTTTGGCTTTCTTGTCCGCCGCATGACCGCGATAGGTGCGGGTGGCAGCGAATTCGCCCAGCTTGTGGCCAACCATTTCCTCGGAGACGTGCACCGGGACGTGTTGGCGACCGTTATGGACTGCAATGGTGAGCCCGACCATGTTGGGCAGGATCATGGAACGACGCGACCAGGTCTTGATCGGTTTGCGGTCGTTCTTCTCCACTGCAGTCTCAACCTTCTTCAGCAGATGAAGGTCAATAAAGGGACCTTTCTTCAGTGAACGTGGCACAGCCGTTACCTCTTAATGTCTTGGCGTTGGATCTTACTTCCGGGCCTTGCGGCGACGGACGATCAGCTTGTCGGTGCGCTTGTTCTTGCGGGTCTTGTGGCCCTTGGTGGGGATGCCCCACGGAGACACCGGGTGACGACCACCGCTGGTGCGGCCTTCACCGCCGCCGTGCGGGTGATCCACCGGGTTCATGGCCACGCCGCGAACCGTCGGGCGCACACCTCTCCAGCGCTTCGCACCGGCCTTGCCAAGCTGACGCAGGCTGTGCTCGGAGTTGCTCACCTCACCCAGGGTCGCGCGGCACTCGGCCAGCACCTTGCGCATCTCGCCGGAGCGCAGACGCAGGGTGGCGTAGTTGCCTTCGCGAGCCACCAGCTGGGCGCTGGTGCCGGCGCTGCGAGCGAGCTGGGCACCCTTGCCGGGCTTGAGCTCGATGCAGTGCACGGTGGAACCCAGCGGAATGTTGCGCAGCGGCAGGGCGTTGCCCTTCTTGATTGCTGCGTTCACGCCGGACTCGAGACGGTCGCCGGCCTTCACACCGCGCGGGGCGATGATGTAGCGACGTTCGCCGTCCATGTACTTGAGCAGCGCGATGTGGGCGCTACGGTTCGGGTCATGCTCCAGACGCTCGACGACGGCGGGAACGCCATCCTTGGTGCGCTTGAAGTCGATGATCCGGTAGTGATGACGGTGACCACCGCCCACGTGACGGGTGGTGATGCGACCGTAGTTGTTACGGCCACCGGACTTGGACTGTTTCTCGAGCAGCGGCGCGTAGGCGCGGCCCTTGTACAGTTCCTCGCCGACGATCTTGACGACGTGGCGACGACCGGCGGAAGTAGGTTTAGTCTTGACGATTGCCATGATCCGTGCTCCTGCCTTTACTCGGCGCCAGAGAAGTCTTCAAGCGTCTCGCCGGCGGCCAGGGTGACGTACGCCTTGCGATAACCCTTGCGCTGACCGGTCCCATGCGCAGTGCGCTTGGTCTTGCCCTTGACGTTCAGCACCTGAACGCGATCGACCTTCTTGCCGAACAGCTCCTGCACGGCGGTCTTGATCTCGGGCTTGGTCGCGTCGCCTGCCACCTTGAACACGTACTGGTTGCGCTCGGCGGCCATGGCGGCCTTCTCGGTCACGTGCGGACCCAGCAGCACCTTGAATACACGTTCCTGGTTCATGCCAGCTTCTCCTCGAATTTGCGCAGGGCGGAGACGGTGGCCAGCACCTTGTCGAAGGCGACCAGGCTCACCGGATCGGCGGCAGCGACATCCACCACATCCACGTTGGGGATGTTGCGGGCGGCGAGGTACAGGTTCTCGTCGACCTCTTCGGTGACGATCAGCACCTTCTCCAGGCCCAGCTCATTGAGCTTGGCGACCAGCTGCTTGGTCTTGGGGCTCTCGACGGCGAACGCATCGACGGCCACCAGGCGCTCCTGGCGAACCAGCTCGGAGAGGATCGAGCGCATGGCCGCACGGTACATCTTGCGGTTGACCTTCTGGGAGTGGTCCTGCGGACGAGCCGCGAAGGTCACGCCGCCGGCACGCCAGATCGGCGAGCGGATGGTACCGGCGCGGGCACGACCGGTGCCCTTCTGACGCCACGGCTTCTTGCCGCCGCCACGCACGTCGGAACGGTTCTTCTGGGCGCGAGTGCCCTGGCGACCACCGGCCAGATAGGCGGTGACGACCTGGTGCACGAGCGCTTCGTTGAATTCTTTGCCAAAGGTAGCGTCGGCGACTTCGACGGTGCCGCCAGCACCTGCAAGATTCAGATTCATCGGTAAATTCCCCTTCAGCCTGCTTTGACGGCGCTGCGCACGATGACATCACTGCCGGTGGCACCGGGTACGGCACCCTTGATCAGCAGCAGGTTACGCTCGGCGTCGACACGGACGACTTCCAGGCTCTGGACGGTGCAGCGCTCGTTGCCGAGCTGACCGGCCATCTTCTTGCCCTTGAACACGCGACCCGGGGTCTGGCACATGCCGATGGAACCCGGTGCACGGTGGGCCAGGGAGTTACCGTGGCTGTTGTCCTGGGTGCGGAAGTTCCAGCGCTTCACGGCGCCCTGGAAACCCTTACCCTTGGAGGTACCGGTCACGTCGATCTTCTGACCGGCTTCGAAGAGGGATACGGTGAGTTCGCCGCCCACTTCCGGAGCCTCATCGCCTTCAGCCAGGCGGAACTCCATCAGCGCACGACCGGCCTCGATACCGGCCTTGGCGAACTGACCGGCTTGGGCCTTGGAGAGATGCTTGGCCTTGCGGGAACCGGAGGTCACCTGCACCGCGGCGTAGCCGTCGGACTCGACGGACTTCACGCGCGTCACGCGGTTAGGCTCAACCTCGATCACGGTCACGGGCACGGAGGCGCCGTCCTCGGTAAAGACGCGGGTCATCCCGGCCTTTTTACCGACCAAACCGATAGTCATTACTACGTCTCCTATAGTGTACGGGGCTGTCACCCGCTATGGCTGCCCTTTCCAGAGCATTCCACTAGCACGTTGTGTGGCGCCATCCCGGCGCGGCGGCTGCTGCCTGCAAAACGCGGCAGGCGCTGGGCCGCGAGTGTCTAGTGTGGTATCAGTCGAGCTTGATCTGCACGTCCACGCCGGCGGCGAGGTCGAGCTTCATCAGGGCGTCGACGGTCTTCTCGGTGGGCTCGACGATATCGAGCACACGCTTGTGGGTACGAATCTCGTACTGGTCACGAGCGTCCTTGTTCACGTGCGGAGAGATCAGCACGGTGTAGCGCTCGCGATTGGTCGGCAGAGGAATCGGACCCCGCACCTGGGCGCCGGTACGCTTGGCGGTATCAACGATCTCCGCGGCGGACTGGTCGATCAGGCGGTGGTCGAAGGCCTTCAACCGAATGCGAATCTTCTGGTTCTGCATTTGCCCTAAACTCCAATGGATCTTGACGGCGCGAGCCGTCAACCCACGCATTCAAAGGATGCGCATTATAGGCGCGCCGCCGACGAGAGTCAAACCCTCGCGACGCTGCGCAGAAAGGGGGCTCCTCACGGAGCCCCCTTCGATCTTTCGAGAAGCCTGAGGCTTACTCGACGATCTTGGCCACGACGCCGGCGCCGACGGTACGACCGCCTTCACGAACGGCGAAGCGCAGGCCTTCGTCCATGGCGACCGGAGCGATCAGGTTGACGACCATCTTGACGTTGTCGCCCGGCATGACCATCTCGACGCCTTCCGGCAGTTCACAGGTACCGGTGATGTCGGTGGTACGGAAGTAGAACTGCGGACGGTAGCCCTTGAAGAACGGAGTGTGACGACCACCCTCGTCCTTGGACAGCACGTACACCTCGGCCTCGAACTTGGTGTGCGGGGTGATGGTGCCCGGCTTGGCCAGGACCTGGCCACGCTCGACGTCGTCACGCTTGGTGCCGCGCAGCAGGGCGCCGACGTTCTCACCGGCACGACCTTCGTCGAGCAGCTTGCGGAACATCTCGACACCGGTGACGGTGGTCTTGGTGGTGTCCTTGATACCGACGATCTCGACTTCCTCGCCGGCCTTGATGACACCGCGCTCGACACGACCGGTGACCACGGTACCGCGACCGGAGATGGAGAACACGTCCTCGATCGGCATCAGGAACGGCTGATCGATGGCACGCTCCGGCTCCGGGATGTACTCGTCCAGGGCCTTGATCAGGTTGGCAACGGCGGTGGTACCCATGCCGTTGTCGTCCTTGCCTTCCAGAGCCATCAGGGCGGAGCCGGTGATGATCGGGGTGTCGTCACCCGGGAAGTCGTACTCGCTCAGGAGCTCGCGGACTTCCATCTCGACCAGCTCGAGCAGCTCTTCGTCGTCGACCATGTCGGCCTTGTTCAGGAACACGACGATGTACGGCACGCCGACCTGGCGAGACAGCAGGATGTGCTCGCGAGTCTGCGGCATGGGGCCGTCGGCGGCGGAGCAGACCAGGATGGCACCATCCATCTGGGCGGCACCGGTGATCATGTTCTTGACGTAGTCGGCGTGGCCCGGGCAGTCGACGTGAGCGTAGTGGCGCACTTCGGACTGGTACTCGACGTGGGCGGTGGCGATGGTGATGCCGCGCTCACGCTCTTCCGGGGCGTTGTCGATGGAGTCGAATGCACGGGCGTCGCCACCGAAGACTTCCGCGGACACGCGGGTCAGGGCCGCAGTCAGCGTGGTCTTGCCATGGTCGACGTGACCGATGGTACCGACGTTAATGTGCGGTTTGGAACGTTCGAATTTTTCCTTAGCCACTGCTATGACCTCTTTACGTTAGCTAACGGTTAACCGTTCTGGTTGATGACGGCTTCAACGACGCTGGACGGCGCCTCTTCGTAATCCGCAAACTCCATGGTGTAGCTTGCGCGGCCCTGGGTCTGAGAGCGCAGGTCGGTTGCGTAACCGAACATCTCAGCCAGCGGAACGGTGGCGCGGATGACCTTGCCTGAGGAGGAATCATCCATGCCCTGGACCAGGCCACGACGGCGGTTCAGGTCGCCCATGACATCGCCCATGAACTCCTCGGGGGTCACGACCTCGACCTTCATCACCGGCTCGAGCAGCACGGCCTTGGCCTTGGGTGCGCCTTCCTTGATCGCCATGGAAGAGGCGACCTTGAACGCGGTCTCGTTCGAGTCCACGTCATGGTAGGAACCGTCGAACAGCGTAACCTTGACGTCAATCATCGGGTAGCCCGCGATGACACCGTTCTGGAGCTGCTCATAGGCCCCCTTCTCGACGGCCGGCACGTATTCCTTGGGAACCACGCCGCCGACGATCTCAGAAGCGAACTTGAAGTGCATGTCTTCGTCGTCGCCCTTGTCCTCGGCCGTCAACGGCTCGATGCGCAGATGCACATGACCGTACTGACCGCGACCGCCGGACTGGCGCACGAACTTGCCTTCCTGCTCGACGCTCTTGCGGATGGTCTCGCGGTAGGCCACCTGCGGCTTGCCGATGTTGGCCTCGACCTTGAACTCGCGACGCATGCGGTCGACGATGATGTCCAGGTGCAGCTCGCCCATGCCGGAGATGATGGTCTGGCCGGTTTCCTCGTCGGTCTTGACCTGGAAGGACGGATCCTCCTGGGCCAGCTTGCCGAGGGCCACGCCCATCTTCTCCTGGTCGGCCTTGGACTTCGGCTCCACGGCCACGGAGATCACCGGATCCGGGAACTCCATGCGCTCGAGCACGATCTTGTCGGTCAGGTCGCACAGGGTGTCACCGGTGGTGACGTCCTTCAGGCCGATGCAGGCGGCGATGTCGCCGGCCAGCACTTCCTTGATCTCCTCGCGGGAGTTGGAGTGCATCTGCACGATACGGCCGACGCGCTCCTTCTTCTGCTTGACGGAGTTGTAGACGCTGTCGCCGGACTTCAGCACGCCGGAGTAGACGCGGATGAAGGTCAGGGTGCCGACGAAGGGGTCGGTGGCGATCTTGAACGCCAGGGCGGCGAAAGGCGCGCTGTCGTCGGCCTCGCGGGTCGCGATGGTGCCGTCCTTGTCGTCCAGCTCGCCTTCGATGGCCTTGACCTCGGTCGGAGACGGCATGTACTCGATGACACCGTCCAGCACCGCCTGCACGCCCTTGTTCTTGAACGCGGAGCCGCAGGTGACCAGCACGATCTCGTTGTCGAGGGTACGACGACGCAGACCGGCCTTGATGTCCTCGACGGACAGGTCGCCTTCCTCGAGGTACTTCTCCATCAGTTCTTCGGAGGCCTCGGCGGCGGACTCGATCATGTGCTCGCGATACTCCTCGGCCTTGGCCTGGAGATCGGCGGGAATGTCGACCAGATCGTAGTTCATCCCGAAGTTGTCTTCATCCCACTGGATGGCCTTCATCTGGATGAGGTCGATCACGCCCTTGAAGTCGTCCTCGGCGCCCCAGTTGATCTGGATCGGCACGACGTTGGCGCCCAGCTTGTCCTTCAGCTGGTTGAGCACCATGAAGTAGTCGGCACCGGCACGGTCCATCTTGTTGACGAACACCATGCGCGGGACTTCGTACTTGTTGGCCTGGCGCCAGACGGTCTCGGTCTGCGGCTGCACACCGGAGGAACCGCACAGCACCACGACGGCACCGTCGAGCACACGCAGGGAACGCTCGACCTCGATGGTGAAGTCGACGTGCCCCGGGGTGTCGATGATGTTGATGCGGTGCTCATCGAACTGCTTGTTCATGCCCTGCCAGAAGCAGGTGGTCGCCGCGGAGGTGATCGTGATGCCACGCTCCTGCTCCTGCTGCATCCAGTCCATGGTGGCGGCGCCCTCATGGACCTCGCCGACCTTGTGGGAAAGACCGGTATAGAACAGGATACGCTCGGTAGTGGTCGTCTTACCGGCGTCGACGTGGGCCACGATACCGATGTTGCGGTAACGCTTGAGCGGAGTCTTGCGAGCCACGATGTAACTCCCGTTGGTTGGCGATGCGATTTAGAAGCGGTAGTGAGAGAAGGCCTTGTTGGCCTCTGCCATGCGATGCACGTCTTCACGCTTCTTGACGGCCGAACCCTTGCCTTCGGCGGCATCCAGCATCTCGCCAGCCAGACGCTGCACCATGGTCTTCTCACCGCGACGACGCGCGGCGTCTGCCAGCCAGCGCATGGCCAGCGCCTGGCGGCGCGACGGACGCACCTCGACCGGCACCTGATAGGTCGCGCCGCCGACGCGGCGGGACTTCACCTCGACCATGGGCTGAATGGTCTCCAGCGCCTTGTCGAAGATCTCCAGCGGCTCTTCCTTGGAGCGATCGGCAACCCTGTCCAGCGCACCATAGACGATGCGCTCAGCTACGGACTTCTTGCCGCTGATCATCAGGTGGTTCATGAACTTCGCCAGGCGCTCGGATCCGAACTTGGGATCCGGCAGGATCTCGCGCTTGGCCGCAACTCTTCTTCTAGGCATGATAAGCCCTCTTCCGAAGGGTCCTTCAGGTAAACCCGAGACGACCGCGCGGGCGCTCGACCTTACTCTTATCAGACCGTATCAATGTCAATGTTCTATGATAGCCGTCGCCGGCGACACCCGAGGCTTACGCCTTCGGGCGCTTGGTGCCGTACTTGGAACGGCCCTGCTTACGGTTCTGCACGCCGGAGGTGTCCAGGGCACCGCGAACGGTGTGATAACGGACACCCGGAAGGTCCTTCACCCGGCCGCCACGGATCAGGACCACGGAGTGCTCCTGGAGGTTGTGGCCTTCACCGCCGATGTAGGAAGACACCTCGAAGCCGTTGGTCAGGCGCACACGGCAGACCTTACGCAGGGCCGAGTTCGGCTTCTTCGGGGTGGTGGTGTAGACGCGGGTGCAGACGCCGCGCTTCTGCGGGCAGGCCTGCAGCGCCGGCACGTCGCTCTTGGCGGCCTGGCGCTTGCGCGGCTTGCGCACGAGCTGATTGATCGTTGCCATTTATTGCTCCAAATGGGTTGCCTTGGCGGAAGCGAGTAGCCGTTCGCTTCCTGTCTTGCGGTCCTTTTTCCAGTGGCGCGGGCGCACCCGCCCCACTGTTAAAGGCTGCGCATTCTAATGGCTGACGCCACCGACCGTCAAGCGCGGCGCCCCAGGGCGCCGCGCGGACGGCGGGCGTCAGATCTCGTCGTCGTCCGAATCGAGCGCGGTGAGCTGGGCGCCCAGCTCCTGCTCGACCTCGTAGGCGGACGGCTGGAGCACGCGCTCGGCGTCTTCACGCTTGCGGCGACGCTCCGCGTGGTGGGTGAGGCCGGTACCGGCCGGGATCAGGCGTCCCACCACCACGTTTTCCTTGAGGCCGCGCAGGTAGTCGCGCTTGCCGGTGACCGCCGCCTCGGTCAGCACCCGCGTGGTCTCCTGGAAGGAGGCCGCGGAGATGAACGACTCGGTGGCCAGGCTGGCCTTGGTGATCCCCAGCAGCAGGCGCTGGTACTTGGCCGGGAATTTGTCGGTGGCCGAAAGCGCAGCGTTCTGCTCCAGCACCCGCACCAGCTCGACCTGGTCACCGGGAATGAAGTCGGAATCGCCGGCGTCGGTGATCTCGACCTTGCGCAGCATCTGACGCACGATCACTTCGATGTGCTTGTCGTTGATGCCCACGCCCTGCAGGCGGTAGACGTCCTGCACCTCGGTGGTGATGTACTTGGCCAGCTCCGCGATGCCCAGCAGGCGCAGGATATCGTGCGGGTTGCTCGGACCGTCGGAGATGACCTCGCCCTTCTCGACGGTCTCGCCCTCGAACACCGCGATCTGGCGCCATTTCGGGATCAGCATCTCGAACGGATCGCCGTCTTCCGGAGTGATCGTCAGGCGACGCTTGCCCTTGGTCTCCTTGCCGAAGCTGATGGTGCCGCTGATCTCGGCCAGGATCGCCGGCTCCTTGGGCTTGCGGGCCTCGAACAGATCGGCGACCCGCGGCAGACCGCCGGTGATGTCCTTGTTGCCGGTGGCTTCCACCGGGATACGGGCCACCACCTCGCCGACGCCGATCTTGGCACCGTCATCGACGGTGACGATGGCCTTGCCGGGCAGCAGGTACTGCACCGGGGTATCGGAACCGGACACGGTCACCGGCTTGCCGGCCTCGTCGGCCAGCAGGATCATCGGGCGCTTGTCGCGGCCGGCCATGGGACGCGCCGCCGACTCGATGACCTCGATGGAGGACAGGCCGGTCATCTCGTCCACGCTGCGGTGCATGGTGACGCCTTCGTCCATGTCCGCGTACTGCACCTGACCCTCGGCCTCGGCGACGATCGGGTGGGTGTGCGGATCCCACTTGGCCACGGTCTGGCCGGCATCCACCGCTTCGCCGTCCTTCACCGAGAGCTCGGCGCCGTAGGGCAGCTTGTAGTACTCGCGCTCGCGGCCGTGCTCGTCGGCCACGGCCAGGGCGCTGGAGCGGGACACCACCACCAGCTTGCCGTCGCCGCGTTCGACGTGCTTGATGTTGTGCAGGCGCACCTTGCCGCCGTGCTTGACCTGGACGCTGTCCACCGCGGAGGCCCGGGAGGCCGCGCCGCCGATGTGGAAGGTCCGCATGGTCAGCTGGGTGCCCGGCTCGCCGATCGACTGGGCGGCGATGACGCCCACGGACTCGCCGACGTTGACCTGGTGGCCACGCGCCAGGTCACGGCCGTAGCAGGACGAGCAGACGCCGTGGCTGGTCTCGCAGGTGATGGTCGAGCGCACCACGATCTCGTCGACGCCCATGGTGTCGAGTTCGGCGCACCAGGCCTCGTCGAGCAGGGTGTCGCGCGGGATCAGCACTTCCTCGGTGTTGGGATCGATGACGTCCTGGGCGACCACGCGGCCGAGCACGCGCTGGGCCAGCGAGACGATGATGTCGCCGCCCTCGATGACCGGGTGCAGGGTCAGGCCGTTCTCGGTGCCGCAGTCCGCCTCGGTGATGACCATGTCCTGGGCCACGTCGACCAGGCGGCGGGTCAGGTAACCGGAGTTGGCGGTCTTGAGTGCCGTGTCCGCCAGGCCCTTACGCGCGCCGTGGGTCGAGATGAAGTACTGCAGGACGTTCAGGCCTTCACGGAAGTTGGCGACGATCGGGGTCTCGATGATCGAGCCGTCCGGCTTGGCCATCAGGCCACGCATGCCCGCCAGCTGGCGGATCTGGGCGGCACTACCCCGGGCGCCGGAGTCGGCCATGATGAAGACGCTGTTGAAGGAGTCCTGCTCGACCTCGTTGCCCTCGCGGTCGATCACGCTCTCCTTGGAGATGCCGGTCATCATCGCCTTGGCAACCTGGTCGTTGGCGCGCGCCCAGATGTCGATGACCTTGTTGTACTTCTCGCCCGCGGTCACGAGACCGGAGGAGAACTGGTCCTCGATCTCCTTGACCTCTTCCTCGGCCCCCTCGACGATCTCGGCCTTGGCATCCGGGATGACGAAGTCGTTGACGCCGATGGAGGCGCCGGACCAGGTGGCCATGCGGAAGCCGGTGTACATCAGCTGGTCGGCGAAGATCACCGCGGGCTTGAGGCCGGCACGACGATACACCTCGTTGATCAGCTTGGAGATGGCCTTCTTCTTCATCGGCTGATCGATCAGCTCGAAGGGCACGCCGTCGGGCAGGATGCGGAACAGCAGCGCGCGACCCACGGTGGTGTCGTAGATCCTGCGGGTCTCGCTCGTCTCGCCGGACTCCTCGTCGATCACCAGCTCGTCGAGGCGCACCTTGACCCGGGAATGCAGCGCCACGCTCTGGGTGCCGAAGGCGCGTTCGACCTCGTTGAGGTCGGAGAACACCATGCCCTCGCCCTTGGCGTTGATCTTCTCGCGAGTCATGTAGTACAGCCCCAGCACCACGTCCTGGGACGGCACGATGATCGGCTCGCCGTTGGCCGGTGACAGCACGTTGTTGGTGGCCATCATCAGCGCCCGGGCCTCGAGCTGGGCCTCCAGGGTCAGCGGCACGTGCACGGCCATCTGGTCGCCGTCGAAGTCGGCGTTGTAGGCGGCGCACACCAGCGGGTGCAGCTGGATCGCCTTGCCCTCGATCAGCAGCGGCTCGAAGGCCTGGATGCCCAGGCGGTGCAGGGTCGGCGCGCGGTTGAGCAGCACCGGGTGCTCGCGGATGACCTCGGCGAGGATGTCCCAGACCTCGGGCAGCTCGCGCTCGACCATCTTCTTGGCGGCCTTGATGGTGGACGCCTGGCCGTTGTACTGCAGCTTGGAGTAGATGAACGGCTTGAACAGCTCGAGCGCCATCTTCTTCGGCAGGCCGCACTGGTGCAGGCGCAGGGTCGGGCCCACGGTGATGACCGAGCGGCCGGAGTAGTCGACGCGCTTGCCCAGCAGGTTCTGACGGAAGCGCCCCTGCTTGCCCTTGATCATGTCGGCCAGCGACTTCAGCGGACGCTTGTTGGAGCCGGTGATGGCCCGGCCTCGGCGACCGTTGTCGAGCAGCGCGTCGACCGCTTCCTGCAGCATGCGCTTCTCGTTGCGCACGATGATGTCCGGCGCGTTGAGATCGAGCAGCCGCTTGAGGCGGTTGTTGCGGTTGATCACGCGACGGTACAGGTCGTTGAGGTCGGAGGTCGCGAAGCGACCGCCGTCCAGCGGCACCAGCGGACGCAGGTCCGGCGGCAGCACCGGCAGCACTTCCATGACCATCCACGCCGGATCGTTGCCGGAGCCCTGGAAGGCTTCCAGCAGCTTGAGCCGCTTGGACAGCTTCTTGATCTTGGTCTCGGAGTTGGTCTGCGGGATCTCCTCGCGCAGGCGCTCGATCTCTTCCTCGAGATCGATGTCCTTGAGCATGGCCTGGACGGCCTCGGCGCCCATGCGGGCGTCGAAGTCGTCACCGAACTCCTCGAGGGCCTCGAAGTACTGCTCGTCGTTGAGCAGCTGGCCGCGCTCGAGGGTGGTCATGCCCGGATCGACGACCATGAAGCTCTCGAAGTAGAGCACGCGCTCGATGTCGCGCAGGGTCATGTCCAGGAACATGCCGATGCGCGACGGCAGCGACTTCAAAAACCAGATGTGGGCGACCGGGCTCGCCAGCTCGATGTGGCCCATGCGCTCGCGGCGCACGGCGGCCTTGGTGACCTCGACGCCGCACTTCTCGCAGATGATGCCGCGATGCTTCATCCGCTTGTACTTGCCGCACAGGCACTCGTAGTCCTTCACCGGGCCGAAGATCTTGGCGCAGAACAGCCCGTCGCGCTCCGGCTTGAAGGTACGATAGTTGATGGTCTCGGGCTTCTTGACCTCGCCGAAGGACCAGCTGCGAATCATGTCCGGCGACGCCAGGGTGATCTTGATCGCGTCGAACTCGTCGGACTGAGACTGCGATTTGAGGACTTTCACCAAATCTTTCATGGGTCGGCTCCGTTGCGGAGTTGTCATGGGCGGGGGCGCGCACGCCCCCGCGGACCGTCATTACTGCGAAGCGCCTAGCGGCCGCCTCAGCTCTCCAGTTCGATATCGATGCCCAGCGAGCGGATTTCCTTCACCAGCACGTTGAAGGACTCCGGCATGCCCGCCTGCATGGTGTGGTCGCCATCCACGATGCTCTTGTACATCTTGGTGCGGCCCTCCACGTCGTCGGACTTGACGGTGAGCATCTCCTGGAGGGTATAGGCGGCGCCATAAGCTTCCAGGGCCCAGACCTCCATTTCCCCGAAGCGCTGACCACCGAACTGCGCCTTGCCGCCCAGCGGCTGCTGGGTCACCAGGGAGTAGGAGCCGGTGGAACGCGCGTGCATCTTGTCATCCACCAGGTGATTGAGCTTCAGCATGTACATGTAACCCACGGTCACCGGGCGATCGAAGGCATCGCCGGTACGCCCGTCGTAGAGGGTCATCTGGCCGGAGTCCGGCAGGTCGGCGAGCTTGAGCAGGTGCTTGATCTCACCCTCGCGGGCGCCATCGAACACCGGCGTGGCCATCGGCACGCCCGCCTTGAGGTTCTTGGCCAGGGCGATCACCTCGTCGTCGCCGAGGGAGTCCAGGTCCTCGACCCGGGTGCCACTGGTGGAATTGTAGACCTCGCCCAGGAACTCGCGGAGCTGGGCGACCTGCTGCTCACGGGCGTCGCGCAGCATGTGTTCGATCTTCACCCCGAGGCCGCGGGCGGCCATGCCCAGGTGGGTCTCGAGGATCTGACCGACGTTCATCCGCGACGGCACGCCCAGCGGGTTGAGCACCACGTCGATCGGCTCGCCGTTGTCGTCGAACGGCATGTCCTCGATGGGCATGATCGCCGAGATGACACCCTTGTTACCGTGACGACCGGCCATCTTGTCGCCCGGCTGCAGGCGGCGCTTGATGGCGAGGTAGACCTTGACGATCTTGAGCACGCCCGGCGCCAGGTCATCACCCTGGGTGAGCTTGCGCTTCTTGTCCTCGAACCGCTCGTCCATCTCCTTGCGGCGCTGCTCCAGCTGCTCGTCGGCCTGGGCCAGCAGCTCGTTGAGGGCCTCGTCCTGCATGCGCAGCTTGAACCACTGCTGACGCGGCAGCTCCTCGAGGTACTCGTCGCCGAGCACGTCGCCCTTCTTGAGCTTGGGTCCGCCGTTGACGGCCTGGCCGGACAGGGTGCGCTGCAGGCGCTCGAAGGTCGCGTCCTCGGCGATGCGGTAGGTCTCCTGGAGATCCTTGCGCACCTCGTCGAGCTGCATCTGCTCGATGGACAGCGCCCGGGAGTCCTTCTCCACGCCGTCGCGAGTGAACACCTGGACGTCGATGACGGTGCCCTTCATGCCGGTCGGGGCACGCAGGGAGGTGTCCTTCACGTCGGAGGCCTTCTCGCCGAAGATGGCACGCAGCAGCTTCTCCTCCGGCGTCAGCTGGGTCTCGCCCTTGGGCGTGACCTTGCCGACCAGGATGTCGCCCGCGCCGACCTCGGCGCCGATGTAGACCACGCCCGCCTCGTCCAGCTTGGCCAGCGCCGACTCGCCGACGTTGGGGATGTCCGAGGTGATCTCCTCGGCGCCCAACTTGGTGTCGCGGGACACGCAGGTCAGTTCCTGGATGTGGATGGTGGTGAAACGGTCTTCCTGGACGGCCCGCTCGGAGAGCAGGATGGAGTCCTCGAAGTTGTAGCCGTTCCACGGCATGAAGGCGATGCGCATGTTCTGGCCCAGCGCCAGGTCACCCATGTCGACGGACGGGCCATCGGCCAGGATGTCGCCGCGCGCCACGTTGTCGCCGGGGCGCACGATCGGACGCTGGTTCTGGCAGGTGTTCTGGTTGGAGCGCAGGTACTTGGTCAGGTTGTAGATATCGACGCCGGCCTCGCCGCCGATGATCTCGTCCTCGTTGACCCGCACCACGATGCGCTTGGCATCCACCGAGTCGATGGTGCCGCCGCGCCGCGCCACGGCGCAGACGCCGGAGTCGCGGGCCACGAAGCGCTCCATGCCGGTGCCCACCAGGGGCTTCTCGGCGCGCAGGGTCGGCACGGCCTGACGCTGCATGTTGGCCCCCATCAGGGCGCGGTTGGCGTCATCGTGCTCGAGGAACGGGATCAGCGCCGCGGCCACGGACACCACCTGGCGCGGCGAGACGTCCATCAGGGTGACCTGCTCGGGGCGCATGAAGGTGGTCTCGCCGCGGTGGCGGACCTGCACCAGGTCGTCGACCAGCTTGCCGCCCTCGTCCACGGTGGCCGAGGCCTGGGCGATGACGAAGTCGCCCTCCTCGATCGCGGAGAGATGCACCACGTCGTCGGTCACCTGGCTGCCCACCACCTTGCGGTACGGGGTCTCGAGGAAACCGTAGCTGTTGGTGT
This sequence comes from Halomonas sp. ABH4_019, assembly GCF_056159885.1. Lineage (NCBI taxonomy): Bacteria > Pseudomonadati > Pseudomonadota > Gammaproteobacteria > Oceanospirillales > Halomonadaceae > Halomonas > Halomonas sp. ABH4_019. The sequence continues at coordinate 617,802 of NZ_JBSWWC010000002.1, forward strand.
GGCTGTAGGTGGCCAGCGAGTTGATCAGGCCGATGTTCGGGCCTTCCGGGGTCTCGATCGGGCACAGGCGGCCGTAGTGGGTGGCGTGGACGTCGCGCACCTCGAAGCCGGCCCGCTCGCGGGTCAGGCCGCCCGGGCCGAGGGCGGAGACGCGGCGCTTGTGGGTGACCTCGGACAGCGGGTTGTTCTGGTCCATGAACTGCGACAGCTGGGAGGAGCCGAAGAACTCCTTCACCGCCGCGGCCACCGGCTTGGCGTTGATCAGGTCCTGGGGCATCAGGCCTTCGCTCTCGGCCATGGAGAGGCGTTCCTTGACCGCGCGCTCGACGCGCACCAGGCCCACGCGGAACTGGTTCTCGGCCATCTCGCCGACGCAGCGGATGCGGCGGTTGCCCAGGTGGTCGATGTCGTCGACATCGCCGAAGCCGTTACGGATGTTGATCAGCTCGCCGAGCACGTCGAGGATGTCGCGCTGGTCGAGCACGCCGGCCCCGGTATCGCTGTCGCGACGCAGCCGACGGTTGAACTTCATGCGACCGACGCCGGACAGGTCGTAGCGGTCCTCGGTGAAGAACAGGTTGTTGAACAGCGTCTCGGCGGCTTCCTTGGTGGGCGGCTCGCCGGGGCGCATCATGCGGTAGATCTCGACCAGCGCCTCGAGCTGCGACCCGGTGGTGTCCAGGCGGAGGGTGTCGGAGATGAAGGGACCGCAGTCGAGGTCGTTGGTGTACAGGGTCTCCAGGCGGGTCAGGCCGGCCTGGCCCAGGGACTCCAGCAGCTCCGGGGTGATCGCGGTGTTGCAGGCGCAGATCAGCTCGCCGGTGTTCGGGTCGACCTGATCCTTGGCCAGGGTCTTGCCGAACAGGTAGTCCATCGGCACCTCGAGGCGCTCGAGGCCGGTCTTCTCCAGCTGGCGGATGTGCTTCTGGGTGATCCGGCGGCCCTCCTCGACGATGACGTTACCCTCGCCATCCTTGATGTCGAAGGTCGCGGTCTCGCCGCGCAGGCGCGACGGCACCAGCTCCACGGAGAAGCCGGACTTCTCGATGTGGAAGGTGCTGGTCTCGAAGAACTCGTCGAGGATCTCCTCGGCGCTCATGCCGAGCGCACGCAGCAGCACCGAGGCCGGCAGCTTGCGGCGACGGTCGATGCGCACGAAGACGTTGTCCTTCGGGTCGAACTCGAAGTCCAGCCAGGAGCCGCGGTAGGGAATCACCCGGGCGGAATACAGGAGCTTGCCGGAGGAGTGGCTCTTGCCCTTGTCGTGATCGAAGAACACGCCCGGGCTGCGGTGCAGCTGGGAGACGATGACACGCTCGGTACCGTTCACCACGAAGGTGCCGTTCTCGGTCATCAGGGGGATCTCCCCCATGTAGACTTCCTGCTCCTTGATGTCCTTGATCGCCTTGTTCGACGAATCCTTGTCGTAGATGATCAGGCGGACCTTGACGCGCAGGGGGGCCGAGTAGGTGACGCCACGCAGCTGGCACTCCTTGACGTCGAAGGCCGGAGTGCCGAAACGGTAGCTGACGTATTCCAGGGCGGCATTGCCGGAGAAGCTCTCGATCGGGAACACCGAGCGGAAGGCGGCATGCAGGCCGACGTCGAGACGTTCTTCGGGTGAGCGATCCTGCTGGAGAAAGTCGTAATAGGAATCAAGCTGGATGGCCAGCAGGTAAGGCACATCCATCACTTGGGGCAGTTTGCCGAAATCCTTGCGGATGCGTTTTTTCTCAGTGTATGAGTAAGCCATCTGTATTCCCCAGCTTGTTCACCATGGGTGACCGATGCGTGTCGGCGCCACCCGACGGATGCGGCTCCGTCAGGCGCTGACGGCAAGCCTCCACAGGGAGGCTCGCCGTCGGAATTCGGCTGGCGGGGGCCCGGAGGGCGAACCGCCTAGCGACAACAGAAAAAGGCCGGCAGCGGGTGTCCCGCCACCAGCCGTGGAAGCTTACGCAGCGCGTGAAGCCGTGGGCACAAGGATTACTTGAGCTCCACGCTCGCGCCGGCTTCTTCCAGCTTGGTCTTGGCTTCTTCGGCGTCTTCCTTGGACATGCCTTCCTTCAGGGTGGCCGGAGCACCGTCGACGGCGCCCTTGGCTTCCTTCAGGCCCAGGCCGGTGATCTCGCGGACCGCCTTGATGACGTTGACCTTCTTGTCGCCAGCGCCGGTCAGCACCAGGTCGAACTCGGTCTGCTCTTCGGCGGCAGCGGCTTCACCGCCACCCGGGCCGGCCACGACGGCGGCAGCGGCGGTCACGCCGAACTTCTCTTCCATCGCTTCGATCAGCTCGGCGACTTCCATCACGGACATGTCGGCGACGGCGTTGATGATGTCTTCTTTGGTCAGTGCCATTTTCACGTTCCTAACTTTGCGGGAGCCTCGGCAGGCCGATGGCTCGGTGATTCAATGTTCGATTCGCGCGTGGAGGTCGAGTTCGCCGTTCAGGCGGCCTCGCCTTCCTTCTGGTCACGCAGCGCGGCGAGGGTACGAACCAGCTTGCCGGCGGAAGCCTCCTTCATGACGGACATCAGCTTGGCGATGGCCTCGTCATAGGTCGGCAGGCTTGCCAGGCGGTCGAGATCGCTCGCCGGGATGAACTCGCCTTCGTATGCCAGCGCCTTGACTTCGAAGTCTGCCTCGTCCTTGCCGAACTCCTTGAACAGGCGGGCGGCGGCGCCCGGATGCTCGGTGGAGAAGGCCAGGAGAGTCGGACCCACGAAAGACTCGTTCAGGCACTCCCACTGAGTGCCTTCCAGGGCGCGGCGTGCCAGGGTGTTGCGGACAACACGGATCTGCACGCCATTCTCGCGAGCCTGCTTGCGCAGGTCGGTCATCTTGCTGACCGAAACGCCGCGAGAATCGGCAACGACGACGGAGAGAGCATCCTTGGCCGCTTCACTGACCTCGGCAACAATGGCCTTCTTGCCTTCGAGTGCTAGTGGCACGGTGATCACTCCTTCGTGCCGGAATCTCCGCAGAGGATTCCGGTGGTTACCATCTCCCTCGACCGGCCCCGTGGGGCCTGGACGAGGGTCCTGGGTGATGGTGCTCACCAGATATCTGGCGGCCACACCATCTGCGCAGGCGGCCCCGAGGGACGATTAAGCCGCTTCCCGTAGCGAAGCGGCGCCTGCGGTCTTTGACGGTGCCCCGCCGGCTCTCGTCGAACCAAGCACGGGGACCGCAAAGTCTCTTGCTACTGTGTCGACGTCGGCGTTACACGAACGCGGAATGGTCGACGGTCAGCCCCGGGCCCATGGTGGTGGACAGGGAGACCTTCTTGAAATACACGCCCTTGGAAGTGCTCGGCTTGAGCTTCTTCAGGTCGGCGATCAGCGCCTCGAGGTTACCGCGGATGGCGGTAGCGTCGAAGTCGACCTTGCCGAGGGTGGCGTGGATGATGCCGTTCTTGTCGGTACGGAAGCGCACCTGACCGGCCTTGGCGTTCTTAACGGCGGTGGCCACGTCCGGGGTCACGGTGCCGACCTTGGGGTTCGGCATCAGGCCGCGCGGACCGAGGATCTGGCCCAGCTGGCCGACGACGCGCATGGCGTCCGGCGATGCGATGACCACGTCGAAGTCGAGCTGGCCTTTCTTGACCTGCTCGGCCAGGTCGTCCATGCCGACGATATCGGCACCGGCTTCCTTGGCGGCTTCTTCGTTGGCACCCTGGGTGAAGACGGCGACACGCACGTCCTTGCCGGTACCGTTGGGCATGACGGTGGCGCCACGCACGACCTGATCGGACTTGCGCGGATCGACGCCGAGATTGACGGCGACGTCCACGGACTCATTGAACTTGACGGTGGACAGCTCGGAGAGCAGGGCCACGGCCTCTTCCAGGGAATAGGCCTTGTTCGGGTCGACCTTCTCGCGAATCTGCTGCGCGCGCTTGGTGAGCTTAGCCATGATCAGAGGCCCTCCACGTTCAGGCCCATGCTGCGGGCACTACCGGCAATGGTACGCACCGCGGCGTCGAGATCGGCAGCCGTCAGGTCCGGCTCCTTGGTCTTGGCGATCTCTTCGAGCTGCTCGCGGGTCACGGTACCGACCTTGTTCTTGTTCGGCTCGCCAGAGCCGGACTTGATGCCAGCCGCCTTCTTCAGCAGGACCGCCGCGGGCGGGGTCTTGGTGATGAAGGTGAAGCTGCGGTCGGAATAGACGGTGATGACCACGGGAGTCGGCAGACCCGGCTCGATGTCCTGGGTCTCGGCGTTGAACGCCTTGCAGAACTCCATGATATTGACGCCGTGCTGACCCAGCGCGGGGCCCACGGGGGGACTCGGATTGGCTTTACCGGCTGCGACCTGCAGCTTGATGTAAGCCTGGACTTTCTTGGCCATGATTTACTCCAGATGGGTGATAGCGCCTTGCGGCTCCCCGGTGAAGGCGACCGCCCGGCGGTCGCCACGTAATCTCGTCGCTCGCGAGGAGCTTATTCCTTCTCGACCTGGGCGAACTCCAGCTCGACCGGCGTCGAGCGCCCGAAGATCAGCACGCTGACCTGCAGGCGGCTCTTGTCGTAGTTGACTTCCTCGACCACGCCATTGAAGTCGGCGAAAGGCCCGTCGATGACGCGCACGGACTGCCCCGGCTCGAACAGGGTCTTGGGGCGCGGCTTCTCGGTGCCGTCCTTGACCCGGCTGAGGATGGCATCGGCCTCCCGCTGGGTGATCGGGGCCGGCTTCTCCTTGGTGCCGCCGATGAACCCCATGACGCGCGGGGTCTCGTTGACCAGGTGCCAGGTCGCGTCGTCCATCTCCATCTCGACCAGCACATAGCCGGGATAGAACTTGCGCTCGCTCTTGCGGCGCTTGCCGTCACGCATCTCGACGACTTCTTCGGTCGGCACCAGGATCTCGCCGAAACGGTCCTCCATGCCATACATCTTCACGCGCTCCCCGAGGGAGCGCATGACATGCTTCTCGAAGCCGGAGTAGGCGTGAACGACGTACCAACGCTTGGACATGAAGACTCCTAACCAATGACGCCGGACATCGCCCAGCCAAGAAGCGTATCGATGAGCCACAGCATCAACCCCACCACCAGCACGGCCGCCAGCACGATGGCGGTCGTCTGAATGGTCTCGGGGCGAGTCGGCCACACGACGCGCTGAATTTCCTTCTTGGCACTGCGGGCCAGCTCCAGCAGATCGCGCCCCTTGGCGGTCGTCAGCGCCACCAGGGCCGCCGCCACACCGAGGACGACGACACCAAGCACACGATAGAGCAACGCCTGGTCGGCAAAGTAGGTGTTGCCGACCACGGCGAGAACCAGAAGAATGACGACAACCGCCCACTTGAGCCCGTCGTGGCGCGACTCCTGCACCTCGGCGTTATGTTTCATGAAAACGAGACTCCTCAAGGCGCGGCAATCGAAACGTGAAAAACACAAGAAATCTCACCAGCCTGGGGAAGACTGGCAGGCCAGGAGGGAATCGAACCCCCAACCTGCGGTTTTGGAGACCGCTGCTCTGCCAATTGAGCTACTGGCCTGTTGCTTCCGCGACCACCCTTTGCGGGAGGCCTCAGCGACAGCGGGCGCCATCATAGCGGATACCGCTCTGCCTGGCAACCCCTTCTCCGGCACACGAACACCGGGAAGAAAGAGAAAAGGCGAGCCGAGGCTCGCCTTTTCGATGTGGAGCTCATGGACGGACTTGAACCGTCGACCTCACCCTTACCAAGGGTGTGCTCTACCCCTGAGCTACATGAGCAAAACTGCTAGACTGGAGCGGGCAGCGGGGATCGAACCCGCATCATCAGCTTGGAAGGCTGAGGTTCTACCATTGAACTATGCCCGCCTACCCACTCTTCTTGCCACCACCCGCCTCGACGAGCGCGGCGAAACCTGGTGGAGGGGGAAGGATTCGAACCTTCGAAGCTTTCGCGGCAGATTTACAGTCTGCTCCCTTTGGCCACTCGGGAACCCCTCCAACTGGCGATGTATTCTACCGCCTGCGTTCTCGATGTCAAGTGATTGTTTTCTCAATCATCTTGGCCAGAGGTCGTGCCGCGGCACCCTTGCCTCTTCGGAACGCGGCGCATTGTGTCAAAGCAGGGTGGAGAATGCAAGTCCCGCACGAATCTTTTCCAATGACACCGGCCTCGGCACCCTGGGCGCCCCCGACATGCGACCGGCGCGCTCGGCGGCCGTGAGCGGAAAGCACGCCTCCAGCCCGCCATAGACCATGTCCGGCCAGACCGCGTGGGGGATATGGATCCCCCGCGACACGACACGGGCGTCGCCACCGGTCAGCAACATCGGCAGCGCGACCTTCTCTCGATCGCACACCTCGCTGTAGATGCGATTCACGGCACTCACCGCCGCCATGTAGATCCCATGATTGACGGCTTCCACCGTCCGGGTCCCGGGGGCCAGCAGCTCATCGGCTTCGCTGTCGGGGTCGATCGCCACGTTGCGCGTGCCGAGCTTCAGGCTTTCCTTCATCAGCCGGAGTCCCGGCAGGATGTAGCCCCCCAGATGCCGCCCGCCCGGCAGCACGAAGTCCACGGTGATGGCGCTGCCACAGTCGACGCTGCAGCAGCCGCCGGCCAGCTGGTACCCGGCCAGCACGCCCAGCCAGCGATCCACCCCCAGCCTGCCGGGCTCCTGATAGCCGTTGCTGACGCCCAGCGCCTCGGGCTCCGAGCGCGCCACGTGGACATGGCGAACCTGCCGATGCAGCAGGTCGACGGTGCGGGCCAGCACCGCCCGGCGCGCCACGCTCGAGATTCTCACCGCCTCGACCACGTCCAGATCGGGAATGTCGGCCCCCGGGCGCCACTCCTCCCGGGTCCAGACCGCCCCCCGGGAGCGGATCTCGCTGCTGACGGCGTCCTTCAATCGCCACTTCGATAGCGTGTTGCCGATATCGAGGTCCAGAATCATGCCCGTCCCCGCACGCTGATTTCCCCTCCGGCGAGCGCCACGCGACCGGCGTCGCCGGTCACCCAGAGGTTACCCGCCGCATCCACGCCCTCGGCAATCGCCGTCTCCCGACGCTGCCCGCGAATGACCTCCACTTCGCGACCGCTGAAGGCGTGTCGCGCATTCCAGGCGTCCCGCCAGGCACCGAAGCCCTGCTGTTCGAACCCGGCCAGCAGCGGCATCAGGGCCTCCAGCAGCTCCACGGCCAGGCGATTGCGCGACAATTCCGGGGCCTGGTCGCGCACCGCCGCGACCGGCTGCTCGATCCCCGCGCGGAAGGCCTGCGGCAGGTCGACGTTGATGCCCATCCCCACCACGATCTCGCAGGGACCGGCGGCATCCCCACTCAATTCGACCAGGATCCCCGCCAGCTTGCCCCACTCGCCGGCCGGGGTGGCGAGCAGCACGTCATTGGGCCACTTGAGTCCCGGCCTTACGCCATGGCGCTCCAGGACCTCCGACAAGGCCACGCCGACGGCCAGGCTGAGCCCCTCCAGGGCCGCCACGCCCGACTCGACCCGCCAGCCCACCGAGAGCATCAGGGTCCGCCCCCAGGGCGTCACCCAGGTGCGCCCTCGGCGCCCCTTGCCGGCGCTCTGCTGCTCCACCAGGCAGACCTCGCCATGCCCCGCCCCCTGTTCGAACCGCTCGCGCAGGAACTGGTTACTCGACGGCAGTGTTTCCTCGACGAACAGGCGGCTCACGTGCTGGCGCGCGTCTCGCGACAGCCCGGCGACGATGGTGGGGCCATCGAGCAGCTCCATGGGCTCGGCCAATCGATACCCCTGCCCTTTCACCGCCTCCATGGGAATTCCCAGCGCTTCCAGCTTGCGCAGCTGCTTCCAGACCGCCGCTCGGGACACCCCCAACCGCTCGCCCAGCTGCTCGCCGGAATGGAACTCGCCATCGCTCAACAGGCGGATCAGGTCACCAATGGTCATGCACACGCCCCTGACGGGAAAAAGCCACATTCTAGCGGAACTCCCTCTGCGCCGGAAATCCGGGCACTCAGCCACGTTAACCCGACCGACCGCTCTGCTGGCTCGCGTCACGCAGCATGTGCACGAAAAAGGCCGGGCTTGCGCCCGGCCTTCTGTGGGATGGTTTCCTTGGGAGCCGTCGACTCAGTACTCCGATTCCGCCTCGTCGGCGGCCTCCTCGACGTTCTCGCCCATTTCCTCGACGGCCTCCCCGGCCTCGTCCATGGACTCGTCGACGTTCTCCCCGGCCTCTTCCATGGCCTGATCGACGTTTTCCCCGGCCTCTTCCGCCGGCCCTTCCTCTTCACAGGCGGCCAGGCCCAGGGCCGTCATGCCGATGAATGCCGCCAGGGCGAACTTGCGCTGCATGCCTGTCATGTCGTCGTCTCCTCCTGAGATGTTTCGCTTTCCAAGTCGTGGTCCCCACAGGCTAGCCGTACTTAGCGCAACAGACCAGGGGTAGCGTGCCCTGACCGACATTCACCTGTCTCCCCAAGGCGACACACGCGTCGACCTCTCGCCCTGGCGCTCCGCGACTCTCCAGGGGAACACCCCTGGCAGCCATATCCCCTATCGCCCAGACATAAAAAACCCCGGGCCATTCGGCCCGGGGTTTCTCGGTGCAGATGCCTGACGATGATCGGGCCGGCCCTGCGGCGGCCGGCGCCCCGATGCTCTCCGGGGAAGCTCCCCGGCCCCAGGCCGCCCGCCATGCAGCCTGTCTGCTGACGGATCTTTTCGCCCGGGCATGAAAAAACCCCGGGCCTATGGGCCCGGGGTTTTCTCGGAATAGATGCCTGACGATGACCTACTCTCGCATGGGAACTCCCACACTACCATCGGCGCTGAGCGGTTTCACTGCTGAGTTCGGCATGGGATCAGGTGGTTCCCGCACGCTATGGTCGTCAGGCGAAAAAGGGCAATGCAAATCATGCTGACGAGATGCGTCTCGCGTATCCGGCGTCGTCTGTTGTCATCGACAGACCACTTGGGTGTTATATGGTCAAGCCTCACGGACAATTAGTATCGGTTAGCTCAACGCCTTGCAGCGCTTCCACATCCGACCTATCAACCAGCTGGTCTTGCTGGGTCCTTCAGGAGGCTCGAGGCCTCGGGGAGATCTCATCTTGAAGGGGGCTTCCCGCTTAGATGCTTTCAGCGGTTATCCCGTCCGTACATAGCTACCCGGCAATGCCACTGGCGTGACAACCGGAACACCAGAGGTACGTCCACTCCGGTCCTCTCGTACTAGGAGCAGCGCTTCTCAAATCTCCAACGCCCACGGCAGATAGGGACCGAACTGTCTCACGACGTTCTAAACCCAGCTCGCGTACCACTTTAAATGGCGAACAGCCATACCCTTGGGACCGACTTCAGCCCCAGGATGTGATGAGCCGACATCGAGGTGCCAAACACCGCCGTCGATGTGAACTCTTGGGCGGTATCAGCCTGTTATCCCCGGAGTACCTTTTATCCGTTGAGCGATGGCCCTTCCATACAGAACCACCGGATCACTAGAACCTACTTTCGTACCTGCTCGACGTGTCTGTCTCGCAGTTAAGCACCCTTATGCTCTTGCACTCATTGCACGATTTCCAACCGTGCTGAGGGTACCTTCGTGCTCCTCCGTTACGCTTTGGGAGGAGACCGCCCCAGTCAAACTACCCACCACACACGGTCCTCGATCCGGATCACGGACCTGAGTTAGAACGCCAATGATGCCAGGCTGGTATTTCAAGGTTGGCTCCACTCGATCTGGCGACCGGGTTTCCAAGCCTCCCAGCTATCCTACACAAGCAACATCAGCGTCCAGTGTGAAGCTGTAGTAAAGGTTCACGGGGTCTTTCCGTCTAGCCGCGGGTACACAGCATCTTCACTGCGATTTCAATTTCACTGAGTCTCGGGTGGAGACAGCGTGGCCATCATTACGCCATTCGTGCAGGTCGGAACTTACCCGACAAGGAATTTCGCTACCTTAGGACCGTTATAGTTACGGCCGCCGTTTACCGGGGCTTCGATCAGGAGCTTCGCCGAAGCTAACACCATCAATTAACCTTCCGGCACCGGGCAGGCGTCATACCCTATACGTCCGCTTACGCGTTTGCAGAGTACTGTGTTTTTAATAAACAGTTGCAGCCACCTGGTATCTTCGACCGCGTCGGGCTCTGGGAGCGAGTCCCTTCACCCTAATGCGGCGTGCCTTCTCCCGAAGTTACGGCACCATTTTGCCTAGTTCCTTCACCCGAGTTCTCTCAAGCGCCTTGGTATTCTCTACCTGACCACCTGTGTCGGTTTGGGGTACGGTCCCACTGTATCTGAAGCTTAGAGGCTTTTCCTGGAAGCGTGGCATCGATGACTTCCAGACCGTAGTCTGTTCGTCTCGTCTCTCGGCCTTGGGGTACCGGATTTGCCTGATTCCCCAGCCTACTGACTTTCACCAGGACAACCAACGCCTGGCTCACCTAGCCTTCTTCGTCCCCCCATCGCAATACAGTGAGGTACGGGAATATTGACCCGTTTCCCATCGACTACGCCTTTCGGCCTCGCCTTAGGGGCCGACTCACTCTGCTCCGATTAGCGTCGAACAGAAACCCTTGGTCTTCCGGCGGGGGAGTTTTTCACTCCCCTTATCGTTACTCATGTCAGCATTCGCACTCGTGATACCTCCAGCCCACTTCTCAATGGACCTTCGTCGGCGTACACGACGCTCCTCTACCGCGCATCATTCGATGCACCCGTAGCTTCGGTACCTGGTTTGAGCCCCGTTACATCTTCCGCGCAGGCCGACTCGACTAGTGAGCTATTACGCTTTCTTTAAAGGATGGCTGCTTCTAAGCCAACCTCCTAGCTGTCTAAGCCTTCCCACATCGTTTCCCACTTAACCAGGATTTCGGGACCTTAGCTGACGGTCTGGGTTGTTTCCCTTTTCACAACGGACGTTAGCACCCGCTGTGTGTCTCCCACGCTGCACTCACCGGTATTCGGAGTTTGCCTCGGGTTGGTAAGTCGGGATGACCCCCTAGCCGAAACAGTGCTCTACCCCCGGCGGTGATACGTGAGGCGCTACCTAAATAGCTTTCGAGGAGAACCAGCTATCTCCGGGCTTGATTAGCCTTTCACTCCGATCCACAAGTCATCCAAATCTTTTTCAACAGATCCTGGTTCGGTCCTCCAGTTGATGTTACTCAACCTTCAACCTGCTCATGGATAGATCGCCCGGTTTCGGGTCTATATCCAGCGACTGGTCGCCCAGTTAAGACTCGGTTTCCCTACGCCTCCCCTATACGGTTAAGCTCGCCACTGAATATAAGTCGCTGACCCATTATACAAAAGGTACGCGGTCACACTACGAGAGTGCTCCCACTGCTTGTACGCATACGGTTTCAGGATCTATTTCACTCCCCTCTCCGGGGTTCTTTTCGCCTTTCCCTCACGGTACTGGTTCACTATCGGTCAGCCAGGAGTATTTAGCCTTGGAGGATGGTCCCCCCGTCTTCAGTCAAGGTTTCACGTGCCCCGACCTACTCGATTTCACGGGATCAGGCTTTCGACTACGGGGCTATCACCCTGTATCGCTGAGTTTCCCAACTCATTCGCCTAACCTGTCACCCGCTTAAGGGCTGGTCCCCGTTCGCTCGCCGCTACTGGGGGAATCTCGGTTGATTTCTGTTCCTCGGGGTACTTAGATGTTTCAGTTCCCCCGGTTCGCCTCCTGCACCTATGGATTCAGTGCAGGATACTCAGGTTACCCTGAGTGGGTTTCCCCATTCGGAAATGCCCGGGTCGCAGGTTGTTTGCCACCTCGCCGAGCCTTATCGCAGGCTTCCACGTCCTTCATCGCCTCTGGCTGCCAAGGCATCCACCGTATGCGCTTCATCGCTTGACCATATAACCCCAAGGGGTCTGATCCGCGATGACAACAACGACAATTGCCGGATACGCTTGAGACGTATCTCATGCCCTTTCCCGGGTAGGAAAGGGACTTTGTCAGCATGATTCACATTGTTAAAGAGCAACTGTTCAGAGAACAGTGAGAAACGCTAGCGATAACGCTTGCCACTGGTCACGAAACGGTCATCGACTGTCGGGAGAATGGTGGAGCCTAGCGGGATCGAACCGCTGACCTCCTGCGTGCAAGGCAGGCGCTCTCCCAGCTGAGCTAAGGCCCCTCTGACGCCCTGTAGAAACAGGAAATTTGAGCAAGACGAGGCGCTTTCGCCGACGTGTAGCCTGCTACACGCGCTGGAAAGCAACGACGTATTACACAAATTTTGGTGGGTCTGGGCAGACTTGAAAAAACCCGGCGACCTCACCCTTCTCTTTTTGACACCCTGGGGTGCGCTCCAACCAACTGAGCGAGAGAATGGTGGGTCTGGGCAGACTTGAACTGCCGACCTCACCCTTATCAGGGGTGCGCTCTAACCAACTGAGCTACAGACCCATTGGTCACGCTGGGTCTATACCCAAACAGTCTTTGCTCTGGCCGATCAGGTAATTCATTGTGGACACTTGCCGAGGGTCGGTGACGTCGTCGATTAAGGAGGTGATCCAGCCGCAGGTTCCCCTACGGCTACCTTGTTACGACTTCACCCCAGTCATGAACCACACCGTGGTGATCGCCCTCCGAAGTTAGGCTAACCACTTCTGGTGCAGTCCACTCCCATGGTGTGACGGGCGGTGTGTACAAGGCCCGGGAACGTATTCACCGTGACATTCTGATTCACGATTACTAGCGATTCCGACTTCACGGAGTCGAGTTGCAGACTCCGATCCGGACTGAGACCGGCTTTATGAGATTAGCTCCACCTCGCGGTATTGCCACCCTCTGTACCGGCCATTGTAGCACGTGTGTAGCCCTACTCGTAAGGGCCATGATGACCTGACGTCGTCCCCACCTTCCTCCGGTTTGTCACCGGCAGTCTCCCTAGAGTTCCCGACCGAATCGCTGGCAAATAGGGACAAGGGTTGCGCTCGTTACGGGACTTAACCCAACATTTCACAACACGAGCTGACGACGGCCATGCAGCACCTGTCTGAGCGTTCCCGAAGGCACCAATCCATCTCTGGAAAGTTCGCTCGATGTCAAGAGTAGGTAAGGTTCTTCGCGTTGCATCGAATTAAACCACATGCTCCACCGCTTGTGCGGGCCCCCGTCAATTCATTTGAGTTTTAACCTTGCGGCCGTACTCCCCAGGCGGTCGACTTATCGCGTTAACTGCGCCACAAAGGTCTCGAGGACCCCAACGGCTAGTCGACATCGTTTACGGCGTGGACTACCAGGGTATCTAATCCTGTTTGCTACCCACGCTTTCGCACCTCAGCGTCAGTGTCAGTCCAGAAGGCCGCCTTCGCCACTGGTATTCCTCCCGATCTCTACGCATTTCACCGCTACACCGGGAATTCTACCTTCCTCTCCTGCACTCTAGCCTGACAGTTCCGGATGCCGTTCCCAGGTTGAGCCCGGGGCTTTCACAACCGGCTTATCAAGCCGCCTACGCGCGCTTTACGCCCAGTAATTCCGATTAACGCTCGCACCCTCCGTATTACCGCGGCTGCTGGCACGGAGTTAGCCGGTGCTTCTTCTGTGAGTGATGTCTCTCTTGCAGGGTATTAACCCACAAGCGTTCTTCCTCACTGAAAGTGCTTTACAACCCGAGGGCCTTCTTCACACACGCGGCATGGCTGGATCAGGCTTTCGCCCATTGTCCAATATTCCCCACTGCTGCCTCCCGTAGGAGTTCGGGCCGTGTCTCAGTCCCGATGTGGCTGATCATCCTCTCAGACCAGCTACGGATCGCGGCCTTGGTGAGCCATTACCTCACCAACTAGCTAATCCGACATAGGCTCATCCGATAGCGCAAGGTCCGAAGATCCCCTGCTTTCTCCCGTAGGACGTATGCGGTATTAGCCTGGGTTTCCCCAGGTTATCCCCCACTACCGGGCAGATTCCTATGCATTACTCACCCGTCCGCCGCTCGACGCCTGGAAGCAAGCTTCCATCGTTTCCGCTCGACTTGCATGTGTTAGGCCTGCCGCCAGCGTTCAATCTGAGCCATGATCAAACTCTTCAGTTTAAAAGCTTGATAGTGCATTGAGTGCACCAAACTTGGCTCAAGGTTCAAACGTCTCGTTTGACGAGTCGCTTGCCTTGATATTCAGTGACTGGTCACCGAACCTCTCGACAAGCGCCCACATGAATTACCTGATCGATTGTTAAAGAGCAGCTCCGGGCTCTCGTGGAGAGCGGAGCATCTCGCATTGCCGTGCCGCTTGGCCCGGCGCCCTGCGAGGAAGGCGTATTCTACGTGATCGGCGCCTCAAGTCAACCCTGCGTTTCGCTGTGTTCGAAGCGAACCGGGCGACCGAAACAGTGGCTCCAACCCTGCGAACCGACCTCCGATCGAGTGGGGCGCATTCTACCGAATCCGCTGCGCTTGTCAACCAGGCCATTTCGAAACACTTCGAAAAACCTTCGGCAAAACAAGCACTTTTGCCACTCATCACCGCCTGCAACGTTGCCCGTCGCCGGCAGCGGATGCGTACTTTACGGATTCTCCCGGCACCACGCAAGGACTTTTTTACCGATTCGGATCGAGGGGATAATGGGCGCCGCCGAAGCGGCGCCCGCGAGCCTCATTCGCCGATGGCGAGACGCACCATGCCACCCCCGCTGCCGAAGGCACTCACCTCGACATCGTAGGTGCCGGGTTGCAGCTGTCGCGAGATGCGCGAGCCGAGCCCCAGGCCGGTTGCATCGTCATTCTGGGCCTCCACGCCATTGCCCGTCAGCCGCATGACGGTGTCCACGGCGCTCGACGTGCTTTCCAGCACCACTTGACGCGGCGACTCCACCACCAACTGATAGGTCAGTCGCCCACCGGCGCTCAACTGACCGTAGACGGTCTCGCCCGGCGCCACCTCGCCGTCATCGCTCATGCGCCCGACGAAGGCGGACTCGTCGACTCGCAGGCGATAGACGCCGCTACCGCTGTAGCTTTGCACCTCGAGGGTATAGTCGCCGGGCTCCAGCACGGTATTGATCAGGGCATTGCGATCGCCACCGCTATCGTCATCGCTCACGTCGACCCCCTCCCCCAGCAGTTGGAGCATCGGATCGAAGTCCCGGGAGTCGAGCGCCAGGCTCACCTCGGCGGTCTCCTCGATGGCCAGGCGATAACGATTGCCTCCGATTCCGGACAGCTGGCCGCGAACATCCTCGCCGCCGGCGATCGCCCCGTCGTTGCGGAACTCGCCATCGAACTCCCCGCGCCGGACCTCGAGGCGATACTCGCCCTGGCCATCGCCGTAGCTGTCTACCTCGACGCGATACTCCCCGGGCATGAGCACCGTTTCGACCCGCGAGTCGGTGCCGCCACCGCCGTCGTCGTCGAGAATCTCGGTGCCGTCCCCGGCCACGCGCAGCAGGGCGTCGAAGGCCGATGAACGCAGCGCCAGGCTCACCTCGGAGGGGGCATCCAGACGCAGGGTGTAGGCATTCGGCGCACCAGCCGAGAGACTGCCGGTGATCCGGTCGCCGTCGCGCAGCGGCCCGCCATCACGACGCCCATCGGCGAGATCCCGCTGCTCGGCGACCAGCTGGTAGGCCCCGCCGGTGCTCAGCAGGTGGCTGTCGCAGTCGGTCGCGGCGACATTCGGCTTGGCCGCTTCACCCAGCTCCACGCGATAGTCGCCGGGCTCCAGGTAGGCATCGAGACGCAACTCACCGGGCGCGCAGGACTCGGCGCGCTGACTCACACCCTCCCCGGCGAGGTGCATATCGAGCCCCTCGTCGCCGGACAGCGCCAGGCGGAGATGAGCGGAAGCGTCCAGGCTCAGCGAGTATTCGGCCGCCCCATCCTGCAGCCGACCGATCAGCGCTCGCCCGGTTTCCAGCGCCTGCGACTCGCCGGCCGCTTCGGCGGCGAGCGTATAGGGGCCGAAGGCGGCCCCGTCGCGGCCGTTGACCACCACCAGGGTGCAGCGCTGCGCCTCAGGCGCACTCAGCAGGACCGCCGGCCGACCGTCGGGCCCACTGTCGGCCGCGCCTAGCCAGCGCCCCTCATCGTCGAAAGCGGCCAGCGAAGCGGCGAAGGGGGCCTCCAGCGTATAGCGGTAGCGCGGCGCCTCATCGCCGGCGCACAGCCAGTGCGCCGCGTAGCGGGTGCCGTCGTTGAGGTTGAACGGGCTGTTCGAGGTCAGCTCGCCCTCGACGCTGTCGCCGACACTCACCTCCGGCGCCGAGACGAAGCGCGCCTCCTCGTCGCCGCACCCGGCCAACAGGGCCAACCCGGCTAGGCCGACCAGCAGATGTCGAGGACGAAGGCCCGCCAGCCCCGCCGGTTTCCAGATTCCTTGGGTATTCACGTGATGTCTCCCTACTGAGGACGATGCCCCGCCTCGGCGGGACAGCCGCACTATAGCGGAAAACGCATCGCCTCGAGGGGACATCGCGGCGCCTCACGACACGCACGCCTCCTCGGCGGCCTCCACGAGCTTCTCCGACACCAACGAAGCCCGTCCCAGGTCGGCGATGGTACGCGCCCCGGTGAGGGTCATCGCCACCCGCATCTCCTTGTCGAACAGCTCGAGCAGGTGCGCCACGCCCGCCTCCCCGGCGGTAGCGAGTGCATAGATGAAGGCACGGCCCAGCAGCACGGTATCGGCCCCCTGGGCCACCATCCGCACCACATCGAGCCCGCTGCGCACGCCGGAATCGGCCAGGATGGCCAGCTCGCCCTTGACCGCGTCGGCGATGCCCGGCAAGGCCCGCGCGGTGGACGGCACGCCATCGAGCTGACGCCCGCCGTGATTGGAGACGACGATGCCATCCGCCCCGAAGCGCACGGCATCGCGGGCATCCTCGGGATCGAGGATGCCCTTGATGATCATCGGGCCGTCCCAGCACTCGCGGATCCACTCCAGGTCCTTCCAGGAAATGCCGGGATCGAAGTTATCACCGAGCCAGGCGATATAGTCCTCGAGCGCCGTCGGCTGGCCGCGGTAGTCCGAGACGTTACCCAGGTCATGGGGGCGGCCGTGAAGGCCCACGTCCCAGGCCCAGCGCGGATGGGTCGCGGCCTGCCACATGCGTCGTATGCCGCCATGCTTGCCGCTCATGCCCGAGTGGGCATCGCGATAGCGCGCCCCGGGCACCGGCATGTCGACCGTGAAGACCAGCGTCCTTACGCCGGCGGCCTTGGCGCGTTCCAGGACATGTCGCATGAACCCCCTGTCCTTCAGCACATAGAGCTGAAACCACAGCGGCCGCTCCACGGCCGCGGCCACCTCGTCGATGGGGCACACCGACACGGTGGACAGCGTGAAGGGGATGCCCTTGCCGGCGGCGGCCCTGGCCGCCTGCACCTCGCCTCGCCGGGCGTACATGCCTGCCAGCCCCACCGGCGCCAGGGCGACCGGCATGGCCAGGGACTCGCCGAACAGCTCGGTCTCCAGCGACAGCGAGGACATGTCCTTCAACACCCGCTGGCGCAGGGCGATGTCGGCCAGATCCTCGACGTTACGCCGCAGCGTATGCTCGGCATAGGCACCACCGTCCGCGTAGTGGAACAGGAAGGGCGGAACTCGGCGCTTGGCGGCCTGACGGTAGTCCGAGGCGGCGGAAATGATCATGGCGGGCCCTGTGCATTGAGATGAACGATGAATGGCCGGCGCACGACAGGCGGGGGACATCTCGTCGGGCCTGGCGGGATGGCAACCGGACAATTGGTAAAACCAATTTGCAGACACTTGCCATCGCACCCTATGGCCCGGCTTTCAGGCTGTCAAATACTGGCGACCGTCGGCGCCTATACCTTGGTATAAGGCGCCAGCAAGACACTCGCAACCAATTGAAAACTCGAGACAACTCACGCGCACGCCAAACACGCCGCATTGGTAATACCAATTATTTGGCGATACCATGCGCCTCAGATCCCGCGCTCAGGAACCTCCCCATGTCCTACCACGCCGTTCGCCAGCCCCGCCTCGCCGACGTCATCACCGAACGCCTGGAGGCACTGATCCTCGAGGGTAGCCTGAAACCCGGCCAGCGGCTGCCGCCGGAGCGCGAACTGGCCGAACGCTTCGGCGTCTCGCGCCCCTCGCTGCGCGAGGCGATCCAGAAGCTCGCCGCCCGGGGCCTGCTGGCCAGCCGTCAGGGCGGCGGCACCTTCATCACCGAAGACCTGCACAGCGGCTACAGCGATCCCCTGCTGGAGATGCTCTCGCGCCACGGCGAGTTTCACCTCGACCTGCTCGAGTTTCGCGACGCCATGGAGGGGCTGTCCGCCTACTATGCCGCCCTGCGTGCCACGCCCACCGACAAGGCGGTGCTGCTGCAGCGCTTCGAGGAGCTCGAGGCCCGCTTCGCCGCCCGCGACCCGGCCGAGGAAGCGAAGGCCGACGCCGCCTTCCACCTGGCCATCGCCGAGGCCTCCCACAACGTGATGCTGCTGCATACCATCCGCGGCATCTTCCACTTGCTGGAGAAAAGCATCGTCGACAACCTCGAGCACCTGTTCGGCAAGCCCGACGCCCGCGAGCGGCTGATGGCCCAGCACCGCGCGCTGCTCGATGCCATCCTCCAGGGCGAGCCCGAGCAGGCCCGGGCCCGCGCCCACGATCACCTGGTCTATGTCGAGGAGGGGCTGCTGGAGGCGGCTCGAGCCGAGACCCGCGCCCAGCGCTCGCTGCGCCGCGCCCAGGCCATGCCCAGCGCGCCCCCGGACCACTGATGTCGAGCCCCGCCCCCCCTCGCCGTCGTCGCCTGCGCGGCCTGCTCCTGATCGCCGGCCTGACCGGCCTGGCGCTGTGCATGTGGCAGACCGCCCAGGTGGCCCGCGAGCAGGCGCTCCAGGCGCTGCATGACGACGCCGAGAACGAGCTGCGCCTGTCGGCGGCCGGCCTCACCGGCCACCTGTCCCGTCACGACTACCTGCCCGAGCTGCTGGCCTCGCGGGAGGCGGTCAAGCGGTTCCTGGCGACCCCGACGCTGCAGGACCCCATGCCGCTCAACCGCCTGCTCGACCGCTTCCGCGCCACCGCCGATGTCTCGGATATCTACCTGCTGGACCGTCATGCCGACACCCTGGCGGCCAGCAACTGGCATCGCCCCAACACCTTCATCGGCCAGAACTATCGCTTTCGCCGCTACTATCAGGAGGCCATGCAGGGCCACGACGGCCGCTTCTTCGGCCTCGGCGTGCAGTCCCGGGAGCGCGGCTACTACTTCTCGGCGCCGGTCTGGCTCGACGACACCGCGCCGAACGCGCGCCCCGACGGGGTCATGGTGCTCAAGGTACTGCTGCACGCCGTCGAGGAGAGCTGGGCCGAGCAGGACGCCGAGCTGCTGGTCACCGACGGCGACCACATCGTGTTCATGGCCAGCCGCCCGGAGCTGCGCCTGACGGCCCTCGAGCCGCTCACCGCCGAGCAGCGGGCCGCCCTGCGCGCTTCGCGACGCTACGCCGACGAGCCGCTGCCGCCCACCGGCCTGCGCGAACTCGAGCGGCGCGGAGAACGCACCCGGCTGGTGGGCTTCGACGACGGCCCCCTCGCCGGCCAGCGCTACCTGAGCCTGACCCGCGCCATGCCCGCCTTCGGCTGGGACATGCACATCCTCAAGCCGCTCACCCCGGTGGTCGACGCCCAGTGGCTGGCCGCCGCCCTGGCCGGCGGCCTCTACGGCCTGGTGGCGCTGGGCGGCGGCATCGGCTGGCAGCGTCGGCGACTGCGCCGCGAGCGCGAGCGCTTCGCCGAGCGCGAACGCCGCACCCTGGCCCGGGCCCGGGACGAACTGGAAGGCCACGTGGAGGCGCGCACCCGGGATCTCACGGCCACCAATCGCCGACTGTCCGCCGAGATCGAGGAGCGCCGGCTCGCCGAGCAGCGCCTGCGCGAGACCCGCGACGAACTGGTCCAGGCCGCCAAGCTGGCCGTGCTCGGGCAGCTGGCGGCCGGCATCAATCACGAGCTCAACCAGCCCCTGGCGGCGATCCGCGCCTACGCCGAGAACGCCCGCGCCTTCATCGCCCGCCATCGCGCCGAGGCCGCCGATGCCAACCTGGAGCAGATCGTCGAGCTCACCGACCGCATGGCCGAGATCAGCGCCCAGCTGCGCCAGTTCTCCCGCAAGAGCGGCGACAGCCTGACCGCCGTCTCGGTCGCCGCCTGCTTCGACTATGCCCTGCGGCTGTTCCATGCCCGACTCGCCGATGGCCAGGTGGAGGTGATCCGCCACTGGCCCGAGGCCGAAGCCTGGGTGCGCGCCGACCCGGTGCGCCTCGAGCAGGTGCTGGTCAACCTGATCGGCAACGCCCTGCAGGCCATGGCCGACACGCCGGCGCCGCGGCTGACCCTGAGCATCGTCGCCGAGGACGACCGAGTGCGCCTGGACGTGTCCGACAACGGCCCGGGCATCGCCCCGGAGCGGCTGCCGCACATCTTCGAGCCCTTCTACACCACCAAGGCCGTGGGCAGCGGCCTGGGCCTGGGCCTGTCGATCTCGGCGCGCATCATCGACGACCTGGGCGGCCGCCTGGCGGCCGACAACGAGGCCGACGGCGGCGCCCGCTTCACCATCACCCTGCCCCGCGACGCGGGCAGCGACACTCCGGCATCCCGCGAGGAGCGGCACACCCATGCATGATTCCCCGGCCATCCCGGTGATGATCGTCGACGACGAGGCGCACCTGCGCATCACCGCCGGCCAGACCCTGGAACTGGCGGGCTACGAGCCCCGCGCCTTCGAACGCGCCGAGGACGCCCTGGCGGCCCTCGAACCGGACTTCCCCGGCGTGGTGATCAGCGACATCCGCATGCCCGGCATGGACGGCATGACGCTACTGCGAGAGGTCCGCGACCGCGACCCGGACCTGCCGGTGGTGCTGATCACCGGCCACGGCGACATCTCCACCGCCGTGGCCGCCATGCGCGACGGCGCCTGGGATTTCCTGGAGAAGCCCTTCCCCGGGGAGCGCCTCGTCGAGGTGGTGCGCCGCGGCATCGACAAGCGCCGCCTGAGCCTCGAGAACCGTGTGCTCAAGGCCGAACTGGAGGCCCAGCAGTCGGCGCCGGGGCCCCGCCTGGTGGGCCGCACCCCGGCCCTCCAGCGCCTGGCCTCGATGGTCCAGCGCATCAGCCAGGTCGAGGCCGACGTGCTGCTGTTCGGCGAGACCGGCGCCGGCAAGGACCTGGTCGCCCGGGCCATCCACGAGCGCAGCCCCCGCGGCGGCCGACCCTTCGTGGCCATCAACTGCGGCGCGGTGCCCGAGAGCACCATCGAGTCGGAGCTGTTCGGCCACGAGAAGGGCGCCTTCACCGGCGCCGTGGAGCGACGCATCGGCAAGTTCGAGCATGCCCAGGGCGGCACGGTGTTCCTCGACGAGATCGAGTCGATGCCGCTGTCGCTGCAGGTCAAGCTGCTGCGGGTGCTCCAGGAGCGCAGCATCGAGCGGCTCGGCTCCAACCAGGCGGTGTCACTCGACATCCGAGTGATCGCCGCCACCAAGGTCGACCTCAAGGCCGCCGCCGAGGCCGGCGACTTCCGTGAGGACCTCTACTACCGGCTCAACGTGGTGACCCTGCCGATCCCGCCACTGCGCGAGCGTCGCGAGGACATCCCGCTGCTGTTCCAGCACTTCGCGGTGGTCGCCGCCAATCGCAGCGGCCTGGAGGCCCCGCCGCTGGACGCCGCCGGCACCTCGGCCCTGCTGGCCCACGACTGGCCGGGCAACGTGCGCGAGCTGCGCAACCTCGCCGAGCGCTATGTGCTGCTGGGCGTGACCTGCGACTACCGGCTGGAGGCGCTGATGGAAGGCGTCGATAACGAGAGCGGCGAACTGCCTCTGCCCCGCCAGGTGGAGCTGTTCGAGAAGAGCCTGATCAGCCAGGCCCTGGCCCGTCACCAGGGGCGCGTCGGCGAGGTCTGCGAGGCGCTGGAGGTGCCGCGCAAGACGCTCTACGACAAGCTGAAGAAGCACGGCCTCAAGGCCGAGGACTACCGCCAGAACGCCGAGCCCTGAGCCACCAGCTCGGCGAGCGGCCGCCAGGGAGGCAGCCAGGGCACGAGGCTCGCGGTCACCGCCAACATGGCCAGGGAGTTGCCTGGCTCGCGCCAGTCGAAGGGCTTGAGCGCGGTGCCGAAGGAGCGCTTGAGACGGGCCCCGGTGAGGTCGACGCTGTACAGCTCGTCGAGCATCAGGTGGATCACGAAGCCGAGCGCCAGCGACGCGCCGTAGATCCAGGCCAGGCGGTCGGGGAGCGCGAACAGCCGATGGGCGAGCGCCGTGGCGGTCAGGCCGCAGAGGGCCGCGGCCAGCAGCGAGTGCCAGATGCCGCGATGCACGGTGAAGCGACAGAACAGCGCCCCGCCCAGGTAGCGCACCGTCAGATAGATGCCGCCGCAGGCCACCATCAGCGGCCCCGGCTCGAGCCGGCCCTGCAGCCACAGCGCCCCGGCCACCACGGCGGGGATCGCCAGCAGGTTGAAGATCAGGCGGATCGCCCTGGAGCGGTCGGCATCGATGTCGGGGAGGATGCCGCCGAAGGTCACCAGCGCCAGGATCGGCAGGCCCTCGGCCAGTCCCCACAGCCCGGCCTGCCAGCCGCCCTGGGCGACCACCGCGCCCAGGGTCGCGGCCACGCCGAGGTGGGTTCGAAAGTCGGCCATGCCCGCGGCGCCTCACTGACTGGATAAAACATCAGTTTAGCGCTCGGCATGGCCAAAGAAAACAAGCGGTTGGCGGGTTACGCCTTTATTGCACATCCGGCTTGCCCGGAGATGCCTGGTCGGGACGAGGTATCGAATCGGCTCAACAGTTCCTGAACGCCGCGGACGGGCCTGCGAGCGGGGCCGGCCTTCCGGACACGCATGAATACGTCCCTGTAGCTCCCGGCGCCCTGCGGCGCTATCACGTCCCGCTACGCTTGCAGGCCCTGGGCTGGCCATCCATGGCCAGCCCGTTCGGAGGGGTCCTCCTCACCCCCGGCGCAGGAGGTCCTCTTCGGCCCGCCCTCGGCTCACTTCGGTATTCGCACACGCTTAAAGCGACACAGAGCGTCAGTCCTGCGCCAGATACTCATCCTTCAGCTTGACGTAATTGCCGGCGGTATAGGGGAAGAAGGCGCGCTCCTTGTCCTTGATCGGGCGCAGCGCCTTGGCCGGGTTGCCGGCGTAGACGTGGCCGCCCTCCAGGCGCTTGCCCGGCGGCACCACGGCGCCGGCGGCGATGATCACCTCGTCCTCGACCACCACGCCGTCCATCACGATGGCCCCCATGCCCACCAGGATGCGGTTGCCCAGGGTGCAGCCGTGCAGGATCGCCTTGTGGCCGATGGTCACGTCGTCGCCGACGGTCAGCGGGAAGCCGTCGGGATTGAAGTCGCTGGCGTGGGTGATGTGCAGCACGCTGCCGTCCTGGACGCTGACCCGGTTGCCGATGCGGATGCGGTGCATGTCGCCGCGGATCACCGTCATCGGCCAGACCGAACAGTCATCGCCCAGCACCACGTCGCCCAGCACCATGCAGGCCGGGTCGATGTAGACGCGTTCGCCCAGCTGCGGGCTCGTGCCCTTCCAGGGCCTCAGGGTCTTGGCTTCGCTCATCGCACAGCTCCCGTCGTCAGATCAGTCCAGATACCAATACTACCAGCGTCAGCGGAATCGACACCCAGCGCACCAGGCCCCGCCACACGCGGAACCCGGTCGAGCCGGCGTCCAGGGCCCGCCGCGATACCGCCTCGGGCAGCACCCAGGCGGCGAACACGGCGATCATCGTCCCGCCCACGGGCAGGAAGATCTCCGGCGGAACGGTGGTCACCAGCGCGAAGACGTTCATGCCGAACAGCACCTCGAGATCGGCGAGCGTCGAGAAGGACAGCACCGACAAGAGCCCCACCAGCCACACCGTCGCGCCCACCGCGGCGGCGGCCTGGCCGCGGCCCAGCCCCCAGCCCTGAAGGGTGGCGACCATCGGCTCGGCGAGGTTGATCGACGAGGTCCAGGTGGCCAGCAGCAGCAACAGGAAGAACAGCGACAGCCAGAAGGCGCCCAGCGGCAGGTCGGCGAAGGCCACCGGCAGGGTCACGAACATCAGCCCGGGCCCCTCGGCGGGATCCATGCCCTGGGCGAACACCACCGAGAAGATGGCGATACCGGCCAGCAGCGCCACGGTGATATCGAGCACCGCGACCCCCGCCGCCGCCCGCGGCAGGCTCTGGTGATCCGGCATGTAGGCGCCGTAGGCCATCAGCGCACAGGCGCCCACCGCCAGGGTGAAGAAGGCGTGGCCCATGGCGGCGATCAACACCGTGGGCGTAACCGCCGACAGGTCCGGGGTGAACAGCCAGGCCAGGGCCGGGCCGAAGCCATCGGTGGTGGCGGCGTGGCCGGCCAGCGCCAGCAGCAGCAGGTAGAGCAGCGGCATCAGCAGGTTGTTGAGCCGCTCCAGGCCCTTGGTCACCCCGGCGGCCACCACCATCATGGTCATCGCCAGGAACAGGGTGTGATTGAAGGTCATCCGCCAGGGGTCGGCGAGGAAGGCATCGAAGCCGGCGCCGATGCGCGCGGCGTCCTGGCCGACGAAGTCGCCGTTGACCGCCGAGATCAAGAACTCGATGGACCAGCCCGAGACCACCGAATAGAACGACAGGATGCAGAACACCGTGAAGGCGCCGAACAGCCCCAGCCACCGCCAGTGGCGGCTGTGCCCGGCCTCGGCGGCCAGATGGCCCAGCGACTGCATGGGGCTGCGCCGCCCGGCGCGACCGATCAGGATCTCGGCCATCATCACCGGCAGCCCCAGCAGCGCCACGAAGGCCATGTACAGCAACAGGAAGGCGGCCCCGCCGTTCTCGCCGGTGATGTAGGGAAAGCGCCAGATATTGCCCAGCCCCACCGCGGCCCCGGTCACCGCCAGGATGAAGGCGCGGCGGCTGCTCCAGCGCTCCAGGGTCTCGTTCATCGCCTCGTCTCCGGCCCAGGGTTCAAAGGGCGCCAAGCCTAGCACATTGAAACCGGCCCCGGTCGCCCGCATCTAAGCGGTGATTCCCCTTTTCGACCCCGAGGTGTGCATGTCCACGAACCCGCTGCTCGACGCCCACGCGCTACCGCCCTTCGCCGAGATCCAGCCCGAGCACGTGGTGCCGGCCATCGAGACCCTGCTGGCCGAGAACCGCGAGGCCATCGAGGCACTGGTGGCCAGGGCCGAGCGCGAGTCGCCCGGCTGGGAGACCCTGGCCGCGCCGCTGGAGGCCCTGAACGATCGCCTGTCGCGGGCCTGGTCGCCGGTCTCGCACCTCAACGGCACCATGAACAACGAGGCGCTGCGCCAGGCCTACGAGACCAGCCTCGGCCTGCTCTCCGACTACAGCACCTGGCTCGGCCAGCACGAGGGGCTGTTCCGCGCCTGGCAGGCGCTCAAGGACGGCCCGGCCTGGGCCGGGCTCGACGAGGGCCAGCGTCGCACCGTGGACAACGCCCTGCGTGACTTCCGGCTGGCCGGCGTCGACCTGCCCGCCGAGCAGAAGCGCCGCTACGGGGAGATCCAGGCGCGGCTGTCGAGCCTCGCCAACACCTTCTCCAACCAGCTGCTCGACGCCACCCAGGCCTGGCACCTGGACCTGGATGACGACGCACGGCTGGCCGGGCTGCCCGAGAGCGCCCTGGCCACGCTGGCGGCCAACGCCGAGGCCAAGGGCCGCGCGGGCTACCGCATCACCCTGGACTTCCCCAGCTTCCTGCCGGTGATGACCCACGCCGACGACCGCGAGCTGCGCCGCGAGGTCTACACCGCCTTCGTCACCCGCGCCTCCGATCAGGGCCCCAACGCCGGAGAATTCGACAATGCCCCGGTGATGGAGGAGACCCTGGCGCTGCGCCGCGAGCTCGCCGGGCTGCTGGGCTTCGCCACCTACGCCGACTACTCGCTGGCCACCAAGATGGCCGAGTCCCCGGCACAGGTGATCGGCTTTCTCGACGACCTGGCCAGCCGCGCCGTGCCCCAGGCCCGCGAGGAGTTCGCCGAGCTCGCCGACTTCGCTCGCGACGAGCTGGGCCTCGCCGCCCTCGAGCCCTGGGACGTGGGCTATGCCAGCGAGAAGCTGCGCGAGGCGCGCTTCGACATCTCCCAGGAACAGCTGCGCCCCTACTTCCCCGCGCCGCGGGTGGTCGACGGCCTGTTCCAGGTGGTAGGACGACTGTATGGCGTGACCTTCCAGGAGGACGAGGACGCGCCCCGCTATCATCCCGACGTACGCTACTTCCGCATTCTCGAGGCGGGCGAGCCGATCGCCGGCTTCTACCTGGACCTTTATGCCCGCGAGGGCAAGCGCGGCGGCGCCTGGATGGACGAATGCCGGGTACGCCGCCTGGAAGGCGACGCGCTGCAGCTGCCGGTGGCCTACCTGACCTGCAACTTCACCCGCCCGGTGGGCGACCGGCCCGCGCTGCTGACCCACGACGAGGTCACTACCCTGTTCCACGAGTTCGGCCACGGTCTGCACCACATGCTGACCCGCCAGACCGTCGCCGACATCTCCGGCATCAACGGCGTGGCCTGGGACGCGGTGGAACTGCCCAGCCAGTTCATGGAGAACTACTGCTGGGAGCGCGAGGGCCTGGACCTGATCGCCGGCCACGTCGACAATGGCGAGCCGCTGCCCGAGGAGCTGTTCGCCAAGCTGCTGGCGGCCAAGAACTTCCAGTCGGCGATGGGGATGGTGCGCCAGCTCGAGTTCTCGCTGTTCGACTTCCGCCTGCACCGCGAGGCCGCCGCCCCCGCCGCCGCCGACATCCAGGCGCTGCTCGACGAGGTGCGCGATGGCGTCTCGGTGGTGCCGCGGGCCGCCTTCAACCGCTTCCAGAACGGCTTCGGCCACATCTTCGCCGGCGGCTACGCGGCCGGCTACTACAGTTACAAGTGGGCCGAGGTGCTCTCCGCCGACGCCTGGAGCGCCTTCGAGGAGGCCGGCATCTTCGACCCCGAGACCGGGCGGCGCTTCCGCACCGAGATCCTCGAGCGCGGCGGCTCCCGCGACGCCGCCGAACTGTTCCGCGCCTTCCGCGGCCGCGAGCCCAGCGTCGAGCCACTGCTGCGCCACAGCGGCATCCGCGCCGCCTGACACCGCCCACCCCGGGCCGCCGGCATGCCGGCGGCCTGCCCGTTCAGGAGCCCCTATGGCCGTCCAGAAACGCTTTATCGCCGGCGCCATCTGCCCCCGCTGCGCCGAGATGGACCGTATCCGCAGCTGGGAACAGCACGGTATTCGCTACCGGGAGTGCGTCAGCTGCGACTTCTTCGAGCAGTTGCCCATCGAGAACGAAGCGATGCCCGAGCTCGAGACCCGCGTCAACCGCGAGCGCGAGTCGCAGCAGACCGACGACCTGCAGACCGTGAAGATCCTCGACCCCAAGGGCTGAGCGCCGGCCGCCAGGCCGCTGTGCGGAAATCCGCACGCCTCTATCGCCGCGGCGTGCGGATTTCCGCCACTTCTCTCGCCGCCGGCTTTCGACCTTGGTCGAATTATCAATCATCAACCCTCTGATATTTCTTGCCTTTCTCCGTTGTGGAATATCACTTGCTATCCTCAGGGTGTCGCAAGATGGCCCGCGCGACCGACGCCGGGCCGACCAACACCAACAATGCAACGGAGACACGCCATGTCTACCACTACCCGGATCCTCACCGGCACCCTGGCCGGCGCCATGCTGGTCGCCGGCAGCGCCCAGGCCGATCGCAGCGACTGGCCGGAGAGCTTCACCGTGGGCACCGCCAGCCAGGGCGGCACCTACTTCGTCTACGGTTCCGGCTGGGCCAACCTGATCGCCGACGAGCTGGGCCTGTCCGGCGGCGGCGAGGTCACCGGCGGCCCCAACCAGAACCTGGCCCTGGTGCATGGCGGCGACGTCGCCTTCGGCCTGACCACCATGGGCCCGGCCGCCGACGCCGTGGCAGGCAAGAGCGCCCTGGCGCCGGGCGTGAAGATGGACAACGTCTGCGCGCTGTTCCCGATGTACGAGACGCCGTTCTCCATCACCACCCTGGCCGACAGCGGCATCGAATCGATCTCCGACATCCCCGACGGCGCCAGCATCGGCTTCGGCCCGGCGGCCTCCACCTCCGACACCTACTTCCCGGCCATGCTCGAGACCCTGGGCGTCGAGTTCGAGCGTCGCAACGGCGGCTGGAACGACCTGGGCGGCCAGCTGCAGGATGGCCTGATCGACGTCATCGCCTTCGCCGCCGGCATCCCGATTCCCGCCGTCAGCCAGCTCGAGGTGCAGACCGACGTCAACATCATCGAGTTCACCGAAGAAGAGCAGGCGAAGGTGATGGAGGAGTATCCGGTCTCCGCCTTCCAGATCCCGGCCAGCACCTACCAGACCCTCGAGGAAGACGCTCGGGCCGTGTCCATGTGGAACTTCACCATCGCCGGCTGCGACCTGCCCGAAGACCTGGTCTACGAGGTCACCAAGCTGAGCATGGAGAACAACGACCGGATGCGCGATATCCATCGCAGCGCCGAGTTCAGCGTGCCGGAAAACCTCGAGTACAACACCGTGCTGCCCTTCCACCCGGGTGCGGTGCGCTGGTTCGAGGAGAACGGCTACGAGATTCCCGACAACCTGAAGCTGTAAGCCGTCTCCCTCCCGCCGTCCCGCACCGGCCCCGCCGAGGCGGGGCGGCCCGCTGCTCCTCCGTCCCACACCCAAGGGTGTTTTCATGTCGCATACTCCCGAATCCCGTGACGAGGTCGAAGACGTCCAGGCCGTCAACGCCGAAGGCGTCGACGAGGTCGCCGCCGAGCCCAACCGGCGCCTCTACCACGGCGGTCACTGGCTGCTGTTCGGCATCCTGGCCATCGCCTATTCGCTCTTCCACCTGATCTCGCTCAACGTCTACCCGCTCGAGACCTGGTCGTTCCGCATCCTGCACATCTGCGGGGCGCTGATCCTCGGCTACGGCCTCTATGCCGGCACGCGCTTCGCCGACAGCGACCACCAGCGCTCTCCGGCCTGGCTGGCCGGGCTCGGCTACGCCCTGCTGGTGCCGGCGCTCTACGCCCTGGTCCGGGTGGCGATGATGTACCAGGCGATGAACGACGGGGCCATGCGCATCGCCCCCGAGATCGAGGCCTGGCACTTCGGCTATCCGCTGATCCTGGCCACCTGCGCCGGCATCGTGCTGTCCTGGAGCTATCGCCAGGTGCGCGACCGCCTGTCGCCGCCCGACCTGGTGCTGATGGTCTGCGCCCTGGCCGTGGCCGGCTACCTGCTGGTGATGTTCAACAGCCCGTTGCGCGCCTCCACCGGTACTTCCTTCGCGCCCATGGGCATCTCCTACGCGGCGATCGCCGGGTCGCTGCTGATCCTCGAGCTGACCCGCCGCGTGGCCGGCCTGGCGCTGGTGATCATCTCGGCGATCTTCCTGGGTTACGTCTTCGCCGGCCCTTACCTGCCGGGCTTCCTCGGCTACCCGGGGCTCTCGGTGGGCCGTTTCTTCAGCCAGGTCTACACCGACGCCGGCATCCTCGGGCCGACCACCGCGGTCTCGTCCACCTACATCATCCTGTTCATCATCTTCGCCGCCTTCCTGCAGGCCTCGAAGGTCGGCGACTATTTCGTCAACTTCGCCTTCGCCGCCGCCGGCCGGGCCCGCGGGGGGCCCGCCAAGGTGTCGATCTTCGCCTCCGGACTGATGGGCATGATCAACGGCACCAGCGCCGGCAACGTGGTGTCCACCGGCTCGCTGACCATCCCGCTGATGAAGAAGGTCGGCTATCCGGCCCGCAGCGCCGGGGCCATCGAGGCCGCCGCCTCCACCGGCGGCCAGATCATGCCGCCGATCATGGGCGCTGGGGCCTTCATCATGGCCGAGGTCACCGGCATCCCCTACACCGAGATCGCCGTGGCGGCGCTGATTCCCGCCATCCTCTACTTCCTGTCGATCTACTGCATGGTCGACTTCGAGGCGGCCCGCAAGGGCATGCGCGGCATGCGCAAGGAGGAGATCCCGCAGTTCCGCCGCCTGGTCAAGCAGGTCTACCTGTTCGCGCCGATCATCATCCTGATCGCCGCGCTGTTCATGGGCTACTCGGTGATCCGCGCCGGTACCCTGGCCACCGCCTCGGCGGCCGTGGTGAGCTGGATCTCGCCCAACAAGATGGGTATCCAGGCGATCCTGCGCGCCCTGCACCTGGCCGGCAGCATGGCGATCCAGATCATCGCCGTGTGCGCCTGCGCCGGCCTGATCGTCGGCGTCATCGCCCTGACCGGCGTGGGCGCGCGCTTCTCCTCGCTGCTGCTCGGCCTGGCCGGGGTCAGCCAGCTGCTGGCGCTGTTCTTCGCCATGTGTATCTCGATCCTGCTGGGCATGGGCATGCCGACCACGGCCGCCTATGCGGTGGCCGCCTCGGTGGTGGCCCCGGGCCTGATCGAGATCGGCATCCAGCCGCTGGTGGCGCACTTCTTCGTGTTCTACTTCGCGGTGGTCTCGGCGATCACCCCGCCGGTGGCCCTGGCCTCCTATGCGGCGGCGGGCATCTCCGGCGACCGGGCGATGGGCACCTCGGTGGCGTCGTTCAAGATCGGCCTGGCGGCGTTCATCGTGCCGTTCATGTTCTTCTACAGCCCGGCGATGCTGATGGAGGGCTCCTGGCTGCAGATCCTGCGGGTCGGCGTGACCGCGACCCTGGGCATCGTGCTGCTGTCGGCCACCGTCCAGGCCTGGTTCTTCGGCCCGGTGAAGGCCTGGCAGCGCCTGGCGATGCTGGTCGGTGCGCTGTGCATGATCTATGGCGGCATCGTCACCGACGTGGCGGGGCTGGCCATCGGCGCCGCGCTGCTGCTGATGCAGCGCGGCCGCCACGGCGGCGGCACACCACGCCCGGCGACGTCTAACTGACGCCAACCGTGTCTGCCAACGCAAAGGGCCCGCCATTTCGGCGGGCCCTTTTCATGCCAAGCTGAAGAATCAGCCGCAGACGTTGTCCAGCACCTTCAGCGTCGGCGCGGACTGGTTCAAGGTGTAGAAGTGTAGCCCCGGCGCGCCCCCGTCGAGCAGCTGCTGACACAGCCGCGAGATCACCTCTTCGCCGAAGGCGGCGATGGCCTCGCTGTCGTCGCCGTAGGCCTCCAGCTGCTTGCGGATCCAGCGCGGGATCTCGGCACCGCAGGCATCGGAGAAGCGCGCCAGCTTGGTGTAGTTGGTGATCGGCATGATGCCGGGCACGATCGGCGCCTCGACGCCCAGGGCGCGGGCCCGTTCGACGAAGTGGAAGTAGGCCTCGGCGGTGAAGAAGTACTGGGTGATGGCGAGATCCGCGCCGGCCTGCATCTTGCGGGCGAAGTTTTCCACATCGCGATCGAAGCTGGGGGCCTGTGGATGAGACTCCGGATAGGCGGCCACGGCGATCTCGAAATGGTCACCGGTCTCCTCGCGGATGAACTCGACCAGTTCGTTGGCGTAGCGCAGCTCGCCGACCCCGCCCATGCCGGACGGCAGGTCGCCGCGCAGGGCCACCAGGCTGTCGATGCCCTCCTCGCGATACTGGGCGAGCAGGTCACGCAGCGCCGCCTTCTCGCTGCCGATGCAGGACAGGTGCGGCGCCGTCGTGAAACCGGACTCGCGCACCGCCCGCACGGTGTTCAGGGTGCGGTGCTGAGTGGAGCCCCCGGCGCCATAGGTCACCGAGAAGAACCGCGGCCGACGGGCAGCCAGGGCATCGCGGGCATGCATCAGCTTCTCGCGCCCGGCGTCGGTGTTGGGCGGAAAGAATTCGAAGCTGATCCCCAGCGGATGCTCTTGTGCGCTCATCGATCGGGTCCTCCTGGTGGAGCGGTGACGGGTGATGCCGCGGGCGGCAGGTGCATGGCGCCATTGTGATGAGTCGACGCCGTGGCGGCCAATGAAAGTTTCGCCATTGTGCATCGATTTCTTTCATATAAAAAGCAGACAGCTAATAACCATAAGAAATATAGGGCTTCCAGGGTCGCCTGACAGCCTCGCCCCGGCCAGGCATCATGAACGGCTCGCTCGACAAGGAAGGCGACGCATGACCCTCGACCCCACTACCCTCATGGGCCCGCTCTGGACGCTGCTGGCCTTCGTCGGCCTGGGCTGGCTGGCGGCCCGGCGCCTGGCCGTGGATCCCCGCCCCATCGCCACCCTGCTGATCTACCTGATCGCTCCGCTGACCTTCTTCCGCGGCCTGATCCTCGGCGGCCCGACGCCGGGCTACCTGCTGGTCACCGCGGCGCTGTTCGCCACCGCCAGCCTGGTGGCGCTGACCGTCAGCCGGCTGGCGCGCCGCGCCCTGCCCGGCGAGGAAGGAGCGGTGCTGGCCTTCTCCGCGGGTACCGGCAACACCGGCTACTTCGGCCTGCCGGTGGCGCTGGTGCTGCTGCCGCCGGAGGGCGTGACCCTCTACCTGTTCGGCGTGCTGGGCGTGACCCTCTACGAGTTCACCCTCGGCTTCTACCTCAGCGCGCGCGGGCGCTTCTCGATGCGCGACAGCCTGGCCAAGATCCTGCGCCTGCCGCTGATCTACGCCTTCCTGGCCGCGCTGCTGGTCGAGGGGAGCGGGGTCGAGATGCCGGCGGCGCTCATGGAGGGCCTGGAGGTCTTCCCGCCGACCTATACCCTGCTCGGCATGATGATCATCGGCATGACCCTGGGGCGGGTGACGGTGCGGCAGTTCGACTGGCGCTTCATCGGCGCCTGCGTGGCGGTGCGCTACGCGCTCTGGCCGCTGCTCGCCCTGGGGGCAGTGGTCGTGCTCCAGGCCACGGTCGGCCTCGCGCCGGCGCTGGCCATGGCACTGCTGCTGGTGGGGGTGGTGCCCATGGCCGCCAACGTGGTGGTGGTGGCCATGGAGCTGGGCATCGCCCCGGAGAAGGGGGCCCTGGCGGTGCTGCTCACCACCCTGGCCGCGCCGCTGCTGATCCCCTGGTATCTGGGATGGATGCTGCCGCTGGTGGGCGGCTAGCCACGCCCCGCGTCCAGCGCCACCAGCACCCGCGCCGCGGCGGGCCGGGCCCGCAGTCGATCGACGTAGGCCACCAGGCGCGGGGTCTCGGCGAGGAAGGCCCGGGCGGCAGGCAATCCGGCCAGGTAGTCGAGCATCGGCGCGGCGATGGCATCGGCGATGGAGAAGTCGTCGCCGACCAGGTAGTCGCCCTCGGTCAGCTGCCCCTCCAGCACGCCCAGCGCCCGGGCCACCCCGGGCTGGGCCGCGGCCACCGCCTCCTCGCGCACGGCCCCGTCCTCGCCCTTGGGAAACACGAACTCCAGCAGGTAGCGTCGCACCAGGGCCTGGTCCACGTAGCCGGCCAGGACGGTCGTCCACTGGTCGACCCGTGCCCGCTGCCAAGGGTCCGCGGGCTGCAGGGCGGGGCCGTCGAAGGCCGCGTCCAGGTAACGACAGATGCTCGGCGTCTCGATCAGGCGGCGCTCGCCGTGCAGCAGGATCGGCACCTTGCCGAAGGGGTGCAGGGCATAGTGTTCGGGCGAATGCAGGGTCAGGGGGCGGCCGTCGGCCTCGGCACCCAGGGTATAGGCGATGCCCTTCTCCTCGCAGCACAGCTGGACGCTGCGCACGAAGCTGCTGAACTGGGGGCCGACGATATGCACGGAAGCGGTCATTCGGGGTCACTCCTGGCGTGGGGGGATGATCGCAGGCTAGCCCGCGACACCATATGTTCAAGAACATATAGTGTTTCGATGCCACCCTGGGCGCTGCCGGCCGCGAGCCCGACCGAGCCCGGAGGCCATCTTCAACGGAGGAATGCCCATGCCCTGGAGCGCCGAGCACAAGCCCCGCACGCGTCGCCAGATCCTCGATGCCGCCGCGACCCTGTTCACGCGCCACGGCTTCGCGGGCACCAGCATCGACGAGGTGATGCGCCACGCCGAGCTGACCCGCGGCGCCTTCTATGCCCACTTCTCCTCCAAGGGCGAGCTCTATGCCGAGGCGCTGGGCCACGCCGCCCTCACCAGCCTGGCGCGCCTCGGGGACATCGCGCCGCGGGAGCGGGTGACCGCCTATCTGAGCGATGGCCATCGTCGCGGCGACGACGTGAACTGCCCATTGGCCTGCCTGGTCAGCGACGTGGCCCAGCAGGACGAGCGGGTGCGCGAGGCCTATACCCGCCTGTTCGCCGGCTTCGTGAGTCATTGCTGGCCTCCCGGGGAGGACCGACGGCGGGCCCTGCAGCGCGCGGTCAGCATGATCGGCGGCATGGCCATCGCCCGCACCCTCAACGACGATGCCCTGGCCGAGGAGGTGCTGGCGGCCTGCCAACGCCTGGCCCTGGACGACGACCACACCGACTGAGCCCGGCGCGGCGCCGGGTGGGCGGCCGCGTCGGGAGCGGACTATGGTTACCCGTACCCCCGCCATCCATCACTCGGAGGCCGCCCCATGATGCGACGCACCTGTATCGGCCTGCTGCTGGCCCTGCTGGCCGTCCTCGCGCTCCCCGTCCAGGCCCATCATGGCTGGGCCTGGGCCGAAGACGAGTCGATCGAGCTGACCGGCACCATCACCGCGGCGCGACTGGGCAATCCCCACGGGCAGTTGAGCCTGGACGTGGACGGCACCGCCTGGACGGTGGAAGTCGGCCAGCCCTGGCGGAATCGGCGCGCCGGTCTCGAGGACGGCGACCTGATCGAGGGCGTGGAGATCCGGGTCCTCGGCGCGCCCTCCCGCGACCCCGACGAGACGCGGCTCAAGGCCGTGCAGCTGTGGATCGACGGCGAGGCCTACCCGCTCTACCCGGACCGCCTGTGAGTCGTCCTTCCGCCACACGGCATGGATAGCCTGGTCGCCCTGCTCTCGGAGACGGCGCTGGCCGAATGGATGCGGCTGTCCCACTGGGGATATGCCGGCGTCAACACCCTGCATGTGCTGGGCATCGCCCTGCTGGTGGGAGCGATCCTGCCCCTGGACCTGCGCCTGCTGGGCCGCCATCCCGGGGTGTCCCTGGAAGATGCGGTCCGGCTGCTGCAGCCGCCGGCCATGCTCGGGCTCGGCCTGGCGCTGGTCAGCGGCGTCCTGCTGTTGCTCGCCGCCCCCGGCGACTACCTGGCGATGCCGCTGTTCCTGCTCAAGCTGGGCCTGGTCGCCCTGGCCATCGCCAACGCCCTGTGGCTGAACCTCGGCCCGGGGCTCGCCGGGGCCACGCGGCGCCACCTGGGGCTGGCCGGCGGCGCGTCGCTGCTACTGTGGCTGGCCGCCCTGGTCTGCGGGCGCCTGCTCGCCTTTGTCGCCGACTGAGGCCGGCCACCCGGTGCCTCAGGTGGTGGGGGCACCGCCGGCGGCGACGGCCAGCGGCGACGCCTCGTCGACGGGGGCGGCGATCATCCCAGGCTCCCGTTCGATCAACTCGCCCCGCCAGTCGATCAGCTGCAAGCGGCCGTCCGGCGTCTCCAGCAGCGCCGTGCAGTGCTCCACCCAGTCGCCATCGTTGCAGTAGAGCACGCCGTTGCGCGCGCGAAAGCCGGCCTTGTGGATATGGCCGCCGACGTAGCCGTCGAGCCCTTCCCGTTCCGCCTGATGCAGGGCGGCCTGCTCGAACTGGGCGACGTAGCGCTGCGCCGCGCCGACCCGGCGTTTCAGCGCGCTGGCCAGCGACCAGTAGGGCAGCCCAAACAGGCCCCGGGCGCGATTGCACCAGCGATTGAGGGCCAGCACGAACTGGTGCATGCCGTCGCCCAGGGCCAGCATCCAGGGCGTGATGCGCACGTGAGTATCGAACTCGTCGCCGTGGCTGACCAGCAGCCGCCGGCCGTCGGCGGTGACGTGGATGGCGCGTCGCTCGATGCGCACCCGATGGACCCGCAGGCCGCACAGCCGACGCAGGGCGGCGTCGTGGTTGCCGGGGATGTAGATGATCTCGCAGCCGCCGCGGGCCAGCCGCAGCAGCCGCGCCGCCAGGCGCTGCTGGGCGGGCGGCAGCACCGCCCGCTTCTGCATGGCGATCAGGTCGACGATATCGCCGACCAGATAGAGGCGCTCGGGGCGCACTCGGCGCAGTAGGCTGGCCAGCAGGGCGGCCTGGCAGTCCCGGGTGCCGAGGTGGACATCGGACACGAAGAGGGTGCGGGCACGGGGGATCGGGACTGGGGTCATGGGGCGGCCTCCTCGAAATGCCCGCTCAGCGTCTCAGCCCGGGGTGACGCCATCGTGACGCCCCCATGACGGCCCCATGACGGCCCCGCGGCATCGGCCTGCGAGTCAGGGAATCTCTCCCCACGCCGGACCATCGCCGGGGGACGATGCCTCGCCGCCCTCACGGCGCCGCCGGACGTGCCGCTTGTGGGTATACATCCTGCGGTCGGCGCGCGCGATCAGCGCATCCATGCCGACCGGATCCTCCCGACAAGGGTCATGGGTGGCGATACCGACGCTGGCTGTCACCGCGGTGTCGGGGGCGTTATCGAACCGCGTCGCGGCCAGCCGCCGGGCCAGGTGCGCGGCCCGCTCGCGGGACTCGGGCTCGGCAACGCTGGGCATGACCGCCAGGAACTCGTCGCCCCCCAGGCGGCAAGCGAGCTCGCCCTCGCCCACCAGTTCCTCGAGGATCGTGGCGACACGGCAAATCAGGCGATCACCGACCGCATGCCCCAGGGTATCGTTGACGCCCTTGAGGCCATCGACATCGATCAGCATCACCGATATCGGGTGCCCGGCGCATCGACAGTCGGCCAGCGCGCCCTCGAGGAATGCCATGCCGCGACGCCGATTGCACAAGCCCGTCATGACGTCGAAGTTGGCCAGGTGCAACAGTTCCTCGTGCTGCCGAGCGAGCAGCTCGTTGGCCGCCGTCAGTTCGGCGTTGCGCCGATATAGCTCGCCGCGCAGACGGGCCGCTCGAGTGAAGTTGAAATGGCGCACCTGGGACAGCAGCGGCGAGATCAGCAAGCCGAGCAGCAGGAAGGCGCCGCCGTACCGGAACAGCTCGCCGATGCCGAAGGGGCTCCACACCACGAAGCACAGGCCATAGACCACCACCATGAAGAGGTTGTGGACCAGCATGTTGGTCCAGTGCCAGACCGTCGCCACCGGCAACAGCACGAACATGGCCAGCACCATGCTCTGGTTCCAGTAGAAGAAGGTGTGGGAATCGCCGATCTGCGAGGCCCCCCAGGACATGAACAGCTCGACGATCAGCGCTCCCGCCAGCAGCGCGGGCTCGGTGCGCTCCGGGCGCCCGTGCTGCCACCACAGGCAGGCGATCACCCCCGCCACGGTGGAAAGTCGGCCGACCCATAGCGCCGGCCAGTGATCGGGCACCAGCCAGTAATCGAAGGGCAGGTAACAGGGCAGGGCGATGACGGCGCACCACAGCAGGGTAGCGTTCAGGCGCGCCTGCTGGCGACGCTCCTCGAGCGCCGGTTCCAGCCCCACCTCTCCCTCCCGAATCCCCATGACATTCCCACGCTCTGCTGCGATCACGATGCCCTGTCGCCGGCGTCAATAGCGATAGCCATCGGGCTTGAAGGGCCCCTCCTCCGCCACCCCGGTGTACTCGGCCTGGGCGTCGGTCATGCGGGTGATCACCCCGCCGAAGCCTTCCACCATGTAGCGGGCGACCTCCTCGTCCAGGTGGCGCGGCAACACCGAGACGGTGAGCGCCGCACGCCGCTCGGACGCGTCCAGCTCGGCGAAGCGTCCTTCGAAGAGGTGGAGCTGCGCCAGCACCTGGTTGGCGAAGGAGCCGTCCATGACCCGCGACGGGTGGCCGGTGGCATTGCCGAGGTTCACCAGCCGCCCCTCGGAGAGCAGGATCAGGTAGTCGCGGCTCTCCGGATCGTAGTCGTCCGGGTCGCTGTCGCGGTAGACCTTGTGCACCTGGGGCTTGACCTCCTCCCAGTGCCACTGGCGGCGCATGTAGGCGGTGTCGATCTCGCTGTCGAAGTGGCCGATGTTGCACACCACGCAGCCCTGCTTGAGGCTCTTGAGCATGGGCGCGTCGCAGGCGTCGATGTTGCCGGTGGCGGTCACCACCAGGTCGAGGCGCGCGAGCAGCCCACGGTCGATGCTCTCCATGCCGCGGTTGACGCCGTCGCGGTAGGGCGAGACCACCTCGAAGCCGTCCATGCAGGCCTGCATGGCGCACAGCGGGTCGATCTCGGCCACCTTGACGATCATGCCCTCCTGGCGCAGCGAGGCCGCCGAGCCCTTGCCGACGTCGCCGTAGCCGACCACCAGCGCCTGCTTGCCGGAAAGCAGATGGTCGGTGGCGCGCTTGATGGCGTCGTTGAGCGAGTGGCGACAGCCGTACTTGTTGTCGTTCTTGGACTTGGTCACGGCGTCGTTGACGTTGATGGCCGGCACCCGCAGCGTGCCCGCCCTGGCCATCTCCAGCAGCCGATGCACCCCGGTGGTGGTCTCCTCGCTGATGCCGTGGACGGCGTCGAGCAGTTCGGGGCGCTTGTCGTGGAGCAGCGCGGTGAGGTCGCCGCCGTCGTCGAGCACCAGGTTGGGCGCCCACCCCTCGGGGCCCGCCACCGTCTGCTCGATGCACCACCAGAACTCCTCTTCCGTCTCGCCCTTCCAGGCGAACACCGGGATGCCGGCGGCGGCGATGGCCGCGGCGGCGTGGTCCTGGGTGGAGAAGATGTTGCACGACGACCAGCGCACCGTGGCCCCCAGATCGACGAGGGTCTCGATCAGCACCGCGGTCTGGATGGTCATGTGAATGCAGCCGGCGATGCGCGCCCCGGCCAGGGGCTGACGCTTTCGATACTGCTCGCGAATCGCCATCAGCGCCGGCATCTCGGTCTCGGCGATGCGGATCTCGCGCCGCCCCCAGTCGGCCAGGGCGATATCGGCCACCTTGTGGTCCCCGGCGGGAGCGGATACGGCGGGCTGGTTCATGCGTCACCTCTTCTCTCGACGAAAAGCGTGACCCTCACTATAGGCAGCCCGCCGAGGCGCGAACAATCAACGCAGGGGCACCGCCGCGAAACCGGCGATGCCCGCCGCCCCGAGCCTGCCCGCCAGGGCCCTGACCTCGGGATCGTCGAAGAAGGCGGCCAGCTCATCGGCGCGCATCGGCCCCACGCCGGGCAGGGTCCGCCACTCGGCCTCGCTGCGCCCGGCCAGCGTCGTCCAGTCCGCCGCCCGGCCGGCCTCCCAGCCGGGCGGCGGCCCCAGGGCCTCGAGCCAGGCGGCGAACGGCTTTCGTCGTGCGTCGGAAAAGCGCTCGGCGAGCCGCCGGGCACGCACCTCGCCGATGCCGTCCGCGCGCTCGAGGTCGGCCGGCGCCAGCGACCGCCAGTCGAGCAGCCCCTGCACCAGGCCGGCCTCGACCAGGGCCCGCCAGGTGCCCGGGCCCAGCCCGGGCATGTCCAGCGCCGCATCGCCGGACAGCCAGTCCAGGCGCTCGAGGAACTGCCCCTCGCAGCCCGGCTCGGGGTGCCAGCAGGACAGGGCGTGATAGTCGCCGGGCGACGGCGGCGTGACCGCGGGACGCTCGAGGGCCCGCCAGGCCACGCCCTCGAGGCGAGGGATCGTCAGCCCCGCCAGGGCCACCACCACCCGATCGCCGGGGCGCGCGTCCAGCGTCTCCCAGCGGGCCAGCGAGCCCACCGAGACGCGCCTCAGGGTCCGCCCATCGAGGGTCACCGGCACCAGGTGCAACAGCGGCGTGATGCGTCCGGTACGGCCGACGCGAAACTCCACCCCGCGCAC
Organism: Halomonas sp. ABH4_019; assembly: GCF_056159885.1. Lineage (NCBI taxonomy): Bacteria > Pseudomonadati > Pseudomonadota > Gammaproteobacteria > Oceanospirillales > Halomonadaceae > Halomonas > Halomonas sp. ABH4_019. The sequence continues at coordinate 657,413 of NZ_JBSWWC010000002.1, forward strand.
CTCGGCGAGCGCCTCGCGGGGCGGGTACTTCCAGGCCGCGGCCCAGCCGGGCGGCTCGGCGCGCCAGCGCTCGCCCTCCGGCCGACGCCCCCGCTTGAGCACCACGCCATCGGTGGCGAAGGGCAAGGCGCCGCGATACCAGGCCTCGCGCAGCCGCCGCACCTCGTCCAGGGTCGCCACGGGACGGCTCCACAGGGCGGTATCGACGAAGCCCAGGGCCTCGAGCCCCGCCAGGCGGTCGCTCATGGCCACCGGCCCATCGGGCCAGGCCCAGACGAACAGACCGATCTCGGCGGCCGGCCCGGCGGCCAGGTGATCCCGGGCCAACCAGCCGGCCACGACGCTGCGCGCCCCGGCAACGCCGGCCTCCGCCTGAACGTGGCCATCGAGGCGTCGATACAGCTCGCCCTGCAGCACCACCCGCGCCGGGGCCGAGGGCGGCAGCCGCTCGGGCACGGCGGGCAGCCGCCGCACCCGGGCCGTCCAGTCCTGGCCGCTTTCGCCGTCGCCGCGGCTGATCGCCCGGATCAGTCGGCCACCCTCGTACACCAGGGTCACCGCCACGCCGTCCACCTTGGGCTGCAGCCAGACATCGTCGCGACGCGCCAGCCAGGCGCGCACCGCGTCCTCGCCATCGAGCTTGTCGAGCCCGGTCTGGGCGACGGGATGAACGCGCTCACCGGCCGAGCCGGTCGAGCCCGTCGAGGGCGGTGGCGCATCAGGGGACTGCTCGGGAAAACAGCGACGCCAGACATCGAGGCGCTCGCGGGCCTGGTCATAGACGGCATCGCTCACCGGCGAGCCGCCGTCGCGACGATAGGCGGCGTTCCAGTCGGCCAGGCGCGCCTCGAGGGCCGCGAGCTCCTGCCCGGCGCGCGGGGCCGACCAGTCCGGACAGTCGTCGGCGGCCAATGGCAGGGAACACAGCCAGAGCAACAGCACGAGGCGGCGAGGCATGGCGAGGCCCTCGGGGGATTGCCTCGACCCTAGCAAAGGGCCCCGCCCGGCGATGCCGGGCGGGGCCCTCTTCTTTCGTACGAGATCAGCGACGTACGAGATCGGCAACGCCTGCGACGGCCGCCGAGCGCTTACAGGCCGGCGGCGGCGCGCAGCGTGTCGGCCTTGTCCGTCTTCTCCCAGGGGAAGGCGGTGAAGGTCTCGGTGTGCTGCTCGCCCTGAGTATCGGTCCAGGTGTAGCTGGTCTCGAAGGGCTCGCGGCCGAAGTGCCCATAGGCCGCGGTCAGCCGGTACATGGGGTGCAGCAGGTCGAGCATGCGGGTGATGGCGTTGGGGCGCAGGTCGAAGTGCTCGCGCACCAGCTCGACGATGCGCTCGTCGCTGATCTTGCCGGTGCCGAAGGTATTGACCGACACCGAGGTCGGCTCGGCCACGCCGATGGCGTAGGAGACCTGGATCTCGCAGCGCTCGGCCAGGCCGGCGGCGACGATGTTCTTGGCCACGTAGCGGCCGGCGTAGGCGGCGCTGCGGTCGACCTTGGACGGATCCTTGCCGGAGAAGGCACCGCCGCCGTGGCGGGCCATGCCGCCGTAGGTGTCGACGATGATCTTGCGCCCGGTCAGGCCGCAGTCGCCCACCGGGCCGCCGATCACGAACTTGCCGGTCGGGTTGATGTGGTACTCGGTGGTCTCGGTCAGCCACTCGGCGGGGATCACCTGCTCGATGATCTCGCGCTTGACCATCTCGCGCAGCTCTTCCTGGTCGATGTCCGGATCGTGCTGGGTAGACAGCACCACGGCATCGACGGCGCAGGGCTTGCCGTGCTCGTCGTAGCGGAAGGTCAGCTGGCTCTTGGCGTCCGGGCGCAGCCAGGGCAACAGGCCGTGGCGGCGCAGCTCGGCCTGGCGCTCCACCAGCCGGTGCGAGTAGTGGATCGGCGCCGGCATGTAGGAGTCGGTCTCGTCGGTGGCGTAGCCGAACATCAGGCCCTGGTCGCCGGCGCCCTGGTCCTCGGGCTTCGAGCGGTCGACGCCCTGGGCGATGTCCACGCTCTGCTTGCCGATCAGGTTCAGCACCCCGCAGGTCTCGCCGTCGAAGCCGACGTCGGATGAGGTATAGCCGATGTCGAGAATCACCCGGCGCACCAGGTCCTCCAGATCGACCCAGGCGGCGGTGGTGATCTCGCCGGCGACGATCGCCACGCCGGTCTTGACCATGGTCTCGCAGGCCACCCGGGCGTTCTTGTCGCGGGCGATGATGGCGTCGAGCACCGCATCGGAGATCTGGTCGGCGATCTTGTCCGGGTGCCCTTCGGACACGGACTCGGAGGTGAACAGGGAGTATTCGCTCATGGCGTCCTCGACCCTCTGGCAATGGGATGACGGCATCTCGGCGCGAAGCCGGAGTGATATGGAGTGGCGCAGGCCCCGAGAGACGGGAGATGACGCGCCATGGCCCGGGCGGACCGGCTGGGGCCGGATTCTACACGCTCGCCGCGGGGCTTCCTAGCGCTCCGCGCGGCGCCGAGGCCGCCCCGCGGGCCCGGCACCGCGGCGATTTGAAGGCCGCGGCCCATTCGGCGACAATAAGCGCCCTGAATCGACCGCGCCGCCCCTCCCGCGGCGCATCCCAGCCAGAATCCATGCCCGGCCGCCCCGGCCGAGCAGCGTCATCGCTACTATCTGCCGCAGGCGAGGAGCTGACCCCCATGCCGTCCCGTTTCGAACTGGCCAATGCCATTCGCGCCCTGTCCATGGATGCCGTCCAGAAGGCCAACTCCGGCCACCCCGGCGCCCCCATGGGCATGGCCGACATCGCCGAGGTGCTGTGGAACGACTACCTGCAGCACAACCCGGCCGACCCGCACTGGCCCGACCGCGACCGTTTCGTGCTCTCCAACGGCCACGGCTCCATGCTGCTCTATTCCCTGCTCCACCTCTCCGGCTACGACCTCGACCTGGAGCAGCTGCAGAACTTCCGCCAGCTGCACTCGAAGACCGCCGGCCACCCCGAGTTCGGCTACGCCCCCGGCGTCGAGACCACCACCGGCCCGCTCGGCCAGGGCCTGGCCAACGCCGTGGGCATGGCCATCGCCGAACGCACCCTGGCCGCCCAGTTCAACCGCCCCGGCCACACCATCGTCGACCACTACACCTACTGCTTCGTCGGCGACGGCTGCCTGATGGAAGGCATCTCCCATGAGGTCAGCTCGCTGGCCGGCACCCAGCGGCTCGGCAAGCTGATCGCCTTCTACGACGACAACGGCATCTCCATCGACGGCGAGGTCGAGGGCTGGTTCACCGACGACACCGCCAAGCGCTTCGAGGCCTACGGCTGGCACGTGGTGCCCGCCGTCGACGGCCACGACCCCGCGGCGGTCAAGGCCGCCATCGAGCTGGCCCGCAGCCACGACGACAAGCCCAGCCTGATCGTCTGCCGCACCATCATCGGCTTCGGCGCGCCCAACAAGCAGGGCAAGGAAGAGTGCCACGGCGCCGCGCTCGGCGAGGACGAGGTCGCCGCGGCCCGCCAACGCCTCGACTGGCCCCACGCGCCCTTCCACGTGCCGGAAGACATCTACCAGGGCTGGGACGCCGCCGAGGCCGGTCGCACTCGCCAGGCCGACTGGCAGGCCCGCTTCGAACGCTACGCCGAGGCCCATCCGGCGCTGGCCCGCGAGTTCCTGCGCCGCCAGAAGGGCGAGCTGCCCGCCGAGCTGACCAGCGAGGCGCTGATCGAGCAGGCCCAGGCCAAGGGCGAGTCGATCGCCAGCCGCAAGGCGTCGCTTGCCTGCCTCAACGAGCTCGGCCCGCAGCTCCCCGAGCTGCTCGGCGGCAGCGCCGACCTGGCGCCCTCCAACCTGACCTTCTGGAAGGGCGCCGAGGCGATCTCATCCGAGGCCCCCGCCGGCAACTACCTGCACTACGGCGTGCGCGAGTTCGGCATGGGCGCGATCATGAACGGCATCGTGCTGCACGGCGGCTTCATCCCCTACGGCGCCACCTTCCTGATCTTCATGGAGTACATGCGCAACGCCGTGCGCATGGCGGCGCTGATGGGCCAGCGGGCGGTGTACGTGTTCACCCACGACTCCATCGGCCTGGGCGAGGACGGCCCCACCCACCAGCCGGTGGAACAGCTGACCACCCTGCGCTCGACCCCCAACCTCTCCACCTGGCGCCCCTGCGACGCCACCGAGACCGCCGCCGCCTGGAACGCCGCGCTCAAGCGCCAGGCCGGCCCCACCGCCCTGGTGCTGTCGCGCCAGGGCCTGCCGCACCAGGCCCGCGACAAGCAGCAGCTGGCCGATATCCAGCACGGCGGCTACGTCCTGAAGGACTGCGAGGGCACCCCCGAGCTGATCCTGATCGCCACCGGCTCCGAGGTCGGCCTGGCCATGGACGCCGCCGCCGCCCTCACCGAGCAGGGCCGCGCGGTGCGCGTGGTGTCGATGCCCTCCACCGACGCCTTCGACGCCCAGGACGCCGCCTACCGCCAGGCCGTGCTGCCGGCGGAAGTCGGCAACCGCATCGCCGTCGAGGCCGGCCATCGTGACGTCTGGTACAAGTATGTGGGCCTCGAGGGCCGCATCGTCGGCATGAGCACCTTCGGCGAGTCCGCCCCGGCCGGCGACCTGTTCGAGCACTTCGGCTTCACCGTGGACAACCTGGTGGCTGAGGCCGAGCAGCTGCTGGACGACGCCGCCGAAGACTGATCGCGGCGTCCCGGCACACGAAGAGGGCACGGCATTCGCCGTGCCCTTTTTGCTGGTGTTTCGCAGCCCCGCATGAAGCCACGGCAAGACCAGGTTCTGAATGGTGGGTTGGCATGGCGGGAGTTCCGCTTCGCTGAACGATGGGCGCCGTCAGGCGCCCTGGGTGCCAGAGAAGATCGCCCTTCGGGCGATATCGCGCAGCAAAGCTGCGCTCCCACAATGGTATTCACACCACGGTACGAAAGCATTGGGTGTGCCCGCCGACACGCCTTCACGGCGCATCGCTGTGGCAGCCTCAAGCAATGGTGACGGACTCGTCCCGATAGACGTCCTGGATGGCGTTGAGCAGCTCGACGCCTTCGGCCATGGGCTTCTGGAAGGCCTTGCGGCCCGAGATCAGCCCCATGCCCCCGGCGCGCTTGTTGATCACCGCGGTGCGCACCGCCTGGGCCAGGTCGCTCTCGCCGCCCGAGGCGCCGCCGGAGTTGATCAGTCCGGCGCGGCCCATGTAGCAGCTCGCCACCTGGTAGCGGGCCAGGTCGATGGGGTGCTCGGTGGTCAGCTCGTCGTAGACCTTGCCGTGGGTATGACCGAAGCCGATGTCGCGGTAGCCGGCGTTGGTCTCGGCCATCTTCTGCTTGACGATGTCGGCCTTGAGGGTCGCCGCCAGGTGGATGGCCTGGCCGGTGAGGTCCGCGGCGGTGTGGTAGTCGCGCCCCTCGTGCTTGAAGCCGGGGTTGCGCAGGTAGGCCCACAGCACCGTGACCATGCCCAGCTGGTGGGCCCGCTCAAAGGCCTCGCTGATCTCGGTGATCTGCCGGCGGCTCTCCGGCGAACCGAAGTAGATGGTGGCCCCCACCGCCACACAGCCCATCTCGAAGGCCTGCTCGACCTGGGCGAACGGCGTCTGGTCGAACACCGCCGGATGGGTCAGCGTCTCGTTGTGGTTGAGCTTGAGCAGCATGGGAATCTTGTGGGCATAGCGCCGCGCCACCGAGGCCAGGCCGCCGAGCGTCGAGGCCACGGCGTTGCAGCCGCCCTCGATGGCCAGCTCGACGATATTGGCCGGGTCGAAGTAGATCGGGTTGGGCGCGAAGGAGGCGCCGGCGGAGTGCTCGATGCCCTGGTCCACCGGCAGGATGCTGAGGTAGCCGGTGCCGCCCAGCCGGCCGTGGTCGAACAGCGCCTGCATGTTGCGCAGCACGCTCGGCGGGCGATCGCCGTGGGTCATCACCCGGTCGATGAAGTCGGGGCCCGGCAGGTGGATCGAGCCGGCCGGAATGCCTAGGCACTCGTGGGTCAGCAGGCTTTCCGTCTCGTCGCCGAGCAACTGGGCTATATCGGTCATCGCCACTCTACTCCTTGGATGGCTGGTAAAAGGCGGGATGCGAAACTCCCCCTCTAGCCTAGAGCAAGCGATGGCTGCCGACAGCCCGTCGGCGCGACGAAAGCGGCGCCACTTTGCCCAAACCGAATCCGACTTGTCGGCGACTCCCGCCAGGCAGGGTGCCGAGACGGACCGACGACAAGCAGGCGCCCCCTCGGTGAGAGGGGGCGCCCGCGGTCAGGCCGCCCTGATGTCGATGCGTCGCGGCCGGTGAGTCTCCTTCTTGGGCAGGGTCAGATGCACCACGCCGTTGTCGATGCTGGCCTGGATGGCCTCCGCATCGATCTCGTGGCTCAGGGTGAAGCGCCGCGCATAGCGCTGCGTGCGCACTTCGGCATAGATCGAGGTCAGCCCCTCGGGCATCTCGAGTGCCATCTCGCCCTCGAGGCTGAGCACGTTGTCGTTGACCTCGACGGTCAGCGACTCGCGCTGCACCCCGGGCATGTCGGCGATCAGGTGCAGGGCATTGTCCTCCTCGAAGATATCCACGGCCGGCAGGGCGGCATCCGAGCGCCGCTCGACGGGCTCGCGGGACCTGTCATGCTGGACGACGTCGTTCATGTCACTCACCTCCTCCACTAGCGGAAACGCCCGCATCACCTCGCCTGGATGGCGATGCGACGCGGCCTGAGCTCCTCGCGCTTGGGCAGCACCACCTCGCAGATGCCGTGGCGTAAGCTGGCCTCGGCGCGCTCCGGGTCCAGCCCGTCCGGCAACGCCACGGAACGGCTGAACTCGCCGCGGGGACGCTCGCGGCGGAACAGCGTGCGCCGCGAGGCTTCCTCGGCCTCACCGGCCTCGGCGTCGGTCTCGCGCCGGCCGCTGACCGTGAGCACGTTGTCCTGCAGACTGATCTCGAGCTCCTCGGCCGAAAGCCCCGGCGCGAACACATACACCCGCACCGCCTCGTCGGTACGCGCCACATTGATCCGCGGGAAGCTACCGCGAGGCACCGAGCGGATGTCCGCGGCCTCGAAACCGGGCCACATCTCGTCGAGGACGCGCCGCAACCAGTCGCCGCCGGGCGCCCACTCGCTATCGAAACGCCTGAGATCTCCGAACATTCGAACACCTCCCGTCATCGTCGTGATGACCCTTCTGGCCGGGCACCGCGCCCGGCCTCTAAAGCGATAGATAGGAGCGCCCGAGCGCTTTTCAAGGCCCCGGGGCGATCGCGACGCCGGCGCCGAAATGCGCTAGAATCGCCGGTTTGTGTCCACCGCCAGGAGTCTCAGGCAACGCCATGGCCCTACGCATCGCCATCAACGGTTACGGTCGCATCGGCCAGTGCGTGCTGCGCGCGCTGGTCGAGCGCGGCATGCCGGACCTGGAGGTGGTGGCCATCAACGAGCTGTCCGGGCTCGACACCATCGCCTACCTGACCCGCTACGACACCACCCACGGCCGCTTCCCCGGCCGGGTGGAGGTCGACGGCGAGCACCTGGTGATCGATGGCCGACCGATCCGGGTGCTCTCCGAGGGCGACCCCTCCGCCCTGCCCTGGGCGGCGCTCGGCGTCGATCTGGTGCTGGAGTGCTCCGGCAGCTTCAAGGACCGTGCCACCGCCGAGGCCCACCTGGCCGCCGGCGCCGGTCGCCTGCTGTTCTCCCAGCCCGCCGAGAGCGACGTCGACGCCACCATCGTCAGCGGCATCAACGACGCCGACCTGACCCCGGCCTGCCGGGTGATCTCCGCGGCCTCCTGCACCACCAACTGCCTGGTGCCGGTGCTCACCGTGCTCGACGAGGCCCTGGGCCTCGAGCACGGCGTGACCACCACCATTCACTCGGCGATGAACGACCAGCCGGTGATCGACGCCTATCACCAGACCGACCTGCGCCTGACCCGCTCGGCGATGCACTCCATCGTGCCGGTGGACACCGGCCTGGCCCGCGGCATCAATCGCCTGATGCCGCACCTGGCCGAGCGCTTCGAGTGCCTGCACATGCGCGTGCCGACCATCAACGTCTCGGCCATGGACCTGTCGCTGTGCGTGCGCACCGACACCGATGCCGAGGCCGTCAACGCCCTGCTGCGCGAGGCCAGTACCACCCGGCTCGCCGGGCTGCTCGGCTACACCGAGGAGCCCATGGCCTCGGTCGACTTCAACCACGATCCGCGCTCCGGTATCGTGGACGCCACCCAGACCCGGGTGGCCGGCGGCCGCCTGATCAAGATGCTGTGCTGGTTCGACAACGAGTGGGGCTTCGCCAACCGCATGCTCGACGTCGCCGGCCGCATCGCCCGACTGGGCCCGGTGCCGCCCTCCGACGCTTGAATTCCCTTCGGCTCTCCCAGACGAGGAACCTGCTTCCATGAACGTGCGCAAGATGACCGACCTCGACCTCCGCGGTAAGCGCGTGCTGATCCGCGAGGACCTGAACGTGCCCGTCAAGCACGGCAAGGTGACCAGCGATGCCCGCCTGCGGGCGGCCCTGCCGACCATCCGGGCGGCGCTCGAGGCCGGCGCCCGGGTCATGCTGATGAGCCACCTGGGGCGTCCCACCGAGGGCGAGCCGGCCGAGGAGTTCTCCCTGGCGCCAGTGGCCGACCACCTGGGCGGCCTGCTGGAACGCCGGGTGGGCCTGGTCAAGGACTACCTGGACGGCGCGGTCGAGCTCGAGGAAGGCGAGGTCGCGCTGCTCGAGAACGTGCGCTTCAACCAAGGCGAGAAGAAGGACGACGAGGCCCTGGCCAGGCAGTACGCGGCGCTGTGCGACGTCTACGTGATGGACGCCTTCGGCACCGCCCATCGCGCCCAGGCCTCCACCCACGGCGTGGCCCGCTTCGCCCCCGAGGCCTGCGCCGGCCCGCTGCTGGCCCAGGAGCTCGAGGCGCTGGAGAAGGCCCTGGCCCAGCCCCGGCGGCCGATGACCGCCATCGTCGGCGGCTCCAAGGTCTCCACCAAGCTCGAGGTGCTCAACGCGCTGTCCGAGAAGTGCGACCGGATCATCGTCGGCGGCGGCATCGCCAACACCTTCATCGCCGCGGCCGGCTACAACGTCGGCAAGTCGCTGCACGAGGCCGACCTGGTCGACGCCGCCAAGGCGCTGATGGCCAAGGTCGAGATCCCGCTGCCCAGCGACGTGGTGGTGGCCACCGAGTTCTCGGATTCCGCCGAGGCCGTGACCAAGCCGGTCGACCAGGTGGGCGATGACGAGATGATCCTCGACATCGGCCCCGAGACCGCCGGGCGCCTGGCCGAGCAGCTCAAGGCCGCCGGCACCATCCTGTGGAACGGCCCGGTGGGCGTGTTCGAGATCGACCAGTTCGGCCACGGCACCGAGGCGCTGTCGCGGGCCATCGCCGAGAGCGAGGCCTTCTCCATCGCCGGCGGCGGCGACACCCTGGCGGCCATCGACAAGTACGGCATCGCCGACAAGGTCTCCTACATCTCCACCGGCGGCGGCGCCTTCCTCGAATACGTCGAAGGCAAGACCCTGCCGGCCGTGGCGGCCCTCGAAGCGGCGGCCCGCTAACCCTTACCCCTACCCAACGAGACAGGACGCGGCGCTGGCCCGCCGCGTCCCTTCACGCGATACAAGGTGACTTCATGGCACTGATCAGCATGCGCCAACTGCTGGACCACGCCGCCGAACACGGCTACGGCGTCCCGGCCTTCAACGTCAACAACCTCGAGCAGATGCGCGCCATCATGGAAGCCGCCGACGAGACCGACTCCCCGGTGATCGTCCAGGCCTCCGCCGGCGCCCGCAAGTACGCCGGCGCGCCCTTCCTGCGCCACCTGATCCTGGCCGCCATCGAGGAGTTCCCGCACATCCCGGTGGTCATGCACCAGGACCACGGCACCAGCCCCGCGGTGTGCCAGCGCTCCATCCAGCTCGGTTTCTCCTCGGTGATGATGGACGGCTCGCTGGGCACCGACGGCAAGACCCCGACCGACTACGCCTACAACGTCGACGTGACCCGTCGCACCGTGGACATGGCGCATGCCTGCGGCGTCTCCGTCGAGGGCGAGCTGGGCTGCCTGGGCAGCCTTGAGACCGGCATGGCCGGCGAGGAAGACGGCGTGGGCGCCGAGGGCAAACTCGACCACGACCAGCTGCTGACCGACCCGGAAGAGGCCGCCGACTTCGTCAAGGCCACTCACGTGGATGCCCTGGCGATCGCCATCGGCACCAGCCACGGCGCCTACAAGTTCACCCAGCCGCCCACCGGCGACACCCTCTCCATCCAGCGCATCAAGGAGATCCACGCCCGCATCCCCGAGACCCACCTGGTGATGCACGGCTCCTCCTCGGTGCCCCAGGAATGGCTCGAGGTGATCAACCAGTTCGGCGGCGCCATCCCCGAGACCTACGGCGTGCCGGTCGAGGAGATCGTCGAGGGCATCAAGCACGGCGTGCGCAAGGTCAACATCGACACCGACCTGCGCCTGGCCGCCACCGGCGCGGTGCGTCGCTTCCTGGCCGAGAACCCGGCCGAGTTCGACCCGCGCAAGTTCCTCAAGGTCAGCACCGCGGCCATGAAGGAAGTTGCCAAGGCCCGCTACGAGGCCTTCGGCACCGCCGGCCAGGCCAGCAAGATCAAGCCGCTCGGCCTCGAGGCCATGTTCCAGCGCTACGAGCGCGGCGAGCTGGACCCGCGCGTCAAGTAAGTGCCCTCGCCCCGCCGGCCCGCGTGCCGGCGGGCATCATGCAGGCCCCGCCGTCCATCCCGTGGATACCGATACCCCCATTCCCGCCGCCTGCGGCCCGATCGTCGGCGCCGACGCGCCACCCTAGCGCGAGCATGGCCCCCGCCAGGCGCCCTGGCTTCCCCCTCGAGCCATTGACGATCTCCTAGAGGTAGCGCGCCCGGAACTGCCATTCGTCGGGGGCGACGTCATTGCGAATCGCCGCCACGATGCCGGGGTCGAGGGAGGGGTCGTCCAGCGCCAGGAGTCCGCAGCGCGCCAGCGCCTGGCGCGGGCCGAGGGTGTCGGGGAGGCGCTCGTAGAGCACCCGCACGCAGCAGGGCATGCGCTCGCTGCTGTCCGCCACGCCCAGCTTGAGGCCGGTCAGCCGCGACACGTGGCTCTTGAAGCTGGGAAACAGGATGGTCTGGGTGATCTCGTGGCCGTTGAGCGACTCGTGATCGACCAGGAACAGGCGGTCGCTCAGCAGCAGGGCCATGCCGCGGTAGCGATTGTGGCAGGGCCGGCCGCCGGCCGCGGTCGGCATGCGCTCGGTACGCTGGTAGATGACGCCGTCGCCGTGCCGCTCCAGGCACACCAGGGTGCGCAACACCCGGCCCGGCTGCGACATCGCCAGGTAGTACTCGTGGTAGCACCCCAGGTAGCGCGCCATGCCCTCGCGCCCCTTGTCGAGCAGGCCGGCCGGGATGGCCGGCGTTGGCGCCTGCCGCGCCGGTGCCGCCCGCTCCGCGGGGCGCAGCCGCACCAGCGGCTGGAATTCCTCGTGGGGCAGCAGGATCTCGTGGACCTCGACGCCGAAGAAGTCGCAGATCCGGCGCATGGTGTGGTCGGCGGGCTTGTAGCGGCCGCTGAGGTAGCGGTTGAACTGCGCCCGGTTGATGTCGAGCCGCCGGCACACCTCGGCGATGGAGCGGTAGTAGCTACACAGCAGCCGCAGGTTGGCCGCAAAGTCGTCGTGCATGTCCCGTTTTCCCTCGGCTGGTGCAGTCTGGCGCACTCGGTGCGCCGGATAGTGCGCCAGGGCGCACCAGAGCGTCAAATCCCAGCGCCCTTGCGGCCTGCTTAAATCTCCCCGCACTGCGAATAACACCAAGATGGAGACAACCGGATGTTGGATTTCCTCAACGACCTGCTGTGGGGCAAGGTCCTGCTCGTGCTGCTGATCGCCGTCGGCGTCGGCTTCACCCTCGCCTCTCGCTTCGTGCAGTTCCGCTACTTCGGCCGCATGTTCCGCATCCTCGGCGCCAGCCAGGCCTTCAAGCGCGACAAGCACGGCCACCTGAGCTCCTTCCAGGCGCTGGTGCTGTCGGTCGCCGGCCGGGTCGGCGGCGGCAACATCGCCGGCGTCGCCGTGGCCATCACCCTGGGTGGACCGGGCGCCGTGTTCTGGATGTGGGTGGTCGGCCTGATGGGCATGGCTACCAGCTTCCTCGAGTGCACCCTGGCCCAGACCTACAAGCAGGCCGAGGGCGACGGCACCTACCGCGGCGGTCCGGCCTACTACATTTCCCGCGGCCTCGGCCAACGCTGGAACTGGCTGGCCGGCCTCTACTCGGTGCTGCTGTTGGCCACCTTCGGCTTCGCCTTCACCGCCCTGCAGTCCTATGCCGTGGCCACCTCCTTCGGCGACGCCTTCGGGGTGCCGGTGCTCTACAGCGGCCTCGGCCTGGCCATGCTGGTCGGCCTGATCATCTTCGGCGGCATCAAGCGCATCGCCCGCATCTCGGAGTACCTGGTGCCCTTCATGGCCGGCGGCTATATCCTGATCGCGCTGGTGGTGCTGGGCCTCAACGTCACCGAGATTCCCGCGGTGATCACGCTGATCGTCAAGAGCGCCTTCGGCCTCGAGCCGGCCATCGGCGGTGGCATCGGCGCGGCGATCCTGATGGGCGTCAAGCGCGGCCTGTTCTCCAACGAGGCCGGTCTCGGCAGCGCCCCCAACGTCGCCGCCGTCGCCTACGTGCCGCACCCGGCCAACCAGGGCATCGTCCAGGCCTTCTCGGTGTTCATCGACACCGTGATCATCTGCTCGGCCACCGCCTTCGTGATCCTGCTCAGCGGCGCCTACGACCCGGCGTCCGGCAACGAGGTGGCGGGCATCGCCCTGACCCAGGCGGCGCTGGCCGACCACGTCGGCGAGTGGGGCCGCACCTTCGTCAGCCTGGCGCTGCTGCTGTTCGCCTTCAGCACCATCCTCTACAACTACTACCTGGGCGAGAACAGCCTCAACTTCTTCAGCCGCCGCAACCAGAACCTGTTCAATGCCTTCCGCGTGGCCATCGTGCTGCTGGTCTGCTGGGGCGCCACCACCGACCTGGGCACCGTGTTCGGCTTCGCCGACGTGACCATGGGCCTGCTGGCGGTGGCCAACCTGGTCGCGCTGATCCTGCTGTTCAAGCCGGGCCTGCGCATCCTCAAGGACTTCGACGGCCAGATGCGCAGCGGCATCGAGCAGCCGATCTTCAATGCCAAGGACCACCCGGCACTGGACCTGGACCCGCAGGCCTGGGAACTGGAGCCCGAGGATCTCGCGCGCGCGCATCGGGCGATGGGCAACGCCCCGGCCTCCGCCCGCGACTGACGCCCCCGGCCCCGCGCGAGCGGGGCCACCCTCTCCTGCCTGGAAGCCCCATCATGCGACGCCTGCTGATCCTGCATACCGGCGGCACCATCGGCATGCGGCCGGGCCCCGACGGCTACGCGCCGGCGCCCGGTTTCGCCGACCGCCTGACCCACCACCTGAGCACCCACAACGCCGGGGGCCTGCCCGAATGCCGCGTGATCGAACTGGCACCGCTGATCGACAGCGCCGATCTCGTCCCCGCGGACTGGAATCGCCTGGTCGCCGCCCTGGCCGAACACTGGCACGACCACGACGGCTTCGTGATCCTGCACGGCACCGACACCCTGGCCCACACCGCCTCGGCGCTGTCGTTCATGCTCGGCGCCCTGGACAAGCCGGTGGTGCTCACCGGCGCCCAGATCCCCCTGGGCGAGCCGCGCAGCGACGCCCCGTCCAACCTGGCCACCGCCCTGCTGGCGGCGGCCCACGAGGCGGCCCCGCGGGAGGTGAGCATCGCCTTCCATGATCGCCTGCTGCGCGGCAACCGGGCCCGCAAGGTGCGCAGCCAGGGCTTCGACGCCTTCGACTCGCCCAATGCCTCCTGGCTCGGCGAGGCCGGCATCGCCCTGCGGATCGACGCCCGCGAGTCCCTGGCCCCCGGCACGCCGGACTTCAGTCCGCTGACCTTCGCCGAGAACCCGGTGGCCCTGCTGCCGGTGCACCCCGGCCTGTCGACGGCGCTGCTGGACGCGGTGCTGGCATTGCCCGGGCTGCAAGGCCTGGTGCTCGCCACCTACGGGGTCGGCAACCCGCCGGGCCTGGACGGCGCGCTGATCGCCCGCCTCGCCCGGGCCACTCGGCGCGGCCTCGCCGTGCTCAACGTCACCCAGTGCCATCAGGGGCGCGTCGAGCAGGGCGCCTACGCCACCGGGGCGGCGCTGAATGCCGCCGGCGTCATCCCCGGCGGCGATCTCACCCCGGAGGCGGCGCTGGCCAAGCTGCAGGTGCTGATCGCCCGGGGGCTCGACGGCGAGGCGCTGGCCGCGGCCCTGGCGACGCCCCTGCGCGGGGAGATGTCGGCGGGCTGAGGCCTTGCCGCGTTAGCCCTTCAGCCGCTTGCGGGCCCGGCCGCGCTCGCCGCGGCGGCGCGCCTCGTCGCCCAGCCGCTGGCCAACCACCCGCGCCATCCCGACCAGGGCGCCGCTCGCCACGCCCCAGGCCAGCGCCTCGCGCCAGCGGGTATCACGCCGCCCCGGGTTCTCCGGCGGGGCCGCGCCGGACGTCTTGCGATAGGCCTCCCGGGCGGTGTGCCGGGTCAAGAGACTGGCGCCGAGGACGGCGGTATAGCCGACCATCGACCAGAGCATTCGCGTCTTCATGGCTTGACGGCCTCCTGGCAAAAACGGTGGAGTAGCGTGGGTCGCCCTGCCCGGGCCTTCCGGGCCGGCGGCATCTTCAGACCAACGCCCACGACAGGAGTCAACATGCCAGAGGGTCACCCCGCCCGGCCACCGTTCCGTCGAGTGACGAGAGGTGCCCCTTGCTGACCGACCCGCCTCTCGGCCTCGCCATCGCCCTGTTCCTCGGCGCCAGCCTGGTGATCGGCGTGGCGGGCACCAAGCTGACGCATATCGTCGACGACCTGGCCGACCGCACCGGCCTCGGCGAGGCCATCGCCGGCGCCGTGCTGCTGGGCATGGCCACCTCGCTGTCGGGGCTGGTGCTGTCGGTCTCGGCGGCGCTGGCCGACCGCCCCACCCTGGCGATGAGCAACGCCCTGGGCGGCATCGCCGTGCAGACGCTGTTCCTGACCGTCGCCGACCTGACCCACCGCCGCGCCAACCTGGAGCACGCCGCCGCCTCCATCGGCAACCTGATGCAGGGCGGCCTGCTGCTGTGCCTGCTGGCGCTGGTACTGGTGGGCCGCTTCGCCCCGGAATGGACCCTGTGGCAGGTGCATCCCGTCACCCCGCTGCTGGTGATCGCCTACCTGTTCGGGCTGCGACTCGCCGACCGCACCCAGGACCGCCCCAGGTGGCGCCCGGCCCAGACCCTCGAAACCACCCCGGACGTGCCGGACCCGCGCGCCCAGTCACGCTCGGCAC
Organism: Halomonas sp. ABH4_019; assembly: GCF_056159885.1. Classification (NCBI taxonomy): domain Bacteria; kingdom Pseudomonadati; phylum Pseudomonadota; class Gammaproteobacteria; order Oceanospirillales; family Halomonadaceae; genus Halomonas; species Halomonas sp. ABH4_019. Next base: position 672,797 of record NZ_JBSWWC010000002.1, read on the forward strand.
GACGCCTGTGGCTGAGCTTCGCGGGCCTGGCACTGGTGCTCGGCGCCAGCGGCTGGCTGCTGGAAGGGGCCGCCTCGACGATCGCCGAGGACACCGGCCTCGGCCAGTCGGTGGTGGGCGTGTTGATGACCGCGGTGGTCACCTCGCTGCCGGAGCTCGTCACCTCGGTGGCGGCGGTGCGACGCGGCGCCCTGACCCTGGCGGTGGCCGGCATCATCGGCGGCAACGCCTTCGACACCCTGTTCGTCGCCGCCTCGGACCTCGCCTACCGCGGCGGCTCGATCTATCACGCCATGCCCGACGGCGTGGCGCTGTGGGTGGCGCTGTCGCTGCTGATGACCGCCATCCTGATGGTCGGCATGATCCACCGCGAGCGCCTGGGGCCGGGCCGCATCGGCTTCGAGAGCCTGGCCATCGCCGGCTGCTACCTGGCCGGCGTGGCGATGCTGGTGGCGACCTCGCGCTGACCGCCTGGCGCCGCGGCGAATGTGCATCAAAAGTTGAATTGAAAAACACTGTTCACAAAACGACGAAAATAGTCTTAAACTAAAGGTGAATGCTGCCGATGTGACACAATAGCGTTACCGCTGAATGAAACGCCCGCGAGGTCTCGGTGATGGCACGCCCACTCTGCCTGCTCTTCGATTGCGACGGCACCCTGGTCGACAGCGAACCGCTGTTGGCCTCGGAGATGGAAACCAGCCTCACCGCCGTGGGCCTGCCCTTCCGGGCCAGCGACTACATCGGGGAATTCCGCGGTGCTCGCTTCCGGCATATCGTGGCCGAGCTGGAGCGCCGACATGGTGCGGTCGACGCCGACCGTCTCGAGGTACTGGAGCGCGACATGCGCGCCAACCTCAACCGCCGCCTGGCCACCGACCTGACGCCCATCAGCGGCGCCACCGAGGCCCTGGCCACCCTCTCCGGCCACCCCATGGGCGTGGTCTCCAACGGCCCGGTCAACAAGATCCGCACCTCGCTGATCGCCACCGACCTCGAGGCCCTGTTCGGCGATTACCTGTTCAGCGCCTACGAGGCCCAGTGCTGGAAGCCCGACCCCTGCCTGTACCGCCATGCCGCCGCGCTGATGGGCTATGCGCCCGAGGACTGCGTGGCCATCGACGATGCCCTGGTCGGCGTCCAGGCCGCGCTGAACGCCGGCATGACGGTCATCCATCTCAATCGCTTCCCCGACGCCGAGGAGACGCCGGAAGGGGCGATCATGATCACCAGCATGTTCCAGCTGCCCACGGTGATCGCCCACCTGGAGAAGGCACGCAGCGTCACCGCCTCCCGGGCCTGAGCCCCGGTGCCTGGCCGACCGCCCCGTCGCTCCCATCCGTCCGACCTTCGTCTAGCGCGCCGCCGCTTGCCCGCGATGCCTCGACGGGACTACGATGGGAACGTTCCCATCGCTCATGATCGCCCCCATGCCAGACTCTCCCCGCCGCGCCACCATCCTCGAGGTCGCCCGCGATGCCGGCGTCTCCAAGACCAGCGTCTCGCGCTACTTCGGCGACGAACGCGACCGCCTGTCGCCGGCCATGCAGCGACGCATCGCGGCCAGCGCCGGCCACCTGGGCTATCGCCCCAACCAGATGGCGCGCGGCCTCAAGGCCGGGCGCTCGCGACTGATCGGCATGCTGGTGGCGGACATTCGCAACCCCTTCTCGGTGGCGGTGATGCACGGCGTGGAGCAGGCCTGCCGGGCACACGGCTTCTCGCTGCTGGTCTGCAACACCGACAACGACCCGGAAAAGGAACGCGATCACCTGGCGCTGCTGGCGTCTTACCGCGTCGAAGGCCTGGTGCTCAACGTCGCCGGCCACCCCGATCGCGAACTGGCGACCCTGGCCGAGCGGGACACCCCGCTGGTGCTGCTCGACCGCGCGCTGGGCGACGTGGAAGCCGACATGGTGGGCCTCGACAACGACCAGGCCATCGACGCCGCCTTCGACCATCTCCGGGCCCAGGGCTACGGCGAGCTGTTCTATGTCAGCGAGCCGACGGCGCAGGCCAGTTCGCGCCAGCAGCGGCTGGAACGCTTCCGCGAGCGACTCGATGCCGACGGGCTGCAGGGCGAGGCCTGCTGCCTGGCACTGGATGATGCCCCGGCACTGGAGCGGGCCATCGCCGGCTTCCTCGACCGCCCATCGCATACCCCCAAGGCCGTGCTGTGCGCCAACGGCAACGTCACCCTGGCGGTGACCCGGGCGCTGCAGACACTGGACGTGACGCTCGGCGAGACCGGACTGCTGGGCATCGACGAGCTCGACTGGTGCGCGCTGGTCGCACCGGGCATCACCACCCTGGCCCAGCCCACCGAGGCGATCGGCCGAGCCGCGGTCGACAGCCTGCTCCGGCGCCTGGCCGCCCCCGAGCATCCCGCTCCGTCCCGGCAGATCCTCTTTACGCCCGAGCTCAACCCCCGCGGCTCGACCCGCCGCTGACACCGCCCGGCGCCACCGGGATGCCCGGCTTACTCGTGCTCGCGCTCGAATGGTAACGTTCCCAAACCACATCAGGTATTGCCCATGACGACACCCTCTCCCACCCCCGAGATCCTCGCCTTCGGCGAGGCCATGACGCTGTTCGTCGCCGATGCTCCCGGCAACCTCGACGAGATCGAACACTTCCAGCGCCGCATTGCCGGCGCCGACACCAACGTCGCCATCGGCCTGGCACGACTGGGATTCCGCGTCGGCTGGCTGAGCCGAGTCGGCGACGACGCCTTCGGCCGCTATATCCGCCGCACCCTGGAGACCGAGGGACTGGACTGCCGCCACCTGATCACCGATCCCGCCGCCTCCACCGGCCTGGTGTTCAAGGAACGCGCCGAGGGCGGTGCGGATCCCCGCGTCGAGTACTTCCGCCGCGGCAGCGCCGCCAGCCGGCTGTCGCCGGACGATGCCGAGCCGGTGGACTTCGCCGCCGCCCGCCACCTGCACGCCACTGGCATTCCCCCGGCGGTCTCGGCGAGCTGCCGTGAACTGGCCTGGCAGATGCTCGACCGGGCCCGGCATGCCGGCGCCAGCATCTCCTTCGACCCGAACCTGCGCCCCAGCCTGTGGGCCAGCGAGCGCGAGATGCGCGACACCCTCAACGCCATGGCGGCCAAGGCCGACTGGGTACTGCCCGGCCTCGCCGAGGGACGCCGCTTGACCGGCCTGGAGACGCCTCACGACATCGCCGGCTTCTACCTGGAGCGCGGCGCCAGGGCGGTGATCATCAAGCTCGGCCCGGAGGGCAGCTACTACCGTGGTACCCTCGAGGGCCGAGACACGAGCTTCTCCGTGCCCGGCGTCGCGGTGTCCGAAGTGGTCGATACGGTGGGCGCCGGCGACGGCTTCGCGGTCGGTGCGGTCAGCGCCCTGCTCGACGGCCGTGCGCCGCGCGAAGCGCTCGAGCGCGGCAACCTGATCGGTGCCCTGGCGGTGCAGGTGCCCGGTGACATGGAGGGCCTGCCGTCGCGCGCGCGGCTCGCCGAGTTAGAAGCCAGTCGCCCCTCCCCGGAATGAGGATCTCTGCATGACCAAGCGAATCGTCGTCTACCGCCGTCTCCCCGAGGACCTGCTGGCCCAGTTGAAGCGTGACTTCCACGTCGACGACTTCGGCCACCTGGAGGATCTCGACGACCCGGCCTTCCGCGCCGCCTTGGCCGAGGCCCATGGCCTGGTCGGCGCCGGGCAGCCCATCACCCCGGCGCTGCTCGACGCGGCCCCCCAGCTGGAGGCCATCTCCAGCGTCTCGGTGGGCGTCGATGCCTATCCGGTCGAGGAGCTGACGCGGCGCGGCATCCGGCTTTGCAATACCCCGGACGTGCTCACCGAGACCACCGCCGACACCGGCTTCCTGCTGATCATGGCCACCGCACGCCGGGCCGTGGAACTGGCCGACTTCGTTCGTCGCGGCGACTGGCAGGCCTCTCTCGGCGAAACGCATTTCGGCAGCGACATCCACGGCAAGACCCTGGGGATGATCGGCATGGGGCGCATCGGCGCGGCCATCGCCCGCCGCGGCGCGCTGGGCTTCGGCATGCGCATCCTCTACTCCAACGCCTCGCCCAAGCCGGCGCTGGAAGAAGAGCTGGGCGCCCGGCGCCTCGAGCTCGACGCCCTGCTCGGCGAGGCCGACTTCGTGTGCGTGACGGTGCCGCTGAGCCCCGAGACCGAACGGCTGATCGGCGCGCGCGAGTTCGCCCTGATGCGTTCCTCGACGATCTTCGTCAACATCGCCCGCGGCAAGGTGGTCGACGAGGCCGCGCTGATCGAGGCCCTGAAGGCCGGGCAGATCCGCGCCGCCGGCCTCGATGTCTTCGAGCAGGAGCCGCTGCCGGCGGACTCACCGCTGCCGAACATGGCCAACGTCGTGGCCCTGCCCCACATCGGCTCGGCGACCCACGAGACCCGTCGCGCCATGAGCCAGCGCGCGGTGGACAACATCCGCCTGGCGCTGTCGGGCGAGCGGCCGCTCAGCCCGGTCAACGAGCCGGCCACGGCTGGCGCCTGAGGCCCTTCATCTCGAACGAGGACACCATGACCGCTCCCCTCTGCCTGCTCTTCGACTCCGACGGCACCCTGGTCGACAGCGAGATCCTGCTGGCCGACGTGATGGCGGAGACGCTGCCACGCCACGGCCTGCCATTCACCGCTCGCCAGTACATGGACGAGTACCGCGGCGTGCGCTTCCTGGCCATCGTCCAGGCCCTGGAGGCTCGCCACGGCGCCCTCGGCGACGGCCGTCTCCAGGAACTGGAAGACGAGATGCGAGACCGCATGGAGGCGCGCATGCGCGCGGAGCTCCATGCCATCGACGGCATGCCGGAGACTCTCGAAGCGCTGGCTGCCTACCCCAAGGCCGTCGTCTCCAACGGCCCCGAGCGCAAGATCCGCTGCGCCATGGACAGCACCGGCCTGGCACCCCACTTCGGCGAACGGCTGTTCAGCGCCTACACCCTGGGCGTGTGGAAGCCCGACCCGGCGCTCTACCTCAAGGCCGCCGAGGCCATGGGCCATGCCCCCGAGCGCTGCGTGGTGATCGACGACGCCGCGGTGGGCGTGGCCGCCGGGCTCGACGCCGGCATGCGGGTGGTGCACCTCAACCGCTTCCCCGCGGAAGAGACCACTCCCGAGGGCGCCATCGCCATCGGCCACCCTGAAGAGCTGCCGGCGGTGGTCGCCGAACTGGCCCGACGCCTCGCCCCCGCCACGCTCGGCTGATCCCATGCACGCACGGGCCCACCCCTGGCGGGATGGGCCCATGCGTTCATGGCGGCGAGGCTCGCCTCGAGTCGCCTCAGCCCGGCACCGCCGGCTGTGCGGCGAGGCGGCGGCGCTTCTGCCGCCGGCCGAGGCCGATCATGACCTCGCCGATCGCCAGGGCCAGCGCCACGCCGGCGAGGATCTTGCCCGCGTAGTCCCAGTCCATCGGCTCGCCGGGGGTCACCACGAACAGCACGATCCCGGCGACCACGTGCAGCCCGACCACCGCGGCCCACAGGCAGGCCAGGCGATTGCCCAGCGGCAGGCGGAAGGGCCGCGGGGCGTCGCTGCTCAGCCGCAGCTTGATGAAGGCCAGGCACATCAGCACGTAGGGCATCATGAAGATCATCGCGAAGATCGACAGCAGGGTCCAGAACAGGCCCTCGGCGGTATCGGCCACCAGGCCGTAGACCAGCATCACCAGGATGCTCACCGTGGAGGCCAGCAGCGCCGAGCCCACCGGCGTGTCGTGGCGCGGATGCACGATGCCGAACACCCGAGGGAACTCGCCGGCGTGGGCGGCCTCCACCGCGGCACGGTTGGTGCCCATGCTCCAGGTCACCATGTTGGTGAAGAAGGTGAAGAGCACGAAGCCGCCCACCAGGTTGGCCAGCAGGCCGCCCCAGCCCTCGTGGCCGTACATGTTGAACAGCGACTCGGCAAAGATGGTGGTGACGTCGGTCTGGTCGGTGGGCACCGCGGCCAGCACCCCGACGGTGCCCAGCACGTTGAAGGCGGCGATCAACAGCCCCGAGGCCAGCACCGCCCGGGGGATGTCACGGCGCGGCGCGACCATCTCGGCGGCGCTGCAGCAGGCCAGCTCGGTCCCCATGATGCCGTAGACCATCACCCCCAGGGCGGCGATGGCCGCCGGCGAGGACGGCACGATGCCATCCAGGGTGAAGGGGTTGGCGAAGCCCTCGTTGAAGCCGTAGCGCAGGCCGCCCACCAGCAGCACCAGCACCGAGATCAGCTTCAGCACCGCCCCGATGTTGGGCAGCCACTTGCCGATGCGCAGGCTCGCGCTGGTGCACAGCGAGGTCACCAGCGCCAGGCTGCAGCCAATGAAGATCTGCAGCCACAGGCTCATGTCGGGGAAGTAGAAGGCGCTGAGCATGCTGGCGAACAGGATGTAGACCGAGGGCATCCACAGGGCGTTGTTGACCCAGTACATCCAGGACACCCGGGCGCCCCAGCGAAAGCCGAAGGCGGTGCGCACCCAGTGATAGACGCCGCCGTTGCTCGGGTAGGCGGTGCCGAGCTCCGAGGTCATCATCGCCATGGGCAAGAACAGCAGCACCAGCACGTAGGCCCACCAGAACAGGCTGGTCGAGCCCAGCGAGGCGGCCAGGGCGATCTGATCCATGAACAGCATCGCCGAGACGGTGTACAGGGTGACGTCGCGGCACCGCAGTACCTTGTTCTTGTTGACTTCCATGAGAAAGACTCCAGCCAGGAGGAAGTTCAGCGTGACGCGCGACTCGGGCGCCGAACGCCCGAGTCGCGAAGCGGGGATGGACGAGGGGACTCGCGCGGCGGTCATGCCGCGCGAGCGGGCCTCACCAGTGCCCGGCGGCGCGCAGGTCCTCGACGGTCTCGAGGATGCTGTCGCGCAGCACGTCGACGATGACGTCGACCTCCTGGTGGGTCAGGGTCACGGCGGGGGACATGACGTTGAGGTGCACGATCGGCCGCACCAGCAGGCCGCGCCGCTCGGCGCGCAGGTGCACCCATTCGCCGATGTTGAGTTCCTCGGGGAACAGCTCGCGGGTGGCCTTGTCGGCGACGAATTCCACGCAGGCCATGAAGCACTTGGCGCGCACCTCGCCGACGATCGGCAGCTCGGCCAGGGTGGCCAGGCGCTCCTCGAAGTAGCGCCCCACCTCGCGGGCCCGGGGCAGCAGCGCCTCGCGCTCGATGATCTCGATGTTCTTCAGCGCCGCGGCGCAGGCCACCGGATGGCCGGAGTAGGTGAAGCCGTGGCTGAAGCAGCGCCCGGTGCCGGGCTCGGCGATCACGTCCCACAGCCGCTCGGAGAAGATGCAGGCGCCCAGCGGCTGATAGCCGGAGGTCAGACCCTTGGCGGTGGTGATGATGTCCGGCACCACGCCGAACTCGTCCTCGGAGGCGAAGAAGTGGCCGAGGCGACCGAAGGAGGTCACCACCTCGTCGGAGATGTAGAGGATGTCGTGGCGCCGGCAGACCTCCCACATGCGGCGATGATAGCCCTCGGGGGGGATGATCACGCCACCGGAGCCCATGATCGGCTCGGCCAGGAAGGCGCCGATGCGCTCAGCCCCGACCTCGGCGATCCTGGCCTCGAACTCGGCGACCAGGGCATCGAGGAACTCGGCCTCGCTGCGGCCCTGGGCCTCGCGATAGGGATAGGGGCAGCTCAGGTGGTGGATGCCCTCGGCGAGGAAGTCGAACTCCGGCGGGCGGTCGGCCTGCTTGCCGCCCAGCGACATGGTCAGGTAGGTCGAACCGTGGTAGGCGTTGATGCGGGTGATGACCTGCTTCTTCTCGGGCTTGCCGCGGCAGTTCTGGTAGAAGTGCACCAGGCGGATGGCGGTGTCGACCGCGGTGGAGCCACCGGTGGTCAGGAAGACGCGATTCAGGTCGCCCGGCGCCAGCTCGGCCAGCTTCTCGCTGAGCTCGATGGCGCGGTCGTTGGCCATGTCGGCGAAGGAGTTGGAATAGGCCAGGCGGCGGGTCTGGTCGGCGATGGCCTCGACCATCTCCTCGCGGCCCAGCCCGATGTTGGTGCACCACATGCCGCCCACGGCATCCAGGTAGCGCTGACCTTCGGCGTCCTGGATATGAGCGCCGTCGCCGTCGACGATGGTCAGCGAGCCCTGCTCGCGATGATCGTCGAAGACATGGTAGCCATGCATGTAGTGCGCCTTGTCGGCGTCGGTGAGGCGGGCGTTGTCGCGATTGGAAAAACGTTTCGATTCGGTGATATTGGTCATACGCATCCTGACGGCGGCAAAGAGTGGCGGCAGTATAGGCAGCCTCCCGATGCCGCCCCCATACCCCAATTGGGTGGGGCGTGGGCGCCCCGCGTCCCTGCCCCGCCCCGGAGGCCGACCATCGCGACGCCATCGCCCCGCTCGTCCGACACGCCCTCGCCGGCCCTCTCGCTCGCCGCCCTCGAGGACTGGCACCGCGCCCTGGCAGAGGCCCATGCCCGCTGCCGCCAGCCGGGCTTCGTCGAGGCCCTGATCGCGGCCATCGACCGCCTGGTGCCCACCGAATCGGCCCTGGTGATCCTCGAGGACGCCCGCCAGGCGCCGCGGCTGCTGTACCAGCGCGGCATCCCGCCCGAGGGCCGCGACCGGATCCTCGGCCGCTACTTCTCGCGCGGCTACCTGCTCGACCCCTTCTGCCTGGCCGTCGACCAGGGGCTCGGCGAGGGCTTCCATCACCTGGCCGAGATCGCCCCGGACGACTTCTTCCGCAGCGAATACTACCGGGTCTATTACCTGGAGGCGGGCTCGGTGGAAGACTGCTACTTCCTGCTCGACCTGGCGCCGGGGCAGCGCATCTCCATCTGCCTCTACCACGGCCTGAGCGCCGCGCCCTTCACACGACATGAACTGGACACCCTGCGCGCCCTGGCGCCCATGGTGCTCGCCCTCGGGCATCACCACTGGCAGACCGCCGACACGCCGCCGGCCGACGCCTCGCCGAACCCGCTCACCGACCGCCTGCGCGGCGCCTTCCAGCGCTTCGGCGCCGACCGGCTCACCGAGCGCGAGCAGCAGGTATGCCGGCTGCTGCTGCGCGGCCACTCGGCCAAGTCCAGCGCCCGGGAGCTGGGCATCTCCCCGGAGACGGTGCGCATGCACCGCAAGAACCTCTACGCCAAGTTCGCGGTGAGCTCCCAGGCCGAGCTGTTCGCGATCTTCATCGACTGGATCGACCACTAGCGCCGGGCCTCGTATCATCGGGGCTCACTCACATGGCCCAGGAGGCTCCATGGCATCCCTTCAGGACCAGCTACGCGGCCTGGTCTACTCCACCGAACACGGCGACACCTGCCCCGACTGTCGCCAGCCGATCGCCGACTGCCGCTGCGCCGAGGCCGCCGAGGAGGAACGCCTGGCGGGCCTGGACGGCATCGTGCGCCTGCGCCGCGAGACCAAGGGGCGCAAGGGCAAGGGCGTGACCCTGGTCGAGGGCGTGCCGCTCAAGGCCGACGAGCTCAAGGCCCTGGCCAAGGAGCTCAAGAAGCGCTGCGGCACCGGCGGCGCCCTCAAGGACGGCGTGATCGAGATCCAGGGCGACCAGCGCGAGGTACTCAAGGGCGAGCTGGAGAAGCGGGGCTTCAAGGCCAAGCTGGCCGGCGGTTAGGTGCGAAAAGTGTCTGCGCTCGGCTATACGGCGTTAAAAATCGGCTCGTGCGCGAGCCCGGTCAAAGTCCTCATTTACAGCTTGTAAACTCGCACGCGAGCCCGGTCCGCCTTTTCGCTGATTTTTGCCTTGTCTAGCCTTCGCTCGTCGACTTTTCGATGCAAGCCCGTTCGCGTCCAGCGCGGCCAACCCGTTCTCGGCACTCGCGACATAAGCCAGCGCTTCCCAGGAGTCGAAAACGTGTCGGGCTCGTCGACTGTCCGGATCAGGCCTGGTCGGCGGGACGCAGCGCCATGTCGTCCAGTCCTTCGACCAAGGCAGTCAGACCCGCTTCGGCGCCGGCCGCCACCTTGAGCGTATAGAGGTCGTCGGCCCGGGTGCGCCCCAGGTTGAGGCAGGCCAGCGGCTTGCCGGCCCGGGCGGCCTCGCGGGCGAAGCGAAACCCCGAATAGACCATCAGCGACGAGCCCACCACCAGCAGGCCATCGGCCTCCGCCACCAGCGCGAAGGCGTCATCCACCCGCGACCGCGGCACGCTGTCGCCGAAGAACACCACGTCCGGCTTCCAGATGCCGTCGCCGCAGCGGCTGCAGTCCGGCACCCGGAAGCCGCCGAAGTCGGCCTCCAGGTCGGCGTCGCCGTCCGGCCCCGCTCGGGCGCCGCTATCGAGCCAGTCGGGATTGCGGCTGGCCAGCTCGGCGTGCAGATCGTGGCGCATGCGCGTCGCCCCGCAGCCCATGCAGCGCACCAGGTCGGCCCGGCCGTGCAGCTCGATCACCCGCCGCGAGCCGGCCCGGCGGTGCAGGCCATCGACGTTCTGGGTGATGATGCCGGCCACCCGCCCCGCGGCCTCGAGCCGGGCCAGGGCCCGGTGGGCGGCGTTGGGGCACGCATCCTGCAGGGCGCGAAAGCCGATCAGCGCCCGCGCCCAGTAGCGCTGGCGCGCGGCGTGGCTGTCCATGAACACCCGGTGCTGCATCGGCGGCGAGCGCTTCCAGTCGCCGCTGTCGTCGCGGTAGTCGGGGATCCCGCTGGCCGTGCTGACCCCGGCCCCGGTGAGCACGGCGAGGCGCGGCGCGCTGGCCACGAAATCCACCAGTGCCTCAATATCGCTCATCTCGACTCCTCACACTCCACACCCGCACCTCGAAACTAGAACCTAGAACCTAGAACCTAGAACCTAGAACCTAGAACCTAGAACCTAGAACCAACCGAGCATGGCCCCGAGCGCACAAGGTTGTCTAGAATGGGCAGGGTCTCCCACGGGCAAGGACTCCCGATGGCCTGGTTGGAATACCTGCTTCCCCTCTTCTTCCTGCTGCCCCTGGCGGCCACCGCGGTGATCGTGGTGGGCCTGCGCAACCTTCACGACGCCCGCGTCAGCTCGCCCTTCGACGCCCACCCGCTGCGCGAGCCCGGGCAGTCGCTGCGCGACCGCCTGGACCGCGCCTTCGCCAGCCTGTTCCTCAACGGCGCCCTGGGGCCCATCGTGATCATGGTGCCGCTGGTCTACGGCATGGGCCGGATGCTGTTCGCCGACGAGCAGAACTGGCTGGAATGGAGCCTCTACGGGGCCCTGTCCACGCTGCTGGTGCTGGTGTTCTGCTTCCGGCTGATCCGCGACTTCCAGCGCATCCGCCGGCTCAAGCTGGGGCTGGCCTGCGAGCTGGCGGTCGGCCAGGAGCTCGAGCGGCTGATCCGCCCCGAGTCGCATCCCTACTTCGTCTTCCACGACGTGCCCGGCGCCGCCGACACCCTCGACCACGTGGCCGTCACGCCCCATGGCGTCTTCGTCATCGAGACCTGGGCGCGCAGCCCGGCGGTGCGCCCCTCCGGCGAGGAGAACAACAGGGTCACCGTGGAACGCGAGCGGCTGCGTTTCCCCGGCTGGTTCGAACGCCGCCCGCTGCGCGACACCCGACGCGCGGTGCGCTGGCTGACCGTGTGGCTGGAGAAGGAACTGGGCCGCTCGGTGCCGGTGCAGGGCGTGCTGGCCCTGCCGGGCTGGCGCATCGAGGACGCCGAGGCCGCCGACGACCTGCTGGTGGTCAGCGGCGACGCCCTGGCCGACCGGCTGCCCGAGCTGCGCCTGGCCGCCCTCGACGACGCCACCCACGACGCGGTGATCGCCGCCATTCATCGCCGCGCCCCGCGGTGATCGTCGACCCACCGACCCGCATCGCCACGCCCCGCGATGATCGCCGGCTCACCGCCCCGCATCGCCGCGCCCCTCGTTGATCGTCGACCCACCGACCCGCATCGTCGAGTCCCGCGGTGATCGCCGGCCCATCGACCCGCAGTATCTAGCCCGGTGCCGACCGCCGCCTGTCACTCGAAATCCGCGATTCTCACCCGAGTCGCGCAACGGCCCCGTTCGAGGCGCACCAGGCTATCGGCGGCCGGAAAGCGCTCGAGGGCGGCGGCATCGATGCCGATGCGCACCTCGGTCAGCAGGCGATTGCCGCGCCCGCGACACACCAGCCGCAGCGACCGCCCGGTGCCCTCGCCGAAGGCCGCCTCGAAGGCCCCGATCAGGGCGTTGCGCCCCACCTCGCCGCCGCGATGCAGGGCCACGAAGTCGCCGAAGGCGCTGGCGTTGACCGCCTCGAGCAGCTCGAGCGAGGTGGCGAACAGCGCCTCGGCGGGCAGCGTCAGGCAGGCCGCGTGCTTGGCGAACTGGTAGCGATCCAGGCAGCTCGCCCGCCCCGGCATGGCGCGGTCCAGCCGACTGGCCAGGGCATCGGGCAGCGCCAGCGGCGCATGGGCCCGGCAGAAGCCGCCGTCCGGGCGCGGCGTCTCCAGGAAGCAGCCCTCGCGCCGCCATTCCCGGCGCGTTACCCCGCGCGCCCGAAAGTCGTCCGGCAGCGCGGCCCAGAGCCCGTGCAGCACGAAGCGCTCGTTCGTCCCGCGTCGCAGCCGAGGCTCGCGGCACTCCCGGGGCGGTCGCGAGCGACTCGCGCAGAAGCCGGGATGCCAGGTCAGCGCCAGGGTGTAGCGCTCGACGCCGGCCACCGCCGGGGCCTCGGCCCGGGCGGCGGCGGCCACCAGGGCCAGCGACAGCCCCAGCAGGAGCGTCGCCGCACCGCGCAAAAGGGCTTGCCAGGCCAGCGCCGGCGGATAATAATCCCTCGCCTTCGAAGGAGATGTCCTAGTCATCACCATGAAACTCATCACGTTCGACGTTTTTCGCACCCTGGGCATCCCCGGGGTCCGCTATATCAAGCCGGAGCGCATGTACGACCACCTGGAGGAGATCCGCCAGGCGGACTGGCTGCTGTTCCCCGAATACTGGCAGGTCAACGCCCTGGTCTACGGCCTCGGCGCGCGGATCTTCCCGAGCCTTTCCAGCTATCACCTGGGCCACGACAAGGTCCAGCAGACCCGCGCCTTCCTGGCGCTGTGCCCGGAGCACGTGCCGCCCACCGAGATCCGCGGCGCCTCCGCCGCCGCGCTGGACGACGTCGAGGCCCGCTTCGGCTACCCCTTCATCGCCAAGCGCATCAAGAGCGCCATGGGCGAGGGAGTGCGCCTGATCGAGTCGCGCCAGGCGCTGCTCGATCACGTCGCCGAGGAGCCGGTGCTCTACGCCCAGGCGCGGCTGCCCGTCGACCGCGACCTGCGCATCGTAGTGGTCGGCGGCGAGGTGCTCACCGCCTACTGGCGGGTCACGCCGCTGGACGGCTACCGCGCCAACGTCAGCCAGGGCGGGCGCATCGACCATGCGGCCATTCCCGAGGCCGCGCTCGCCCTGGCCCGCCGCCTGGCCCGCGAGCTCGGCATCGACCATGCCGGCTTCGATATTGCCATGGTCGACGGCCACCCCTATGTGTTCGAGTTCAACCGGCTGTTCGGCAACCAGGGCATCGCCGACAGCAGCCAGCGCATCGGCGCCGCCATCCAGCGCGTGCTGGGCCTGGGCGACGACGATCGCGACCCCGACGGCGAGCCGCCGCTGCGCCTGACGGCCTGACCCTCGGGCGCAGGAGCACAGGCCGCTCAGTCGCCCCTGAGGCGGCCGCCCATCTCCTGGGCCAGGTCCACGGCGTAGTGGTCGGTCATGCCGCCGATGAAGTCGAGCATGCGCCGGTAGCTGTCGTACAGCGACCAGGAGGGCAGCGGGGTGTTCTCGCCGATCAGCGCCAGCACCCGCTGGTGCTTGAAGGTCGAACGCCCGGTGTGGTGCAGCTCGTGGGCGGCGCCGATGAAGGCCTCCAGCAGGATCCCCAGCGTCGTGTGCGCGCCGATCTCCAGCTTGGCCTTGCGCTCGTTGCGGAAGATACGCTCCCGGGCCAGCTGCTTGGCCGCCTTCACCCCCCAGCCCAGGTCCGGATGACAGAGCTCGAGCAGGTCGTCGCGCAGCCGGCCGCCGAGCAGCTCGCCCTCGTGCTGGACGAACACCGAAGCCACCTCGGTCACCGCCCGCTCCATGGCCGCACCGCGCAGCGCGGCGATACGACGGCGCTGGGAGACCCCCTGGCGCTGCATGGCCGGGAAGTCCCCCGGCTCGCCGCCGGCGATCTGGGTCAGCACCTCGGCCACCTCGCCGAAGCCGAGGATGCCCATCTCCAGGCCATCCTCCAGGTCGAGCAGCGCGTAGCAGATGTCGTCGGCGGCCTCGACCAGCCAGGCCAGCGGATGCCGGCACCAGCGGTTCTCGCCCTGGGGCAGCAGCCCCAGCCGCCCGGCCACCTCCTCCAGCAGGTGGGCCTCGCTCTGGTAGCAGCCGAACTTGCCGGCCGCCCCGCCGTGCTCGACGGTCCAGGGATACTTGAGCAGGGTCCCCAGCGTCGCCGCGGTCAGCCGCATGCCGCCGCGAAACTGGTTGTATTCGATCTGGGTGACGATGCGAAAGCCCTGAGCGTTGCCCTCGTAGGTCAGCAGGTCCGCGCGCTCGGCATCGGAGAGCTCCTCGAGCAGGCCGCTGCCGTCGACCTCGGCGCGGCTGAACCAGTCGCGGATGGCGTACTCGCCGGCATGGCCGAAGGGCGGGTTGCCGATGTCGTGGCCCAGGCAGGCGGCCTGGACGATCACCCCCAGGTCGGCCGGCGTGATCCAGTCCGGCAGCCGATGGCGCAGCTCCTCGCCGACACTCATCCCCAGCGAGCGGCCCACGCAGCCCACTTCCAGCGAGTGGGTCAACCGGGTGTGGATATGATCGTTGTCGGTGAGCGGGTGTACCTGGGTCTTGCGCCCCAGGCGACGGAAGGAGCCGGCGAAGACGATGCGGTCGTGATCCTTGTGGAAGGGGCTGCGGCCGACCTCGTCTCGGGCCACCCCGCGGCGGTCGTGGAGTCGGGCCGGATCGAGCAGCCGCTCCCAGGTCATCTGCGTCATGGGCGTTCCTCCTTGAGGCTCCCATTCTGGCACCGGGCGGCGCCTCGCCCAAGCGGCCGGGCGCTTTGCGTCACTCCAGGCGCCGCTTGACCAGCAGCGCATAGCCCAGGCCGGCGAGCAGCAGGGCCAGGGCGAACAGGTAGATGCCGATGGAGATGCCGCTGCTCCACAGGATGCTCCAGTCCCCGCCGGTGATGGCCATGGCGCGTCGCAGGTTGAACTCCATCTGGCCGCCCAGCAGCAGGCCGAGCACCACCGGCACCGTGGGAATCTCGAGCTTGCGCAGCACGTAGCCGAGCACCCCGAAGGCCAGCATCATGTAGAGATCGAAGGGGCTGTTGTTGAGCGAATAGATCCCCACGAACGCCACCAGCGTCACCATCGGCATCAGGAACCAGGACGGCGCCTGCAGTACCTTGGCGAACAGCCCCACCAGGGGAATGTTCAGGGCCAGCAGCATGACGTTGCCGATGAACAGCGCCGCCACCAGCCCCCAGACCATGTCCGGCTGCTGCTCGAACAGCAGCGGCCCCGGGGTGATGTTCATCGACAGCAGCAGCGCCAGCAGGATCGCGGTGGTACCGCTGCCGGGGATGCCCAGCGAGAGCATGGGGATCAGCGCGCCGCCGGCGGCGGCGTTGTTGCCCGCCTCCGGCGCCGCCACCCCGCGGGGATTGCCCTCGCCGAAGCCGCCCCGGTCGCCCCACCAGCGCTTCTCCAGCACATAGGACAGGAAACTGCCGAGCGAGGCCCCGGCCCCGGGCAGCACGCCGGAGACGAAGCCGATCACCGAGCCCCGGCCGATGGTCGAGGCGCAGTCGAGCGAACGCCGCATGCCGGGGAGGGCCGAGCCGAGGCGCAGCGAGGCGGTCGCCTGGTGCCTGTCCCGCTCGAGGAACAGCAGGCACTCGGAGACCGCGAACAGCCCCACCAGGGCGACGATGTAATCGATGCCGTCGTACAGCTCGTACCAGCCGAAGGTATAGCGGGCCACGCTGGACACCGGGTCGATACCCACGGTGCCCAGCAGCAGCCCCAGGCAGGCGGCGATGAAGCTCTTGGTGAAGCTGCCGCTGGTCACCCCGCCGATGGTGGCGAAGGCCAGCACGAACAGGGCGAAGTACTCGGCGGGGCCGAAGCGGATTGCCACCTTGACCAGCAGGGGCGCGAACAGCGTCAGGCCGATGGTGGCCAGGGTCGCGCCGGCGAAGGACGCCACCGCGGACAGCCCCAGGGCCTCCCCGCCGCGGCCGGCGCGGGCCATCGGATAGCCGTCGAGCGTGGTCATCATCGCCGGCTCGTCGCCGGGAATATTGAGCACGATGGAGCTGATCCGCCCGCCGTACATGCAGCCGTAGTAGACGCTGACCAGCAGGATCAGCGCCGCGGTGGGGGCCAGGCCGAAATTGAAGGCCAGCGGAATCAGCAGCGCCACGCCGTTGACCGGCCCGAGCCCCGGCAGGGCCCCGATCAGGGTGCCGATGGTGCAGCCGATCAACGCCAGCAGCAGGTGTTCGGGCTCGAGCGCCACCGCGAAGCCGTGGGCGAGAAAGTCGAGAATGTCCATAGTGAAGGGCTACACATTCAGTCCGGGCATGTCGGGCAGGGGGATGCCCAGGGCGAACTCGAACAGCGCGTAGAGCGACAGCCCCAGCAGCACGCCATAGGGCAGCGCCTGGCGCCAGCGCGCGCCGAACAGCCGCATCAACACGACGGTCGCCACCAGGGTCGAGGGCACGAAGCCCCAGGGCTCGAGCGCGGCGGCATAACCGCCCAGCAACAGCAGCAGGCCGAGCTGGCGATACTGCGCCGCCCGCGCCGGCCAGCGCTGGTTGAGGCCGGGACGGGCGACCAGGTAGAGCGCCAGCAGCCCCAGCGGCACGCTGACCAGCCGGGGGAAGACCCCCGGCCCCACCGGCTGCATGAAGCCGGTGACGAAGGTATGGGAGTGCCACCAGGCGCCGAGCGCCAGCAACGCCAGCACCGCCCCGGCGATCCGATCACCGAGGGCGGCCCGGTCGAGCGACGGGGCCTCGCTCACTGGATGACCCCGATCTCCCGGGAGATGGCCTCGACGTCATCGATCGAGTCGCGCACGAAGTCGTTGAACGCCTCGCCGCCCCGCCACAGCGGTACCAGGCCGTTCTGCGCCGCCACCTCCTTCCACTCGTCGCTCTCGTAGAGGGTCTCGAGGGTATCGACCATGGCGGCATAGTCGTCGTCCGACACCTCGCCGCCGGTGTAGAAGCCGCGCCAGTTGTAGCCGGTCACGTCATAGCCCTGGGACACCGCGGTGGGCAGCGCTGCGAAGGGCTCGGGCAGGGGCTCCTCGGCCAGCACCGCCAGGGCCCGGACATCGCCGGACTCGATGAACCCGGCGATCTCGCCGAGATCGGTGGACACCGCGTCCACGTGGCCGCCCATCATCTGGGTCACGGCGGGGCCGCCGCCGTCGAACTGCACCCAGCGCAGGGCGGCGATGCGATCGCCCGGCAGGCCCGCCGCCTTGGCGAGGCGCAGCGCGCGGATATGGTCCCAGCCGCCGGCACCGCTGGAGCCGGCCATGACCACCGAGGTCGGATCCTCGACGATGGCCTCGAGCAGCTGGTCGAGGGACTCGTAGGGGCTGTCGTCATCGACCAGGATGACGCCCACGTCGGTGCCCAGCATGGCCAGCCAGCGCATGGTGTCGGCGCCGCCCGGGTACCGTCCCTGGGCGATCTGGGTCATGCCCACGGTGCTGGTGGCCACCATCAGGTCGCTGTCGTCGGCCCGCTTGCCGGCGACGTTGGAGAACGCCACGGCCCCGACGCCGCCGGGCATGTTGGTCACCTGGACGCTGCCGTCGACCAGTTCCAGCTCGCGCAGCAGCTTGCCCACCGAGCGGCAGGTGAAGTCCCAGCCGCCGCCGGGGTCGGCGGGGGCGATGCATTCGTCGATGGCCAGCGCCTGACTGGGCAGGCTGACCGCCAGGCCCACGCCCAGCAGGGCGGAGGCGCCCAGGCGCGGGAGGATCTTGGTGGCGTTGATCGGCATAGCGTCGCTCCTTGTTGTTGTCGCTCGCGTCCCCCGGAGGGGCTCAGATGATGCCTTGCTCCCGCAGCGTCTCGCGTTCGGCATCGGCCAGGCCCAGCTCGCCGAGGATGTCCTCGGTGTGCTCGCCCAGTCGGGGGACCGGGTGGTGGATCGCCGCGGGGGCCTCCTGCATCTTCACCGGGAAGCCGGTGGTCGGCACGCGGCCATGCTCGCCCTGGTCGAGCTGCAGCGTCATCTGCTGGGCCACCACCTGGGGGTCCTCGAAGGTCTCGCGCAGGTCGTGCACGCGACCGCAGGGCACGCCGGCGGCATTGAAGTGCGCGATCCACTCCTCCACGCCGCGGGTCTCGATCGCCCGGTTCAGGATCTCGCGCAGCGCCTCGCGGTTGGCCATGCGCCGCCGGTTGTCGGCGAAGCGCTCGTCGTCCAGCAGCGCCAGCATGTCCAGGGCGCCGAGGAAGCGCTCGACCATGACGTCGTTGCTCGGCGCGATGGCCACCTCGCCGTCGCGGGCCTGGAACAGGCCGTAGGGGTAGAGCATGGGATGGTCGTTGCCGGTGCGCTTGGGCACCTCGCCGGTGGCGAAGTATTCCGCCGCCAGGTAGCCCATCATGCCGATCAGGCCGTTGGTCAGCGCCGTCTCGACGATGTCGCCCTGGCCGGTGCGCTCGCGTCGCACCAGCGCCGCGCTGATGCCGAAGGCCAGGTTCTGGCTGGCCACCATGTCGCTGATCGGCGGCGCGGCGCGCATCGGCTCGCCGCCCTCGCGGCCGTTGACGCCCATGAAGCCGCTCATCGCCTGGGCGATGAAGTCGTAGGCCGGACGGTCGCGGTAGGGGCCGGTGGAGCCGAAGCCGTTGATGCGCCCCACCACCAGGTGCGGGAAGCGCTCGCGCAGGGTGGCATCGTCGAGCCCCATCTTGCCCATGACGCCGGGGCGGAAGTTCTCCACCAGCACGTCGGCATCCTCCAGCAGCCGATTGAGGATCGCCTTGCCCTCCTCCCGGCGCAGGTCCAGGGTCAGGGAGCGCTTGTTGCGATTGAACTGGGCGAAATACCAGCTGAAGCCGTTCACCATGTTGCCCTGGGAGCGCACGATGTCGCCGCGCCCGGGCGGCTCGACCTTGATCACCTCGGCGCCGTGGTCGCCGAGCATCTGGGTACAGAAGGGCCCCGAGATCACCCGGGTCAGGTCGATGACCCGGATGCCCTGCAGGGAGCCCGTGGCGGGGGACGCGGTATCCGGCATGCTCATCCTCTTGCGGTGGGTACGGCGGCGCAGTCGCCGAGCGCCAGGCGGGGGCCGGCCTTGGACACCTGGCCCGGCAGGTCGCGGCCCATCAGTCGAGTGGCGAGGCGGGCGGCCTCGACCATGCCGTCGAGGTCGATTCCGGTCGCGATGCCCATCTCGTCGAGCAGGTAGACCAGGTCCTCGCTGGCGATGTTGCCCGAGGCGCCGGGCGCGAAGGGGCAGCCGCCGAGCCCGCCGATGGAGCTCTCGTAGCGGTCCACGCCGAGGGCGAGCCCCTGCATGACGTTGGCCAGGCCGATGCCGCGGGTGTTGTGGAAATGCAGCGTGGGCACGATCTCGGGGGTGACCTCGCGCAGATGGCGGATGCGCTCGGCGACCAGCGGCGGCGTGGCCATGCCGGTGGTATCGCCGAGCGACACATGGCGGACGCCCAGCCTGGCGAGGTGCCGGGCGATTCGCCCCACCGCCGCCACCTCGACGTCGCCCTCGAAGGGGCAGCCGAAGCTGGTGGCGATCGCCCCGCGCAGCTCGATGCCGCTGCCCCGCAGTGCCCTCGCCACCTCCTCGAACCCGGCCAGCGATGCCTCCACGGTGCGATTCACGTTCTTGGCGTTGTGGCTCTCGGAGGCCGAGACGAACATCACCACGGCATCGACCCCGGCCTCCAGCGCCCGCTCGGCGCCGCGCGGGTTGGGCACCAGCGCCGACAGATGAACGCCGTCGAGGCCGCGCAGCTCGGCCACCAGTTCGCCGGCATCGGCCAGCGCCGGCACGGCCCGGGGGCTGACGAACGACGTGATCTCGAAGGCGCTGACGCCCGCCGCCACCAGGGCGTGGACCAGCGCGAGTTTCTCGGCGGTGGGCAGCACCACCGGCTCGTTCTGCAGGCCATCGCGGGGGCCCACCTCGGTCACGCTGACCCGGCGCGGCTGACGCGCGAAACCATCGGGGGCGGGCATGGCAACGGACTCCTTTCCGGAATGCGGCTCGTCGACAGGGCGTCGACTCACTATAGGCAGTGGCCCGCACGGCTCACATTAGCCTTTTGTTGATGAGCGGGCCGCACGCACGCTCGACCCCGGGCTTACAGGATCGCGCCATCGTCTTGAGCCGACGGCGCCCAGGCGTTTCGCCGACTAACAAAAATCCATAGAATCGTCCGCGATATTCGCGCCTGGCAGCAAAAAGGCCATCAGAAGACGATCAAGGCAGCACCGTCATCTGCATGATGGCACCGAACCATCTCGCCCGGCGCGGCCAACAACGCCACAAGCAAGCGACAAGGCAGACGCTTCATGACTTCCACCCCCGACGCCACCGGCTCCCGACGGGACCGCGGCTTCTTCGGCCATCCGCGCCCCCTGGGGCCGCTGTTCTTCACCGAGATGTGGGAGCGCTTCTCCTACTACGGCATCCGCCCGCTGCTGGTGCTGTTCATGGCCGCCAGCCTCCTCGACGGCGGCCTGGGCTTCGACGAGAAGACCGCCTCGGCCATCGTCGGCCTCTACGCCGGCGCCATCTATCTCGCCGCCCTGCCCGGCGGCTGGCTGGCCGACAACTGGCTCGGCCAGCGCCGCGCGGTGTGGTACGGCTCGGTACTGATCGCCCTGGGCCACCTGGCGATCGCGCTGTCGGCGCTGTTCGGGGCGCCGGCCTTCTTCGTCGGCCTGATCCTGATCGTGCTCGGCTCGGGGCTGTTCAAGACCTGCATCTCGGTGATGGTGGGCGGCCTCTATGACGACGGCGACGTGCGCCGCGACGGCGGCTTCGCCATCTTCTACATGGGCATCAACATCGGCGCCCTGCTGGCGCCGCTGCTCAGCGGCCTGCTGCTGGAAACCGGGGGCTGGCACTGGGGCTTCGGCATCGGCGGACTGGGCATGCTGGCCGCGCTGCTGATCTTCCGCCTGTGGGCGATACCGGCCATGCGGCGCGCCGACCGCGAGCGCGGCCGGGACGCCAGCTGGGACGCCCCGGCCCAGCGCCGGCGCCACGTCGGCGCTTGGGTGAGCGGTTTCCTGGCGCTGCTCGCCGGCCTGGTGGCGCTGGCCGCCACCGGCGTCGTCCATATCGACGCCCGCGCCCTGGCCGGCACCATGACCACGGTGCTGATCGTGGTAGCGCTGGGCTTCTACGCCTACCTGATGCTGTTCAGCGGCCTGAACGGCGACGAGCGCGCCCGGGTCACGGTGTGCTTCGTGCTGATCGTGGCCGCGGCCTTCTTCTGGGCGGCCTTCGAGCAGCAGCCCACCTCCTACAACCTGTTCGCGGCGAACTACACCGACCGCGGCCTGTTCGGCTGGGAGATCCCCACCGTCTGGTTCCAGTCCCTGAACCCCATCTTCATCGTGCTGCTCGGCCCGCTGTTCGGCTGGCTGTGGCCGGCCCTGGGGCGCCGCCGCCTGGAACCCGGCAGCCCGATGAAGTTCGTGCTCGGCCTGCTGCTGGCCGCCTGTGGCTTCGGCCTGATGGTGCTGGCCGCCCAGCGCGTGCTCGACGGCCCCGGCCTGGTCTCGCCGCTGTGGATCATCGCCAGCATGCTGCTGCTGACGCTGGGCGAGCTGTGCCTGAGCCCGGTGGGGCTGTCCACCATGTCCGGGCTCTCGCCGCGGCGCACCCAGGGCCAGTTGATGGGCCTGTGGTTCACCGGCTCGGCGCTGGGCAACCTGGTCGCCGGGCTGATCGGCGGCCACGTCAATCCCGAGGAGGTCCAGCAGCTGCCGGAGCTGTTCGGCCGCTCGGCCATCGCCCTGGTGATCTTCGCCGCCGTGCTGCTGTTGCTCGTGCCGGTGTTCAAGCGCATGCTCGGACACCATCGCCTCATCGACCCGTCGGCCGCCCATCGCGCGAGCGCCGATGCCACCTACCAGACAGGAGCCTGAGCATGTCCTCATCCAGCGCCGACACCGCACGCCAACGCCTCCAAGCCCTGCGTGAGGCCATGCGCGAACACGCCATCGACGCCTGGTGGCTGCCGTCCTCGGACCCGCACAACTCCGAATACCTGCCGGAGCACTGGGCCGGCCGGGCCTGGCTGTCGGGCTTCGACGGCTCGGTGGGCACCCTGGTGGTGACCCGGGACGCCGCGGGCGTGTGGGTCGACAGCCGCTACTGGGTCCAGGCCGAGGAACAGCTGGCCGGCAGCGGCATCGAGTTGATGAAGCTGCAACCCGGCCAGGCCGATGCGCCGATGCGCTGGCTGGCCGAACGACTCGATGAGGGCGCCACCCTCGGCTTCGACGCCGACGTGGTATCGCTGGCCCATGCGCGCCGCCTCGAGGAACTGCTGACCCCGGCGGGCATCCGCCTGCGCGGCGACCTGGACCTGCTCGACGCCATCTGGCCCGATCGCCCGGCGCTGCCCGAGGCGCCGCTCTACGCCCACCCGGCGGCCTACCTCGACGAGACCCGCGGCCAGCGCCTGGCCCGGGTGCGCGCGGCGATGGCCGAGCACGGCGCCGACTGGCACCCGATCTCGACCCTCGACGACATCGCCTGGCTGACCCAGCTGCGCGGTGCCGACGTCGAGTTCAACCCGGTGTTCCTCGCCCACCTGCTGGTGGGCCGCGACGCCGCCACGCTGTTCGTCGCCCCGGGCAAGCTCGATGACGCCCTGACGTCGGCGCTGGCCGACGACGGCATCGCGGTGGCCGACTACGCCGACTGGCATCGCCGCCTCAATGCGCTTCCGGGCGAGGCCCGCGTGCTGCTCGACCCGGCCAAGCTGACCCTGGGCACCCGCCAGGCGCTGCCCGAGGGCGTGGCGCTGGCCGAGGCCTACCAGCCCAGCACCCTGGCCAAGGGCTGCAAGAGCGACGCCGACCTGGCACACATCCGCGTGGCCATGGAGGAGGACGGCGCCGCCCTGTGCGAGTTCTTCGCCTGGCTGGAGGCGGCGCTCGAACGCGGCGAAACCGTCACCGAGCTGACCGTGGACGAGGAGCTCACCGCCGCCCGCGCCCGGCGCCCCGGCTTCGTCAGCCGCAGCTTCGGCACCATCGCCGCCTACAACGCCAACGGCGCCCTGCCCCACTACCACGCCACCCCGGAGGCCCACGCCACCATCGCAGGCGACGGCCTGCTGCTGATCGATTCCGGCGGCCAGTACCACGGCGGCACCACCGACATCACCCGGGTGGTGCCGGTAGGCGAGATCACCGACGCCCACCGCGAGGACTACACCCGGGTGCTCAAGGGCACCATCGCCCTGTCCCGGGCCCAGTTCCCGCGGGGCATCCCCTCGCCGCACCTGGACGCCATCGCCCGCGCCCCGCTGTGGGCCAGCGGCCGCGACTACGGCCACGGCACCGGCCACGGCGTGGGCTACTTCCTCAACGTCCACGAGGGCCCCCAGGTGATCGCCTGGTACGCGCCGGCGGCGCCGCACACCGCCATGCAGCCGGGGATGATCACCTCCATCGAGCCCGGCGTGTATCGCCCGGGCCAGTGGGGCATCCGCATCGAGAACCTGGCCGCCAACCGCCCCGCCGAGGCCAGCGAGTTCGGCGACTTCCTGCGCTTCGAGACGCTGACCCTGTGCCCCATCGACGCTCGCCTCATCGACGTCGCTCTGCTCGACCCCGCCGAGGCGGACTGGCTCGACGCCTACCACGCCGAGGTACGCAGCCGCCTCGCACCCAGGCTCGAGGGCGACGCCCTGGCCTGGCTCGAGAAACGCACCCAGCCGCTAGAGCGCGGCTGAGCGGGTTCTGCTCTACCATTGAGCCACACCCGAAATAACGAGGGGCGCCGGCATAACCAGCGCCCCTCTTGCTTGACTCAGAGACCGCCGCCCCCTACGCCTCGCTCCTCACACCTTTCCGCTAATCCTCCGCCATCTCCGGCAGCAGCGTCTTGAGCTTGCCGGCCCTTGAGAGAGCGCGTATTGCGCCCTCGGCCCAGCAGCTCGAAACTTAGTCCTCCGCCATCTCCGGCAGCAGCGTCTTGAGCCTGCCGGCCCTTGAGAGAGCGCGTATTGCGCCCCCAGCCCAGCAGGTTCAGTCCTCCGCCATCTCCGGCAGCAGCGTCTTGAGCTTGCGGGTCAGCGTATTGCGCCCCCAACCCAAGAGCTCGGCGGCCTCGCCCTTGCGTCCGCCGGTGTGCTTGAGCGCGGTCTCGATGAGGATCTTCTCGAAGTCCGGCACGGCCTCTTCCAGCAGGTGGGTATGGCCCGCGGCGAGCGCCCGGTCGGCCCAGTCGCGGAAGGCCAGACGCCAGTCGCCGCCAGCGGCGCCCTCGCCGCCCTCGCGCAGCTCAGGTGGCAGGTCCTCGACCAGCACCTCGCGGCCGGAGGCCATCACGGTCAGCCAGCGGCAGGTGTTCTCCAGCTGGCGGACGTTGCCCGGCCAGGCCAGCCGCGTCAGGTGCGCCTCGGCCTCCTGGGTCAGCACCTTGACGTCGGTGGCGAGCTCCTTGGCGGCCTCGGCCAGGAAATGCCGCGCCAGGCGGGGAATGTCCTCGCGCCGGTCGGCGAGCTTCGGCAGGTGGATACGGATGACGTTGAGGCGATGGAACAGATCCTCGCGGAAGCGTCCCTCGTCGACCAGACCCTCCAGGTTCTGGTGGGTGGCGGCGATGATTCGCACGTCCACCTTCACCGAGGTATGGCCGCCGACCCGGTAGAACTCGCCGTCGGCCAGCACCCGCAGCAGTCGGGTCTGGGTCTCGGCGGGCATGTCGCCGATCTCGTCGAGGAACAGGGTGCCGCCGTCGGCCTGCTCGAAGCGCCCCTGACGCTGGGCGGTGGCGCCGGTGAAGGCGCCCTTCTCGTGGCCGAACAGCTCGGACTCGATCAGGTCGCGGGGGATCGCCGCCATGTTCAGGGCGATGAACGGCTTGCCGGCCCGCGGGCTGTGCTGGTGCAGAGCCTGGGCGACCCGCTCCTTGCCGGTGCCGGACTCGCCGTTGATCAGCACCGTGATGTGCGACTGCGACAGTCGACCGATGGCGCGAAACACCTCCTGCATGGCCGGCGCCTCGCCGATGATCTCGGCGTCCAGGCCCTCCGGGGCGTGCACCGGGCGCCGGCGCTCCCGGGCATGGGCCACCGCGCGGCGCACCAGCGCCAGGGCCTCGTCGACATCGAACGGCTTGGGCAGGTATTCGAAGGCGCCGCCCTGGTAGGAGGCCACCGCGCTGTCCAGGTCGGAGTGGGCGGTCATCACGATCACCGGCAGCTCCGGGTGCGCCTCGCGGACCCGGGCCATCAGGTCCAGGCCGTCGAGGCCGGGCATGCGGATGTCGGTGACCAGCACGTCGGGCGGATTCGCGAGCAGCCGCTCCAGCACCCGGTCGGCCCGGTCGACGCACTCGACCGCCAGATCGGGCTGTGCCAGGGCGCGCTCCAGCACCCAGCGAATGGCACGATCGTCATCGACGACCATGACGCGTGCGGCTTCAGTCATGGGAGGTCTCCAGCGGTATCAGCAGTCGGAATTCGGTGTGGCCCGGTCGGGAATCGCACTCGATCAGCCCCTGGTGTTGGTGGAGGATCGACTGGGCGATGGACAGCCCCAGGCCGCTGCCCTCGGCGCGGCCGGACACCATGGGGTAGAACAGCGTCTCCTTGAGCCCCTCGGGAATGCCGGGGCCGTTGTCGAGGACGCTCACCTCGCAGACCAGGCGATGGCGCTCGGCGCCCAGGGTGAACTGGCGACGCGCCCGGGTGCGCAGCACCAGGGTGGGGCCCTCGATGCCGGCCTCGGTCATCGCCTCCACGGCATTGCGCGCCACGTTGAGGATGGCCTGGATCATCTGGGATTCATCGCCGGTCAGGTCGGGCAGGCTGGGGTCGTAGTCCCGGGTGATCGTCACCTCGGGGTGTTCCACCGACACCAGGGCGCGCACCCGCTCCAGCACCTTGTGGATGTTCAGCGGCTCGTGGTGGTTGACCCGGTTGGGGCCGAGCATGGAGTCCACCAGGTCGCGCAGCCGGTCGACCTCCTCGACGATGATGCGGGTGAACTCGGTGAGCTGGGGGTCTTCCAGGTCGCGTTCCAGCAGCTGGGCGGCTCCGCGGATGCCGCCCAGCGGGTTCTTGACCTCATGGGCGAGCCCGCGGGCCAGCACCTTGATGGTCTCCTGGCGGGTCTGCAGGGCCTCCTCCCGGGAGATGCGCAGCAGCCGGTCGCGGGGCTCCACCTCCAGCAGCAGCTCGTCCGGCGACAGCGGCGTGACGGTGTAGTCCACGGTCTGGACCTCGCCGGTCGGCAGGGTCAGCCGTGCCTCGCGCTGGGTGAAGGGATGGAACTCGTCGCGGGCCTTGGCCAGCAGCGCACCGATGTCCTGCTCGGCGTCGACCAGCCCCGGCAGCGCCAGGCCGGTCACCCGCGACCGGCTCAGCGCCAGCAGCGCCTCCGCCGCCGGGTTCATCCAGCGCAGCCGCAGCTGGCCGTCCAGCAGCAGCACGGCAGTGGTGAGGTGTTCCATGAGGCGTTGATACATGGGTACATTCCCGGCAACGAAGTGAACGGTCACCCCGGACCTTGGCGATGAGCCCCTTGCACGGAGATCGGTGCAAAGATCAGTGCAATAAGCGCGCCACTTTGGGGAAGGCCGCCTCACGGCGCCCCAGGGCGGTCCGAGGCTTGGGATACGCACCACTTTAGTGCACCACCCTGGTGCACGCACTGTCAGGCAGCGCTCAATCGTCGGCCGGCGCTTCGCGAGGGTGCGAGCGGAGCTTGCCATGCTCCCGCGGGAATCCGTGCCGAGGGTCGTCTCCCCGCTTCGGGCGCACGTCCTCCCGAGGGCGGTCGACGCCCAGGCGTTCGGCGTGCCGGAAGGCCCGGCCCTCGCCGACCCGCTCGGCATGGTCGAAGGCGTCGAAGCCGCGCTCGCCGCCCGCGGGCGGCGGATGGCAGGGCCTGGGTGAGCCGTCCGGGCACAGCGGCCGAGGCGCCCGGCGAGGGGGCAGCTAACCGGCCGGGTTGTTGGGGTTGCGCGGCAGGTTGATGCTGGCCCGCTGGACGTAGAGGGTCACCGCGGGGGTGCGGTGGCGCACCGCGCCGCTGGCATCGAGCAGCTCGGCCTGCACCACGTGCTCGCCGCGGTTCAGGTTGGAGAGCTGGAAGGTATCGGTATGCATGGCCGACTGGCTGAGCCGGCCGTCCAGCAGCAGGCGCACCCGATGGTCGTCGCGCAGTTCGGGGCGGATGGTCAGCCGCACCTGGACATTGCCGGCGGCGCCGGTCGGCAGGGTCGCCTGCGGCTCGGGGGAGACGATCGCGAAGGCATCGTAGGGCATGAAGGGCTGGGGGGGCGCGTCGGCCCCGCCTTGCACCGCCGCGGGTCGCCCGGGAGCGCGCACCTCTCCCGACGGCACCACGGTGACCGGCTCGAGCTCCAGCGCCTCGCCGCCGCGCTGCGGGTCGTCGCTGAAGACCACGTTGCCCTGGGCATCGGTGGTGCGATAGATGGTCTGGGCGGCGGCCGGCAGGCCGACCACGAGCCCCAGCGCCAACATCAACAGTGCCTTCTTCATGGCTCTCTCCCGGCGGTTATCGACGCACATTCCCCATGGGATTCGGCCGCTCGGCGAGCGAGGGCCAGACCCGTTCGCGGCTGGCCGACGCGGCCTCGCCATGCGTCCAGCCTAGCCCGGACGAGCGGCGTCACGGAATCCGCCTTCGCGGCCGCGACGAATCTCGCTAGGATAGACCTCCGACACCCCGAGGCGAGGAACATTCGGCATGGACGCATGGCAACAGGTCGTGATCCTGACCCTGATGGCGGGCATGGCGATGCCGCTGGGCGGCTGGGTCGCCCAGGAAGAGCGCATCGGCCCGAACTGGCTCGAGACCGAGCTGCGCCACGGCATCATCGCCTTCGGCGGCGGCGCGCTGCTCTCGGCGGTGGCCCTGGTACTGGTCCCCCGCAGCTTCGATGCCCTGGCTCTAGGCCCGGCCGTGGGCTGGTTCCTGGCCGGCGGGCTGGCCTTCATGGGCCTCGACATCGCCCTCAATCGCAGCGGCGCCTCCGCCAGCCAGCTCGCCGCCATGTTGTCGGACTTCATCCCCGAGGCCCTCGCCCTGGGGGCGGCCTTCGCCTACGGCGGCGCCAGCGGCATGCTGCTGGCCCTGCTGATGGCGCTGCAGAACCTGCCGGAGGGCTTCAACGCCTATCGCGAGCTGCGCGAGAGCACCCACTACTCGAGCCGCCGCCTGCTGGCGCTGTTCTTCGCCATGGCCTGGCTGGGCCCGCTGGCCGGCCTGGGCGGCCTGTGGTGGCTCGCCGCCTATCCCGCGGCGGTGAGCGCCATCATGCTGTTTGCCGCCGGCGGCATCCTCTACTCGGTGTTCCAGGACCTGGCGCCCCAGGCCCGGCTGGAACGTCATTGGGGGCCGCCGCTCGGCGCGGTGCTGGGCTTCGCGCTGGGCATCGCCGGGCATATGGTGCTCGAGGGGTGAGGTGAGAGGCGTGAGGGGGAAGGCGTGAGGTGCGCGGCGGGCGACGCGTAGAAGGGTAATGGCCCATCGCCCGACGAACCAATCTGCCCTCTCTTTTCTCCTCACCCCTTACCTCTCGTCCTTTACCTCCTCGCTCCTCACCCCATACCCCTTACCCCTACATAAAAAAAGCACGCCCGCAGGCGTGCTTCCATGTGCCGGGGCGCGGCGCCAGGCGCCGCGCGGCCTCAGCAGCTGTAGTACATGTCGAACTCGACCGGGTGCGTGGTCATGCGCAGGCGCTCCACGTCTTCTTCCTTGAGCTCGATGTAGGCATCGATCATCTCGTCGGTGAAGACGCCACCCTCGGTCAGGAAGGCGCGGTCTTCGGCCAGTGCCGCCAGGGCCTGGTCCAGGCTCTCGGCCACGGTCGGGATGGACTTGCCTTCTTCCGGCGGCAGGTCATAGAGGTTCTTGTCCATGGCGTCGCCGGGGTGGATCTTGTTCTTGATGCCGTCGATGCCGGCCATCAGCATCGCCGCGAAGCACAGGTAGGGGTTGGCGGTCGGGTCGGGGAAGCGGGCCTCGACGCGCTTGCCCTTGGGGCTCGCGGTGTAGGGGATGCGGATGGAGGCGGAGCGGTTGCGGGCGCTGTAGGCCAGCATCACCGGCGCCTCGAAGCCCGGCACCAGACGCTTGTAGGAGTTGGTGGAAGCGTTGGTGAAGGCGTTCAGGGCACGGGCGTGCTTGATGATGCCGCCGATATAGTACAGCGCCATCTCGGAGAGGCCCGCGTACTCGTCGCCGGCGAACTGGTTCTGGCCGTCCTTCCAGAAGGACTGGTGGACGTGCATGCCGGAGCCGTTGTCACCGACCAGCGGCTTGGGCATGAAGGTGGCGGTCTTGCCGTAGGCGTGGGCCACGTTGTGCACCACGTACTTCATTTCCTGAAGCTCGTCGGCCTTCTTCACCAGGGTGTTGAACTTGACGCCGATCTCGTTCTGGCCGGCGTTGGCGACCTCGTGGTGGTGCACCTCGACGGACTGGCCGATGGCCTCCAGGGTGTTGCACATGGCGCCGCGGATGTCGTGGAAGCTGTCCACCGGGGGCACCGGGAAGTAGCCGCCCTTGACCCGCGGACGGTGCGCCAGGTTGCCGCCCTCGACCTGACGGTCGGTGGCCCAGGCGCCTTCCTCGGAGGTGATCTTGTACATGGCGCCTTCGATGTCGGCCTTCCAGTGCACCTCGTCGAAGATGAAGAACTCGGGCTCCGGGCCGAAGAAGGCGGTGTCGCCCAGGCCGGTGGACTGCAGGTAGGCCTCGGCGCGCTTGGCGATGGAGCGCGGGTCGCGCTCGTAGCCCTGCATGGTGGCCGGCTCGATGATGTCGCAGCGCAGGATCAGGGTGGCATCTTCGGTGAAGGGGTCGAGGAAGCCGGTGCCATCCTCCGGGCGCAGAATCATGTCGGACTCGTTGATGCCCTTCCAGCCGGAGATGGAGGAGCCGTCGAACATCTGACCGTTCTCGAAGAACTCTTCGTCGACGTCACGGGCCGGAATGGTGACATGCTGTTCCTTGCCTTTGGTGTCGGTGAAGCGCAGGTCGATCCACTTCACGTCGTGTTCTTCGATCAGGGCGAGAGTCTTCTCGGACATGAGGTCCTCCAGGTAATGGCTGGTTATCGGGTATTCCGCTTGTCTCTGTCGCCGGTCGCGATGCTGTCCAGTCGACGTTGTAGCATGCCGCAGGCGTGATGCCCACGCCGCCATGCACGACCATGGCACTGCCCCAAATTATGCAGAGGCCGTGCCAAAATGGCGCCATCCACCACCGACATCGGCATAATGAGCTGACAAGCAAGGAGAAAAAAAATCGCGCCAAGAGAGTGCAAGATCGGCACCGCGCCCCATGCCCTCTCATGGCCCGCCGAGAGGCGCCCCAAAACGCCCCACAATGGCGCAACGCCCCTCATGTCGCACCATAAAGGTGCACGACGCATCGCCCCGCCGACGCCGCCCCGCCACACGCCGCAGGTCCTTGAATCCATGGGCCGGACGCGGCTCACCCGCGGATTCCCGCCGACAAGGCTGGTAGCGCCAGGGTCCTGACCCTATAATGCGGCCCCACTTTTCCCAGCAGGATCCCGTCGTGATCGAGAATCTTCGCAACATTGCCATCATCGCTCACGTCGACCACGGCAAGACCACCCTGGTCGACAAGCTCCTCCAGCAGTCCGGCACCCTGGACCGCAAGGCCGAGGGCCAGGAACGGATCATGGACTCCAACGACCAGGAGAAGGAGCGCGGCATCACCATCCTGGCCAAGAACACGGCGATCCGCTGGCAGGGCCCCGACGACCGCGACTACCACATCAACATCGTCGACACCCCTGGACACGCCGACTTCGGCGGCGAGGTCGAGCGCGTCATGTCGATGGTCGACTCGGTGCTGCTGATGGTCGACGCCGTCGACGGCCCGATGCCCCAGACCCGCTTCGTCACCCAGAAGGCCTTCGACCAGGGCCTGAAGCCGATCGTGGTGGTCAACAAGATCGATCGCCCGGGCGCGCGGCCGGACTGGGTCATCGACCAGATCTTCGACCTGTTCGACAACCTCGGCGCCAGCGACGAGCAGCTCGACTTCCCAATCATCTACTGCTCGGCGCTCAACGGCGTGGCCGGCCCGGAGCCGGACCAGCTGGCCGAGGACATGTCGCCGATGTTCGAGGCCATCGTCGACATCGTCGAGCCGCCCAAGGTCGAGCTGGAAGCGCCCTTCCAGATGCAGATCTCGGCGCTGGACTACAACAGCTACGTCGGCGTCATCGGCCTTGGCCGCATCACCCGCGGCAACGTCAAGCCGAACCAGCAGGTCAGCGTCGTCTCCAAGGAAGGCAACACCCGCCGCGGCAAGATCGGCCAGGTGATGACCCACCTCGGCCTGGAGCGCGTGCAGACCGAGGAGGCCACCGCCGGCGACATCATCTGCATCACCGGCATCGAGGACCTGGCGATCTCCGATACGCTGTGCGACCCGGCCGCGGTCGAGGCGCTGCCGGCGCTGACCGTCGACGAGCCCACCGTGTCCATGACCTTCCAGGTCAACGACTCGCCGTTCGCCGGCAAGGACGGCAAGTTCGTCACCAGCCGCAACATCAAGGATCGCCTCGACCAGGAGCTGATCCACAACGTGGCGCTGCGCGTCGAACAGGGCGAGAGCCCGGAGAAGTTCATCGTCTCCGGCCGCGGCGAGCTGCACCTCTCGGTGCTGATCGAGAGCATGCGCCGCGAAGGCTTCGAGCTGGCCGTGGGCCGCCCCGAGGTGATCATCCGCGAGATCGACGGCGAGCAGCAGGAACCCTACGAAGAAGTCATCATCGACTGCGAGGAGCAGCACCAGGGCGCCATCATGGAAGAGCTCGGCTACCGCAAGGGCGAGCTCAAGAACATGAACCCCGACGGCAAGGGCCGGGTGCGCCTCGACTTCATCATCCCGGCACGCGGGCTGATCGGCTTCCGCGGCCAGTTCCTGACCCTGACCTCCGGCACCGGCATCCTGACCAGCCGCTTCGACCACTATGGCCCGCTCAAGCCGGACGCCTCGGTGGAGCGTCGCAACGGCGTGCTGGTCTCCATGGTCTCCGGCAAGGCCCTGGCCTATGCGCTGTTCGCCCTGCAGGACCGCGGCAAGCTGATCATCGAGCACGGCACCGAGGTCTACGAGGGCATGCTGGTGGGCATCAACAGCCGCGCCGAGGACATGGTGGTCAATCCCACCAAGGCCAAGAAGCTCGACAACATGCGCGCCTCCGGCAACGACGAGAATCTGGTGCTCACGCCGCCGGTGCGCTTCACCCTGGAGCAGGCCATCGAGTTCCTCGACGACGACGAGCTGGTGGAGATCACCCCCAACCACATCCGCCTGCGCAAGAAGCAGCTCACCGAGAACGAGCGCAAGCGCGCCAAGAAGAAGTAAGCGCCGTCGCCTCGGCGACCATGACACACAGAGAGCCCGCCGCCCGGCGGGCTCTTTGCGTCGGCGCCGGGGCCCGCTGCGTTGATGGCCTCCGCCCGCCGCCGGAGGCTATGCTGAAGTCTCCATCTTTCTCCATGGAGGCGAGTCCGATGCACAAGCACGTCGAATGGGACGACCCCGGCAACGCCAGCGTGGAACGCTACTACGCCGACCATCCCCAGGACTATCCGGAGCCCCACGAGGGCAGCATCATCAGCGCGCACTTCCAGCACTTCACCGTACGCGTGCGGGTGGAGGCCCATGTCGAGGGCACCAGCATCGGCGAGGTCGTCGCGCTGATCGCCGACGACAACGGCCGCCGCGAACAGAGCATCGGCGAGCTGTCGATCGGCGATACCGTGCGACTGCCCGATGCCCAGCGTGCCCTGGAGCCGCCTCATCCCGAGGCGGAGGCGGATGACGAGGACGAACAGGACTGAGCCGGGGCGCGGATTGCCATCCGCGCGGCCAACGCCCCCTAAACGCAAGTCGACTAGTCAAGGGCCCCGGGTCTATCGCAGAGTTGATGGCCACAGAGCTGGACATCCCAGCGCAGGACATCGCGGCCCACTCTTCAATGACCCACAAGGTCATGGCGCGAGGCCGACACGCAATGCGGATACCCGATGAGCACGCACAACGTCTGGACGCACAAGGGAACCTTTCTGCTCGCCGCGGTCGGCTCGGCGGTGGGGCTCGGCAACCTGTGGCGCTTCCCCTACCTGGCCGGTGAGAACGGCGGCGGCGCCTTCCTGCTGATCTATGCGCTGACCATCTTCGCGGTCGGCATCCCGATCCTGATCGCCGAGATCATGCTCGGCCGCAACAGCCGTCGCAGCCCGATCATGGGCATGCGCTTTCTGACCCGCACCCATCAGACCTCGCGGGCCTGGGAGTCGATCGGCTGGCTGGGCGCCGTGTCGGCCTTCCTCATCCTGAGCTTCTACTCGGTAATCGCCGGCTGGGCGATCCACTACACCGGGCGCATGCTCACCGGCTCGCTGTCCGGCGCCGACGCGACCACCGTGGCCGCCGGCTTCGATGCCCTGCTGGCCTCGCCGGCGCTGCTGACCCTCTACCACAGCCTGTTCATCGGCGCCTCCGCGCTGGTGGTCGGGCTCGGCATCCACCGCGGCATCGAGAACGGCCTGCGCATCCTGATGCCGGCGCTGTTCGCGATCCTGATGGTGGTGCTGGCCTATGCGGCGACGATCGGCGACCTTCGCGGCGCCGCGGACTTCCTGTTCACCTTCAATATCGCCGACCTGAGCCTCGAGGGCTGGCTGGCGGCCATGGGCCAGTCGTTCTTCACCCTGAGCCTCGGCATGGGCGCCATCATGGCCTACGGCGCCTACATGTCCGGCGAGGCCTCGCTGACCCGCACCGCCTTCACCATCGCCATCGTCGACACCGCGGTGGCGCTGATCGCCGGCCTGGCGATCTTCGCGCTGGTGTTCGGGGCAGGGCTGGACCCGGCCGAGGGCCCGGGGCTGATGTTCGTCACCCTGCCGCTGGCCTTCGCCGAGATGCCCGGCGGCGCCCTGCTCGGCGCCGTCTTCTTCATCCTGGTGCTGGGCGCGGCGCTGAGCTCGTCGATCTCGCTGATCGAGCCGGTGGCCGCCTACCTGGTCGAGCGCTTCGACCTCAGCCGCCCCCAGGCGGTCTCCGCCATGGTGGTGGCCAGCTGGGCGCTGGGCCTGCTCACGGTGTTCAGCTTCAATCACTGGGCCCAGGGCTCGCCCTTCCATGATCTCGTCGGTCGCAGCCCCTTCGGCCTGCTCGAGCTGCTCACCAACATTCTCATGCCGCTGGGCGGGCTGCTGATCGCGCTGTTCGCCGGCTGGTCCCTGACCCATGGCGAAGTGACCAAGGAGATGCGCACCGGCGAGACCTGGTTCCGCGTGTGGCGCCTGCTGGTGCGCTTCGTGGCTCCGGCCGCCGTGGCCTTCGTGTTCCTGCGCACCATCCCCCAGGTGCAGGGCTACTGGCTCCCCACCATCGGGGCCGTGGTGATCGTCGGCGCCTTCGCCGCCGGCCGCAGCTTCCTGGCGGAGCGCCATGCCTCATGAGCCGCTCCGCCACAGCCCACGATGACGAGGCGCCAACGGCGCTCAACAACAACGAACAACCCATCACAGGTGTGACATGTCAGCCATCATCGACGTCCGACACGTCAACAAGGCCTTCGGCGGCCTCAAGGTCATCAACGACTGCTCCCTCCAGGTCGAGGAAGGCTCGATCACCGGCCTGATCGGCCCCAACGGCGCCGGCAAGTCGACGCTGTTCAACATCATCGCCGGGGCCCTGCCGCTGGACAGCGGCGAGATTCGCTTCGACGGCGAGGACATCACCAACCGCCCGGCCGACCAGCTGTTTCACCAGGGGCTGCTGCGCACCTTCCAGATCGCCCACGAGTTCTCCAACCTGACGGCGCTGGAGAACCTGATGATGGTGCCGCCCGGGCAGGCCGGCGAGAACCTCTTCGCCGCCTGGCTCAAGCCGGGCGAGGTGCGCCGCGAGGAGGCCGAGGTGCGGCGCCGGGCACTGGAGGTGATCGACTTCGTCGGCCTGCGCCACGTGCGCAACGAGCTCGCCGGTAACCTCTCCGGCGGCCAGAAGAAGCTCCTCGAGCTGGGCCGCACCATGATGACCGACGCCAAGGTGGTGCTGCTCGACGAGATCGCCGCCGGGGTCAACCGCACCCTGCTCGGCGACCTGGTCGGCAACATCGAGCGCCTCAACCGCGAGATGGGCTACACCTTCCTGGTCATCGAGCACGACATGGAGATGATCGCGCGGCTCTGCGATCCGGTGATCGTGCTCGCCCAGGGCAGCGTGATGGTCGAGGGCAGCATCCAGGAGATCCAGAACAACCCCGAGGTCATCGAGGCCTACTTTGGTTCGCCGGCGGCCTAGGGCTCTCCGGCGGCCGAGACTCACCGCGGCACCACAACAACGACGGGGCGGCCGGATCCCGCCCGATAACGACAACGCAGAGAACCCTCTATGCCACTACTCGACGCACGCGACGTGCATGGCGGCTACGGCGGCATGAACATCCTCAACGGGGTGGACATGGCCATCGAGGCCGACGAGATCGGCGTCATCGTCGGCCCCAACGGCGCCGGCAAGTCGACCATGCTCAAGGCCATCTTCGGCCTGCTCCATGTCAGCCAGGGCGAGATCCTGCTGCGCGGCGACCCTATCCACAACCTGCCGCCCAACCGGCTCGTCCAGCGGGGCATGGGCTTCGTGCCCCAGGAATACAACGTCTTCCCCAGCCTGACGGTGAAGGAAAACCTGCAGATGGGCGCCTACCTCAAGCCCGGCAACGTCAAGCGCATGCTGAGCCGGATCTACGAGTTCTTCCCGCCACTCTACGACAAGCGTCACCAGCCCGCCGGCGAGCTCTCCGGCGGCCAGCGCCAGATGGTCGCCATGGGCCGGGCGCTGATGGCCGAGCCCGAGGTGCTGCTCCTCGACGAACCCACCGCCGGGCTATCGCCGCTGTACATGAACGAGATCTTCGAGCGGGTGAAGGAGGTCAACGCCGCCGGCGTCGGCATCCTGATGGTCGAGCAGAACGCCAAGCAGGCGCTGGCCATCGCCGACAAGGGCTTCGTGCTGGCCGCCGGCCAGAACCGCTTCACCGACACCGGCGCGGCCCTGCTGGCCGACCCGGAAGTCGCCAAGAGCTTCCTGGGCGGCTGAGCCCGCCACGACGGCACATCGGAGAGACCCCGTGAACGAACTCGTTTTCTTCATCAACAACGTGTTGATCGCCGGCAGCGTGGCCGGTTCGATCTACGCCATCGGCGCGGTGGGCGTGACGCTGATCTTCAGCATCATGCGCTTCGCCCACTTCGCCCATGGCGACATGATGACCTTCGGCGCCTTCATGGTGCTGCTGCTCACGACGCTGTTCCCCCAGGCCGGCGCGGCCATCGGCGTGCCCACGCCGCTGATCATGCTGCCGCTGGCCATGGCGCTGACCGCGCTGCTGGCGGTGGGCATCGACCGCACCTTCTACAAGCCGCTGCGCGCCCACGGCGTCAAGCCGATCGTCATGGTCATCGCCTCGCTGGGCGTGACCCTGATGCTGCAAGGGCTGATCCGGCTGTTCGCCGGCACCGGCGGCGAGAGCCTCTACGTCGACGACCGCAAGGAAATCTTCCGACTCCCGCTGCCCATCGAGGGCGTGCGGGTGCCGGTGGTGATCACCGAGCCCCAGCTCTACCTGTTCGCGCTGACCCTGATCAGCGTGGTGGCGCTGCACTTCTTCCTGTCGCGCTCGCGGCTCGGCAAGGCGATGCGGGCGATGTCCGACAACCCGGCGCTGGCCCAGGCCTCGGGCATCAACACCAACACCATCGTCGCC
Source organism: Halomonas sp. ABH4_019 (assembly GCF_056159885.1). NCBI lineage: Bacteria > Pseudomonadati > Pseudomonadota > Gammaproteobacteria > Oceanospirillales > Halomonadaceae > Halomonas > Halomonas sp. ABH4_019. Next base: position 709,814 of record NZ_JBSWWC010000002.1, read on the forward strand.
GTGACCTGGGTGCTCGCCGGGGGCCTGGCCGCCATCGCCGGCACCCTGCTGTCGCTGGACGTGACCTTCAAGCCCGACCTGAGCTTCTTCCTGCTGCTGCCGATCTTCGCCGCGGCCATCGTCGGCGGCGTGGGCCACCCCTATGGCGCCATCGCCGGCGGCTTCGTGGTGGGCTTCGCCGAGACCCTGGCGGTGTTCAACTGGGGCATCCTGCTCAGGCCCTTCCGCGACAGCCTGCCCGAGTGGCTCGCCCTGCCCGGCAACCTGGCCTTCGTCGGCACCGAATACAAGATCGTGGTGCCCTTCTTCATCCTGGTCGCCATCCTGGTGTGGCGCCCCACCGGCATCTTCAAGGGCAAGGTGATCTGATGAGCACGACACGCACCGATACCGTCGCCGCCCCGCGCCGCTTCCCGCTGCGCGAGGTCATTCTCTTCGTGGCCCTGCTGGTCGCCGTGCTCGGCGTCTACGCCGTCATGGGCGCCGCCTACAGCACCCGCATGCTGGTCGAGGCCGCCTGCTACGCCATCCTGGCCCTGGGCCTGACCATCCAGTGGGGCTACGCCGGCCAGTTCAACGCCGGGGTCATGGGCTTCGTGGCGCTGGGGGGCTTCTGCGCCATGTTCTTCAGCGTGCCGGTCAACGACGCCTTCTGGGGCAGCGAGCTACCCGGCGAGCTGGGCGTGGTACTGGCCTACATCGTCGGCGCCGCCGCCCTGGTGTTCGGCGCCTCCCGGCTCGACCGGGTCGGGGTGCCGAGGAAGCTGCGCACCGCCTTCACCGTGGTGCTGGCCGTGGTGCTCTACCTGGTGGTGATCAGCGCTTTTCGCGAGGTGGCCGGCGAGATCGAGTCCCAGGCCGGCTTCATCGGCGGCCTGGGCCTGCCCCCCTGGGTCGGCTGGATCGTCGGCGGCGCGCTGGCCGGCGGCGTGGGCTACTTCATCGGCCATATCTGCCTGGGCCTGCGCAGCGACTACCTGGCCATCGCCACCATCGGCATCGCCGAGATCATCAAGGCGTTCCTCAAGAACTCCGACTGGCTGACCCGCGGCACCGCCACCGTCTCGCCGCTGCCCTGGCCGGTGCCCGGCCCCGCCGAGGTCGGCTTCACCCTGGCCCGCGCGCTCTACCTGTCGGTGACGGCGGTGCTGATCGCGGCGATCTTCTTCCTGCTGCATCGCGCCTATCACGCTCCCTGGGGGCGCATGATCCGCGCCATCCGCGACAACGAGATCTCGTCCGCGGCCATGGGCAAGAGCATCAACCAGCGCCGGCTGGAGATCTTCGTGCTGGGCTGCATCCTGATGGGCATCGGCGGCGCCGTGCTGGCGAGCTTCAACAGCCTGTTCGATCCCCAGGGCTACCTGCCGCTCAACCACACCTTCCTGGTGCTGGTGATGGTCATCCTCGGCGGCCCCGGCAACAACCTGGGTACCATCTTCGGCGCCGTGGCGGTGTACATCATCTGGCTGATGTCCGAGCCGCTGGCGCTGTTCCTGATGGAGCTGGCGGTGCACTTCGGCGAGAACACCTTCGGCTGGGACGCTCCGGCCAGCATGGACAGCCGCGCCCTGCAGGCCCGGGTGTTCGTGATCGGCCTGCTGATCACCCTGGTGCTGCGCTTCGCGCCCAAGGGGCTCTTGCCCGAGAAGACCAAGCACGTGGATTGATGGTGGGTGAAAAAAGGTGAAGAGCCAGGCGTGAGGAGAAAGCACATCGCCTGACGCCTGCCCGCTGACCGACGACGCAATGGCCCCGGCGATCCCGGGGCCATTGCGTTTGGAGGAGCCTCGGGAGCCCAGTGGGAACGCTCTTCAGAGCGCGATCCGCCGCGCCAGCGGTGGCAGAGCCGGCCTCCACCGAGGGAACAGATGCACGGGGCTCCTTCCCCCTTCCCCCTCACCCAACACAAAAAGACCCCGGCGGTTACCCGCCGGGGTCTTTGGCACGCCTGGATGCGAGGGAATTATTCCTCGTCGGCGTCGACGTACCCCTGGATGGTGAAGGTGCCGTCCTCGACCAGCATCTCCTGCACCACGCCCGGCACGTCACCGTTGTCGTCGAACTCGTGGGTGCCGGAGGCGCCCTCGTAGTTGATCTCGGTGCCGGCGGCGATCAGCTCCTTGGCCTTCTCCCATTCGCCGGGCAGGACCACCTCGCCCGGGGCGGTGGCCACGCTGCGCAGCGCCTCGCTCAGGCCCTCGCGCTCGGCGTTGCCGTTCTGCTCGATGGCCAGGCCGAGCAGGAAGGCGGCGTCGTAGGCCTGGGCGGCGAACACCGCGCTGGGGTCGATGCCGGCGGCCTGGGCCTGCTGGTTGAACATGGCAGTCCCCGGCAGTTCCGGGCTGCCCGGGCGGGTGGCGATCATGCCGTTGAGCACGTCGGCGCCGATGGCCTCGACCAGGCTGTCGCCGACCATGCCGTCGCCGCCCACGTACTGGCCGAACATGCCGCTCTCGTAGGCCTGGCGCAGCACGGTCTGGCCGGAGGTATCGGCATAGGCCAGCACCACCAGGGTCTGGGCGCCGGTGGCGGCCAGGGTGCCCAGCTCGGAGCGGTAGTCGGCGCGGTTGTCCTCGTGGGCGAGGTTCTCGGTCACCGTGCCACCGCCGTTCTCGTAGGCCGCCACAAAGGCGTCCGCCAGGCCCTGGCCGTAGTCGTTGTTGACGTAGGTGACCGCCACCTCCTGGATGCCCTTGTCGAGCAGCAGCTTGGCCAGCATCTCGCCCTGGAAGGCATCGGAGGGCACGGTGCGGAAGACCAGGTCGTTGTCGTCCAGCTCGGTGACCGCCGGGGCCGTGGAGGCCGGCGACACCATAGTCACGCCGCCGGGAATGGCGGCGTTGTTGGCCGCGGCGATGGTGGCACCGGTACACAGCGCCCCGACGATGGCCGTGACCTGCTCGGTGTTGACCATGCGGTCGGCCGCGTTGGAGGCCGCCGAGGCATCGGAACAGGTGGTATCGCCGGTGGGCATGACGATGTCCTGGCCGTCCAGCACCCCGCCCTGCTCGTTGATCTGCTGCACCGCCAGGTTGGCGCCGTCGAAGATCGGCGGGGTCAGGCTCTCGATGCCGCCGGTGAAGCCACCGAGAAAGCCGACCTTGACCTCGGCCTGGGCCATGCCGGAGAGGGCCAGGGTGGTGGCGGCCACCGCCGTCGCTAGAACGCGTTTCTTCATGGTTGTTGGTCTCGCTCTGGTTGCTCGGAACATCCGCTGCGCGAATCACACCTCCAATCTGGAAGGCCGTCGCCCAAAACACAAGCCCCGGCTGCCAACGCTGGGCGCCCTCTGTCGGCCGGCAACACCTTGATTGGCAAACGGCTATTCCCGAGCATCAGCGATCGAACGGGCGCTTCAACGCTGCTCGAACAGGGCGGCCTATACTGAGGGGCTCCATCGTCACTCACAGAGGTCACCATGAAGCGACTGCTGACGACCCTCGCCCTCGCCGGCCTGGCCACCGCCGCCCAGGCCGATGGCCAGGCCATCGACTATACGGTGGGCGACACGCCCTTCACCGGCTACTTCGCCCCGGCCGCCGGCGAGCCCAAGGGCACGGTGCTGATCATTCACGACTGGGACGGGCTCACCGACTACGAGCACCGCCGCGCCGAGATGCTCGCCGAGCAGGGCTACGACGCCTTCGCCGTCGACCTCTACGGCCGCGGCAACCGCCCGGTGGAAACCGCGGCCAAGAAGGCCGAGACGGCGCGGCTCTACGAGGACCGCGCGCGCATGCGCGAGCTGACCCTGGCCGGCCTGGCCGAGGCTCGCGCCCAGGGCGCGGCGGCGCCGACCGTGGTGATGGGCTACTGCTTCGGCGGCGCCGTGGTGCTGGAGCTGGCCCGCAGTAGCGCGGCCGAGGACGTGCACGGCTACGCCACCTTCCATGGCGGCCTGGCCACCCCCGAGGGCCAGGGCTACGGCCCCGATACCGCGCCGATCCTGGTCGCCCACGGCGGCGCCGACGAGGCCATCCCCATGGAGGACGCGGCGGCGCTGTCCCGGGAGCTCGAGGCCGCCGGGGTCACCTACGAGATCGAGGTCTACTCCGGGGCGCCCCACGCCTTCACTGTCTTCGACGGCGACCGCTACCAGGCGCGGGCGGACGAGAAGTCATGGGCGGCGTTTCACGACCTGCTCGAGGAGGTGCTGTAACCCAGCGGAAGGACGCATTTCTGCAAGTACCCCGTGACGCCTTTCTGTAGAATCGCCAGCCGGCATTGTTTCTTGCTGCCAAATGGCGAAACGACAGAAAGGAGTCACCCCTTGTCCCATTCCACGACGGCCGCCGGCGAGAGCCTCTGGCGGCGCATTCCCCTGTGGCAAAAGATCCTCGCCGGCCTGGTGCTGGGCGTGCTGACCGGCGCCCTGCTCGGCGAGGACGCCAGCCTCTTCAAGCCGCTCGGCGACATCTTCATCAACGCCATCAAGATGCTGATCGTGCCGCTGGTGTTCTCCACCCTGGTGGTGGGCATCACCGCCATGCGCGACCCGCAGAAGATGGGCCGCATCGGCGCCCGCACCATCGCGCTCTACCTGCTGACCACGGCCTTCGCCATCGCCATCGGCCTGCTCGCCTCCTGGCTCTTTCAGCCCGGCGTGGGCCTGGACATGAGCTTCGAGACCGGCGTCGAGGCCAAGGAGGCGCCGAGCCTGACCGAGATCCTGGTCGGCCTGGTGCCCCAGAACCCCATCGACGCCCTGGCCAGCGGCAACATCCTGCAGATCATCGTGTTCGCCATCGGGCTCGGCATCTCGCTGACCCTGATCGGCGACAAGGGCGAGCCGGTGGTGAAGGTCTTCGAGAGCTTCGCCGAGGCCATGGTCAAGCTGACCAACATCGTCATGGCCTTCGCGCCGATCGGCGTGTTCGGGCTGATCGCCCACGTGGCGGGGAGCTACGGCCTCGAAGTATTGCTGCCGCTGGCCAAGGTGATCGGCGTGGCCTACCTGGCAAGCGCGCTGCACGTGGTGCTGGTCTACTCCGGGCTCTTGGCGCTGCTCGGCCGGCTGAACCCGCTGCGCTACCTGCAGGGCATCCTCGACGCCCTGGTGGTGGCCTACTCCTCGGCGTCGTCCTCCGGCACCCTGCCTGTCTCGCTGCGCTGCGCCAGGAACAACCTCGGCGTCTCCGAGGGCGTGGCCGGCTTCGTGCTGCCGGTGGGCGCCACCATCAACATGGACGGCACCGCCATCTACCAGGGCGTGGTCGCGGTGTTCATCGCCCAGCTGGTCGGCGTCGACCTGAGCCTGATGGATTACGGCATGATCATCGTCACCGGCACCCTGGCCTCGATCGGCACCGCCGGCGTGCCGGGCGCGGGGCTGGTGATGCTGTCCATCGTCATGGCCCAGATCGGCCTGCCGCTGGAAGCCATCGCGGTGATCGCCGGCATCGACCGCATCCTCGACATGGCCCGCACCAGCGTCAACGTGGCCGGCGACCTGATGGTCACCACCCTGGTCGGCAAGAGTGAAGGCGAGCTGGACGAAGCGGTCTACAACGCACACCGCAAGAGCTGATGGCGTCCCGGGCGGGCAGCCTCGCCCGTTCGGCGCATGCTAAAGTGACCTCAGGATGCCCCGCACCGGAGGTCACCATGCAGCTCAGCGTCTTCTCAGGCTCCCGGAGCGAGCTCGGCGAGGCCCACGGCCACGCCCACGCCGCCCTGATCACCCACAGCCTCGAGGTCTACGACCGGCTGTTCCACGACTTCGTCGGCATCGGCTGGGCCGAGGCCCGGCGCACCGCCGAGCGCTTCCTGCCGATGATCGAGCGCGGCTTCCCCGAGATCCTCGACGAGATGGCCGGCATCGCCCGCGGCGCCGGCCTCGACCTCGAGGACATCCTCACCCTCAACTGCCGCAGCGAGATCTCGCTGACCCAGGCCAGCGGTGGCTGCACCGCCTTCTCGGTGAACCGCGACGGCACCCAGTGGCTGGCCCAGAACTGGGACTGGCGCAGCGACCAGTTGCACAACGTGGTGGCCCTGGAGCTGTATCCGGAGGGCGCCCCGGCGCTGGTCAGCATCGGCGAGGCCGGCATGGTGGCCAAGATCGGCATGAACGCCCGCGGCGTGGGGGTGTGCCTCAACGCCATCCGCTCGCAGACCTGCGGCGAGGGGCTGCCGATCCACGTGGCGCTGCGCAAGATCCTCGAGGCGGAAGACCTGGACCAGGCGATCCGGGTGGCCAGCCACGACCGAGTCTGCTCCCCCGCCCACTTCCTGATCGCCGGCGGCGACGGCCGCGCCACCGGCTTCGAGGTGCACCCCGGCCTGCCCGGCGTGCTGGAGCCCCGCGGCGGCGCGGTCACTCACACCAACCACCTCTACGCCGAGACCGCCACCTGCCAGGTGGAAGACTTCCCTCGCCCGGATTCCCGGCTGCGGCTGGCGCGCATCGACCGGCTGCTGCACGAGCGGCTGCCGCTGGGCGCGACCATCGACGCCGCGACGCTGTTCGCGATCCTCTCCGACCACGACAGCGCGCCCTCCTCGATCTGCCGGCACTTCAATCCCGACCAGCCGGCGGAGGAGCGCATGGAGACGCTGTTCGCGGTGGTCATGGACCTCACCGCCCGGCGCCTCACGCTGCGTCACGGCAAGCCCTGCGAGAGCGAGGACACCCTAGAGGTGCAGCTCGACGCCGGCTGAATCGAACTCATCTAGAGGGCATCCGATGCCTGAAAAGTCGTCGAGCGAAGGCTAGCGCTAGGCCCGTTCCCTACGGGCCAACGCACTTCCCACTTCCATGTGGGTCGCAAGGCAAAAATCGTCGACAAATCGGCAGGGATTGCCGATTTGGGCAGCTCCGCTGCTCGAAGAGCGAGTGACAGGATGTCACGAGTCAAAAGCCGGAGTTTACGAGCTGTAAATGAGGACTTTGACCGGGCTCGCGCACGAGCCGATTTTTAACGCCGTATAGCCGAGCGCAGATACTTTTCAAACCCGCCGCCAGGCGCCCAGCTTGGGCGCCTCATCCAACTCCCCCTTGAGATAGCGCTCGGTGGTGCGCAGGAAGCTGCGCAGGTGCTCGGCGATGGCCTCATCGCGGCGCAGCTCGGCCAGGTCCGGATCCTCGTCGCCGGACGCCACGCACGGCGCCCAGGCCAGGCGCACCGAGCAGGCGCTGACGTCGCAGATCTGCAGGCTGGAAGTGGCGCCGCGAGACGCCGCCTGGATGTGATAAGCCATGTCATCCTCCCGATAGGCACAATTGATGATAACGATTATCAATTGCAAATATCGGCGCTTTATCCCGCCTTGTCAAATCGGCGTCGGCCGGTCATGCAACGGTCACCGCGGATTCACGCGGCTGCCAAGTCGTCGTCATGCCCCGCCGGCATCATCGTCGGCGCCCCCAAGCCCAGAGGAAGGAATCGATCATGCGCATGACGCGACGCGGCATACTCAAGCTCGGCCTGGCCGGCGCCACCACCCTCGGCACCGGCCTGGTCGCCCCCGGCATCGTGCTGGCCGAGGGCCGGCGCCCGGTCGTCGACGGCGACGTGATGAGCGGCGACATGCTCGCCGACCGCGCCATGCTGTGGTCGCGGGTCGACCGACCGGCGCGGATGATGATCGAGATCGCCGACAACCCCGAGTTCCGCGGCGCCCGCCGGCTGCAGGGCCCCGAGGCGCTGCCGGCCGGCGGCCTCACCGCCAAGCTGGATGCCACCGGCCTCGGCGGCATGGATGAGGTGCACTACCGCGTGCGTTTCGCCGCCCTGGGCGATCACCGCGCGCTCAGCGAGCCGGTCACCGGCCGGCTGCGGCTGCCCCCGCAAACCCGACGCGACGTGCGCTTCGTGTGGTCCGGCGACACCGCCGGCCAGGGCTGGGGCATCGACGAAGCGCGCGGCGGCATGACCACCTACGCCACCATGCGCGAGCAGCGCCCCGACTTCTTCATCCACTCCGGCGACACCGTCTACGCCGACGGCCCGCTCCAGGAGAGCGTCGAGTTGGCCGACGGCACGCTGTGGCGCAACCGGATGACGCCGGAGAAGCTGAAGGTGGCCGAGACCCTGCAGGAATTCCGCGGCCAGCACGCCTACAACCTGCTGGACGCCAACGTGCGCCGATTCAACGCCGAGGTGCCGATGCTGGCCCAGTGGGACGACCACGAGACCACCAACAACTGGTACCCCGGCGAGCTGCTGGCAGACGACCGCTACACCGAGAAGAACGCCTCGCTGCTCGCCGCCCGCGGCCGCCGGGCCTTTCTGGAGCACACGCCGCTGCGCCAACGCCCCGAGGCGCCCGGGCGCATCCATCGCCGCTTCCCCTACGGGCCCGGCCTGGAAGTGTTCATGCTCGACATGCGCACCTTCCGCGCCGCCAACGACCGCAACCACCAGGCCGATGGCGCCGACCTGCTCGGCGCCGAGCAGCTGCGCTGGCTGCTGAGCGCACTGCGTGATTCCACGGCCACCTGGAAGGTCATCGCCTCCGACATGCCGATCGGCCTGGTGGTGCGCGACGGCGAGCGCTTCGAGGCCGTGGCCAACGACGAGGGCGGCCAGCCGCTGGGCCGCGAGCGGGAGATCGCCCGGCTGCTCAAGGCGATCCGCGATGAAGATATCCACAACGTGGTGTGGCTCACCGCCGACGTGCACTACACCGCGGCCCACCACTACTCGCCGGAGCGTGCGAGCTTCCAGGACTTCGCGCCGTTCTGGGAATTCGTCAGCGGCCCGCTGCACGCCGGCACCTTCGGCCCCGGCGAGCTGGATGCCACCTTCGGCCCCGAGGTGGTGTTCCAGAAGGCGCCGCCGGAAGGCCAGGCCAACCTGCCGCCCTCCGACGGCTACCAGTTCTTCGGCCAGGTCGACCTGGACGGCGAGAGCGAGACGCTGACCGTGACCCTGAAGGACGCGGCGGGCCAGTCGCTGCATCGCCAGGTGCTGGAGCCCCAATGGGCCTGATCCTTGCACCGCCGGCCGGCCGACGCTCATGCGCCTGGCCGGCGGCGCGCGCTCCGCTCAGCCCGCCAGCGCTTCCTCCACCAGACGCCGCGCCTCGTCGCTCATCGGCAGCCCCAGGGCCAGCTCGTGGGCCTGGGGCGACATCTTCTTCCAGGTCTTCTGGACGATGCGGATCAGGTGGTCGTGGTCGACCTGCTTGGAGAAATCGGCGAAGTAGTTCTCCAGGAACACCAGGCAGGCGCAGTCCTCCACCGCCTGGGTGCCCGCGTCGCGGCCCAGGCCCTGCTTGCGGATCATCGCCGCCACCCGCTCGGCATCGTCATCCGCGTAGCCGGCTTCGCGCATCAGCGTCGCCGTCGTCTCGCCAGCGCGCTTGCCCTGGTCGCGCCGCCAGGTGAGGTAGCCCACCCGGCCCTCCGGATAGTCGCCGCGCGGCACTTGCCAGCGCTGCAGGTGCTGGCCGCGCACCGCCAGGCGCACCAGTTCGTCCGGCGCCGAATCCAAGGCCTCCAGCCAGGCGCTCATGCGCCCGGCGTGCCACAGTTCCAGGGGCAGGGACTCCCCGGCCACCTCCACCCGGCGCGGATCCTCGGCGTGCAGGGCATCCAGGGTGGCGAGCGCCTGTTCATAGGGGGTCGTCGTGCTCACGGGGTGTCTCCTCTTGGTCTCGGTGCTGTCACCCTGCCATGTAAGCATGTCGAGGCGACGCTGACAGCCGCGCGTTCTCGAACGAACGTTTGCTAGTCGGCATCGAGGACGCTAGGTTATTGCACAGCCATTCAATAAAAGGACGCTTATGAACACCGCCATTCGACTCCCGCTCGCCACCGCCCTCGCCCTGGGGCTCGCCGCCCCGCTCGCGGCCCAGGCCGACGCCCTCGAGCAGCAGCTCGCCGACCTGCAGGACTTCCAGGTCATCGCCCACCGCGGGGCCAGCGGCCACGCCCCGGAGCACACCTGGGCGGCCTACGAGAAGGCCCGCGAGATGGGTGCCGACTACCTCGAACTGGACCTGCACATGAGCGCCGACGGCGAGCTGATGGTGATCCACGACGAGACCCTGGAGCGCACCACCGACGGCGAAGGCCGGGTCAAGGAGCACACCCTCGAGGCGCTCAAGGCGCTGGACGCCGGCTCCTGGTTCAACCAGGCCCACCCCGAGCACGCCGACGACGCCTACGCCGGCGCCGAGCTGCTGACCCTCGACGAGGTGATCGACCGCTACGGCACCGACGTGCGCTACTACATCGAGACCAAGTCGCCCGAGCGCTACCCCGAGCTGCAGCGCGCCCTGGTCGAGACCCTCGAGGCCGAGGGCCTGGTCGAATCCGGCTCGGTGGTCATCCAGTCGTTCAGCCAGGACAGCCTGCAGCAGGTCCACTCGCTCAACGCCGACATCCCGCTGGTACAGCTGGTGTGGTACTACCTCGAAGAGGACGGCGACGGCCTGGCCGAGTGGACCGGCGTGACCCCGGCCCCGGCCGAGATCAGCGACGCCGACTTCCAGGCCATCGCCGACTACGCCGTGGGCATCGGCACCAACGTCACCTACGAAGGCGAAGACGTCATCGACGCCGGCTTCGTCGAACAGGCCCACGCCAACGGGCTGCTGGTGCACCCCTACACCATCAACGACACCGAGGAGATGCAGCGGCTGCTGGACTGGGGCGTGGACGGCATGTTCACCAACTTTCCGGATCGGTTGAAGGGGATGGTGGAGTAACCCACCCTCAGTCAGCGCTGCCGTACAGGCCACCCCCGTTATAGCTGAACTGCCTGTGCGGCAGCCAAGAGGCGGAGCTCTCGCAGCTGCGCCGGGAGCGTTTTCTGAGCTGCCTGGGCGGCAGCCAACCAGACTTGCCCATCGCTCCAGTTCGGGATGCTTTTCTGAGCTGCCTGGGCGGCAGCCAACAGCGCCACCCGCACCACCGCGCCCGGCACCAATTTCTGAGCTGCCTGGGCGGCAGCCAACGTGTCCTCGTCATGCCGGTTGGATGTCTTCGATTTCTGAGCTGCCTGGGCGGCAGCCAACTCGCCCAGCAGCCCCGCCACCTGCCACTCCGTTTTCTGAGCTGCCTGGGCGGCAGCCAACGTGAAGTCGGGCCAGATCACCATCACCTCGCGTTTCTGAGCTGCCTGGGCGGCAGCCAACGCCCAGCCCAACCACCACCATCGCGCTCGGCTTTTCTAAGCTGCCTGGGCGGCAGCCAACGTGCTCTATAGCACCGGCCGCCGCCCCGCTTATTTCTGAGCTGCCTGGGCGGCAGCCAACGTCCCCTCGCAAAGCGTCACCGACCCCGACGATTTCTGAGCTGCCTGGGCGGCAGCCAACGTGTGCGTGTCGCGGCAATACTGGGACCGCCGTTTCTGAGCTGCCTGGGCGGCAGCCAACCGAGCATCACCGGCGAGGCGGGCAGCAACATTTTTCTGAGCTGCCTGGGCGGCAGCCAACCGAGCATCACCGGCGAGGCGGGCAGCAACATTTTTCTGAGCTGCCTGGGCGGCAGCCAACCTGGTGGGCCTCGGCTCTGCCCGGGTGAAATCTTTCTGAGCTACCTGGGCGGCAGCCAACACGGTGCCTCATGGGCGAGGCTTTTCGGTGAGTTTCTGAGCTACCTGGGCGGCAGCCAACAACTCCTGATAAGCCTGTTGCGTTGGCAGCATTTTCTGAGCTACCTGGGCGGCAGCCAACGACCGTTGATGTCTCTTGACTCAGGTTATCTTTTTCTGAGCTACCTGGGCGGCAGCCAACCGAAATGGTCGAGAACGTCCTGCTTGGTCATGTTTCTGAGCTACCTGGGCGGCAGCCAACCACTGGCCGTGAGGCGTTGCTGTGGCGGAAGCTTTCTGAGCTACCTGGGCGGCAGCCAACACGCTCGTCACCGACGACATCGCCCGGGACGATTTCTGAGCTACCTGGGCGGCAGCCAACGCGGTGTCGCTCACCGCAACCGGCGGCAGGAATTTCTGAGCTACCTGGGCGGCAGCCAACGCCGACGCCAGCGCCCTGGTCACCGCCGACGATTTCTGAGCTACCTGGGCGGCAGCCAACGGCCTACACCATGCCCGGCGGCAGCGACGACATTTCTGAGCTACCTGGGCGGCAGCCAACGACCTGCTCGGCGGCCTCCTCGGTCATCTCGTTTTCTGAGCTACCTGGGCGGCAGCCAACGTCAACGCCCGCGTCCTCGGTCACCTCGACCATTTCTGAGCTACCTGGGCGGCAGCCAACCGCGAGGGGCTGGGCATCTACGGCATTCGCGTTTTCTGAGCTACCTGGGCGGCAGCCAACCTGCCGGCGTCCGGTATCCGCCTGCTGGGCTGTTTCTGAGCTACCTGGGCGGCAGCCAACGCAGAGCGCTATGACGCCATCGCCACCGTCAATTTCTGAGCTACCTGGGCGGCAGCCAACTATGGCGAGCTGGCCCAGCGCCACGACGAGCTTTTCTGAGCTACCTGGGCGGCAGCCAACATGGTGGCCGCCGGTACCGGGGCCACGCTGCCTTTCTGAGCTACCTGGGCGGCAGCCAACGTCCAGGCTGTCGGCGTTGATCCGGTCGGCCATTTCTGAGCTACCTGGGCGGCAGCCAACGCGGCCTCGGGCTCGCTTTCCTCGATGTCGTAGTTTCTGAGCTACCTGGGCGGCAGCCAACTCGGGCTCGGCGGGCTGGTGGTCGCCGGCCATTTTCTGAGCTACCTGGGCGGCAGCCAACGTGAAGTTGTTGACGAAGTCCATGGCGCCGGTTTTCTGAGCTACCTGGGCGGCAGCCAACAGCGCCCAGCGCGGCGCGCTGACATTTCTCATTTTCTGAGCTACCTGGGCGGCAGCCAACGACGGGTCGTTGCGGGTGGTCGCCTGCACGGTTTTCTGAGCTACCTGGGCGGCAGCCAACACCTCGTAGTAGACCGGCAGCGGGCGCTTGCTTTTCTGAGCTACCTGGGCGGCAGCCAACGCGTGCAATGGACGGTGCATGATGAGGTGGTCTTTCTGAGCTACCTGGGCGGCAGCCAACGGGCAACCCGATCCCGAGACGCAGATCAAGATTTTCTGAGCTACCTGGGCGGCAGCCAACCTACCACCTGACCGGCCGCTACCCCGACTGGTTTTCTGAGCTACCTGGGCGGCAGCCAACCGCACTTACAACACCACCAACTCCAGCCAGCATTTCTGAGCTACCTGGGCGGCAGCCAACGACGTAAATAGACAAAACCCCGCCTAGTGCGGTTTCTGAGCTACCTGGGCGGCAGCCAACGGGCCGGAACCCACCCCGACCCCCGTCCCCGATTTCTGAGCTACCTGGGCGGCAGCCAACGGTGGGCATCTGGCGCTGCGTGATGGGCAGGTTTTCTGAGCTACCTGGGCGGCAGCCAACACGCGGCGGGCGGCCCGTTGGTAGGCATATCGTTTCTGAGCTACCTGGGCGGCAGCCAACCCTCCACGGCGGCGTCGATGTGCGCCTGGGCATTTCTGAGCTACCTGGGCGGCAGCCAACGTGGCCTGCATCACCCAGGCCGAGCCGTTCCATTTCTGAGCTACCTGGGCGGCAGCCAACGACGTGTTGGCCCGGGGCTCGACGGTGCTGGTTTTCTGAGCTACCTGGGCGGCAGCCAACTAGAACGATTCAAAGGTAAGCGACTGATTGTTAAAGAGCAATGGCTTGATAGAACAACGCCTCCCTTTTCAGAGAGGCGCTGCTAACTTCTTGTTTTTTCGAGCCGATCAGGGGCGCCTGTAAAAAGGGTCAGAACCAGGGCACAGTCGCCTCACCACTCAATCCGTAATAGTTGAAGCAACCTGCAATAGGCTGCGATTGTGGTTGGCCATGCTCAATAAACAGCGCAAACCGCTGCCCACTGGAGCGGCTGCTGACCTGCACGAAAGGCAGGGCGATCTGCCGCGCGGCAGGTGCCTCCATCAAGCGCTGCGCTTCTTCAACCTCAATGCTGTGTCGTTGTGCATACCGCTTCGCTCGGCTGAGGCCCCCGGTGTTGAACTGTCGGCGCCGAACAATCCGGTACTGCGCTTCGGCGGGTACTGCTTTTACAGGATCCAATGTGACGTGGTCGTGCATACCAGTGAGCCACGGGATCGCCATCAGTTGCTCCAACCGCGACTGATCAGCATGCAATCGCAGCCGATCGCCCGGCGTGCGAGCACGCACGCCGGTCTTGTGATCGGGGAAGCTGACGCCGATATCATCGGCCTCCAGATCAAAAAGAGCACGATGCAACTTGCTGTATAGCGCCCCCATCAGCATCGCAGGCTGGAAATCCGGATCGGGCCGTAGGCGAATATCGAGATAATGATCCATGATTTACCCCGCATCGCCGAACACGCCACCACGAATAAGGGTCGCCATCACGAAGTGCTGCTGTTCTGTAGGAGGTACCTTATCCTTTAACAGCCAGTTATCGAGCAGGTTGTAGAAGTCAACTTTCTGCTTCGGCTGACGGTAAGCACTCCCCTGAGTGGTCACAGAGCCATAGGGTTCCACTGCGATGGGGCCAAGGTCGCTGCCGTCTTCCGGCGTCGGATACCAGGTATCGATCGTACGCAGGGCATTGCCCAGTTTCTGGGAGTGGATGGCGGCATTTTTATCGTCACCAATGCTATAGAGTGTCTTGCTCTTGTCTCCCCGGCTGCGATCCAGAATCAGCTCCTGTGAAGGGAAGACTTCCTGCCCGGCACCGACACGGGCAAAGGCCACCACATCCAGTAGAAGATGTTGGCTTTCGCCAGCCAGCGCTGCGTTTATGAGCTCGCCTAGCTCAAGAGTCTCTTTGCTGCCCTCGAAGCTTCGCAGGGAGCGATTGAGCGCACTGAAGGTCCACTGCTTCTCGGCTTTCCCATCCTTAATCCGGCTGACGATGACTTCGACCTCTTCGGCACCGACACGATTACGCCACAGGAAACGGCCATTGGCGAGATTGCAGGCATAGCGGTGAGCGAGCTCGCCAAAGCCGTGCTCGTTGACGTAGCCCGTTACCGTCTGCGCCAGTTTCTTCTGGTATTCGGCATTGTTGCAGGCGGAAGGCGTACCCGCTCCGGCCAGTACGCGCAGCGTGAAATGCACAGCCAAAGTGTCGGCATCATGCGGCAGCGCTGCGACATCGACTGTCTGCAGATTGGGGTTCTCAATGGCGGCATCTAGCTTGGCCGGATCTTGATCCTTGGCCTTCAGCCGGTTGGAAATGGTGCCACGAACTGATTTTTCTCGGACTGGGATGCCACTCCACTTCGCATATTGATTGCGGTCATCCCAGTTGCCAGCACTGAACAGTGCGTCGGATGGATCGAGCTTGCGCTCGAAGGCGAGGACGGAAGCAGTTTTGAGTGCGTCGTTCTTGGCCATGAGAGGTATCCTGCGTCAGTCGTTAGTCAAAGTGTCGATATAATCGTTGCTCAAGCGATAGAGACCACGTTCGCGGTCATTCTCCACGAACCACATCAGAGCTTCGGGATGCTTGATTCGGTGAGGGCTTACCCATTCGCCGATGGAGTAGAGGCTTTCGACAAACTGGAACGGCACCTCAGGGTCTCGGGCATTAGCCACCGTGCCCGGATCGAACAGATCGGAAATGGCACCGTAGCCCACCGGGATAGGCACTAGCCAGCCGGTATACGGGCGACGAACCTCCCAACTGACTTTGTCCTTGCCGTTATCGTCTTCACTCCTGGTGATCCGACATTCATGATTGAGCCGCGACAGGTCGAGCCAGGCATCCAGTGGTGTAGTCCTGTCGTCGTTCGCTTTCAGCGTGGCGGTATGCTCCGTGAGCCGGTCATCCCGAAGTACCAGCGCAAATCCTGGCAACAGCTTGCGCTTGAGCCTGCGCCACTGCTTTGCACCTTTTTCCTCATCGGCATCGAAACTGATCAGTTCCGGCCGGTGGCGTCGTTCACCAAGGCGAGGCGGCATCACACTGCCACCTGCAATACGCATGCCCTGCACTTGCTGATAAAGCTGTTGAGCAATGACCTGACGGCGTTCTGCGCTTGCCAGGTCGTCGCTACCGTCTGCCTCAACGCCGATAAGCAATGAAACTTCCAGATGTGCCCGGCCCTCCTCGACGATAGCCGCGGTGCTGCCCGTCTTGTCTACAGGATTACGAGTAAGGTGGAAGGCACGAGTGAAGCTACCCGATGTGACCTGAGGATCGAGGCGATGACAGACCACCCCGATCTCGTTGAAGACCAGTTTGATATCATCCGGAAGGTTGCGCTCCAGCGCCTGCATCAGTCCCATGAAGGCACTCATGGCAGGAAAGCCCCAGGTCATTGGGCTGGAGATGGTATTGGCGCTCTGGATACGCAGCCGGGGAAGCAGAAGAAGATGCTGGATCATGCCGCGCCTCCTCGATCATCGTCTTCATCACGTAGAGCTTCTTGCAGATCGTCGAGCTGTTGGCGGAACTCTTTCACGATGCCCTCAAACTGACGTTTCCAGTGATGGTGTTCCGCATCACCGAGACTGAGAGGGCTTTTGTCGCTCAGTTCACGGTTAAGCCAGCTGGCCGCACGAGAGCTGATGGCTTCATGCCAGTTTGACTGCCGGCGCGCCTCGGCAAACTCGCTATCCTCATCGGCTCGCCCTGGATCCAGCCAATACTGCTCTTCTGGGGCCAACTGACACTTCTCATCCGCCGTCCAGCCAGGCGCCAAGGAGTGGATATCGAATGTGAACAGCATCAGCTCGTCGACCAGCATGGAGGTGAGGTCGTCGCGCAGGTCACGAGTGTGCATGTTCTTGGCAGGATCCGTTTCCAGAAAGCGCTTGAGCTCATCCACGATGCGCCAAACGTTCGGGCGCCTTTTGAAGGCTCGGAAGGGGTCTCGCATCGGTGCGTACACCTCGCGCGACTCCCAGTTTGGCGGTAACGATGCCAGCAGATAATTCTGGCCGCCTCGTTCACTATTGAGCTGCGAGATGTTCTGCGGCTTGGTGCCGCCGAGTTTCTGGACGGCCAGATTGGGGTAGCTAGTATAGCCACCTTCAAATGGCGCCTTGTCTTTCAACGCCTTACGTGCCGCCTTGTTGTGATCGCCAAAGAACCAGGTGTTGGGACTGACCTGCGCATAGAAACGGTGGGTAAGCGCAGTGGCATAGAGCGGCGCCAGCAGGTGGTAGCTTTTATCATCGGTAGGGTCATCGCCGACCAGCCAATAGAGCTGTTTACCCATCACATGGGAGCTAGGCATCCCCTTGGGCTCGGTGATGCTAGCGAAGGCGCGTACCCAGCTTTCGGCTTCCTCGCGATCCTGGCTCAAGGCATCGATCAAAGCTTCGTCGAATTCGAGCGCCCGCTCCAGCAGCGTACGCCCTTGCCACTCCAGTTTCAGGAACTTGTAGACATCCAGTGCTGCCGCGTTGCCGACGACGTCGCCCTGAAAATCGGCAGGCAGGCAGTAACTACCTACCAGGCCACTTTGGTTCAGCTGGCCGGGCTCGACGTAGAGGTTCGTGCCCTTGGCATCCGGGTGAATCGCCTTCAAGGAGTGCGTGACCACCTGAAGCTGGCCGACGCGACGGGCCGCATCGGCCAGCCAGGTTTGTGGCTCGAACTGCTGCTGTAGACCAAGATACTTGGGATCGTCCGCTGAGAGCTTTTCCGTCTTGGTCGCGAAGCGGTCATGGATGAACCATTCGACCAGGTCGCGTATGGACGCATGGTGTTGGGGTTCTGGCATAGGTTCCCTGCCTTAGCTTGGGTGGTATGCCCAAGGCATGTCATAATGAGCCCCAAGCGTGGTAACGCTTGGGGCATGGTTGGGCCAAACTACTCGTCTCTTCTAACGGGACGATAGCCAATCATCCACACACCTCCTTGCTCTTCCCAAAGCAGGTCACACGTTATCGATGCTTTGCTCGCCCATTGAGTGGCCACTCATTGGGCGAGCACCCAGCCCGGCAGTGCCAAGCTTGATATCAAAGTACCCCACCACTACTTAAAAATCAACCTAGCAACACGTTCTGGAAAAGCAAAAAACGAGAGCTATGGTAATCTCTCCGGGCAGCCGAAGAGGCCGCTTAGAAATAGCACCACGTGCTGGACAGGTATCCGCTGCCGCACAGGCAGCCTCAGCCGGCCCGATCCAGGCCGGCTGCTTATTTTCTCCTCACGAATCCCAACGCTGGGTGAAAGTGCCACCCCTGCGGGGCGTAGTTCGTTTTCAAGCGGATGCGGCCGAAGCGCCGGGCGCAGCGCTCTAACTCCATGTCCATAGCCTCGGCTTGATCCGCCAGTGCGGCCATGTAGCCGGGCTCGTTCCAGGGCGCGATACGAGGCTGGCGAAAAATGTCCTCCGGTATCCGGTCCAGCTCGGTCTCCACGGGTGTCAGCCTCTCCTCCCTGCCCTCCTGCTCCACCCGCCAGAAGCCGTAGTCTTCCTCTGTTTCATCCGGGAGCAGCACAAATTCGCACTCCGGTTCGTTGTCCTCTCGGAAAGGGTGGTGCTGTATCGGTAGCGCCCCGAGGGTCATCGATGCCGGGCGATAGAAGAGATAGGCACCGAGATGAATCTGCGCCGGCTCACCGCGACGCCTGCGTCGTTGGCGACCAGGAGCGGCACCTGCCTCCTCGACCATGAGCGAGGAAAGTCGCGCATGCTCGAGATCGACCAGCTTGTGCGCCGGCTCTAGAACCTCCACTGGCAACAGACGTGGGCGCGAGTCGATATGCTCAATCTCAGTCTCTCGCAGAAGCTCCGCCAACTGATGCGACCTCAGCGACCAGTCTCGCTCGGTCTCGAAACCTGGCCGGCTAAAGGCCGGCGCGACCCGTTTCAAGTGCCGAACGTTGGTTCCAAGCAGTGCAATGTTGGGAGAATGAACAGGGGCAGGACGGTGACGGCGCACGCGACCGGCAAGCTGAATGATCGAGCGTATTGATGAGGGCTCGACCACGGCCCAGTCATAATCGTGGTCCCGACCAACCTCAGTGACCGGCGACCCAAGCACGATGAAGAGGTGATCCTGAACGGAGCCGCTGTCGAGCCGGGCGCGAATGTCGGCGAGATCGAAAACGGCATCCTCGCTACGTCGGTCGAGCGTTCGGTCCAGGCGCGCTTCCAGACGTGAGCGCAGCAGTAGAGGAAACTGGGAGTGGTAGACGCAAAGGTGAATTTGCCACCCTTCCGGAATTTCCGACCGGTAGAGTGCCTGGGCAACGGCAGCGAGCGGCTCGATATTGGCCATACGAGCCAGGCCGAAGCTGACTCGCTTGTCACTATGGGGATCGACGGCGTGGTGCTGCTCGTGCAGGGAACAGGCATGATTGAGTATCGTCTGCGCGACCGCCTGATGTACGGCGTCCGGATGGGCGCTAGGAGCAGACAACGGCACGAGATAGCCACGGCGGGCCGGCGCCTGCTCACCGAGCCGAGCGGCGCGTTGCTGAGCAAACTGCCGATGAGCGGCATCGAACTGCTCACCCTCGGCGCACTGCTGCTGGGCGCAGCCAAACTCATCGAACCAGGCACAACAGGAATTCACTGGAGTGCCTGGAACGCCACGATGCCGCTGATACTCTGCCCGGCCAGAGCAATAGGCTTCGAACAGCCCACGCACCAGGGCAGGCGGCAGCGTGGCCGAGGAGAGCAGAACACGCGAGCCCAGAAGCCCTGCCCAGTATACCAGGCGCGTCAGGCCGGGTAGATCATTGATATCGAAGTCATCCGGCTCATCAAGCACGAGATCACTGCTCATCAGTCGCAGCATGGGGGCGATCTGGTGACCACCGCGCAGGCTCTCCGTGGCCGGTATCAAGTGATCGATGGTACACACCAGCACCGGCGCACCGAGCAGCGCTCGAGCATGCGGGTCATTCGCGGCTCGCGACAGTAGAGGGTGTTCATCGATTTGCCCTTCGAAATGGACATGACTCTGCTCATCCAGCAGTGCGGCGCGGGACTCTGAGCCCCCATTCTCGTGCTGTTGGTGCTCGAAGAGTGTGCGGCTGGCACTGCCACCCACCCGGATGGCCAAGTCGTCGCTACCCAGCCCAAGCCTCTCACGGTACACCTGCCCGGTTTGCAGCGTGAGCGTTCTCAGGCCGAGGGCTATCGAGAAGCGAGCACCTTCTTCGGGATCGCTCAAGGCGTACATGATGCGGCCATTGGCGATGGTCTTGCCACAGCCGGTCGACGCCATGTTGATGCCAAAGAAGCCCAGCTCACGGGCCTTGTCACGCAGGCCTGCCGCCAGATCGAATGCCTTGTCCTGCCAGCGAAAGCGAGGGTCGCGGCTACGCTGACGAAAGCCCTTGTGCCGCGCAATACGCGGCAGGGCGCTAGCCATGTCCGGCAAACGATGGACGATTTCACCCGCCGCCCGGGTTACGCCCAGCAGGTGCTCTTCCAGGGGCTGGCATAGCTGACGCTTGCCATTCAGCACGGTGGTATTGGCATATAGCACGGTCGACCAGGCACCGGGGAGCCGCCCTGTGCCGGTCAGGCTCGAATAGTGGTGATCCGCCAGCATCAATGCCAAACGCGCCAGGTGCATGACGTAGGGAGATTCCAGCGGCGGCGTCGATACCCTAATTTCTTTTAGTTGCCGCGCCAGCCGCCGACTGCGCTGCCGCCATGTGTCCGTCGTGACAGGCAAGCCATGCGGGAATTCCCAGTACGGTCCGACGTCTTGTGTCTCGGCCAATTCGACGCATTCGTTCCAGGCCGCCGTGATGGACTCGGGAAGCGCCGGCAGGTTAGCGGCGTTCATGCTGGCGCGAGCCCCGACCCATTTTTGTCGGCCGTTATCGTCATAGGCCGGCAATGCCGGCAGACGATGATGACTCAGGACCAGCCAGCCAATCGCAGCGGCAAGCGGCGGCAGTTGGATAAAAGGTGTTTTCTCCCCGTCGGCGACGTCAGCCACTCCATCGCTCTTGAGGTAGCCCAACCAACGTGCATCGTCGTCGGATGAGGGCTTTTCGAGCCGAGCAAGCCAGGTATCATCATCGTCATCGCCTACGAAGGCTTCCAGCAAACGCAGCGACACCCATTCATGCCGATAGCGGTTGCGCCCCTCCAGACGCCCATGGAGCCGATCCTGGAATGCGCGACTAGCCTTGCCGAGGTCATGAAACAGGGCGGCCATCGACGCCAGCAGATGAATCAGACGCCCGCTGTGCCAGTCATTCTCATCCTCGGCACGCAGGATATTGCGGCGTGTGGTATTGGTCGGAGACGCTCCCTTCGTATTGAACTGGGCGGCATTGCCAACGATCCACATAAGCTCGCTATGGTCCCGCCCGCGAATCCAGTGACAGGCCACGGCGGTGTTCTTGCGTGCTGTCTTGCGCAAGAGCTTCCTGAGCGTAGTGAGCCCTTCCATGGTGATCGGCGTCTGCCAGGTCCGGTCGCCTCGACGCTCGGCGAACTGGTCCAGGATGCGTCGCGTCTCCTTGAGCGCGTTCTTGCTGCACTGGGAAACCAGTAGCACGTTCATGCGCCTGGCCCTCCCAAGTCGTCGGCGACGGCCTTGAGGGTATCGATCATGAAATCGAGGGACTCAGTTCGGGTCAGCCGCTCGATGCAGGCCTGACGGAACTCTTGCTCTTCGTCACCTCGCATGGCCGAGATGAAGGCCTGGGGCAGGATAACCGCATCCTTGACCAAATCGGCCACATCGAAGACCAAGCCGCCACGACGGGTCTTGCCATGCAGCACTGCCAGACCATGCGGGATACCCAGCACCCAGGTGGCCGTGGCGGCCAGCCCATAGGCGAGATAGTTGCCATGATCGAGGAAACGGTTGGCAGGATCGGTGCCACTGCCACGCTTGGCGCGAGTGAAATCACCATAGTTCACAGCCCGGGTGGCAAGCTTGAAGAGGGTCTTGGTCAGCCGCGCCTCCAGCATCAGCAGATCGGTCGTGCTGGGCGCTTTTTTGATGGCTTCACGATGATGATCAAGGGCATCCGGCAAGGCCTCAGACGTCACGGAGAAGCCGGCCTCCCTGAGCGGCCGACCAATCCACAACCCCTCGATCCGGGCCAATCGCGCCAGCTGAAACGTGCGGGCCGCTTCCAAGCGCTTTTCATCATCGAACCAGAAACGAACCCAGCGCTGAAGATTCTCGGTGGGACGGTATTCGCTCTGCGGCGTCAGCCAGGCGACTTCTACATCGACCTCAGTGGCAGCAAATAGCGGCGTACCACCGCCACCACAAAAGCCGACCAGCACACCGGCCTTGGCCAGCTCTCGCATCGCGGCCTGGGTTATCGAGGTGCCGGTGCCCAGCAGCAGCGACGTGGTGTTAGCAATGGGGATATTCCAGTACAGCGACTGTCGCCCTTCATCCGTCACGTATTCGACACGCCCACCATTGACGAGCACTCGGCAGTGCTGAAGATAATAAAGATTAGCCCGCTTGGAGTGCAGGATGGTCTTGAGCTCGGTAGGGGAGAAATCGTCCATGACCGCCTTGGGCCTCCCTGTATCGAATCGGCGACACCAACATCAAAGCATCCTTAACAAACTGCCGCCACCCTGAAGATTCATCCACAATATTTATCAACCCGGTCTTGATGCGGGTCACCCACATCCCTGATCGGTTACCACGGACGGAGACCTGAATGGACGCTCGCGACCCGCTTCCCTGGGACATCCTGGCCCGCTTTCGGCTGATCGAGATCCTGGCGTTCTGGGAGGGGCGCGTGGTGGCCGCGCAGATCGGCGAGGCGTTCGGCATTGGCCGTCAGCAGGCCCAGAAGGCGCTGCGTCGCTATCGGGAGCAGGCGCCTGACAACCTGGCCTACGACGAGTCGCGCCGCGGTTTCCTGCCCACGGCGGATTTCCAGCCCCACTTCACCTGGGGCCGGGTCGAGGAGTACCTACACTTGCTCGGCGCACACGCGGATCTGGACTCGCCCTTCGCCGGCCTGGGGCTGGGCGCGGCGGACACCGAGTCGCTGCCGCTACCGAGCCGTGCGGTGGATCCGCACGTGGTGCGCGAGGTGGTGAAAGCGGCCCGAACGGGGCGCCGCCTGGAAGTGGTCTACGCCTCCTTCAGCAACCCGGCCGGCGAGGAGCGCATCCTGGTACCGCACACCCTGGTGTTCGCCGCCGGGCGCTGGCACGTGCGGGCCTACTGCGAGAAGCACCGCGGCTATCGGGACTTCGTGCTGAGCCGCTTCCGCGGCATTCCGGAAGATAGCGGTGAAATGCTCGGCGAACACGGCAAGAACGGCGACGATGCCTGGCAGACGCGGGTAGAAGTGCGGCTCATCCCCGACCGACGCCTTCCCCCGGAGGAACGCGAGATGCTGGCGGTGGATTACGGCATGCACGACGGTGAGCTGATACTCCACTGCCGCGGACCGCTGGTGCTCTATGCCCTGCGCGAGCTGGGCGTGAATCCGCACCATGTAGAGGGTGAGCCCCGCGCCCAGCAGATCGAGATCGCCAATCGCCAGGCGCTGGCCGAGTGGATCCACTGGGCCTGAGCCGGCATGATGCCCTCTCCCGCTTTGCCCTCTCTTAGCCACATCGCCAACGAGGAGTCGCCATGTCGCCCTTCTTCGCTCGCCTCAAGGAAGTCGCTTCGCCCCGCATCGGCCTGGGCGCCATGAACCTTTCTCACGGCTACGGCAGCCCGCTGCCAGAGCCCGAGGCGCTGCGCGCCCTGCAGGCGGCGTTCGACATGGGCTATCGCCACGTGGATACCGCAACCCTCTACGGGGCCACGGCCAACGAGTCGCTGGTGGGCAAGGCGCTGGCGGGCCGACGCGACGAGCTCCTGCTGGCCAGCAAGTGCGGCATGGCCATCGATCCCGAGCAAGGCAAGAAAGTGATCGACGGGCGCCCCGCCACGCTGCGCCGGCAGTGCGAGGCGAGCCTTTCGCGGCTGCGCACCGACCACCTGGACCTCTACTACCTGCATCGCTGGGACAAGACGGTGCCCATCGAGGAGAGCGTGGGCGAGCTGGGGCGCCTGGTGGAGGAAGGCAAGATCGGCGCGTTGGGCCTGTCCGAGGTGTCGGCCGCGACCCTGCGCCGTGCCCGGGCCGAGCATCCCATCGCCGCGGTGCAGTCGGAGTACTCGCTGTGGACGCGCAATCCGCAGATCGGGCTGATCGCGGCGTGCCGCGAGTCGGACACGGCGCTGGTGGCGTTCAGCCCGCTGGGGCGGGGCTTCCTGGCCGGGGCGGTGGAGGATCCCCCCCGCCTCGAGGAGAGCGACATGCGCCGCGGCATGCCGCGCTTCAGCGCCGAGCATTACCCGCACAACCTGCGCCTGCTGGACGACGTCAAGGCCGTGGCCCAGGAGCGGGACACCACGCCCGGCCAACTGGCCCTGGCCTGGCTGCTGGCCAAGGGCGACGACATCCTCCCGATTCCCGGGTCGCGCTCCGTCGCGCACATGCGCCAGAACCTGGCGGCGGAGGCGCTGCGCCTGGACTCCGCGACCGTCGCCCGGCTGGACGCCATGCTGACCCCCGACCAGGTGCTGGGCGGCCGCTACGGCGCGGCCCAGCAGGCGGAGGTCGACACCGAGGAATTCGCCGACTGAGCCCGCCTCGCACCGGCGACGTCGGCGGCCCCGATCTCAGGCGTCCTGCTCGCGTTCCAGGTCGCTGTAGAGGTTGTCCAGGTGATCGGCGCGGGGCGTCGTCTCGCCCGTCAGCCGCTGGTAATTCTCCAGCGACATCAACACCGCGTGGTGGCCGTTCCGGCGCGTGATGACGACCGGCCGATGCCGCTCGCAGACCTTGTCGCACAGCTGCTTGAGCCGGTCGCGTGCCTTGGCGAGGGTGATGACCTCGAGGTCCATGGCGTCTCTCCCCGTGGCTGGTGGGGTTCAGTCTAGCCGAGGCCTCCCCCCACTCGCCCGGGGCCGATCAGAAGGTGTAGACGACGCCGGCGGTGACCATGTCGATGTCGCCGATCTCGTCGGCGTCGAGGCGCTCGATCTCGAGGCGGCCGGTGAGGTCGAGCAGTTCGACCCGCGCGCCCAGGCCGTAGACCGGGTCGGTGCCGGAATAGTCGTGGGTCAGGCCGCGGCCGCGCCGTTCGGCGTCCCAGTCGGCCATGCCGGCCTTGGCGTAGACGCCCAGCGGGCCGAAGCTCAGCCCGGCCACGCCCATGGCCTGGAGGCTCTCCACCTCGAGGGTCGCCGAGCGGCCGTCCACCTCGCCGTTCAGGGTGTCGCCGTTGGCATAGCCGAGCTCGGCGCCGAGGTCGAGGAACGGCAGCCAGCCGAAGTTGTAGCCGGCGGTCAGCTTCCACAGGCCGGCCTCGTCGTCGAAGTCGTCGTCGCCGTGCATCTGGCCGACGCCGCCGCCGAGGTAGAGCCCGGTGGCGCCGGTGGCCAGCGCCGGGGCGGCGATCAGGGTCAGGCCGGCGGCCAGGGAGACGGCCAGCAGGGAACGCAGAGGGGTCGTGCGGGACATGTCGATTCCTTCCGAACGCTTGGGATGAAGCTCGGCAGTGTAGCGCGCCGAGGGGGCGGCGGTCAGTCGCGGGCGGCAGCGGGGGGCGCCGCGATGCTAGGATTCATGGGCCCGTTCCCCCAGGAGATTCCTTATGCCCCGCCGCCTGCTGCACTGCCTCGCCCCGCTACTGTTCTGCCTGCCCCTGCCGGCCCTCGCCCAGTCGGCCTCGGCCGAGTGGCAGGCCTATGAAGACGCCCTGTCCCGCGGCGCCCGCCAGGCCGAGCTGTGGCAGTGGGGCTGGTCGGGCATCTACGCCGGCAGCCTGGCGTGGAACGCCTGGCAGGCCAGCGAGGCCGACGACGACCACGACCGCTTCGACGCCCGGGTCGGCACCCTGAAGTCGGCCATCGCCCTGGGCGGCCTGCTGGTCGACCGCCAGCCTCACACCGCGGCCTACCAGCGGCTCCGGGACAGCGACGGCGACGTGGACGCCGCGCGCCGGCTGATCCAGGCGGTGGCCGAGGAGGAACGCCGCCGGCGCAGCTGGCAGGCCCGGCTGGGGTCGCTGGCGGTCAACACCGCGGCGGGGCTGGCGATCGGCGTCGGCGACGACCGCCCCGAGGACGGCGCGCTCAACTTCGCCACCGGCATGCTGGTCGGCGAGCTGCAACTGCGCACCCAGCCGGGCCAGGCCATGGCGGCGGTGAATCGCTTCCAGCCCGCGCGGCTGACGTTCGGCGAGCTGACCCTGGAAGGCGAATACGCCTGGCTGGTCACGCCGGAGCGGCTGGGCGTGGTGCTGCGCTACTGATCCGGCGGTCCGCCGGCACGCGGCGCTGGCGGGCGCCGATATTGTTATGTTATAACCACGCCACTTCCGCGGAGACGTTTCACCATGGCGCATCGCCCCCACCGTCATCGCCCCGAGGGGCCTTGTCATTTCTCGCTGATGTCGCTGTCGGCACCGCGCCGGCTGCTGCTGGTCGCCGCCCCGCTGGCGGCGCTGTGGCTGGCGGTGGCCTGGGCGACCGGAGGCTTGTCCTGATGGCCCGCCTCAAGCTCCACGACCTGCAGCTCGCCCGCGGCGGCCAGACGGTGCTCGAGCACCTGGACGGCCGCTTCCAGGACGGCGCGGTGACCGCGCTGATCGGCGCCAACGGCGCCGGCAAGAGCACCCTGATCTCGGCCATCATGGGCATGCTGAAGCCGGTGGCCGGCCGGGTGGAATGCGCGGTGCCCCGCGAGCGATGCGCCTGGCTGCCCCAACAGCTGGCCCTCGACCTGACCTTCCCGATGAGCGTGGAAGAGCTGATCATGAGCGGCACCTGGCCCAGCCACGGCGCCTTCAAGGGCTACTGCGGCCCCCACTATCGCCGCGGCCGCGAGATCATGGCGCGGCTGGGCATCTCACACCTGGCCCATCGCCAGCTCGGCGAGCTCTCCGGCGGCCAGCGCCAGCGCGCCCTGCTGGGCCGCACCCTGATGCAGGAGGCCGAGCTGCTGCTGCTCGACGAGCCCTTCGCCAACGTCGACATCGAGACCGTCGAGGTGCTGATGGAGGTGCTGCGCGACATGGCTCGCCAAGGCGCCACCCTGATCGTGGTGCTCCACGACATGGAGCAGCTGGCCCGCCTGGCCGACGACGTGCTGCTGCTGGCCGGCGGCCACGGCCGTTGGGTCAGCCCCGAGGCGCTGCTCGAGCATCATGTCGGCCAGGCGCCCCGCGCCCCGCGCCTGCCCTTCGATTTTTCCGAGGTACCCCATGCTGGCACTGCTTGATGCCTGGTTCGTGGCCCCCTTCGACTACGGCTTCATGAAGCGCGCCCTGGTGGCCAGCCTGGCGCTGTCGCTGGCCGCCCCGCCGCTGGGCGTGTTCCTGATGCTGCGTGGCATGAGCCTGATCGGCGACGCCATGTCCCACGCCATCCTGCCCGGCGTGGCGTTGGGCTTTTTGTTCGCCGGCTTCTCGCTGCCGATGATGAGCCTCGGCGGCATCCTCTCGGGGCTCTTGGTGGCGGTGATGGCCGGCAGCGTCTCGCAGATGACCGGCCACCGGGAAGACTCGGCGATGGCCAGCTTCTTCCTGATCTCGCTGGCCGCCGGGGTGATGATGGTGTCGCTGGGCGGCAGCAGCGTCGATCTCACCCATGTGCTGTTCGGCTCGATCCTGGCCGTGGACTCCACCGCGCTGCTGCTGATCGCCGGCATCGCCAGCCTGATCGTGCTCGCCCTGGCGGTGATCTTCCGCGCCCTGGTGGTGGAGTGCCTGGACCCGCTGTTCCTGCGCGGCCAGGGCGTGCGCGGCGGCCTGGTGCATGGAGTCTTCCTGGGGCTGGTGGTGCTCAACCTCACCGCCGGCTTCCAGACGCTGGGCACCCTGATGGCGGTGGGCCTGATGATGCTGCCGGCCACCACCGCGCGCTTCTGGAGCAACCGCCTGGAAGGCCTGATGGCCATCGCCATCGGCGTGGCCCTGGTGGCCAGCGCCGGCGGCCTGCTGCTCTCGTACCACCTGAGCCTGCCATCCGGCCCGGCGATCATCCTTCTGGCCGGGGTGGCCTACATCGGCTCGGCGCTGTTCGGCCGCCAGCACAGCCTGAGCGCCCGCTTCCGGCGCCGCGCCGCGCCCCTGAACGCCGACGCCACGCCCTGACGCCCCTTTCCCCACGCTTCTACCGATACCTTCGTTGCCACCGCCGGAGTCCGACCCGATGCCCTTCGCCAAGCCTTTCGCCCTCGCCGCCGGCGCCGCCGCGCTGCTGACCCTGCCCACCGCCCAGGCCGACGAGCGCGTCCAGGTGCTCGCCAGCTTCAGCGTGCTCGCCGACATGGTCGAGCGGATCGGCGGCGACCACGTCGAGGTCACCGCCCTGGTCGGCGCCGACAGCGACGCCCACGTGTACTCGCCGCGGCCCACCGACGCCCGGGCCCTGGCCGAGGCCGACCTGGTGGTGCTCAACGGCCTGCAGTTCGAGGGCTGGATGACGCGACTGGTCGAGGCCAGCGACTACGCCGGGCCGACGGTGGTGGCCACCGACGGCATCGAGGCGGCGCTCGCCGAGGCGGACCACCCTGACCACGACGGCCATGATCACTCGGCCCATGGCCACGATGACCACGCGCCTGACGCCCATGACCATGAGACCCATGATCATGAGGCGCATGACCACGACGAACACGACGAACACGGCCATGACGATCATGACCACGCCGGCCATGCCCACGACCATGGCGGCCTGAACCCCCACACCTGGCTGGACCTGGGGCTCGGCCAGTTCTACGTCGACAACATTCGCGACGGCCTGATCGCCGCCGACCCGGCCCACGAGGCCGACTACCGCGAGCGCGCCGCCCGCTATCAGCAAGAGATCGACGCCCTGGACGCCGAGCTGCGCGGCCTGATGAGCGAGCTGCCCGAACACACCACGGTGGTGACCGGCCACGACTCCTTCGGCCATTTCTCCCGGGCCTACGGTATCGACGTCCTCTCGCCGGCCGGGCTGTCCACCGCGACCGAGCCCAGCGCCACCAACATGGCGCGGCTGATCGACATCCTCGCCGACAGCGACGTGCACGCGCTCTTCCACGAGAACATGACCAGCCCGGCGATGATCGAGCAGCTCGCCGAGGAGACCGGCCTACCGATCGCCGGCACCCTCTACTCCGGCGCCCTGGCGGCCGAGGGCGAGGCCAGCACCTGGCTGGGCATGATGCGCCACAACGCCGAGCTGCTTCACGACGCCCTGGCCGCCGACGACGCGGCCCACGAGCACGCCGACCACGACCACTGAGTCGCGCCACGCGCCCCCGCACGACGCCGCCCTCGGGCGGCGTTGTCGTCGTGTGAGACGATGGTCGTCCGTCGGCCACGCCCTGGAGCCCCGCCCATGAACCTGCTGGACGCCATGACCGCCTTCGTGCGAGTCGCCGAACTGGGCAGCTACACCCACGCCGCCGAGGCGCTGGACCTGTCGCGGACCCGCGTCTCGCGCCAGGTCATGGCGCTCGAGGAGCACCTGGGCGTGCGCCTGCTGCAGCGCACCACCCGCCGCCTGCATCTTACCGAGGCCGGGGAACATTACCTGACGCGCGCCCAGGGCATCCTGCAGTCGCTGGAGGAGGCCGCGGCGGAGGTGGGCAGCGGCGCCACCGAGATGCGCGGCCGGCTGCGCCTCAATGGGCCGATGAGTTTCGGCACCCGCTACCTGGCCCCGCTGGTGGCCCGTTTCATGGTCGAGCACCCGGCGCTGGAGGTGCGCCTGGACCTCAACGACCGCCGGGTCGACTTGCTCGAGGAGGGCTACGACCTGGCGATCCGCATCGGCAGCCTGCCCGACTCCAGCCTGGTGGCCCGCCGCCTGACCCGTTGCCGGCTGCTGCTGTGCGCCTCCCCGGGCTACCTGGCCGAACACGGCGCGCCGCGTCGCCTGGCGGACCTGGCGCACCATCGCTGCCTGCGCTATCGCACCGGCGGGCGCGGCGGCGACTGGCAGTTCGGCGGCCGCGGCCTCGCGGTGTCCGGCCCCCTCGAGAGCAACAACGGCGACGTGCTGACCCACGCCGCCGAAGCCGGGCTCGGCATCGCCCAACAGCCCAGCTTCCTGGTCACCGACAGCATCAAGAGTGGCCGCCTGGTGCCCATCCTCACCGAAGAGCCCCCGATCACGCTGGACGTTCACGGCCTCTATCCCGCCCGCCGCCACCTGCCGGCCAAGGTCGATCGTTTCCTGGCGCGCCTCGCCGAGGCCTGGGGCGATCCGCCCAGTTGGGAGCGTGAGCTGGGGCTGTGACGGGCAAGGCGCGTGGCGTTTTCCGAAGCTTTCCCGACGGCCACTTTTTATTGCTAAAAGCGCAATAGTTTTGTGCCAAGACCGCAGATTATCTCCTTCTTCGTCGCGTCTAGAGTGACCACATCACCACATACGACATCCCCGACGGAGAATCCGACCATGACCCGCCACCCCCTCCCGACCACGTCACTCGACCGCCTTCAGCCCTCCGCCGTCACTCTGCTGCGCCTGGCGCTGGGCGCCATGACCCTGGCCCATGGGCTGCTCAAGCTGTTCGTCTTCACCGTGCCCGGCACCGTCGGCTACTTCGAGTCCCTGGGCCTGCCCGGCGTCTTCGCCTACCTGACCATCCTCGCCGAGGTGGGCGGCGGCCTGGCCCTGCTGCTCGGCGTCTACACGCGCTGGATCAGCCTGGCCCTGATCCCGACGCTGCTCGGCGCCGCCTGGGTGCATGCCGACAACGGCTGGGTATTCTCCAACGAGGGGGGTGGCTGGGAGTTCCCGGTGTTCTGGGCCATCGCCCTGCTGGTGCAGGCCGGGCTGGGCGGCGGACGCCTGGTCCTGCATCCCCGCGTCGCCTGAACCCGCGATCCCTCGACCGCGCACCACGCCGCCCCCGGGGCGGCGTCTTCCCTTGCAGGAGACCACGATCATGTTGCCCAGCCTGTTCATCTCCCACGGCTCGCCGATGCTGGCCCTGACGCCCACGCCGGCCCACGACTTCCTGCGCGAGCTGGGCCGGACCCTGAGCCCCTCCACGGTGGTGGTCGTCTCGGCCCACTGGGCCAGCCGTCGCCTGATGGTCAGCACCAGCGAGCACCCGGAGACGCTTCACGATTTCGGCGGTTTCCCCCGCGCGCTGTTCGAATGCCAGTACCCGGCGCCGGGCGAGCCCGAGCTGGCCAGGCGACTGGCCCGCGAGCTCAACGCCGTGCCGGTGGAGCGCGGCCTGGACCACGGCGCCTGGGTCCCGCTGTCGCTGATGTTCCCCGAGGCCGACGTCCCGGTGGTGTCGCTGTCGCTGCCCACCAACTGGTCCAACGCCGAGCTGGCCGCCCTCGGCGAGCGGCTCGGCGCGCTCTTGCGAAAACGCGAGGGCGAGGAGAACGTGCTGGTGGTCGGCTCCGGCAGCCTGACCCATGACCTGCGTTCGCTGGATAGCCTCGAGGCCCCGATGCCCGGCTGGGTCGGCGAGTTCAGCGACTGGGTCCACGCCCGGCTGACCGCCGGCGACCGCGAGGCCCTGCTAGGCTGGCAACGCGCTCCCCAGGCGCTCGCCAACCACCCCACGCCCGAGCACTTCCAGCCGCTGCTGGTGGCCATGGGGGCAGGCGGCCACGCCGAGCGGCGCCACCACAGCGTGGAGCACGGGGTGCTGGCCATGGACCTCTACGCCTTCGCCTGACGCGCGCCGTCGAGCCCCCCAACGAACGAGGCCGCCCCGAAGGGCGGCCTCGTCGTGCAG
Source organism: Halomonas sp. ABH4_019 (assembly GCF_056159885.1). Taxonomy (NCBI): domain Bacteria; kingdom Pseudomonadati; phylum Pseudomonadota; class Gammaproteobacteria; order Oceanospirillales; family Halomonadaceae; genus Halomonas; species Halomonas sp. ABH4_019. Next base: position 741,382 of record NZ_JBSWWC010000002.1, read on the forward strand.
GATGGCGATGGGCGGGGATCAGCCCTCGGGAATCTCCAGTGCCTGCTGCACCGCCGGCCAGGCCGGCTCGCCGTCGCGGGTGGTCACGCCCTCGAGGAAGGCCTCGACCTCCGCCGGGTGTTCACGCAGCCACTCCAGGGCCACCGCTTCCGGCTCTCGTTCCTCGAAGCTGAAGCCACGAATCATCGCGCTCTGCTGGTCGGCGGTGAAGCTCAGCTGGTCGAGCAGCTTGGTGGCGTTGGGGTTCGATTCGGCGAACCTGGTCGTCACCAGGGTCTTCACATCGCTGCGACCACCGTCCGGCCCCCACATGTCCTGGGTATCGTCGAGGTAACGCACGTCATGCTCGATGTTCATCCAGTGCGGCGTCCAGCCGGCGAAGACGATCCATTCCTCGCGGTCGATGGCGCTGTCCACCGCGCTGAGCATGCCCGGCGTGGAGGTCTCGGAGAGCGTCCAGTCGCCCAGGCCATAGGTGTCGGCCTCCACCGCCTCGTTGAGGGTGTCGCTCATCCCGGAGCCCACCTCGATGGAGTAGATGGTGCGCTCGAGCTTGTCGGCGAACTCGGGATCGTCCAGCTGCTCGGCCGACGTCAGGCCGGCGTCATAGACGTAAGTGGGCACGGCGAAGCCGAGGCGGGCACCATCAACGTTGTTGCCCAGGTCGACCAGGCTGCCCTCGTCCATGGCGGTGTCGTACATGCCTTGCTGGGCGGGCAGCCAGCCGGCGAGGAAGGCGTCCAGCTCGTCCTGGTTCAGTGCCTCGTAGGTGATCGTGGAACCGAGTTCTTCCGAGCGGGGCTCGTAGCCCAGCGCTTCGAGCAGGGTGGAGGCGAGCGATGTCTTGACGGTCACCCCGGGCCAGGCCGGGGAAGAGAAGCGGACCTCGGCCGGCTCCTCGGCCTGGGCCAGGCCGCTCATGGCCAGCAGGGAGCCGGCCAGGGCCAGCGGGAGGGAACGGTGGGGCAAGTTCATTGGGACTCCTTGGCGGGATGCGCCATGGTGAAACACGCTGCAGACCCTAATGCCAGGACGCCATATCGACAAGCCGGACCGTCAACGCTCATCGACGGCCCGGCGACTCAATCGCCCTTGCCGACCATGCGGGCGGCCTCGATCACCTCGATCCAGTAGCCATCCACGTCCTTGACGAAGACCACGTCCTTCATCTTGCCCTGGTCGGGGCGCTTGATGAACGTGACCTCGTTGGCATCGAACCAGGCCACGGCGGCATCCAGGTCCGGCACCGAGAAGCAGATGTGGCCGAAGCCCTGGGGCTCGGCATTGCCGTCGTGGTAGGCGAAGTCCGCCTGCTCCTCGGTGCCCCAGTTGTGGGTCAGCTCCAGCAGCCCCTTCTGGCCGAAGGTCCAGACGGTGCGCTCATCGACGTCTTCCGGCACCCGGTCGCCGTCCTCGAGCTTGGCCAGGAAGTACAGCGAGAACCGCATTTCCTCGAAGTCCAGCCGGCGCAGCACGCGCATGCCGAAGACCCGGGAGTAGAAGGCCAGTGCGGCTTCCGGGTCCTTGACCCGCAGCATGGTGTGATTGAGGCGAAAGCCGTCGGTGTCGCCGGTCGCCGTCTTGACGCCGGGATGTTGCTCGCCGGTGAAGCTCATGGAATCTCCTTGTCCGCGATGGGCCGATAGGACGGGTATGGAGGCGAGGGGGGCATTTTTCCACCCCACCGCAGCGCCCCGCTCGCCCCATTCCTATACAAAAACTATGCGCAGCGAGAGAAAACGACAACCCAAGCGGCTCATCCTTGCCCTTTAACCGACCAGAATCACCCATGTTTACTGACACTGGCGAGCCTATCGGCAAGGTTCTACATTATCTATACGCCATCCCACCAGCCGGAGCCCGAGATGACCGCCATCGACATGTCCCTGGGGGACCACATCACCCTCAAGCAGCTCTCCCGCGCCCTCTCACACGGCTTCTCGCCGATCGTCGAGGTGGAATCCATGGACGGCATCTACACGGTCCGCTTCCATCATGCCAACGGCGTCTCCACCCTCTCCGACAAGCAGGGCAAGACCTGCACCTTCCTCGGCACCGGGGAGATCCGCGACCTGCTGGGCGGCCTGGGGCTGACCCACGGGGTGCTGACCTGGTCGGACCAGTGCGGCGACGAGATGATCGGCGTGCCCGGCCATGCCATGACCCCGGACGAGATGCTGACCCACGGCACGAGGATCGCCTTCCGCTGATATTCACAGAGCCGTGCGGGCCAGCTAGGCTGGGAACGACAAGAGGGAAAACGGACGCCCCGCGAGATGCCCATGCCAGCGACTCCAGCTTCACCCGCCCCGGCGCTATGCGTCGCGACCCGCCTCGAACGGATGATGCCTCTGGTCGTGCTGGCGATGCTGTTGGTGCTGGCCGGCTGCGCCGGCCCCGACCTCGCCACGCGCGACGGCGGCGGGCTGTCGGTGGACCGGGCGCTGATTCTCGCCGAGGCACGCCAGGCGCTGGGCACGCCCTACCGTTTCGGCGGCAACGATGCGCGCGGCCTGGACTGTTCCGGGCTGGTACAGCGGGTCTATGCCCGGGCCGGCATCGGCGTGCCGCGCACCTCGCGCCGCCAGTTCGCGCGCCTGCCGCCGATCGACGAGGCCCGGCCCGGCGACCTGCTATTCTTCGATACCGCGGGACGCGGCGACGCCAGCCACGTGGGCATCTACCTGGGCGACGGCGAGATGATCCACGCCCCGGGGCGCGGCCGCCGGGTCAGCGTGACCGCGCTGTCGCTGGACTACTGGCAGGAACGCTTCCTGGGCGCCGCTGCGCCGGCGCCATAAGCAAACATCGAGCGCTAAGAATATGATCAGGGATTGTTTCCCCCCTCGCCCCGAGGGTGCAATCCTGTGTCATTGACCCTCCGGCATCGCCGGACGATGCCGACACTTCGACCCCAGGAGGACACCATGTCACTGCGACTCGGCGACATCGCACCCGACTTCACCCAGGAAAGCACCGAGGGCCCGATCCACTTCCACGACTGGGCCGGCGACAGCTGGGTGATCCTGTTCTCCCACCCCAAGGACTTCACCCCGGTGTGCACCACCGAACTCGGCGAGGTCTCGCGGCTCAAGCCGGAGTTCGAGAAGCGCAACACCAAGGTCATCGGGCTGTCGGTGGATCCCCTCGAGGATCACAAGGCCTGGGCCGGCGACATTCAGGAGACCCAGGGCAGCGCCCTGAACTTCCCGCTGCTGGCCGACGCCGACCGCAAGGTCAGCGACCTCTACGACATGATCCACCCCAACGCCAACGACACCCTGACGGTGCGCAGCGTGTTCGTCGTCGATCCCAACAAGAAGATCCGCCTGACCCTGACCTACCCGGCCAGCACCGGGCGCCACTTCGACGAGATCCTGCGCGTGCTCGACAGCCTGCAGCTCACCGATTCCCACAAGCTGGCCACCCCGGTGAACTGGCAGCAGGGCGGCGACTGCATCATCGTGCCCGCGGTCAGCAACGAGGAGGCCGCCAAGCTGTTCCCCGACGGCTGGGACGAGCAGAAGCCCTACCTGCGCCTGGTCAAGCAGCCCGGCAAGTAAGGGGGTTCTCGCCTCGCACGACGCCGGCCTTCGAGCCGGCGTCGTCGCGTCGGGCTGCCGGCCGGGGCCTGCCCTGGGTTACCATCGGATCGCTCGATCACCGAAAAGGGACCGGCCATGCGCATACTGCTGGTGGAGGACGACCCCAGCCTGGCGTCGGGCATTCGCCTGGCGCTGAAACCGGAGCACTACACCGTCGACATCCTCGACGACGGCGTCAATGCCCTCCATGCCCTGCAGGACGAGGAACCCTTCGACGCCGTGATCCTCGACCTCGGCCTGCCCAGGCTCGACGGCATCGGCCTGCTCGAACGCCTGCGCCACGCCGGCCACCGGGTGCCGGTGCTGGTGCTGACCGCCCGCGACGGCATCGAGGAGCGCATCCAGGGCCTCGACGCCGGCGCCGACGACTACCTGACCAAGCCCTTCGAGGTCGCCGAGCTCAAGGCCCGGCTGCGTGCCCTGCTGCGCCGTAGCCAGGGCCAGGTCACCAGCGAACTGCGCCACCGCGGCGTGGCGCTCGACCCCGGCAACCGCCGCGTCACCTGCCACGGCGCGCCGGTGGCCCTGTCGCGCCGCGAGTTCACCCTGCTGCAGGAATTCCTCAGCCATCCGGGCCACGCCTTCACCCGCGATACCCTGACCCGCCTGGTCTACGGCTGGGACGAGGACGTGGAGAGCAACGCCATCGAGGTCCACGTTCACCACCTGCGCCGCAAGCTATTCCCCGAGCTGATCCGCACCCTGAGGGGCATCGGCTACATCATGGACAAGGCCCCGGCGGACGAGGACGCATGAGCTCCATCCGCCGCCGCACCCTGGGCATCGTGCTGCTGGTGGTCGCGTTGTGCATGCTGACGATCGGCGTGACCAGCTATCGCGACGCCGCCCACGAGGTGGAGGAACTGTTCGACGCCCGCCTGACCCAGAACGCCCGCCTGCTGGAGGGACTGATGCGGGCGCCGCTGCCCGAGGCCCGGCGCGACGCCCTGCTGGCGAGCCTCGACAACGCCCTGCAGCGGGCCGACACCGACGACATCGCCGGCCACCGCTACGAGGGCAAGGTGGCCTTCCAGGCCTGGCGCGGCGACCGTCTGCTGCTGCGCTCGGCCGGCGCCCCGCCTGCGCCCTTCAGCGAACGGCAGGACGGCTATGCGGACGTGGTGCTCGATGGCCGCGAGTGGCGGGTCTTCGCCCTGAGCGCCCCCGACGACCTGCGGGTGCTGGTCGGCGAGCGCGGCGAGGTGCGCGGCGAGCTGGTCGCCGACATCGCCCTGCGCACCCTGTGGCCGGACCTGTTCGGCCTGCCGGTGCTGGCGGCGCTGCTGTGGTGGGCCATCGGCTGGGGGCTGCGGCCGCTGTCGCGCATGGCCGCCCAGATCCGCAGCCGGGACCCCCATCACCTCCAGCCGTTGCCGGACGATCCGCTGCCCCAGGAGCTGGCCACCATCGCCGGGGCCCTCAACCGCCTGCTGGCGCGGCTTCGCGAGTTACGCAGCCGCGAGAAGCGCTTCATCGCCGATGCCGCCCACGAGCTGCGCACGCCACTAGCGGTGCTCGACCTGCACGCCCAGAACGCCCTGGCCACCGCGGACCCCGACGACCGCCGCGAGGCGCTGACCCAACTCCGCGCCGGCGTGGCCCGCGCCACCCGACTGGTCGGACAACTGCTGACCCTGGCGCGCCTGGACCCCGAGCAGGAAGACACCCCCAACCAGGATGCCGACCTGCTGCACGAAGTGCGCGAGGCCCTGGCCGAGCTGCTGCCGCTGGCCGGCGATCACGGCCAGGCGCTGCACCTCGAGGCCGACGAAGGCGCCGACTGGCGACTGCGCACCGAGCCCGGCGCGCTCGCCACCCTGGTGCAGAACCTGGTCGGCAACGCCATCCATCACTCGCCGGCCGGCAGCCGCATCGACGTGGCCCTCGGCGGCGAGGCCGAGTGGTTGACGCTGCGGGTGGACGACCGAGGGCCTGGGATTCCCGAGGCGAGCCGCCAGCAGGTGCTGGCGCGCTTCCATCGCGCCGGCCCGGGGGCCGGCGCCGGCCTCGGGCTGTCCATCGTCGACCGCCTGGTGCAGCGCCACGGCGGGCGCCTGGCGCTTGCGGCCGCGCCCGGCGGCGGCCTGAGCGTGCGGGTCTGGCTGCCCCGCCCGGCGGCTTTACAAGCCCGGGACGAAGGGGGATAGTGAGACCCGACGACAGGGGCGCCGGCACACCATACCGTTCCGGCTGAGAGGCACCCTCATCACCTGACCCGGATAATGCCGGCGGAGGGAGTCGTGCCGGCCCCCGGGCCCGCGCCTCCCGTCCGCCAGGAGGCCCGATGCAATCCCTCGATCCCGCCTCGCACCTCGCTCGGGTGCGCGCGACCACCCCGCTGGTCCACAACATCACCAATCACGTGGCGATGAACACCATGGCCAACGTGCTGCTGGCCCTGGGCGCCTCGCCGGCCATGGTCCACGCCCGCGAGGAGGCCGCCGAATTCGCCGGCCTGGCCGGCGCCCTGACGCTCAACATCGGCACCCTCTCGCCCCACTGGCTGGACGCCATGGACGACGCCGCCCGCGCCGCCAATGCGGCCGGCACGCCCTGGGTACTCGACCCGGTGGCGGTAGGCGCCACCCGCTTCCGGCGCGAGGCCGGCGCCCGGCTGCTGGCGCTCGGGCCGAGCGCGATTCGCGGCAACGCCTCGGAAATTCTCGCGCTGGCCCGGCAGGGCGGCGGAGGACGCGGCGTGGACAGCACCGATAGCGCCGACAGCGCCGAGCGCGCCGCCGTGGCCCTGGCCCGGGACAGCGGCGCCGTGGTGGCGGTCACCGGCAAGGTCGACCTGGTCACCGACGGCCGCCGACTGGCGCGGGTCCGCGGCGGCCATGCCCTGATGCCGCGCGTCACCACCCTGGGCTGTGCGCTGACCGGCGTGGTCGGTGCCTTCCTGGCCGATGCCGAGGACCCGTTCGCGGCCACGGTGGCGGCGCTGGCCGCCTACGCCACCGCCGGCGAGGCGGCCGGCCAGACCGCCGCCGGCCCCGGCAGCTTCGCGGTGGCCTTCCTCGATGCCCTGTACGGCCTCGATCCCGACGCGCTGTCCACCCTCTCCGGCCCCACCACCCACCCCGCCCGCCTGGAGCTCACCGATGCGCCTTGATCTGTCCCTCTATCTGGTCACCGACCCCGAGCTGTGCGCCGCCCGTGGCGTGGAGCAGACCGTGCTGGCCGCGGTGCGCGGCGGCGTGAGCGTCGTCCAGCTGCGCGACAAGCAGGCCAGCGACGCCGAGCTGGTGCCACTGGCGCGGCGCCTGAAGGCCGGACTGGCCGGCAGCGGCGTGCCGCTGATCATCAACGACCGCCTCGAGGTGGCGCTGGCCAGCGGCGCCGACGGGCTGCACATCGGCCAGGACGACGGCGAGGTGGCCGACGCCCGGGCGGCGCTGGGCCCGGAGGCCCTCCTCGGCCTCTCGGTGCAGACCCACGAGCAGCTGGCCCGGCTGGACGCCGAGCGGCTGGACTACCTGGGGCTGGGCCCGGTGTTCGCCACGCCCACCAAGCGCGACCACGCCGCGCCGCTGGGCTTCGATGGCCTGGCCGCGCTCGCCGCCGCCAGCCCGCTGCCCACGGTGGCCATCGGCGGGCTCAAGGCCGAGCACGCCGAGGCGGTGCGCCGCGCCGGCGCCGGCGGCCTGGCGGTGGTCTCGGCGATCTGCGCCGCCCCGGACCCGGAGGCCGCGGCCCGGGCCTTCCCGCGCCTGGGCGGCTGACGCTCGGGCGCGAGCCCCCGACGCCAGCGGCCCCGCGCGGAAGGCGCGGGGCCGCCGTTCATCGGGGCCGAGGGCCGGTCGTCACAGAGAGGGGCGGCGGTTCAGCGCCACGCGGCGCTCCTGGTAGGCGATGGCCAGGCCGCTGACGATGATCAGGCTGCCGCCGGCGAACACCCAGGGGTCCGGCAGCTCGCCCCAGAACCCCCAGCCCAACAGCACCGCCCACAGCAGGGCCGTGTAGTCGAAGGGCGCGGCGATGGCCGCCGGGGCATAGCGGAACGCCTGGGTGAGCCCCACCATGGCGCCGACCCCGAGCACCCCGCCGGCCAGGAAGCCGATCCAGTGCAGCGGGGCCGGCGTCTGCCACACCCAGGGCAGGGTCAGGGCCGCGCACAGGCACGGCACCGAGGTGGTGTAGAAGACCATCGCCCAGAGATGCTCGCCCTCGCCGTAGCGGCGCGCGGTGATCATGGTCAGGGCATAGAACAGCGCCGCGGCGACCACCACTAGCATGGCGGGCTGGAAGCCGCCGGACCCCGGGCGCACCACCACCAGCACGCCGACGAAGCCGAGCAGCGTGGCCAGCCAGGTCGGGCGGTCGACCCGCTCGCCGAGCAGCGGCACCGAGAGCAGCGTCACGAACAGCGGGGCGGCGAAGGCGATCGCCGTGGCGGTGGCCAGCGGCAGCAGCACCAGGCCCCACATGAAGGTGACCATGGTGGCGGTGAAGATCAGGCCGCGCAGCAGGTGCACGCCCGGGCGCCGCGTGCCCAGGGTACGCAGGCCGCCGTTGAAGCGGGCGATCAGCACGATCAGCGGCAGCGAGACCAGGGTGCGGAAGAAGATGATCTGCAGCGGCGAGTGGACCTCGCCCAGCCACTTGGTGACGGCATCGCCCAGGGCCAGGCACAACACGCCGCCGCACATGAACAGGATGCCCTTGAGGGAAGGTGCCATGCGATGCCTCCTTGCACGCCCGCGGATGGAAGACGAAACCACCCCGCCGGCGGGACCGGCGGGGTGGTTCATCCTACGCTAAGCGCTTTGCCCGGCAACGGCAACCCCGACGACCGCCGGGGCCCGCCGGTCACAGGGACGCCTGGACCACCATGCAGTCCATGCCCTGGGCCTGGAGACGCTGGCAGGCCTGGCGGGCCTGGCCCTCGTGCAGGTCCACCAGCCGCGCCCGGTAGACCCCGGCGCCTTCCACCCGGGGCACCGCGACCCGGGCATCGGCCAGCTCGGTGGCCAGGCGGGCGGCGGCGCGGTCGGCCAGGCGGCGAGCGTGCTCGGCGTCGCTGAAGGCACCGACCTGCACGCCCCAGCCGCCGCCGGCCCCACGATTGGCGGGGATCAGCGACTGCAGGGGATCATCGTGTCGCTCGACCGAACCGCCGGCCTCGGGCGCCCGGGACGCTGCCACGATGGCCTCGTCCGGCGAGGGCACGGCGGCCTCGCGGGCGACCGCGGCCGGTTCGCTGGCCGATTCACTCACTACGGGCCCAGGCGCCGAAGCGACGGTGGCGGCGGCCGCCGGGGCCGGGGATGGCGCGACGCTCGCGGCCGTCGAAGGCGTCGGGGATGCCGCGGCCGCCGGCGTCGTGGGAGAGGCCTCGGCGTCGAGGCTCGCCAGCATCTGGCCAGTGGGCGGCGCCATCGGGCGGGCCGGCAGCGGCATCAGACGCTCGCCGGCGATCTCGGTACGGGCCAGCCAGCCATGGCCATCGGCCAGGGCGGCCCGGGCGAAGCCGCGATCCAGCAGGTCGGCCATGTGCTCGTCACGCGACGCCGCGGTGAAGCCGCCCATCACCACCGAGAGCATGCGCCGGCCGGCATGGACCGCCGAGGTGGCCACGTTGAAGCCGGAGGCGCGGATGAAGCCGGTCTTGAGGCCGTCGGCGCCGGGGTAGTTGGCCAGCAGGCGGTTGTGGCCCGTGTAGCGGTTGCCGCGCCAGGTGAAGCGCTGCAGCGAGAAGTAGTGATAGTACTGGGGGAAATCGAGCATCAGCCGCCGGGCCAGCACCGCCATGTCGCGGGCAGTGGTGACCTGGGCATCGTCGGGCAGGCCGGAGGCGTTGCGGAAGGTGGTATTGCGCATGCCCAGCTCCCGGGCCCGCTGGGTCATCAACTGCCCGAAGCGCCGCTCGCTGCCGCCCAGCGCCTCGGCGACGACCACCGCCACGTCGTTGGCCGACTTGACGATCAGCGATTCGATCGCCGTCTCCACGGGAAGGGTGTCGCCGGGCTTCAGGTAGAGCTTGGTGGCCGGCATGGCCGCGGCGGCCGCCGAGACCGGTAGCGGCTGACCCAGGCTCAGGCTGCGCTCCTCCAGGGCCTCGAACAGCATGTAGAGGGTCATCATCTTGGTCAGCGAGGCCGGGTAGCGCGGCGCATCGGCATTCTCGGCGTACAGGATCTCGTGGGTGTCGGCGTCGATGACGATGCCCGCATAGCGGGGATTGTCGGCCTGGGCGGTGGTCGTCAGCAGCAGGGCGACCAGGACGAGACCGGCGAGGACGAAGGGTCGCCAGCCTGGGACCGGAGTGGGCAGCATCGATATTCCCCTGAAAAATGACTCTCTACATGAGTGCATTATGACCAAGGGGCCCGCCCTGTACAGGGGGAAAACGCGCCTCGAGGGCATTTCCACTTTTCGGGGTCAACGACCGGCGACGGCCTTGAGCGCCGCGACATCCACCGCATCGACCTGCTCGGGCGCCAGGAAACGGGTCGCGTACTCCCGCCACACCCCGCTGTCGATCAGCAGCGCGAAGACGTCGGGGTCCAGATGGCCGTCGCGGGCCATGCCGGCCAGGATCGCCAGCGAACGCGACAGCGTCATGCCCGGCTTGTAGGGCCGGTCGGCGGCGGTCAGCGCCTCGAAGACGTCGGCCACCGCCATGATGCGCTCCTCCAGGCTGGCCTCGGCGAGCCTCAGCCGGCGCGGATAGCCCCGGCCGTCCATCCGCTCGTGGTGGTTGCCGGCGATCGCCGGCACCCGCCGCAGGTGCCCTGGCCAGGGCAGCGACTCGAGCATGATGATGGTCTGGACGATGTGTTCCTGGATGCGGAAGCGCTCCACGTCGTTGAGGGTGCCGCGGGCCACCCGCAGGTTGTAGAGCTCGCCCTGGTGGCCGGCCACCGCCGGCGGTCGCATGGCGAAGCCCCAGCGATTGGCCGGGTCCTCGGGAGCCACCGGCGGCGGCGACGCCACCCAGTCGATGCGATGGCGCGGGCGGTCGGCGAGCAGCGGCTCCTCGGCGGGCAGCTCGACCACGGGCTCCCGGGCCAGTCGCTCGGCCTCGTCGTCGGAGACCCCGAGCCGGTCGTCGAAGTGGCGCCACCAGCGCCATCCGGCGATCTCCTCGAGGCGCTGGGTGCGGGCCTGATCGGCCTGCTCGCTGCCCAGGTTGAGCTCGGCGACCAGCCGCCAGGCCGCCTGCAGCTCGGCCTGGCGCGCCTGCCGCGTGGCGGCCAGGGCCGCCGCGTCGCCGCCCTCGGCACGGCCCCGCCAGTAGGCGATGTCGGCATCGCGCCACAGCACCTCGAAGCGGGTACGAATCTCGTGGATGCGGTTGTAGCGCGTTTCCAGCCGGGTGGCCTTCTCCATCACCTCGTCCGGGGTGGTCAGCTTGCCGCAGTCATGCAGCCAGGCCGCCAGGTGGAAGGCGGTGCGCCGCTGCTCGTCCACCCTCTCCAGGGCGAAGGGGCCCGAGGTCGTGCGATGCACGCCCTCCAGCAGCATCTCGGCCAGCTGCGGTACCCGGGAGCAGTGCCCGCCGGTATGCGGCGACTTGGCGTCGGTGGCCCCGGCGATCAGCTCGACGATCGCGTCCAGCAGGCGCTGCTCGCCCTCCAGCAGGCGTCGCGTCTCGATCGCCACCGCCGCCGCCCCGGAGATCTCCTCGACGAAGCGTCGCCACGGGCGATCCTCGCCCGGCTCGACCTCGCGCAGCGCCAGCAGCAGCAGCCCCAGGCGGTGGCCGCTGCGGTTGCACAGCGGCTGCACCAGATAGCCCCTGGCCTCCAGCTTGCGGCTCAGGGTCGCCAGGCCGTCCTCCCCGGGGGCCGTCAGGGTCAGGCGCGGTGGCAGCGGCTCGCCGAGCTCGCCCTGGCCCCGCTCGGCCAGGCAGGAAAAGCGCGTGGCATCGACCTCGTCCTCGAGGTAGATGGCGCCGTGGCGGCTGTCGGTGATGCTCAGCAGATCCTCGAGGATGCCGGCGAGCATCGTCTCCAGGCGCGCTTCGCTGCTCAGCGCCCGGGTCATGCGCTGGAAGCCGGAGATGCTGCCGGCCATGCCCTCCAGGGCCCGGCTCAGCCGCTGCACCTCGCGCACCGGGGAGCGCACGCCCCGGCAGGCCGAGAAGTCGAAGTCGGCCAGGGCCCTGACCTGTTCAGCCAGGGCGTACAGCGGCTGGCCGAGGCGATGGCCGACCCACACGCCCAGCGGCAGCAGGGCCAGCACCAGCAGGCCGGCCACCAGGGAGCGCTGCCAGAGCAGTCGACGCGTACCGGCCAGCAGCTCGGCTTCCGGCACCGCCACCAGCAGCTGGGACGGTGCCACGCCGGGGATCTGGAACGGCAGCCGCATGCCGAACCAGGCCTCGCCGCCCACCCGGAAGCGCGTCGGTTCCCCGGCCTCGGCGAAGTCCCCCAACCGGCTCAGCACCGGGTCGCCCAGCTCGGCCAGGGTCGCCAGCCGCAGGCCCTCGGGGCTCGCCACGAGCAGCCGTTCGACGTCGGGATAGGCCAGCAGTCGACCGCCCCGGCCGACCACGGCCAGCCGCGTGTTCGCCGTCAGCCCCAGTGAGGCCATCTCCTCGCCCAGGTCGACCAGCGAGGCATCCATGCCCACCACGGCATCGCCATCGCGGCTGCGCCGGGAGAGCGTCACGCCGATCTCCCGGGTGGTGAAGAACGCATAGGGATCGGTGAGCCGCTCGCCCGACGCCGCCATGGCCTCCCGGTACCAGGGCCGGGTGCGCGGATCGAAGGCGATCTCCGGCATGGCGCGCCGTCCGAGCAGCACCAGGTCGCGGTCGTAGACCCGCCATTCCATGCGGGGCGACGCCTCGCCCGGGTCGCGGGACGCGACCTGTACCAGGAAATGCGCACGCCCGACCCGGGCCAGGGGCGGCCGCTGCGACTCGGGCATCCCCGACAGGCGCCGCAGCAGCAGGAAATCCCCGTCGTCGTAGCCGATGAAGACGGCGCTGGCCACCTCGTGGGCATCCAGGGCGGCGACCAGCAGCGGCAGGTTCTCCAGACGCCCGGCGAGCCGTCGCTCGGCCGCCAGGTCGTCCTGGGCCAGCAGACGCACCACCACCCGGGCCGGGTCGAGCAGTCGCCGGGCCCGCTCCTCGGTGGTCAGGGCGAGCTGACGGCCGGTGTCGTGCACGGCGCTGACCAGCAGTCGATCCGCGCCGCGGGCGCCGTGCCACAGCAACACGCCCGCCACGATCAGCATCAGCCCGACGATCGACAGGGCGGTCAACGACTGGAGGGACAGCGAGCGGCGCATGGGCGACCTCCGCGGCGACCGGGAAGCGCATCGGCGATCCCTGGCCGACGATGCCTCTCAGCATATGCCAAGCCGCCGCCGAGCGACGCGGTTTCCGGGCGATCAGCGAGGGCGACTCAACCGCTCCACAGCCGCGCCGCCCCCAGCCAGGCGAGGCGCAGCGACAGCAGGGTCAGCACCAGGCGAAACAGGTGATCGAAGCGCCGATCGGAGAGCCGGCGCAGCAGGCGCAGGCCCAGCCAGGTGCCGAGGAATCCCGCTCCGACCATGGCCAGGATCAGCCCCAGCCAGTCGTGGAACACGAAGCCGGCCACCCCGAACACGAAGGCCTTGCTGAGGTGCTGGGCCACCATGCAGGCGGCGAAGGTCGCCACCTTGGCCAGCCGCCCCGCCTGGCGCTGCTTGATGAAGGCGGCGACCACCGGGCCGCTGGCCCCCACCAGGCTCGACAGCAGGGTGGTGACCGCACCGACGATCAGGGTGCCGAGCCCGCCCAGGGCGCGGCCGGACAGGCCCGGGCCCCACAGCGTGAACAGCACGAAGGCGGCGATGCACAGCTCCAGCACCCCGGCGGGCAGGCGGATCAGCAGCCAGGCGGCGGCCAGGGCGCCCAACGCCACCCCGGGCAGGAAGGCCAGCAGGGTGGCGCGGTCGACATGGCGCCAGGTCAGGCCCGCGCGGCCGACGTTGGAGCCCAGCTGCACCATGCCGTGCACCGGGATCAAGGCCGCCGCCGGCATCACCTGGGCCAGCGCCATGATCATCAATACCCCGCCGCCGACGCCGAAGGCGGCGGTGAAGGCCGAGGTCAGCACCGAGAGCAGGATCAGCGCGAGGCCGAGGCCCCCGGGGAGCGGCGACAACGCATCGAGGGCAGGCAGGAAGGGCATGGGGCATCCCGGTCCATGGGCGAGCCGCCATCATAGCCGAGCCATGCCCGACCCGGCCAAGGGCCGAGCACGGCGGTCACGACGCGAGGGCGATCAGCCGCCCAGCGCCTCGTGCACCGCGGCCTCCGAGGCGCGCTCCCGCTCGGCGTACAGGGCGAGCTCGTCGGTTACCGACGCGCCCAGATCGGCCTCGAAGGCCTCGCGGTTGGCGTTGCCGGCATAGGCTCCACCGCCGCCGTCGCCCAGGTTGGACTGGAAGATCCCCGCCGCGCTCACCGGCAGGAAGTCCTCGTAGGTGATCGGCCGGGCGGCCACCAGGCCGCGCTCGATCAGCGCCTCGAGATCGCGCTCTTCACTGTCGGGGCCCAAGGGCGCGGACGCTCGCCCGACGTCGGTGAGCCGGTACTCGAAGAACGCCAGGCCGCGGCGGCGCAGCGTGGCCTCATCGTCGGGGAAGTCGGCGAAGGCCTCGGCCAGCACCCGCTGGTGATCCTCGTTGGCGAGCCCGGCGGTCTTCTCCCGGGAGGCGGCAAGCAGACGGTCGTAGAGCGCCCTACCCTCGGCGGTCAGCGCCACGCCGCGCTGCTCGATCTCGCCGAAGCGCGCGGTATGGGTGCCCTGGCGATCGCCGGCGAAGCGGGTCGGCTCCTCCAGCGCCTTGAAGCTGGTCTGGCGCAGCAGGATCGGGCAGTCGCGGCGCGGCGGGCCCTCGATCACCGCCTTGGGGTTCATGCCCGCCGCCGGCATGCGCCGCTGGACCTCGTCGATGTCCAGGGTGCGCGGCGTCAGGTGATTGATGTGCGGCCCGCGGAAGCACACCACGTCGGCGATCAGCCGGTGTTCGGCGTGCAGCGCCTCGTAGGTGTCCAGGTCCACGGTGGCGTCGCGGTGCCAGCGGAAGGTCTCCAGCGCCTCGGCCACGAAGCGTTCGGCCTGCGCCTCGGTCAGCCCGCCCTGGTGCTCGCTGAGCTCGATCAGCTCCCGGGCGCCGGGGGTGAAGATGTCGCGCTGGGCGAGGATCGCCGCGGCCCGCTCGCGCAGCGCCTCGTTCTCGATCAGTTCCAGGCGCAGCAGCGAGGTGAAGACGCGGAAGGGGTTGCGGGCCAAGGCCGCGTCGTCGACCGGGCGGAAGGCGGTGGAATGCACCGGCACCCCGGCCTCGGCGAGATCGTAGTAGCCCACCGGATGCATGCCCATCACCGCGAACAGCCGACGCAGCATGGAAAGCTCCTCGGCGCTGCCCACGCGGATGGCCCCATGACGCTCGACGCCGAGGCGGTTCAGCTCATCAAAGGCCACCAGGCGCTCGGCCAGTTCGGCGTCACCTGCCAGCGTCTCGCGATTCACCTCGTCGACCAGCGCCAGCAGGGCCTCGTACTGGGGCACCTCGGCCTGGTACATGGCCGACATGGCCCGGGAGAAGCGGTCGCGGATCGCGTCGGTGGAGACGAGGGATGTGGTCGTCATGTCGTTTACCTCTTGGGTCTATTGTCTGAGCGATAGTCGTCGAGCCCGTGCCGCGGCGACTTGTCGGCCCGCTGGAGCGCCGCCAGCAGGCCCTGCAGCGGGTGCGGCAGGCTGACGTCCGAGAGCCGCCTGGCCTGGCTGCGGCAGGAGTAGCCGCTGGCCAGCAGCCGGCCGGCGTTGGCCGGATCCTCGACCTTGGGTTGCCAGGACTGAGCGTAGATGGTCTTCGAGGTCGCGAGGTTGCGCGCCTCGTGGCCGTAGGTGCCGGACATGCCGCAGCAGCCGCTGGCCAGCACCTCGAGCTCCAGGCCGAAGGCGGCGAACAGCCGCTGCCAGGCCTTGGGCGTGCCCGGGGCGCCGGTCTTCTCGGTGCAGTGGGCGAGCAGCTTGTAGCCGGGATCGTCGAGACGGGCGCCTTCCGGTGCCAGCTCGGGCGCGCGTTCGGCCAGCCGCTCACTCAGCCATTCCGGCAGCAGCTGCACCTCGGGCACGGCCTCGGCGCCCAGCGCCTTCACGTACTCCTGGCGGTAGGTCAGGGTCATCGCCGGGTCGATGCCGACCAGCGGCACGCCGGCCTCGGCCAGCGTCCGCAGGCGCTCGGCCTGCTTCTCGGCGGTGCGCGTGAAGGCGCCGAGGAAGCCCTGCACGTGCAGCGGCTTGCCGTTGGGGGCGAAGGGCGCGACGAAGACGCGTATGTCGAGGCGCTCGAGCAGCTCGACCACGTCCATCACCAGCCGGGACTCGAAGTGGCTGGTGAAGGCGTCCTGCACCAGCACCACGCTGTTGGCGCGTTGGGCCTCGGTGAGTCGGCCAAGCGAGGTCGGCGTGGCCTCGGCCACGCCCCAGGCCCGGAGCTGCTTGTCGAGGCGCGCCCGGGACAGCCGGGGGCTGTCGACCATGCCCACGGGGCCGGCCAGCAGGCGGCCGATCCAGCGATTGTCCAGGGCGGCATTGTAGAGCGGCGCGACGCGGGCGAGCGTCGGCACCATGAACTCCAGCCCGCCGATCAGGTAGTCGCGGGGCGGACGCAGGTAGCGGCCGTGGTAGACCTCGAGGAACTGGGAGCGGAAGGTCGGCACGTTGACCTTCACCGGGCATTGGCCGGCGCAGGACTTGCAGGCCAGACATCCCGCCATGGCGTCATAGACCTCATGGGAGAAGTCGTCCTCGCCGCGGCGCTTGGCCAGGGTGTTCCTGAGCTTGCCGGGGAAGGCCTTGAGCGCGCCCCAGGCGCCACCGCGTCGGGCGTCGCGCGAGGCCTCGAGCACGTCGACGCCGGCCTCGCCCTGCAGGCGCAGCCACTCGCGCATCAGGCTGGCGCGGCCCTTGGGCGAGTGGATGCGCTGGCGGGTGGCCTTCCACGACGGGCACATGGCGTCGTCGGGATCGTAGTTGTAGCAGGCGCCGTTGCCGTTGCAGTAGACGGCATCGCCGTGGGCCTGCCAGACCCGCTCGTCGATCCGGCGATCGAGCTGGCCGCGGGTCGGCACCCCGTCGATGGCCAGCAGCCCCGGATCGACCCACTTCACGGCCTGCTCGTCGTCGTGCTCGGCGTCGGACGTCTCGCTCTCTGCCGAGGGAGCCGTCCCCGCGGTTTCGGGCGGGATTGAGGGTGCCGCGTCGTCGGGCGGGTGGGAAAGAGCCGCGGTTTCGGGCGGGATAGTAGCCCTACCCGCGTCTTCGGGCGGGATGGAAAGCGACGCGTCTTCGGGCGGGGGAAATGAAGAGAAAGGCGTGGCGATCTTGCCCGGATTCAACTGGTTATGCGGGTCGAAGGCGCCCTTGAGCCGCTGCAGACTGGGGTAGAGCGGGCCGAAGAAGGCCGGGGCGTACTCCGAGCGCACGCCCTTGCCGTGCTCGCCCCACAGCAGACCGCCGTACTTCCGGGTCAGCGCGGCGACCTCGTCGGAGATCTCGCGGATCATCGCCTCCTGGGCCGGGTCCTTCATGTCCAGCGCCGGGCGCACGTGCAGCACCCCGGCGTCGACGTGGCCGAACATGCCGTAGGCCAGGCCGCGGGCATCGAGCAGGGCGCGGAATTCGGCGATGTAGTCGGCCAACTGCTCCGGCGGTACCGCGGTGTCCTCGACGAAGGGCAGCGGGCGCTGCTCGCCCTGGACGTTGCCGAGCAGGCCCACGGCGCGCTTGCGCATGCCGTAGACCCGGGTGATCGCCGCGCGGCCCACGGCCTGGGTGTAGCCCAGCCGGGTGACGCTGTCGTCCTTTCCGAGATGTTCGCAGAAGGCCGCGACCCGCTCGGCCAGACGCTCGGGGTCGTCGTCGTTGAACTCGACCAGGTTGATGCCGTGGCATCGGGTCGTCCGGCCTGCGCGGGCGACGGACGTCGTTGCGCGGTGCTCACCGACTCGCCTATCACCCCGATATGTCTCGTCGTCGGCGCGCCTCGCGCCTAGCCCGTCATCCCGCTCGGCTCGGACTCGGTCATCTTCGTCCTCCTCTTCGGGGAAAAACTCGGCCACGCTGTCCCACACGAAGTCCTGCTGGGCCAGGCCCAGCACCTGGTCGTCCACGGTCTCGATAGACGTTGGAGAGGCGCTGCTGGCCATGAGGGCCTTGGCGTCGCGCAGGGCGTCCATGAAGCCGGCGTAGCGCACGTTGACCAGGGTCGAGTGCTTGGGGATCGGCAGCACGTTGAGCACCGCCTCGCTGGTGAAGGCCAGCGAGCCCTCGGCGCCGCACAGCACGCTGTTGAGATCGAACTTTCCTTCCGCCGTTCTCAAATGCGCCAGATCGTAGCCGGTCAGGCAGCGGTTGAGCGGCGGGAAGGTGTCGCGGATGCGCTCGCGCTCGGTGTCGATGATCTCGCGGGCCATGCGGTGCACCCGGCCCACGGCGTCGTCGCGCCGGCACAGCGCCTCGAGCTCGTCCTCATCGACCGGGCGGGTAACCAGGCGCTCGCCGCCGAGCAGCACGCTGTCGAGTTCGAGCACGTGGTCGCGAGTCTTGCCGTACTCGCAGCTGCCCTGGCCGCTGGCGTCGGTGGCGATCATGCCGCCGAGGGTGGCGCGGTTGGAGGTCGAGAGCTCCGGGGCGAAGAACAGCCCGTGGGGCTTGAGCGCGGCGTTGAGCTGATCCTTGACCACGCCGGCCTGGACGCGCACCCGGCGGGCCTCGACGTCGATGTCGAGGATGGCGTTCATGTGCTTGGAGACATCGACCACCAGGCCGTCGGTGAGCGACTGGCCGTTGGTGCCGGTGCCGCCGCCGCGGGGGGCCAGTGCCACGCGGCGGAAGTCGTCGCGGGCGGCGAGCCGGGCGATGCGCTCCAGGTCGTCGGCGTTGCTGGGATAGAGCACCGCCTGGGGCAGGCGCTGGTAGATCGAGTTGTCGGTGGCCAGCACCGTGCGGTTGGCGTAGTCCGGGGCGATCTCGCCCTCGAAGCCCGAGTCTTGCAGGGCCTCGAGGAAGTCTCGGTACTCTCCGGCTATCGCCTCCCCCGCCTCGAGCCGAGCGATCATGGGGTCAGCGACTCCAGGGCCCGGGTCAGGCGCGCCAGGCCCTCGGCCATGATCTCGGGCTCGATGGTCAGCGGGGCCAGCAGACGCAGCACGTTGCGCCGCCGCCCGCTGGGCATGAGCAGCACGCCGGCTTCTCGGCCGGCCGCCAGCAGCGCCGCCAGGTGCTCGGCGCCCGTGGCGTTCTCGGTATCCTCGAAGACGATGCCGCGCATGGCACCAACCCCGGTCAAGGCACCCACCATCGGGAAGCGCTCGCGCCAGTCATCATGGGCCGCGACGATGGCCGCCTCCTGGGCCTCGCCCCACTGGTGCAGGCGATCTTCGCTCATCAGGTTCATGACCGTCCTGGCGGCGGCGCAGGCCACGGCATTGCCCGAATAGGTGCCGCCCAGCCCGCCCTTGGGCAGGGCGTCCATGAGCGATGCCTTGCCGGCCAGCGCGGCCAGGGGCAACCCCGCCGCCATGCTCTTGCCCATCAGCAGCAGGTCGGGCTCGATCCCCAGGTGGGAGAAGGCGAAGCGCGCGCCGGTACGCCCGAAGCCGGACTGGATCTCGTCGAAGATCAGCGCGATGCCGTGCTCGTCGCACAGCGAGCGCAGGTGGGCAGCGACGTCGGCATCCAGCAGGCGAAAGCCCCCTTCGCCCTGCACCGGTTCGACGATGATCGCCGCCACCTCGTCGACGGGCAGCTCCACCTCGAAGAGGCGCGCCAGGGCCGCCAGGGCCTCGTCGGCCCCCACGCCGCTGTCACGGCTGGGAAACGGCAGGTGGAACACCGGCCCCGGCAGGGCCCCGAGCCGATGCTTGTAGGGCTTGACCTTGCCGTTGAGGTTGAGCGCCGCCAGGGTGCGGCCGTGGAAGCCGTCGTCGAAGGCAATCACGGCCTGACGACCGGTGGCGGCGCGGGCCACCTTGAGGGCGTTCTCGGTCGCCTCGGCGCCGCTGTTGGTGAGCATGCAGGACAGCGGATAGGAGACCGGCACGAAATCATCGAGCGCGTTCGCGACCTCCAGATAGCCGCGATGCGGCAGGGCGTTGAAAGCCGAGTGCATGAGCCGGTCGACCTGCGCCTTGACCGCCTCCACCACCGCGGGGTGGCCGTGGCCGAGGTTGAGCACGCCGATGCCGCCGATGAAGTCGACGTAGTGCCTGCCCTGCTCGTCCCAGAGCTCGGCGTTACGGCCGCGCTCCACGCACAGCGGATGAACGATGCCCAGCGAGGCGCTGACGTGAGAGAGGTCCATGTCCGGTTCCTGTCGATTCGTCGGGGGAGAGTTATGCCCACGATGAAACCAGCGCCGCGGCTGGGCTTCAAACGAAAAAAAGCGCCCAATGCATTCCAAAAACGACTGACATAAGCCTCCGACGCCGCCCACCGCCCCCCTCATCGGCACAGCAATGACGAACGGGAATGGATCGAGTACCAGATTTCTTTTGAGGGCGACGTAACATCGTGATAACAATGCCGGCCGATCTGCACGACTGACAGATGAAATAACTGAAAAAGCCTTCACGGCCTAAAACATAACCCTGACGACAGGAAACGTCCCATGCCCCATCCCCTGATGCCGGCGACCGTCGCGATCGCGGCTGCCACCCTGCTCAGCGCCTGCAGCGACGCGGGCTCCTCCATGCCCAACGTGGCCATCGGTCCACCCGCCAGCACGACCCAGCTGGTCTCCAAGCTGATTCTCGGGGCCAACGGCGTCGAGGAAGAGGACTACAGCGCCTATCAGGAGGGCTTCGGCGCCGCCCTGAACGGCGTCCAGGACGGCAACATCGATCTCTCCATCGGCATCCTCGGCCTCCCCTCGGGCAGCATCGAGAACCTCCAGGCCGCGGCCGGCGACGTCCGCATGATCGGGCTGAACGATGACGCCGTGGAATACATCGAGGCCAACAGCGAGTACCGGCGCTTCGTCATTCCCCAGGAGAGCTACGACTTCCTCGACGAGGACGTGACCACCGTAACCGCCTACGCCGTGCTGGTGGGCAACACCCACAGCATCGACGAGGAACTCGGCTACGAGCTGGCCCGCCTGATGCACGAGAAGGCCGAAGAGAACACCCACGCCCAGTCGGCATTCATGACGCTCGAGAACGCCCTGAACGGCGCCGGCGGCATGCCGATCCATCCCGGTGCCAAGCGCTACTACGAGGAGCAGGGGCTCGAGGTCGACAACCCGGTGGCCGAGCTCGACATCCGCGAGGAGAAGCGCGAGTTCATCCTCGGCACCGGCAGCCAGGGGGGCACCTACTACCCGCTGGGCGGCGAGATGGCGACCATCTGGAACAACTATCTGGACGACGCCAACTTCACCAACATCGAGACCGGCGCCTCCATCGAGAACCTGGTCAGCATCCGCGATGACCGCATGGACCTCGGCATGACCGTGCACGCGCCGGCCAAGGATGCGGTCGTCGGCCGCGGTGAGTTCGAGGGCAACGCCATCGGCAACGTCGCCTTCATCGGCCACATCTACCCGGAAGTCATCCAGATCGTGACCCGCGACGCCAGCGGCATCACGAGCCTCGACGGCCTCGCCAAGTAAACCATGCCGCCGCACGACGACGCCTCGGCGGGGTCGTGCGGCCCTCGAGAGACTCTCACTATGGTTAAAAAAAAAGCCCTGACGACCCCCAGGGCCTGCTAGAGAAGTACGACCGCGAATCCAGCTTTCGTGGCACCCTCGGCCACTGGGGCTGGGCGGTGTCGCTGCTCGGTATCGCCCTGACGTCCTTTCACCTCTACACCGGCTATTTCGGCACCCTCCCCTCACAGCAGCAGGGCGCGATCCATCTGGGCCTGGCGCTCGGCATGATCTTCCTGCTGTTCCCCGCGCACCGCGGTGAACGGGCACGCCGCGGCGTACCCTGGTACGACGTGGTCCTGGCCTTCGTCGCCACCTTCGGCGCTTACTACAAGATCCTCTTCTACGACGAGGTGCTGCGGGCCCGCATCACCGGCTACTCGACCCTGGATCTGGTCGTCGCCGGCCTCGGCGTGCTGTTCGTGCTGGAGGCGACGCGACGCACCGTGGGCCTGCCGATCGTGATCGTGGCCCTGCTGGCCCTGAGCTACGCCCTGCTCGGCAACCATATCCCCACGCCGCTGCTCTCCCATCCGGGCTTCCAGCTGGACGAGGTGGCGCCCTACCTCTGGTTCCGCGAGAGCGGGGTGTTCGGTACGCCGCTGCAGATCTCGGCCAAGTTCATCTTCCTGTTCCTGTTCTTCGGCGTGGTGCTGATCCAGACCGGCGTCGGCCGCTTCTTCAACGACCTGGCCTTCGCCGCCACCGGCCGCTTCACGGGCGGCACCGCCAAGGCCGCGGTGATCGCCAGCTCCCTGCAGGGCATGATCTCGGGCAGTTCGGTTGGCAACACCGTGGCGTCGGGCTCCTTCACCATTCCGATGATGAAGAATGCCCGCTTCCGTCCAGAGGTCGCGGCCGCCACCGAGGCCTCGGCCTCCACCGGGGGGCAGATCATGCCGCCGCTGATGGGCGCCGCCGCCTTCATCATGGTGGAGTACGTGGGCGTCTCCTATCGCGAGATCATGTACGCCGCGCTGATCCCGGCGCTGATGTACTTCACCGGCATCTTCATCGGCGTGCACTTCGAGGCCAAGCGCAGCCGCATCCTGGGCATCCCCAAGGATCAGCTGCCGAGCAAGCGCAAGCTGCTGATGCGTCAGGGCTACATGCTGCTACCACTGGCGGTGATCGTGACCACGGTCAGCGTCGGCTTCACCGCTCAGCGCGCCGCCCTGCTTGGCATCGCCGCCGCCCTGGCCGTCAGCCTGCTGCGCAAGGAAACGCGTCCTTCGCTGCCCGACCTGGTGCGCCTGCTCGACAAGGGCGCTCGGGTGGCGCTGCCGGTGATCGCCGCCGTGGCCACCGCCGGCATCATCGCCGGGGTGGTGGGCATGACCGGACTCGGCTCCAAGTTCGCCGCCGGCATCATCAGCCTGGCCGACGGCACCCTGATCCTGGCGCTGCTCTTCACCATGCTGGCCTGCATCGTGCTGGGCATGGGCCTGCCGACCACCGCCAACTACGTGGTCACCGCCACCATCGCGGCGCCGGCGCTGATCAACGAGTTCGGCCTGGCGCCCATGGCCGTGCACCTGTTCGTGTTCTACTTCGGCATCGTGGCGGACATCACCCCGCCGGTGTGCCTGGCGGCCTATGCCGGCGCCGGCATCGCCGGGGCCAATCCGATGAAGACCGGGGTAACGGCACTGAAGCTGGCGATCGGCGCCTTCATCATCCCCTACGCGCTGATCTACAACCCCGCACTGGTGATGATCGATGCCACACCGCTCGGCCTGGTGATGGCGGTGGGCTTCCTGCTGGTCGGGCTGGTCGGCGTGAGCGCCGCCCTGATGGGCCACTTCGTGCGCGACACCCACACCTGGGAGCGACTGGTGCTGCTGGTCGCAGGCCTGGCGATGGTCGCCCCTGAACCGGTCACCAGCACCCTGGGGCTGGTGGCGCTGGCGCTGATCGCCTGGTGGCAATCTCGCCGCCCCGAGACGCCGATGGCCGACGTCGTCGCGCTCTCTCGCTAGAGGGTGGGCCGAGGCCCCGCCGCCTCAGGCGGCGGGGCCCCGGATTAGGGTAGAATGAGGATTTTTGCGCTGGAGTCAGCGTCTCATGAAGGCCCGCCATCTCCCCTCGACCACGACACTGCAGTGCTTCGAAACCGCCGCCCGGCACCTCAGTTTCACCCGCGCGGCGGATGAGCTGAGCATCACCCAGAGCGCCATCAGCAAGCAGGTGGCGCAGCTCGAGGACTACCTGCAGCACAAGCTGTTTCGTCGGCTGCGCCGCACCCTGGTGCTGACCCCGGAGGGGTCGCTCTACCTGACCGAGGTGCGCAAGATCCTCGCTCATCTCGAGATGTCGGCCAACGCCATCATGACCTACAGCGGCCATGGTGACGTGTTGAAGGTGGCGACCCTGCCCACCTTCGGGGCGCGCTGGCTGTCGCTGCATCTTCCGGCCTTCTTCGAGGCCCATCCGGGCATCACCCTGCACCTCACCGAGCGTGTCGAAACCTTCGATCTGGAGAACGAGGGTATCGACGCGGCTATCTTCCACGGCCACGGCAGCTGGCCCAACCTCGAGTGCCATAAGCTGCTCGACGAGGAGGTCGTGGCGGTCGGCGCGCCAGGCTACCTGGCCCAACAGCGCCTCACCGACCCCGCCCACCTGGCGGGGTGCCGGCTGCTGCACCTGTCGACGCGCCCCGACGCCTGGCACCGCTGGTTCGACGACCAGGGCATCCGCACCGACCGCAGCTACCATGGCACCCGCGTCGAGACCTTTCAGACACTGATCCGCACCGTCATGGCCGGCGGCGGGCTGGCGCTGATTCCGCGCTTCATGATCCTGCAGGAGCTGGAGGAGGGGACCCTGGCCACGGCCTGGCCGTCGATACTGCGCGGCCCCAACGCCTACTACCTGGTCTATCCCGAGCACCTGGGCGAACTGGCCAAGGTGCGTCACTTCGTCTCCCACCTGCTGGGCTGCGCCACGCCTCGCAACACCGGCTGATCGCCTCATCCCGCGCCCGGCGCGCTATCCGACCTCGGCTCCCGTCACGACCGGCCCCGGACAGGCACCAACGGCCGGGGCCTCGTGGTGCTCGAGGATCCAGTCGATGAAACCCCGGACCTTGGCTACCTCGCCCTTGTATTCGGGGTAGGCCAGGTAATAGGCATCCCGGCTGGTCAGCGCAAACCCCCAGGGAATCGTCAGCTGGCCGGCCGCCAGCTCCTCCTCGACCAGGAAGCGGGGCACCAGCGCCACACCGCAGCCCGCCCGGGCGGCACTCACCGCCATGTAGAAGGTATCGAAACGCGGCCCGTGATAGCTGTGGGCGGTATAGCAGCCCTGAGCCTCGAACCAGTCGTGCCACGCCTCGGGCCGCGTCGCACTCTGCAGCAGCACCAGCTCGGTCAAGGCCAGCGGGTCGTCGATGCCGCCGGCAGGCACCACCGTTGGAGCGCACACCGGCACCATGGTCTCGTCGAGTAGCTTGATGCACTCCGCCTTCGGCCAGGCCCCGTGGCCGAAGAAGAAGGCCACGTCGACCCGCTCCTCCTCGAGGTCGAAGGGCTCCACCCGGTTGGCGATGTTCAGGTAGACCCCGGGATGGCGGAAGCGATAACCGTTGAGCCGCGGGATCAGCCAGCGGGCACCGAAGGTCGGCAAGGTGGTGACGTTGAGCACCTCGCTCTGGCCACCGTAGGACTGCATATAGCGAGTGGACATCTCGACCTGGGCCAGCACCTTACGGACCTCGGTCAGATACAGCGACCCCTCCGGAGTGACCTGCAGCCGCTTGCGAACCCGGCGAAACAGGGGATGTTCGAGCACCGACTCGAGCTGCGCGACCTGCTTGCTGACGGCGCTCTGGGTCAGGCTCAGCTCCTCGGCTGCCCGAGTGAAACTCAGGTGCCGGGCCGAAGCCTCGAAACACTGCATGGCGGAGAGGGTGGGCAGGTGGCGACGGCTCATCTCGACCCCTACAAGAAAAAATAGAATGACCTCCGTATAAAACGTCGTTTGAGGCCCGCTCGCAACCCTAGCAATACTGCTCGCGTTCCCATCACACGCATTCGAGCAGTAGGAGGAAGAATGATCGAGTCCATCATGCAACGCCTCGGGGTCAGCGAATCCCTGTACCGTGGCGGCGGCTATGCCGTGACCTCACCCACCGACGGCGGCGAGCTCGGCCGGGTGGCACTGGAAGGCGGCGAGCAGGTCAAGGCACGCATCGACCGCGCCCAGGCGGCCTTCACTCAATGGCGCCAGGTGCCGGCACCGCGCCGCGGCGAGCTGGTGCGCCTGTTCGGCGAGCAGCTGCGTCGCCACAAGGAGGATCTCGGCGCCCTGGTCACCCTGGAGTGCGGCAAGATCTACCAGGAAGGCCTCGGCGAAGTGCAGGAAATGATCGACATCTGCGACCTCGCCGTCGGTCAGTCCCGCCAGCTCTTCGGCCTGACCATCGCCTCCGAGCGCCCCGGTCACCACATGCGGGAGAGCTGGCACCCGCTGGGCCCGATCGGCCTGATCACCGCCTTCAACTTCCCGGTGGCGCCCTGGGCCTGGAACGCCGCCCTGGCGCTGGTGTGCGGCAACAGCCTGCTGTGGAAGCCCTCCGAGAAGACCCCGCTGTGCGCCCTGGCCTGCCAGGCGTTGCTCGAGCGCGCCATGGCCGAGTTCGGCGACGAGGCACCGGCGGACCTCAGTCAGGTGATCATCGGCGAGCGTGAGGCCGGCGAGGTGCTCACCGACGACCCCCGCGTGCCGCTGATCAGCGCCACCGGCAGCACCCGCATGGGCCGCGAGGTCGCGCCCCGCGTGGCCGCGCGCTTCGGTCGCAGCATCCTCGAGCTCGGCGGCAACAACGCCATGATCCTGGCACCCAGCGCCGATCTGGACATGGCCGTGCGCGCCATCCTGTTCTCCGCGGTGGGCACCGCCGGCCAACGCTGCACCACTCTGCGCCGCCTGATCGTCCACGAATCCGTGCGCGATGAGGTCGTCGAGCGGGTCAAGAAGGCCTATGCCGGCGTGACCATCGGCGACCCGATGGGCGGCAGCCTGGTCGGTCCGCTGATCGACGCCCAGGCCTTCGACCAGATGCAGTCGGTGCTGGGCAAGGCCCGCGAGCAGGGTGCCAGCGTCTTCGGCGGCGGGCGGAAGCTGGCCAACGACTATCCCAACGGTTACTACGTGGCCCCGGCCATCGTCGAGGTCGAGCGCCAGAACGAGCTGGTCAAGCACGAGACCTTCGCCCCGATCCTCTACGTGATGAGCTACCGCGACTTCGACGAGGCGCTGGCCCTGCAGAACGACGTCCCCCAGGGGCTCTCCTCCTGCGTGTTTACCACCGACGTGCGCGAGGCCGAGGCCTTCATCTCCGACCAGGGCAGCGACTGCGGCATCGCCAACGTCAACATCGGCCCCAGCGGCGCCGAGATCGGCGGCGCCTTCGGCGGCGAGAAGGAGACCGGCGGCGGCCGCGAGTCCGGCTCCGATGTCTGGAAGAGCTACATGCGTCGCCAGACCAACACCGTCAACTACTCCCGCGAACTGCCGCTGGCCCAGGGCATCAAGTTCGACTGATCACGACCGTCGCCACGCCGCTCGAGCGGCGTGGCGACGGCTTCGTGCGTGCTTCCCAACGACGAGTCATGGAGCCACGAAATGACAACAACAATCTCGAGAGAACAATGGGGTAGCCGCTTCGGCTACCTGATGGCCGTAGTCGGAGCCATGGTCGGCGCCGGCAACATCTGGCGCATGCCCTATGTCACCGGCGAGAACGGCGGCGGCGCCTTCCTGATCGCCTACTTCCTGCTACTCTACCTGATCGCCGTGCCCGGCCTGATGGGCGAAACCAGCCTCGGCCGCTACACTCGCCAGGGCCTTCTCGGCACCTTCCGGAAGATCTACGGCAACAACCGCTTCGTTGGCTTCGGGCTGGTGATCCTGATCTTCAACATCGTGTTGATGTCGTACTATTCGTCGATCGTCGGCTGGTCGATCTACTATGCCTACCATGCCCTGATCGGCACCTTCACCCAGACCGACTTCGACACCGCTGCCCTGTGGCAGGCCTTCAGCGGCAACACCGTGCTGAATGTCGGCATGCACAGCGTCGCCATGCTGATGGTCACCGGCATCCTGCTACTCGGTATCAAGGGCGGTATCGAGCGGCTGGCAAAATGGATGATGCCGATCCTGACGATCTCGCTGATCGCCATCGCCATCCGCGGCTTGACCCTGCCGGGCGCCATCGCCGGACTGGAGTTCAGCTTCTCGCCGAACTGGGCCTACCTCGCCCGGGGCGAAACCTGGCTCGCCGCCCTCGGTCAGGCGCTGTTCTCCACCGGTCTCGGCTGGGGCATCGCCCTGACCTACGGCAGCTACCTGGGACGCAACGACGATATCCCGCTGGGCGGCGGCGTCTTCACCGCCGTGGGCAACACCAGCTTCGGCCTGCTGGCCATCTTCGCCGTCTTTCCCATCGTCTTCGCCTTCGGCATATCACCGACCTCCGGCGCCGAGCTGGCCTTCGTGGCCCTTGCCAGCGCCTTCGGCAGCATGACCGGTGGCTATATATGGGCGCTGCTGTTCTTCATGAGCTTCTTCTTCGCCAACCTGACCACCGCCACCGCCATCACCGAGGTCGGCGTTACCACCTACAAGGAGGAGCGCAATCTGCCCCGCACCAAGGCCGTGTTGACGATCTGCGGCATCATCTGGCTGCTGGGCATCCCGAGCGCCATGAATGCCGATATTCTCGGCTACCTGGACTTCGTGGTCGGTAACTGGGGCCTGCCGCTGGCGACGTTCATCATCATGATCACTATCGGGTGGAAGTTCGATGCCAACCGATTACGCATCCTGAGCCTGAACCGCGGCGCCGATCTCTATGTGCCGAGCCTCTGGGAAGCCATCGTGCGCTACCAGATCCCCGCCATCATGCTCGGCATCATGGCCTACTTCCTCTACAGCAACCTCGGCACGACGCCCTGGAAGACGCTCAGCGGGCTGACCCTGCTGACGCTGATGATCCCGCTGTGCATGTGGATCATGAACCGCCGTCAGAACGGCAGCTATTCCACCACTATCGCCGGAGGTCGGACCTCATGAGCCCTTCCGCCATTATCGTCATGCTCGCCTCCATCGCTGCTCTTTGGGGAGTGGCCAGCCTTACCTTGGTCCACTCGATGCGCCAGGAGGAGCGTAAGCTGGCATTGATCGAGGCTCAGGGTAGTTTCGAGCCCTTCTCCCCCGCCGCTCAACGTGACCTCGAGTGCTGGCTCGAACATCATCCAAAAGGCGAGCCGGCTCGAGAGATACGCGAGCTCCTCGACCTGCAGCACAAGACCCTGCGTGACAATCCGCGACACTTCTATGCCTGGTCGGGACAGAACTCCGCGCCCGACCACTGAGCCAGGGAGGCAAAGACATGCAGTATCTCGACAATGCGACCCTGGCGTCGCTGATGGACTGGCCGGGACTGGTGGAGGCCCTGGAGGACGCATTCATCGCGGGGCTCGAGGCACCAGTAAGGACCCAACAGGAGATACCACGATCGAGCGGCCCCGCCATCACCCTACTCACCATGCCCGCCCACCGATCGGGGCACCGTTTCGGCATCAAATGCGCGACGGTGTCGCCCGATAACGTCCGCCTCGATCTGCCAGGCGTGCATGCCATCTATGTGCTGTTCGACGGCGACACTGGCCAGCCTTTGGCGACCCTCGAGGCCGACCAGCTCACCGCCTGGCGCACGGCCGCTGCCTCAGCATTGGCCTCGCGCCACCTTTCTCGCGAAGACGCGTCGCACCTGCTATTGCTCGGTACCGGCCGCATGGCTCGGACGCTGATCGAGGCACATGCGGCGGTCAGGCCCATCGAAACGGTCTCGGTCTGGGGGCGCAACTCTGCCAAGGCGCATCGCCTCGTCGAAGAGTTCCGCGACCGGCCCTTCGAGATCTCCACCACGGAGTCGTTATCGGACACCGTTCCGACTGCCGACATCGTCAGCTGTGCCACCATGGCCAACGAGTCGCTGTTCAACGGCGACTGGCTCCGCCCGGGTACGCATGTCGACCTGGTGGGCGCCTTCCGCCCCGACATGCGCGAGTGCGACGACACGACCATGCGTCGCGCCGAGGTGCACGTGGATACGATGGACGGCTGCCTGGAGGAGGCCGGCGACCTCCTGGCGAGCCTCGAGAGCGGCGCCATCGCACACGGCGATATACGCGGCACCCTGAAAGAGCTGTGCCGCCGCGAGGTATCCGGGCGCCGTTCACCCGAGGACATCACCCTGTTCAAGTCGGTAGGCACCGCCATCGAGGACCTGGCCGCCGCAGGCTGGTTTCTCGACCGCCACCGACTCAGCCAGAGGAAGGCGTCATGAAGCAACACTGCCTGTGGTACTACACCTCGCTCGAGCCCTCCCTGAGTCTGGATACCTTGCGAGGCGATCACACCGCCGAAATCGTGGTAATCGGCGGGGGCATCACCGGGCTCAGTACCGCCCTGCATCTCGCCGAGGCCGGCACCGATGTGGTGCTGATCGAGGCCGGCGATATCCCCAGCGGCGGCTCGGGGCGCAACGTGGGCCTCGTCAACGCGGGGCTGTGGATCCCTCCGGACGATATCTGCGAGGCGCTGGGCGAGCGGGACGGCGAGCGCGCCAATGCGATCCTCGGCGGTGCCCCCGCCGAGGTCTTCTCGCTGATCGATCGCCACGCCATCGATTGCCGGTCAACTCGCAGCGGCACCCTGCACCTGGCGCACAACGCCAAGGGAGAGCAGGAACTGGCTCGCCGCGTAGACCAGTTCCAGCGCCGCGGCGCGCCGGTCGAGCTACTGGAAGGCGAGTCCTGCCGGCAGAAGACGGGCACCCCACGTATTCGCTGCGCCCTGCTCGATCGTCGGGCGGGCACCATCAACCCCGCTGCCTATACCCGCGGGCTGGCCCAGGCCGCCGCCGCGGCCGGGGCGCGGCTGCACGGCCACAGCGCGGCGACGGGGATCGCGCGACACGGCTCGGACTGGCGCGTCACCACCGCCGAGGGAAGCGTCATCGCCCCGCGCCTGGTGATCGCCACCAACGCCTACACAGAGGACCACTGGAACCAGGTACGCCGGCACTTCTTCCCCGGCCATTTCTTCCAGGTCGCCTCGCGCCCACTGCCAGACGATATCGCCGGAGAGATCCTGCCCGAGCGCCAGGGCGCTTGGGACACCCGCATGGTGCTCAGCAGCATGCGACGCGATGACGAGGGTCGCCTGATTCTCGGCAGCCTGGGCAAGGGAGACGGCCGGCCTCAGGCCTATGTCCGCGGCTGGGCCGACCGCATCCAGCGCCACTACTTCCCCCAGCTGGGGCGCGTCGACTGGGAATGTACCTGGACCGGACGAATCGCCTTCACGCCCGACCACACCCTGCGGCTATTCGAACCCGCGCCCGGGATCCTGGCCGCCTCGGGCTACAACGGTCGCGGCATCACCACCGGCACGGTGGTAGGCAAGGGCTTCGCCCATTATCTCACCCGCGGCGACGACGCCCTGCTGCCGCTGCCGATACGCACCCCGAAGCCGGTTCGCGGCAAGCCGCTGTGGAGTACCTGTTACGAGGGTGGCTTCACCCTCTATCACACCGGCCAATGCCTGCGGGTATTGATCTGAGTGCCACCCCGCCAGGAGAAATGGCACCAGGATGTCACGCTTGATCGATCGCCTTGACGCGCCATCGAGACAGAAGCAATCACATGACCGACCCAACAACATCGTCTGCCCATCGCCAGGCACCGGGGTGTCGGCACTGCCCCGGTGAGCCTGACCCTCGTCGCTATCGGGGTACAGATCTTCCGTTGCGGCGACTTCACCCCGCGCATCCCGCTGGCAATCGGCCTGACGATCACCTCTCTGATACAACTGCCGGCCTCCACGGTGAGCGCGTCACGACTTCATGTATCTTCGGTGATGTCCCCGATCCAGGTCATTGCCGCGACGCTCGCCGGCAGCCCCAGGGTGGGGATGCCCAGCAGCGCCACCTGCTCGAGCGCCTCGGGGGATTCGCCCTCGGTCAGGGCTCGGCGCACATGGGAGTGCACGGCGCCCTCTGACCCGGCGCCCACCGCCAGGGCCAGCTTGACCAGGCGACGGGTGCGCGCATCCAGCGGACCGCTCTCGGCGCAGGCCTTGCCCAGTGCCGCGAAGGCACGCCATACCTCGGGATGACGCTCGGCCACCTGGCCGGCACCGGCGGGAAGCTCCTGTCTCGTCATGGGGGGCTCCTTGGGACGATGACTGACGGCCTCAGTATAGAAGCCAGCCGACCGTCCGACGTCGTCGCGCGGTGCCGTCGAGCCCCACCGGCGCCGCTCCGGACTTGATGCAGATCAAGCCGGGGCGGACTGCGACAATCTTGACCACCTCGGCGGCTGGTCCGACGCCACACATAGAGGTATTTTATATGCATCTTTAAACGATGCCCGGAGCCATCCCATGCTGACCCAAGACCAGGAACGCCTGATCGCCGCCACCGCCCCGGTGGTCGCCGAGCACCTCGACGCCATCACCCAGCGCTTCTACCCGCTGATGTTCGCTCGCTATCCCGCGGTCGCTCCGTTGTTCAACCAGACCCACCAGACCAACGGCGGCCAGCCTCGGGCGCTCGCCGCCGCGGTACTGGCCTACGTGCAGCTGCGCCAGGACCCCGCCCGGGTGCGCGAGGTGCTGGCCACGGTGGTCGGCAAGCACGTATCGCTGGATATTCGCCCCGAACAGTACCCGATCGTCGGCGAGTGCCTGATGGCGGCGATCGGCGAGGTCCTGGGCGATGCCGTGACGCCGGAGATCGCCGACGCCTGGGGCGCGCTCTACGAGGAGCTGGCCGGCCTGCTGATCGAGCTGGAGGAGCGGCGCTATCGGACCTTCGAGCAGCAGCCCGGCGGCTGGCGCGGGCCCCGCGAGTTCCGCATCGCCGAGACGCGCCAGGAGAGCGCGGCGATCCGCTCCTTCGTACTGGTACCCACCGACGGCGGCCCGGTGGCCGATCATGCGCCCGGCCAGTACATCGGCGTGCGCCTGACCATCGACGGCCAGCCGGTGCATCGCCACTACAGCCTCTCGGCGATGCCCAACGGCCGCAGCGTTCGCATCTCGGTGAAGCGCGAGGCCGACGGCACGGCCAGCCGCCACCTCCACGATGCCATGGCCGTGGGCGACACCCTGGCGCTGCTGCCGCCCGCCGGAGAGCTGACCCTGGTGGCCGGCGAAGAGCCCCTGCTGCTGGCCAGCGGCGGCGTCGGCCAGACACCGATGCTGCCGATCGCCCGCCAGGCCCTGGCCCAGGGTCGCCGGGTGATCTACCTGCACGCTGCCCTGGACGCCGAACATCACGCCTTCACCGATGAACTCGAGGCATTGGCCGCCGAGCATCCCGAGCGCCTGACCTCGGTGGCCATTCACGAGCGCGGCGAGGCGGCCGAGCATGCCGGCCGCGTGGACCGCGACCTGCTGGCCCGCTACCTGCCAGAGGGCGCGCGCTGCTACTTCGTCGGCCCCCAGGGCTTCATGTCCGCCGTGGATCGCTACCTGAAGGAGCTGGGCATTCCCGACGAGCGTCGCCACTACGAGCACTTCGGCCCGGCGCGCGCCCTCGACGCCGCCTGATCGCTGCTGACAACCAAAACGGCCCGGACGCCTTGGCGTCCGGGCCGTTGTCGTGGGAGCCCGGACCTCGATCAATGGCCCAATATCTGGCTCAGGAACAGCTTGGTGCGGTCCGACTCCGGATGGTTGAAGAAGGTCTCCGGCGGGGCCTGCTCGATGATTTGCCCCTGGTCCATGAAGATGACGCGGTCGGCCACGGTCTTGGCAAAGCCCATCTCGTGGGTCACGCAGAGCATGGTCATGCCGTCCTGGGCCAGCTCGATCATCACGTCCAGCACCTCCTTGATCATCTCCGGGTCCAGCGCCGAGGTGGGCTCGTCGAACAGCATCACCTCCGGGCGCAGGCACAGCGCCCGGGCGATGGCGACGCGCTGTTGCTGCCCACCGGACAACTGGCCCGGGTACTTGCGGGCCTGGTCGGCGATCTGTACCCGCTCGAGAAACTCCATGGCGGTGGCCTCGGCCTCGCGCCGGGGCTTCTTCTGCACCCAGGTCTGGGCGATGCAGCAGTTGTCGAGCACCGACAGGTGGGGAAACAGGTTGAAGTGCTGGAACACCATGCCCACGTGACGGCGGATCTGCTCGATGCGCTTGACGTCCTGGGTCATGCGCACCCCGCCCACGCTGATGCTGCCCTGCTGGTGTTCCTCCAGATGGTTGATGCAACGAATCAGGGTGGACTTGCCGGACCCGGAGGGCCCGCACACCACGATGCGCTCCCCCGGTTGAACGGTCAGGTCGATATCGCGCAGTACGTGGAAGTCCCCGTACCACTTGTTGAGGCCGGCGATCTCGATCATCGGCGTATTCGAATCTTGTGTGGTGGCCGCTTGAGCAGACATGGCTGCCTCCCGATCAATGTGTTGTTGTGGGCCTGGAGGCGCGATAAACGCGCTCCTGGAGGCCCTGGTTGTCAGTGGCCGGCATACAGACGCCGCTCGATGTTGTGAGCCCGGAAGCGCGACACACGCGCTCGCGAGCCCCTTCTCCTCGGCGCCGCAGAGCCTCAATGCCCGGTATGCAGGCGCCGCTCGATGCCGTGAGCCCGGAAGCGCGACAAACGCGCTCCTCGAGGCCCTGGTGGTCAGTGGCCGGTATGCAGGCGCCGTTCGATGTTGTGAGCCCGGAAGCGCGACACACGCGCTCGCGAGCCCCTTCTCCTCGGCGCCGCAGAGCCTCAATGCCCGGTATGCAGGCGCCGCTCGATGTACTGGCTGTAGCGCGACATGCCGAAGCAGAAGATCCAGAACATCAGCGCGGCGAACACATAGCCCTCGGTGGCGAAACCCAGCCAGTTGGTGTCGGTGAGCCCGGCGCGAATGATCGCCAGCAGGTCGAACAGGCCGATGATCAGCACCAGCGAGGTGTCCTTGAACAGCGCGATGAAGGTATTGACGATGCCGGGGATCACCAGCTTCAGCGCCTGGGGCAACACGATCAGTCCCATGCGTCGCCAATAGCCCATCCCCAGTGCCTTGGCGGCCTCTTCCTGGCCCTTGGGAATCGCCTGCAGGCCGCCGCGCACCACCTCGGCCATATAGGCACTCCAGAAGAACATGATGCCGATCAGCGCACGCAAGAGCTTGTCGAACTCGACTTCGCTGGGCACGAACAGCGGCAGCATCACCGAGGCCATGAACAGCACCGTGATCAGCGGCACGCCTCGCCAGAACTCGATGAACACCACCGACAGGCTGCGCACCAGAGGCATCTGCGAGCGCCGACCCAGCGCCAGGATCACCCCCAGCGGCAGCGAGCCGACGATGCCGACGATGGCCACGGTCAGGGTCAGCATCAGGCCGCCCCACTCCCGGGTCGGCACCGCCGGCAGGCCAAAGTGGCCGCCCAGCAGCAATAGCCAGGCGATCAGCGGGAAGCCCACCAGGGCGAAGATCACCACCCAGCGCTTGGCCGGCAGCCGGGGGATCATCAGCCAGGCGATGGTGGCGACCAGCAAGGCCAGGGTGATGTCGACCCGGTAGCGCTCCGCCACGGGGTAGAAGCCGTAGACGATGGTCTCGAAGCGGGCGCTGATGAACACCCAGCAGGCGCCCTCGCCGCTGCAGGCCTCGCGGGTGGTGCCGATCCAGTCGGCGTCGATGATGGCCCACTGCAGCAGCGGGGTCAGCGCCCACACCAGCACCGCCAGGGTCATCAAGGAGACCAGCGAGTTGAGCGGCGTCGAGAACAGCCGGCTGCGCAGCCAGCCAGTGACCCCATGACGCGACACCGGTGCCGGCCGGGCCGCGATCATGGTGTGTTCGGTGGATACCGCATCCGGCACGACGGGACCGTCGGCCGGCGGATTGATCGGGGACTGGGAAGGAGGCTTGGGGGAGTCAGTCATCTCAGCGCTCCTTGAGCAGGGTACGGGCGTTGTAGACGTTCATCAGCGCCGACACCACCAGGCTGATGGTCAGGTAGACCGCCATGGTCATGGCGATGATCTCGATGGCCTGGCCGGTCTGGTTGAGGCTGGTCCCGGCGAATACCGCCACCAGGTCGGGATAGCCGATGGCGGTGGCCAACGACGAGTTCTTGATCAGGTTCAGGTACTGACTGGTCATCTGCGGCACGATCACTCGCATCGCCTGGGGGATCACCACCTTGCGCAGGGTGATGTTGCCCGGCAGGCCGATCGCCCGGGAGGCCTCGATCTGGCCCTTGGGCACCGACTGGATCCCCGAGCGCACGATCTCGGCGATGAAGGAGGCGGTGTAGATCGACAGCGCCAGCCACAGCGCCATCAGCTCCGGAATGACGGTGATGCCGCCCGCGAAGTTGAAGCCCTTGAGCGAGGGCACTTCCCAGCCGAGCGGGCTGCCACTGCCCAGGAACGTCAACAGCGGCAGGCCGATGAGCAGGGCGCTGCCGAGCCAGTACACCGGCAGCGCCCTGCCGGTGTACTGCTGCAGTCGCTTGGCATAGGTGCCGAGCACGACCACCGCCAGGATCGCCGCCACCAGCGCCAGCTGGGTCAGGCCGAAGCCCGGCTCCGGCACCGGCGCCGGCACGATCAATCCGCGCACGTTGAGAAAGAATGCCTCGAGCAGCGACAGGCTCTGGCGCGGGCTGGGCAGCGCCTGGAGCACGGCGAAGTACCAGAACAGAATCTGCACCAGCAGCGGGATATTGCGGAAGGTCTCGACGAAGGCCGCCGCCAGGCGGGCCAGCAGCCAATTGGGCGACAGGCGGGCGATGCCCACGGCGAAACCGATCAGGGTCGCGGCCAGGATGCCCAGTGCAGACACCAGCAGGGTATTCAGGAGCCCCACCACGAAGGTTCGGGCGTAGCTGCTGTCGCCGGTATAGTCGATCAAGGTCTGGGGAATCGAGAACCCGGCGCGTTCGCCGAGGAAATCGAAACCGGTGGTGATGCCCCTGGCCTCCAGGTTCGTCAGGGCGTTGCCGATCATCATCGCGATCAGGGCGGCGAGGCCTGCCAGCAGCAGCGCCTGGATGATCAGCGCACGAAAGGCGGGACGCCGCCATAGCGGCGTCCTTTCGATGGGGGGCGTGGACATGGCGAGCCTCTCGTTGGACGACGCCCGCACGGACTCGGGCGGCTCGCGGGGATCCTCCCGCGGCCGATCCGGGGCCTGGCGCCGTCATTCGGTCCAGATGGGTCAAGCGGCCCCGGCCAAGGCCGGAGCCGCATCGGGCTAGGCTCGGTACGAAACGCCAAGGAATGCCGGCACGCTTCGTACAAGCATCGAATCAGCGAACCGGCGGGGCGTAGAGGATACCGCCGTCGTTCCACAGGGCGTTCATGCCACGGCTGATGCCCAGCGGCGAGTTCTCGCCCACGGTGTCGGCGAACACCTCACCGTAGTTGCCCACCTGGGAGACGATGTTGTAGGCCCAGTCATTGGACAGGCCCAGCTGCTCGCCATAGGTGCCATCGACGCCGAGAAGGCGCGCCACCTGGGGGTTGGGCGGATCGTTCTTCATCTGTTCGACGTTGTCGCGGGTGACCCCCCAGCTCCTCGGCATTGACCATGGCAAAGACCGTCCACTTGACGATATCGAACCACTGATCGTCACCCTGGGCGACCACCGGCCCCAGCGGTTCCTTGGAGATCAGCTCGGTCAGGATCTCCACGCTGTCGGGCTCCGGCAGCTGCAGGCGCAGGGCGCTGAGCTGGGAGGTGTCCGAGGTCAGGACGTCGCAGCGGCCACTGGCGAAGCCCGAGGCGGTCTGGTCCGGGGTATCGAAGGTCACGGTGTTGATGTCGATGCCCTTGGCGGGGAAGTAGTCCGCCAGGTTCAGCTCGTGGGTGGTGCCGGACTGGATGCAGATGGAGGCGCCGTTAAGGTCCTCCAGGCTTTCGATGCCGAGCTCCTTGGCCACCATGAAGCCCTGGCCGTCGTAGAAGGTGGTGGTGGTGAAGTTGAGGCCCAGGGAGTTGTCCCGGGTCGCCGTCCAGGTGGTGTTGCGCGAGAGCACGTCGATCTCGCCGGACTGCAGGGCGGTGAAGCGCTCCTTGGCGGTCAACGGGGTATAGACCACCTTGTCGGCGTCGCCGAACACGGCGGCGGAGACCGCTCGGCAGGTCTCTACGTCGAGCCCCTGCCAGTTGCCGTTCTCGTCCGGCGAGGAGAAGCCGGACAGGCCCACGTTGACCCCGCAGTGGAGCTCGCCGCGGGAGGTCACTTCGTCCAGGGTGGCCGCCGAGGCGGTGCTGGCCATTCCCAGGCCGAGGGTCGTGATGGACAGTGCGATGAGCGTCTTGTTGTTGTGGCGCATGCCTATGACTCCATGGCTGGTGTTATACGATTCGTGCCTTGGTTCAGCACTTCCGAACATAACAGACCATGGGGGCCTCGAGGCCGGCTTGCCATTAAACGTTTGTCTCGCTTCCGGCCCGGCATCCCGAACGCCGACGATCATCCGAGGCTCTATCCACACCTGGACCAGCCGCACCCCGCATAGCAGGTCGGGCAACCATCCAGCATGATCAGGTCGCCCCGGCACTCGGGGCATCGGCCAACCACGGCGGGCTGGCCCGACCGCGTCTCGGCGTCGTGCTCGCCGCGGGCCGGTTCCTCGGCGCTCGGCGGCGGCCTGGCCTGGCCCGCCTGGCGCCGGGCATAACGGGCCACCAGCGTCTCCACCGGCACCTGATGCCCCTCCTGATCGAGGAAGCCGCGCCGATGCAGGATCCGCTGGATCGACCAGGCGATGGCGGCGACCTCGGAGTCGTGAAACATCGGCTTGCCCCAGCGGTTCATGCCGCAGCGCACTAGCCCCTTGTCCCACGCCACCTTGCGCAGGTCGGCCACTGCCTGGGTGACATAACCGCCCCGGGCGGCCAACGACAGGCTGCGCATGGTGGCGGTGATCCACTGGTGCTCGCTGGACAGCTGGCCGGAGGGAAAGAAGAACTCCACCGGGCGCTCGATGACCACCCGCTTGCCGCCCAGTACGCCTTCCACCGGCATGAAGGACACCAGCAGGTAGACCTTCTTGCGGCCCTCGGCGCCGACATAGGCGATCTTCTCCGAGACGGCCTCCAGGGTGCCCTCGGGGCGCGAGGCGATACGCACCGTCAGCGGGTCCTCGTCCACCGGCGGCGGAGTGTCCTCCCCGCGCTTGACGCGGGACGACACGATCCTCGAGGTGATCTCGACGCTCATGACGGGGCTCCTGTGAAAGAGGGTGGCATCGCAACTGATATCTGTGGTTTCCGCTGTTCGGCGCTGATCCGGCAACAAGTCCCGGGGTGCCGGACCAGCGAGGAGGCGCTGTAAATACCTCCCTGTACGCTACCGGCGCCCTGCTCCGCTCTCGCGTCCTACGCCGCTCGCAGGACCGGTGCTGGCCATCCATGGCCAGCCCGTTCGGAGCGATGCTCCTCACCCATGGCGCAGGACCTCCTCTTCGACTTGCCCCCGGCGCGCCTCGCAACAGGCAACTGAGCGAGCATCGGCTTACCACTTGCCATAGGTGCCCTCCTTCAGGGCCTCGTAGAGGTTCGCCGCGGTGTGCTCCTCGCCCTCGTAGATCACCGACTCGTCGCCGGAAAGCTCGACGGTCTCGCCGTTCTCCAGCTCGAAGACGTACAGGGTGTTCTTGAGGTCGTCCTCGCGCACCAGCACGCCCTGGAAGGCTTCGGGGTTGAAGCGGAAGGTGGTGCAGCCCTTGAGCCGGCTGGCGTAGGCCTCCAGGTAGAGGTCCTTGAAGTCCTCGAAGGCGAAGTCGCTGGGCACGTTCACCGTCTTGGAGATCGCCGAGTCCACCCAGGCCTGGGCCGCGGCCTGCACCGCCACATGCTGGGCGGGCGAGACGCCGTCGGCGGTGACGAAATAGTCCGGCAGATCGCTCTCCACCGCCTCCGGCGCCACCCAATGGCGGTAGGCGGCGAACTCCAGGGAGACCACCTCGACCTGCGCCTTGGTCTTGCGCCCTGCGTGGATCACGTTGCGAAAGTAGCGATGCGAGAAGGACGGCTCGATGCCGTTGGAGGCGTTGTTGCCCAGCGACAGCGAGATGGTGCCGGTAGGCGCGATGGAACTGTGATGGGTGAAGCGCGCCCCATGCTCGGCGAGCTCGGCCACCAGCTCGGGCTCCACCTCGGCGAGCTTCTGCATGTAGCGGCTGTAACGGGCGTGCAGGATCCGGCCGGGAAGCCGGTCGCCCACCGCGAAGCCGTCGCGGGCCAGCTCCGGCCGCTCGCGCAGCATCCGCGGGGTCAGCTCGAACGCCTCGGCCAGCACCGGGGCCATGCCCTTCTCCCGGGAGAGCGCCAACGCCTGCTTCCAACCCTCGACGGCCAGCACCCGGCTGACCTCCTCGGTGAAGGCCAGCGACTCCGGCGAGCCGTAGGGAATCTTGAGCAGGGTCAGCGCCGAGCCCAGCCCCAGGAAGCCCATGCCATGGCGTCGCTTGGCCTCGAGCTCCCGGCGCTGGCCCTCCAGGGGCAGGCCGCTGATTTCCACCACGTCGTCGAGCATGCGGGTGAAGATCGCCACCACCCGGCGGTAGCGGGCCCAGTCGAAGCGCGGCGCCTCGCCGAAGGGCTCGAGCACGAAGCGGGTCAGGTCGATCGAGCCCAGCAGGCAGGCGCCCTCGGGGGGCAATGGCTGTTCGCCGCATGGGTTGGTCGCCCGGATCTCCTCGCAGAACCAGTTGTTGTTCATGCGGTTGACCTGGTCGATCAGGATGAAGCCCGGCTCGGCGAAGTCGTAGGTGGAGCGCATGATGATGTCCCACAGCGCGCGGGCGCGCACCACCTCGACGATGCGACAGGCCACCCGACCGTCGGCATCCAGGGTGTAGCCCTCTTCGACCACCGGCCAGTCGCGATAGACCAGCTCGCGCTCGTCGACATCGGCCTTCTCGGCGGGGTGCAGGGGAAAGGCCAGCGCCCAGTCGGCGTCGGCGCGTACCGCCTCCATGAACGCGTCGCTGATCAACAGGCTGAGATTGAACTGGCGCAGGCGGCCGGCCTCGCGCTTGGCCTCGATGAAGGCTCGAACGTCCGGATGGCCCACGTCGAGGGTGCCCATCTGGGCGCCGCGACGCCCGCCCGCCGAGGCCACCGTGAAGCACATCCGGTCGTAGATATCCATGAACGCCAGGGGGCCGTTGGTGCCGGCGCCGGCGCCGAACACGAAGGCCCCGCGGGGCCGCAGCGGTGAGAAGTCATAGCCGATCCCCGCGCCGCTCTTCAGCGTCATCCCGGCATCCACCACGCCCTCGAGGATGTCGCGCATCGAGTCGCGGAGGGTCCGCGACACCGTGCAGTTGATCAGGCTGACCGCCGGCTTGACGGACTCGGCGCCGGCGTTGGCCAGGATGCGCCCGGCGGGAATGGCGCCGTTGTCCAGGGCCCAGCGAAAGCACGCCCGCCAGGCCCGAGGGTCGGCTTCCACCGCGGCCAGCGCCCGGGCCACGCGCTCTCGGGTGGCGTCGATATCCGCATCCAGCGGAGCGCCGTGGCGATCCTTGAGGCGATACTTGGCGTCCCAGATGTCGAGAGACGGCGCCTGCCTCGGCACCTCGTCGACGGATGGGGCACCCCTGGCCGTCGTACGCATTGATCGCTCCCCTCGACCATGGGGCCTCCATGGTCATGTCGCGTCTATTACGAGACCGATACACCACATATAGATGATAGGACCGAATCTAGCACACGATATAGGCTTCCGAGCGGGAGCGTCACCGGCGTGCCCACAGAAAAGGGCGCCCGATCGTCTCGATCGAGCGCCCTGCCGTG
The DNA here is from genome assembly GCF_056159885.1 of Halomonas sp. ABH4_019. Lineage (NCBI taxonomy): Bacteria > Pseudomonadati > Pseudomonadota > Gammaproteobacteria > Oceanospirillales > Halomonadaceae > Halomonas > Halomonas sp. ABH4_019. The sequence continues at coordinate 782,504 of NZ_JBSWWC010000002.1, forward strand.
TCGGCTTGCCGAATGGCCGGCCTAGAAGCGGCCGCCTGCCCCGCCACCGGGGCCACCGGGACTGCCACCGCCCATGCCGGATCCGGTGCCACCGGCACCGCCGCCGCCACCGGGGCTGCCGCCGTTGCCGCCGGCGCCTGAGCCGCTGCCTCCGGAACCGCTGCCGGAACCACTGCCGGAGCCACCACCGGAACCAGAGCCGCTACCTCCACTGGAACCACCACCGCCACCGGATCCGCCGTTACCGCCACCGCCGTTCCCGTTACCGCCGCCGGGACCGCCGCCGTCACCGCCGCCACCGGGACCGCCGCCGCCACCGGGACCGCCGCCGTCACCGCCGCCACCGGGACCGCCGCCGTCACCGCCGCCGCCGGGGCCGCCGCCATCACCGCCGCCATCACCGCCGCCATCACCGCCGCCGTCACCGCCGCCGTTATCGCCGCCGTCACCGCCGCCGTTATCGCCGCCGTTATCGCCGCCGTCATCGCCGCCGTCGTCGCCGCCGTCATCGCCGCCGTCATCGCCGCCGTCGTCGCCCTCGTCGTCGTCGGAGGGCGGCTCCGGCTCGGAAGGCACCACGGCCACCAGCCTCAGGAAGGACGATCCATCGCAGCCCTCCAGATAGCCGCCACCGCAGCCCCCCCCGCCGCCGCCACCGGCAGCGGGTGCCGGTAGATCGTCGAGCAGTTCGGCGAGCTCCTCATCGGTCAGGCGACCCGCCCCCGTTCCCTCAGCCGGTTGCGTCAGCTGATCGTTGGCAATGCCTGCCATCTCATCGTCCGAGAGCGTGCCACTCGTTCCTTGCGCCGAAGCCGACTGGGCCTGCACCCCGGAAGCTGACAAACAGCCTACCGCAACGACCAAGGCAGCCAATTTGAACCCTTGCATAGCTACCCCCTCCTTCGTCGCCGGCCAGGAACCGTCGACGACACATTACGCCAGACAACATTTTGTTACATACAGCTCAAGCATCGTAATCAACTGCAAAGTTCACCATCAGAAAAGAGGCTGATAATTGAGGGAGAAGTATCAGGCGCACTCTTGCAGCGAAATGATCAGAAAACCCATACCGGGCTCTCATGGCCACTGTCGGCCACGCCCGGCTGCACCCCGGGGCCTCGCGAGACGCCGGGCCAGTCCCCGGGCTTGCTGGTAGAATCGTCGGCGACGACGCGCCCGGAGGCCCCATGCACCTGACCCAGTTCACCGATTATTCGCTGCGTGTGCTGATCCACGTGGCCGTCAAGGGAGAGCGCCGGGCGACCATCGCCGAGATCGCCGAACGCTTCGACATCTCGCGCAACCACCTGATGAAGGTCGTGCAGGGGCTGAACCGACTCGGCTACCTCACCACCGTGCGCGGCAAGCACGGGGGCCTGCTGCTGGGTCGCGAGCCCGCCGACATCTCGCTCGGCGCGCTGATACGCGACACCGAACCCGACCTCTGCCTGGTGGAATGCTTCGGCGACCACAGCGCCTGCGTCATCTCCCCGGCCTGCCGCCTCAAGTCGGTGCTCGGCGAGGCCCTGGCCGCCTTCCTCGCGGTGCTCGACCGCTACACCCTGGCCGATATGCTCGGCCCCCATCGCGCCGAACTGGAACAGCTGCTGCGCCTGGTCGAGCCACCTCCCGCGGCCGAGCCTCAGCCGTAGGGCATCGAGCGCTCTCCATCCCGATCGGCACGGGCCAGGCGAAAATCGACCGTGGTGCCGTGCCCGGGGCGGCTGTCGATCGTCAGCCGAGCGCCATGGCGTTCGCCGATCTCGCGCACGATCGACAGGCCAAGCCCCGAGCCCTCGCCCCGGCGTCGGCTTGCCTCGGTGCGATGGAAGCGCTGGGTCACCAGCGGCAGCTCCTCCGGCGCGATGCCGACGCCATCGTCGCTCACCCCCACACGCACCCGATCTCGCTGCGCCTCGGCCCACAGGCACACTCGCCCGCCCGCCGGGGTCGCCCGCAGCGCGTTGTCGATCAGATTGGCCAGGGCACGGTCGATCAGCCCCAGATCGGCCTCGACCCAGGGCAGCTCGGGGGCGACCTCGACCACCAGGCCGACGCCCGCCTCCCGGGCCTGATCCTGGAACTTGCCGACGATGTCGTGGGCCAGCTCGGCGAGCGAGAAGGCCTCGCACTGCAGCGGCCGGTCATAGGCATCGAGCCGCGCCAGGGTCGACAGCTGCTGGGCCAGCCGAGTCAGCCGCGAGGCGTTGTCGAGCACGCCGACCAGCCGCCGGCGACGCTCCTCCACCGGCAGGTCGTCGCGCTCGAGCAGGTGCTCGACGTTGCCGCGCAGCGAGGTCAGTGGCGTGCGGAAGTCGTGGGAGAGGTTGGCCACCAGCTCGCGGCGCTGGCGGTCGGTCTCGCGCAGCGCGCGAACCTGCGCCTCGATGGTGCCGGCCATGTGGTTGAAGGCCTCTCCCAGCCGACCCAGCTCGTCGTGGCCGGGGTCGGCCAGGCGGGCCTTGAGCTGCCCCCCGGCGAAGCGCCGCACGGCGGCGGTCAGCCGCGAGAAGCGCCTCGTCAGCAGGGCGAACCAGACCAGGCCCAGCAGGCCCGAGATCAGTACCGCCAGGCCGCCCGCCGCCACCAGGGTGCGGGTGATGGAGCTGGTGCGCAGCATGGCCAGCATCGACGCCTGGCTGGCCTTGTTGAGATCGGCATACAGGTAGCCCGGCCGGTCATCGGCCCCGTAGCGAATCCGCGCCACCGAGAACACGCCCGGCTCGCCGCCGCACGGCGAGGCGGCCGTCACCGGCAGCATCGGCGAATCGCCGAGCAGCGCCTCCAGGGCATCGAGTTCGACCCGGCTGCCCAGCCCGCAGCCGGGCGGCGTATAGTCGACGATCACCCGGCCCTCGGCGTCGATCACGTAGAGCGACAGCGAGGGGTTGATGGCCAGGATATGGCGGGCCGTTTGCCGCGCCGCGGCGCTGTCGGCCCCCTCGTGCAGCGCCGGGCGCATGACCCGGGCCAGGTCGTCGGCCAGGCCCACCGCCTGACGCTGCTGGAGCTCCCGGCTCAGCTGGTCGAACTGGCTGATGGCAAGCCAGGCCACCGCCACCGACAGCAACAGCAGCCCGCTGAGGTAGACCAGCGCGATCCGCGCAAACAGGCTGCGTCCCCAGGCCACCAGGCGGCAACCCAGCGCCCTCATGCGCCCTCCTCCTCGGCCACGAAGCGATAGCCCACGCCCCACACGGTCTGGATGAAGCGCGGCCGAGCCGGGTCGGCCTCGACCTTGTTGCGCAACCGGTTGATATGGGTGTTCACGGTATGGTCGAAGCCATCGAACTCCTTCCCCCACACCCGGTCGAGCAGCTCGCCGCGACTGAAGCTGTGGCCGGGATGCCGGGCGAACAGCGCCAGCAGGGCGAACTCCTTGCCGGTCAGCTGTACCGGCCGCTCGTCCAGGGTGACGCGATGCTGGTCGATATCGATGACCAGCCCACCCCGGACGATCGGGGCGACCGGCACGACCTCGTCTTCCGCCGGGGCGGCACGCTGGCCGCGCCGCAGCAGCGCCTGGACGCGGGCCATCAGGATCGGCAGGTGGAAGGGCTTGGTGACGTAGTCATCGGCGCCGATCTCGAGACCCTGCACCACGTCGCGGATCGCCGCCTTGGCGGTCACCATCAGCACCGGGGTGTGGGCGTCGCGGGCCCGCAGCCGCCGACACACCTCCAGGCCGTCGATGCCGGGCAGCATCAGATCGAGCATCACCAGGTCGAAGGGGTCGTCTGCCGCCCCCTCCAGGGCCGCCAGGGCCGACTCGCCGTCGAGGACCCGCTCGCAGCGATGGCCGGCCTCGCCGAGGCGTTCGCCGAGCAGCTTGCCGATGTCGGGATTGTCCTCGACGCAAAGAATCCGATAGGGCATGGACGCAGGCTCCTGGCGACGGTTCGGATCCCACTCTAGAGCCCCCGCACGGCGGATGCATCACGAAAGCGTCACGCCCCTCGCGAGTACGTGATGATTTCGTGATGTCTTGCCGTCGATAGCTGCTAGCTTGAGACAGGCCACCGCAAGCATCGCCGGTGGCTCATACAACAATGGAGGTCGATGATGATCAAGCTATCTCAGCACCCCAGGACCGCACTGTTCGCCGCCCTGCTGGGCACCGCCCTGCTGCTCCCGGCGACCGCCCTGGCCGCGCATCATGAGGAAGGCGAGAGCATGGAACAGGATGCCATGTCCAACGGGGACAGCATGGAGCATGACGCCATGGGCGAGGATGCCATGTCCGGCGACGCCATGGGTGAGGACAACATGGATCACGATGCCATGGGCGACGATGCCATGATGGAGGAAGACGAAGAGATGATGGAGGAAGACGGCGAAATGTGATGCTCGCCGCCTGCAGCCGGCCGGTGCCGACATCCCGCTCACCGGTCGGCGTTTTCTCGCCCTTCAGCCCAGGGAGGCGACACCATGAGCGTCTTCGGCAAGCCCCGTGCGGGCACCGCGCAGGCGCCGACGGTCATCAAGCGCCACACGCCGTTCACTCGCGTCTGGCACTGGGTGAACCTGGCCTGCCTGATCATCCTGCTGATGAGCGGCCTGCAGATCTTCAACGCCCACCCGGCACTCTACTGGGGCAAGGATTCTCACTTCGACAGCCCGGCGCTGTCGATCGGCGCCGAACGCGACGCCCAGGACGAGTGGCGCGGCGTCACCCGCCTCGGCGGCTGGCGCTTCGACACCACCGGCGTGCTCGGCGTCTCGGGGCCCGCCGACGACCTGGAGCGGCGCGCCTTCCCGGCCTGGGCGACCCTGCCCGGCCCGCGCTGGCTGGCCATGGGCCGTCAGTGGCACTTCCTCGCCGGCTGGATCTTCGCGCCCATGCTCACCGCCTACCTGATCTACCTGGTGGTGAGCGGTCAACTGAAGCGACGGCTGCTGCCACGACGGCGGGAATGGCGACACCTCGGCGCCACCATCGTCGAGCACGCGCGACTGAAATTCCCCCGCGGCGAGGAAGCCCGCCACTACAACATCCTGCAGAAGCTCACCTATCTGCTGGTGCTGTTCGTGATCACCCCGCTGGTGATCCTCACCGGCCTGACCATGTCGCCGACCATGGACGCCGCCTGGCCCTGGCTGCTCGACGCCTTCGGCGGCCGCCAGAGCGCCCGGACCATCCACTTCCTGTGCGCCCTGGCCCTGGTGCTGTTCTTGCTGGTGCATGTGGCCCTGGTGCTGCTGTCCGGCGTGTTCAACAACCTGCGCTCGATGATCACCGGGCGCTATGCGCTTCCCCCCGCCCTTCCCACGACGCAGCCCTCACAGCAGGAGGCCCACGATGAGCAAAACGACCGATAACGGCCGTCGCCGCTTCCTGACCCGCACCCTGCTGGCCGGCGGCGCGACCCTGCTCGCCGGCTGCGACCGGCTGTCGCGCAGCGATGCCATGGGCAGGCTGTTCGATGCCAGCGAATCGCTGACCCGGCGCGCCCATCGCCTGCTGGCTTCCCGGGAGTCGCTGGCCCGGGAGTACGACCGCGCCGATATCGCGCCGACCTTCCGCGCCAACGGCACCACCCGGCCCGACGAGGCCGAGTACCAGCGGCTGGCCGCGGGCGGCTTTCGCGACTGGCGCCTTGAGGTCGACGGCCTGGTCGAATCGCCCGCGGCCTTCAGCCTGGCGGCCCTCAAGGCCATGCCGTCGCGCACCCAGATCACCCGCCACGACTGCGTGGAGGGCTGGAGCTGCATCGGCCAGTGGACCGGAGTTCCGCTCGGCGACCTGCTGGACCGGGTCGGGGTCCGCGACGAGGCCCGCTTCGTGGTCTTCCACTGCGCCGACCGCTACCGCGGCGGCGATGCCTACTACGAGAGCCTCGACCTGCGCGAGGCCTACCATCCCCAGACCCTGCTGGCCTACGGCCTCAACGACGCCGACGTGCCCGTCGCCAACGGCGCCCCGCTGCGGCTGCGCGCCGAGCGCCAGCTCGGCTACAAGATGGCCAAGTACCTGATGCGCATCGAGCTCGTCGCGAGCTTCGACCACCTGGGCCGCGGCAAGGGCGGCTACTGGGAGGACCGCGGCTACAACTGGTGGGCCGGCATCTGAGCCCGGGCCCCGGACAGCCACGAGCGAGTCGTGCTAGCCTGCGGCATTTTCCCGGTCATGGATGCCCGCATGCGCCCGTCTCTGCTCCTCAAGCCCTTCTCGTGCGGCCTGCTGGCCCTGGGCCTCGTCGCCGCGTCGTACGCCGGCAGCTTCAACACCACCGAGGCCCGAGCCCACGGCGACTGGCACTCCCTGGTGCTTGAACTGGGCGATGAGCGCCACGTGCGGGCCCTGGAGCAGCGCAGCTACGCCGACAGCGTGTTCAGCCTCAATGCCACGCCGGGGGCCTGCGACCGTCCCTGGCTGGAGCTGCGCGTCGAGCTCGGCGAGGTCCAGGCCGAGACCGCCACGGTCAACCGGGTGCCGGCGGACCTGCTGATCGACCGGGGCTGGGTCCACCAGGGCCAGGCCGACTTCATCACCGAACGCGGCAACAGCGGCTTCTACGCCCGCCTGATCCTGCCCGATACCCAGGCCGTGCTCGACGAGATGCAAGGCGGCGAGACGCTGCGCCTGCGCATCCATCGCGCCGAGGACGACTACTGGTTCCTGGTCTTCAGCCTGTCGGGCTTCGGGGACGCCCGGGACCGCATGCAGCGGCTCTGCCGCGCCGGCTGAGCCTTTCTCTGCCCGCAACGCAGGACGCCCCCGCCGCGGTACGGCGAGGGCGTCCGGCACGAACGGCGGGCGATCAACTGCGGATCAGGTGATCGAAGGCGCCCAGGGCGGCCTTGGAGCCCTCGCCCATGGCGATCACGATCTGCTTGTAGGGCACGGTGGTCACGTCGCCGGCGGCGAAGATGCCGGGCACCGAGGTCATGCCATGCGCGTCGACCACGATCTCGCCGCGCTCGGAGAGCTCGATGGGCGAATCCTTCAGCCACTCGGTGTTGGGCACCAGGCCGATCTGCACGAAGACGCCCTCGAGGGCCAGCTCGCGCAGCTCGCCGGAGGCGCGTTCCTCGTAGGTCAGCCCGGTGACGCGACTGCCGTCGCCGTTGACCTCGGTGGTGCGCGCGCCCTTGATCACCTCGACGTTGGGCAGGCTGGCGAGCTTCTTCTGCAGCACCTCGTCGGCGCGCAGCTCGTCCATGAACTCGATCAGCGTCACCTCGCCGACGATGCCGGCCAGGTCGATGGCCGCCTCGACGCCGGAGTTGCCGCCGCCGATCACCGCCACCCGCTTGCCCTTGAACAGCGGGCCGTCGCAGTGCGGGCAGTAGGCCACGCCCTTGTTGCGGTACTCGGCCTCGCCGGGCACGTTCATCGCGCGCCAGCGGGCGCCGGTGGCCAGCACCAGGGTCCGGCTCCTGAGGCTGGCGCCGGATTCGAAGCGCACCTCGTGCTCGCCGCCCGGCTCGCCCGGCACCAGCGCGACGGCGCGCTGCAGGTTCATGATGTCGACGTCGTATTCCTTGACGTGCTCTTCCAGCGCCGCGGCCAGCTTGGGGCCCTCGGTGTGGGGCACCGAGATCAGGTTCTCGATGGCCAGGGTATCCAGCACCTGGCCGCCGAAGCGCTCGGCGGCCACGCCGGTGCGGATGCCCTTGCGCGCCGCATAGACCGCCGCCGCGGCGCCGGCCGGACCGCCGCCGATCATCAGCGTGTCGAAGGCGGCCTTCTCGCTGATCCTGGCGGCCTCGCGCTCGGCGGCGCCGGTGTCGACCCTGGCCAGGATCTGCTCCAGGCTCATGCGGCCCTGGTCGAAGGGCTCGCCGTTGACGAACACGCTGGGCACCGACATCACCTCGCGAGCCTCGACCTCGTCCTGGAACAGGGCGCCGTCGATGGCGTCGTGGGAGATGCGCGGATTGAGGATCGCCATCAGGTTCAGCGCCTGAACCACGTCCGGGCAGTTCTGGCACGACAGCGAGAAGTAGGTCTCGAAGTGCAGGTCGGCGTCGAGGGAGCGGATCTGCTCGATGACCTCGTCGCTGGCCTTGGGCGGATGGCCGCCCACCTGCAGCAGGGCCAGCACCAGGGAGGTGAACTCGTGGCCCATGGGAATGCCGGCGAACACCACGCCGGTGGGCTCGCCGTCGCGGTGCAGGGCGAAGGACGGCGCGCGGCGGTCACGGCCCTCGGTGGACAGGGTGATCCTGTCGCAGAGCCCGGCGATATCACGCAGCAGCGCGTGGAGTTCCTTGGACTTGTCGCCGTCATCCAGGGTGGCGACCAGCTCAAAGGGTTGCGTGACCTTGTCGAGATAGGCTTTCAGCTGTTGCTTCAGAGAGTCGTCCAACATGACGGCGGCAATCCTCGATGCGGGTAGATAGCGGACACGACCTCCCCGTGCGGGCCACGATGGGGCTCGCCGGATGGGGCGGGGTGTCATGGAAACGTCGGAGTAGAACCCCATCGAGACGCCGTCTCGATCTCGCTTGCGCGACTGGTTGGACGACCGAGGTGAGGCCGACTCGATGGGGTAAACCGGGGCGGGAGTCGACGGCTCCCGCGGATCAGCGATCCATCAGCGTTTGCTTAGATCTTGCCGACCAGATCCAGTGAAGGAGCCAGCGTCTCTTCGCCTTCTTCCCACTTGGCCGGGCAGACCTCGTTGGGGTTGGCGCGGACATACTGGGCGGCCTTGACCTTGCGCAGCAGCTCCTCGGCGTTGCGGCCGATGTTGCCGGCGTTGAGCTCGATGATCTGGATCTTGCCGTCCGGGTCGACGACGAAGGTGCCACGATCGGCGACGCCGTCTTCCTCGATCAGCACCTCGAAGTTGCGCGACACGACGTGGGTCGGGTCGGCCAGCATCGGGTACTGGAGCTTGCCGATGGTCTCGGAGCTGTCGTGCCAGGCCTTGTGGGTGAAGTGGGTGTCGGTGGACACGCCGTAGATCTCGACGCCGAGCTCCTTGAAGGCCTCGTAGTTGTCGGCCAGGTCGCCGAGCTCGGTGGGGCAGACGAAGGTGAAGTCGGCCGGGTAGAAGAAGAAGATGCTCCACTGGCCCTTCAGGCTCTCGTCGGAGACCTCGATGAAGTCGCCGTTGTGGTAGGCGGTGGCCTTGAAGGGTTTGACGTCGGTATTGAGCAGGGACATCGCGTTGCTATCCTCGTTGCGGTGGGTGTGTGGTGAAGACAGGAACGAGAATACCGACGAGCGGATGATAGATTAAATTGAATGGCCCGATCTTTTTGATAGCTTACAGCTAACTCCTGGCTGACCCGGTCCTCAGGCGCCGGCGGGCGCCCGCCACACCAGCTCGACGCGCCGGTTGGCGGCCCGCCCCTCGGCATCCGCGTTGGCCGCCAGGGGCCGGGTGTCGGCGTAGCCGATGGCGCGCAGGCGCTCCCGCGCCACCCCGGCGGCCGCCAGGGCGCGCACCACGACGCTGGCCCGCCCGGTGGACAACTCCCAGTTGGAGGGAAAACGCGAGGTGGCGATGGGCAGGCTGTCGGTATGGCCCTCCACCGAGATCACTCCGCCCAGGTCGGCCAGCCGCTCGGCGAGACGCGCCAGCACCCGTCGGCCGCCCTCGGTCACTCGGGCGCGGCCGCTGTCGAACAGCAGCCGCTCCTCGATCCGCAGCGTCAGCCCCTGGCGGGTGCGCTCGACGCTGACGCCCTCGATGCCGAGCCCCCGGAAGCGCGGCTGAAGCCCTGAATGCCGCGGCTTGAGCCCCTCGCCGATCGCCAGCGCGGCCTGCCGGGCCGAGGGCGTGAGAGCCTCCGCCGGCGCCCGGGCCGGGGTGAGGCTGGCCATGGACAGCAGCAGCACGAACAGGGTGATCAGCAGGGTCAACACGTCCAGGTAGCTCATCAGCCAGCTCTCGCCCTCGGCGCCAGCCTGCGCCGGCGGCGCGAGCGCCTGGCGGGTGTCGCGGTCAAGCACGCTGGCCGGCCTCCGCGTCGTCGCGATCCCCTGGCCGTACCGGGTCGCGGATCTCGTCGTGGTAGTTGGCGACGAAGGAGTTCAGCGTCTCCTCGATGAACGACGGCAGGCGCCGCTTGGTGATCAGCGAGATGCCCTCGAGCACCATGTTCATGGCGATCAGGCGTTCCTCGGTGCGCCGCTCGAGCTTCACCGCAATCGGCTTGAACACCAGGTTGGCCAGCAGGATGCCGTAGAAGGTGGTGAGCAGCGCCACCGCCATGCGCGGTCCGATGACGTTCAGGTCGCCGGCCTCCATCACCTCCAGCATGTTCACCAGCCCCACCAGGGTGCCGATCATGCCGAAGGCCGGCGCGTAGGTGGCCATGGTGCGAAATATCTGCGCCTCGGCGTGCTCGCGGGCCTTGAGCCGGGCGATGCGCCAGCGCAGCAGGTCGAAGATCTCCTCTTCCTTGGTGTTGGCGATGACCAGCTGAATGCCGGTACGCAGGAAGGGATTGCGGGCCTGCTCCAGGGCCGCCTCCACGGCGCGCACGTCGCCCTTGAACCACAGCCGCGACATGTCCACCAGCTCGCGGATGTCGTCGCGGATATAGGTGTTCTCACGTCGGAAGACGATACCGACCAGCCGCACCACCCGCACCACCTCCTTGAGCGGGTAGCTGATGAAGGTCGCGGCCAGGGTGCCGGCCAGCACGATGGCCAGCCCCGGGAGGTTGACGAAGCTCTGCGGCGACTCGGCGGTGAACAGCAGGACACTCGCCAGCAGCACGATGCTGGCCAGGATCCCGATCAGGGTGGACGGGTTCATGGGGGCTCCCTGTCAAAAAGACGACGTTGTTGAGTATTCATCGGCCTGCAACGGCCGGATAAGCTGTGTAGCCACAAGAGTTGAGCACCAGCATGGCGGCCCATTACCGTGACTGACGCCGCTCGGGGCTGATCCGTCGACAGCTCTGCGAGGGGGCGCTGTGAACCCCTCCCTGGGCGCTACCGATGCCATCCCTGGCGTAGGACCTCCTCTTCGAGCTGTCCCCGGCGCCCCTCGACTCCCCTCCTAGCACTTCACGCGGATGGAGAGTCATCGACCTCGAACAGCCGAGCTTGATGCGGTCAAGTGTCGCGCAGCTTTCCACGCAACCTGCCCACGGCCTGGCTGTGGAGCTGACAGACCCGGGACTCGGTAACGCCGAGCACGGCACCGATCTCCTTGAGGTTGAGCTCTTCCTGGTAGTAGAGCGCCATCAGCAGCTTCTCGCGCTCCGGCAGCGCCGCGATGGCCTCGACCAGCCGCGCGCGCTGCTGGTGGTCGACCAGTCGGGAGAACGGCGTCTCGGCGCCGTCGCCCTGCAGCCGCCCCTCGCCGCCCTCGGCCATCAGTTCCTCGAAGGGCAGCAGCTGGCCGCTGTTGGTATCGCTGAGCAGCCGGCGATAGCTCTCGAGGTCCATGTCCAGGGCCGCGGCGATCTCGGTCTCTTCGGCCGGCCGGCCCAGTTCCTGCTCCAGCCGGCGCGCCGCCTCGTCGGCGGCGCGGGCATTGCGTCGCACGCTGCGCGGCAGCCAGTCGCGGCTGCGCAGCTCGTCGAGCATGGCGCCGCGGATGCGCTGGCTGGCGAAGGTCGCGAAGCTGGCACCCTGGGCCGAATCGAAACGGCCCAGGGCCTCCAGCAGGCCCACGGTGCCGGCCTGGATCAGGTCGTCCAGCTCGATGCTCGCCGGCAGGCGTACCTGCAGCGCCAGCGCCTGACGACGCACCAGCGGCAGATAGTCATCCAGCAGCGCATCCTGTTCGATCTTGCCTTGTGCTGTGTACATGGCTCAGCCTCGCCTCTCTGCTCTCACGGGCCTTGGGCCTTACTGAAAGTTCACGATCACCTGCAGCCCCTCGACCACCAGCGGGGCCTGCCCCGCGGTGGGCGAGAAGCGAAAGCTCAGCGGCACCCCGGCGGGCAACCCCGCCAGGGCCTCGCTGCGGCCTCGCCGGGCCGGCAGCGCCACGCAGCCGGCCGGGTGGCAGAGCCGGCCGTGCCAGGCCTGGCCGGGCGGCACCCGGAAGCGCCAGCGCACCTCGGCGATGCGCCCCTCGGTGCCGGCGGGAGGCGCCAGCGCCTCGCTGGCGGTTTCCCGCCCGGCCACCGCCGCCCGCAGCGCCGGCGCCTCGGCCACCCAGCTGCCGGCCGCCTGGGCCGTCGACACCGGGGCGGCCAGGGCGACCAGCCAGCCGGCGAGGCACCACGAGCCGACATGCCGCCTCATGCCATCACCAGCAGGTCGATGCCGAAATAGTGCCGGGCGGCCTGGCGCAGGTTGTCGAGCAGCCCCTGGCGCGGCAGGCCCGGGGGATGCACGGCCAGCAGGCGCTTCGGACCGCCGCCCTGTGCCAGCCGGCCGAGCACCGCGAAGGCACGACGGAAGGCCTCGCCGTCGGCCCCCACCCACAGTGCCCAGCGCAGCTGCTGCTGGGCCAGCAGGTCCAGGTGCGGGCTGGACGCCGCCAGCGGCACCACCTTCCAGCGCCGCGGATCGCCCACCCAGCGGCGGCCGTGGCCGGCCCAGTGCTCGAGCAGTTCCGTCACCCGTTCGGCCTGCGCCGGGGCGGTGCCCGGCAGCCCCACCACCATCAGGGTGGTGAGCGGCCCCGCGGCGACCTCGTTCCGAGGCAAGGTCGCCGGCGACCCGGCGGCGGGCGCCGACTCGACAACGGTTTCGGCCGCTGGTCGCTCGATGCTGGCCGCCCAGGCCCTGAGCCCCGCCGCCTGATCGCCCTCGATCACCGCACGCCCTCCAGGCCGGCCGCCCCGACGTGACGAATCGCATCCCGGGCCATCAGCAGGTGCAGCAGCGCCTCCAGCAGCGCGCCCTCGCGGCGCCGGCGACGCCCGCCCAGCAGCGTCAGCAGGTCGCCGCGCAGCTGCTCGGCCTCGGCGTCATCGGCCTGATCCAGGTGGCTCGCCGAGGCGGCCAGGCCGGCGGCCAGCAGCTGGCGCACCTCTCGATCGGTCTCCGCCGGCAGCGTCTCCTGCAGGCGCTCCCAGGCGCGACGCACCTGGCGCGGCAGGGCCTCGCCGTGCACCCGGCTGACCAGCAACGGCAGGGCATCCTCGGCGCTGCGCAGCGGCGTCAGCCAGTAACGCTGGCCCAGCGTGCGGCCGCTCTCGGGATCGACCAGGGTGGCGAACCAGGCGCTCAGCGCACAGCTCGCCGGCGCGCCGCGCCGACCTCCGGGGCCGGCCTCGACCGCCAGGCGGGCGAAGCGGACCCGGGCGGTCTGGCCGCGGAAGCGGCAGTCCCGGGTGGCGACGGCCTCGGCTTGGGCCTCCAGGCTCGACAGCGGCAGGCGCTCGCCGCCATGCACCGCGCGCTGGCCGGGGCGCGCCTGGCAGATCCAGGGGGCCCGCGTCTCGTCCAGCCACAGCCAGGTCTCGGCATCGGGCAGGGTCGGCAGCAGGTGCACGCCGACGCCCTGGGCGTCCCGGGCCCGCTCGAGGCGCGCCGGCCAGCCCGCCGGCTGGCGCTGCTGGAGATCGGGCAGCACCAGCCAGCCGCCACGGTCGTCGATGCCGAGGTCGGGCATGGCCCAGTCGGCACCCGGCAGCCGGCGGCGCGCCGCCCACAGCATGCCGGCCCGGGACAGGACTTCCGGCGGCGCGGCGAGCAGCTGCGCCAGGCGCTCCTCCTGCAGGCAGCCGGGCAGCGCCGACAGGTCCCAGGCCGCCTCCAGGGTCGCGAAACCGGTCAGCCGGCGGCGCAGGGCGTCGAGCAGCAGCCCCAGGCGGCGCCCCTGGCCGAGCAGTTCGCCGGCCCAGGGCGCCGCGTCGGCGGGCGGCGGCGGAAGGTCGTCGGCGGCGCCGGCCGCCGCCAGGGCGGCCTCCACCAGCGGCCCGGCCTCGGCCGGCGCCAGGTCCTCGGGCACCCGCTGGCCGGTGGAGACGAAACGCAGCCGCAGGCCATGACGCATCAGGGCATCGAGGGCCGGGCCCAGCTGGCCGGCCTCGTCCTGCTTGGTCAGCAGGCAGTCGTCCAGGGACACGCCGGCGGCCCGGGCGGCCTGGCGATAGCGAGTGACCACTTCCTCCAGGGTGCCAGGCTGGCTGGCGGCGTTGAGCACCAGCAGCAGGCGCACGCGCTCATCGCCACCCTGCAGCTGGGCGGCCTGGGCGATGATGCGCCGATCGCGCTGGCTCATGCCCACGGTGTCGATGATCACCCAGCGCCGGCCGCGGAGTTCGGCGAGCAGCTCGTCCAGGGATTGCTCGGGCGACAGGGCATGCAGCGGCACGCCCAGCAGCTCGGCGTAGATGCGCAGCTGTTCGTGGGCGCCGACCCGGAAGCCGTCGGTGGTCACCAGGGCGACGTTCTCGGCGCCGTGGCGCTGCACGCAGCGGGCCGCCAGCTTGGCGGTGGTGGTGGTCTTGCCGACCCCGGTGGGACCGACCAGCGCTAGGATGCCGGGGGTATCGAGGAAGCGCTCGGGATCGACGCCGGTCGGCAGGTGTGCCGCCAGCCGCCGGACCAGCCAAGCCTGGCCGGCCTCGCGATCGGCCTCGGCAGCGGCCAGCTCCGGCGGCAGGCCCTGGAGTATCTCCTCGGCGAGCGCCCGGCCGAAGCCGGCCGCGCGCAGGGTGCGGGCCAGCGTCTCGCGGCCGTCGGGCTCGGTCGAGTCCCGGACGGACGCCTGGGGGGCGGGCTGTCGGGCCAGCAGCGCCCGCATGTCCTGCATCTCGCGCAGCAATCGCTCGCTCATCGCCGCCAGCTCGCCGCCTCCATCGGCGGACGACGAAGGCTCGGTACCGGGCGGGCGCGCGGCGGTCGCAGCGGCACGTGGCGTCGCCGCCACCTTGTCCGCCGTGGCAACAGCCCCGTCGTCGCCGGACGCCGCCGCGAGGGCCCGGGACGAGGCCATGGCGTCGACCGCCTCGTCGGCCATGGCCAGGATCTCCACCCCCGACTCGCTGGGGCGATTGGCCAGGATCAGGGCCTCGTCGCCCAGCGCGGCGCGCACCTTGCGCATCGCCTCGCGGCTGGTTTCGCCCACGAATCGCATGACGCTCATCTCGCTCACTGTCCTCCGATCAGGGTGGTGACCCGCAGGGTGCGGTCATCGGGAATCTCGGCCTGGGACATCACCGCCAGGTGGCGCAGGCGACGCCGCAGGAAGCGCGCCAGCACCGGGCGCAGCGAGTGCTGGACCACCAGCACCGGCGGCTCGCCGCTGGCCTCGTGGCGGGCCACGGCCTGCTCGGCCTGGTCCATCAGGGTCTGGGCCAGCCCCGGTTCCAGGGCGCCGCTGCCGTTCATGGCCTGGTGCAGCACCTGCTCGAGCTGGCCGTCCAGGCCCATCACGTTGAGGGTCTCGTGGCCGGCGAACCACTGCTGGGTGATGGCGCGGCCCAGCGCCACGCGGACCACCGCGGTCAGCTCGCCCGGGTCCTGCTGCTGGGGGGCGTGCTCGGCCAGGGCGTCGAGGATGGTGCGCAGGTCGCGGATCGAGACCTCCTCCTCGAGCAGGTTCTGCAGGATGCGCTGCAGCACGGTCAGCGAGATGGCCTTGGGCACCACCTCCTCGACCAGCGGCTTGTGATCCTCGCCCAGCTTGTCGAGCAGCTTCTGCACCTCCTGGCGGCCGAGCATCTCGGCGGAGTGGCGATGCAGCAGGTGGTTGAGATGAGTGGCCACCACGGTGCTGGCGTCGACCACGGTGTAGCCGTAGACCTGGGCATGCTCGCGCTGCTCGGTGTCGATCCACACCGCCGGCAGGCCGAAGGCCGGGTCCTGGGTGGGGGTGCCGGCCAGCTCGCCGGAGACCTGGCCCGGATCGATGGCCAGCCAGCGTCCCGGGAAGGCCTCGGCGCGGCCGATCTCGGCGCCCTTGAGGCTCAGGGTGTAGGCGTTGGGCGAGAGCTCCAGGTTGTCGCGGATGTGCACCACCGGCGGCAGGAAGCCGACCTCCTGGGCGAACTTCTTGCGCACGCTCTTGATGCGGCCGAGCAGCTCGCCCTTCTGCTGGGCATCGACCATGGGAATCAGCCGGTGGCCGACCTCGAGGCCCAGGGTGTCGACCAGCTGGACGTCCTCCCAGCTGGCCTCCGGGGCCTCCGGTGCCGGGGGCGGCGCGGCCTGGGTCTGCTCCTCGACCAGCCGGCGCTCCCTCTGGCGCATCATCCACCAGGCCAGGCCGCCGAGCAGGGCGGTGAACAGCAGGAACACCAGGTTGGGCATGCCCGGCACCAGGCCCAGCAGCCCCATCACGCCGGCGGCCAGCAGCATCACCTGGGGATTGACGAACAGCTGGCTGATCATCTGCTGGCCGACGTCCTGGTCGGTGGTGACCCGCGACACGGTGACGCCGGCGGCGGTGGAGATCACCAGCGCCGGGATCTGCGCCACCAGGCCGTCGCCGATGGTCAGCAGCACATAGGTGCGGGCGGCATCATTGAAGGCCATGTCGTGCTGCAGCAGGCCGATCAGCAGGCCGCCGATGATGTTGACCACCATGATCACCAGGCCCGCCATGGCGTCGCCACGCACGAACTTGCTGGCGCCGTCCATGGAGCCGTAGAAGTCGGCCTCCTGGGACACATCGGCGCGACGCTGGCGCGCCTCGTCCTCGCCGATCAGCCCGGCATTGAGGTCGGCGTCGATGGCCATCTGCTTGCCGGGCATGGCGTCGAGCATGAAGCGAGCGCCCACTTCGGCGATGCGCCCGGCGCCCTTGGTGATGACCATGAAGTTGATGATCACCAGGATCGCGAACACCACCAGGCCGACGGCGAAGTTGCCGCCGACCAGGAACTGGCCGAAGGCCTCGATGACCTTGCCGGCGGCGTCGCCGCCCTGGTGGCCCTCCATCAGCACCACCCGGGTCGAGGCCACGTTGAGCGACAGTCGCAACAGGGTGGTGAACAGCAGCACCGCCGGGAAGGCGGCGAAGTCCAGGGGCTTCTGGGTGAACATGCTGACCAGCAGCACCATCACCGCCATGGCGATGTTGAAGGTGAACAGCAGGTCCAGCGCAAAGGGCGGCAGCGGCAGGATCATCATCGATAGGATCATGATGATCAGCAGCGGACCGGCCAGCACCTTCACCGGCACGCCGGCCATCCAGTTGCGTCGCGGCAGATAGTGGCTCAGGGCCTTCATGCTCGTGCCTCGTCGGTGTCATCGTCCGGCCCCGGCGCCGCCATGGCGTCCGGAATCGGCAGGTTCTCGGGGGTCGGCGGCGCCTCGCCGCCCTCCTCGGCGACGCGCTTCAGGCCGAAGGCCCAGGCCAGCACCTCGGCCACCGCGGTGTAGAGGTCGGCGGGGATCTCGGCCTCCAGGTCCACATAGTGGTAGAGCGAGCGGGCCAGCGGGGGCGCCTCCAGGCGCGGCACCCCGGCCTCCTCCGCGACCTCCCGGATGCGCGCCGCCACGGCGTCGGCGCCCTTGGCCACCACCCGGGGTGCGGCCATGCCAGCCTGCTCGTACTTGAGCGCCACGGCATAGTGCGTGGGGTTGGTGATGACCACGTCGGCCTCGGGCACCTGGCTCATCATTCGGCCCCGGGCCATGGCCTGCTGCTGCTGGCGGATCCGGCCCTTGACCAGGGGGTCGCCCTCGGATTCCTTGTGCTCGCGCTTGACCTCGTCCTTGGACATGCGCAGCTGCTTGGCATGGCTCCACAGCTGGTAGGGCACGTCGATCAGGATCACCACCAGCAGGGTCAGCACCATCAGCCCGCAGGCCTCGGCGGCCATCCACATCGCCTTGGCCAGGGCCTGCTGGATGGGCATGCTCATCAGCGCCATGAAGTCGCCCCGGTGCAGGTAGAGGTAGGCGAGCCCTACGCTGCCCACCAGCACCGCCTTGGCGATGGCCTTGGAAAGCTCCACCAGCGCCTGGGTGCCGAGGATTCGCTTGAGCCCCTTCAGCGGGTTGAGCTTGCTGGCCTGGGGCTTGAGCGACTTGGCCGAGATCACCCAGCCGCCAAGCAGCGCCGGGGCCACCAGGGCGATCACCGTCAGCAGCAGGAACAGCGGCAGCAGGCCAATCAGGGTGCGGCGCCCCAGCGCCAGCGCCTCGACCAGCATCGGCGCGGTTTCCAGGGCCTGGCGGCGGTCGAACAGGAAGGCTTCCTCCATGACGCCGCCGATCAACTCGAAGAGCGTGCTGCCCATGGTGCCGATCCCGATCACGCCACCGAGCAGCAGCATGAAGGTGGCCAGCTCCCGGGAACGGGCGACCTGGCCCTCCTCGCGCGCCTTCTCCAGGCGTCGGGGCGTGGCATCTTCGGTCTTTTCGTCGTCGCTGGTCTCGTCGGCCATGGCCAATCACCGGGCACTCGTACGCACCCTGGCCATTATCCGGGGAGAGGGGAAGGAACGGTCACGCGAAAAGGGCCGGTTTTCGTGGGCTTATCCACGCGTCCCGGCCGCTTGCCGGTAAGGGGAAGCGGGAAGAATGCGCGGCAGCGGGGTGCGCCGTGGCGCCCCCGTCACCTCCTAGTCATCAGCCGAAAAGTCGTCGAGCGCCGCCACTTTCCGGCGATGACTCAGAAGCCCAGCTGGTCGAGCAGATCATCCACCTGATCCTGGTCGGCCACCACGTCGTCGGCCTCGGGCTTCATCTGCGGGCCGTTGAGCAGGGCGTCCTCGCGGCGCCTGGCGTCGTGCTCGCGCTGGCCGTCGGCGCGGCGCTGCATGTCCTCGCGGGTCTCGCCCTGGGGCACGCTGTCGATCAGCACCTGCACCAGCTGATGCTCGATCTCGCGAATGACGTCCATCATCTTCTTGATCACCTGGCCGGTCAGGTCCTGGAAGTCCTGGGCCATCATGATCTCGAGCAGCTCCTTGTTGGTGGCCTGGGTCGCCTCCGGCACCCGGGCCAGGTAGCCGCGGGTGTCCTTGACCAGGTCGCGGGCCTCGTCGAGCTCCTTGGGCGCGGCGAACCACTCGGCCCAGCGCGCATCCAGGGCCACGGCCTGCTGGCTGAGGTCGTCCTGCAGGGGCTGGGCGCGGTCGATGGCGTTGAGGGCACGCTCCGCCGCCTGCTCGGTCATGGTCGCCACATAGCTCAGGCGGTCCCGGGCATCGGGGATCGCATCCGCCGCCCGCTCGATCTCCTTGTCCAGGCCCAGCTCGCGCATGTTGTCCCGCAGCATGCGCGTCAGGTGGCCGATGCGCTGGACCAGCTCGTCTCCGTTCGCCTGATAGTCGCCAGGCTGCGTCTCGGTGCTCATCATCACCTCTCCTGCTTGCCGGGTCCGCCCGGGCGGACCCGACCGATGTCACATGCCCAGCTTCTCGAAGATCTTGTTGAGCTTCTCTTCGAGGGTCGCCGAGGTGAAGGGCTTGACCACATAGCCACTGGCCCCGGCCTGAGCGGCGGCGATGATGTTCTCCTTCTTGGCCTCCGCGGTGACCATCAGCACCGGCAGGTCCTTGAGGGCGTCGTCGGCGCGGATCTGCTTGAGCATCTCCAGGCCATCGAGATTCGGCATGTTCCAGTCGGACACCACGAACTCGAAGCCGCCGCCCTTGAGCTTGCCGAGGGCATCCTGGCCGTCCTCGGCCTCCTCGACGTTGGTGAAGCCCAGTTCCTTGAGCAGGCTGCGCACGATGCGCCGCATGGTCGGGAAGTCATCCACCACCAGGATGCTCATGTTCTTGTCCGCCATCGGGGATCCTCTTTTCTCGGTCGTCATGGCAATTGCAGGGCCGGCGGCAGGCCGCCGGCCGTGTTCAGAATTCTTCCCAGTCGTCCTCGGCCAGGGCCGTCGCGGCCTGACGCGGGGCCGGCGGCTCGGCCCGGGCCGGCGACCGGGACGCCGCCGCGCGGGCCGGGGGAGCGGGCGGCGCCGCCTGCGCATCGCCGGCCGGCAGGACCGCCTGCTCGCCGTTCAGGCGGAACACCGCCACGGCGCGCTCCAGGCGGGTCGCCTGTTCCTCCATGGCCGCGGCGGCGGTGGCCGCCTCCTGCACCAGGCGGGCGTTCTGCTGGGTGACCTGGTCCATCTGGCCCACCGCCTGGCTGACCTGCTCGATGCCGTCGCTCTGCTCCTGGGAGGCGGCCGAGATCTCGTCCATGATGTCGGTCACCCGACGCACGGAATTCACCACCTCCTGCATGGTCGAGCCGGCCTGCTCGACCAGCGCCGAGCCCTCCTGGACCTGGCTCACCGAGCCGTCGATGAGCGCCTTGATCTCCTTGGCCGCGGCCGCCGAGCGACTGGCCAGCTCGCGCACCTCGCCGGCCACCACCGCGAAGCCGCGGCCCTGCTCGCCGGCCCGGGCCGCCTCCACCGAGGCGTTGAGCGCCAGGATGTTGGTCTGGAAGGCGATCGAGTCGATCACCCCGGTGATGTCGGCGACCTTCTGGGAGCTGCCGGCGATGCCGTGCATGGTCTTCACCACCCGCTGGACCACCTCGCCTCCGCGCTCGGCGGTGCCGGTGGCCTCCTGGGCCAGGCCGTTGGCCTGGCGGGCATTGTCGGCGTTCTGGCGCACCGTGGCGGTGAGTTCCTCCATGCTGGAGGCGGTCTCCTCCAGGGAGGCGGCCTGCTGTTCGGTGCGCGACGACAGGTCGGCGTTACCCGAGGAAATCTCCCGGGCCCGGCCATGGATGGCACCGCTGCCCTGGCGCACGTCGCCGACGATGCTCACCAGGCCGTCCTGCATGTCGCGCATGGCGGCGAACAGCTGGCCGATCTCGTTGCGGCTCATCACCTTGATGTCATGGGACAGGTCGGCCTCGGCGATGCGCTCCAGGTTGGTCACCGCCTGGCGCAGCGGCACCACCAGCAGGCGACGCAGCACCCGATAGATCACGCCCATGATCAGCACCGCGACGCCCAGGATGACCAGCCCGATGACGGTATAGCGCTGCTCCATGGCGGCGTAGTCGGCCATCATGGCCTGGCCCCGGCTGTCGGCGTAGTGGACGAAGTCGGTCAGCGCCGCCTCGAGGGCCTGCTGGGGCTCGGCCATGCGCTGGCGCAGCTGGGCGAACGCCTGGGTATCCACCCGATCGAGCAGCCCGTGGCCCTCGCGCACCAGGGCCAGCACCTCGGCGAAGCGCTCCTCGACCCGGGCCCCCAGCGCCTCGCCCTGGGCGGTGCGCGGCACGGCGGCATAGGCCTCGAAGCGCGCCTCGGCGCGGTCGAGCTGGTCCAGGGCCGAGGCCAGGCTGGCATCGGCCTGGCTGGTGCGCCCCATCAGGAAGTGGCCGGACGCCGACTGCAGCTCGACCAGGGCACCGGTCAGCAGCGAGTCGGCGCGGTTGATCTCGTTGAGCTGGGCGACGTTGATCCGGTCCAGGGTCTCGAGGGTGTCGTGGGCCGTGCGGCTGGCCATCCAGCCCAGGCTCGCCACCACCGCCAGGAAGGCCAGGAAACACACCAGGACGCCGTTGACGACCTGACTGATACGGAAATTGCGCAGTACCTTGAGCATCGAGACGGCTCCTGTGCCGATGGTTGCTGGGCGGCCTGTCGGGCTTGGCCCTGATCTATACCCGCTGGGCGCGGCCCGAGGCGGCGACCCGCTTGAGCAGGCGCGGCGCCATCTCGTCCAGGGCGACCACCTCGGCCGCCGCCCCCAGGGCGATGGCCTCCCGCGGCATGCCGAACACCACGCAGCTGGCCTCGTCCTGGGCCAGGGTCGGCGAGCCGGCCCGGCGCATCTCCAGCAGGCCGGCGGCGCCGTCCTTGCCCATGCCGGTGAGCAGCACGCCGATGGCGTTGCGCCCGGCCTGGGTGGCCGCCGACTGGAACAGCACGTCCACCGAGGGGCGATGGCGATTGACCGGCGGGCCGTCGTCGAGACGCGCCACGTAGTTGGCCCCGCTGCGCGCCAGCTTGAGGTGGGCGTCGCCCGGGGCGATGTAGGCATGCCCGGGCAGGATGCGCTCGCCGTCGCGGGCCTCCTTGACCGAGATCTGGCAGATGCGGTCGAGGCGCTCGGCGAAGGAGCGCGTGAAGCCCCCCGGCATGTGCTGGGTGATCAGGATCGCCGGGCTGTTGGGCGGCAGCGGCTGCAGCACGCTGCGAATCGCCTCGGTCCCACCGGTGGAGGCGCCGATGATGATCAGCTTCTCGCTGGACACCAGCGGCGCCTCGAGGGTCCTGGGCGGCGGGGCATCGCGGCGGCGCGCGCGCTGGGGCCGCGAGCGCGCCGCCGCGCGCAGCTTGTCGGCGATCTCGTCGGCATAGGCCTGCATGCCGTGGCGAATGCCCAGCGATGGCTTGGCCACGAAGTCCAGGGCGCCCAGTTCCAGGGCGCGCAGGGTGACCTCGGAGCCGGCCTGGGTCAGCGACGAGACCATCAGCACCGGCATCGGCCGCAGGCGCATCAGCCGTTCCAGGAAGTCGAGGCCGTCCATGCGCGGCATCTCGACGTCCAGGGTCAGCACATCCGGGTCGTGTCGCTTGATCAGGTCGCGAGCCGCGATCGGATCCGGCGCCACCGCCACCACCTCCATGTCGGGCTGGCGGTTGATGATCTCTGTCAGCAGGTCGCGTATCAGCGCCGAATCATCGACGCACAGCACCTTGATCCTGGGTGCACTCAAGGGACATCTCCTCTCCACGGTGGCAGGCGTCGCGAGGCATGCCACCCCCGTCGCCGGCCAGTGAAAGGGCTATCGGCCGGCCAGGCGGGTTCTTTAACGGTTCTCAGTGTCGGGGCTTGCGCACGTAGACGGTCTGGCCACGCAGCCGGAAGGCGTCGGTGGTATAGGAGAAGTTCTCGGAATGTCCGGCGAACAGCAGGCCGTCGGGCTTGAGCAGCGGCGCGAAGCGCTCGAGGATCCGGGCCTGGGTCTCCTTGTCGAAGTAGATCATCACGTTGCGGCAGAAGATCGCGTCGAAGGGCCCCTTGACCGGCCAGGAGGGCGCCAGCAGGTTGAGCGCCTGGAAGTCGATCATCGCCTTGAGCTCGGGACGGACCCGAGCCAGGCCCTCGTGGCGGCCCCGGCCGCGCTGGAAGAAGCGCTTGATGCGCGCCTCGTCGAGCTTGTGGATCTGCTCCAGGGAGTAGACCCCGGCCCGCGCCTTCTCCAGCGCCTCGGTGTCGATGTCGGTGGCCACCACCTCGGCCTCGGCGGCCCGTGAGCCCAGCGCCTCGTGGAGCGACATGGCGATGGAGTAGGGCTCCTCGCCGGTGGAGGCCGCCGCGCTCCACACCCGCACCGGCCCGCGCCGCTCGCGCACCTGGGCCTCCAGCAGAGGGAAGTGATGCGCCTCGCGGAAGAAGGCCGTGAGGTTGGTGGTCAGCGCATTGGTGAAGGCCTCCCACTCACGCGCCTCGGGCTGGCGCTCGAGACGCGCCAGGTAATCCGCGAAGCGAATCAGGCCATGGTGACGCAGGCGCTTGGCGAGCCGGCTGTAGACCATCTCCCGCTTGTGTTCGGCCAGCACGATGCCGGCCCGCTGGTAGATGAGCTGGCGGATCCGGGCGAAGTCGGCGTCGGTCAGCTCGAGGTCACGCTCGAACTGGCTGCCGCTCGCCCAGCCTCCCGGCTCGGGAGTGATCAGGTCCGGTGGCACGTCAGAATTCCTCCCATTCCTCCACGGCCGGGTCCGTCGCCGCGGCCGTGCGGGTCATCGACGGCGCGGCCGCCTCGTCGCGGGTCGCCTCCGATGCGGCCGGCAGCTGGCGACGCGGCTCGCCGCCGCGACGCCGGGCGAGCGCCGGCGCGCTCTCCATCCCGGCCCCGCGCAGGCGGAAGGCCGCCACGGCATGGGCCAGCTCGGTGGCCTGCTGGTCCAGCTCGGTGGCCGCCCGGGCCGAGGACTGCACCCGCGCGGCGTTCTGCTGGGTCACTCGGTCCATCTCCATCACGGCCTGGTTGATCTGGCCGATGCCGTTGCTCTGCTCCTCCGAGGCCGCGGTGATCTCGCCCATGATGTCGTTGACCCGGGTCGAGGCCTCCAGCACCTCGGCCAGCGAGGTCTCGGCACGCTTGACCAGCTCGGCGCCGCCCTCGATCTGGCGGGCCGAGCCGTCGATCAGCGCCTTGATCTCCTGGGCCGCCTGGGCCGAGCGGCTGGCCAGCTGGCGCACCTCGCCGGCCACCACCGCGAAGCCGCGGCCCTGCTCGCCGGCCCGCGCCGCCTCCACCGAGGCGTTGAGCGCCAGGATATTGGTCTGGAAGGCGATCGAGTCGATGACGTCGATGATCTCGGTCATCTTCTTCGAGCCACTGGTGATCTCGCCCATGGTGCCCACCAGCTGCTGCATCAGCTCGCCGGTCTCGGCGGTCTGGGTGGCATTGTCCGAGGCCAGGCCGCTGGCCTGGCGGGCGTTGTCGGAGTTGTGCTGCACCGTGGTGGTCATCTCCTCCATGCTGGAGGCGGTCTGCTGCAGCGAGGCGGCCTGCTGCTCGGTGCGCGAGGCCAGCTCCTCGTTGCCGTCGGCGATGTCGCGGGCCGCCGGTGCCACCCGCTCGACGCCGTCGTTGACGTTGCCGACGATGCTGCCGAGGCTCTTGCGCATCAGCTCCAGGGCGCCGAGCATGCGCCCGACCTCGTCGCGACGGCGGGTCGGGGCGGTGGCGGCGAGGTTGCCCGAGGCGATCTGCAGGGTGAAGCGCTCGGCCTCGCGCAGCGGCCGCACCAGGGCCCGCAGCTGCACCAGGCCCAGCACCGCCAGCACCAACAGCCCCAGCCCCAGCATGACGGCCAGCACCAGCATCATGCGCTGCTCCGCGACGCGGGCCTGGTCGGCCAGCGCGCTGGCGGCCTCCTGCTTGGCGGTGATCAGGGTGTTGACCCGGTCCGACAGGGCATTGCCCCAGTCACGCATCTGCTCGGCGTGGGGCGGAAGTTCCGAGAACACCTTGAAGTTGTCCTCGGCGCCCAGCAGGGTCAGGGCGTGATCCAGCCCCGCCTCGCGGTACTCGCCGAGACGCTCGGCGAAGGCGTCGGCGGCCTCGCCCTGGTTGAGCTCGCGATCCCGATAGGCCGACCACAGCGTCTCGAGCCGCGCATCGGCCTGCTCGAGGCTGGCCACCACCTCGTCGCGCTGATTGATCAGCTCGAAGGGCTCGCGGCTGGTCAGCGCCTGATGGCTCTTGGTCACCACCTGGTCGATCTGCTGCAGCCGCGCGACGTCCTGCAGGCCGTCGCGGTCCAGGGCCGCCAGGCGCTGGCCGGCGGTATCGATGCCGAACAGCCCCAGGCCGCCGGCCACCGCCAGCAGCACCCCGGCCACCAGCACCATGGCCACCACCTTGGCGCGCATGCTGCGCAGGTTCAGGCGCCCCAGGCGACCGACCAGGCCACGCCGCTCGAGACGGCCGCGGTTGAGGGTATAGCCGGTCTTGTGGCCGTCGCGCATGCGCGCATAGACCGCCTCGGCGAGCTCGACCTCGGCACGCTCGGGCTTGGTGCGCATGGAGGCATGGCCAACGACCTCACCCTCCTCGATGATCGGCGAGACGCTGGCATCGACCCAGTAGTGATCGCCGTCCTTGCGGCGGTTCTTGACCAGGCCCTGCCAGGTCTCGCCCGCCGCCAGGGTGTCCCACAGGTCCTGGAAGGCCGCCGGCGGCATGTCCGGGTGGCGCACCAGGTTGTGGGGCGCCCCGACCAGCTCGTCGCGCTCGAAGCCGCTGACCTCGACGAAGGCCGGGTTGGCGTAGGTGATTCGCCCCTTGAGGTCGGTACGCGAGATCAGGAAATGGTCGTCCTTGAGGGGATACTCGCGCTGGGTGACCGGCTGGTTGTTTCGCATGTCGTCAATTCCCTGATGCGGCGGCCATCGCGGGCCACTCGTTGGTGTTCTGGAAAGGCGGCGCCGCCCCGGGCGACGCCGGGACGGCGATCAGAACGACTCCCACTCCTCGTCCTGGCCGTGGTGGCGCGTGCGGGTCGGGGCCGCCTCGGGGCGCTCGCCCGACGCTCGTTGATCCGACACCAGTGACGGCATCCAGCGCGCCAGCTCGCTTTCCCGTTCGGCCTCCGCCCGGCCGGCGAGGCGCGGCGCCTCGACGCCTTCCTTGAGCCGGAAGCGGCCGGTGACCTCGCGCAGCCGGCCGGCCTCGGCCTCGAGCTGGGTGGCCGCGCTGGCCGCCTGCTGAACCAGGGTGGCGTTCTGCTGGGTCACCTGGTCCATCTGGGTGACGGCGTCGTTGACCTGACTGATGCCGTTGCTCTGCTCGGTGGAGGCGGCGGCGATCTCGTCCATGATGTCGCTGACCCGCTGTACCGCGGCGACGATCTCGGACATGGTCTGGCCGGCCCGGTCGACCCGTGCGGAGCCGGCCTCGACCTGGCTCACCGAGTCCTCGATCAGCCCGCGGATCTCGCTGGCCGCGTCCGCCGAGCGGCTGGCCAGGCTGCGCACCTCCTGGGCCACCACCGCGAAGCCGCGACCGTGCTCGCCGGCCCGGGCCGCCTCCACCGAGGCGTTGAGCGCCAGGATGTTGGTCTGGAAGGCGATGGCGTCGATGGTGCCGATGATCTCGGCCACCCGCTGGGAGCCGCGATGGATCTCGTGCATGGTGGTGACCACCTCGCCGACCACCTCGCCGCCCTGCTCGGCGGTGCGGGTGGCCTCGGCGGCCAGCTGGCTGGCCTGCTGGGCGTTCTCGGCGTTCTGGCCCACGGTGGAGGACAGCTCTTCCATGCTCGAGGCGGTCTCCTGCAGCGAGGCGGCCTGCTCCTCGGTGCGCGAGGACAGGTCGTTGTTGCCGCTGGCGATGCTCTGGGAACCCTGGAAGATCGAGTCGCCGCTGGCGCGCACGCTGCCCACCGTCTCGGCCAGGCCGTGCTGCATCTTGTCCAGCGAGCCGTAGAGGCGGCCGATCTCGTTGTTGCCGAGGCGCGGGATCTCCTGGGACAGGTCGCCCTGTTCCATGCGCTCGAAGTAGCCGACCAGCCGGCCGAGCGGGCGGATGACGTTGACCGTCACGCCCCACAGCACCACGGCGATGGTCAGGGCGGCGATCACCAGGGCGGCGATCATCAGCCCCTTGAGCAGGCCGACCATGTCGAAGAAGTTGCCGTAGAGCGAGGCCCCGTTGCTCTCGGCATGGCTGAAGAAGGCGACGGCGTTGTCGTAGAAGCCCTGGGTGAGCGTCTCGACCTCGCCATGCAGGTCGCTGAAGGCCTGGGCGCTGCCCTCCTCCAGGGCCTGCTGCTGGGGGCGCAGGCCGTCGTTCATCAGCGCCGCGAAGCTCTCCTCGACCGGGGCGATCAGCGCCGCCTGGCCGTCCTGCACCGGCAGCGCCAGGAACTCCTGGAAGGTCGCCTCGATCTCGTCGAAGGTCTCGGTCAGCGCCTCGGCCTCGACCTGCACGGCCTCCCGGTCGTCCGGCCACACCGCCTCGGCGAGCCGGGCGTGCAGGTTGCGCAACTCCATCTGCGCGAACAGCATCTGCGAGTTGGTGCGGTTGAGGGTGGACTGCTGATCCACGTTGACCTGGTTGAGGGTGCGCAGCGAGTCCTCGCTGTAACGCACCGTGTAGAGCCCCAGTCCGCTCAGCACCAGCACGAGGGCGGCGAACACCGCCAGCACCAGGCTCCAGCTGACCCGAACGGTCATGTTGTCGAGAAGCTTCACGACTCTCTCCCTTGCAGTGGGGCGATCGCTCGCCGCCCCGATAGACGAATCTCTGGGTCAGGCCTCGGCCGGCTCCGGCGCGTGGGCCGGCGACGCCGCGGGCAGCGCCGCCGGGGCCTCGCCGCCCGTCTCGAGCCGGAAGTGGGCGACCCGCTCGCGCAGGTGCTGGGCCCGCGCCACCAGCCGGCGTGCGGCGGCGCCGTTGCCTTCCACCAGCCCGGCGTTCTGCTGGGTCATGCGGTCCATCTGGGTGACGGCCACGCCGACCTGCTCGATGCCCTGGCGCTGCTCCCGGGTCGCCGTGGAGATCTCCTCCACCAGCCCGCTGAGCCGCTGGATGTCGCCGGCCATGCCGGCGATCAGGCCGTCGGTGTCCTTGACCCGCCGGCTGCCCTCCACGACCTGGTCGTCGGAGCGCTCGATCAGCGCCTTGATCTCCCGGGTCGCGTCCGCCGAGCGGCTGGCCAGCTGGCGCACTTCCTCGGCCACCACCGCGAAGCCGCGGCCGTGCTCGCCGGCCCGGGCCGCCTCCACCGAGGCGTTGAGCGCCAGGATGTTGGTCTGGAAGGCGATCGAGTCGATGGTGTCGACGATCGAGGTCATGCGGGTGGCGCTGTCGTTGATGGCGTCGATGGCGCTCACCACTTCCGCCATGGCCTGGCGACCGCGCTCGGCGCTGCCGGCGGTGTCCGCGGCGACCTCGCGGGCCTGGTCGGCGTGGTCGGCGTTGTGGCCCACCGTGGTGGTCAGCTGCTCCATGCTGGAGGCGGTCTCGGCCAGCGCCGAGGCCTGCTGTTCGGTGCGCGTGGACAGCTCGTCGTTGCCCTCGCCCAGGGCCTCGACCTCGTGGTTGACGGCATCGCTGTCGCGGTGGATATCGCCGATGGTGGTGACCAGGGCCCGGCGCATGCGCTCAACGTCGAACAGCAGGCTGTCGCCGTCGCCGTCGCGCAGGCGCACCTCGCGGGTCAGGTCGCCGTCGGCGATGGCCCGTACCGAGGACGCGGCATAGCGCGGGTCGCCGCCCAGCGAGCGGGTCACGCCGCGGATCACCAGCGCCATCCCCAGGCTCACCGGCACGCCGACCACCAGCAGCGCCAGCAGCGAGCGGAACAGCGAGGCCAGGAAGGCGGCGTCGATGTCGTCGATGTAGACGCCGGTGCCGATCGTCCAGCCCCAGGGCGCGAAGCGCTCGTGGTAGGACGACTTGGGAATCGGTTCGCTGCCCGCCTCGTGGGGCCACAGGTAGTCGACGTAGCCGTCATCGGCGACCACGTCCTCGGCGAACTCCCGGAACAGGTAGCGATCCTCGACGTTCTGGAAGTCGCCGACGTCGGTGCCCACCGCCAGGCGCGGATGGCTGAGCAGCGCGAAGTCGTCGTCGAAGACGTAGAGATAACCGCGGCCGTCGTCGTACTGCATGGCCTTGACGATTTCCGCGGCACGCCGCTTGGCCTGCGCGACGTTGATCTCCCCGGTGTCGGCCCGCTCGGCCTGCGCCTCGATCGCGCCGACGGCGAGGTGGACGTAGTCGCGAAGGGCGCCGTGGCGCTCCTCCAGCATGGTCTGGCGATTCTCCCAGGCGCCCCAGGCCACCATCAGGCCCATGGCCAGCCAGATGATGCCCAGGGATCCCCACAGTTTCTGTGTCATTGTCAGCTGGCGCACGCGTCACCTCTTGTCGGGTGTGTTGTTGTTTTGTTGGGTGTGTTGTTGTTGGTAGAGCCATGGCCGGAGAGCGTTGTGAGCTTTCCCGGCGACAAGCCTTCGCGAGGCGCTATAAACCCGTCCATGGGCGCTACTTTCGCCGTCCCTGGTCGAAAAACCCTCGCGCCGACTTGTCCCCGGCGCTCATCTCTACGGGCGCCTGACCCGGCACGTTCGTATCGAGGTGCTGGCTTATTCGCTCACGCTGTCGACCAGCGCCATCTCCTGGCTGGTCAGCAGCTTGTCGATGTCGACCAGCACCAGCATGCGGTCCTCGAGGCTGCCCAGGCCGCTCAGATAGTCGGAGGACAGGGTCACCCCGAACTCCGGGGCCGGCTTGATCTGCTCGGGCGTCAGGGTCATGACATCGGAGACGCCGTCGACCACGATGCCGACGATGCGCTCGCCGACGTTGAGCACGATGACCACGGTCTGGCCGCCGTATTCGACGCTCTCCAGACGGAACTTGATGCGCAGGTCGACGATCGGCACGATCACCCCGCGCAGGTTGGTCACGCCCTTGATGAAGTCCGGCGCGTTGGCGATGCGGGTGACGTTCTCGTAGCCGCGGATCTCCTGCACCTTGAGGATGTCGATGGCGTATTCCTCGTCGCCCAGCGAGAACACCAGGAACTCGCGGTTGTGTTCCTCGGTGGCGGCCAGGGCGGCGTCGGTGGTCTGGGTGGTCATGACGGCTCTACCTCCTTGCGGGTAAGGGTCGTGGGGGCGGCGTCGACGCGCTGTCCGCGCCGCGCCTCCTTCTTGGCTCGGTTGAGGCGGTGCAGGTCGGTGATGTCGAGGATCAGCGCCACGCTGCCGTCGCCGAGGATGGTCGCCGCCGAGACGCCGGGCACCTTGCGATAGTTGGTCTCGAGGTTCTTCACCACCACCTGCTGCTGGCCGACCAGCTCGTCGACCAGCAGGGCATAGCGGCGGCCCTCGCCCTGGACGATCACCGCGATCATGTCGTCGAGCTCGGTCTTGGCGTCGGCCACGTCCAGCGCCTCGTGGACGGGCACCACCGGCAGGTACTCGTCGCGGACCTTGAGCACCACGTCGTCGCCGGCCATGGCGTAGAGGTCATCGGCACTGGGCTGCAGCGATTCGAGCACCGCGGAAAGCGGCAGGATGAACACCTCGTCGCCGACCTTGATCGACATGCCGTCGAGGATCGCCAGGGTCAGCGGCAGCACGATGCGGATGGTGGTGCCCTCGCCGGGCCGAGACATGATCTGGACGTTGCCGCCCATGGCCTGGATGTTGCGCTTGACCACGTCCATGCCCACGCCGCGGCCGGAGACGTCGCTGACCTCCTGGGCGGTGGAGAAGCCCGGCGCGAAGATCAGCTGCCAGACCTCGTCGTCGCTCATGCCGTCGGAGACGTTGAGCTCGCTCTCCCGGGCCTTGGCCAGGATCTTCTCGCGGTTCAGGCCGCCGCCGTCGTCGATCACCTCGATCAGGATGTTGCCGCCCTGGTGCTTGGCCGACAGCGTCAGCTTGCCGGTGCGCGGCTTGCCGGCGGCCTCGCGGGCGTCGGGCGCCTCGATGCCATGGTCCAGGCTGTTGCGCACCAGGTGGGTGAGCGGGTCGATGATGCGTTCGGTGAGGCTCTTGTCGAGCTCGGTGGCCGCGCCCTCGGTGACCAGCTCGATCTCCTTGCCCAGCTTGCCGGCGGTCTCGCGCACCACGCGCGGGAAGCGGCTGAACACGAAGTCCATGGGAATCATGCGCACCGACATCACCGCTTCCTGGAGGTCGCGGGCGTTGCGCTGCAGCAGGCTCATGCCGTTGTGCAGGCCGCTGTGGTTGACGTTGTCGAGCTCGCTGACGGTCTGGTCGAGCATCGACTGGGTGATGATCAGCTCGCCGACCAGGTTGATGATCTGGTCGACCTTCTCCACCGAGACGCGGATGGAGCTGGACTCGCCGCCGCCGGCCTTGGCCTTCCTGGCCTTGGGCTTGTCGCGTGGGGGCTTGTCGGTGGCCGCCTTGGCGGCCGGAGGCGGTGCGGCGGCGGGCTCGGCGCCTTGCTCGGGCGCGGCATCCCGGGCCGGCTCGACGCCTTCCGGGGCGCCGGCCGACGATGCGTCGGACCCCGGAGCGCCGGCCGCCGATGCGTCGGACCGTTCAATACGCAGCTGCTCGGGCTCGACGATAAAGCCCATCACCGCCTCGATGTCCTCGGCGCTCACCGTGGTGGCCAGGGTCACTCTGTAGCAGTTCGCGTCGCCGCCCTTGGCCTCGATCTCGCCGAGCTGCTCGAGCTCCTCCACCAGCAGGCCGCGATCCTTTTCGCCGACGTTGAGCAACGACACCGTCAGCCGGGGCTCGCCGACGGGCGAGGCGTCGCCCCCCCGAGCGGCGCTCCCGGCCTCGCTCGCGGGTTCGATCCGAAGCTGGTCGGGCTCGACGATGAAGCACATCACCGCCTCGATGTCCTCGACGCCCACCGCGGTGCTCAGGGTTACCCGGTAGCAGCTCGCGTCGCCGCCCTTGGCCTCGATCTCGCCGAGCTGCTCGAGCTCCTCGACCAGCAGGCCGCGATCCTTGTCGCCGACGTTGAGCAGCGACACCGCCAGCCGGGCCTGCCCCTCGGGCGCTGCCTCGTCGTCGGCTGCCGGCGCGGCCTGGACGGCCGGCTCGGGGTCGGACGCCGCCAACGAGGGAGGCGCGGCCGCCTCGGTGCCGTCCAGGGACTGGCCGATCTCCTCCAGCGCCAGGCGCTGCAGGGTCTCGCAGATCCGGGCGAAGGCGTCCTGGTCGGGTTCTTCGTCGTTGCGATAGGCGTCCAGCTGGTCGTGCAGCATGTCCTTGGTTTCCAGGAAGGTGTCGACGATGTCCCGGCGCAGGGTCAGCTCGCCCTGGCGGGTGTGGTCGAGCAGGTTCTCGAACAGGTGCGTGGTCTTCTGCAGGACGTCGAAGCCGAAGGTACCGGCGCCACCCTTGATCGAGTGCGCCGCCCGGAAGATGGCGTTGAGCTGCTCGGCGTCGGGATCGTCGACGTCGAG
Source organism: Halomonas sp. ABH4_019 (assembly GCF_056159885.1). Lineage (NCBI taxonomy): Bacteria > Pseudomonadati > Pseudomonadota > Gammaproteobacteria > Oceanospirillales > Halomonadaceae > Halomonas > Halomonas sp. ABH4_019. Next base: position 814,666 of record NZ_JBSWWC010000002.1, read on the forward strand.
CTCGAGGAGATGGCGCTCCATGTCGGCCAGCAGCTCCTCTGCCTCCTCGAAGAAGGTGTCATAGAAATCGGTGATATCCATGCAGTTCCCCACCCAGATGTGTGGTGCCCTTCAGGGCGATGATGCCGGGCCCAGGGCCTCGTTGAGTTGTCGGTTGAAGCGTTCCAGCGGCGAGTCGGTGGATGGCCGGCGATTCCCGCCGCCCAGCGTCGAGGGCGTTCCGAGGCCGTCGATCGCCCGCGGCGAGCGGATGCGCTCGGCCACCGCCTCGAACAGCACCAGCAGCTCGATGCGACGGTTCATCGGGTCGCTGGGCTCGGTGTCGGGCATCGACACCTGGTCGGCGAAGCCCGCCACGCGCAGCAGCTTGCTGGCCTCCAGCCCGCCGGTCACCAGCTCGCGACGCGAGGCGTTGGCTCGCGCCGAGGACAACTCCCAGTTGCCGTAGCCGCGCACGCCGTTGAGATAGGCCAGGCTGTCGGTGTGGCCGCTGATGCTCAGGTCGTTGTCCAGCTCGTTGAGCAGCGGCGCGATCAGCCGCAGTAGGTCACGCATGTAGGAGGCCACCCGGGCGCTGCCGAGCTCGAACATCGGCCGCTGCTCGGTGTCCAGCAGCTGGATGCGCAGCCCCTCAGGCGTCATGTCGAAGCGCAGCTGGTCGCGCAGCTGCTTGAGGTCGGGGTCGGCCTCGATGGCCGCCTCGATGCGTTCCTGGAGATCACGGAAGGCGCGCCGCTGGCGCTCGCTGGGCCGCGTCTGCTGGCGCAGGTCGATGCGCGCCCGCTCGCCCTCCTGGAAGGTCGGATCGGGGCCACCGCCGGGAATCACGTTCTGGCTCACGGCCGAGCGATCGCCGCTGGTGATCGCCGCGACCAGCGGCGTGCTGAAGTAGTCGGCCACCCCCTCGCGCTGCTCGGGGCTCGAGGTCGAGAGGATCCACATCACCAGGAACAGCGCCATCAGGGCCGTCATGAAGTCTGCCAGGGCGATCTTCCAGCTGCCGCCATGGTGCCCGCTGACGACCTTCTTGCGCCGAATGATGATCGGCCGGCGGTTGTCCCCCTGACTCATGCGCTCCCCACACCCGCCCTGGATTCACGCACATATTCCTCGAGTTCGCTGAAGCCGGGGCGCTCCTGGCTATGCAGCGCCTTGCGGCCGAACTCCACGGCCAGCTGCGGGGCATAGCCGTGCAGACTGGCCAGCAGGGTCACCCGCATGCACTGCAGTACCTTCTCGACCTCCTTGGTCTGGCGCTCGATGCGGCTGGACAGCGGCATGATGAAGCCATAGCCGAGCAGGATGCCGAGGAAGGTGCCGACCAGCGCATGGGCGATCATCACACCCATCTGTTCCGGGTCGGCGGCGGAGGCGCTCAGCGCCTTCACCACCCCCATGACCGCGGCGACGATGCCGAAGGCGGGCATGGCGTCGCCGACCTTGTGGATGGCGTCGGCCGGGATGTGCGCCTCCTGCTCGAAGGCCTCGATCTCGTGGAGCATGAGCTCGTCGAGCTCCATGGGATCCATACTGCCGCTGACCATCAGCCGCAGGTAGTCGGTGAGGAAGGCCATGATCAGCGGATCCGACAGCACCTTGGGATGCTCGTTGAACAGCGCGCTGTCCTGGGGATTGTCGATGTCGCGCTCGATGCCGAGCATGCCGTCGCGGCGAATCTTGGTCAGGATCTTGTACTGCAGCGCCATCAGCTCCATGTACAACGCCTTGTCGTATTTCTTGGAGCGGCGCAGCCGCGGCAGGATGCGGAAGGTGGCCTTGAGGGCCTTGCCGTTGTTGGAGGCGACGAAGGCACCGATGCCGGCGCCGCCGATCATCAACAGCTCGGTGGGCTGGAAGAGCGGCCCGAGGCTGCCCCCGGCCAGCACGAAGCCACCGAACACCGAGAACAGAACGACCAGATAACCAATGGGAATCAGCACGACCGATATCCTTCGCCGACACGTGAATGACGTTTCTGACATGAGCTATCGGCCAATACCGGGCAGGACTTGAGGGCGGCGGGCGAGAAAGTTGCCGCGGGGCGGGAAACCCTAAGTCCGCTTCACCGACACGACGAGGCCGCCTCCGGACGGGAGATCCGGAGGCGGCCTCGTTCGTGCCCATGCCGCCTGACCGCCGCCCCGGAGCGTTTCCGGGGCGGGCGACGATCAGGCGTGTCGCAGCGCCTCGAGCGACACCGGCCGGGCGACCGCTGCCTCTGCATCCCGCCGCTTGCGGGTCTTGCCGGCCCGGGAGGGCGGCTGGCAGATCCCGCAGACGTAGTCGTGGGTCGGGCTGTGGGCGTGGGCCACGAAGTGCCCGTGGCAGCGACCGCACTCGGAGAGCTGAAGCTGGTCGCTCTCGAAGAAGCGTACCAGGGTCCAGGCCCGGGTCAGCCCCAATACCGCCTCGGCGCCGTCGATCTCCACCTGCTCCAGGTAGAGGCGATAGGCCTTGATGAACGCCTCCATGCGGCCGCAGCCGTGATCCTCCAGCAGCCGCCGGAAGACGTTGTAGAACAGCGAGGAATGGATATTGGGCATCCAGGTGATGAACCAGTCCGTGGAGAACGGCAGCATGCCCTTGGGGGGCGACATGCCGCGAACCTCCTTGAACAACCGGATCAGCCGGGCACGGCTGAGGTCGGTCTCGGTTTCCAGCACCTGGAGGCGCGCCCCCAGCTCGATCAGGTCGATGGCGAGCTGGACCTGCTGCAACTCATCCAACAGGCTCTTAGCCGACATGACCGCCTCCCTGCGACAGCATGGAACGCGAGGCCATCAGCAACGACGAGTGGAAATGGGCGAGCCCCTGATCGCGGGGGTTGTCGACCACCTGACGCAGCTGGTCGGCCCCCTCGCAGCCCAGGTGGCACAGCAGCTGGTTGGTGTTGGCCAGGCGCGCCAGCTGCTGGGCGTTCAACGAGGTCAGGAGATCGGCCATTTCCTCATCGATCTTGAGGCGGAACATGGCCTCGACCCGGTCGTCATTCAGCAACCGCTGGGCGAGTAACAGATAGGCGAGATTCATTTCACGAATCTCGTCGACGTGCGGATTGGTTTTCATAATTCCCTGCTTTTATTGGCATATTCCAGCGTCACGGTCTGCCGCCGTGCTCGTTAGGGGGCGAACCCCCATGCCACGAAATGCACAACATACCGATGCTTGTTGTCATTTTTATAACATTGTCTATGTGGTCAGTGACTATGCAACATGTAGTCTCCAACGCCTACCAACGCAATGACATTGACTTAGATCAATTTCATGAAAAAGTGCTACTAAAACATTCCGTTGGAATGATGTTTTCCACTACTGAAGAACTTTTTGGAAACATTTTTTTACCAAAAATAACAATCCAGTCGTGCGTCGATCGCCGCGTCACTCGTCCCGGCGCGGCGGGGCCATCTCCCTGACCCAGACCAGCAGCTCGGCGATCACCTGGTAGAGCCGGGGCGGGATCTCCTCGTCAAGATCGAGCTGCATCAGCAATCCCACCAGCTCCGGGGCGTCGTGCACGAAGACACCCTGGCGCCGCGCCTCCTCGACGATACGCTCGGCCAGCTCGCCATAGCCCTGCGCCACCACCCGGGGTGCCCCCTTGGCTTCCTGGTAGGCCAAGGCCACCGCCTGGCGGCGAGACGCACCATCCGCATCGCTCATCTCTCGCCCTCCGCGGCCACGTCGAGACGCAGCCTGACATCATCGAAGCCATGGCCCGCCAGGCGGTGACGCAGCGCCTCCAGGCCCGGCTCGAGCCGGGCCTGTGCGGCCTCCTCGCGGACCCGCAGGTCGATGTCCAGGCGCGCCTCGCGCATCCACAGCGAGACCGTCAGCGACCCCAGATCCGCCACCTCGAGCTCGAGCTCGGAGCGCCAGCCGTGGGCGTCGTTTCGCCGTTCGCCGTCGGCCTCTTCACCGCCCGGCTGCCCGTCGCGACGCCCCTGGGGCAGCTGGACCACCAGCGCCATGAACAGGCCCGACCAGACATCGCCTTCCCAGCGCAGGCTGGGCGTGGCCAGCATCTCCAGCTGGTGGCGAACCAGATGCTGCAACCCGTCGGCGAGGGGGTCGCGTGGCGCCTCGGCCCTGACCGCCTCGCCGCCCCCCGCCAGGGGGGGCATCGGCACGCGCCCGGCGTCGCCCGACGCACGCCCCTGTGCGGCGGCCGTGGTCGCCTCGCCGACGGCCGAGGCCGGCATCGTGCCCGGCGTCACCGGACCGGCCGGCGGCATCAGCGTGCTCGCCCCGCCTCCCGCCAGGGGGGGCGGCGCGGCACTCGCTCCCCGCGCCATGGCGCCGACGGCCAGGAACGGCACCGGCGGCCGCAGCGCCTGCACGCGGGCCGCCAGGGCCTCGAGGCCAACCTTCGCCGCCGCGGCATCGGCGGGCACATTGGCACCGGGCTGGCCGGCCACCGCGGCGGGCGTCGCTGCCGTGGCAGGCGACGGCGTGAAGCGCAGCTGCTGCAACATCTGAAGCATCTGCGGCTCGCGGTTGAGCTGCTGGCGAGAGAGCCCGCCCTGATACCAGCGCGCCAGGTGGGACTCATAGAACAGGCCGCTGTCACGGATGCTGCCGGCAAGCCGCTGGGCGAGCTGGTCCGGCGTCGCCGCCTGTTCGCCGGCGGCCACCAGGGGCGCAGCGGGAGAGATCGCCGACGGCGGCGCGGGAAAGCGCACCAGCAGGTCGGCGATGGTGCGCGCCGTGGCACTGAAGTGGGTCGCGGCCGAGAGCGGGGCGCCCTGGGGCGGCGCGGGGGTGGCGGACGCACCGCGCGACGCCCCCTTCGCCACCTCGCCGGCGGTCGGGGACGGCGCACGCGCATCGAGACGCGAATCGCTGTGCACGGCCTTTGGCGCCTCGGCCGGCGCGGTGGGCTTGATCGGCTGGTTGAGCGGCTTGGGCGCGGGCACGTCGACGCGCTTGCCCAGCACCTGGTGCAGGAGGGTGTCGATCAGGGGCGTGATGCCGCTCACACCGGACCCTGGCCGAAGCGGGACGCCGCGGAGAGCACCTGGGCCCCGCCGTTCGTGTAGGCACGCTGCAGGTCACGCTGCCGGCGAGACGAGCCGATCAGCTCGCCCAGCTCGTCGCGGCGCTGGACGAGGTGGCGGCGTACCTCCAGATCGTTCTCGAGGATTCGCTCGAGCAGCTCGGCCTTGCGCACCTGGGCCTCGTGCTCCAGGGCATGCCGGGCATCCAGCTCGGCGATGCGCTCCACTTGCTGGACGTAGTCCGCCTCCTGGTCGACCAGGGCCGGCCAGTCGGCCTCGCGGGCCATGGCCAGCATGCGCTCGCTGCGCTCCAGCAGGCCCTGGTAGCCGGCGATCACCGCCTCGCTGGTCTCGGTCATGTCAGCCTCCCGCGGCCTGGGCCTGGGGCTCGATCTCCCGCCAGGCCGAGGCGATATCGTCCAGCAGCCGCTCGGCCTCGTCGAGCTTGCCCACCTCGTTGCTCAGGTTGGCCGACAGCAGCAGCCGAGCGATGTAGTCGTAGAGCGAAGCCAGGTTCCCGGCCACGTCGCCGCCGCGCTCGGCATCCAACGCCGCGGCCAGGCCGTTGTTGACGATATCCAGGGCCTTGGAGATCGCCTTGCCCTTCTCGGCGGTGTTGCCGGCCTCCAGGTGAATGCGCGCCGCCCGGATCGACGCCTGGGCGCCGTCGAACAGCATCACGATCAGCTGATGAGGGCTGGCGGCCATCACGCCGCTCTCGACCCCGACCTTGGCATAGGCGTTCGCACCACGCCCGTAGGCGGCGGCTCCTCGCATGGCGTTCATCCTCGTCCCCCTCTCATTCCCGGGCCAGGCCGGCGTACGACGGCCTGGTCGCCGGGATTACTGTCCCAGCTGCGAGCTGAGTGCACTGAATTGCTGACTCAGATAGGTGCTGGTCTGGTTCATGTTGGCGATCATGCCGTCCAGTTGGCTGAACTGGCTGCGATAGCGCGCAATGGTGTTGTCGATGGAGGCTTCCATGCTGGCGTAGCGCTCGTCCAGTCCCTCGATACGCGACTCCAGCCCCGAGGTGGCGTTCTCCAGGGCACCGCCCTCCGCGAGCAGGTTGCCCAGGGTGGTGTCCAGGATGTCCGCCAGGCCATCGGCCTCCTCGGTGCCGGAGAAGAAGTCGGTCAACGCCTGGCGATCGTTCAGCACCACCTCGTCGAGCTTGTCGTCATCGAGCGTCAATGTACCGTCCAGCTCCAGGCTGATGCCGATGTCGCTGAGCAACCCGAACTCGCCGCTCGACGAGCCACCGTTCAGGGCACCCCGTAGCCGCGATTCGACGCTGCGCATGGTGCTGTCGCCCAGCAACTCGCCGGCCGCGCCGCTCTCGGCATCGAAGCTGGTCAGCTTGCCGGCGGTCGACTTGAAGTCGTTGTAGGCATCGACGAAGCCGGTCACCGCCTCGCGCAGCGCCCGATTGTTGAGCTCTACCTCGACGTTGGACTCGCCTTCCTCGGCGATATCCAGGGTCACGCCCTGGATGGCCCCCTCCACGGTGTTCGACTGGCTGGTGATATCGATACCGTTGACCGTCAGCTCGGCGTTCTCGGGAGCAACGGTCTGGGTGATCGTGCCGCTGCCGCCATAGGAGAGCTGGTTCTCCAGGGCGGTGTCGCCGGCGTCGCTGGTGTAACTGACCGACTGGATGGCGGCCTCGGTGCCAGTCTCGGCGCTGGACAGCACCAGCCGATAGGGGCTGGCACCACCATCGTTGACGATGCTGGCGGTCACCCCGGCATCCTCGGCGTTGATGGCATCACGGATGCCCTCGAGGGAGCTGTCGGCCTGGGCGATAGCGAGGTTCAGCGTCTGGGCATCGTCGCCGGTGCCGACCTCGATGGTCATGGTGCCGCTGCCGAGCGGGGCATCCCGCTCGGCGAAGCCTTCGCTGGCGATGCTCTGGGCCCGCGCCAGGTTGGTGACATTGACGTCATAGGTGCCCGGCTGGGCGTCGTCCGTCGCGGTCGCGGCGACGCTGTCGCCGGTCACGCTGGACGACAGGCTCTGGTAGAGCGCCTCGTCGTTGAGCTTGGCCGCCGCCTCCTGGAAGGAGGACAGGGCGCTCTCCAGCTTGCCGTAGGCGGAGATCTTGGCCTGGTAGCTGGCCTGCTGCGTCTGCAGCGGCTGCAATTGCTTCCGCTCGGCGCTCTCCAGCTGATCGAGCAAGCCGTTGAGGTCCAATCCCGAACCGATACCCAGTGATGAAATCGAGGCCATGACGCTTCCTTCCTGTAGGCAGTGAGTCTGACAAGGCGCGGCGATACGAGTGGTGCCGAACAGGCCCTGTCGGACGGGCTATTTCGGGGTATCGGCGATTGCCGCGCCAACTTTAGGGTCGACCAGCACCTCTTCGCGGGGGTCGCCGAGGCGCTGGACGACCTCGCCGAGCAGCACCTCACCCAGCGCCTCGCCGGGCGGTGCGATCGCCTCGGTGAGCTGCACCCGCGAGGGCCGGCCCTGCTCGTCCACGCCCTGGACCCAGGCCAGCTTGCCGCCGGCGAAGCGCACCAGCGAGCCCACGGGAAAGAGGCCGAAGCGCCGGATGTAGCGCTTGACCCAGCGCGGGTCGAAGGCCTGGTCGGCATCGATCAGGTGACGATAGATGGCCCCCACGGGCCAGGCGGCCCGCCCCCCGAGCGGCCGGCGCAGGGTATCCACCACATCGACCACCGCCGCCGCGCGCTCCAGCTCGCCGAGCGCCTCGCCACCGAGCCCAGCCGGATAGCCGCTGCCGTCCAGCCGCTCGTTGATGCGCCGCACCACCGAACCGAAGACCGCAGAGGAGAGCCACTGGCAGCGGCCCATTCGCTTCTCGAGCCGGGCGATGTGTTCGGCCAGCTCGGCCGGAGGCGCGGCCACCGGGTCCACCCGCTGCCAAGCCTCGTCCGCCAGCATCGACTTGCCCAGGTCGTGCAGCATGGCGCTGGCCACCAGCGCCTTGCGCAGCTCCTGGGGCACGGCGTTCACCCCCACCAGGTCGAGCAGGTGCACGGCCACCCCGAGGCCATGCCCTACCAGCCAGGACTCGTCGTGCAGGCAGTGGCTGGCGAACAGCAGCGCCTCGCGATCCTCCTCGTGGAGCCGCAGCAGGCGATCGGCGTGCCTCGAGAGCTGCACGCCATCCACCTCGTTGCCGTCCCGCAGCTCCAGCATCTGGGCATCCAGGTAGCCGGCGATGCGCGCGAGCCGTCTGGCCATCGGCGTGGCATAGGCCTTCATGCTGCGCCGCCCGACCTCCGGGCCGTTCGCGGCCGCGCCCTGGAACAGTAGCGAGGGCAGCCGCGAGGCCTCGCCGCCCTCGACGTGACGGGCCGATTCCTGCTCGATCTCGCGCACCAGATACCACAGTTTGCGCTCCTGCTCGGGACCGTTGCCCGAGAAGCGAAACCCCGCCATGACCGCCTGGCGCTCGGTATCCACGCGGCGATGGCGCAGCTTGCCGCGCAGGGCACAGCGCGTGCCATCGGGAAAGCACAGCTCGATATCCAGCGGCAGGGGGGACTCGGCGAGCAGGCTCGAGGCCGCCAGCGGCAGCTCCAGCCGACAGCCCTCCAGCGACAGGTCCTTGAGATCGCCCTGCACCCGCTTGCCTTCCCCGTCGCGCAGGATGGCGCCGACCTCCATGCCCAGCCTGAGGCGGGCACGGAAGGTCTCGCGGCGTTGCAGCACCTCCAGGTGGTAGGGATAGGGGCAGCGGCAGATCAATCGCCCGTCCTGCTGCCGGCACTCCTCCATGGCCAGCTCGGGGGTACGCACCATCTTGCCCTGGGCCTGGCCGAGCAGCCGGAAGGGCTGGCCGCGCTGGAGCTCGCCGGCCACCTCGCGGATGGCGCTGATATCCAGCGCCATCCCTTCACCCGAGCGCTGCTCGGCCAGCAGCACCGGTAGCGGCTCGCCGCCCTCGCCGAGCTGCAGGGAGGCGCCACCCGGCTCGCTCAGCGCCTCGAGCAGACGATCTATCTCGACGGGATTTTCCACTCTGGTATAGCCGTCCTGCGCCATCCCTGGGCCTCTCGGGTTGTGCTATTGATGAAGGGTTTCGGCACTCTATCGGCCGACATCGGCACAACTTGATCCCGGTGTCTCCCGCTCGCAGCGTTGGCATGCCAGGACTTGCCGTGAAACGACAACAGAGAGCAATCTGTCTATGTGGCGCAACACACGACGGCCCGAGACACCACCAAAACCGGCAAGGGAGACCGTATCGATGCCCGCTCGGATCACCGCCGAAGAAGCCTTCCGACGACTCGCCGAAGGGCTCGGCCACAGCGGAGCCACCGACTTCTTCGATACCCTGGTGGAACGGCTGGCACAACTGCTGGGGGCCGATCATGTGCTGATCGCCCGGGTCTGCGAGGGTGAGGCCCACACCCTGGCCGTCTGGTCGCAGGGGCGCCACCGGGCAAACCTTCAATATCCACTGACCGGCACCCCCTGCGAGGCGGTTGCCGGTCGGCAAACCTGCCTGCATCCCCATGACGTTCAGGCGCACTTCCCTCGCGACATCATGCTTCGGGAACTCGGGGCCGAGAGCTATCTTGGCCTGCCGTTGCTCACCGCGAACGGCGATCTCCTGGGGCTGCTGGCCGTGCTGGCCAACCGCCCCATGACACCCAGCGATCAGGAACACGAATTGCTGCGCATCGCCGCGACCCAGGCCGGTGCCGAACTGGGCCGACGGGAAGCCGAGTATGCCCTGAGAGCCAGCGAACGCCGGCTGGACACCCTGCTCGACCACCTGCCCGGCATGGCCTACCGCTGCCTCAACGACGCCAGCTGGACCATGCTGCTGGTCAGCCAGGGGGCCGCCGCATTGACCGGCCATCCCCCCGAGGCCCTCACCCGCAATCGCCGGGTCAGCTACCTCGAGCTCATCCACCCGGACGACCGGCAGCGCGTCGACGACACGGTGCAGGAGGCCGTCGCACGTCGCGAGCCCTTTCGCGTCGTCTACCGCCTGCGGACCGCCGACGGCCACCTGCGCTGGATGTGGGAACAGGGCCAGGCCATCTTCGATGCAATGGGCCGGGTGGACTGCCTGGAGGGCTTCGTCACCGACGTCACCGAGCAGCAGGAGGCCCAGCGCGTGCAGGAAGCCGTCACCCAGGTCGCCGCGGCCGTGAGCAGCCGGACCGGCGACGACTATTTCCATCAGCTGGTGGGAACCCTCACCCGACTGCTCGAGGCCGATGCCGGCTTCGTCGCCCTGCTGGAGCCCGCCGCCGAGGCGTCGGAGACGACGCCCGGGCCTTCCGCCGAATTCGACATGAGCCTGGTCAGCGCCCTGGTCGATGGCCGCCCCCTGGAGCGCTATCGCCTGGCCCTTTCCGGCACGCCCGGCGCGGCGTTGCTCGACGAGCAGGAAGTCATGGAGCGGCAGGCGGGAGACCCTTGCCTGCCGGGCTTCCCGGCCGATACCCGCGCCTGGATCGGCCGCCGGCTGGACGACGCCCAGGGCAAGCCCATAGGGCTGCTCATGGTGCTGTATCGCCAGCCGCCGGAGACCGATGCCTTCGCCACCTCGGTGCTGCGCATCCTGTCCAACGGCGCCGCCGCCGAACTGGAACGCCGCAGCGATCATCAGCGCATGCACCAGCTGGCCTACACCGACGGCACCACCGGCCTGCCCAACCGGATTCGCTTCATGGAGGACCTGGACCGCCAGCGACGGGCCGCCGAACGCGAGCAGACGCCGCTGGCCCTGCTGCTGCTCGACATTCGCCGTTTCAAGGAGATCAACGACACCCACGGCTACCGGGTCGGCGACCGGCTGCTCGCCACCCTCGCCGAGCGCCTGCGGCGCGTACTGGCGCCTCAGGAGAGCCTGGCACGACTCTCCAACGACGAGTTCGCCCTGCTCGTGCCCCGGGCCACGGCGACGACCGTGGAGGAATGCCTGGCGCGCATGCGCCGCGCCGTGGGACACCCCATCGACCTCGATCACCGCCGCTTCTCGCTGACGGTGAGCATCGGCACCGCCCAGTATCCGCGGGACGCCGTCTCGCCGGAGGAACTGTTCAAGTTCGCCAGCATCGCCCTCTATCACGCCAAGCAGCACACCGACGGCACCTGCCCCTTCGATGCCACCATGACCCAGGCGCTTCAGCGCCGGCAGCAGATGACCGAGCGCCTCCATCACGCCATCGGTGAGGGTCGTCTCGCGCTGCACTATCAACCCAAGTTCGACCTCGCCAGCGGCAGGCTGGTGGGGGCCGAAGCGCTCTGCCGCTGGCACGACGAGGAATGGGGCTGGGTCAGCCCCGGGGAGTTCATTCCGCTGGCCGAGGAACGCGGGCTGATTCGCCTGCTGGGGGACTGGGTGCTCGAGGAGGCCGCCCGCCAGCTGGCCGCCTGGCGCTGCGACGGCATGGCGCTGCCGGGCCGGCTGTCGATCAACGTCTCGGCCCAGCAGTTCGCCGATCCCGACCTGGTTCGGCGCATCGCCAGCCTGACCCGCCACACCCCGGCCTCGGCCATCGACCTGGAGCTGACGGAAAGCGACGTCATGCGCGACGCCGAGCAGGCCATCGAGATCACCCGCTCGCTGCGCGACGCCGGCTACACGTTGTCGATCGACGACTTCGGCACCGGCTACTCGTCGCTGGCCTACCTGCGCCGCTTCGCCGCCGACACCCTCAAGGTCGACCTGTCCTTCGTGCGCGAGATGCTCGACGGCCCACACGACCACGCCATCGTGGAAACCATCATCGCCATGGCCCGCAGCCTGGGCATGCAGACCGTCGCCGAAGGCGTGGAGACCCAGGAACAGGCCTTTGAGCTGGCCCGGCTGGGCTGCGACCAGGCCCAGGGCTTCCACTTCGGCCGCCCCCTGCCCCCCCGCCGACTTCGCGGCGACCTGGGGCAGTGCCATGGGAGGCCGATAGGCCGGCGACCAGAAAAACGTCAGTGAGAGCGGGGTGACACCGAGAGTCTCTGGATAGCCTCGAAGCGCCCCGCCGCGGAAAAGCTCAACCGGAACACCCCATGCACGCCATCCCGAGCCACCACCCGGCGCAGCGCCTCGGCCGGGAAGGCCACGCTGCGCCCGTCCAGGCTACGGGTATGCACCACGCCCACCCGGCCCTCATAATGGGCCAGGCAGGCCTCGGGGGAGAGCTCGATGATCACGTCGATGGTGGGCATGGGCCTTGGCGCTCCTCAAGCCAATGACGGGGGTGCCTTCAGCGAGCATCCAGAGCTGGCACCACCACGCCTCTTTCCTCAACCCACACGGTCAGATCATTCGCACCGCCTGGCGGCCCCTCGATGCCGCCGTAATGGCATATCGCCGGCCTATGAGGTCGACATTCTGGAAGCGATACCATGGTGTCAACGATTAAACGTTATAGCCCAAACCATGCATTACCGCCTCACAAGACTCATCCACTCTTCTGGCCTCATCTTCAGTAAGGTGCTCTACCCAAACACCTCTTCTATCCTGGATCGGCTGGCTCATTTGCCAGGCCCTGCGTTCCAGATGGGCTTGTTCTCCCTTGCCATCCGTCTGCTTTGGGTTGACGCCAAACCAGGCACTCTCGGAGCGATGGTAATTCAGCATATCACTGGTGTATTCGACACCGATAAAATCGCAGATTTCACACACTACCTTATCTGGATTTTCGACAAGATCTTCATAACGAACCAGAATGGCATCAGACTCAGAGGAAACCTTTATTGCCTGATTATTATCTTTTATCCAGCGACTCAACGAATGATCGAAATCTCCCGTGCGATTTTTTATCGAGGCCACGACATCTTTTGCACCCCTCGTCATCACGACAAACTTAGCCTCGGGCAACCTGGCTTTTATCTTTTCCTTGCAATAGACATGTCGCGGTGTCTTTTCACAAAGCCACTCACTTCCCGCCTCCCGTGCATAGCCCTCCTCCACGACGAGACTCTGCGAAATATCGCCATCCTTAAGGAACCATGAAGTCTCTCTCTTTATGGTATGTATAGCCTTATTCTCACCCAAGATGGTTGCCATCAAAGTAGTTCCCGTATGCCCACATCCGACGACAAACAAGTGACGCAAAGGCGCCAGTGAATCGTCTTGGCAGCGAAGGCTTAGAGGCAGACCTTTCCCAACTCTTTCAATATATTTCTTTTGCCATTCGTCAGGTATCACCCCACGAAGGAGTCGAAGGCTAAGATCATAGCTCCCATAGGCCTCATGCATGATGAAGGCCATTTTCTTGATATCGTCAGGAACAATGCCTTGAAGCTTGTTGATATCCCTCACGTAAACCGCATCTGCCGTAGTCAGCTGATTAAGCCCTTGATGTATACCACCATTGACTCGCATGGGCGCATATACGCGCTTTCTCTCTTCCAGCAGGGTATGCAACATGAACCCATGGCATCTCATCCACTGATCTATCTCGGCAAACAGTGGCTGCCCCTCATAAAGCTGAATGAAATTAACTTCAGTCTGAATGACCAGGGCATTCTTTAGCTTCTCTTCGGCATTCTCGAAAACGCTTAGCTCTCCGCCTTGGATATCGATCTTTAGCCAGTCTATTTTCTTAATATCATTGACATCGTCAAGCCTGACCGTATCGATATCCTCCTCTTCCCTGACCTTTCCCCAGATAGGGTATCCCTGGAAATGATCAAGCAGGCGATGATTAGGCTTTAGGGTTGAAGTCATGCCCGGCGCCTGGCACAAGTAAAGCTTGGCCCTCTCCCCGTCGCCAACGGCATGAGGCAAGTATGTCTCATGCGGACCTTTCCTTTCCTGAAGCTTCCGCAAGGCATCTCGCTGGGGCTCGAAACCTACAAGCTCAATGACTCCCTTATTTAACATTCCAGCATATGGTGGCGTACCATCGATGGGATTAGCACCAATATCAACCACATAAATTGGATCCTCCAGCTCCCATAGCCGATCGACCGTTCCATCCTCGAGGGGAGACTGATCCTTCGAGACCCGCGAAGGACTATCGGCGCCTTCCAGTGGCTGCGCCATTGCCGTATGACCAGCACTGCCCACTGGCGATACAGTGCCTGCTTCCTCCACTCCTCGGCCGTCACCAGCCAAGGTGCGGATCTCGGCGTCTTTACTGAGAGTCGCCGCCATTGGAGCCGTCTCGTCACCGATGGAGCCCACAGCGCCAACGACCACCTCTTTCTTCAGATAGCCCTCGGCTTTCTGCCCGCTCACCTCCACCAGTAATGCATGCGCCGTATCCTTGATGCCATACAGGGTGTGCAACAAGAAGGCGAGTCTGATGCGCTGATTGTCCGACAGATCCGCCAAGCGCGCATGGCTGGGGATAAGAAGTGCGTCGGCACTTGTCAGCTCGGTGGCCTGTCGTTGTGCCTCTGGAATCTCCTCGGGGAGGTGGCTGTGGTGCCGAGGCTCGTGCAGTCGGTAGAAGCGAAAGCCGTTGCGGCTGGCCCAGTGCTGCAGCTCCGCCAGGTTCGGCTGGTGCTCGTGGGTAGGCTGAAACGCGACCCTGACCTGCACCAGCAAGGTGTCCTTCAACGACTGGGGACCATGCTCGAGGATAGTAGTCGCATCACTCAATTCATCCAGCACCAGCCAGTCGATCGCAGGCAGACCGTCGATGCTATCCAGTGCGATGGTGTTGAGTGGAAGTCTTGTAAGTACCTGACGCCCCCTGCGGATCTCTTTCGACTGATATTCATCCTCCAGCGGCGCCAGGCTCGCGCTGAGCCTAGGGTCGAGGCAGGCATGGAGCCGGCCGGGCTGGCCACTCCCCAGCGTGGCATTCGGGTAGTAATGCACACCCTGATGTTGCTTCAGTGAAGTTTCCAACGCCCGACTGCTGGGATCGAAGGCGATCAACTCGAGCGCTTCCCTCTGCAACAGCTGACGAATGACGTCGTTCTCGAGAAGCCGGCCGCCATTGTCCACGGCAATGAGCTTGCCTTCGAACTGCCACTGGAACTCATCGCTTTTCTCGGACGCAGCCGCGTACTGGATGTCGACAGGGGCATCCTCATCCTCGAACCGCGCCTCACCTAACTTGTTGAAGGTAAGCGCGGCGGGAGTCTTATCTCCACAGTGGCGCTGCCAGATGGCCCGCATGGCTGCGGTAAGGTGCTTGGCGAAGCGCCCGGCATCACAGACTGGCGACGCCAGCAGGGTCTGGCGAAGATGCGTGCGAATGGTGGCCAGGCTGTCCAGGTCCGATGCCAGCTCCAGTACGCGGGCCCGGTATTCCTCCCAGCTGTTGACGACCAGTTCGGGCATCCCGGCATTCACCAGGTGGGTGGCGCTATGGCGACCGGCGAAGGTAGGACCGGGCAGCGTCACCACCGGAACCCCCATCAAGAAGGCCTCACAGGTCGTCAGTCCGCCGGAGTAAGGCCAGGGGTCCAGGGCGATATCGACCCGATTATAGGCATCCAGCAGCTCTGCGTGGGGAGAAGGGCCTTCGAGGGCGAGCCGGTCTTCGCCAATTCCCTCGGCGGCCATGATATCGATGATCTGCTGGCAGCGCTCTTCGCTTTTATACTGCATGCCCTTCAGTAAAAGACGCGATGCCGGTATATCGCGCATGATCCTTGCCCACTCCAGCAACACCACCTTGTTGAGCTTGGTGGCGTTATTGAAACATCCCAGCGTCAGATAACCATTACGACGAGCCGGCAGCGGTCCTACGCTCGGCTCATAGCCCCCAGGAGGGTCGTAGCAGATATAGTCATCCGGCAACCTGATCAGCTTTTCCGTGTATGCGGCATCGCAGCCCTGAGGCGTCTCGATGTGATCACTGATGAGATAATCTATCGACTTGACGCCCGTCGTATTGATCAGCCCACCGACCCACTTCACTTGAACGGGCGCACACCGCTGGGCGACTGCCAGGATACGATTACCCGAATTATGGCCGGCGAGATCGATCAGGATATCCACTCCATCGCCTCGAATGGCCTCAGCCACCTCATCGTCTCTCAATGGATGTACCTGCCCCCACTTGGCCGCGACTTTCTTCAGCCGCTCGGTAATGGCATCGTTGGAATTATTGGTCGTGTAGAGGTAGAACTCTATCTGATCGCGAGACACCCGCTCCAGGGCGGACGTCACCATGCGGCCAACAGGGTGTCCGCGGAAGCCATCGGAGATCATCCCGATCCGCAATGTCTTTTCAGGCTTTTTTTCGGTCTCAACCGCCTGCTCTTTAAACCGGGAAGCGAATGTATTTTCCCAACTCTTGCAGAGTTTCAGGATTTCAAGCTTGTCCTTGCCGGGGTGGTAATGGTGGGCCGTGATAAGATTGGAAAAGGGTCCCGTTGCAGCAGGATTAGCCTTGTGCGCCTTCTCGTAGCTCTTCAAGGCCGTATCCAGTTCTCCCATCTCGCTCAGCACATTACCCAGGTTGTTCCAGGAGAGATAACGCCCAGGTTCCAACCTGGTGGCCTTGGTCAACACCTCCCTGGCCCGTGAGTATTCGAAACGCTTGGCCAGTATGTTGCCGAGCGTGTTGTACATGTCGACATCGTGCGGTGCCAGCTCGCACGCCTTCTCGGCATGCCGCAGACCTTGGTCAAAATCGGACTTGGAATAATAGATGTAGCCCAGGTAATTATGCGCCTTGGCATAATTCGGCTTTACCTCGATGGCCCTGCCCAGCAGATGTACAGCAGTATCGACGTCCCCCAGCTGGTGATATGTCCTCGCCTGTACCGCGATGACCTCGGCATCTTCTGGTGCGAGCCGATGGGCCTCGCTCAATGCATCCAGCGCTTCCTGATACTGACTATTATTGACTAACTGCGCCCCAAGCTGCTTCCAGCCTTCCGGATTATCTGGATGCCTGGCCACAAGGCTCTTGGCTTTTTCGATACTCATCGTGGCAACTTGCCCCTCCAGTGTGGAGGCCTTGATCTTGCGCGGGTTCTTTCTCTTGCTCGCCTTTGCCATAACCAGCATCCTATAAACCTAGGGGAGTCAACGTTACAGGATAACCAACCGGCACGGCCGGCAAAGACACGAAAAGCGTCCGGGTTCACGCACACCTGACGGGCTTGAGGGGCCGGGCCCACGAGAAAGATGCCACCAACGAAAAGGCCCTCCCATCCGGGAGGGCCTTGCACTCGGAGGTGCCGAGCGATGGCGAGCCGCTGTTAGCCCAGCAGCGAGAGGGCGCTCTGCGGCAGCTGGTTGGCCTGGGCGAGAACCGAGGTACCGGCCTGCTGCAGGATCTGGTTACGGGTCATGTTGGCCACTTCGGTCGCGTAGTCGGCATCTTCGATGCGCGAGCGAGCCGCCGAGAGGTTGGTCTCGTTGGTCGACAGGTTGGTGATCGCCGACTCGAAGCGGTTCTGGATGGCACCCAGGTCGGAGCGCAGCTCATCGACCTTCTTCAGGGCGCCATCGAGCTGCTCCATGGGGTTGGCAGTGGCGCCGCTCAGCAGGTCATCCGCACCGAGCTCTGTACCGTCCACGGTGAAGGCTGCCGTGGTGTTACCGGTGGCAATCGTCGCCTCGGCCGGATCCAGGGCAACCTGGAAGGTCACGGCAGTGCCGGACGTCGCTTCGATACCCTGCAGCTCCAGCGCCTTGACCTCGGAAGCGTCCGCCGCGGTGATGGTCACGTCAACATACCAGTTGCCATCGTCGTCGACCTGAGCGGTGCCGGCGGTCGCCACAGAACCTGTCGCGATACCCAGATTTGTCGCCAGCTCATCGCTGAAGCCAGTAGCAGCCACGGTGTTGTTGGCAACCCCGGTGCCTTCGCCATAGGCGGCTTCATAATCAGCGGCTGCGGCGGTCCCCAGGTTTGCACCCGGACCATTCACGTTGAAGCTGTCGAGGCTCAGGGTGCTGGAAGTGATCTCTTCCAGGCCGATCTCGATGGCCTCGCCGTCGTTGGCACCCACCTGGATGGACAGGTTCTGATCCTTGCCCAGCACCTCGACGCCGTTGAAGTTGGTCTGCTCGGAGATGCGGTCGATCTCGGTCAGGCGCTGGTCGATCTCGGCCTGGATGGAGGCACGGTCGTCGGCGGAGTTGGTGTCGTTCTGGGCCTGAACGGACAGTTCGCGGATGCGCTGCAGGTTGTCGTTGACCTGGTTCAGCGCGCCTTCGGCGGTCTGGGCGACGGAGATGCCGTCGTTGGCGTTGCGCTGTGCCTGGCTCAGACCGGTGATCTGGGCGCTCATGCGGTTGGCGATGGCCTGGCCGGCGGCGTCGTCCTTGGCGCTGTTGATGCGCAGGCCGGAAGACAGGCGCTCCATGGAAGTGGAGAGGGCGTTCTTGGATTCCGCCAGGTTCTGCTGGCCGATCATCGCAGTGATGTTGGTATTGATCACGGACATGGTGATTTCCTTCCCGTTCTGTTGAGGGCTCCATTGGCCGCCCCGGGGCCATGCCTGGGCTGGGGCCTGCCGCAACGGCGCCGTTGGCCGTTATTCCCTTTAACGGCGGCTTTGGCAGTGACTTTAGGGGCGGGTCGAAATTTTTCCTGGATGACCGAAAGACCCAGCCAAGGCGCCGATGCGCCCCACGCGACTCGCGGCAACGCGCCGTGTGTGGGCAGGAAGCGAAGGCGGTAGGAAGCGCCGTTCGGGGCTCGATTCAGGGGTAAAGTGGAGTGTTATCCCCAGCCCCGCGGGGCTCGAATGAACTGTGGACAGCTCGTCGTCCGCTGTCGCGACGCGCCGGGGCCCTTCCTGGCCCCGGCGTCTTGAGGACGACGCCTCAGGCAAACTCCGCCTCGCGGCTCGGCAGCGCAGCACGCGCCGGCGGGCCGCCCAGGGCCGCGGTGTCGCGCTGGCCGAGGGTGAAGCCGCCCACGGCCTCGGCCAGGCGGTCGGCCTGGTCCTTGAGCTGCTCGGCGGCGGTGGTCGACTCTTCCACCAGTGCGGCGTTCTGCTGGGTCATGCGGTCGAGCTCGGAGACCGCCACGTTGACCTGGCCGATGCCGTCGCTTTGCTCGCCGGTGGCCGCGGTGATCTCGCCCAGCACGTCGGCCACCCGAGTCACGCTCTCCACCAGCTCCTCCATGGTCTCGCCAGCGGCGCGCACCTGGGCCGCGCCCTCCTCGGTGCGGGTCGCCGAGGTGTCGATCAGTGCCTTGATCTGCTTGGCTGCCTCGGCGCTGCGGCTGGCCAGCTGACGCACTTCGCCGGCCACCACCGCGAAGCCGCGGCCCTGCTCGCCGGCTCTGGCCGCCTCCACCGAGGCGTTGAGCGCCAGCAGGTTGGTCTGGAAGGCGATGCTGTCCATCATGGTGACGATCTCGGCGATCTGTCGCGAGGACTCGGTGATGCCGTCCATGGTCTTCACCACCTGGCCCACCGCCTCGCCGCCGCGGCGCGCCACCGCGCTGGCCGACTCGGCCAGGCCGTTGGCCTGACGCGAGGAGTCCGCGGTGTGCTCCACGGTGCTGGTGATCTCCTCCATGGAGGCCGAGGTCTGCTGCAGGCTTGAGGCGGCGTTCTCGGTGCGCCGCGACAGGTCCTGGCCGCCCTGGGCGATCTCGGTGGCGGCCACGTGCACCGACTCGCTGCTATCGCGGATGGTCAGCATCACCGACTCCATGCGCGAGACGAAGCGGTTGAAGGCGTTGGCGAGCTGCGCCACCTCGTCGTTGCCGTCCTCGGGCAGACGACGGGTCAGGTCGGCCTGGCCGCTGGCCACGCTCTCCATGGCATCGCGGGTCGCCAGCAGCCGCCGGAAGGCGACCTTGAGCAGGGCGCCGAGGATCGCCGCGGCCCCCAGGGCCACCAGCACCAGGGTGATCGCCGAGGCGCTCATCACGCCACGCAGCCCGGCGGTCGCCTCATGCTCGTCGAGCGCCACCACCAGTTGCCAGTCGGTGCCATCGATGGTGTCGCCGAGCAGCAGCTTGTCGGCCCCCGCCATGGCCGCGCGCTTAGGAGTCTCGGCATCGGCCAGGCCGGCCAGGGTCTCGGTGGAAAGCGCCGGGGATAGCGTCTCGACCGGCTCGAGGCTCATCTCGGGATCGGGGTGAGCGACCAGGGTGCCATCGGCGGCGGCCAGGAAGGCCAGGCTCGAGGGGGTGGGCGCGATCTGCTCGACGATGCCGACGATGGCGTCGAGGGCCACATCGCCCCCGGCCACGGCCGCCAGTTCGCCGCCGCGGTAGAAGGGTGCCGCGAAGGTCACTACCAGCTTGTCCGAGGTCGCATCCTCGTAGGGCGCGGTTACCACGACATGGCCGGCCTCCGCCGCCTGGCGATACCAGGGGCGCTCGCGGGGATCATAGCCTTCCGGTGTCTCGCTGGCCGAGAAGACCACGCCGCCCTCGGTATCCGCGATGTAGGTGTTCATGAAGTCGCCGGAGACACGCAGCTGCTCCAGGGCCGGCAGCGGGGACTCGCTGGTGGCGACGGCCTCCAGGGCCTCGAGCATGCCGCTGCGGGCGTCGACCCACTCCTCGATGGCCTGGGCATTGCCATGGGCCACGGCCTGGAGGTTGTGGTCGATCTGGTCGTCGTTGTGGGAGCGGACGGTGAGATAGCTGGCCGCGCCGTTGATGATCAACGCCACGGCGATCACCACCAGGGTGGCGATCAGGATTCGCAGTCGCAAGGAGGTCAACATCGTTACTCTCATGGGTGGGGAGTCATTAGGGTGGCGCGGCCCCGGGTGCCAGGCGCCGGCTGACCGCCCTATCGGCACAGCTTGCGGAAACTTGAACCGCGCCAAGGCGCCGAGGCTCGCCCATCGCATGCGGTCTCGACTTTCAAGAAGGGCGACCTTTGGCCGATGATGGGGAGGAAAGGCACTCCCTTCACCGACCCATGACAGGACGCATGAGCGACCCACAGCTTCCCCAGGAATATCCCGCCGCCCTCAAGGTGGTCGGCGTCGGTGGCGGCGGCGGCAACGCCATCCGCCACCTGCTCGACACCACCGCCCTGGACGGCATCGATGCCGTCGCCGTGAACACCGACCGTCAGGCCCTCGATGCCCTGCCCCAGGACAGGGCGCTGCCCATCGGCGGCGCCGTCACCCGCGGGCTGGGCGCCGGCGCCGATCCCGAGGCCGGCCGCCGGGCCGCCGAGGAGAGCCGCGACGCCCTGCGCGCCCGGCTGGCCGGGGCCGACCTGCTGTTCCTGATGGCTGGCATGGGCGGGGGCACCGGCAGCGGCGCCACCCCGGAGGTCGCCGACCTGGCCCGCGAGATGGGACTGTTGACCGTGGCGGTGGTGACCCGGCCCTTCGGCTTCGAGGGGGCGCGGCGCCGCCAGACCGCCCAGGCCGCCATCGAGGCCCTGGACGGCCGGGTGGACTGCCTGGTGGTGGTGCCCAACGACCGCCTGCTGCCGGCCCTCGGGGCCGGCGCCTCGATGATGCGGGCCTTCGCCGCGGTCAACGACGTGCTGCGCGAGGCCGTGGTCGGCATCGCCGAGGTCATCACCAAGCCGGGCATGATCAACATCGACTTCGCCGACGTGGCCGCGGTGATGCGCCGCCCCGGGCGGGCGCGCATCGGTACCGGCGAGGGTGTCGGCGAGGACCGCGCCGGCCAGGCGGTGCAGGCGGCGGTGGAACACCCGCTGCTGGAAGCCACCGACCTGGCCGAGGCCGCTGGCGTGCTGGTCAGCATCACCGCCGGGGAGGACCTGAGCCTCGCCGACTTCGACGAGGTCGGCCGCCGGGTCGCCGCCTTCGCCGACGAGGATGCCATGCTGGTGGTGGGCACCGCCCTGGACCCCACGCTGGAAGGCCGGCTGCGGGTCTCGATCGTCGCCACCGGCCTGGCCCTCGCCGAGGCCACCGAGGAGAAGCGCCCCGCGCCCGCCGGCGAGGGCACCGCGGCGCCGCCTCGCCGGCCCGCCGAGGCCCCGGCAGAGGACCTGCTGGATCTCGGCGACTTCCTGAACCGTCTCAAGCGCTAGGAACCGGGGCGGCTCGCATCAGGTAGCGTTCGCAAAAGGCCTCCGCCGCCACCGGCCGCCCGGTGAGGAAGCCCTGAACCAAGGTAACGTGATACGCCTCGAGGGCCTCGAGTTGGGACGGGGTCTCAACACCCTCGGCCACTACCTTCAGGCCGAGCTCGCGGGCCAACCCGGTCACCGCAGCGAGAATCGCGCCGCTGCCCCGGGACAGGCCCAGCCGGCGAATGAAGCTGCGATCGATCTTGAGGGTCGTCACCGGCAGCTCCTGGAGATAGCTCAGCGAGGAGTAACCGGTGCCGAAATCGTCGATGGCGATGTCGCAGCCGAGCGCACGCAGCGCCTCCAGGGTGGCAACGGCCTGCTGATGCTGGTCGAGCAGGGTGCTCTCGGTGAGCTCGAAGCCGATCTGACCAGGCGGCAGGTCGAAATCCGCATAGAGCCTACCGATGTCGGCCACCAGGTCGTGCTGCCAGAACTGGCGCGCCGAGAGATTGATCGCCACCCTCGGCGGCACCAACCCGGCCTCGCGCCACTCCCGAAGCTGGCCGGCCACCAGCCGCATCAGGCGCCGGCCCAGGGGCAGCAGCAGCCCGGAACGCTCGGCCAGCGGGATGAAATCGCCCGGCGACACCTCGCCCAGCACGGGGCTGATCCAGCGCAGCAGTGCCTCGGCGCTACGGACCTCACCGCTGTCGCGGTCGATCAGCGGCTGGTAATGGACGGCCAGCCCCTCGCCGGACTCAGCGGTATTGCGCAGCTCGGTCTCCAGCGTCAAGTCGCGATGGTCCCGAGCATGCATCTCGGCCCGGTACAAGCGATAGGTGTTGCGCCCTTCCTGCTTGGCGCGATACATGGCGGCGTCCGCCCGCTGCACCAGCGCTTCGGCCTGGTCACCGTCGTCCGGATAGAGGCTGATGCCCAGGCTGCAGCCGACCCGGAAGCGGCGCCCACCCAGTTCGAAGGGCGCGCTCGCCGCCTCGATCAACCGGCGCGCCACCCGGGTCGCCTCGTCGACTTCGCACAGCTCGGGCAACAGGACGATGAATTCGTCGCCGCCCAGCCGCGCCAGGGTGTCGTCCTCACGCAGATGGTGGCGCAGGCGCTCGGTGAGCTTGACCAGCAGTTCGTCGCCCAGGGCGTGGCCCAGGGAATCGTTGACCTGCTTGAAGTGATCCAGGTCGAGGAACAGCACCGCCAGGCGCTGCCGCTGGCGATGGGCGTGACGGATGGCGAGCGCCAGCCGATCGTCGAGCAGGCGTCGGTTGGGCAAGCCGGTCAGGGGGTCATAGTAGGCGAGGTGGCGCACCCGCTCCTCGTTCTCGCGGATATGGGTGATATCGGTGAACAGCGCCGCATAGTGACTGACCTCGCCCTGCTCGTCGTGAATCGCCGAGATGGTCAGCAGTTCCAGGTAGAGCTCGCCGCTCTTGCGGCGATTCCATATCTCGCCACGCCAGAAGCCGTTCTGCTGCAACGCCTGCCACATGTCGCGATAGAAGGCGCCATCGTGGCGGCCGGAGGACAAGACCGCCGGGGTATGCCCCACCACTTCCTCGAGACCATAGCCGGTCATGTGGGTAAAGGCCGGATTGACGAATTCGATGCGAGTCCGGGGGTCGGTGATGATGATGCCCTCCAGGGAGGCATCGATGACCCGCTCGGCGAGCTGCAGGCTCTCCCGGGACTGCGCCAGGGCCTGGTCTCGGGCCTCCAGGGCCTCGCGGAGATCGCTCAGGTAGCCGTGTTCGGCGCCGGCCAGGATGTCACCGAAGCCCAGCAGCCCGATCACCCTCCCGAGCTCGTCGGTTACCGCCAGATGCCGCACGCCCTCGCCGACCAGCATTTCGCGGGCCCGGATCAGCGGCTCTCCGGCACCGATGGTCAGCAGCGGCCGGCTGGCCAGGGCGCCAATGCTCCCCTCCCCGGGGTGGCGGGCGACGAAGCGCACCAGGTCTCGCTCGGTGAGAATGCCCAGGGCTCCGGAGGCATCGTCCACCACCGCGGCGTCCGCGCCGCCTCCGCGCATTCGCCGGGCGGCCTCGGCCAGGTCGAGATCGCCCGGCAATACCAGCGGCGAGCGACGCATGGCGGCACCTACCTCGCGTAGCCGCAGATAGGGCTCGAGCCCCTGGTTCAGCGCCACGTCGCTCTGCGACACCATGCCCAACGGCTCGCCCTGATCTCCCTCCACCAGCAAGTGGCGACAGCCCAGCGTCACGAAGCGCCTGGCCGCCTCGCCAACCTTGGCCCCGCGATGGATGCTCGCCACCGGGCGACTCATGGCCTCGGCGATGGGCCGCCTTGCCGACGCCGGATCGGCGAAATCGAGGGCCAGGCTATCGTGCTCGGTCCAGATGCCCAAGGCCTTCCCATCCCGGACTACCAGGATGGCCCCGCACCGACGGCGTCCCATACGCCCGGCAGCGTCGCACAGAGGCGTATCCGGCCCGCAGCTCAGCAGGCCAGTGCGCATGATGCGCTCGATAGGGAGGTCGTGGGGGTCGCGCAGCCGATCCGAGTCCATCCATGCACCGTCTCAGGGGAAACGGAGCACTCTAATATCGAAGGCGCCAGGACAGGAAGCACGCCGATACGGCTTATTGACGCCGATCAATGAACAGGCTGTTGCCCGGCTGACGCTTGGCCTGCCCCTTCAGTTCGGCCAGCACGTTGGCGATGTCCATGGCGGTTCGCCCGCCCCCGGGCGAGACGGCGTGATAGGCCAGCGACAGCGTCATCAGCGGGACGAACACCTCCTCGCCCCGGCGATCACGCCCCGAGAAGCCACCGGCCTGGCGGTGTTCCTTCGAGTAGAAGCTGGGGATGAAGCGGGCGAAGCGCGCAAGGATCGCCTCGCAGCGGACCCGGGCCGGCGCCTGCGGGAATACCAGCATGAAGTCATCGCCTCCCACGTGGCCGATGAAGCCATCCGCCCCGCCCTCTTCCTGCAGCATGCGCCCCAGGGCCAGGATCACCTGGTCGCCCCGGGCGTAGCCATAGGCGTCGTTGTAGGCCTTGAAGTGATCCAGGTCGACGTAGACAGCGACGAAGGGCTCGCCCCGGGCCAGCCGGGCGGCCAGGGTGTCGTTGATCACCTGGTTGCCCGGCAGGCCGGTGAGAGGGTTGGCCTGGCGGGCGCCGCGCACCTGCAGGGCGGTGATCTCGCGCAACAGGTCGATGACCTGTCCCATGCCCCGGTAGCGTCCCGTCTCGTCGACGATGACGAAATCGTCGCGACTGCCCTTGGGCGAACCGGTGATGCGCTGGCTGAGGGTCTCCAGGGGCATGGTCGCCTCGGCCACCAGCATGCGCCGGTCCATCAGCGAATCGATGGCCCGCCGTGCGTGCAACGAGTGGCTGAAGGGGTTGGTGAAGACCCCGAGAAACTGGTGCTGACGCACCAGGCCGACCGGCCGATGCGCGTCGTCCAGTACCGCCAGGCAGCGCAGGTCCGGGTCCAGGCGGAAGCGTTCCACCACCTCGGGCACCAGGGTGCCCTGCATCACCGGCGCCAGGTGACGGCACAGCATGGCCGCACTGGTACCGAGGGACCCGGACATCGTCGGCGGCACCGGCGCGGGGGGCTCGAGACGGCGGGGCGGATCCTCGGCCGGGCGCGCGAAGTGGTAGCCCTGCATCAGGGTGCAGTTCATGCCCCACAGGCAGCGCTGCTCGCCGGCGGTCTCGATGCCCTCGGCAATGACCCGGCAGCCGAGGCTGCGCGATACCTCGAGCAGCGAACCGAGGAATTGCCCCTTGCCCGGATCGCGGTCGATGTCCTGCACGAAGTGCCGGTCCACCTTGACGAAATCGGGCCGCAGCTCGGCCCAGTGGCGCAGGCTGGAATAGCCGGCGCCCAGGTCGTCCAGCGCCACCTGGAAGCCCATGCGCCGGTAATGGTCCACCGCCTGGCGCATCAGCGCATAGTCGTGGATCGGCAGGTGCTCGGTGAGCTCGATCACCACCCGCTCCGGAGACAGCCCCACGCCATCCAGGAAGCCTCGGGTCAGCCCCTCGCGAAAGTCATGCTCCAGCAGCGAGGTCGGCATGACGTTGAGGAACAGCCGCCCCGGCAGCCCGAGCCGGGCGAAGGCCTCGATTGACCGGCGGCGGCACAGCAGGTCGAGTTCCACCAGGCGGCCGGTATGCCGCGCGGTGTCGAACAGCGTCAGCGGCGAGTGCAGCGGCGAGTCCGAGGGGCCGCGGGACAGTGCCTCGTAGCCGAAGATGCCCTGGCAGCTGGCATCCACGATCGGCTGGAAGAGCGGCGTGATGCGCTGCTGCTCGAGGATCCGCGCCAGTTCGCGGGCCTCGTGGTCGATCATGACGCCGGCCTCCCGGCCGGACGCGAGGGTGAGATCCGTCATGCGGCGCGCCTCAGGCCGGCAGGGCCTCGAGCCCCCGCACGTCATCGTCCTCCGGGGCGTCGTCCTGCGAGGCATCGGGCGACTCGGCCGGCGCCGCCTCGAGCGCCGTGCGCTCGGCCAGGGCGAAGCTAGCGGTGAAGGCGCGCATGCGCTCGGCCTCTTGCTCCAGCGCCGCGGCCGTGTGGTTGGCCCGTTCCACCATGGCGGTGTTGCGCTGGGTCACGCTGCCCATCTGGTGCATGGCCTGGTTGACCTGCTCGAGGCCACGGTGCTGTTCATCGGAGGCATGGGCGATCTGGTCGATGCGCGCGCCGACCCCCTGGATGGCGGCGACGATGGCGGCCATGTCCTCGCTGGCCCGGCGGGAGAGACCGTTGCCCCGCTCCACGCTGGTCCGCGAGGCCTCGATCAGCTCGCGGATCTCCTTGGCGGCCTGGGCACTGCGACCGGCCAGGGAGCGCACCTCGCCGGCCACCACCGCGAAGCCGCGGCCCTGCTCGCCGGCCCGGGCGGCCTCCACCGAGGCATTGAGCGCCAGCAGGTTGGTCTGGAAGGCGATGTCGTCGATCAGCCCGACGATCTCGCCGATACGGCCGGAGCGCTCGTGGATCTGGCCCATGGTAGCGACGAAGGCCGTGACCACCTCGCTGCCCTGCCGGGCCTTGCCGGTGGCCCGCTCGGCCAGCTCGTTGGCCTCGCGCACGTGGCCGGTGTTGTCGGCCACCGACGCCGTCATCTCGTCGAGGCTGGACGCGGTCTGCTCCAGGGAAGCGGCCTGCTGCTGGGTTCGCGCCGCCAGCTCCTGATTGCCCTCGCTCATGGCGGCGGCGCCGTCGAGCACCCGGTCGCTGCCGTCGCGGACCCGCTCCACGGTCTCCGCCAGGGCCAGGCGCATGCCGTCCAGCTCGCGATAGAGCCGGCCGATCTCGTTGTCGCCCCGCGACGCCACCGGGGTGGCCAGGTCGCCCTCGGCGATGCGCCGGAAGTGGTCGATGATCCGCGTGAGCGGCACGAGCACATTGGCCCGCACGCCCCAGATCACCGCCAGCATGATCGCCAGCGCCCCGCCCAGGGCCGCCACCAGCGCCAGGTTGAGCCAGCCGGCCACGGCCGAGAAGCGTTCGGCCAGGCCGTCGCTGCGCTCGGCGGAGGTGGCGAAGAAGGCGTCGGCGCTGTCCATGAAGGCCTGGCTCATGTCGCTGACCCGGGACTGGCCCGAGTCGTAGCCGCCCGCATCCCCCTCCTCGAGCAGCATCAGCTGCAGCGATAGCCCGGTGCTATAGAGCGACTGGAAGCGCGAGGCCAGCGCCTCCAGCGCCTCCTGCTGCGCCGGGACGACGGGAATCGCCTGGAAGCGCTCGAAGGCCGTCTTGGCCGCGGCCATCTCGGCCCGAGCCCGTTCGATGACCGGCCCCGGACGGTCGAATGATGGCATCCGCACCAGATGGGCGGCGCGGTCCATCGCTACCTGGGCGCGCAGGGTGGCGATGTAGGCACGGTTGAGAGCGCGGGACTGGGCCACCTGGACCTCGCGGAGCGTCTCGAAGGCGCCGCGGCCATGATGGTTGGCATAGAGGCCCAGGGCCCCGGTACCGAGGATGATGGCGGCGAAGGCGACCAACACCAGGCACCCGCTGAGCCGAATGGTCATTCGATCGAGGAAGCGCATCGGGGATCCTGTCGTTGAAGGGAAGAAAACGCGCGAACGGCCCACGGCCGGGCACGTTCGGCGTTATATCAGCGCTTCATGACATTCCGATGGCAGGCGACGATCATGCCGCCAAGGGCGGAGAACATCGCGATTCAAGACCGACCGGCGACGGCCGATAACCCGTCACGAGATGGACCTTCATGAGAACGACAGGACAATGACCATGAGCCATTCCGTGAACGAGATCGGCGCCGGCCAGGCGACCCAGCACACCGACATCGCCACGCCGCGCCACCGCGCGGAGCAGGTGCTGGCCACCTGGCTGCCCGGCGAGGCCACCCCGGCGAGCGGCGAGGCGCCCACCCAGCACGGCGAACTGGTGGCCCCCGTCCAGCAGATCAACGAGGTGATGCGCCCCTACGGGGTGCAGTTCGAAATGGACGATGCCACCTCGCGAACGGTGACCCGACTGGTGGATCGCGAGACCGGCGAACTGATTCGCCAGATTCCCGCCGAGGAGGTGCTGCGCATCGCCGAGCACCTGGAGGAACTCCAGGGCCAGCTGATCCATCTGGAGGCCTGATAGAGGCATTGTCTGAAAAGTTGGCGAGCGAAGGCGAGGGTTAGGCCCGTTCCCGACGGGCCAACGCACTCCCCACTTCCCTGTGGGTCGCAAGGCAAGAATCAGCGAGAAGCCGGACCGGGCTCGCGCACGAGCTGATTGTTAACGCCGTATAGCCGAGCGCAGACACTATTCGAACTTTGCCTAGACCTGCATGTTCATCACGTCCTTGTAGGCCGTCACCAGGCGATTGCGCACCTGGACGCCCATTTCGGAGGCCACGCTGGCCTTCTGCATGTCGACCATGACGTCGTTGAGCTCGACGCCGGGTTCACCGGCCTGGAAAGCCTTCACACTGTCGCCGGCCTGGAGCTTGAGCTCGTTGATGCGCTGGATGGAGGCCTGCAGTTCGCCGGCGAAGCCGCCGTTGCCCACGGCCGTGTCGAGCCGCTGACCGGGGGTGGCGGCGTCACCGCCGGCCTGGGTGGCCAGCGATTGCATCTGGGCCAGGGCCGACGCGAGGGCGGGTGAGCTCATCGAGCACCTCCATGAAGGGGCAGTTAGGAATGGTTGCCAAGGCTAGCAGCGCCGCGGCGCCTGCCATGCGGCCAATTGCCGGGCAAAAAACCGGCTTTTCTCACCTTTGGCGCGACAGCCCCCGCGGATAATGTCCGTCATCACAGTTCCGCCCCGGCCTCGGGGCGGCGAACCGCGATTGACGGGAAGCAGTCGATGCCTTCTTCTAGTTCCGCGGGCCCCGGCACTATCGCCGCCGGGAGGCTCGCATGAGCAGTGGCGCCTCCGCCACCGGCAACCCTCGGGCCCAGTCGTTCTCCTTCGCGCAGCTCACCCAGCAGCTGCGCGGCAGCCCCCTGATCGCCCTGCTGATCGTCGGCGCCGCCGTGGTCGCCATCGCGGTCGCGCTGCTGCTGTGGGCCGGCGCCCCTACCTACCGGGTGCTCTACAGCAACCTCAGCGAGGCCGATGGCGGCCAGATCATCGGCGAGCTCGACAACCGCAACATTCCCTACCGCTTCAGCCAGGGCGGCCAGGCCCTGCTGGTGCCCGCCGACCAGGTCCACCCCCTGCGCCTGCAGCTGGCGGCCCAGGGGCTGCCCGAGGGCGGCAACGTCGGCCTCGAGCTGATGGAGAACCAGGCCTTCGGCATCAGCCAGTTCGCCGAACAGGTCAACTACCAGCGCGGCCTGGAAGGCGAGCTGGCCCGCTCCATGGAATCGCTGGGCCCGGTGGCCGGGGCCCGGGTCCACCTGGCCCTGGCCAAGGACTCGGTGTTCGTGCGCCGCCGCGAACCGGCCAAGGCCTCGGTGGTGCTGACCCTGCACCCCGGGCGCACCCTCGGCGAGGGCCAAGTCAACTCCATCGTGCACATGGTATCCAGCAGCGTGCCGGACCTGGCCGCCGACGCCGTCACCGTGGTCGATCAGGGCGGCCGTCTGCTCACCACCCCCGACGGCGGCGGCATGGGCCTGGACGGCTCCCAGCTGGACTACGTCGCCGAGGTGGAGCGCGCCTACCAGCAGCGCATCGAGACCATCCTGGCGCCGATCCTCGGCCGCGACAACGTCGAGGCCCAGGTCACCGCCCAGCTCGATTTCGCCAGCCGCGAGGAGACCTCGGAAAGCTATACCCCCAACCAGCCGCCCAACGAGGCGGCGGTGCGCAGCCGCCAGACCAGCCTCGACCTCAACGGCGCCGGCGACCTGGCCGGGGGCATCCCCGGGGCGCTGAGCAATACCCCGCCCGGGGCCGCGGCTTCGCCGATCGCCGGCCAGGCGGCCGGCGACGAGGCCGGCGAGGGCGATGACGCCGAGGCCACGGGCGACGCCCAGGCGGGCAACGCCGCCGACCGGCGCCTGAGCCGCGACGACGTCATCAACTACGAGCTCGACCGCCAGGTCTCCCACGTCCAGCATCGCCGGGGCCGGGTGGAACGCCTCTCGGCGGCGGTGGTGGTCAACTTCCGCGAGGTCCGCGACCAGGACACCGGCGAGCTGGTGCCCGCCCCGCTCGAGGACGAGGAGATGGCCCAGATCGAGCGTCTGGTGCGCCAGGCCATGGGCTACTCGGAGACCCGCGGCGACCAGGTGGCGGTGGTCAACAGCCCCTTCGCCCAGGACGACGCGGCGGCCAGCGAGCCGGACTGGTGGCAGCGTCCCGCCGTGCAGCAGCTCGCCTTCACCCTGGGTCGCTACCTGCTGGTGGGCCTCGCCCTGCTGCTGCTCTACCTGCTGATCCTGCGGCCCTTCATCCGTCGCTATACCGAGCGGCCCCTGCCGGCGCCGGCGCCGGCGACCTCGGGCTTCCAGGCCCGAGTCGGCGACGACGACGAACGCCACGACAGCGACGAGGCGCTCGGCGACGACGGCGAGCCGGAGGAAGGCGACGCCCCGCCGCGGCGTCGCAAGCGCCGCACGACCGCCTACGAACAGAACCTCAACGACCTGCGGGAAATGGCCCAGGAGGATCCGCGCATGGTGGCCATGATCGTCCGCGGCTGGATGAGCAAACATGACGAGTAAAGCGATCACCGGCCTGCGGCGCAGCGCCATCCTGCTGCTGGCCCTGGACGAGGACAGCGCCGCCGAGGTCTTCAAGCACATGTCGGCCAAGGAGGTGCAGCAGCTCAGCATCGAGATGGCGACCATGAACCAGGTCTCCCACGAGGAGATGCGCCAGGTGCTGCAGGACTTCAGCACCGAGACCGAAGAGTTCATCGCGCTGAACCTCAACTCCAGCGACCACATCCGCTCGGTGCTGACCAAGGCGCTGGGCAGCGAGCGCGCCTCGAGCCTGATCGAGGACGTCATGGAGACCTCGGGCACCAGCTCGGGCATCGACGCCCTCAACCTGATGGAAGCCTCGATGGTGGCCGAGCTGATCCGCGACGAGCACCCGCAGATCATCGCCACCATCCTGATCCACCTCGAGCGCCACCAGGCCGCCGACGTGCTGGAGATGTTCGACGACAAGCTGCGCAACGACGTGGTGCTGCGCATCGCCACCTTCAGCGGCGTGCAGCCGGCGGCGCTGCAGGAACTCACCGAGGTGCTGACCAGCATGCTCGACGGCCAGAACCTCAAGCGCAGCAAGATGGGCGGCGCCCGCACCGCGGCCGAGATCCTCAACCTGATGAACAGCCACCAGGAAGAGGCCGCCATCGAGACGGTGCGCTCGCACAGCGAGGACCTGGCCCAGAAGATCATCGACGAGATGTTCCTGTTCGAGAACATGATCGACCTCGACGATCGCAGCATCCAGCTGGTGCTCAAGGAGATCGACACCAACTCGCTGGTGGTGGCCCTCAAGGGCTCCCACGAGGCGCTCATGGACAAGTTCCTGCGCAACATGTCCCAGCGCGCCGCCGACCTGCTGCGCGAGGACATGGAGGCCCGCGGGCCGATCCGCGTCTCCCAGGTGGAGACCGAGCAGAAGGCGATCCTCCAGGTGGTGCGCCGCCTGGCCGATGCCGGCGAAGTGGTGCTGAGCGGTGGAGACGACACCTATGTCTGATGCCGAGGCCCGCGCCCGGGAGGGCGCCGACACGCCCTGGCGCCGCTGGCGCATGGGCGAGCTGCGCGAGCCCGAGCGCCGCGAGGCGCCCGCCGAGTCCGCCGATCCCCAGGCCGCGGCCGAGCGGGCGCGGCAGCAGGAGGCGCAGCGCCAGCAGCAGGCCCTCGAGGCGCTGCGCGAGCAGGCCCGCCGGGACGCCCATGAGCAGGGCCTGCGCGAGGGCCGCGAGGCCGGCCACGCCGAGGGCCTGACCCAGGGGCTCGAGGAAGGCCGCCGCCAGGCCCAGGAGGAGCTCGAGCAGCGCGTCGAGGAGACCCTGGCGCCGCTGGTGCCGCTGGCCCGTCACTTCGACGAGGCCCTGGCGAGCCTGGATGAGGCCGTGGCCGAGGACCTGGTCGAGCTGGCCCTGACCACCGGCCGCCAGCTCGCCGGCGATGCCCTCAAGGCACGCCCCCGCCAGGTGCTGGAGCTGATTCGTGCCCTGCTGCACAGCGAACCGCCGCTGATCGGCCAGCAGCGCCTGTGGCTGCACCCCCTCGACCATCGGCTGGTCACCAAGCACCTCGGCGAGGAACTGGAAGCCGCGGGCTGGCAACTGCAGCCCGACGACCAGCTGAGCCGCGGCGGCTGCCGGGTCACCAGCGCCCGCGGCGAGCTGGATGCCACCTGGGAAACGCGCTGGCAGGCGATCCAGGATCAGGTGCGCCGGCGCCAGCCGCCGACGTCTTCCCACGA
Organism: Halomonas sp. ABH4_019; assembly: GCF_056159885.1. Classification (NCBI taxonomy): domain Bacteria; kingdom Pseudomonadati; phylum Pseudomonadota; class Gammaproteobacteria; order Oceanospirillales; family Halomonadaceae; genus Halomonas; species Halomonas sp. ABH4_019. The sequence continues at coordinate 847,357 of NZ_JBSWWC010000002.1, forward strand.
TGAGGACTGAGTGGAACACCGCATGACCGATGCCACCCTCACCAATCGCCACCAGGCCGGCTGGCAGCTCGCCCTTCGCGGCGTGCGCCGCCGCATCGAGCCGCTGCCCGTGAGCCGCGCCAGCGGCCGGGTGGTGCGCGCCGCCGGCCTGGTGATCGAGGTGGTGGGCCTGCAGGTGGCGCTCGGCAACGCCTGTCGCATCGAGCTGCCCGACGACCAGGGCCGGCCGGGCCGGCGCTTCGCCGAGGCCGAGGTGGTGGGCTTCGACGGCGAGCGGTTGTTCCTGATGCCGCTGGCCGAGATCAGCGGGCTGCGCCCCGGCGCCCGGGTCATGCCGCTGGGCGACGGCGCCGGCGATGCCGCCCGGCGGTTCCCGCTCGGCGAGCGCCTGCTGGGCCGGGTGGTCGACGGCAACGGCGCGCCGCTGGACGGCCAGGGCCCGCTGGACGAGGCGCCCCGGGCGCCGCTGGCCACGCCGCCGCTGAACCCGCTGTCACGGGCCCCCATCGACACCCAGATCGACGTCGGCATCCGCGCCATCAACGCCCTGCTCGGGGTCGGCCGCGGCCAGCGCATGGGGCTGTTCGCCGGCTCCGGCGTCGGCAAGTCGGTGCTGCTGGGCATGATGGCCCGCTACACCCGGGCCGACGTCATCGTGGTGGGGCTGATCGGCGAGCGCGGCCGCGAGGTCCAGGACTTCATCGACAACATCCTCGGCGCCGAGGGCCGCCGGCGGGCCGTGGTGGTGGCGGCACCGGCCGACACCTCGCCGCTGCAGCGCCTGCAGGGGGCGGCCTACGCCACCCGGCTGGCCGAGGGCTTCCGCGACCAGGGCAAGAACGTGCTGCTGATCATGGACTCGCTGACCCGCTATGCCATGGCCCAGCGCGAGATCGCCCTGGCCATCGGCGAGCCGCCCGCCACCAAGGGCTATCCGCCGTCGGTGTTCGCCAAGCTGCCGAGCCTGGTCGAGCGCGCCGGCAACGCCGAGCGCGGCGGCGGCTCGATCACCGCCTTCTACACGGTGCTCACCGAGGGCGACGACCAGCAGGACCCGATCGCCGACTCGGCGCGCGCCATCCTCGACGGCCACGTGGTGCTGTCGCGCACCCTGGCCGAGGCCGGCCACTACCCGGCCATCGACATCGAGGCCTCGATCAGCCGCGCGATGACCGCCATCGTCGACGCCCGCCAGCTCGAGCAGGCCCGCCGCTTCAAGAGCCTGTTCTCGCGCTACCAGCGCAACCGCGACCTGATCAGCGTCGGCGCCTACCACCCGGGGCACGACCCCGAGCTGGACGAGGCGGTGAATCGCTACCCGGCCCTGGAGGGCTTCCTGCAACAAGGCATCGGGGACTGCGCCGATCTCGATGCCTCGCGTCAGGCACTCATCGGCGCCCTTGGAGGTATGTCATGAGCCGCACCGCGCTGGACAATCTCACCGAGCGGGCCCGCGAGGCCCGCGACCAGGCCGGCCAGAAGCTCGCCGGCGAGCGCCGCAGCGTCGACCAGATCGTCGCCCAGCTGGAATCCCTGCAGCACTACCGCAGGGAATACGCCACCCAGCTGCAGGCGGCGCTGCGCGAGGGCATCGACCCGGCCAGCATGCACAACTATCAGCGCTTCCTGGCCTCGCTGGACGACGCCCTGGCGCGTGCCCGCCAGGCCCTGAACGAGCAGCGCCACCGCGTGGAGCGCAGCCAGCGCCACTGGCAGCAGGAGCAGCGCCGGCTGAGCTCCTACGACACCCTCGCCGAGCGTCGGGCCATGGCCCAGCGTCGAGCCGAACGACGTCGCGACCAGCGCGACACCGATGAACTGGTCACCCAGCGCTGGCTGCGCCGGGACGCCATGCCAAGCGGCTACTAGGACAGCAAGGACAAGGCTCATGGATATCCAGCAGATCCTCACCGCCGGCACCGGCAAGCCCTCGGCCTCGCAGACTAGCGGCTCGGGCAACGCCGCCGGCCTGACCGGCGCCGACTTCGCCAAGGCGCTGGCTTCGCTGTCGCCGGCGACCGGCGCCGCTCAACCCCAGGGCACCGCCGACGGCGATGCCTCCCGGACGACGCTCGGGGCCCTGCGACGCACCCTGGCGGCCCAGGACGCCCAGGGCCAGGCCATGCCCGAGGGGCTGCAGGCCCTGCTGGCGTCGGACCCATCGGGCGAGGGCCTGGCGGAAGCGCTCCAGTCCCTGCTCGACACGGAGGGCGAGGGAGATGCGGCGGCGCGGCTCCAGGCCTTGCTGTCCACCGCGGCCGAGGGCGACGAGCTGCCTGAGGGGCTCCAACGCCTGCAGCCCGGGGCTGACTCCGCGGCGCCGCCGGCGGCCCTGCTGGCCCGCCTGACGGCGGCACAGGACAGCGAACGGGGCGGCGCCCCCGACGCTAAGTCCGCCGCTCCCGAGACCGCCCCCGGGTTGCAGGCCATCATGCAGCGCCTGGCCCTGATCCAGGGCGCCGGCCAGACCACCGCCGAGGGCGCTGGCACGGCACAGGCGGCGCCCGCTCAAGCCTCGGCCGCCGCACTACCGCTGACCGGCCCGGCCGCCGCCCGGCCGTCCGGCCAGCCAACGGCCGGCGCCGAGTCGCCCAACCCGCTGCTCCAGGCCGCCCAGGCGCGCGGCGATGGCTCCGCCGCCACGGCGACCGCCCTCGCCACCGCCGAGGCCGCCCGCCAGGGGCCAGGCCAGCAGGTGAGCGGCACCCCGCCAGGCACGCTGCAAGCCACGCCACAGGCCTCGCCCCAGGCCATGCTGGAGGCCCTGGCGGCACGCCAGGAGGGACAGGCCGGCGGCGGCCAGGGCCACCATCCCGCGGCCGTGGGGCCGCTCGGCGCCAGCGGCCAACCCGGCTCGACGACGCCCGCCGGCAACGCCGCCGCCCCCGCCACGCCCCAGCAGGCGACCCTGAGCGCGCCGGTCGACAGTCCGGCCTGGCCGCGCCAGCTGGGCCAGCAGCTGATCCGCTTCGGCCGCGGCGGCGGCGAACAGCACATCGAGATGAAGCTGCACCCGGCCGAGCTGGGCCCCCTGTCGGTGACCCTCAAAGTCGGCGACCAGGGCGCCCAGGCGCACTTCCTCTCGGCCCATGCCCAGGTCCGACAGACCCTCGAGCAGGCGCTGCCCCAGCTGCGTGAGGCCCTGGCCGAGCAGGGCATCGCCCTGGGCGAGACCTCGGTCGGCGAACAGCGCCAGGGCGGCGCCCAGGCCGACGGCCAGCGATTCGCCGGCGCCGGGGGATCGGGCCACGGCGAGGGCGACGAGCCCCTCGAGGCGCTCCGGGACGCCGGCGCGGACGGCGCTCGCGAGCGGCCCCTGGACGGCCGCGTCGACCTCTACGCCTGACGAGCCGACGGCCCGCAAAATCCGGAGTTGGGCCCGTTCATCGGGCCTGTTCGCATCATCGTGGCGCCCTTGGGGGCGGCATAATTCACCGCTATCGGCAGATAGCTCAGCATAGGAACGGCAATGGCGACGGCAACATCCAGTACGGGCTCCCGGAAACTGCTATGGCTGCTGGTGGTGCTGGTCGTGCTCGCCTCATCGGCGGCGGCCGCGGCCCTGTTCATGGTCTTCACCCAGCAGGACGAAGGACAGGCCATGGCCCAGGAACCCGAGGCGATCGCGTACCAGGACCCGATCTTCGTGGAGATCGCTCCCTTCACCGTCAACCTGGCCGACGACGACTACGGCTCGCGGCTGCTGTACACGGGCATCTCGCTCAAGGTGCCCGATGCCCAGAGCCAGGAGCTGCTGACGGCCCACATGCCGGAGGTGCGCAGCCGCCTGCTGATGCTGCTCTCCGGCCAGCAGGCGACGGACCTGTCCTCGCCGGAAGACAAGCAGCGCCTCGCCGAGCAGGTGAAGGCCACCCTCGAGGCCCCGATGAGCGAGACGCAGCCGGCGCTGACCATCGAGGACGTGCTGTTCACCGAATTCATCGTGCAATAACCCCGGGGTCGCGACGCTCATGTCCCAAGACGATCTGCTCTCCCAGGACGAGATCGATGCCCTGCTCAAGGGCGTCAGCGGGGATGACGAACCCAGCGGCGGCAACGACGGCCAGCCCCAGGTGCGTCCCTTCGACCCGGCCTCCCAGCACCGCATCATCCGCGAGCGCCTGCATGCGCTGGACATGATCAACGAGCGCTTCGCCCGCTATTTCCGGATGGGGCTGTTCAACCTGATCCGGCGCAGCGCCGACATCACCGTGGACTCGGTGAAGTACCAGAGCTACAGCGACTTCTCGCGCAACGTGCCGGTCCCCACCAACATCAACATGATCGCCATGAAGCCGCTCAAGGGCTCGGCGCTGATCGTCTTCCCCCCCAGCCTGGTGTTCATGGTGGTGGACAACCTGTTCGGCGGCGACGGTCGCTTCCTGACCAAGTCCGAGGGCCGCGAGTTCACCAACACCGAGCAGCGCATCATCCAGCGCATGCTGCAGTTGGCCATCGACGCCTACGCCGAATCCTGGAAGTCGGTCTATCCGCTGGAGATCAGCTTCCTGCGCAGCGAGATGCAGTCGAAGTTCGCCAACATCACCAACTCGCCCAACGAGATCGTGGTCAACACCAGCTTCAACCTCGAGGTGGGCAACCTGGCCAGCAGCTTCCAGATCTGCATGCCCTACTCGATGATCGAGCCGCTGCGCGACCTGCTGACCAACCCGCTCAACGACGGTCACCAGGACCAGGACGGTACCTGGTCGAAGCGCATGGCCGGCGAGCTCCGCCAGTCAGAGATCGAGCTGGTGGCCAATTTCGCCGACATTCCCTCCCGCATCGCCCAGGTGCTGGCCCTCAAGGCCGGCGACGTGCTGCCGCTGGAGCTGCCCGAGACGGTCAGCGCCAGCGTCGACGGCGTGCCGGTGATGGAGTGCGAGTACGGCAGCCAGCAGGAACAGCGGGCGCTGCGCGTGCTGCGCCTGTTCGACCATGCCGCGGGCCATGCGCCGTCCAGCGCCTTCGTCAGGTCGGCCCAGCCGAAACCCAAGGAAGCCAAGCATGACTGATCCCAACAAGCCCGACGATCGCCCCCTCGACGACGAGTGGGCGGCCGCCATGTCCGAGCAGGAGGGCGACGCCACCCCGAGCGAGGACGAAGACCCCTGGGCCGCGGCCATGGCCGAGCAGGCCGCCTCCGAGTCGGCCGAGGGCGATGAGGCGCCGGCCGAGGAAGCGGCCGAGTCCCCGGCGCAGCCGGCCAGCGACAGCGTCTTCCAGCCGCTGCAGGACAGCCAGGGCAGCCCGGTGCCCCGCGATCTCGAGATGATCATGGACATCCCGGTCAAGCTGACCGTGGAGCTGGGGCGCACCAAGCTGACCATCAAGCAGCTGCTGGAGCTGGCCCAGGGCTCGGTGATCGAGCTGGAGGGCCTGGCCGGGGAGCCCATGGACATCCTGATCAACGGCTACCTGATCGCCCAGGGCGAGGTGGTGGTGGTGGACGACAAGTACGGCATCCGCATCACCGAGATCATCACGCCGTCCGAACGGGTCCAGAAGCTGAACCGATGAGCGAGACCGCTTCCAGCGCAAGCACCGCCGCCGAGGGCCTGGCCGCCGGCGGCGAGGCCCTGGTGGGCATGGCCACCCTGGGCAAGACGGCCGCCGCCCTGGCCCTGGTGCTGGTGGTGATTCTCGGCTGCAGCCTGCTGCTGCGGCGCCTGGGCGGCGGCGGACGCGGCCAGGGCCATCGCCCGCGGCTGGTCGGCAGCACCGGCATCGGCCACCGCGAGCGGGTGGTGATCGTCGAGGTGGAGTCGACCTGGCTGGTGCTGGGCGTCGGCGGCGGCCAGGTCAACAAGCTGCACGAGATGCCCGCCCCCGAGCCCTCGGCGGCCGAGCCGGCGTCCCCGGTGTCCCGGGACGACGGCTTCGCCGCGCGCTTCGCCCAGGCGCTGCGCCACAACGCCGGCCTGGGTCGCAACGGCCGGGGGCGTTCATGACGCTCGCCCCCCGTCACGCCCGCTGGCTGGCCCTGGCCCTGGTGCTGCTGCCCGGCCTGGCGCTGGCCCAGCAGATCCCGGGCCTGATCAGCCAGCCCATGGAAGACGGCGGCCAGCGCTGGTCGCTGTCGCTGCAGACCCTGCTGCTGCTCAGCTCGCTGGCCTTCCTGCCGGCGGCGCTGCTGATGATGACCAGCTTCACCCGCATCATCATCGTGCTCAGCCTGCTGCGCACCGCCATGGGCACCCAGGCCACGCCGCCCAACCAGATCCTGCTGGGCCTGGCGCTGTTCCTGACCTTCTTCATCATGGCGCCGGTGTTCGGCGAGGTGTACGACCAGGCCTGGGTGCCGCTGTCCAACGGCGACATCGCCTTCCCCGAGTTCCTGGCCCAGGCCCAGGGCCCCTTCCGCGAGTTCATGCTGGCCCAGACCCGCGAGCCGGACCTGGGGATGTTCGCCGGCCTGGCCGAGGTCGGCCCCCTGCAGGGCCCGGAGGACGTGCCGCTCAGGGTGCTGGTGCCGGCGTTCGTGACCAGCGAGCTGAAGACCGCTTTCCAGATCGGCTTCACGATCTTCATCCCCTTCCTGATCATCGACCTGGTGGTGGCCAGCACCCTGATGAGCCTGGGGATGATGATGGTGCCGCCGATCACCATCTCGCTGCCCTTCAAGCTGATGCTGTTCGTGCTGGTGGACGGCTGGCAGCTGATCATCGGTTCGCTGGCGGAAAGCTTCTATCTCTGAGCGCCCCCGCCGACCCTCCACCTCTGACCCGGGACGCATGCCATGACCCCCGAGACGGTAATGACCATCGCCTACCAGGGCATGCGGGTGACCCTGCTGCTGGCCGGCCCGCTGCTGCTCACCGCGCTGTTCACCGGCCTGCTGGTCAGCCTGTTCCAGGCCGCCACCCAGATCAACGAGATGACCCTGTCGTTCATCCCCAAGATCCTGGCGGTGTTCGCCGTGCTGGTGCTCGCCGGCCCCTGGCTGCTCGGGCTGATCACCACCTTCACCCGCGAGCTGTTCGGCAACATCCCCAACCTGGTGATGTAGCGGCCGATGGTCGAGATCACCTTCGCCCAGCTGCAGAGCTGGCTGGTCGCCTTCCTGTGGCCGTTCTGCCGCATCACCGGCCTGATGCTGACCTCGCCGATCTGGGGGCACTCCAGCGTGCCGCGCCAGGCCAAGATCGGCCTGGCCGGGGCGCTCACCGTGGTCATGTCGCCGGTGCTGCCGCCCATGCCGGAGGTGCCGCTGATGTCCTGGGCGGGCTTCGGCATCATCGTCGAGCAGCTGCTGATCGGTGCCGCCATGGGGCTGGTGATGCGGGTGACCCTGGTGGTGGTCCAGGCCACCGGCGAGTTCATCGGCCTGCAGATGGGGCTGGCCTTCGCCACCTTCTTCGATCCCTCGAGCGGCACCAACATGATGGTGCTGTCGCGGATCCTCTACATGATCACGCTGCTGATGTTCCTGGCCTTCAACGGCCACTTGATGGTGATCGAGATCCTCGCCTCGAGCTTCGCGGCGCTGCCCATCGGCCTGGGCCGCTACGACCCCGCCGCCTTCGAGATGCTGGCCCGCTACGGCGGCACCATCTTCACCGCCGGCATGCTGCTGGCGCTGCCGCTGGTCGCCGCGCTGCTGATCATCAACCTGTCGCTGGGCATCCTCAACCGCTCGGCGCCGCAGCTCACGGTGTTCAACATCGGCTTCCCGACCTCGCTGACCGTGGGGGTGATCCTGCTGATGGTGCTGATGACCGACCTGGGCCGCTTCCTCGAGCGGCTGTTCGGCCAGGGCCTCGACACCCTGAGCGGCCTGCTCGACGCCCTGGCCCCGCTGGGCGGCTGAGGCGAAAAAAACCGCCCCGGCGGGATGCAGCGGGGCGGGACAAGGGGTCATGGCCGTAAGGCACCATGACCGGCAGGGCTCGGGGGATCAGAGGTACTGGAAGAGCGACATGCCCTTCATGTCGGCGAAGGTCTGCTGGGAGGCCTGCATGCCGACCTGGCGCAGGCTGTATTCGGAGATCGCCTCGGCATAGTCGAGGTCGACCAGGTCGGACAGGGTCTGGGCGTAGTTGAGGCTGCGGTTGGCGCTGACGCCGTCCACCACGTCCAGCTCGTTGAGCCGCGCGCCCATGGAGGCACGCACGGTCAGGACGTTGTCCAGGCTGTTGTCCAGCTCGCGCATGGAGGTGCTCAGGGTATTGCGCAGGGCGGCCTGGCCGGCATCGGTGCCGGCGGGGCTCTCGAGTACGCCGATCGCGTTCTCGAGGGTGGTGAAGAGGTCGGTATTGCCCTGGTCGGCGGGATCGATGGCGATGCTGTCGCCGGCCGCCGGCTCGCCCCGGAGTTCCATGACCAGGCCCTCGAACTCGACCCGTGCCGGCTGCTCGCTGTCGGGGTCGTAGCTGCCCGAGGCGACGCTGGTGCCGGCGCCGTCCTGCACCTCGTAGGTGTAGCCCGAACTGGCATCCCCGGCGAAGGTCAGCGTGTAGCCCTCGCCGGACGACACGGCCTCATCGTCGACGACCTGAGGCCCCTTGAAGGTGACGCTGCCACCGTTGCCCGGGTCGGCGGTGGCCACATGGCCGGCGCCGCTCGGCACGCTGCGGAAGATCGCCTCGCCGCTGTCGCTGACCTCCATCAGCCGCGAGGCGTCGATGCGCTGCTCGCGGACCCGGCTGTCGCCCACGTACTCGATCTCGCCGCCGGCGTTCCTGACGAAGGGCGCGCTGTCGTCGCGATAGCCGCCGAACAGGTAGTTGCCGTTGCCGTCGGTGGCGTTGGCCTGGCCGACCAGGGTCTCGTAGACCCCGCGCAGCTCACTGGCCACGGACTGCCGGTCGGCATCGCCGAGCGTCTCGCTGGAGGCCTGGACCAGCAGCGTCTTGGCGCTGGCCACGGCGTCGCTGACGCTGTTGAGCACGCTCTCGGCCTGGGACAGCGAGTTGCGGGCGCTGACCCGGGAATCGGTGTACTGCTGGGTGACCGCCTGGGACTGGTCGACGCCCACCGCCTGGGAGGCCGCCTGGGGATCGTCGGACGGGTTGACCACCCGGCGACCGCTGGCGATCTGCTGGCTGACCTTGAGGAAGTCCGACTGCTGCTGGTTGAGCGAGGTGACGCTCTGCTCGAACATGGTGACGGTGCTGATACGCATCTCTCGGGTCTCCCTCTATCAACCGCGCAGGCCGAGCACGGTGTCGATGACCGTGGTGCCGGTTTCGATGACCTTGGCATTGGCCTGGTAGAACTGCTGGTAGCGGATCAGGTTGGCCGCTTCCTCGTCCAGATTGACGCCGGACTCCGCCTGCTGGGCGGCCCGCAGCTGCTCGCTGAGCCCCTGCTGCGCGTCCAGGTTGACCTGCACGATATTGGTCCGGTTGCCGACGTCGCTGACCATGGCGCCATAGGCGCCGCTCAGCGACGCCGAGCCCCCCACGACCTTCTCCTGCTGCAGATCCTGCAGGGCCAGGGCGTTGCGGTTGTCGCCGCTGCCGGCGCCGTCGAGGTCCAGACGCACGCTCTGGCCGTCCTCGAGCTCGCCCAGGGTCAGGGTCACGCCGTCCAGGGTGATCTCGTCGCCCGGCTGCACGTTGAAGTTCTGGGTCGCCCCGCCATCGCCGGTGGCCACGATATCGAAGCCGCCGCTGCCGTCGTCGCTGATCGCCAGCGACCAGGGCGCGTCGCCGGAGGTCAGGGCATTGCCGGGCTCGGCCTGGAAGGAGGCGACGGCCTCGGCGTCGCCCTGCACCAGGCTGCCCGCGGCGATGGCATCGAGGTCGGCGATGGCGCTCTCGAGCTCCGCGGCGGCGCGCCGCACCGGCTGGACCTCGAAGCGGTCGTTGCCGGCCATCTGGTTGGCATCGTCGAAGGTCAGGGTGACGCCGCCGAAGCTCAGGGTGGCGTCGGTGCCGTCGCCGTTAGGATCGTCGAAGGCCAGCTCACCGGCATCCAGCACCTCGCCGTTGTCCCGGCGGGTGACCTCGAAGTCGGCGGGCCCCGCGGGCGGCGCATTCAGCACCCGCACCGAATAGTCGGTGGCCGCGAGGCGATCGATGTTGTCGGTATCGAACGCCGCCCCGCTGATCTCGGCGCCGCCCAGGTTGCCGTCGTCCGAGAAGGCTTGCGGCTGGCCGATGGAGAAGAAGTCGCCGCCCTGGTTACCGTCCAGGTCGACGCCGTTGGCATGCTGCTGGTTGATCGCCACGGCCAGCGACACGGCCATCTGGCCGATCTGGTTCTGGGTCTTGTCGAGGGTCTCGGCACGGAAGCTCATCAGCCCGCCGAGGGTGCCCCCGGAGACCGCCTCCTCGTCCAGCGCCCTGACGTTGCCGCTGGAATCGGGATAGCCGATCACCGTGCGCTGGGGATCCTCGGGCGAGGCCATGGCCTCCAGCGCGAAGCTGCGGTCGCCGAGCACCAGCGGCTGGCCGTTGGCCAGGCTGACGTTGTAGGACGAGCCGTCCTGGACGTTCAGCCGCAGGTCCATGCGCTCGCTGAGTTCCTGGACCAGCTGGTCGCGCTGGTTGAGCAGGGCATTGGGCGCCTCGCCCTGCTTGGCGCGGGCCAGGGCGATCTCGCGGTTGATGCCGGCCAGCTGCTCGGTGGCGTTGTTGATCTGGGTGATCTCGTCCTCGATCTGGCCGTTGATGCCCTCCTGCATGTCCTGCAGGTAGCCGTCGAAGGAGCGGAACTGGGCGCTCAGGGTATCCGCCGAGCCCAGCACGCCCTGGCGGGCGGCGGGGTCGGAGGGCGCGCTGGCCAGGTCTTCCATGGCCGAGAAGAAGTCCTGCATCAGCGGCGACAGGCCGGCCTCGCGATCGGCCAGCAGGCTGTCGATCTGCTCCACCTGGCCGCCGTAGGCCTCCAGGGCGCTGGTCTTGCTGGTCGCGGCGTTGAGCTGGTCGGCGATGTAGCGGTTGAACTGGCGCTGGATGTCCTCGACCCGGACCCCGCCGTTGCCGGTGCTGCTCTCGCCGAGCAGGGTGACCTCACGGTTGTAGCCCGGCGTGAAGACGTTGCTGATGTTGTTGCTGGTGGTGGCCAGGGCGTTCTGGGCGGCGTTGAGGCCGCTTAGGCCCGTGGAGAAGATGCTCATGACGGTATTCCCTTATGCCGATTGTCTGGCTATCGGCCACGCCGGGCCGAACTTGAGGCCATCGCCCCGACGAATCCCTCGCTCAGGGCGTGCCGGCCCGGGCCAGCATGTCGCCCCCGGCCAGCGGGCCCAGGGTATCCATCACCGCGATCAGCTTGTCGGCGTAGGCCGGGTCGGTGGCATAGCCGCCGCGCTGCAGGGCCCGGGCCGCCTGGTCGGGGGTCGCCGCCGCGGTCACGCCGGCATAGCGGGGGTTGTCGCCGATCAGCCGGGCATAGTCGGTGAAGGCCTCCTCGAAGGAGCCATAGACCCGGAAATCGTCGCGCACCGCCCGGCGGCGGCCATCGATGACCTCGTGGGTCAGGATCTCGGTGGTCTCGCCGCGCCAGCGACTGCCGGCCTTGATGCCGAACAGGTTGTGGCTGTTGCCGCCATCGGCGGTGGCGATCTCGCGGCGCCCCCAGCCGGTCTCGAGCGCCGCCTGGGCCAGGATCAGCTCGGCCGGCACGCCGCTCGCGCGGCTGGCCTCGCGGGCCGGCTCGCTCAGCCGCGACAGGAACGCCTCGACATGCTCGGGCCGCCCGCTCGTCGCGGCCGACCCGGATGCGGCGGCGACCTCGCGCTCGCCGGCACCGGTCTGCAGCGCCTCGAGGAAGGAGGCCGGCGCCGCCGGGTCGCCGTCGTCGGCCTCGGGGCCGGCCGCCAGCGCGTCCGTCAGCGGCCGCGGGGTGCCGCGGGGGATGCCGGCGATCAGCGCCTCGATGTCCCGCTGCCCGCCGGCGGGCCGTTCGCCGAGGCGACCCTCGAGCTGGGCGACCAGCTGCTCGGCCAGCCCCACGCCGCGCTCGGCGACGCCCTGGGACCACTGCTTGTCGAGCAGCTCCTGGTAGAAGTCGCCCTGGCGGCTGTCGAGCAGTCCCGACGACGGCACCGCGTCGCGCATGCTCTTCATCATCATCTGCACGAACAGCGCCTCGAACTGCTTGGCCGCGCCCTCGAGCCCCTGGCCGGGGGCCTGGCTGGCGGAGTGCTTGAGCCGCTCCAGGCCCTGGATGTCCAGGGCGAACTGGCCGCTCATGCCACCGGGAGTGTCCAGGCTCATCAGATGATCTCCAGTTCGGCGCGCAGCGAGCCCGCTTCCTTGAGCGCCTCGAGGATCGACATCAGGTCATTGGGCGTGGCGCCCAGGGAGTTCAGCGCGTCCACCACCTCGAGCAGGTCGGCGCCCTCGACCACCTTCAGGGTGCCGGGCTGCTGCTGGATGCTGATCTCGGTGTCCTGCACCACCACGGTGTCGCCGTCGGTGAAGGGGTTGGGCTGGCTGACGCCGAAGTCGCTGTCGATGACGATCGACAGGTTGCCCTGGGCCACCGCCGCCCGCTGCAGGGTCACCTGGCCATTGAGCACCACGGAGCCGGTGCGCGAGTTGAGCACCACCCGGGCCGGCTCCTCGCTGGGGGTCACCCGGACGTTCTCGACCCGGGCCATGAAGTTGACCCGAGCGTTGGCGTCGCGGGGCCCGTCGAGGGCGATCACCCGGGCGTTGCGCGCCGAGGCCACGATGCGGCCGAACTCCTGGTTGATGGCGTTGACCGCGCGCTGGGCGGTGCTGAAGTCGTCGCTCTCCAACTGCAGCTCGAGCACGCCGCCGTTGGCGCCCAGGTCCAGCGGCACGCCGCGCTCGATGGTGGCGCCGCCGGGGATGCGTCCGCCGCCCTGCTGGTTGACCTGCACGCTGGTCCCGCCGCCCGAGGCGCTGGCGCCGGCGACCAGCAGATTGCCCTGGGCGAGGGCGTAGGTATCGCCGTCGGCGCCCTTGAGCGGGGTCATCAACAGGGTGCCGCCGCGCAGGCTGTCGGCGTTGCCCACCGAGGACACCACCACGTCGAGGTCCTGGCCCGGCCGGGCGAAGGGCGGCATCTCGGCGGTGACCATCACCGCCGCCACGTTGCGCAACTGCATGTTGGTGCCGGGCGGCACGGTGATGCCCAGCTGGGACAGCATGTTGGTCAGGCTCTGCCCGGTGAACGGCGCCTGGGTGGTGCGGTCGCCGGTGCCGTCGAGCCCCACCACCAGGCCGTAGCCGACCAGGGCGTTGTCGCGCACGCCGGCGAAGCTGGCCATGTCGCGCAGGCGCTCGGCCTGGGCCGGCAGGGCCACCAGGATCAGCAGCAGCAGGGCCAGCCCGCGGGCCAGCGAGGGGCGCGCGCTCGGCGCGCGTCGGTTGCCGGTCATCATGCCATTCCCTCAGAAGGGCGAAACGTTGAGGAAGAAACGCTGCAGCCAGCCCATGTGCTGCGCCTCGTTGATATAGCCGTCGCCCACGTACTCGATGCGGGCATCGGCCACCGCGGTGGAGGGCACGGTGTTCTCGCCGGTGATGTCGCGGGGATTGACGACCCCGCCGAAGCGGATGAACTCGGTGCCCTGGTTGATGGCGATCTGCTTCTCGCCCCGCACCCTGAGGTTGCCGTTGCCCATCACGTCCACCACGCTGACCGTGATGGTGCCGGTGAAGGAGTTGTTGGCCTGGGAGCCGCCGCCGCCCTCGAAGTCGTTCTCCCCGGAGACGTCGAAACCGTACTCGGCCAGGGTGTCGAGGGCGTCCGGCAGCTGGGCCAGCTCCAGGCCGGCGGAACCGTTGCGATCGGCGTTGGAGCGGGAGTTCTTGCTGGCGCTGACCTGCTCGTCCAGCACGATGGTCAGGATATCGCCACGCATGCGCGGTCGGCGGTCCTCGAACAGCGGCTGGTAGCCGCGCCGAGGCTGGTAGATGGCACCGTTGGCCTGGGCCAGCGGCCGTTCGGGAATGTCGATCCGCTCCTGCTCGCCGACCACCGACGCGTGGGGGATCTGGGCACAGCCCCCCAACACCGACAGCGCCAGCAGCAGGACGCCGGCCCCGCGACGTCCGAGAATTCCGCCTCTCATGCCTGGAGTCTCCCGGGACGCATCGTCACAGTTGGGCCAGGCGCGCCAGCATCTCGTCGCTGGTCTGCACGGCCTTGCTGTTGATCTCGTAGGCGCGCTGGGTCTGGATCATGCTGACCATCTCCTTGACCACGTTGACGTTCGAGGTCTCGACGTAGTTCTGCATGACCTGCCCGGTGCCGTTGATGCCCGGAATGTCCTCGTTGCGCGGCCCGGAGGCGGTGGTCTCGGCATAGAGGTTGCCGCCCAGGCTCTCGAGCCCGGTGGGATTGACGAAGCGCGAGAGGGTGATCTGGCCGACCTCCTGCAGCTCGGTGTCGCCCGGCACCTTCACCGAGACGATGCCGTCTTCGCCGATGTTCACCGACAGGGCATTGGGCGGAATCACGATCGCCGGCTCCAGCGGGTAGCCGTTGGCGGTGACCATCTGGCCGTTGGCATCGAGCTGGAAGCTGCCGTCGCGGGTATAGGCGGTGGTGCCGTCGGGCATCAGCACCTGGAAGAAGCCGCGGCCCTCGATCGCCAGGTCACGGCTGTTACCGGTCTCCTCGAGCCCGCCCTGGGTGTGCAGCCGCTCGGTGGCCACCGGACGCACCCCGGTGCCGACCTGCATGCCCGACGGCAGGCGGTCCTGGGCGTTGTTCTGGGCCCCGGGCTGGCGCAGGTTCTGGTAGAGCAGGTCCTCGAACACCGCCCGGGACTGCTTGAAGCCGTTGGTGTTGACGTTGGCCAGGTTGTTGGAAATGACGTCCAGCTGGACCTGCTGGGACTCCAGCCCGGTCTTGGCCGTCCACAGTGACTTGATCATCTTGAATTCCTCATATTCTTGCCACTCAGCGCAGCGAGAGCAGGCTATTGGCCCGCTGGTCGTTCTCGTCGGCGGTGCTCATGACCTTGGTCTGCATCTCGTAGCGACGCGCCACGTCGATCATCGACACCATGGCCTCCACCGGATTGACGTTGCTGCCCTCCAGCGCCCCGCTGACCAGCCGCGCCTGCTCGTCGCCGGGCAGCACGCCGGCAACGCCCTCCTCGTTGGCGGGGCCGCGGAACAGCCCGTCCTCGCCGCGGGCGAGACCCGCCTCGCCGGGCGTGACCAGCTTGAGGCGGCCTACCTCGACCAGGGCCTCGGGCCCCTGGCCCGGGGCGATGGCACTGAGGGTGCCGTCGCTGCCCATCGACAGCTCGGCGCCCAGCGGCACCTGGATCGGACCGCCCTCGCCGATCACCGGCCGGCCGGCGCTGCGCACCAGGCCATCGCCGTCCACCTGCAGATCGCCGCGGCGGGTATAGGCCTCGCTGCCGTCCGGCGCCTGGACGGCGAGCCAGGCATCGCCCTGGAGCGCCACGTCAAGGGTGCGACCGGTGCGGGTCATGGGCCCCGGCGAGAAGTCGGCACCAGGCGTGGAGGCCGCCACCGAGGCGCGGGTGTCCAGGCGGCCATCGCCCTGCACCGGCACCGCGCGCATGGCATGCAGCTGGGCGCGAAAGCCGCTGGTGGAGGCATTGGACAGGTTGTGGCTGACCACCGCCTGCTGCTCCATGCTCTGCCGGGCGCCGCTCATCGCGGTGTAGAGGATGCGATCCATGGGTCAGCTCCCGGGCTTAGCGGCTCAGGTTGATGGCGGCCTGCAGGACCTCGTCCTGGGTCGAGATGGTCTGGGAGTTGGCCTGGTAGGCGCGCTGGGTGACGATCATGTCCACCAGCTGCTTGGCCAGGTCCACGTTGGAGGTCTCGATGGCGCCGGACTGCACGCTGCCAAGCACCCCGGTGCCCGGCTCGCCGACCAGCTCCTGGCCGGAGGCCGCGGTGGCCGCCCAGGCGTTGTCGCCCACCGATTCGAGCCCCTCGGGATTGCGGAAGTTGGCCAGGGCGATCTGCCCGGCGGGCACCGACTGCTCGTTGGCGTAGTTGCGCATCACCGTGCCGTCGTCCTGGATGGTGATGCCCACCAGGGCGCCGGAGGTGTAGCCGTCCTGGGTCAGCGCATTGGTCGCCGAGGCGTTGCCGAACTGGGTGGAGCCGGCGATGTCGAGACCGAAGGCCATCGCCGCCGGCCCGGTGCCGAGCGGGGTGGTGGCATCGTTGGCCACGTCGATGGTCGGCATGTTGGCCGGGGTCGCCGCGGCACCGTTGATGGTGTCGAGCTGGCCGTTGTTGTCGAACGACACCGTGAAGTCATTGGCGGCATCATAGTGGCCGTCCATGGCCACCTTGGCGGACCAGGTATTGTCGGCCCCGGTCTTCTGGTAGTAGACGGTGACGTTGCGCGGGTTGCCCAGCGAGTCGTAGACCGAGAAGTTGTTCGAGAAGTGGTAGTCGATGGTCTGCTCGGTGCCCGCCGGGTTGGTCATGTCGGTCGACACCGTGGCCTGGCTGAGTTCCTCGCCGACGACCTCGCGGGAATCCAGGTTGAAGGTGGTGGCCACGCCGGTGGTGGCGCTGGCCGGCATGTCGTCGGCCGCCACCTGCAGCACCTGGGGCTGGCCGCCGACCTGGACGTTGCCGGCCGCGTTGAGACCATAGCCCATGATCCGCGCGCCCTGGGCGTTCTCCAGGAAGCCGTCGGCGGTCATGCTGAGCTGGCCATTGCGCGAGTAGACCACCTCGCCGTCCTGCTGGAAGCGGTAGAAGCCGTCACCGCTGATCGCCAGGTCGAGGTTGCGCCCGGTGTTCTCGATGTTGCCGTCGCCGAAGTCCTGGAGAATGGCGGACACCTTGGTGCCGAGGCCGGTGCTGCCGGCGAAGATGTCGGCGAACTGGGCGCTGGCGCCCTTGTAGCCCACGGTCTGGGAGTTGGCGATGTTGTTGCCCAGCACGTCGAGGCTGGACGAGGCGGCATTCAGGCCGCTGAGCGCTTGTGAGAAACCCATGTCGTTATCCCTGCGTTTTCGAATCGTGAAAGATGGTGAGCCGACCCGCGCCTCGCGCCCGGCTCCGGCGCGTCACAGAATCTGCTTGATGTCGGCGAGTCCCACCTGGCCGTAGACGCCCCCGAGGTCGAGCTGCACCTCACCGCCCTCGGCGGGGGGCGTGACGCGATTGACCACGGCGTAGTTGAGCGCCTCCACCGTCACCGTCTCGCCGTCCCGAGTGGCCTCGACGCGGAACTGGTAGGCGCCATCGGCGGCGGTCTCACCGCCGCTGGTCTCGCCGTTCCAGTTGAAGGACTGCACCCCGGCCTTGAGGTCGCCCAGCTCATAGCGGTTGACGACCTCGCCGGAGTCGTTGGTGACGGTCACGGTGACCTGGTCGGCGGGCCCGGCCAGCTCGATGCCCAGCGGCGTGGTGGCCACTTCACCCTCCTCGCCGGTGTCGAGCAGCACACGGTTGCCGGGCACCAGCACGCCCTGGCCGATCAGGGCGGTGGCCTGGAGCGTCTGGCCGGCATCGATCTGATCGGTGATCGCGGTCAGGGACTCGTTGAGCTCCTCGATGCCGCTGACGGTATTGATCTGCGCCAGCTGCGAGGTCATCTCCTCGTTCTTCATCGGGCTCAGCGGATCCTGGTTCTGCAGCTGCGTCACCAGCATCGTCATGAAGTTGTTGCGCAGCTCGTCCGACTGGCCGGCACTCAGCGCGGCGCTGGTACTGGTGGCGCCAGCGGAGGCGCCGCTATTGAGCGTGTTCAACACGCCGGAATCGATGGTCGTCGCCATGGGATCAGCCCTCGCCCAGGGTCAGGGTCTCGAGCATCAACTGCTTGTTGGTGTTCATGACCTCGACATTGGCCTGATAGGAACGGGAAGCGGAGATCATGTTGGCCATCTCCGCCACGGGATCGACGTTGGGCATGCTCACGTAGCCCTGCTCGTCGGCCAGCGGGTGCTCGGGGCGGTATTCCCGGCGCAGCGGCGACGGGTCCTCGACCACCTCGCGCACCCCGACCCCGCCGATACCGTCGCGGGTCGCGGCCTGGCTCTCGAACATCACCTGCTTGGCGCGATAGGCCTCGCCATCGGGGCCGGCCACGCTGTCGGCGTTGGCCAGGTTGCTGGCGGTGACGTTCATGCGTTGCGACTGGGCGCTCATGGCCGAGCCGGAGATATCGAACACGGAAAACATCGACATGGTTCCGCTCCTGGCTTATTCGGGTTGCATGGCCTTCTTGAGGCCCTGGATGCGACTGGTGAGGAAGTTCAGGGACGCCTGGTAGCGCACCGAGTTGTCCGCGAAGGCGGCGCGCTCGCGATCCATCTCCACGGTGTTGCCGTCGAGGCTCGGCTGGTCCGGCACCCGGTAGAGGAGCTCGCGATTCGGCGCCGCCGGGGCCTGGCCGGCCAGATGACCGGCATCGGTACGCGCCAGGTCAAGCCCGCCCTGGGCCGACCGACCATGGCGCACGGCCTTGGCCAGCTCGCCGGAGAAGTCCATGTCGCGGGCCTTGTAGCCCGGGGTATCGGCATTGGCGATGTTGCTGGCCAGCACCTTCTGGCGTTCATGCCGCAACCCCAGCGCCTGCTGGTGGAAGTTGAAGGCGGCTTCGAGCTGATCGATCATCCGGCACGCTCCGGAAAAGGAAATTCGTCGACGTTGGAGAATAGCCAGGGAACTGTCATCCCAAAGGGTCGAACAGCCGACAATAGGCCGGCCATTTCACCGCCTTCCCATCGGGGGCGGGCGCTAGACTGCAGCGAGGAATACACACCGAGCGAGCCCATGTTGCGATCGTTGTTCGCGCCGCCGCGCTGCCTGGCGGCCTTGTTGCTGCTGCTGGCGGTCGTGCCCCTGAGCCAGGCCGACGATACGGCCATGCTCGAGCGCGTGCGCGCCTTCCTGGCGGCCGAGGCCGCCTCGCAGGGCGAAGAGGTCCGGGTCACCCTCTATCCGCCCGCCGCCCATTTCCCGGTCTGCCGCCAGCCGGCACCCTTCCTGCCGGACGCCTCGCGGCCACCGCTGGGCCGCCTCTCGGTGGGAGTGCACTGCGGGGAGGAAGGCCGTCGGACCCGCTACCTGCAGGCCGAGGTGGCGGTGCTCGGCCGCTACCTGGAAACGACCCGGGCGATCGCCGCCGGCGAGCGGCTCACCCGCGCCGACCTGGTGGAACGACACGGCGAGCTCAACCGCCTGCCCCGCCAGTCGCTGCGCGACCCGAGTCGCATCGTCGGCCAGGTGGCGCGGCGGCCGCTGGCCGCGGGGCGGGTGATCCAGGCCTACCAGCTCCAGGCCCCACGGCTGGTACGCCGCGGCGACCGGGTGACCCTGGTGGCCGGCGGGCAGGGATTTCGCGTCACCCGCCAGGCCGAGGCCCTGGCGCCGGGCGGGCGCGGCGAACGGATCCGGGTACGCCTGGACGACCGCCGCATCCTCGAGGCCCGGATCATCGGCCCCCGGCGCCTGGCCGTGGACGGCTGAGGCATCCGGGCATTAAAGTTATGCCTTCGGGCGCCGATAGCTCGGGTAACGCACCGCTCACGAGGCTCTTCACCGTGAAAGTCGACAATCATCATCCCCTGCGTCCCGGACAGGTCGAGCCACGCGACCCGACCCGCCAGACCCGGGAAACGCCCTCGACGAACCAGGACGCGCCGGAGTCGGCGACCACCACGCACCTGCGCCAGGCCGGCACCGACGCCAGTCATGACATCGACACCGCTCGGGTCGACGAACTGCGCGAGGCCATTCGCGAGGGGCGCCTGGAGATCAAGCCGGAACGCATCGCCGACGGCCTGATCGCCAGCGTTCAGGACCTGCTCGCCGAGGGAGGCGACAGCGAGTGAGCCTGCAACGCCTGCTCGATGACCAGGCCGACCGCCTGGACGACCTGAGCCGCCTGCTCGAGGACGAGCAGGCGCTGCTGATGGCCGGCGACATCGACGGCCGGCGGCTCAACGAGCTGGCCGCCGACAAGGCCGGCCTCCTGCGGGCGCTGGAGGACACCGAGACGCTGCGTGCCCGGGTCCAGGGCCAGCTGGGCTATCCCGCCGGCATCGAGGGCGCCCGCCGGGCGGCCGAGGATGCCGGCTGCCGGGAAGGCTGGGGCCGGGTGCTGGACAAGGCCCGACTCATCGCCCGGCTCAACGAGCGCAACGGGCGGCTGCTGGAGCTGCGCATGCGCCACAACCAGCAGATGCTCGACTTCATCCATCGCCTCGCCGACCCCGACGTCTACGCCGCCGACGGCCGTACCGGCCTCCAGCCGCGACGCCTCGACGCCCGCGCCTGAGCCCGGCCTCCTCCGGCCCGGCGCCCGTGTTCAACCGGACACGGCGCGCGCCGCCCACCAGTCCTCCAGCGCCGCCGCCGACTGCGGCGCCCCCAGCAGCCGACCCTGCACCAGGGTCACGCCCAGCCGTCGCGCCGCCTCGAGCTGAGCCGCCGTCTCGACCCCGACCAGCACGCTCTCCAGGCGCAGCACGCCGAGGCAGCGCAGCAGCGCCTCGAGGGCCTCACCGGCCTCGAGGGATTCCAGCGATGCGATCAGCACCGGGCTCAGCTTGACCCGGGACACCGGCAGGCTCGCCAGGTTGAGCAGGTCCAGCGGCCCAGTGCCGATGTCGTTGACGGCGAGGCCGACGCCCAGCCGCTGCAGCCGGCGCAGCAGGTGCGCCTGGGGGCGCGCCCGATCGATCAGCTCCCGCTGGGCCAGCTCGAGGCACAGCCAGCCCGGCTCGAGCCCCTGCTGCCTCAGGAAGACATCCAGCGGACGACGGTCGAACACCGCCTGATCGAGCAGGTCGACGTGGGCGTTGACCGCGACCCCGAGATCGCCCAGCCGCGAGCCGGCGGCCCGCCAGGCGGCCCGCTGGGCGATCGTCGCGGCGATCACCCAGCGGTCCAGGCGCACCTGCTGGCCGAGTTCGGCCACCGTCGGCAGGAAGTCATCGGGGTCGAGCAGGCCGTCGCGGGGATGGCGCCAGCGCACCAGGGCCTCCAGGCCCACGCAGCGACCGCTGCGCAGTTCGAGCTGGGGCTGGAACAGCAGCTGGAAATGCGCCTCGGGCGCCAGCAGCGCTTCCTGAAGCTGCTGGCGGAACGTCAGCGAGGCGGCGAGCCGACGGCGCAGGGCGTCGTCGAAGAAGGCGTGCCGCGACGGGCCGGCCCGCATCATGGCCGACTCGGCGCCGGCCAACAGACGCTCCGGCGTCTCGCCGTCCTCGGGGTGGATGGCGATGCCGATCGACAGGATCGGCAACCGGGTGCGTTCGCCGATCAGCAGCGGGGCCTCCATCGCCTCGAGACAGCGCAGCGCCGTGGTCTGCAGCGCCTCGGGCGAGAGCGGCGGCTCGATCAGCACCCCCCAGCAGCCGGGCGCCAGCTGGGCGAGGCTGTCCTCGCGGCGCAGGGTGCGGGATAGGCGACGCCCGACGCGCTCGATCAGTTCGTCGCGATCGTCCGCCGCCGGCCCGGCAGGCGGTTCCAGCCGCAGCATCAGCAGGCCGACCTGGCCCTGCAACCGATCGGCTCGCTCCAGGGCATGGCGCAGGCGGTCCTCGAACCGCCAGACGCTGGCCAGGCGGGGAGGCGTCGCGACGCCGGTGACCTCCCAAGGGTCAATGAGGCTCAGCAGGCGCAGCGCATCGCCCGCGCCGGACTCGACCGGCGACACCGAGACCAGCACCACCTGGCCCTCGTCCCGGTCTCGGCTCACCAGGCGCACCTGCTGCCAGCCACCCTCGAGGGATGCCAGGACCTCGCGGGGCGGGGCCAGCAGGCCCGGCCGTTCGATCCACTCGCCGATCGGCCGACCGGCCAGCGCCTCGTCGTCCACGCCGAGCAGGCGCCGAAAGCCCTTGCTGGCCCAGCGGATCCGGCCCTCGCCATCCACCAGCACCAGCCCCACGGGCGCATGCTCGACGGCGAGCCGCGACAGCACCGCCGGCAGGTAGCGCACCGCCGCCTCCGGCGGCCGTTCGCCCTGGTTGCCTGGTGGTTCCGCGCCGTTGCCCGTCATCGTTGCCGCCTCGCAGCGTCTGTGCCTGAACTCCGGATGTCGGCCGAACCGAAGCATTCTTGAGCACAATCGCGCATCGGGTCGATCCCGCCGGCCCGGGCATCGCTCGACACGATGGCGCGTGCGCTCGGTTCTCCGGGCCCCGCGGGGGCCGAGCGGCCATGGCGAGGCGCTCGCTCGAGGCCCGGAAAGGCCTTGGGCACAGTATATCAGGCGGCCTAACTGGATTGAGGGATAGGCGGCGTCAGGACAGCCCCTCGATCTCGCCGTTGTCGTCGAGCCGCATGCCGATGCTGGCCGGGCGGCGCGGCATGCCCGGCATGCGCATGATGGCCCCGCACAGCACCACCACGAAGCCGGCCCCCGCGGCCAGCTCGACCTCGCGGACCGGCAACACGTGCCCGGCGGCCAGGCCGCGCATCTCGGGGTCGGCGGCGAAGCTGTACTGGGTCTTGGCGATGCACACCGGCAGGTGGCCGTAGCCCAGCGCCTCGTATTCCGCGAGCTGGCGCTGGGCACGCTCCTCCAGCTGGATGTCCGCGGCGCCGTAGAGCCGAGTGGCGATGGCCCGCACCTTGTCCTCCAGGCTGGCCTCGTCGGCATAGGTCAGCGTCGGCTCGGGGGCCGGCGCCTCGAGCAGGGCCGCCACCCGCTCGGCCAGCGCCGCGCTGCCGGCCGAGCCGT
This sequence comes from Halomonas sp. ABH4_019, assembly GCF_056159885.1. NCBI lineage: Bacteria > Pseudomonadati > Pseudomonadota > Gammaproteobacteria > Oceanospirillales > Halomonadaceae > Halomonas > Halomonas sp. ABH4_019. The sequence continues at coordinate 869,932 of NZ_JBSWWC010000002.1, forward strand.
CCCGCCAGTGGCTGCTCACCGCCATCTCCACGCCCAGGGCGTCGCAGGCCTCGCGCAGCACGGCGTGCTCCTCGGCGGAGTCCTGGTCGAACTGATTGACCGCCACCATCAGCGGTACGCCGAAGCCGCGCAGGTTCTCGACGTGGCGAGCGAGATTGGCGGCACCGCGACGAACCGCCTCGGGATCCGGCACGCCCAGCGCCTCCCGATCGACGCCGCCGTGCATCTTGAGGGCCCGCAGGGTGGCCACCACCACCACGGCACTGGGGGTCAGGCCGGCCTGGCGGCACTTGATGTTGAAGAACTTCTCGGCGCCCAGGTCGGCGCCGAAGCCGGCCTCGGTGACCACCACGTCGGCCAGCGCCAGCGCCGAGCGGGTCGCCATCACCGAGTTGCAACCGTGGGCGATGTTGGCGAAGGGCCCGCCGTGAACGAAGGCCGGATTGTGCTCGAGGGTCTGTACCAGGTTGGGCGCCAGGGCCTGCTTGAGCAGCGCCGCCATGGCGCCGTCGGCCTTGAGGTCCCGGGCCAGCACCGGCGCCCCGTCGCGGGTCCGCGCCACCACGATCTCGCCGAGGCGCCGTTGCAGGTCGGCGAGGTCCCGGGCCAGGCACAGAATGGCCATGATCTCGGAGGCCGCGGTGATGTCGAAGCCGTCCTGGCGGGGTACCCCCTGACCGCCGAGCCCGACGGTCAGGTGGCGCAGCGCCCGGTCGTTGATGTCCATCGCCCGCTTCCAGGTGATGCGCTCGGGGTCGAGGTTCAGCTCGTTGCCCCAGTGGAGGTGGTTGTCGATCAGCGCGGCCAGCAGGTTGTGGGCGCTGGTGATGGCGTGGAAGTCGCCGGTGAAGTGCAGGTTGATGTCCTCCATGGGGATCACCTGCGAGCGTCCGCCGCCGGCGGCGCCGCCCTTCATGCCGAAGCAGGGGCCAAGAGAAGGCTCGCGCAGGCAGATGGCGGCGCGATGGCCGAGCCGGTTCAGGCCGTCGCCCAGCCCCACGGTGGTGGTGGTCTTGCCCTCCCCGGCGGGCGTCGGCGTGATGGCGGTGACCAGCACCAGCTTGCCCCGGGGACGATCGGCCAGGGCTTCGGTGAGGGCGTGGGGCAGCTTGGCCTTGTCGCGACCGAAGGGCAGCAGCTGCGAGGCGTCGAGGCCGAGCCGGGCCGCCACCTCGTCGATGGGGCGCGGCGTCACCGCCCGGGCGATGACGCTGTCCGGCGAACCGGGAGGCGGCCAGTCGGGCGCGGGCGTCGCCTCCAGCGACACTGGCTCCCGCGCCAGGGGGTCGTCGTCGCGCCACGGCATGTAATCGGTCATCTCGCCCTCCCGCGCGGTGCCGCCCGGCGGCACCGTCGTCCTGAGTCCACGCCTTCCCGGAAAGCGTGGAACGCCTCTCGCGAGCGCGGCATTCCGGTTACGACGCCGGCATAGTCGAAACGGACATGCGGTGAGGCCAGGGCCTGGATAACGACCGCATGGTGGAGTAGGCGATCACGCGGCCTTGGCGGCTAGCCCAGCGCCTTGACGATCAACTGTACGCCGACGATCGCCATGGCCAGTATCACCAGCCGATAGAACAGCCGCTCGTTGACCCGGTGCTGCAGCCACAGCCCGCTGCGCACCCCGGCCCAGGCCACCGGCACCAGCGCCGCCGAGGCCCAGGCGCTGGTCAGGTTGATCTCGCCAAGCCACAGATAGGGCGGCAGCTTCATCAGGTTGACGGCGGCGAACACCAGGGTGGTGGTGGCGATGAAGGTCCTCTTGGGCAGGCGCCGGGGCACCAGGTAGAGGTTCATCGGCGGTGCCCCGGCGTGGGCGATGAAGCTGGTGATGCCGGTGGCGATCCCCGCCGGCCAGGCCCAGAAGGCGCGGATCGGCCGTGACGCGGCGGGCTTGGCGATCATGTAGGCGACGAACAGCAGCGAGATCACGCCGAGGAACACGCGGATGTGATCCTCGTCCAGGCTGCCCGCCACCAGCGTCGCCGCCACCACGCCGATGGCCAGGCCGGGAATCACACGCTTCACCTCGGCCATGTCCTGGTGCCCCCACCAGGCCTTGACCGCCAGCGCGTCCATCACCAGCAGCAACGGCAGCAGCAGCCCCGCGGCCTCGATGGGGCCGATCGCCAGTGCCATCAGCGGCACCGACAGGGTGCCGAAACCGCCGGCGAAGCCGCCCTTGGAGACCCCGGTGAGGTAGGTGGAGAGGACGATCAGCGTCCAGGCGAGCCAAGAGTAGTCGGGCAGGGTCATGTCGGCATCCTTGTCGCGTCGCCGGCCCGGCCGACGACGCCTTCCCGGAGTAAAGATACGATTATACCGGCTCGGCGCCTCCCCCCTCACCTCGGCTCTTGCGCGCACATGACGCGAGCTCAAGGCTTCCGGCAGTCCGCCACGCTTGCCTTCCACGTAGCGCTTCACCAGACTGCTTGACTTCGCCGCCACCATAGAACCGCACGCCATGGAGCACGAGGCTTCCTACAACCTGGCACTGGTCGCCCTGTCGTTCGGCGTCGCCGCCATCGCGTCCCTCACCGCCCTGGACCTCGCCGGCCGGGTGCGCGCCAGCACGGGCCTGGCCGGCCACGCCTGGCTGGCCGGGGGCGCCTTCGCCATGGGCACCGGCATCTGGTCGATGCACTTCATCGGCATGCTGGCCATGGAGATGGCGTCGAGCGTCGCCTACGGGGTGCCCCTGACCGTCGTCTCGCTGCTGGCCGCGATTCTTTCCTCGGCCTTGGCGCTGGCCATCGTCCAGACGGGACGGCTGAGCCGCGTCCGCCTGGGCGTCGGCGCCCTGGTCATGGGGAGCGGTGTCTGCCTGATGCACTACGTGGGCATGGAGGCGATGCAGATCGAGGGCGCCCTGGGCTATCGATGGGCCCCGTTCCTGGTCTCGGTGGGCATTGCCGTCTCGGCATCGGCCGCCGCGCTATGGCTGGCCTTTCACCTGAACCCGACGCATGCGCGGGCCCGCTCACCGCTGTGGCAGCGCGGGCTGGCCGCGCTGACCATGGCGGTCGGCATCTCGGGCATGCACTACACCGGCATGGCGGCCGCCATCTACCCCGAAGGCGGCATGCAAGCGGCCACCGGCGGCCTCTCGACCTACCCATTGGCCATCACGGTGGCGCTGGTCTCGACCTGCATCATGCTCGCCGCCATGCTGATCTCGCTCTTCGATGCCCATATGTCATCGCGCAACGCCCGGCTCGCCGACTCGCTGCGCGAGGCCAACCACGAACTCAAGAGCATGGTCTACCGGGACGCCCTGACCCAGCTGCCCAACCGACTGCTGCTGGAGGAACGCCTGGATGCCCTGCTCGACGCCCACCGCCAGGCCTTCGCGGTGTTCTTCGTCGACCTGGACCGCTTCAAGAACGTCAACGACTCGCTGGGTCACCACGTGGGCGACGAGCTGATCCAGCAGGCGGCCGCGCGGCTACAGGCCGCCGTTCGCGACTCCGATACCGTCGCCCGGGTCGGCGGCGACGAGTTCATGGTGGTGGTGGAGAGCGGCGCGGCGCCGGATATCGTGACCGGCCTGGCCAAGCGCATCGTCAGCACCCTGGACAAGCCGTTCCAGGTCGGCAACAGCGTGGTGAGCATCTCGTCCAGCGTCGGCATCAGCCTCTATCCCGACCATGGCCGGGACAAGCACGAGCTGATGGTGCACGCCGACGCCGCCATGTACTGCGCCAAGCAGATGGGCAGGAACAACTTCCAGTACTTCGAGCCGGACATGTCGTCCCACGCCGAGCGGCGCGCCCAGCTGGAGCGGCGCCTGCGACTGGCGATCGACAACGAGACCCTGAGCCTGGCGTACCAGCCCAAGGTCCATGTCGAGACGGGCCGCATCACCGGCGTGGAGGCCCTGCTGCGCTGGGACGACGAGGAACTCGGCACGGTGGCGCCGGACGAGATCATCCCGCTCGCCGAGGATTCCGGCCTGATCCTGCCGATCGGCGAGTGGGTGCTGCGCACCGCCTGCCGGTACGCCGCGGCGTGGCGGGACGAGGACGACCGGCCGATGCCGGTGGCGGTCAATATCTCGGCCGTGCAGCTGAACAGCCGCCATTTCGTCGCCCTGGTCCGCCGAGCGCTGGACGACACGGGCCTGCCGGCGCACTGCCTCGAGCTCGAGCTGACCGAGAGCGCCCTGATCCAGAACCCGGACCATGCCCTGGAGACCCTCACCGAGCTGCGCGCCCTCGGCGTCGTGCTCTCCATCGACGACTTCGGCACCGGCTATTCGAATCTGGCGCAGCTGCGGCGCTTCCCCATCGATCGTTTGAAGATCGACCGCACCTTCATGTCCGGCGCGGTCTCCAACCTGCAGGATGCGGCGATCGTGCAGGCCGTGGTGGCCCTGGCCAGGAGCCTCGGGCTGCAGGTGGTCGCCGAGGGCATCGAGCATGAGGATCAGCTGCAGTTGATCCGCCGGCTGCAGAGCCACGAATACCAGGGCTACCTGTACAGCCGGGCGCTCCCCGGCGACGAGCTGAGGCGACTGCTGGCGGACCGGCAGGCAGCCATCGGCGCTCTCGCCCAGCCCCAGGACGGCTGACACGTCCGCCGACGAGCCACGGCGTCAGCCCGCGATCTGCAGCCGGTCCCGTCCGTCCCGCTTGGCCGCGTACAGGGCCTTGTCGGCGCGCTTGAACAGGCGCGCGAAGGATTCCCCCTGGCGGTGTTCACCGAGGCCGCCGCTGGCGGTGATGCCAAGCTCATGGCCGTCCTGGAGCGTGATCGTGCCGGATCGGATATGCTCGAGCACCCGCTCCATGGCCCTTGCGGCCTCCGCCGCCCGCGCGCCCTTCATCACCACCACGAACTCCTCGCCGCCGGTGCGCGCCACCACATCGCCATCGCGCAGGCGCTCGGAAATCCGCGCGCCCAACCACTGGAGCACGGCATCCCCGGCATCGTGGCCATGGGTGTCGTTGACCCGCTTGAAGTGATCGATGTCGACCACGGCAATCGAGAACGTCGTGCCCCGCGCGTCATGGTCGCGGATCAGCGCCTCTACGTGCTGGTCCAGGTAGGCCCGGTTCGGCAGCCGGGTCAGGTAGTCCCGGGAGGCCTTGTCCGCCATGAGGTCGAGCTCCTGGCGCACCTGCTCGATCTCGGCTTCATCGGTGATCACGCGTTCCACCGCATCGGCGATCAGCCGCACCAGCTCGACCTCCACCCGCGTGAACGGCTGCCGGCGGGGTTCGGGACTGGAGAAGTTGAGGGTGCCCCAGACCTCGCCGTTGAGGCTGAGCGAGGTACCGATATAGCTCTCCAGGCCGAATTGCTGGTAGCAGGGATGACCCTTGATGCGATCGTCCTGGCCCGCCTCGACGGTCCAGAAGACGTCCTCGGCATCGAGCATCAGGCGGCAATAGGTATCGCCCAGGACGAAGCGATCGTCCGGCGAGATATCCGCGACCTCGGAGGCGGCCCACTTGACGATGTACTGGTCGCCGATGATGCGGCTGACGAGGCCGATATCCAGGGAGAGATAGGCCAGGGCATCGCGCAGCAGGGTGGCGATGATCTCGCTCGCGCCGATGTCCGTGCGGTTCACGCCGCTGTGGACATCGCGCAACAGCTGGATCATGGCCCGGTATTCGGACACATCCTGAATGATGGCGTAGAACCCCATCACCTCGCCCGCCAGGAAGTCGGGGATGTAATCCACCTTGAAGTAGAAGGTGCGGCCATCCGCCAGCGCCAGCCGGTCCTCGTAGCTGACTTCTTCTCCCTCCAGCGCCTTCTGGAAGCGTGGCCGCACCTTGTCGAAGGAGGCCGCATCGAGCACCGTGGACACCGGCCGGCCGTAAAGCGCCTCGCGCTCGATGCCGACGAAATCCACGTAGGCCTGGTTGTTGAGGCGAAAGCGTTCCTCCCGGTCGACATACGCCACCATGACCGGCAGCTGGTCGGCGAGCCGCCCCACGATCCGCTGGTCGACGGGCTCGGCCGACATCAGCTTGACGACGAAACTGCCATCGGCAAGGCCGTAGTAGCAGACGGCCCCATCCTCGAAGGCCCAGGTGTCGCCCGGGCGTATTTCTCGCCGATTCAGGCACTCCGCGACGGCGCCGCCCAGCTGGGTGCGGACGTCCTTCAGCTCGGCCAGCGCCAGGCCGATCAGCGCCTCCGGCGCACGACCGACCAGCGTTCGCGTGTCCCCCATGACATCGATGATCCGCTGACTCCGCGAAAAGTGCAGGTAAGCGCAATGCGAGAGGGTCAGGACTTCGTCCCACCAGGCTGGTTGTGTCACGACGCCACTTCTCCTTGTCGGTGCCTGTCGGTCGGCAGGTGCAGCGTCGAGCGTACCGTGACATGGGGCCCGTGGCGAGACGGTTGGCAGGGGAGAAGGTCGCCAAGCGGATGGCAGGCAAAAGAAAAGGGCCTGCGGATAACCGCAGGCCCTTGAATTCCTTGGCGCGCCCTAAAGGATTCGAACCTTTGACCTTCGCCTCCGGAGGGCGACGCTCTATCCAGCTGAGCTAAGGGCGCGCGGTGCCCGGTGGCTATCGCCATCGGGCGCGTCACATCCTACCTGGCCGGCTGGCGGGTGTCCAGCCAGCATGGCCTCGTGCCGGGCAAGTCGGCCGTCTCACGCGCGAAATGTGCAGACGCCCTCGGCGCCTTGAAATCCGCGGAGGGCATCGGCAGGTGTGAAGGGACAGAAGGAAATCTCAACCGAAGATACCAGGAGTGTTCCATGGCCAACGCATCCGCGACCGCGAACGAGACTCGGGCAAGCCTTCTTCAATGGAGCGATATCGGCACCCTGCTGGAAGCAGACGAATCGCCTTGCATCAGCATCTATGTCCCTACGACCCCGGTGTCGAACTATCGCGAAGAGAATCGCATCCTCTACAAGGATCAGGTCAAGGAGGCCTCGGCAGCGCTCGAGCAGCGGGATATCGACAAGTCGCTGCGGGCAGAGCTGATCGAGCGGCTGGAATCCATCGGCATCACCGATGAGTTCTGGACGCTCCAGCAGCATGGCCTGGCGGTCTTCGTCTCGCCGCGGCGCATCCTGGTCAGAAAGATGATGACCAGCCCCGAAAGCGCCCAGGCCGTCGTCGGCGACGCCTTCCATCTGCGCCCGGCCCTGCGTGATGCCTCCCACTGGGAGCAATACCAGGTACTGTGCGTCAGCCTGCATGACGTGGCGCTGTACAACGGCCACCAGGAGCGGCTGACCGAGCTCAAGCTGCACAGCGATGTGCCCCGGGGCATGGGCGAGGCGCTCGGCAAGACCGAGACGTCGGCCAACCGCAAGGATGGCGAGCGTAGCGGTGACGACAGCACCGACCTCAAGCAATATTTCCGGGCCATCGACAAGGCCATCCGCGCTCATCACGCCACCCGCCAGCAGCGCCCGCTGGTGTTGGCCATGGTCGCCGAGCATCAGGGCCTGTTCCGTGAGGTCAGCGAACATCCCCAGTTGCTCGATCATGGGGTGGACCAGGAGCCCTTCGAGGCGATCCGCCAGCACAAGCTCGGCGAGCTCGCCTGGGACGTGGCCCACCAGGCCACTCGCACCGATCTCGATCAACTGGTCGAACAGTATCGGCAGAAGGCGTCACGGGGCGAAGGCGAGAGCGACCTCGAGCAAGTGGCCTACTCGGCCACCATCGGCCAGGTGGAAACCTTGCTGATCGACGAGAATGTGCGCATCGAAGGCGCCGTCAACGCCGATGACGGCAAGGTCGATTATGAGCGCGCCGGCACCGAGGATGTGCTCGACTCGGTCGCCAAGCACGTCATCGGCGCCGATGGTGACGTCATCTTCGTGCCCAGCGAGCGAATGCCCGTCGATAGCGGGGTCGCGGCCATCCTGCGCTATGCCATGGAACCGGCGTGAGGCACGGCGACGCATCGGGGTATTCCCCCGGATACCCCGTAGCCACCCGCAAGGCGGCGGCCAATACGGCCGCCGCCTTTGCATGTTCCCCCGCGGCCCCGTGCCATGGGTATCGTTCACCGCGCAGTTGACCGGCGACATTTTCCCGGTCTCGGGGTTGCCGCTATACTGGCGCGCATCGCGCCTCAAAGCGCCTCCCGGCCGTCGTGGCGCCGACCGTGACTCGATGACAAGAACACAAATGAGGTGGTGAGAGTGAAACCCAGCAAATGGATCCTGGGGTGCCTGGCCCTCCTCGGCCTGGCCACGGCGCACGCCCAGCAGGAGGTGGATCGCGCAGCCATCGCCGAGCGCCTGGCGCCGGTGGGCGAGCTGTGCATCCAGGGCGAGGACTGCGGCACCGCCACGGCTTCGGCCGGCGGCGACGCGGAGAGCGGCAGCGATGCCGTCGACGGCGAGGCCATCTACAACAGCGTCTGCATGGCCTGCCACGAGACCGGCGCCGCGGGCTCCCCGGTGCGCGGCGACGAGGCGGCCTGGACGGAGCGCACCGGCCAGGGCTTCGCGACCCTGCTGGATCATGCCATCAACGGCCTCAACGCCATGCCGGCCCGCGGCGGCAACCCCAATCTCTCCGATGCTGAGGTCCGCGCGGCGGTCGCCTATCTGGTCGAGCCGGTGATGGACGTGCCGCCCGCCGCCGAGAGCGAGCCGCCCGCGGACGCGGACACCACCGCCTCCGCCGAGGGCGAAGCCACCCCGGCCTCGGACACCAACGCTTCCGACGCCGGCGAGGCGGCCGGAGACACGGCGGCCCCGGCCGACGGCGGCCTCGATGGCGAGGCGCTCTACGCCAGCGCCCCCTGCGCCGCCTGCCATGCCGCCGGCATCGCCGGGGCGCCCAAGCTCGGCGATACCGAGGCCTGGGCATCGCGCCTCGACAAGGGCATCGAGACCCTCTACGCCAACGCCATCAACGGCATCGGCACCATGCCGCCCAAGGGCGGCGCCGGCCTGCCCGACGAGGAGATCAAGGCGATCGTCGACTATATGGTCGGCGAGGCACAGTGAGCCGCTCGCCAGTCCGGCGATGACGGAAACGGTGGCAGGAGATATGAGCGGGGCGCCCAGTGGCGCCCCGCTCTTCGTTGCCATGGTCTCGAACGACGTCAGTTGAGCAGCGAGCGCAGCCCGGCGATGGCATCCTTGCCGCGGGCCTGCTTCTTCTCCGGGTCCTCGCGGTCGGCCCGCCCCTCCCACTCCAGGGCATCTTCCGGCAGCTCGTCGAGGAAACGGCTCGGCGTGCAGTCCATCAGCTCGCCATAGGCCTTGCGCTGGCGGGCGAGCGTCAGGGTCAGGGTGCGCCGCGCCCGGGTGATGCCCACATAGGCCAGGCGCCGCTCCTCCTCGACCGTGCCGACCTCGATGGCATTGCGGTGCGGCAGCAGCTCCTCCTCCAGGCCCATCAGGTAGACGTGGGGGAACTCGAGGCCCTTGGAGGCGTGCATGGTCAGTAGCTGCACGCGGTCGGAGTCGTCCTCCTCGGCCTGCTGCTCGAGGATGTCGCGCAGCACCAGCCGCGAGATCGCCGCCTCCACGCCGTCGGTCTCGGTGGCCGTGCTGGCGGTGTCCTCGTCGGGGTCGCGATCCATCGACTTCTCGAGCTGGTCGATCAGCGTCCAGACGTTGGCCATGCGCCGCTCGGCGATGGTCGGCGCGCTGGCGTTCTGATACAGCCAGGCCTCGTAGTCCATGTCGCGCAGCATCTCGCGGATGGCGGCGATGGCGTCACCCTGGTCCATGCGCCGGCGCACCCCCTCGATGAAGTGCGTGAAGCGGCCCAGGCGCTCCACCGCACGGGTCGGCAGCTGCTCGGCCAGCCCCAGCTCCTGGCAGGCGGCGAACAGCGAGCCGCCGCGTTCGGTGGCATAGTTGGCGAGCTTCTCCAGGGTGGTCGGCCCGATCTCGCGGCGCGGCACGTTGACGATGCGCAGGAAGGCGTTGTCGTCGGCGGGGTTGATCAGCAGCCGCAGGTAGGCCATGGCGTCCTTGATCTCGTTGCGCGAGAAGAAGGAGGTGCCGCCGGAGAGCTTGTAGGGAATCTGGTAGTGCTGCAGCTTGAGCTCCAGCAGCCGGGCCTGGAAGTTGCCGCGGTAGAGCACCGCGAAGTCGCGCCATTCGGCGCGCTCCTTGATGCGCCGGGTGAGGATCTCGCTGGCCACCCGCTCGGCCTCGGCCTCCTCGTGGCGGTTGACCACCACGCGGATCGCCGCCCCCTGCCCCATATCGGACCACAGGGTCTTCTCGTAGACGTGGGGGTTGTTGGCGATCAGGGTGTTCGCCGCGCGCAGGATGGTGCCGGTGGAGCGATAGTTCTGCTCCAGCTTGATCACGTTCAGGCGCGGGAAGTCCTCGCCCAGGGTCACCAGGTTCTCGGGCCGTGCGCCGCGCCAGGCGTAGATCGACTGGTCGTCGTCGCCGACCACGGTGAAGGTCTGGCGCTCGGCCATCAGCAGCTGCACCAGCTGGTACTGGCTGACGTTGGTGTCCTGGTACTCGTCCACCAGCATGTAGTGGATGCGTTTGCGCCACCGAGAGAGGGCCTCGGGGTCGTCACGCAGCAGCGTCACCGGCAGCAGGATCAGGTCGTCGAAGTCCACCGCGTTGTAGGCCTTGAGGTGGCGACCGTAGGCCTCGTAGACCCGGGCGGCGAACAGCTCGTCCTCGCTGTTGGCGTGAGACAGCGCCTGGCCGGGCAGCACCAGGTCGTTCTTCCAGTTGGAGATGGTCGCCTGGACCTGGTTGATCGCCTCGGCGTCGACCTGGGTGTCCTTGTTCATCAGGTCGCGCAGCAGCGCCTTGGCGTCTTCCGGGTCGAACAGCGAGAAGCCCGGCTTGTAGCCCAGCGCCTTGAGCTCGCCGCGGATGATGTTGAGCCCCAGGGTGTGGAAGGTCGACACCGTCAGGCCGTGGCCCTGGCGCCCCTGCAGCATCTGCCCGACGCGCTCCTTCATCTCGCGGGCGGCCTTGTTGGTGAAGGTCACCGCGGCGATGCGCCGGGCGCTCATGCCGCACTCCTGCACCAGGTAGGCGATCTTGGTGGTGATCACGCTGGTCTTGCCCGAACCGGCGCCGGCCAGCACCAGGCAGGGACCGTCGATGGCGCGTACCGCCTCCTGCTGGCGCGGGTTGAGCTTGGCGATACGACTGGCGATGCCCTGACTCATGAGCGACTCCTCGGCGCGGCCTCGGTTTCCCCGGCCCCCGGCAGCCCGGCCCCCGGATGGCCGGCCCCCGGATGGCCGGCCCCCGGAAATCCCAGCTGGCGCCAGGCCTCATAGACCAGCACCGCCCCGGCATTGGACAGGTTCAGGCTGCGACTCTCGGGCCGCATGGGGATGCGCAGGCGCTGCGCCTCGGGCAGGGCATCGAGCATGCCTTGCGGCAGGCCGCGGGTCTCGGGGCCCAGCACCAGGGCGTCGCCTTCGCGGTAGGCGGGCTCGTGGTAGCCGGTGCGCCCGCGGGTCGAGACCGCGAACACCCGTGCCGGCGCCACCGCGGCGAGGAAGGCCGCCCAATCGGCGTGTACCCGCACCCGGGCCCACTCGTGATAGTCGAGGCCGGCGCGGCGCAGGCGCTTGTCGTCGAGGGTAAAGCCCAGCGGCTCGATCAGGTGCAGCCGGAAGCCGGTATTGGCGCACAGCCGAATCAGGTTACCGGTGTTGGGCGGGATCTCGGGCTGGTAGAGCACCACGTCGAGCATCGATGACTCCTGATAGACTGGGCCGACAACGCGCTCGGGCCCCGAACGGGGCCCGAGAAACCGGCGCGGCGATGGGTCATGCCGCGGACGCGGCATCGCTCAGGACGCCGCGACGCCGTAGCGGTCGCGATAGGCGCGGATCGCCTCGGCGTGGCCGCGCAGCGCGTCGCCGGCATGCACCTCGAGATACTCCAGCACCATGTCCAGGGTGACGATGCTCACCACCGGCATGGCGTAGGCCGCCTCGACCTGCTGGATGGCGCTGCGCGGGTCGGCGTCGTCGCCGCCGCGCTCCTGGCGGTCCAGGGCCACCACCACGCCGGCGGCCTCGGCACCGGCGCCCTCGATCAGCCCCATCACCTCGCGAATGGCGGTGCCGGCGGTGATGACGTCGTCGATGATCAGGATGCGGCCGGCAAGCGCGGCGCCGACGATGTTACCGCCCTCGCCGTGGGCCTTGGCCTCCTTGCGATTGAACGCATAGGGCAGATCGCGGTCATGATGGTCCGCCAGGGCCACGGCGGTGGCGGCGGCCAGGGGAATGCCCTTGTAGGCCGGGCCGAACAGCACGTCGGCCTCGAGGCCGCTGTCGGCGATGGCCTGGGCGTAGAAGCGACCCAGCTCGGCCAGGGCGCGGCCACTCTTGAACAGGCCGGCGTTGAAGAAGTAGGGGCTGACGCGCCCGGACTTGAGGGTGAACTCGCCGAAGCGCAGCACGCCCTGCTCGATGGCGAACTCGATGAAGGCCTGCTGGTAGGGTTGCAGGGTCGATGCGGCCACGGAGCCTCCTATCACGTTTATTGACGGACGCCATTTACCCAAACGTCGAAACGTCGGGTATCATACACGCGCGACGCAAAAGGGACCATGTATGAAAATCGCCACCATCAATGTCAACGGCATCCGCGAGGCGGTGGGTCGGGGTTTCCTCGACTGGCTGGCCAATCAGGATGCCGACGTCGTCTGCGTGCAGAACCTCAAGGCCAAGAGTTTCGAGCTCGACGACAGCATCCTCTATCCGGAAGGCTACGAGGGCTATTTCCTCGATGCCGAGCAGGACGGGTTCTCCGGCGTCGGCCTGTACTGCCGCAAGATCCCCAAGGCGATCATGTACGGCCTGGGCTTTCCCGAGTGCGATCACGAGGCACGTTTCCTGCAGGCCGACTACGACCGCTTCAGCATCGCCAGCTTCCTGATGCCCGACGGCAGCGACCCGGCCGCCAAGCAGGCCTTCATGGCCCAGTACCAGGAATACCTGAGCAAGATGGCCCGCAAGCGCCGCGAGTACATCATCTGCGGCACCTGGCACATCGCCCACAAGACCATCGACCTCGAGAACTGGGCCGACAACCAGACCACCCCCGGCTTCAAGCCGGAGGAGCGCGCCTGGATGGATCAGGTATTCGGGCCGATCGGCTTCATCGACACCTTCCGCGAGATCAACCGCGACGCCGGCGAGTACACCTGGTGGCCGGCGCTGGACCAGGACCAGCCCCGCGAGCGCCAGGAAGGCTGGCGGATCGACTACCAGCTGGTCGGCCCCAACTTCCGCCGCCACGTGGTGGACGCCTGGATCGACTACGACGCGACCTTCTCCGAGTACGCGCCGCTGATCGTCGAGTACGACCTGCCGCTGTAACGCGTCTCCCTTCGTCGCCGTCGTGCCCCGGGGCATGACGCAGCACGCCGGCCTAGCGCCGGCGTGCTGCGTTAGGGAGACACTGATTTACTGCTGCGCTCGACGACCCACATGGATGTGGGAAGTGCGAAGGCCCGTAGGGAACGGGCCTAGCCATCCTGACCGCCGGCGGTGCCGAAGCGTCGGACCGGCACAATCCTCATTGAGCAAACTGTCAACTCCGGTTGCTTTGCTCCGGCGGCAATCAGGCTCGGCGCCCCCGCCTATCTTCGCTCGCAACGTAAATCAGCGTCCCCCGGGGAAGGGCTGTTTTAGCCGCGGATGCCCAGCGCCTCGCGCTGGTGGTCGAACAGCTCGCCCCCGGCCTTCTCGGCCAGATCGAGCATGGCATTGAGCTCGGTGCGGCTGTAGGTGCCGGACTCGGCGGTGCCCTGCACCTCGATCAGCCCACCACCCTCGGCCATCACCACGTTCATGTCGGTGCCGGCGCGGGAATCCTCGGGATAGTCCAGGTCGACCACCGGCTCGCCCTTGTAGATGCCCACCGAGACCGAGCTCACCAGCTGGTGGAAGGGGTCGCCCTTGATCAGCTTCTCGCGCTGCAGGTAGCGCAGGGCATCGACCAGCGCCACGCAGCCGCCGGTGATGGCCGCGGTGCGGGTGCCACCGTCGGCCTGGATGACGTCGCAGTCCACGGTGATGGTGAACTCACCGAGCTTCTTGAGGTTCACCGCTGCGCGCAGCGAACGACCGATCAGCCGCTGGATCTCCAGCGTGCGGCCGCCCTGCTTGCCGCGAGCCGCCTCGCGACCGCCCCGGGTATGGGTCGCCCGCGGCAGCATGCCGTACTCGGCGGTCACCCAGCCCTGCTTCTTGCCGCGCAGCCAGCGCGGCACGCCGGCCTCGACGCTGGCGTTGCACAGCACCCTGGTATCGCCGAACTCCACCAGCACCGACCCCTCGGCATGGCGGGTGTAGTCGCGGGTCAGACGGATCTCGCGGGGCTGGTCGGGGGCGCGTCCGCTGGGACGCTGGAAGTCCGGAGACATGGCACCTCTCTCGCAATCGGGAATGGATGGCCGGCCATTCTACACGGACTGCCCGGCGAATCGGTTACACTGACTCGCTCTCCCCTCGACCGACCTCAAGGAGCCCCGCCATGGTGCACAGCATGACCGCCTTCTCCCGGCAGGATCGCGACGCCGACTGGGGCCGGCTGCAACTGGAGCTGCGCTCGGTCAACCAGCGCTATCTCGACCCCCACTTCCGCCTGCCCGAGGCCCTGCGCGACCTGGAGCCCGGCTTCCGCGACGCCCTGAGACAGCGCCTGGCCCGCGGCAAGGTCGAGTGCACGCTGCGCTTCGACCCCGCCGAGCGCAGCGCCGAGTTGGCCGTCAACCGGGCGCGGCTCGAGGCCCTCGGCGCAGCACTGGGCGAGGTGCGCGAGGCCGTCCCCGAGGCGCCGCTGCCGGATGCCCTGGCGCTGCTCGACCATCCGGGCGTGCTCGAGGCCCCGGGGCCGGACCTGGAGACCATCAAGGCCGAGGCCCGCGCGCTGTTCGATGCCGCCCTCGACGACCTGATCGCCGGCCGCGCCCGGGAGGGCGAGCAGCTCGCCGCACTGATCCGCGAGCGGCTGGCGGGCATCCGCGACCAGGTGAAGGAAGTACGCCGGCTGCTGCCCGAGATCCTCGAGCGCCAGCGCACTCAACTGCTCGAGCGACTGGCCGAGATGCGCACCGAGCTCGAGCCCCAGCGCCTGGAGGCCGAGCTGGTGCTGCTCGCTCAGAAGGCCGACGTGGCCGAGGAGCTCGATCGCCTGGAGACCCACGTCGGCGAGGTCGAGCGCCAGCTCAAGCAGAAGGGGCCGATCGGCCGCCGCCTGGACTTCCTGATGCAGGAGCTCAACCGCGAGGCCAACACCCTGTCATCCAAGTCGGTGGTCGCCGACACCACCCGTTGTGCCGTGGAGCTCAAGGTGCTGATCGAGCAGATGCGCGAGCAGATCCAGAACATCGAGTGAAGTCCACAGAACACCACTTTAGTCCATATACTACTGTTTTTTAAGAAAAAATATGAGATAAATTGTCTATGGTTGTCTACGTGGATCTATCTTCAGCCACCGCTTTTCGGGGAGTACAATGGGGAGTATATTGACTTACTCCCCAGAAAGAGGCGTGTTTTTCCCGACATGTACTCCCCATCTCAAACGCTCACTTCCGATATCGACGCTTCTGCGGCGAACGAAACCCTCAGCCATACTGGCGACTCAAACCACATAAACAGGGGCTTACGCGGCATGCACCTTGTTTCAGCCACGCATCCAAACATTTGTTTCAAATTTTTCGATAGTGGTCTCCAGGAGGAGTGATGGGTAGCTTCACCGCAAAGAAGGTCCAGGCCTTGATCAAGGACGGCACCCCGGGTCGCTACAGTGACGGCAATGGCCTGTACCTGATGATCCCCAAAAGGGGCGCTCCCTACTGGATGCATCGGTACACATTTTCCGGAAAGCGCCGCGAGATGACGCTGGACAAGTACACAGGCCTCTCATTGGCCGAGGCTCGCGAGCGGGCTGTAGAAGCTCAGAAGGCCATCCGCAACGGCATCGACCCCGTCGAAGAGCGCAAGCGTGAAGAGCAGGTCACCATCCACACCGTCAGGGATCTTTTCAGCGACTGGCACCAAGACCTGGATAAGCGCCTGAAGCATCCCAACATCCCGAAGCGGATCTTCGAAAAGGAGATCGCGCCCTCCATCGGGCACCTCGCCTTGGAAAACGCCACTCCCATGGATGTGCGTGCCATCATCCGGAAAGTCGCTAGCAGCGGCCGACCGACCATCGCGAACGACACCCTGATGTACCTGAAGCAACTGTTCAATCACGCCATCAAGCTAGGACTGATCACCTACAACCCGGCGGCTGCCTTCAGCGTCAATGACGCCGGTGGAATCGAGAAAAGCCGTGACCGCGTTCTCACCGTCGAGGAGATTCACCAGGTCTTTCGAATCTTCAGGGACAACCGAGAGAGCTTCACCCGAGACAACTACCTTGCCTGTGCACTGCTGCTCGTCCTTGGGGTGCGCAAGACCGAGCTGACAGAGGCCCAATGGTCAGAATTTGACCTGAAGGGGAAGCGGTGGAACCTGCCCAGTGAGCGCAGCAAGACAGGCGCGGGGATCGTAATCCCCCTGCCTCCACAGGCTGTGAGCTGGCTAGAAGAGCTCAAGATCCGCTCCTGCGGCTCACCTTACGTCTTTCCCAGCCGCCGCAACAGCAAGCGGCCACACATGGGCAAGGACACCCTGAATCGAGCCATTGCCAAGCTGTTCGGCAAGGAGCCAGGCAAGAAACCGCAGCCGGAGAACAGGATGGGCGATATCGCCGAGTTCACCGTGCACGACCTGCGGCGCACCTGCCGCAGCCTGCTGGCTGCCGCAGGCATCCCCGGCCATGTCGCGGAACGCTGCCTGAACCACAAGCTCAAGGGCGTAGAGGGTATCTACGACCGGCACGACTACTTTGACGAGCGGAAAGAGGCCCTGAACAAGGTGGCAGAGCTGGTTGCACCAGCCATCAGCGAAGCGCAACAAGCACATTTAGAGGACAATGAACAGATTGCGAAAGCATAAGAGCACCTCCTAAGCGGCGGTTTGCAAGTTCGGATCCTATAGAAGCAGCTTCCCGGACCCCGGCCTCAGAGTGCCCAAGACGATTTTGAACTGCTTCCCGCCCTGAGTTGTAAAGCTAGACACCCAGCGTTGCAAAGCAGCATCAGCGTGGAAAAAGGTTACAAGAGCTGGAAGCCCAGACGTAGCACCTGCCGCACTATCCCAGCCCTATCACGACCTCCGGCCATACAACCTCACAACCGACCCAGCCCCGCCTCGAGCGGGGCTCCTTGTGCCCGTCTCGCCCCTGATATACCAAAGGCGCTGACACATGAATCGGGTAGCTGCTGGGCATGTTGCCAGGCTCAAGCACCGCCATCATTGGTAGCGGTCTGAATAAATTTATGCCAGATTCGAAAACAGAGTCCTAAAAGGGCTTGGGAAAGCTAAGCGATACCGGTCCTTCCTAGGAGGTCGCGATTTTGCCTGGACCAGTAGCTTGCGGTCATGGTCGGTGGTTGCACTCCCCGCCCAATGGGCTCGGCCAGATTGCATTCATTTTAAAACTAGCGACAGCGGTCGGCGTGATATGCCTACCCCTTCGACTCAGCGATCATCGAACTTCCATTAGGAGTATTACGTGCACATCGAACGTCTTGAACTTGAGAACTTTCGTTGCTTCGGACCTCTGAGAAAACCAGTTTTACTCGGTCCAGACCTGGTAGGATTTGTTGGTGATAATGGAACTGGTAAAACGGTGATCATGCAAGCTCTACAGCGCATGTTTGGCGTGACGTCAGAGCAACGAAGACTACGAAAACAAGACTTCCATGTTCCGTTTGATGAAGACGAAAAGCCATCAGCTCGTAACTTGGTAATTGAGGCAATACTCGCGTTTCCCGAGTTAGATTACGACGATGACAACCCCGCCGTTCCAGCATTCTTTAAAAACATGGCATCCGATGAAAGCGGCAACCTCAAGGTTCGCCTGAGGCTGGAGGCCACGTGGACAGACGATGGCACTCTAGACGGTGCGATTGAAGAGTCTTACTGCGCTGTGCAGACCTTCGGAGACTTTGATGAGGGCGACTTACAAAAACTAAGCGGCCCCGACCGTTCACGCATTCAGCTTATATATATTCCAGCGACTAGAGATGGTGCATCGCAGGTCACAGCCTTTGTCCGTGGCCGCCTATGGCGAGCCATTAATTGGTCCCAACAGGTCAAGGAGTCACTGACCAGCGCTGGGGATGAAGTCAACCAAGCTTTCATGTCTGAAACAGCCGTGTCTAACATCAGCAGCGCAGTGACCCAGCGCTGGCAGCAGCTTTATTCAGCTGGCACCGATACGACCCCAATTTTCCGTCCGATTGACACACGCTGGCAGGAGTTCATTCGACGAGTCGAGGTTGTATTTCACCCGACCGAGGACGGGCATGACAGGGCTCTGGAGGATCTGAGCGACGGACAGCGATCACTTTTCCACATAGCCATGGCTGCCGCAACCCTGGACATCGAGGCTAAACTAGCGGGCGACAACACGCTTGAGGGTTTTGTGGAGGCTGGCGTGGCATTGCCCGCACTGACTATCGTGGCGCTGGAGGAGCCTGAGAACAATCTCGCTCCATTCTACCTATCTCGTATCATCCAACAGGTACAGGAAATCGCAGCAGGTAGGAACGCGCAAGCCATCGTCTCAAGTCATTCACCCAGCATTCTCGCTCGGCTAGAACCATCCAGTGTTCGACACTTCCGCCTGGATCTTCATAGCCGTTGCTCGGAGGTACGGCAGATCAGGCTGCCAGCTAACAGTGGAGACGTTTCGAAGTTCGTTCGGGAGGCGGTACGGGCTTACCCCGAGTTGTACTTTGCACGCTACGTAATCCTCGGCGAAGGAGCCACGGAGGAAGTCGTGCTGCCTTTGCTTTCAAAGGCCATGGGATTTCCTATCGACAGGTCATTTGTCGCCGTCGTCCCGCTAGGTGGTCGACATGTCAACCACTTATGGAGATTGCTGAACGATCTGCAGGTACCATACGCTACCTTGCTTGACCTAGACTGGGGACGCAGTGGCGGCGGCTTCGGCAGAATCAAGACAGTGTGTGAGCAATTACTAAATGTAGGTTTCACACCCGAGCAGGTATTCGGAGAAAGGCTAAGTCCAGAAGGACCTGAACGGAACCTTGCCGACCTCGCTACGTGTGACTCGGCGGATACAACGAATCTAAAAGGCTGGATTAAGTGGCTGGAACAGTACCATGTCTACTTCTCAGCCCCCCTTGATCTCGACTACTCCATGCTGACGGCATTCCCGAATGCTTACCGTGTTCTTGAAGATGGAATGCGGGGACCATCGGGAAATAGCGACCCAAGAAATGTCGTTCTTGGGGATGATGGAAGCCCGGGTTACTACGGAGATGATAAGATCGACGCACTACGCTGGTATCGGTATCTCTTCCTAGGCCGCGGCAAGCCTAGCACCCACTTCAGAGTCCTAAGCTGTACTTCGCAGGAAGATCTGGTGAAAAATATGCCCCATCCATTTCAGGGCATGTTGACAAAAATTCGTGATGTTCTCGAAGGAGACTGCATACGATGAGTTGGCGTCCATTACCACCCGAGGCATGGCGCCCTCGTGGCATAGCGGATCTCGAGCCAAACGCCTGGGAAGCTTTACGCCGGGAAGAATCGACGTCTGTAGTAGCCGGTCCTGGCGCTGGGAAATCCGAATTTCTCGCGCAGCGCGCGGTCTACCTTCTTGAGACGGGGTTATGCAAAGCACCACAGCAGATCCTCGCAATTTCTTTCAAGACTGACGCCGCAGAGAACCTCGCTTCACGCGTGCGAAAGCGTTGTCCTCCCGAATTGGCTGGGCGGTTCATCTCGCTCACCTTTGATGCATTCACCAAGAGCCTGGTTGATCGATTTCATACGGCCATCCCTCAGCAGTGGCGTCCAACTCGGCCCTATGAAATCGACTTTCCGACTAGACGCGTGATGGAAGCTGAGTTGAATCGCATTCGGGGTATGGCGCAACCGGCTTGGCAATCCAAAATCTCAGAACTCTTTCCCGGAACGTTCGAAGCGCAGAACGTTGGCGGCCATCGCCTCGCTGTAGACCCACGCCTGCAGCTCAAGACGGCGGAAGAATTTGCTATTTATTACTGGCTTCATCAGAGGCTCTTCGGTACAAACATATCAAAGCTGACGTTCGTCACATTGAATCGCTTAGCGGAGCTGACAACTCGGGCAAACCCCGGAATCTCGAGCGCACTCCGTATGACCTACCCCTTCGTGTTCGTTGATGAGTTCCAGGATACTTCTTTCGCTCAATACGACTTCCTGCTCTCATTGTTTTCCAAGAGTAAGACAGTCGTCACGGCAGTCGGCGATCACAAGCAGCGCATTATGGGTTGGGCTGGAGCGCGGCAGGATTCCTTCGAGCGATTTGAGCAAGACTTCGGTGCGCAGCGAGTTAACCTTCTCTTCAACTTCAGGTCATCGCCAGAGCTGGTGCGTGTTCAACACTTCGTTGCGCAAGCCCTAGACTCACGATCACCACAGATTCAGTCCCAAGCAGCAAGCCAACTGGACAGAGACGTCGTGCAGGTGTGGAAGAGCAGCACCATAGCTCGCGAGGGACAGCGCCTCGCACAGTGGCTCGCTGAGGACATGTCCAGACGTCAGAAGAAGCCTCGCGACTATGTAATTCTCGTGCGTCAGCGCGCTGACCAATTTGAGGAAGAACTTAAACGTAGATTCACCTCGTCTGGACTTAGCCTGCGCAACGAGAGCCGGGCCATCGGTCGGACTAATGTTCAGGACCTGATGGTAGACGAGGCAGCTTGTGTGGCTATCGCTGCATTACGACTAGCCACTGGCCAGCGCAGTGCGGCAGCTTGGTTGAAGCTTTCGAGTGCCGTCTATCAGATTCGAGGCGTGGACAATGAGGACGAAGCCCTACGAAATTGCGTCGACAGGGAAATACAGGACTTTCTCGGCAGGCTAAGCCAAGACATTCGTGACAAAACACCATCAGCCGAATTGGCAGTAGAAATCACGCAGCAAATCTTTTATTTTTTAGACGTAGGAGCGATCAAGGGTACCTACGCGATCTACACACGAAATGACTTACTCGAAGTCATGATTGAGGGTTTTTCGAAACATCTTCAACATACCGCTGATACTGCTACTACATGGCCTGAATGCATCGATGGATTCGAGGGCACTAACGACGTACCAATGATGACGGTACACAAGAGCAAAGGTTTGGAGTATGACACTGTGTTCTTCGTCGGGCTCGATGACAGGTCTTGGTGGAGTCACACGCCTCGAAATCCCGAGGGGGTCGCTACGTTCTTCGTGGCCTTATCGCGGGCTAAGCAACGCGCCGTCTTTCTTTTCTGCGAACAGCGCGGTGCTAGGGAACGGGTCTCTGATCTTTACCAAATGTTGACCGAGGCAGGCGTAGAGGAGGTAGATACCAACTAAACCACGGGGTTGTAGGGCAGTGTATGTCTGACTTTCGATTCAGCGTAACACCCAGAGTCTAGAATACCCGAATCCATTCAATTTCAACCATTTTGAGATCTATATCACTCCTGTGAGCTGAGCCCTCTCTGGGCTTTCTTCACCCTCACAGGAGTTATGATATGCCGCCACCCTGCCTTCGCTGCGAATCGCAGCGCGTCATCAACCTCGAGACAGCTCGTAAGCTGGGAACCGCTGCCGGCGCACTGACCGGCTCCCTCAAGGGGGCCTACACGTCGATCTACTCCCCCGGCCATCTTCTGATGGCGCCTACGCAACTTCCTCTCAATCGGGTCGCTTCGGCTGTCATGGCGGCCGCTACAGGCGGCATTGCCGGAGCCGCCGCCGGGCATCAGATGGTGCAGAACCTGTTTCCGCCTGGAGATGGCACACCCTGGCTTTGCCTGAGCTGCGGCCACGCCTTCCGGGTGACTGCCTGATCCTAAAAGCCTTTATCATCAACTGTCTGCCGGCGTATTGCCGGCTTTTTTTCGTCAAGGAGATTCCCCATGGCACACCTGATCGAACACATGGCCTATGTCGGCGATACCCCCTGGCATGGCCTGGGCCAGCAGCTGTCCCGTCACCAGCCGCTGGAAGTCTGGCGGCAGCAAGCCGGCATGGACTGGCACATCGAGGAATCCCCGGTGCGCTTCATCACCGATGGTGCCGGCCACCTGGGCAGCATCCATTCCTTCCCCGAGCAGAAGGTTCTCTATCGCTCCGATACCCGGTCTCCGCTATCGGTGGTCTCCCAGCGCTACAAAGTGGTCCAGCCGGAGGAGGTACTGGAGTTCTACCGAGATCTGACCGAGTACGCCGGTTACGAGCTGGAGACGGCCGGCGTGCTCAAGGGTGGCCGCAAGTTCTGGGCGTTGGCGAAAAGTGGTCTGGGCGGAGCATTGAAAGGCCAGGATCAGGTCAACGACTACCTGCTGCTGGCGACTTCCTGTGACGGCTCGCTCGCCACCGTCGCCACGCCGACTTCCGTGCGCGTGGTCTGTAACAACACCTTGACCATCGCGGTGGACGGCACTTCGCAGGGCGTGAAGGTGCCGCACAGCACCGAGTTTCGCCCTCAGCTGGTCAAGCAGCAGCTGGGGATCTCCGTGTCGCAGTGGGACGACTTCATGTATCGATTGAAGACCCTGGCCGAGCGCAAGGTCAGCCAGGAAGAAGCGAGGACCTACTTCCAGTCGGTGATCTGCAACGCCGAGGCGCCGCTGGACGATCCATCCAAGCTACCCAACGTTCGTGCCCTCAATCGCGTCCAGAAGCTCTACCAGGGCGTGGGTCGCGGCTCTCAGCTGTGTACGGCGCAAGGTACCGCCTGGGGCTTGCTCAACGCGGTCACCGAGTACGTGGACCACGAGAAACGCGCTCGCAGCAACGACTATCGCATGGACTCCGCCTGGTTCGGCCAGGGCGCCGGCCTCAAGGACAAGGCGCTGGAGTCTGCCCTTGCGCTGGTGGCCTGAAAGGCGTCCTACGTTCTCCCCCAGTCTTTCCCTCACCACGGCATAGCGCCCGGCCCCTCAAAGGCCGGGCGTTTTTGTTTCTGGAGGTACTGATGCAACCACCCATGACATTCGAGATCTGCCATGCCCTGACCCAGCTGACGCGTCAGTTGCTGGAGGCTGGCGAGCAAGCGACCGAGACCCACGTGCTGGCCAAGGGGCAGGTCTATCGCGTGGCCGTGTCTCTGGAGCCGATTCCGACCGAGGAGCTCCCTGACGTCATCCAACGCTATCGATAACGGAGGCCATCATGGCAACCCCTATTCATCCCAAGACCGCAGACCAGGCACCGGTCGCACAGACCACCCAGGACAGCACCGCGATCATCCAGGTGATCGAGCGGGCTGCTCTCAACCCCGAGGTCGACATCGACAAGATGGAGCGCCTGCTGCAGATGCAGGAGCGGGTCCTCGACCGCCAGGCGCTGATGGCCTACAGCGCCGCGATGGCGGCCATGCAGAACGAGCTGCCGAGCATCGCCGAGCGCGGCAAGACCAATAACGGGCACTACGCCACCCTGGAAGACATCGTCGATACCGTGCGCCCGATCATGAAGAAGCACGGCTTCGCGGTGAGCTTCCGCATTCACACCCAGGAGCGTGGCATCCAGGTGACCGGCGTGCTGATGCACCAGGACGGCCATCGGGAAGAGACCAGCATGCTGCTGCCGGCCGATACCAGCGGCAGCAAGAACGCCGTGCAGGCCTTCGGCTCCTCCACCAGCTACGGCAAGCGCTACATACTCTGCGCCCTGCTCAACATCACCACCCGCGGCCAGGACGACAACGGCCACGCCGCCGCCCCGGTCAAGCTGATCACGCCCTTCCAGGTCGGGCAGATCCGGCAGCTGATCGCCGCCTGCCCCCCGGCGACCCAGGAATGGTTCGTCGGCAAGTACGGCGACGCCGAGCAGGTGCCCCGTGGCGACTTCGACAAGCTGCGCGCCTCCCTGCAGAAGCGGGCGCAGCCCAACCATCAACATCACTGACCGGCCGGCGAGGGGCCTCCCCTCGCTGGTCTATGCCGTGTCATCGAGAAGGAGAACATCATGCAGATCCTGACACTGGAACAGGGCACGCCCGAGTGGCATGCCGCCCGGCTCGGCATCGTCACCATGTCCGAGTTGAAGACACTGCTGGTCAAGGGCAAGGGACCGGGAGGCTTCGGTGCCGGTGCGATGAGCTACATGCATCAATTGATCGGAGAGCGCATCACCGGCGAGCCCTCCGATGCCTTCCAGGGCAACGCTCATACCCAGCGCGGTCATGAGCTGGAACCCGTGGCCCGCGAGCTCTACCAGGAGGCCACCGGGCTGCCACGCCTGGAGCAGGTGGGCATCATCCTTAACCACGGCGTCGGCTACTCGCCCGACTGCTTGGTGGACAGCAACGGCCTGGTCGAGATCAAGACCAAGCTGCCCAAGTACCAGATCGAGCTGCTACTGGCCGACGAGCTGCCCCAGGAGCACGTCGCGCAGTGCCAGGGCGGACTGTGGGTCAGCGAGCGGGAATGGATCGACTTCGTCAGCTACTGGCCGGGGATGCCGCTGTTCGTGAAGCGTGCCTACCGGGACGAGGGAATGATCCGCACCATCGCCGAGCGGGTCGAGGCCTTCCACGAGGAGCTGGAGCGTCGCATGGCCATGGTCATGGCGGCCTAAAATGGTAATTGGCGAACCTTCGAATTTGATGGTCGACATAAAAAAGTTTGACATGGCACTCTAGCCAGCCAAGGGAGAAACAATCTACAAATTCATTTTAACTCAGGCGCTTCCCCTCCAAGGGGTAGCGCCTTTCTACATCCCTATGTTTTTTTACCAACTCATAGAATCGAATGTACCCAGGTAGAGAGGTAGGCCTATGAATTAACCAAGGCATCACTTTTATTCCCTAGGTGATCACATACCAAGCCACAGCTTCCAAAGCTGCTATTTCATAACTAAATCATTGACGTCCTCGCTGCTCACCTAGTCGATGTAACGACGCCACTTGGAACCCCCCCGTGCAAGACGGCATCAATATTCTGCCACACTGTTTCGATCCTGCGTTCGACATTTTCCCATCCAACACCCGCCATGTGAGGCGTGCAAACAACCTGCTCAAGATTCATCAATTCGCTGTGCATATCAAGCGGCTCGCTCATGAAAACATCGAGCCCTGCACCTGCGATGCGACCCTCACGCAAGCATTCAATTAACGCACCTTCATCCACAACTTCACCGCGCCCAACATTGACAAGAACACCTCGCTGCTTCATGAGAGAGAGTTGATCCCTTCCTATCATCTTATCGGATTGCGTATTCAGCGGAAGACTCAAGCAGACAACGTCAGACTGCTTCATCAGATCATCCAGGGAAACGGGGCGGGCCGATATGAGCTCGGAGACGGTCAGGGGGATCTCCGAATTGTCATAATAAATGACATTGGCACCGAAGCCATGGTGTACGATCTTTCCGACCCAGCGTCCGATATTACCCAAGCCAACAATACCAACTGTCTTATTGTACAGCTCCGAGTAAGACATCTCGTCCAATTCTGGACGCCACTTCCCCTCCCTCATTAATTGCATGGAGGCTGGAATCCTTCGCAAGGTCGATAGCATCAATGTCACAGCATGCTCAGCGACGGATATAGAATGGGCCTTCATCTGAGATACGGGAATACCCAGGTCATTTAGAATATTTGTCGGAAGCTGCCCGTAGCCAGAGCTCATATACTGAATGAACTTAGCATTTCTAGCGGCCCTGAACACCTGCTCGGGAACACCGACGCCTGAAATTAAAAAATCGGCATCCTCGGCTTCTCGGCAAATGTCAGAAACATCTGCTTGGCTGGGCATGACTTTTACGTCGAAGCCATCTGGCGCTGACTCTACTAGACGGCTGACATAATCTTTCAATGGATTAACAAAGAGTACTTTGTATTTCATAAGCGCCTCCCTTTCGTATTCTTTTACTATCTTTAACGGCATCAAATTTCGGTTTAACGGGACATGATACTCGAGCCGATGTGGTATTGACTAAAAATCAAAACTAATAAGACAACGCACTTACCACTGAATCCACAACATCGTGGGTATCCGCTGTTCCACCTAAATCACGTGTCCGCGGACCTTTTTCTAGTGCCACCTTGACAGCGCTCTGAATGCTTTGCGCTGCTTTCGTGCAAAGGGCGTCTTCATGACGTTCGCCCAACCACTCCAGCATCATTGCGGCCGACAATATCATTGCCGTTGGATTTGCTACCCCCTTACCTGCAATATCGGGCGCACTGCCATGCGAAGGCTGGAAAACGCCATGAGTAAGACTGACGTCGGCCGAGGGCGCGAGTCCAAGCCCCCCCACGAGGCCTGCTGCAATTTCTGATACGATGTCGCCGAAAATATTCTCTGAAACAACAACGTCATATCGTTCAGGATCGGTGACCATGTACATCGATCCAGCATCGATATAAAACTTATCACTACCAATATCATCGTTTCTCGCAGCGACTTCGTCGAACACCTTCTCCATTAACACATTGCTTCTCAATGCATTTGATTTATGAAGAAGTGTTACATGCCCCGGCGTACCCCGCTTTCGCCTAGCCCTCGCCTGTGAGAATGCGACGTCAAAGAGCTTCTCACAGGTGGCCCGCGTGATCGTCATTCGATCACTTGCACTCTCATTGTCCGGTTCATGCTTATCCGCTAAGCCCGCAAACATCCCTTCGGAAGTCTCGCGGATGACGAGCATATCAATATTTTTTGCCTTTACAGGGCTTTCAACTCCTGGAAAAAGCCGAACCGGGCGAAGGCTCGCGAATAGCCCGTAATGAGCCCGCATTTCTACCTGCGCGCCTAATTCAAGACCATCCGGCCCACGAACGTCGGGCAACCCCATGGCGCCAAATAGCACAGCATGGGATTTTCCAATTTCATCCATGTCGCTCGCAGTGATTTTTTTTCCGGTCCGTCGATACAAGTCAGCGCTGAAGTCATGGAACATGAAGCTGAGTTCTACCCCATAGCGCGCTTCACACTCCTTCAACACTGCCAAAGCAGCATCAATGACTTCGGGTCCGATTCCGTCGCCGGGAATCACAGCTATTTCGTATTTCATTACGAATCACCTTTTAATATATTAGAAACATCTCGCAAGAACATTGTAAAACCTATACCTATAGACTTCGAA
Organism: Halomonas sp. ABH4_019; assembly: GCF_056159885.1. Lineage (NCBI taxonomy): Bacteria > Pseudomonadati > Pseudomonadota > Gammaproteobacteria > Oceanospirillales > Halomonadaceae > Halomonas > Halomonas sp. ABH4_019. Next base: position 897,040 of record NZ_JBSWWC010000002.1, read on the forward strand.
AATACTAAAATCCGATAGGCCTAGCAGCCTTTCTTTCCATCCTCAAAGACGCTGTACAAGATAGAAGATTAATCCTCGCTTCACTTCTCCCGAGTATCCTTGACAAATATCCCTCTGAGGCTAGCTTGCCTCTCAGCTCTCGGTCTTTAACACACCGCGCCGGATCTGGTCTTCCTCAATGGATTCAAACAGTGCCTTGAAGTTGCCCTCGCCAAAGCCATCGTTGCCCTTGCGTTGGATGATCTCGAAGAAGATCGGGCCAATCACCGTCTCGGTAAAGATCTGCAGCAGCACGCCCTTTTCCGGTGCGCCGTCCACCAGGAGGCTTAATTCACGCAGGTCCTCGAGGTTCTCCTCGTGGTTGGGCACCCGCTGGTCGACCTTCTCGTAGTAGGTGTCCGGGGTGGTCAGGAACTGGACGCCATTGGCCTTCAGCGCCCGCACCGTGGCGTAGATGTCGTCGGTGGCCATGGCCAGGTGCTGGATGCCCTCACCGTTGTACTCGCGCAGGAATTCAGCGATCTGCGAGCTGTCGTCGGCGGACTCGTTGATCGGGATGTGCATCTTGCCGCAGGGCGCAGTCATCGCTCGGGAATAAAGTCCGGTCTGCTTGCCGGCGATGTCGAAATAGCGGATCTCGCGGAAGTTGGCCACACGAGTGTAGAAGTCCGCCCAGACATCCATCTGGCCGCGGTCGACGTTATGAGTCAGGTGATCGAGCACCTGCAGGCCGACGCTGTGGTCGCGGGGCGTGCGGCCGTTGATCGGCTCGAAGTCGACGTCATAGATAGTGCGGCCGTCGGCGTCGAGCTTGTGGTCGACGAAATACAGCAGCGAGCCGCCGATGCCCTCGACGGCCGGAATGCCGACCTCGCCCTCACCCACCGGGATCTCCACCGGCTTGGCTCCACAGGATACGGCATGGTCAAAAGCCTGCTTGGCGTCAGCGACCTTCCAAGCCATTGCGCAGGCTGAGGGGCCGTGGACGCGGCCAAACTCGGCGGCCTGGCTGTCCGGCTCGGCGTTGAGCACGAAGTTGATGCGCTCCTGCTGGAACAGGAAAACGTTCTTGGAGCGGTGCTTGCGGGTCTCGGTGAAGCCCAGCTGCAGGAATAACTGGCGCAACGCCTCAATGCCCTCCGCGGTCGGGGCGGTGTACTCAACGAACTCGAAGCCGTCGGTTCCGATGGGGTTGCTTTGAGATACGGTGGCTGAAGTTTGGGTACCAGCAGTCATAGCGCATTCCTCTATTTTTTACGGAGGGTGTTAATGTTTCCCGTCCTTGAGGGAAAGAACTCAGGTCCGGTGTGCAGCTCTGGCTCGCGGTGTGCCGATCCTGAGTTCGAAAACCGTTCAGAATTTCAACCGCGAACCGAGCATCAGCATGTTGATGTCGTCATAGTCGGCTTCATCGGATTCCAGGTAGTGCCTCTTGGCCAGTCCATACAGCTCGAGCCAATCGGCAGCCTTGTAGACGTAGCCAAAACCGACCTGCTGGGAGACATCCCCTTCCACGAGATAGTCTTCCCCACGAGCATAATCAATAGAAAAACGATGAGCTCCTGTTCGATAACCGAGTTTGGTATAATAAAACCGGCCCTCATAGTCGTCATCGTCCTCTCGATCTGAAAAAGATACAAAGGCGTTGAGCCCATTCGGAGCCAGATAAGCCAAGGAGCCACCGATTGTGTCACGGTTACCATCAACACCACCGATTTCACGGACCGAATACCCCGCAGTAGCCCGAATTGTTCCGAGGTCAGATTCGTTCAGGTATACGCTAGATATCTCGTGAGTATTGTCCTCTTCATTGACACCAGTACTGATGGCTACGTCCAGTCCTTGAACAAGGCTCGCGTCATAGCGAAGGCGATCATATCGACTTTCAAAATCTTGGGCGTTAATAGTGGCGCCAACAGGAGGACCGAATTCATCACCATCACGGAACTGGATAGAACCACCCACGGTTGGTGTCATCGCAAAATGCGCTAGCATAGTGCCTGATAGATCTCTCTCGACAATGCCATTAGCTGCCCCATCGCCCTGCCCCAAGCTCAAACGCCCCCATGAGCCTGAAAGGTACATCTCGACATAGCGCTCTTTTAGTTCTGGAGAGACAGATTGCTCTAATTGTGAGACAGCACTCGCATCATTAGACTGATACTCTGCTTCGAGCTTAATCCCAGCACTAAGAGCATCATTGACTGTCGCTTCACCCTTTACACCGGCACGGGTCGAACTAGTATCGCCGTCCACAAAATAACTATCTGTATCCTGGCCATCATCAACGCTCATGATGCCCCTATTGATTTGACCATAGAAATCAAAATCAACAGCCACTGCATTCCCTGAAATGGCATAAAGACCAGCTAGAACGGCTCCCAAGCCCACACTTTTATAAATCATAAAATTTCCTTGTTATTGGATAATAAAGCAAACAAGACCATCGCTATGGACCCTGCTCAATCACAAAATAACCACGTGAAGAAAAAGAATAAAGTTCAGAGTTTTCACTCAAAAAATTCCAGCCAGGAAACAATAAAGATCTTTAATATCAATAACTTAATTCATTTTCTCCCGGAGGGCCATTGAGGATGATACTTTTGTATAATAAACTACGGGGATCAAAGGAGGGACAATGAGAGCTAACTCACCTAGCCTTCGAAACCTTTACCAAAAAACACACTTTTACTGGTCCTCTTAGAACTCAACACCCGACAGGAAAAGATAAATATGCGATATTATGATCCACACTCTTTGAGAATATTCATAACCGTCTGCGATGAAGGAAGTATCGTCAATGCCGCAGAAAAAATTGCCATTGTTCCCTCTGCCATAAGTAAAAGAATCTCAGCCATGGAGGAACAAGCAGGGGTACAGCTTCTAGAAAGGAGCAAGCGCGGTGCGACTCCAGCTCCAGCGGGAGAAGTATTACTACGATCGGCAAAGGAAACGCTGAGATCCCTAGAAAAGATGCATGCTGAGCTGAGTGAATTCAGCCATGGAATTCAAGGTAACCTGAAAATTTTTGCGAGCCTCTCTGTAATCTGCCAATTCCTTCCTGAACAGGTTGGCATATTTATGAAGAGCCATGACAAAGTAAAGGTCAACATCGAGGAAAGGGTAAGCTCTTTAATAGTTAGAGGGATAGAGGAAGGGCAAGCAGACATTGGAATATGCTGGGAAGAAGCTAACACCAGAAACCTTTACTGCAGACCTTATCAAGATGACAAGCTCGGCGTCGTGGTTAATGCTCAACACACTCTAGCTAACAAAGAATCTCTCTTTTTTGATGACACTCTCGAGTATGAGCAAGTGGAAATTATACCTGGAAGCTTAGTGAGCCTGACATTACAGAGGGAAGCGGCTGCACTGGGAAAACCCATCAAATTCCGAGTGCATGTAACGACTTTCGATGCAGCTTGCCGGATCGCAGATTCCGACCTGGCTATTGCTATCGTCCCCCTTGAGGTGGCAAAAATTCACGAAAAAGCCATGAACATACGCGCAATACCCCTCGAAGATGGATGGGCAACTCGCAGATTCGTTGCTTGTGTACGCGACTATTCACAGCTTAGCGTACCGGCCAGACTTCTTTTCGATCATATAACTGGTACAGTTAGCTCTTGAGCCTTACACATATTCGTAAAAAGGACGAGCCAAGTGGCATGAAATAACCTGGCTCGCCAACCCCCTTATCAGGAGAGTCACGCTAGTCGTTTCAGATTTTCCTGGTAGTTCTTACCACGTGCGACGTACTCTATGGCGTTCTTGTGCATATCAGCTAATGCCTTGCTCGAAAGATCGCGGATGACCTTGGCAGGAGCTCCCACGATCAAGGAGTTATCGGGATACTCCTTTTCCTCTGTAACCACGGAACCCGCGGCGACGAGACAGTTACGGCCGATGGTGGCACCATTAAGAATCACCGTCTGGATGCCGATTAAGGCGCCATCGCCGATGGTGCAACCGTGTAACATCGCTTGATGCCCGATGGTCACACCTTTCCCAATCCGCAATGGGTATCCTGCATCGGTATGCAGGACCGCACCATCTTGAACATTGCTCTCCTCACCGACCTCGATACTCTCATTGTCCCCACGCAGAACTGCTTGGTACCAGATGCTGCTGTTGCTGTGCAGGGTCACGTTACCGATAATATCTGCAGAATCCGCCACGTAGGCCTCATCATCGATATCGGGGACCTTCTCATCGTACTGATAGATAGCCATTCATACCTTCCTCGCAACTAAAAGTGTTCCAGCCATTACTGACCCAATTGAAGCATGGTACCCGGCAGCCACATAGCGAGTTGGGGGAAGAACAGGACCAACGCTAGCCCCAGCACCATAAGCATCACGTAAGGTGCCGAACCACGAATAACTTGACCGATCGGCGCGTTGGTCACCGCCTTGATGGTAAACAGATTCATGCCCACCGGAGGTGTGATCATCGCCAGCTCCAGATTGATAACCAGCAGTACGCCGTACCAGATCGGACTGATATCCAGTAGAGCCAGGACCGGCATGATGACGGGCGAGGTAATCAGAATGATAGCAATGGATTCCAGGAACATGCCGAGGATGAAGATCATCAGCATCATCATAAGCAAGAAGCCATAGACGCCTAGATCCACGTCCGTGACGAAAGTCACGATCTGCTGCGGGATCATCATTTTTGTCAGAGCATGGCTGAAGATTGCGGCGCCCGCGAGGATCATGAACAGCATGGCCGAGGTACGGCTGGCGTCGATGGCCGAGCTCCAGATCTCGCGTAAGCCGATACTGCGATAGACGGCCACGCCAATGAGTAACGCCAAGGCTGCACCGATGGCCGCCGCCTCAGTGGCGGTGAAGACGCCCAGGTACATGCCACCCAGCACCATAGTGGGCAGAGCGATGGCCCACCCCGACTTGCGAATTGCCGTGAAGGCTTCGCCTAGGGAAGCCCGCTGCGCACGCTCGGCGCGGCGCTGATGATAGGCGGTCGACACCATGAATATAGCGGCCAGCAGTAAGCCGGGGATAAGGCCAGCCATAAACAAGCCGCCGATGGAAGTATCCGTGGCCACCCCGTAGATAATCATCGGACCGGAGGGCGGAATCAGAATCCCCAGGGTACCGCCAGCTGCAACCAGGCCGTAGGCGACCTTAGGATCGTAGCCATACCGGATCATCTGCGGGATCGCCACCGCCCCGATGGTCAGCGCCGTGGCCACGCTCGAGCCGGAAATAGCAGAGAAGATCATGCAGGCCGCGATGGTGGCGATCCCAACCCCGCCGGGAAGGTGGCGGGTCAGCGTATAGGCCGTGTCGTAGAGATCGTCGACAATGCGGCCACGAATCATGATATGCGCCATGTAGGCAAACAGCGGTATTGCTAGCAACACATACATGCTGACTTTGTTGAAGACGATCTCGGTTAGTCCGCCTAAACTACCCGGTGTGCCCGCGAGTAGAGCCGCTCCAAACATCGACAGGCCAGCGAAAATGGGCAAGCCTGTAAAAAGTAGCAAGATGAGGCCTAAAAGAATGAAAAGTATCGTTATCATGACTTATTCTCCTCGTCTTGCTGAGTCTCGACAAAGGCCTCACCGCCCAGCAACAAGCGAAGCAGGGAGTCCAAGCACACGAGCACCAGCATCACTCCCCCCAAAGGTATCAACAGCTGCAGCCAAAAGATGGGAATCTCCACGTAACCTAAAGTGGTCATACCGATCATCTTCGAAAACATGGCAGTTTGCCAGCCATCGATGACTAAATAGAGGGAGACCGCCAACACGGCAAACATTGACCAAGCCTGGGATATCCGACGATTTCTCCCATTAAGTCGATCTGTGAACAAGTCGACTCCCAAGTGCCGTCCTTCTCGCAGAGCAGCGGCTGTGCCCAACATAACGATGCCAACCAGAATGAAGGTCACTACATCATTGATCCAGATAGAAGGCTGGCCCAGCACATAGCGTGCTATGACTGCGTAACTGATCAAGACCAGTGCCACTAGTACTCCGGCGGCAGATACGGCCATGGCAATGGTGGTTATCCAATACACAAGCCGGCTAAATAATCTACAGACTAGTGGTGGCTGTGTTTCTCTACTCGTATTTCTGCCTATGGCCGGTCTAGCGTGGTTACTCATGATTTATTCCTCGGGGTTCGCGCTATCACCCCCGTTCCGTCTGAACACAAGGGAGGAGCTTCCTCCCCCCCTGCCAGATATTTCTCAATCTCTCTTTATCTGAAAATTCAGAGCTGCTTTATTAATTCGATCAACTGTTCCCCATCGTCAGCACTTTCAATGAATGCTTGTTCCACTGCTGGTTGCATTTCGGTACGCAGTGCCTCGACCTGTTCGGCAGAAAGCTCCGTCACTTCCATGCCATTCTCTTCAAGCTTAGCGATGCCAGCCGGATCTACTTTGTTTGACTCCGGTAGAAGAACCGTTTCAGCATCATCCGCTGCTGCCTCAACAATCCCTTGCAAATCTTCCGGAAGGCTATCCCACCATTGAGGATTGACGATAATGTTCTGGTAGACAGTGATCAGATTTGAAGCGGTGCCATAATCCTGAACCTCGAAGTATCGGCGAGAATAAGCCGCGCTAGCACTGGTAATAGCGGCATCGATAACCCCGGTCTGCAGCCCCTGATAAACCTCAGATCCCGGCATGGTGGCCGGAGAAGCCTCCATGGCTATTAGTCCGGCATCGAAGACACGACTCAGGCCGCGAATCTTGATGCCCTCGAAATCCTCGGGGGCAATCAGCGGCTCCTCGGCAGAAGTAAAAACTGCGTTATTGGCATCCAGCAACCACGCAATATTTCGGACACCCTTGGAATCCATCTTGTCATTTAGCATCGCTGCTGCTTCTGAGCCAGGGAACTTCTCAAGCTGTTCCTTATCCGTCATCAGATAAGGAATGTTGAAGACCTGCATTTCCGGAATGGTTCCGCCCCAAAGTAGGTTGACAATGGATGCTGCTTCGATGTGGCCGCGTGCCACAGCGGCATGGAACTCTGTCGGCCCAAACAGCTGAGCACCGCCGAACACTTCTACCTCGATACGGCCATCGCTGTTGCTCTCCACTTCTTCGGCGAACTGCTCGATGGCCTGCGCCACATGGTGGGAGCCGGGCAGTTGGTGCGCGATACGCATAGTGTAATCGGCAGCGACGGCTGTACCGATAGAGCTGGCCGTGGCTACGGCGGCGACAAGGGTCTTGACGGTGGCGTTCATAGTGCCTCCTTGTTGTGATTATGACTGCAGGCCTCTGAGGCCCTTAAGGCGCAAACCTAAGATCGGTGACGCCTCATTCACGGGAACGTTGGGCGGCCAGGCTACCGAGAATTTCCTCGGTGTGTTCCCCGATACGCGCAAGTGACTGACGCACTTGCAAACGACATCCGCCCATCATGAGTGGCAGCAACACCACTTCGGTGGTGCCTCCATTATCGGTCTGCATAGGTGCCAACCCACCACTCGCCTTAAGGTGTTTGTCATGTAGAAGCTCATCGGGGCGTGTGATGGGCGCATAGGGCAGCCCCGCAGCATCCAGTTTTGCGGAGAGTTCATCGATTCGATGTTGCTTCAGGGTTTCACCTAGCCGCTCGAGCAGTGATTGACGCACTTCGAGGCGTTGTTCATTGGTCTTCAACGCCGGATCCTTCAGCAAGTCGTGACGTTCGATGACCTCGCAGAGTTTCTTCCATTGTTTGTCACTGACCGCGCCGATGAACAATTGCTCTCCATCAGCCACGGTGAAGACGTCATAGATCGTCCAAGGCGAAATACGCGACGGCATGGGCGGCGGTACATCTCCCGACATGGCAGCCTGCTGCATATGTGAGGCTGAGAGGAACGCGCAGTTCTCGAACAAGGCGCTTTGGATATCCTGGCCCTTTCCAGTAAGATTTCGCTGCATAATGGCAGCTAGCACGCCGATCGCTCCGAACATGCCGCCCATAATGTCATTGACCGAAGCACCAGCACGCAGTGGTCGGCCTACTGGACCGGTCATGTACGCCAAGCCCCCCATCATCTGCACGACCTCATCCATCGCCAAGCGATTCTCGTAGGGCCCGGGTAGGAAGCCCTTGTGCGATACATAGATCAGGCGCGGGAACTGCTCGGACAGGGCTTCGTACCCCAATCCTAGTGAGTCCATCAAGCCGGGCCGGAAATTTTCGATCATCACGTCCGACTGCGCCAGAAGTTCCAGCAGACTCGCCATCCCCTTCTCGGATTTAAGATCGATCACCACGCTTTTCTTGTTGCGGTTATAGGTACGAAAGAACCCCATTCCCAGACCGGCCATGTTGCGTGTCTTGTCGCCTTGGGGAGGCTCGATCTTGATAACCTCAGCTCCCAAGTCGGCCAAAATCATTCCACAGGTAGGCCCCATGACCATATGGCTGAACTCGATGACACGAATTCCTTCGAGCGGCAGTACATGTTGATCAGATGGTGTGTTGTTCATGGTCACCTCATCGAGCGCCGACACGGGTGTCGTCAATCGCGAATGTCTTAGGCAACCCCGCCCGCCACAGATTGCCGTGAGTCTCCTCGCCAGCGAGCCAGGTCGCCACTTTCTTGCGTAGCTCGAGCAGTCGGGCGATGTCGATCCCGGTCTCGAAATGCATGCTGGACAGCATGAAGGCCAAATCCTCGGAGGCTACGTTGCCACTGGCTCCCGGCGCATGGGGGCAACCCCCGATGCCGGCAAGGGAAGCGTCGAAGCGGGTAATACCAGACTGAAGGGCCGCATAGACATTGGCCAAGGCGAGGCCGCGAGTATCGTGGAAGTGGGCACGCCAGCACTTGTCACCGGCCAGCTCGACTGCTCGACCGAATAGCTCACGCACCATTGCCGGATCAGCATACCCCACGGTGTCCGCCATGCTGACACGATCAGCACCGGCCTCCAGCGCGGCTTGCATCAAGCGTAGGACCTCGTCAGGGTCGACCGGCCCCTGCAGCGTGCAGCCGAAGGCTGTGCCAATACCCGCCTCAATGAGAACCTCGGAGCCTGCAGCCTCTTTGGCAGCCTTGATTCGAGCAACTTCAGCGATCATGTCATCGGGGGTCTTGCGCACGTTGGCCAGGCTGTGCTCGTAACTGGCTGAGATGGGCAAGATCATCAGGTTCGCGCCGCTAGCGATGGCACGCTCCGCGCCCTTGAGATTAGGGACCAACACTGACACGAATAGACTGGGAAATGTTTTAGCATAAGCCACGATATCCGCGGTATCTGCCAACTGCGGCAATAGCTTGGGCGGAACGAAGGAGCCGACCTCGATTTCACGAATGCCAGCCTGATAGGCATCGCGGATCCATTCCATCTTCTTCGCGGTGGGCAAGGTAGTAGCGATGCTTTGCAGGCCATCTCGTAGGCCTACCTCATTGATGATCGCTTTTGCGGGACAGATCGCGCTCATGGGAACTCACCTTCAGGTGGTGATCGGTACTTGCTCCTGAAGCTAAGTGAGCCACCATCGGGCTTAAAGTTCGCAATTTTCAGCGGCACGGTTCCAAAACGGAACTTTTTTATAAAAACCCTTTTATTTCATAAGGATAAATCTATTTCTTGCTCCTGTCATATCAGCTCTCCACCTTAAACTTTCGTCAAACAAATACGACCAAGGTATAACCTCATCCATGTGGACAGCCACATTCTTTCGCTTTCATCGCAGCTATTCACAGCTCCATGACGCTGCAGTGTCAATTCCCCCCTTACACGGAAAGTCGCTCTAAGGTGAATCTCTAGCAATTTCTTTACCTTACAAAATATTTCCATGGCGGCAGCTTTTTGCTGATGAATTACCACGGATACATCGAAAGCTCTCTATTTCCCTTTTCCCCTTTTAAATCATTGGCATAAAGCAACACCAAGAGTGCTGATGACTTTTATTTCATTCAGCACCTATTGACGTTCAAGGGTTCTCGACCCCTAAATAGTTTCACATGAAACCATATTGAGTGGCATCTCAGCTCGTCGTGCCTGAAGAACCTGCATAGGAGAGCTCCATGAGCAACAGTAACCTCGAGTATCGAGTCGGCTTCCGGAACCATGTCGCCACCGAGGCCCTGCCGGGTGCGCTGCCCGAGGGCCAGAACTCGCCCCAGCGCTGCCCCTACGGCCTCTATGCCGAGCAGCTCTCCGGCTCCGCCTTCACCGCCCCGCGCCACCACAACCTGCGCAGCTGGCTGTATCGCATCCGCCCCTCGGTGGTCCAGAGCGCCTATCGGCCGCTGGAGGCGGGCCGCGTGGCCACCGCGCCGCCGGCGCGCCCCGCCGCCGATCCCAACCAGATGCGCTGGGATCCCGCTCCGCTGCCGGAGGTGCCCACCGACTTCATCGACGGCCTGCTGACCGTCGCCGTGAACGGTGACGCCGCCACCCAGACCGGCTGCGGGGTGCACGTCTACGCCTGCAATCGCGACATGACCGAGCGCTTCTTCTACGACGCCGATGGCGAGCTGCTGATCGTGCCCCAGCTGGGCACCCTGCGCCTGCGCACCGAGCTCGGCGAGCTCGAGGTGGGCGGCGGCGAGATCGCGGTGATTCCGCGCGGCGTCAAGTTCCAGGTGCGCCTGGCCGAGGGCCATGATGCCGCCCGAGGCTATGTCTGCGAGAACTACGGCAGCCCCCTGGAGCTGCCCGGCCTGGGGCCGATCGGCGCCAACGGCCTGGCCAACCCCCGCGATTTCCTGACCCCAGTGGCCGCCTTCGAGGACCGCCAGGGTGATATGGAGCTGGTGGCCAAGTTCTCCGGTCGCTTCTGGAGCACACGGCTCGACCACTCGCCGCTGGACGTGGTGGCCTGGCACGGCAACTACGCGCCCTACAAGTACGACCTGGCACGTTTCAACACCATCAACAGCGTGAGCTTCGATCATCCGGACCCGTCGATCTTCACCGTGCTGACCTCGCCGTCGGACACCGCGGGCACCGCCAACATCGATTTCGTGATCTTCCCGCCGCGCTGGATGGTCGCCGAAGGCACCTTCCGCCCGCCCTACTTCCATCGCAACCTGATGAGCGAGTTCATGGGCCTGATCCACGGCGAGTACGACGCCAAGGCGGAGGGCTTCGTACCCGGCGGCGCCAGCCTGCACAACTGCATGTCGCCCCACGGCCCCGACGCCGACACCTTCGAGAAGGCCAGCCAGGCGGAGCTCGAACCCCAGTATCAAGGCAATACGCTGGCCTTTATGTTCGAGAGCCGCTACGTCTTCCACCCCACCGAGGCTGCGCTTGCCGCCGACTTCCGCCAGCGCGACTACGTGGAGGTCTGGTCGACCCTGCGCACCCATTTCGATCCGAACACGCCCTGACACCCTGACACCGGCGGGGCCACGGGCCTCGCCGACGACGATAAGGAACGACCCTCATGAAACTGGCTACCCTGAACAGCGGCCGCGACGGCGAACTGATCGTGGTCTCCCGGGACCTGACCCGTGCCGTGCGCGCCAGCGACATCGCCGCCACCCTGCAGCAGGCCATCGAACGCTGGGACGAACTCGCCCCGCGCCTGGAGGAGCGCTACGCGGCGCTCAACGACGGCCGCGCCGAGGGCGCCTTCGACCTCGACCACGGCACCCTGCACTCGCCGCTGCCGCGCACCTATCACTGGGCCGACGGCTCCGCCTACCTAAACCACGTCCAGCTGGTCCGCCAGGCCCGGGGCGCCGAGATGCCCGAGACCTTCTGGACCGACCCGCTGATGTATCAGGGCGGCGGCGATGCCTTCCTGGCCCCCTTCGAGGACATCGAGGCCGTCAGCGAGGAGCATGGCATCGACTTCGAGGGCGAGATCGCGGTAATCACCGACGACGTGCCCATGGCGGTGACGCCGGAGCAGGCCGCCGGCCACATCAAGCTGATCATGCTGGTCAACGACGTCAGCCTGCGCGGCCTGATTCCCGGCGAGCTGGCCAAGGGCTTCGGCTTCTTCCAGGCCAAGCCGGCCTCCAGCTTCTCGCCGATCTGCGTGACCCCGGACGAGCTGGGCGACGCCTGGAAGGACGGCCGCGTCCACCTGCCGCTGACCGTGCACCTCAACGGCGAGAAGTTCGGCGAGCCCGAGGCCGGCCCGGACATGATCTTCGGCTTCCCCGAGCTGGTCGCCCACGCCGCCCGCACCCGCTACCTGGGCGCCGGCGCGGTGATCGGCTCGGGCACCGTGTCCAACCCGGACGCCGACGGCGGCCCCGGCAAGCCGGTGGCCGACGGCGGCGTGGGCTACAGCTGCCTGGCCGAGGTGCGCATGGTCGAGACGATCCTCCATGGCAGCGCCAGGACCCCCTTCATGCGCTTCGGCGACCGGGTGCGCATCGAGATGTTCGACCGAGAGGGCAAGAGCATCTTCGGCGCCATCGACCAGCGGGTCGTGAAGCACGAGGCCAAGTGAGGAGACCGGCCATGACCACGCTCTACGGCTATTTCCGCTCGTCGGCCGCCTACCGGGTGCGCATCGCGCTGAACCTCAAGGGCCTGGCGTACGACCAGGCCCCGGTCAACCTGGTCAAGGGCGAACAACGCAGCGAGGCCCACCTGGCGCGCCAGCCCCAGGGCCTGGTGCCGGTGCTGGAGACCGAGGATGGGCGACGGCTGACCCAGTCGCTGGCGATCTGCGAATACCTCGAGGAGTGCCATCCGGCCCCGGCGCTGCTGCCCGAGCATCCCGCCGACCGCGCCCGGGTGCGCGCCCTGGCCCAGCTGGTGGCCTGCGAGATCCACCCCCTCGATAACCTGAAGGTGCTCAAGTATCTGGTGGGCGAGCTCGGCGTCGACGAGGCGGCCAAGCTGGCCTGGTACCGGCACTGGGTCCACGAGGGCTTCACCGCCCTGGAGGCCCAGCTCAGCCGCGAGGCCGGCAGCGGCGACTTCTGCCACGGCGACGCCCCGACCCTGGCCGATATCTGCCTGGTGCCCCAGGTGTTCAACGCCGAGCGCTTCGAGTGCGACCTCGCGGCCTATCCGCATATCCGGCGCATCGCCGCCAACGCCCGGGCCCTGGAGGCCTTCCGGCGGGCGGCGCCCGGAGAGCAGCCCGACGCCATCTGAACGCTCCCAACAAACAAGCAACCGACTGGAACCGTGCCTTCAAGGGCACGGTACCTCAACACTCCACTTGAGGCTCAGTAAAAACTAATGGCTCAAGAATGGCAGAAGTATCGCAGCGCACCCGTCCCGGGCACTCCCATCATTAAGCAGGATGAACTGTCCATGGGCAGTGCCGTGGGCTTGGTAGTTAAGAGTGAAAACGGCAATTTTCCTCTTCTGCTAGTCTACATGGAAGAGGCTTTATTAGCCTACGTCAATGCATGTCCTCACCAATACCTGCCTCTCGACCAACGCGGCCAGCGTATCCTCAGCCAGAACGGCGAAGTATTGCGCTGCACTAACCATGACGCCGCCTTCTCAGCCAGAACAGGACAAGGCGTTGGAGGTCACGGCTTAGGATGCGCCCTAGATCCGGTACCCATTCGCACCAATGAACACGGCTGGCTGGTGATCGACGATCATTTTCCGAAATAACAAAGCAAAACCAGCCACCATCAAGATAAAAACACCGGGCGCAACAAGGCTACGCCCGGTTATCTCTTCACATTGAAATATTACTCAACCAACATAGCGTCTTTGGCAAAAACAAAATCCCCATTATAAACTTCGGCCATCCTTGCCTCCATATTTTCGATGGAGTCGCTCCATGACAAGATATGGGTTAACACTAGAAGATCAGGATTAGCCTGCTGAGCAATATCGGCCACCTGTTCGATCGAAGTGTGCTGCTCGGCATGATAGGCATGCCGCTGGGGACGATCAGGATCAGCACTATCGATCAAACCTTTTTCACTATAGACCTCATGAATCAGGTAGTCGACGCCTTTTGCCTGCTCGGCAATACGTTCATCATAAGTCGTATCTCCCGAGATCACTGCCACCTTGTCCGGCGTGGTGACCTTGTACCCGTAAGCCGGCTCGATATCCCCATGGTCGACCAAGAAAGCCTCTACAACAACTTCTCCGTCATCATAGATTATACCAGGTTCGAAAATTTCATTTACCGCCGGTTCTGGATGCTGCACTTTGGTATCACTGAGAACCGTATCGACACGAATCTTGGTATCTTGAGCGAAGGCCTCTAGTAGCTTATCTGTCAATGCTCGAGTTCCAGGCGGCCCGTAAACACGCATCGGAGCATCTCTCAGCCACCACAACGAAAATAATAGGGCAGGATACCCCAATGTATGATCACTGTGCATATGCGTGATGAAAAGATTCTGTACTTTGTGTGGATATAAACCCACCTCACCCTTTTCAGCCAAAATCTCAAGACGATTTGATACGGTGGCCCCTGAGTCAAATAGAAATGTTTTATCCTCATAGACAACAGCTACTGAGGCACCAGCACGCTCCGACTCCGGCACAGGGGTACCAGTACCAACTGTATAGATACGTGTTCCATCATTTGCTTCCGCCCAGGACAATGTAGACCCCAGCATTGAAAATAGAACAGTCGATAATAAAAAGCTTTTCTTTAATAATCTCATGCACGTCTCCTTATTGTCATTATCTCCCGTCGGGAGACATCCATGACATTAGCCGACTCTCTCAAGAAATAAAGATCGCATTTGTCACGCATAAAGTTCCAAAACGGAAAGAAAAGATATATCCTAAAGCCTGTCATCAAAACACGTTAACTGACATGTGTATGAATGCCCCTGCCATGGAAGCAGGGGCTGAATTTCATCAATTACGACTGGTACAGAAGCCCCTCAGGCCGAAACCATAATTCTTTGTCGCTGCCTTGCACAGGTACGACGCTCGATAGAACGCTTCCTGAAAGCTTTGCGGATCCCCCCGGTAAATCCAGTACACCGGGTGCTCTGGCACATGAATCCAGGGATCCTGTGGGTTCCACTCCACTCCCAACGCACTGTACCAGGCCCGGGAAACTCGCCTAGAGAGGTTCTCATTGGTGGAGTCTGCCCTCCCCGGTAAGTGGTAGGCGTCACGATTAAGAACCAACAAGAAGTGGTAGTGCGGCTTGCCATTAGTGCCAATCTCACGGCACCAAGCGTAGCGAACCTTGGTAGGCGGTACCCAGCCACTCTGACGTTTCCGCTTGTGGTCGTGCCTAATGATGGCCTTGAAGGATTCAATGAACCTCGGGATCAGCTGCTTATGATCCTGTAGTGTCATCCTGTCGCTGATGATGGTAGGGATGACAGGGTCAACTCGGAAAGCCGTCACTCTAGGGTAGTCGTCGATGGCACGCTCTAGAGTGAACTGCAGCGCCTGCAGGTATTGACTCACCATCGGCAAGGACTCCTGTTGGACCTCCATTCCATTAAACGCGGTGTGGTAACTCAAGTGCAGATTAGGGTTGGTGGGATGTCTCGTTGTCATTTCAAATCTCCAGTGACATGGGTAAACGCCCATGCCTTGACGGTCATGGGCGCTGATAGCAAGCACGACGACTCCTCCAGCTGCTGCTGGATTCAGATAGGCCGATGGATGTTGCTGCTGCTTTTACCTTGCTTGGTTGGGTTCGGGACTGGAGGCCCCTCTCCTGTTATCCTATTGGGGTAACCCCTATTAGAATAATAATTAAACAAGGGCCTTAATTGCTGATACAGTAACCAGAAAGGCAGGTGGCTCGGCTGGACATGAGGAATCAGGGGTAGGATGTCAGCTCTGCAATTATATTATAGGATGAGCGCTAAATGCATGCTTCACTTCTCCGCTCAATACTTTCTTGAATCCAAGATTCTATTTCGCTCTCTACCCAGGCAACGACCCGAGTGCCAAGTTTGATGGGCTTGGGGAACTTTCCAAGCTTTATGTACTTGTAGATCGTGGACCTAGCGAGGCTGGTTCGGTCCATGACCTCGGTGATGCGGATCAGTCTCTTGCTCATGACGAACTCCTGTCATTCGTTCATGAGATCGGAGACCCCAGTATTATTTTATTCTTCCTAAAAACCTTACACCATACTCCTATGCCCTTATGTCCCCCTTGGTTTCTGCACACCCCACACTGCTAATGCGGGATGTGTTCGGGGTGCTACATAGCCCAAAGACTGCGGTGGTCGCTCTCCATTACAGTGCCGGATCCAGCGTTCGATCATGAATTTTTCTTAGCCCAACTACTCGAAGCGATGGAGCCCGACAAACCCTTCCTTCCAAGAACGGAAGAACTCCTCGGTAAGCCGGTTCTGCACCGAAATATACGACGTCGATAACTTCTGCGTGAACCTATGGAGCTTCGTCGTGCCGATGAAGTGGAAACTAATAAAAAACGAGCCCATTATCTGACCGAAAGGCCACCGATTGCTAAACACACCAGCGCTCCCATCTGATAGGTCAACACTCTCTCCAGTGCAGCTTCCGCGGCCTTGCTGCTGCCATTGCTCGATAATCGCTAGCCGAGAATCTCTCGTGTACAGCAGTCGATGATCTCTGCCTGGCTGGGCCGCTTTTTTCTTCGCACCGCACGTGCGAGAGCTTCGACGCCCTGTGCTTATCCTGCCCTTCTAACGGATGTAATATTGCCATGCCAACGCCTGATAAGGGCTGCTTAAAAACTAATTAAAGGCTATGTCCCCATTGGATGTTGTTCGGTGCGCCCCACTGCCTCTTGAAGGCAGTGAACCGGGCGTATCGCCATGGCATAGCGCTCCAGCATTCGTCGCCATCCGAGGTAATTGACGAGGTATCGGGTGGCGACGCCATGGAAACGGCGCATCCAGCCCTTCAAGCGGCTGTGATAGGCATTGACGTTCTGGATGTGAAAGGCGCCCGCGCGGACGCGCTGTCCAGGCCTGGCATGCACCACCTGATGAGTGAGGCCATAGCGGCGGGCGAAGGCCGAGTACACGCTGGCACCGTCCGTACAGAGCACCGCTTCCTGATCGATGAGGGGAGATAGCGCGTCCTGGATATGCTGAGCATCGAGCTTGTCCAGGAGGAAGTCCGCCGTATGACCCTCTCGATCGCGTACCACCATCACCGGAATCTGTTCGGGTCCCGTCCCTCGCGTCTTGCCCACGCCACCGCGTTGACGCGGTGGTCGTGGCAGGTGGCGCTGCCCCTTGAAGGATTCCAGAAAGAACGTCTCATCGGCTTCCACGATGCCCGTTTCCCGGGTGTCGTGATGTTGAGCGGCCAGCGCCAGAAACCGGTGTCGCCAGCGAAAGGCCGTATTCTTGCTGATGCCGCAGCGCCGTGCTGCCGCCCGCACGGTCAGTCCCTCAATCAGGGCTTGGGCATACATCTGCCAGCACGCGACTCGACGAAGGCGGGCCAGCGGTGTCGCCGTCAGCGTGTTGCAGGTGCGATGGCAGGATCGGCAGCGGTAGCGACGTAGGCCCCGATTCCAGCCCCAGGGGGCCAACTGTGCGGCAGATGCCGCACAGTGGGGACAGGCTGCTGGTGCCGGCAACGTATCGTGGAGGGCATCCTGCCGAGGCGGCTGGTGCAGCCGGTCTCGGAGCAGGCGTTTCTGTCGGGCATTGAGGCGTGGGAGCTGACTCAACCAGTGCTGGAAGGCGAGGGTGTCCATGGGAACTACCTCAGTGGACGTTCTCCTTTCAAGGTAGCTCTCCAACACGCAACGGCGACATAGCCTAATTAAAACCCACATACAACAAGAAACAAAAATCAATTAATAACAATCACTTAGAATTTATGTAACATCAATTTTGACACTTTTGAAATGTGATAAAGAATGCCACTCAGTTACACCAAAAACACTTTCTTTACATATACAAAATTTTCATGGAAAAAACACAAAAAAACATATTTAAAACAAGTTTTTTGACACATTTTTATCAAAATGGTAAGATTGATTTTCGCATAAAAATCAATACGTCAAGTTTGGGGTTGATGGGATGGAACTTCTTTCATCATGGCTCAGCAAGCATGGAACAGGCGCACACAAAAAGGCTCTTGATTATTTGAACAATAAAGGTTTTTTTGCAAAAAACTCGAAGAGGCCTGACCTAGAACAAATCAAAGAGATAGAACAAAGAAACTCAAGAGACCTATACTTCAAAGACTGTACGAGAAAACTCAAAAACAATATCAGGCAGCAAAAATCATTAGAGAGGCAGCCAACGATAAAACAACACACATTCCGAATTTCTTCTCAAGCCCATGAAGCCATTAAATCCATTGCTAAGGCTCAAGGCATGAACAAAAGCGCTGCTTTGGAGAGGATAATAATGAAGGAACACGCCAGCATGCTGCAAAATAGTCATTACCAACATAATTACTATCATCAGCCATACCTCAATCAACAGCCGTACCAACAAACTCCGTACTTTCAGAACAGTACAAATGGGCTTGGCAACCCTCTTCAAGAAGCCCAAAACAACTTCAGACCGTATCGATATTACGAAGATCCCGACCCTGACAGCGTACTATAAAAGCCAACACTTTAGAGGCTTTAATATCCTCAACCTACAGAACCATCAAACAATCGAACAATTTCTTGCAAGAAAGCTGGGGTGTTCCCATGAACCATGACACCACCTCAGCCAAAACAATTTGGATAATTTCTTCACACTTCCATGCGGGATGACCAGATAAATACATTATTACAACGCACTAGACGATAACCCTCCACGCACCGAGCCGCCAACATCAGTTTTTACATACTTGAAGTAGATTCGACTTGTTTTCACAAATTTCTTGCAGCGCCGACTCAGTTTCTGCAGAGGCCTAAATCACATAAAACGAACGCTCGATCTTAACCTTCTCAAACTCCCACCACTGAGCTTCAGCAGACCATCGTCTCTTTTTTGGCCGTATTGCCCTTGACAGCAATACATTAAGATCATTCAGATTCCACTTATTTTCTACCAAGCATCTTTTTATGCCCTAGTAGCAACAAATTATTGAATGAGCCAGACAAGGGAATCGACTTCAATATTTCCTTAACCCGTAATATATTTAACTAAAACTCTTGCTTTTCCTCTAGACAGAGCTGCCTAAAATGAATCCTGGTCAAGTTTATTGCCACTCAGGCGGGGCGGTAACTTGAAGCCCGTAACTCCCACGCATAGAGAGGGCTAGCTCCGCGTGTTCATCGTTAAGCCCCACCAAAGTCCGATGGGATAGGTAAAGTTTCTCCAGCAGGAGGTGTTGGCATTGGAGCGTAGCGACAGACGGCACGATCTCAACGACCAAGTCATGCGGATGAAATCGCGCCTAGCCGGAATCTACGGATAGCTTTCTTCATCGCCTCGTCAGCCAGCACACGCTACTACTAGAGTAAATCGACCTGTTGCATGTCCTCCAAACCGATGGGTAGGCGACCTCACTTAAACGGCCTGGCGGCATCCGTGAAGTGGGATGGTGGCAGGCCCTCGATCAGCCGTTG
The DNA here is from genome assembly GCF_056159885.1 of Halomonas sp. ABH4_019. NCBI lineage: Bacteria > Pseudomonadati > Pseudomonadota > Gammaproteobacteria > Oceanospirillales > Halomonadaceae > Halomonas > Halomonas sp. ABH4_019. Next base: position 916,429 of record NZ_JBSWWC010000002.1, read on the forward strand.
CCATAGCCACCATCACACACTTGGGGATACTCGCCAGACTTAGCTGATTGGGGAGTATATCGGGGAGAATCTCTGAATTATCGACACAAATAAACACATAAAGTGCTGATATTTATGATTTTTTATATCATGGTCAATCTTAAGATCCACATCCTGGAGTTTGTCGGTGGCTCGCCGCCGCACCTCTCCGGCATCGGTGTCGTGGTCGGTACGCAGCGAGAGCAGCTCGGCGATCTCACGCAGGGAGAAACCGAGCTCCTGGGCGCGGCGAATGAACAGCACCCGCCGCACCGTCTCATCCGAATAGACGCGATACCCTCCGCCCTCTGGTCGAGGCGGCTGTTCGATGAGCCCGCGTCGCTCGTAGAAGCGAATCGTCTCGACCCCAACGCCCACCACTTGGGCGACTTTGCCGATGGTCATGTCACTCATGGCGCCCCCGCGCAGTTTCTGGGAATAGATTAATGGCCGTACTATGGTACGGGGGCAAGGGACGCAGTCGTGTAGGCTACGCTGTCGCTCACCCCGCACAGCAGGACAGCTGCGTCACGTCCTTGGTGAAGGTCTGGGCGCAGAGCTTGAGGCCTTCCACCATGGTCAGGTAGGGAAACAGCTCATCGCCGATGGCCTGCACCGTCATGCGGGCACGCAGCGCCATCACGGCGGTCTGGATCAGCTCACCGGCCTCCCCTGCTACCGCCTGGACGCCCAGCAACCGCCCCGAGTCGCGTTCGGCCACCAGCTTGATGAACCCACCGGTGTCGAAATTCACCAGCGCACGCGGCACGTTTTCCAGATCAAGCACGCGGGTATCCACGCTGAAGCCCTGCTTGAGTGCCTCGGCCTCCGTCAGGCCGACGGTGGCCACCTGGGGGGCGGTGAAGATCACCGCCGGCATGGCGCTGAGGTCCAGGGTGGCGTCGCCTCCCGTCATGTTGACGGCGGCCCGACTGCCCCCGGCGGCAGCGACATAGACAAACTCCGGCTGATCGGTGCAGTCACCGGCGGCGTAGATGCCCGGCACCGTGGTTTGCAGGTGCTCATCCACCAGAATCGCGCCACGCGCGGTTTCCACGCCGATACTCGCCAGGTTCAGGGCCTCGGTGTTGGGTGTGCGGCCGCTAGCCACCAGCAATTGCTCCGCCTGCAGAGTGCCAGCGTTGGTCTGCAGGGTGAACAGCTGGCCGTCGTGGGTCACTTCGTTGGCCTGGGTCTGCTTGAGCACCTCGATGCCCTCGCGGCGAAACGCCGCCTCCACCGCGTCCCCCACCGCCGGGTCCTCCTGGGAGAGCAGGCGGCTGCGGGCCAGCAGGGTCACCCGGCTTCCCAGACGGGCGAAGGCCTGGGCCAATTCCAAGGCCACCACCGAGGCCCCGATCACCACCATCCTTTCGGGAATATGGTCCAGAGCCAGTGCGCTGGTGGAGGTCAGGTACGGGGTATCGGCTAGGCCCGGCACCGGCGGAATGGCCGGACGAGCACCGGTGCCGATGAAGACGCGATCGAAGCGGACGGTTTGCTCGCCGCCTTCACTGAGGGCAACGGTCAGGGTCCGCTCATCGACAAACCGCGCCTCGCCACGCAGGACCGTGATGGCCGGGTGGTCGCGCAGAATCCCCGCGTACTTGGCATCACGCAGCTCCTCGACACGCCCCTGCTGTTGCTCGAGTAGCTTCGCCCGATCCACCACCGGCGCCTGGACGCTCAGGCCTGCATCGAAGGGGCTTTCCGTGCGCAAGTGGGCAATATGGGCCGCGCGAATCATGATCTTCGAGGGTACGCAGCCGGTATTGACGCAGGTGCCACCGAGGGTTCCGCGTTCGATCAGGGTGATGCGGGCCCCACGCTCGGCGGCCTTCAGGGCGGCCGCCATGGCCGCGCCGCCGCTGCCGATCACGGCGATATGCAGGTTCATGTCATCACTCATGAGGGGGATTCCTTGAATCGGTAGAAGCGTTGTCGCCACAGGCGTCGTATTGCTTCTTGCGCCATAGCGCATAGAGGGTCAGGCCGATAAAAAAGGCCAGTGCTGGCAGCAATACATAATCCAGATAACCGGTGAGTGCCGCCAAGCCGAGGGTGCCGAGCAGGATCACCAGGATCGGCGTGAAGCAGCACAGCGCCACCAGGACGGTGCCGATCACGCTCACGCGCAGCAGGGACTTGGGGTTCTTCATGGTCACTCCCGATCCGCTTCCGAGGATGTCGGGGTGGAGGGATAACCGGCGTTGGTCGTCGCCTGGGTCAACGCTTCCACGGACGTCCGGGTGTCGTCGAAGGTGACCACGGCCTCACGATCCGGGTAGCTCACGTCGACCCGCGCGACGCCGTCCACCTTGTTGAGCGCGGCCTTGACCGTGATCGGGCAGGCGGCGCAGGTCATGCCCGGCACCGAGAGCGTCACGGTCTGCGGGGCCGCCAGAGTAGGCGTGCTGAGGAGGGCGACGATCGCGGTCAGGGCGAAACGCATTCTCATGGGAGCATCCTCTCAATAGAACAGGGGCAGGACGTAGGGGAACACCAGGGCGATCAGTACCAGCAGCGTCACGAGCCAGAAGATCAGCTTGTAGGCCAAGTGGACTCGGGGGACGGCGCACACTTCCCCCGGCTGGCACTGTTCCACTGGCCGAAAGATTCGGCGCCAGGCGAAGAACAGCGCCACCAGCGCCACGCCGATGAACAGCGGGCGGTAGGCTTCCAGGGCCGTCAGGTTGCCGATCCAGGCGCCGGAAACGCCCAGCGTGATCAGCACCAGGGGGCCGAGACAGCAGGTCGAGGCCAGAAGCGCCGCGATCCCTCCGGCGGCCAGGGGCCCCCGCCCCGTTTTCGGTTGCGGCATCGCAGGCTCTCCTTTCGTGTCGGTAGTAACTGAGATAAGGTTACTTCCGTAGCTGACTACGGAGTCAAGGGCCATGCAAAGGGAAACTAGCACCATGACCATTGGCGGCCTGGCGAAAGCGACTGGCGTCCATATCGAGACGATACGGTACTATCAGCGCCGTGGGTTGCTACCGGAGCCCGAGCGCCCTCCCGGCGGCATCCGGCGTTACGGTGCCGCCGATGTGGCAAGGTTGACGTTCGTGAAAACCGCGCAACAGTTGGGCTTCAGCCTGAACGAGATCAGCGACCTGCTTCGCCTTGAGGATGGCACCCACTGTCGGGAAGCCAGCGCTCTGGCCGAGCACAAGTTGCAGGACGTGCGAGAGAAGATCGACAGGCTGCAGCGTATCGAGACGGTGCTGACCGAGCTGATCCACCGCTGTCATGCTGAGAGAGGCGATATTGCCTGTCCCCTGATTGATTCATTGCATGCAGGGATCAGGAGGGCAGGAAACCCAGGGGGTTAACGCATCGGGGACGGCATTCAGGCCACACGTGCCAGAGCCAGACGGGCGATGGAGGTCTCGGGCTGCTACAGATGGTGACGATCTTGCCGAGCGTGCCGACTACGCCGGCGAGCCTCACAATCAGTGACTGCGATGGTCATAGTAGGTGCCCCCTTATGAACAGGTGGGCACCTGCTGTCACGCGCTCCTGACCTCGACGGATGACCGAGCGCTGGACGGTGACTACTCAGGCACCGCCGGCAAGCCTTTCGAGGTCGGCAACCACGGCATCCATGGGGTCGCTGTCACGGATCAACAGGCGGACCTCTCCCTGGTCATCGAAGGCGAAGACAGCGCTGGAGTGCGACACATCGTAGTTGCCGTTGCTGTCTTCTTCGCCATACCCGTAGGTCACCCGATAGCGGCGTGTCAGTTCATCGAGGGCCGCTTTATCACCCGTGAGGCCGATGAACTGGGGGCCGAAGGCATCCGTGTACTCTCGCAACGTCTCGGCGTCATCGCGGCGGGGGTCGACCGAGACGAAGAGCACCTGAATGTCGTCGCGCGCCGACTCATCCATGCGTTGGGTGGCGGCGTCGAGGCGCGCGAGTGTGGTGGGACAGACATCGGGGCAGTGGGTGAAGCCGAAGAACAGCAGTGTGCTCTTGCCGAGGAACTGATCGGCGTTGATGTCATTGCCGTTCTCGTCGACAAGCTCGAACGCCAAGGGCGGCATCAGCCCCGAGATATCCTTGGTCTGCCAAGACGGCTCGCTGCAGCCCGCCAGCCATAGCGTCACGAATAGTGCCATGATCCATCGGTGCATCCTGCTCCCCCTACTGTGTTGTGGGTGCCACGGTGCGGAAGGTGCCGGGTTGTTGCTGCCCGTTGGCGAAGATAAGGGTCACTTCGATGTCGTCACCAACGACGAGGGGGCGAGTCCGTTTCATGAGCATGAGATGATAGCCCCCCGGTGCGAACTCGATCTGCTCCCCCGCTGCCAGTTCTAATTGGCCGACGGGTTGCATACTGGTGATGCCATCCTGATTGACAGTGCGATGCATCATGACCTTACCGAAGGCGGGGCTATCCGCCCCTTCCAGGGTGATATCTGCCTCACTGGTATTCGTGAGGGTGAAATAGCCCGCCGCGGGAAGGTCTCCCGGCAGCAGTCGTATGCGTGCCTCGTTGACCTGCAGGTCGGCAGCAGCCAGCGTGCCGGGCGTCGCGATCAGCAGCAGGATGGCCCAGCACCAGCTTTTCGCCAGGCGCGGCAGACTAGGGTGTGGCGTGAGAGACATCAGCGGCATCCTCCTTGCGGGCGTCACGGAACAGAAAGCTGAGAATGATCAGAACCCCGATGGCACTCATCATCGTGGCCGGAATCCAGGTCAGCAGGCCGCCGAGGAGTTGGTCAGTCAGAGGATCCAGCGGCCAGGCGCGACCGCAGACCTCGTAGACATCGAAGATCACGTCGCGACTGAAGGTGATATAGGCGCCCAGGAGAATCTGCGGGGGGATCACCGCCAGCAGAATGGCGATGCGCTTGCCATAACCGAGACCGCCTTGTTGCGGCGAGCGGCGATCCAGGATCAGCCACCAGAACAGCAGGCCATCCAGCGCCATGCTCCAGTTCATCACCTGATAGAGATCAGCGCTGAGCATGGCGTCGAAGTGGATCTCGGGAATCAGCCAGAAATAGATCAGCCCGACGAACAGCACAGGGGCGATCAGTGGATGCTGCAGGGTCCGATAGACGGGGCGCAGCAGGCGCGCGGCTAGGCTCCACCCGGGGAAGTGCCTGATTCGCGTCGGTAAGCCATCGGCCAGTACCGGCAGGGGAGCGGCCAGGGCGATCAGGAAGGGGCCGGCGTGATGCAGCACCAGATGCTGGGCCCGATGGGTAAAGAACATGTACTGGGCGAGGTAGTCGTAATGGGTCTGGGTCACGCCATAGATGGTTGCGACACCCAGCAGATAGGCCAGGTTTCGGCCCACGCCGGTGACCTCGCCGCGCTGTCGGCGCTGCTGCAGGCCTCGCAGGTAGAGCACGATGGCCAGCAGGCAGCTCGCAAACCAAGTCGGTGAGAACTCCCACGGCAGCAGGTAGCCCAGAGCGACGTCGAGGTCGATAGCCCTTCCCTCCCCAGAATCGGCACGCCAATGGTGACCTTAGGAGCCCACCGCATCATGCGGCAAGGTGGGCCTATAAACGCAGGCGAACCCAGAGCCCGCACCTCGGTGCCTGGGGTGCGAGGAAGGCCGAGCCCCAACGCACTGCACTTGTTCGGTGGTTGGGCACACCGCCAACGCACCGCCAGCGGCCTTGCAAATGGCGATAGACCCGGGATGAGCCACGACCGAATTAGCGTCATAAGGCTGACAAGACTCGCCATGTTGTTGTCGTCGTCATGACCTACGCAGCGCGATTTCTGCGTAGATACCTTTATAGATAGTGTCGTGCTTTCTATCCGGCTCCGGCTTGGGGTTTAGGGATATCATGCGACCGCTGGGGTCATCCAGCAGGCCGCGAAGCTGTTCATAATCGAAGCTCAAGCCCTCGACACTGCGTTGGTTGAGGCGTGTGACGGTGTCTTCCAACGCGGACTTACTGTGCCCTTCTTCTTCCAGAGGCGGGAATGCCTGAACCAGCGGCTGCTCTTGATCCCAGCCGATCTTGATGGGCTGGTTGACGATATGGACCTGGGTGCCGGCGGGCACGCGATCGAAAATCGACTCGATGTCCCCAGGAAACATGCGAATACAGCCACGGCTGGCACGCATGCCGATACCATCCGGCTGGTTGGTGCCATGAATCAAGTAGCCGTCGAAACCCAGAATAATGGCATGGTCTCCCAGCGGATTGTCTGGGCCCGGAGGCACCACGCTAGGCGCCTCCTCTCCGCGCGCCCTGGCTTCACGCTGGACCGACTCGGGTGGGTACCAGGCAGGATTCTTGATGTTCATGGTGGTTTCGGTGACACCGAGGGGCGTACCGAAGCCTTCGCGACCGATGCCGATGGGATAGGTCTCGACGCGTGGCGTTTCACTATCGTCAACCTTTGGATAGTAGTAGAGGCGCAGCTCGGCGATGTTGATGACGATCCCGGTGCGCTCCGCATCGGGCAGGATGAAGCGCCCGGGTATGGTCACCTCGGTACCCTCGCCGGGAATCCAGATGCTCACATCCGGATTGGCGCGCACGATCTCCCTGTACCCCACGTTGTGTCGCCTGGCGATATCGAGCAGGGTATCGTCGTAATTCTCCACGGTGACGGTATAGGTATCGCCGATCACATTGCCTTCCTCAGGCAGCGGATAGTGGCCGCGGGGCCACTCGCCCTCCTCTTCGGCCTGGGCAACGCCGATGAGTGCCAGCCAACCGACCAGCATCCCCACCGCTGTGCGTGTTCGGAGCTGCCACAATGGTGCCTCCCTCGCTGTATCAGAGTGAGGTTTCGATAAAGCCATCATTCTCCCCTTTTCGACTGGACCATTATCATCCAGACCGATGTGTGTTGAGTTTCGATCCAAGCAGCACCAGTAATGCGGCCAACAGCCAGGTCGGCCAGCTACCGGTACGGGTGAACGGTGTGTACCCCGCCATGGGCAGGGCCTCGCCGCGCAGGCTCGTCGTCTGGAACGGCGATGCGCGGGCCGTGAGGCGGCCCTGAGGATCGACGATGGCGGTCACGCCGTTGCTGGTGGCTCGGATAAGATAGCGGCCGTTCTCCAGGGCGCGCAGGCGGGCCATCTGCAGATGCTGCAGGGGGCCGATGGAACGGCCAAACCAGGTGTCGTTGGAAACCGTCAGCAGCAGCTCAGCATCGCGCGCCTGCTCGGCGACCCGGTCGGCATAGATGATCTCGTAACAGATGGCGTTGCCGATGGTGGTCCCAGCGGCGTGGATCGGCCCCTGAGCCTCGGCCCCGGGCGACATGATTGGCATGGGCAGGTCGAAGAAGGCGATGGTGCCGGCGAGCAGACGTTCAAGCGGCAAGTATTCGCCGAAGGGCACCAGGCGAGCCTTGCGATACTCGCCCTCGGCGGCACCCAGGCCGATCACGCTGTTGTAGTAGTCGCCACCGTCGCGCCGCAGGATGCCGGTGAGCAGGGCGGTGTCGGACGCGAGGTTGGACTGCGCTCGTTCCAGTATTGGCCGGGCCTCCTCTTCGAACATGGGCAGCGCTACCTCGGGCCAGATAACCAGGTCGAGGTCGTTGGACTGTGCAAGGGTCAACGCCGTGTAGATACTGGCCGCCTCGCGCTGACCCTCGGGCGTCCACTTGATCGCCTGATCCAGGTTGCCCTGCAGCAGGGCGACCCGCAGCGGCTCACCGGCCGGGAAGGTCCACTGGGCCGGCAGGGCCAAGGTGGTGAGCCAGAGAGCGGTGATGGGCGCCGCGGCCCACCAGCGGCGGCGCAGCAGTTCGGCGCCTAGGGTGCCGGTCAGCGCGGTGATCAGTGACAGCAGATAGACCCCACCCACCGGGGCCCAGGGCGCCAGAGGAGAATCTACCTGGGAGGTGCCCAGCAGCAGCCAGGGAAACCCGGTAAACAGCCAGGTGCGCAACCATTCGCTGAGCACCCAGACGCCGGCGAAGCTGAGGAAGGCCAGCCGCGGGCCCGTGACGCAGCGATAGAGCCAGAAGGACACGGCGAAGAACAGCGCCAGGCTGGCCACGAACAAACCGGTGAGGAAAAGCGCCAGGGGCGCCCCCGTACCGCCATAGTCGTGGATCGCGACGAAGACCCAGGAGACACCGGAGCCGAACAGGCCCACGCCGTAGCACCAGCCACGGAGGCCGGCCTGGGCGGGTGTCAAAGAATGGATGCCGAAATAGACCAGTGCCACCGCCACCGGGCCCAGCCACCACAGCGCGAAGGGCGCGGCGCTGAGGGTGGTCAGTCCCCCGGCGGTCAGAGCCAGCAAACAGCCGAGGGCCGGAGAGATCCGGCCGGCAAGCGTCATATACCGGACTGGCAGGTTCTCTGCATCCATGCCGTTACTCAGACGCTCTGGAGGAAGGACGCTCACGCAAGGCCGCAATCGCAAAGGCGAAGACACCCAGGAACAGGGCGATATCCGCCAGGTTGAAGGCGGGCCAGTGCCACTCACGCCAGTAGACGTCCAGATAGTCTACGACATACCCTCGTGCTAGGCGGTCGATGCCATTGCCCAGCGCGCCACCCAGCATCAAGCTGTACCCCAGCGCCTCCAGTCGGGGTCTGGGCCGGCACAGCAGCATCGTCAGGACGATGGTCACCATCCCCGTCAGGCCCAGGAAGAGATAGCGCTGCCAGCCGCCTGCATCGGCGAGGAAGCTGAAGGCTGCTCCCGTGTTCCACCAGTGGCCCCAGTTGAAGAACGGGGCTAGCGGGATGGTCTGGCCATACGGCATCAGCGCCTGCACCAGCCCCTTGATGGCCTGGTCGGCCAGGCCGACCATGACGGCCAGTGCCAACCAGTACCAGCGGCGCGGCACTATCGGTATCCGCTCTGTCCTCATGACGTGGCTTCCTGGTAGCGCGGGCTTTCCGAACGAGTCGTGGCATTGCCTGGCGAGAAGCGATAGCCCAGCAGCCGCATGGCGTTCAGGGTCACCAGCACGGTGGCGCCGGTATCTGCCATCACCGCGATCCACATGCCGGTGATGCCCAGCGCCGTGGTCACCAGGAAAATGGCCTTCAGGCCCAGCGCCAGGGCGACGTTGGTCTTGACGTTGCGCAGCGTGGCCCGGGACAGGTCGATCAGCTCGGCGATGCCGCCGACGCGGTTCTTGAGCAGCGCCGCATCCGCGGTTTCCAGTGCCACATCCGTACCGCCGCCCATGGCGATGCCCACTTCGGCCGCGGCCAACGCCGGGGCGTCGTTGATACCGTCGCCCACCTTGCCGACCGGGCCGCGTCCGGCGGCCTGCCATTCCTGCACGCGCTGTGCCTTGTCCTCGGGCATCAGCTCGCCATGTGCCTCGATGCCCAGCGAGCCACCGATAGCCACCGCCGTGCGCGCATTGTCGCCGCTGAGCATCACCGCCTCGACGCCTAGGCGTGACAGGGCGGCGAGCCCCTCGATGGCATCTTCGCGCGGCTCATCGCGAACGGCGATCAGCCCCAGCGGACGCTCGCCTTCTATCAGCACGGCGAGGCTCTTGCCAGCCTCTTCCAGCTCGGCGACCCGGGCGGTCAGATCGTCATCGAGCGCGGCCTGCTCTGCCAGGTAGCGAGGCGTGACCAGACTCAGCTCACGCCCCTCGACCCGACCAGCGACACCTCGACCCGCCAGGGCTCGGTTGTCACTCGCCTGGGGTAACGACAGGCCCTGCTGCTGCGCATGGGCGAGGATGGCCGTGGCGATGGGGTGGCTGGAGTCACGCTCCATCGCGGCCGCCAGCCTCAGGATCTCTTGCGTGCCCTGGCCGCTGGCCCAGTCCTCCACGTCGGTGACCTTGGGGGTGCCGGCGGTGAGGGTGCCGGTCTTGTCCAACGCTACCGTTCGGAGCTTGCCCAACTGTTCAAGCACAGCGCCGCCCTTGATCAGCAGGCCCCGCCGGGCGCCCGCCGAGAGGCCGGCAGCGATCGCCGCGGGGGTCGAGATCACCAGGGCGCAGGGACAGGCGATCAACAGCAGGGCCAAGGCGCGATAGACCGATTCCGACCAGGCCATGGTCGAGACCAGCGGTGGCACCACCGCCATCAGGAGGGCGAGCCCCACCACCGCTGGCATGTAGTAGCGAGCGAAGCGGTCGATGAAGCGTGCCACGGGGGCCTTGGCAGCCTGGGCCTCCTCCACCAGGCGGATGACACGGGCGATGGTGTTGTCCTCGGCGCCGCGTGTTACCTCCACCTCCAGGGCGGCATCGAGGTTGACCGTGCCGGCAAAGACGTCATCGCCCGGTGCACGCGAGCGGGGCACCGACTCCCCGTTGATTGGTGACTCGTCCAGATCGGATTCGCCGGTCAGGATACGCCCATCGCAGGGCACACGGTCGCCCGGCCGCACCAGGACTCGCTGCCCGGGCGTGAGCGAGGCAGCCGAGACCTCTCGGGTATCCCCATCCTCCATCAGCCTCGCCGTGGACGGGGTCAGGTCCGCCAGGGCCGAGATGCTGCGCCGCGCCCGTGATGCGGCCACGCCTTCCAGCAATTCGCCCACGGCGAACAGGAAGACCACCACCGCCGCCTCGGCGGCGGCATCGATGGCCAGGGCGCCTAGGGCGGCGATGCTCATCAGCATCTCGATGGTGAAGGGGTTGCGCTGCTTCAGCGCGCCCCAGGCGGCCTGCACGATGGGCACCAGCCCCACCAGGGTGGCTGCGACGAAGGGCCAGTTGCCCAAGGCCGGCCAGGCCAGGCGGAGGACGAAAGCCAGTACCAGTAGACATCCGGTGACGAGCACCAGGCGCCCCTTGGCGGTCCGCCACCAGGAGGCCGATGTGGTGGCAGTGTCACTCGTCGCCTCCTCATCGACCAGGCGGTAGCCGAGCGTGTTGAGGGCTCGCTCGATCGCCTCTCGGGAAGGCGTCGTGCCTTGCCTGGGGTGGACCTTTACCGAGCCGGTGACCGAGCTGGCCGACACTTCCGCGATGCCATCCAGGCGGCCCAGCGCGGACTCGACCTTGCGCTCGCAGCCGCCGCAGTCCATGCCCTCGACGCGCAAGGAGAAGGCCGAGGAAGACGCCGGGTGCGTCGATTTGCCCATGGTGTGACTCCTTCGAATAATCTATCGTCTGGAGCATAAACCTTGGAGCGACTAGAGGTTCAAGCCATGTCCGGTGATACTACGTCAGCGCCTATCGATTGCCCCGCGCTAGGCATCGGTGAGCTGGCCCGACGCGCCGGCTGCAAGCCCGAAACGGTGCGCTACTACGAGAGCATCGGGCTACTTCGCGACGCCCCGCGCACCGAGGGCGGTCAGCGCCGCTACGGTGACGCAGCTGTCAAGCGGCTGACGTTCATTCGCCATGCCCGTGACTTCGGCTTCTCGGTGGAGGCGGTGCGTGAGCTGCTGGAGATGGCGGACCATCCGCAGATGCCCTGCCACGAGGTCGATGCCATCGCCAAGCATCACCTGGAAGAGGTCGAGTCACGTCTTCAGCGGCTCTCCGCACTACGTGAAGAGCTCAGGAGGATGGTGGGCCAATGTGCCGGCGGCAGGGTCGAGAACTGCCGGATCATCGAGGTGCTCGGTGACCATCGGCTCTGCCGGCGCAAGGCAGAGCATGGCGGGGCCGCCGACCTCCGATAACGCCGGCTGACTCTGCCGACCAGGCCTCGTCGGGCGACGGACTCAAGGGGAGACGAGCGCCGCCAGTTCGGGGGAAATCGAAGTCTCCATCACGCGCAGCAGGCGCGTTCGTGCCTCCACGAGCGCTGACATCTTGTCGTCACCCGACGTATTCTTCCCTCGAATGATCCGCTGTCCCTCTGCCAGAGGATCGATCGGACGATCATCCAGCCTGATCTCATAGTGAAGGTTGGGCCCCGTGGTCAGCCCCGTCGCCCCTACGGCACCGAGGTTATCCCCGGCCTCCACCCCATCACCGACCTCGAGCCCTTCGGCAAACTGGCTAAGATGCGTGTAGCGACTGACGGCACCGGAATCATGATCGATCTCGACGACACGCCCATAGCCGCCCCGCCAACCGATAAAGGTCACGCGGCCAGGGCCAGTCGCCACCACGGGCGTGCCTCTAGGAGCGGCAAGGTCGATTCCGTCATGCCGCCGAATGTCCCCATACACGGGATGGCGTCGATTGCCGAATGATGACGTCAGGCGTGCCCCCTCGACCGGGAAGCGCAAGACGCGCTGGAGTTCGCCATCCTGGAACAACATCACCATGCCTGGCTGATCCGCCGGCCAAACCAGCTCCAGGCGCCACCCAAGCCCACCAAATCCCGCATAGGTCAGGCGTGGTCGTCCCACCCGTGAACCATCCTGCCGCCGCCTCTCCTCCCATAGCAGTCGCAGTCGTTCTCCGTCCCTGACGTCATGACCGGTATCCAGGATGTCGCCCAGCAGGCTTTCGAGATCTGCAGCGAAATGTTTGGGCACCTCCGCCGCCGCCAACGAGGCAGATAGGGAAGTCTCGACCTCGACCTTGCGGGCGAACGCCAGGGTGTCGGCTCGTGGCCGCACCGTGCGCGCCTCCGGTCGTTGCCCCAGCGTCACGACGTGTCGGACACCCGACTCACGCTCGATGGCGACCGACACCGGTTTCCCAGCCGCCGATGAGGCCACCGATACGCGCTGACCGGGCTGCAGTCTGGTCGGATCGAACTCGCCTCTCATCGCCGCCACTACCGCGGCACGGGTCGCGACATCCAAACCAAGACGCCGCAGCAGGCGATCCAGGGTGTCGCCCGGAGCCACGGTGAGCCTCTGGGTGTTGCTATCGAGCGCTTGAGCAAGCCGAGGCAATGATAGTCCCCGTTCCACGGACGATTTCTCGACGGCTCGGGTCTTCACGGGTGACGATAAAACGCTCCCTCGCCAATTGGCTTCGGCCAGCATGGGGCCGATACCCATCAGCCCTACCAACAGCCACCACCCCTTCATGATGTCCCGCCATCGTCATTGGACAGCTCAGCGACTTGGCGCTGTACGGCGTCGACCAATTCCTGCATGCCGAAGGGAGCCAGCAATTCGCCGTTGACGAAGAAGGTCGGTGTCTGACTGATCTGATTGGCCTTGACGTCTTCCTTATCCTGCTCGAATACCGCCTGAATCTCGGGAGAGTCGAGTTGCTCCTGCGCCTGGGCGCTGTCCAGCCCGGCCTGGCTGGCGATCTCCAGGATGGCGGCTTCATCGAAGCTGCCGTGGGCCGCCCACTGGTTCTGGCGAGCCAGCAGTGCCTCCAGCACCGGCGCGAAGCGCCCCTGCAGCCTGGCGGCTTCCAGCACGCGAATGGCCGTTTCTGACACCTCGCCATGGAAGGGGGTATAGCGCACCACCAAGCGTACCTGGTCGGGGTAGGTGTCCAGGATTTTCTTGGTGAGCGGATAGAAGGCGCGACAGGCCTCACAGGCCGGATCGAAGAACTCGACGATGGTGACCGGCGCGTCATCGGGCCCCAGGATCGGCGAATGAGAGCGGACGAGGATGTTATCGGCCTCTCGACTCGCCGACTCCGATGCGGCTCCAACCAACGAGGGATTCGAAACGGCAACGATAATGGCCACCAGGACCAGCGCGCCCACCAAGATAACAGCCGCACGTCGTATCATCTTATTTCCTCACGAGATGACCGGATTAACCCACGAACCTCGGCGCGCAGCGAGTGGCCAGGGCCACACGCCTGAACGGCGCCAAAAAAGCAGGCGTCAAGCTTACAAGCTCTAGCTGGTACAGGTTCAACACCTGCTTCCCGCGCATCTCCGCAAGGCGTCCGGCAAAGCCGTTGCCTCGGATCACCTGCCAACTGAGCAGGTGCGTGAGCACCACTCTCACCCGTAGCTAACTACGGATACAAACATCATGCAGCGACATGCCGCTAGCGTGACGGACACCATGACCAACGGCGGTCTGGCGTGAGCAGCTGGCGTCCATGTCGTGACCATCCGTTATTACCAGCGACGCGGGATATTGCTGGAGCTGGAGCGGCCTCCCGGCAGTATCCGTCGCTATGGCACGGCCGACGTGGCGCGGCTGACCTTCGTCAAGACCGCACAGCGGCTGGGCTTAAGCCTGGACGAGATCACCGAGCTATTGCGGTGGGAGGATGGCATTCATTGCCAAGAGGCCAGCACCCTGGCAGAGCATAAGCTGGTGGATGTGCAAGAGAAGATCGCCGGCCTGCGACGCATCGAGCGGACCCTGGCCGAACTGGTACAGGCATGTCATGAACTGGAGGGAAGTATCACCTGCCCACTGATCGCCTCATTACACGAGAGCTTGATCAACGGGGATTAGCGGCTCCCCAGAAATTGAAACCGGCAAACCGCGGGACCTTCGGCAGATAGCCCGTTTCCATCCGCAGGATAGCGAAGCCGGTGTGCTCGATGAGCTTGGGTATGTCACGGTTGAGATGGCAGCCCCCCGCCACCTTGCCCCACAGAGGGTTGAAGCGGTCCTGCCACCGTCGCACGCCCTCATCGGGGGCCGTGCCGTGTTCGCAGAACAGCAGTTGGCCACTCGGCTTGAGCACGCGCCGCATCTGCTCGAGCGCGCGGTGCCAGTCGGGGATCGTGCACAGGGTATAGGTCAGCACCACGGTATCGACGCTGTTGTCCTCGAGAGGGATCTCCTCCCCCGGCAAGTTCAGCCAGCGAACCTCGAACGGCGCCCCGGCGACGTGATGGCGGGCCTTGCGGCGCATGCCTTCGGAGGGCTCGAGCCCCCAGACCAGCTCGACCCGATCCGGATCGTAGTGGGGCAGGTTGAGACCGGATCCCATGCCCACCTCCAGGACCCGCCCCCGCGCTTGCGGCACCACGGCCGCCCGCTGACGATCGACCACCTCGTGGCCGCACGCTAGGTGGAGAAGATGCGGCAAGACGTGCTGCTCGTAAAAGGACATCGGCTATCGTCATCCTTTGTGGTTACGGTGATTCAAATACCGTCGGTTCGTTATGCCACTACCTTGAAGTAGCGCATCATGCCGGCATCCTCATGCTCCATGTTGTGACAGTGATACATATACAATCCTTCGAAGTCCTTGAAGGTCAGAGCGATGCGCACCCGTTCCTCCGGGAACACCAGCACCGTATCGTGCAGCCCCGCGTCGATGATTCCATCGTGCAGGTCCGTCCTGTCACCCGCCGATATCCGTTCCTGGATCTGGAATTGTAGGCCATGGACGTGCATAGGATGCGGCATCATGGTGTTGTTAACGAACTCCCAGATTTCCGTCTCCCCCAGCCGGACGATCTCGTCGTCCGCCACCGTCGCACCCTCCATTTGCCGCCCGTTCATGGTGAACCCTTGCATCATGCGCATGCCCAGCTCGAAGCGACGAACCGGTGTATCGGCCTGCACCGGGGAGGCCGGAAGGTCTTGAGCCAGGCGTTCCGGCAGGGCTCCCGAATCGTTCGCCCGCGTGACGATCTCGAAGGTGACCAGCGAGAGCCGCTCGCTTCCCATCATGTCGCGCATCATTCCTTCGTCCATCATGCCACTGCCACCCATCATGCCCCTTCCGCCCATCATGTCGAGTTGATACTCCTCGCTCACCAGCTGTATGGACTCGCCTGGCTCGGTATCGCCGAAATCGACCCACAGGTCGACCCGCTGGGCCGGCGCCAGCGTGACCGAGCGGCGCCGCTCGGGCTCGGCGAGCAAGCCACCGTCGGTGCCGATGACCGTCACCGCCCGGCCATCGCTCCAGGCCAGCTTGTAGATACGTGAGTTGGAGCCGTTGAGCAGCCGTAAGCGATAAGGCTGGGTAGACACCTCGCGTCGCGCGTCCGGATGCCCGTTCACCAACACCCGCTCCCCGTGAAAGCCTCGCATGCGGGTCATCATTGCCCCCATGCCACCACCGCTGATGTACTGAAGCTCGTTGCCATCGGTGAAGGTGCGATCCTGCAGGATGAAGACCAACTCCCGTTCGCCGTCGGGCAGCCCGAGGGCACGCTCGGCTTCGTCGCTGATGATCAACGGACCGGCAAGGCCGGCATAGCTCTGAAAGCCGACCCGACCACCGTCAGGGCCGTGGGGATGGGGGTGGTACCAGTAAAGGCTGGCACGATCCACCACGTCGAAGGCGACCGTCGTGCTCATTGCAGGCGCGATCGGCAAGCGCGGCTGGCCGTCCACGTCCGGCGGCACGTGCAGGCCATGCCAGTGCACGGTGGTGTCTTCGGGGAGGTCGTTGTCGATGCGCACACGCACGCGCTGGCCACGGTGCAGACGGATGAGCGGGCCCGCATAACTCTCGCCGACAGGGGGCAGGGTCTCTGTGGGCCCGGCGAGACGATCGGCCGTGTAGCGCCAGACGTCGCTCGGTGCACCAGGCAGAATCGGAACCTTGTCGGGGTGGGCGCGCAAACGCAAATCAACGTCGAAGGGGCCCTCCATGGTCGTCGACGCGAACGCCGCCAGCGAAGGGGAACGTCCCCCTCCGAACCATACCCCGGCACCCGCCAGGATCGATAGCGCCGCCACACCGCCGACTCGGCGTAATACCATGCGTCGTTGTAGGTCGACCTTGTCCATGACGTTCCCCCCTCCTCTGCGTGGTAGTCGGCGACTCCCCTTCATAGTTTGGTGGCACGAAGTCGCAGGGCGTTGGCGATGACCGAGATCGAACTCAGGCTCATCGCGGCGGCGGCGTAGACGGGACTGAGCAGCCAGCCGGTGAACGGAAACAACACCCCGGCGGCCAGAGGTACCCCCAGGCTGTTGTACACGAAGGCGAAAAACAGATTCTGGCGGATGTTGCGCATCACGCGGCGGCTGAGATGGCGGGAGCGTGCGATCCCGGCGAGATCACCACGCACCAGAGTCACGCTCGCACTCTGGATAGCCACGTCAGTCCCCGTGCCCATGGCGATGCCGACATCGGCCTCCGCCAGGGCGGGGGCGTCATTGACGCCATCGCCGGCCATGGCTACCACGCGCCCAGACTCACGGTGCTCGCGCACGATACGGTTCTTGTCTTCCGGAAGCACTTCCGCCTCGATTTCGTCGATTCCAAGTTGTCGCGCGACGGCCTCGGCAGTGGCACGGTTATCGCCGGTGAGCATCACCAGCCGCAGGCCCTCTTCCTTGAGTGTGCGGATTGCCTGGAAGGTGGTTTCCTTGATCGGATCGGCAACACCGATCAGCCCCATGACCTCACTGTCGGCCACCAGGTACATCACGGTTTGCCCCTCGGCTTGCAGCGTTTCAGCGCGTTGCGCCCACTCCGCCATCTTCACACCACGCGTTTCGAGCAGTCGAGCGTTGCCAAGCGCAAGATCGTGTCCTTCGACCTGGCCGATGACGCCCATGCCGGTCACCGCTTCGAAATTGTTGGCATCGTTCAGCGCAACATCGCGTTCTTGGGCGGCACTAACGATGGCCTCGGCCAATGGGTGTTCGCTACCTCGCTCGAGGCTGCCGGCAAGCTGAAGCAGCTGCGTTTCATCGCTGTCGGCAGCCGGTTCGAGCGAGGCGACCCGGGGTTTGCCTTCGGTGAGCGTGCCGGTCTTGTCGACGACCAGGGTATCGACCTTCTCGAAGCGCTCCAGCGCCTCGGCATTCTTGATCAGCACGCCCGCACGTGCACCGCGACCGACACCGACCTGGATCGACATCGGTGTGGCTAAGCCGAGCGCGCAAGGACACGCAATGATCAGCACCGATACCGCAGCGATTACCGCATAAGCCATCGCCGGCTGCGGCCCCCAAATCCCCCAGGCCACGAACGCCAGTATCGCCACACCCACCACGGCGGGTACGAAGTAGCCGGCAACCACGTCGGCGAGCCGCTGCACGGGTGGCTGCGACCGTTGCGCTTCGGCCACCATTTCCGCGATCTGCGAGAGCACCGTGTCATCGCCAACCTTGTCGGCACGCATGATGAAACTGCCCTGACCATTCACGGTGCCACCAATGACCGTGTCGCCCTCGCGCTTCTCGACGGGGATGGATTCCCCGGTCACCATCGACTCGTCCAGCGTGCTACTGCCATCGAGCATCTCGCCATCGACCGGCACCTTGTCACCCGGACGTACCCGCAGGCGGTCACCGGTGCGCAACTCGTCGAGTGAGATCTCCTCGTCGTTGCCTTCGGCATCGATGCGTCGCGCGGTCGGCGGGGCGAGATCGAGGATCGCGCGCAGCGCACTGCCGGTCTTCTCGCGGGCGCGGGCCTCGATCACTTGACCGAGCAGGATCAGCACGACGATCACCGCCGCCGCCTCGAAGTACACACCGACCGTACCATCGGCGGCACGGAAGGTGTCCGGGAAAGCGCCTGGCACGAGCGTGGCGACAACACTGTAGCCATAGGCCGCCCCCACGCCGAGGGCGATCAGTGTGAACATGTTCAGGTGGCGGGTAACGAGGGACTTCCAGCCACGCGAAAAGAATGGCCATCCAGCCCACAACACCACGGGCGTAGCAAAGATCAGCTCGATCCAGTGGCCACCTCCGGCAGGCAGCACCTCATCCAGCCAGGGACCAATACCGGGCAGCATACTACCCATGGCGACGAACAATACTGGCAGTGTCAGCAGGCCACCCACCCAGAAGCGGCGGAACATGTCGAGGAATTCGGTGCTGCGCTCCTCTCTAGCAACGCGGGTGGGTTCGAGCGCCATACCGCACTTGGGGCAGTCGCCGGGCTCATCCTGCCGTACTTCGGGGTGCATCGGGCAAGTGTACTGAACCCTCGACGACGGCTGTGGCTTGACGGGCTCGAGCGCCATGCCGCACTTGGGGCAGTCCCCCGGTTTATCGCTCTCTACACCAGGGCACATTGGGCAGAAATAGTTGGCCTTGCTACTTGGCTTCGCCGCCACCTCCGAGGTATCGGCGAGCACGGCGTCCGGATCCTCGCGAAAATGCTCGGCGCAGCGGCTGCTACAGAAATGGTAACGCTTCCCGAGATGGTCAACGTTTTCCGCCGCTTCGGGATCGACTCTCATGCCGCAAACGGGGTCTTTCTCCATGATGAACCCTCCATTCGTATAAAAGTGCATGACTATCAGACTGAGCATAACCTTTAAGTTGACTTTAAGGTCACGCCTGTTCGAGAGAGCGATTCGACGATGAGCAGAATTGACTACCCCAGGGTCGCCAGGGAAGGGAACAGATCGACCAGGATGCTGGAAAGCCGTGTCATGGTGCCCGAGACGATGGCAATGCCCATCAGGATCACGATCGTGCCAGCGACCGGGCGGGCATAGGCGCTCCACCTCCCCAGACGTTGCCGATGCAGGGCGAATCGATTGATGAGCAGGGTGCTGGCGAGAAAGGGCAGCGCCAGGCCCAGCGAATAGGTACTCAAGTAGATCATGCCAGCCTGGGCACTGGCGGCACTGGAGGTGGCCATCAGGATGGCACCCAGGATGGGGCCGATGCAGGGTGTCCAGCCGATGGCGAAGGAGACTCCGAACACCGTCGCCGACAGCGGGGAGCCGCCCTGGACGTTTGGAGTGAACTGAAGGGTGCGCTGGAACAGCGGCAACCGGAACACCCCGGTCATGAATAGGCCCAGCACGATCACCACCGAGCCGGCGACCCAGTTGAACTCCTGACGATACCCCCGCATCAGTTGGCCGATACCGCTGGCACCGAGCCCCAGCAGGATGAACACGATGCTGAAGCCGAAGACGAAGAAGACGCTGAGGATCAACGCCTCCAGACGTCGATCGGCCTTGCCGGCACTCCCGCCCGTGACCACCGACAGGTAGGCTGGCAGCAGCGGCAGCGTGCAGGGCGAGAAGAAAGAGACCAACCCGCCGGCGAAGGCACCGATCAGGCCAATAGAAGAGAGAGATTCCAAGGCGTTACACTTCCTGGGGCAAGGTGCTAGGCGCGAAGCAGCCTGTGGCCAGCCGCCTGCTGCGCATTTGGTTCGGCGGATGATCCTAAAGGGTGAGTCCGCCTCAAGGTCAACCATGGTAAATGATTATCTATATAACCTAACGGCATAACACGCCTTCCTTCGAAAGCCCTTGACCTTAAAGTTGACTTCAAGGATATCGTGCGTAGTGCATCATCCGGCACTTTCCATAGATAAGGATAGCGAGATGACACTACAGCTAGGGGAGATAGCTCCCGATTTCACCGTCGAATCCACCGAAGGTACGCTTGGCTTTCATCAGTGGCTGGGCAAGGACTGGGCCGTGCTGTTCTCGCACCCGGCCGATTATACGCCTGTCTGTACCACGGAGCTCGGGGCGTTTGCCAAGCGCAAGGACGAGTTCGCCGCGCGTGGGGTCAAGCTGGTGGGGGTCTCGGTCGACCCCCTCGCTTCCCATAACGACTGGGCCAAGGATATCGAGCAGACCCAGGGTGCGGCCCTGAACTATCCCCTGCTGGCGGATGCGGACCAGGTCGTGGCGGACCTGTACGGCATGATCCACCCGAAAACCGATCCCAAGGTGACGGTGCGTACCGTCTTCATCATCGATCCTGACAAAAAAATCCGTCTCACCTTGACCTATCCGCCCAGCACCGGGCGTAACGTCGACGAGATCCTACGGGTCATCGACTCGCTCCAGCTGACCGACAAGCACAAGGTGGCCACGCCCGTCGATTGGCAAAGCGGCGACGATGTCATCATCCTGCCGTCGCTGTCGGATGATGACGCCAGAGAACGCTTCCCCGAAGGCTGGGAGGTCAAGACGCCCTACCTGCGTGTCGTCCGCCAACCACGCTGAGGGGCCACTGTCCTTGAATCTGGCAGCCCGACTCAACCGGGCTGCCAATAACCGTCGAGTGATGACGTCGTTGAGGTGAACCCATGCAGACACTCAGTATCGGCGAGCTTGCCGAACGTAGCGGGGTCGCCAGCCAGGCGATCCGCTATTACGAGAAAGAGCAGCTCATGCCCGCCCCTCAGCGAACGGACGCCAACTATCGGCGCTATCCCCTGGATGCCGTGGCCAGGCTCGACTTCATCGTGCATGCCAAGCAGTGGGGGTTCACGCTCGACGAGATCCGCGAACTGCTGATCCTCCAGGATGCCAACGGCGATCGCGCCCAGGCCAAGCGTATCGCCGCAGAGAAGCTGCACAAGATCCGCGAGCAGATCAAGCATCTCACTCGGATCGAGGCCGTGCTGTCGAAAACCCTCGACGAGTGCACGGGCGAAGGGCCGATGCGGGAAGGCTGCCCGATCGTCGAGGCCATCGCGGGAAAAGACGAGTGAACAAGCGCATGACCAAGGGCCTTGTAACGCCAGGCCACCGCTACGCGCATGCCGGGTCGGCGAGAACCTAGTGGGGAGAACGCAGCGATGACGGAAAACGTCACTATCGAGATTCACGGCATGTCCTGTGCGTCCTGCGTGGGGCGCGTGGAGCGCGCGCTCGGCAAGCAGCCGGGCGTCATCGACGCCCAGGTGAACCTGGCCATGCACAAGGCGGCGATCGAAGTGGAGAAAGACACGGCGACTACCAGCCTGGTCGACGCCATCGAGGCGGCGGGCTATCAGCCGGTGGTGGAAAGCGTCGAGATTCCCGTGACCGGCATGAGCTGCGGTTCCTGCGTCTCGCGGATCGAGCGGGCACTAGAGAAACTGCCCGGCATGGTCGAGGTGAGTGTCAATCTCGCCACCCAGAAGGCCTTCGTGCGCTATCTGCCGGGGGCCGTGTCGTTGCCGCGCCTCCATCACGCCATTCGCGAGGCGGGCTACGAGCCGCAGGAGGCCGATGCGCCACAGCCGGCGGACAGCGAGGATCGGGAAGGGCGTCAGCTTCGCAACCGGGTCGTGCTTGCCGCAGTGTTCACGCTGCCGGTGGTAGTCATCGCCATGGGCAAGTTTCTCCCGTCCCTGGATGCGCTCTTTTCCAGCCTGATGTCGCATCGGGGCTGGATGGCGATCGAGTGGCTGCTGACCACCCCGGTGCTGTTCTATGCCGGGGCGCGCTTTTATCGTGGCGGCTATGCCGAACTCCGGCATCTCAACCCGGGCATGAACAGCCTGGTGATGATCGGCACGAGTGCCGCCTACTTCTATTCGGTCGCGGCCCTACTCGCGCCCGGTGTTTTCCCGGCGGGGACTGCCGTGAGCTACTTCGAGGCGGCGGCGGTCATCGTCACCCTCATCCTGGTGGGACGCTACCTGGAGCATATCGCCAAGGGTCGCAGTTCGGAGGCGATCAAGAAACTGCTGCAACTGCAGGCGAAGACCGCCCGCGTCATCCGCGATGGCGAGACGCTCGAGGTTCCGATCGACGCCGTCGTGCCCGGTGATCGCATCCTGGTTCGCCCGGGGGAGCGCCTCCCGGTGGATGGCGTGGTCGAAGAGGGGCACTCCTACGTCGATGAATCCATGATCAGCGGTGAGCCGGTGCCAGTCGCCAAGCAGCGGGACGCCGAGGTCGTCGGGGGCACCATCAACAAGAACGGGGCCCTCACCTTCCGTGCCACAAGGGTCGGCGCCGATACGCTGCTGTCGCAGATCATCAAGATGGTGGAGTCGGCGCAGGCCGATAAACCCCCGATCCAGCAGCTGGCCGACCGGATCGCCGGGGTCTTCGTCCCGGTGGTCATCGCCATCGCCCTGATCACCTTCGGAGTATGGTTCGCCTTCGGCCCGGCCCCGGCCCTGTCGTTTGCGTTCGTCACCACGGTCAGCGTGCTGGTGATCGCCTGCCCCTGTGCGATGGGACTGGCCACGCCGACCGCGATCATGGTAGCCACCGGCAAAGGCGCCGAGATGGGTGTGCTGTTCCGCAAGGGGTCCGCCCTCGAGACGCTGGCCAAGATGGATACTGTCGTGCTCGACAAGACCGGCACCCTCACCCGAGGTCGCCCCGAACTGACCGACGTCGAGGCGCTCGACGAAAACGAGAACGATGTGCTTCGCCTGGTGGCGGCGGTGGAAGCCCAGAGCGAGCACCCCATCGCCGAGGCCATCGTGCGCGGGGCCCAGGAGCGCGGGCTCGATCTGCCGGCCGTCAGTCACTTCAGCGCCGAACCGGGCTACGGCATCGAGGCCGAGGTCGAAGGCCACAAGATCCATGTAGGTGCCGATCGCTACATGAACCGGCTAGGCATCGAGCTTGGCCAGGTGGAAGCACGCGCCACGGCGCTCGCCGAAGATGCCAAGAGCCCACTCTATGCGGCGGTGGACGGTCGGCTGGCAGCGATCATCGCGGTGGCCGACCCGCTCAAGGCGGGGTCCGTCGAGGCCATCGACGCCCTGAAGGCGCTGGACCTGGAGGTGGCCATGCTCACCGGCGACAACCGTGGTACGGCCGACGCCATCGCCCGGCAGGCCGGTATCCAACGGGTGCTCGCCGAGGTGCTGCCCGATCAGAAGGCGGCCGAGATCCGGCGCCTCCAGGCGGAGGGCAAGCGGGTCGCCTTCGTGGGGGACGGCATCAACGACGCCCCGGCACTGGCCCAGGCCGACGTGGGCATCGCGATCGGTACCGGCACGGATATCGCCATCGAGGCCGGCGATGTGGTGCTGATGCGTGGCGATCTGCGCGGCATCGTCAATGCCACGGCGCTCGCCAAGCGTACCCATCGCACCATCATCGGCAATTTCGTCTGGGCCTATGGCTACAACCTGGCGCTGATCCCCGTGGCCGCAGGCGTGCTCTATCCGTTCATCGGCGTATTGCTCAACCCCATGCTGGCGGCCGGCGCCATGAGCATCTCCAGCGTCTTCGTGCTGACCAACTCGCTGCACCTGCGCCGCTTCACGCCGGATATCGACGACGCGACGCCAAGCACCGACGGGGCTGCCCAGCCAGAACGGGCCCATCCCGCCTAAGCCACTCACCCGGTTATCGAAGAGGAATTCGACATGATGGGAAGCGAAAACTGCATGTGGGGCATGGCGGGGATGGGCCTGATCGGCATCCTGCTGGTCATCGCGCTGGTGCTCGGCGTGGCAGCACTCGTCAAATACCTGTTTTTCAGCAGGAAGCGTGACGACTGACAGCCCATCGCCTACGTGTCGACGTCATTGTTCGGGTTGACCAGGGAGCGGAATTAAAGAGGCCATTCATGCAGAATACCACTCGCTTCACTTATTGCCTTGCTATGGCAGGGCTGTTCGGTTTCATCACGCTCCCCACTCTGGCGGAGGAAAGGGGGAGCGGCTCCAATGCGGGTAACAACGTTAGCCGTGTAGCGAATGCCGAGCCCGCCCTGCCCGATTCGATTACGGTCTTGTTGGACCGCGGATTCAAATTCCACGCTACCTTCGAGGCCCCGGGGGATATCCTGGGGTATGCCTTATCCTATGATAATGAGCCCGTAGCGGCCTATGTTCCCCCCACCACCGATTACGCTATCGTCGGCACCTTAATCGATCCTCAGGGCAATGATGTCATGGAAAGCCAGATTCAAACTCTGGTGCTGGGACCCATGCTGGAGGCGGCCTGGAGCGCATTTGAAGACACCCGCTTCATTTCGGAAGGGGCCGATGATGCATCACATATCGTCTACACCCTGACCGACCCCAACTGCCCCTACTGCAATGCGCTGTGGAAGAGTTCGCGGCCCCTGATTGAACAAGGAACGCTTCAGCTTCGCCATGTGCTGGTCGGCGTTCTGTCAGAGGACAGCATCCGCAAGGCAGCCGCAATTCTTGAATCGGACAATCCCGTCAGCGCTCTCGAGAGGCATGAGCTGAACTTTCGTGAGGGCGGTATCACACCGGTGAGGCCGTCGGAGGAGAGTCGTGCCTTGCTGACACAGCATGCCCGGATCATGCGTGAAGCAGGGGCCACGGGGACGCCGACCAGCTATTACCGCGATGAAGAAGGGAACGTGCAGCGTATCAATGGGGCGGTATCGACCGACCGGCTTCGCGAAATACTGGGTGTCGAATGACCCCCCAACCGACTCGTCGATTCCATCGAAACGGGCTGACTAGGGACACACGACTCGAGATGAGCATGGCAAACAAGCTCGGGATAACGCCAAGGCTAGCAGTAGGGGCCGCCGTGCTGATTGGCTTGGCAGCTCTCTACTGGGGCCTGATGGAGACCGAGTCCTTATCGATATTCACCGATAAGAACGCCTTGCGTGAGTGGGTAGATCAACTGGGCATCTGGGGACCGTTGGCCGTCATGGCAATGATGATAGCGGCCATCGTCATGAGCCCGATCCCCAGTGGACCGATCGCCATGGTCGCCGGTGCGATCTACGGGCCGCTATGGGGAACGGCGTATGTGGTCATCGGTGCCGAGGCCGGCGCGCTGATCGCCTTCTGCCTTGCTCGCCTACTCGGCTACGAGGCGATCCATCGCTGGTCGCGTATACGTCCCATGTTGGACTGGCTGGGAAGGGAACGCTCCCAGACCGCCTTGATGCTCGTGGTCTTTGCCTCCCGACTGGTGCCGTTCATTTCGTTCGATGCCGTCAGCTATGCGGCGGGCCTCACGCCGCTGGCCTTCTGGCGTTTCTTGATCGCCACGCTGGCTGGCGTGATTCCCACGGCGTACCTGATCGTCAAGTTCGGCGAAGTGCTCATCACTGCCGACTCCAGAGGCTTGACAACCGTACTGATCTTGATCAGCGGCATTACATTGTTACCGATCCTGACGAAACTCGTTTGGTCTCTGCATCGAAAGCGAAGAAATAGCTCGATTTGACGGGCTGAAGAACCGATCGCCTCGCCCAAGACACAACGCGACTCAAGACGGAATCACTATGCTGGTCCAAATCATTCCCGAACTCGGTCTCTTCTCGCTGATTGTGGCGCTGGGCCTGGCATTTCTACAGGCTACCGTCCCCTTGGTGGGTGTCACGCTCCGCCGCCCACTCTGGATGGCCTTCGCCGAGCCCATGGCATGGGGGCAATTCGCCTTCCTGCTGGTGGCCTATGCCAGCCTGACCACGAGCTTCCTGCTCGATGATTTCAGCGTGGCTTACGTCGCCAACAACGCCAACTCGATGCTGCCGTGGTACTACAAGTTCACGGCGGTGTGGGGCGGCCATGAAGGCTCGGTGCTGCTGTGGAGCCTGATCCTCGGTGGCTGGGGCTTCGCGGTCAGCCTGTTCTCGCGCAACCTGCCACGTGACATGCTGGCCCGGGTGCTGGGGGTCATGGGCATGGTAAGCACCGGGTTCCTGCTGTTCATCCTGATCACCTCGAACCCCTTCGAGCGCCTGCTGCCCAACATCCCCCAGGACGGTGCCGACCTCAATCCGCTGCTCCAGGACGTCGGGCTGATCATCCATCCTCCGATGCTCTATATGGGCTATGTGGGCTTCTCGGTGGTCTTCGCCTTTGCCATCGCCGCCTTGCTGGGCGGACGCCTCGACGCCGCCTGGACGCGCTGGGCGCGGCCCTGGACCAATATCGCCTGGGCCTTCCTCACCATGGGCATCGCCCTGGGTAGCTGGTGGGCCTACTACGAACTGGGCTGGGGTGGCTGGTGGTTCTGGGACCCGGTGGAGAATGCCTCGTTCCTACCCTGGCTGACCGGTACGGCACTCATCCACTCGCTGGCAATCACGGAGAAACGTGGCACCTTCAAGAGCTGGACCGCGCTGCTGGCGATCTTCACCTTCTCACTCTCACTGCTGGGTACCTTCCTGGTGCGCTCCGGAGTGCTGACATCGGTACATGCCTTCGCCAATGATCCGTCACGGGGCATCTTCATTCTCGCACTGCTGGGCATCACGGTGGGCGTTTCCCTGCTGATCTTTGCCCTGCGCGCACCTCGCATGAGCGGCAATACTGGTTTCGGTTGGTTGTCTCGGGACGCGCTATTGCTGATCAATAACATCCTCTTGGTGGTCATGACCGTCACCGTGCTGCTGGGTACGGTCTACCCATTGATCCTCGATGCCTTGGGGCTGGGCAAGATCAGCGTCGGACCGCCGTACTTCAATACCCTGTTCGTACCGCTGACCGTCTTGCTCTGCGTGTTCATGGGGCTGGGCCCCGTGGCGCGCTGGAAGCAGATGCCCGGACGCGAACTGCGGCGTCGTCTTGCATGGGCGGGTATCGCGGCGCTAGTCATCGCGGCGGCAGTACCGTTTCTCTACGGCGGTGAGTGGAACATCGCCGTCGCGCTGGGCCTGGCCATTGCGCTATGGGTCGTGCTGGCCTTGATGCGTGATCTGTACGACAAGACTCGCAATGCCTCCTCCCTTCGAGCCGGCCTACGCAAGCTGTCATTGATGTACTGGGGCATGGTGATCGGTCATCTGGGCCTGGCCGTTACCATTGTGGGGGTGACCATGGTGTCGAACTATGCCACCGAGCGTAATGCGCGCCTTGCCGTGGGGGAGCGTGTCGAGGTGGGCGGCTATAGCTTCACCATGACCGACCTGAGCAAGCGCCGCGGGCCCAATTTCCTGGCCGATACGGCCACCATCGAGGTGACTCGTGACGGCCAGCGTGTCACCACCATGCACCCCGAAAAACGCCTGTATATCGCCCGCGGTCAGCCCATGACCGACGTGGCACTGCGCCCTGGGCTGCTGCAGGACATTTACGTGGCGCTGGGCGAAGACCTGGGTGACGGTGCCTGGGCCATGCGAATCCAGATCAAGCCGTTCGTCCGCTGGCTATGGCTGGGGGCGCTGCTGATGGCAACTGGCGGCCTGCTGGCAGTGGCGGATCGTCGCTATCGACGTCAGCGCGCAGTGGCACCTGAATCCACCCTCTCCCGGGAGGCGCGCATATGAAACGCCGATTGTTACTGCTGTTACCCCTGTTGATATTCCTGGGTCTGGGGTTCTTTCTCTACCGCGGCTTGGCCATGGATCCCAGTGCCCGCGATTCGGCACTGCTGGCCCGGAAGTTTCCGGCCTTTACCCTCTCGACATTGAAGGACCCCAATGAACGACTCGATGAGTCGCTACTGCTCGGACAAGTCACGCTGGTCAATGTCTGGGCCGAGTGGTGCCCGACCTGCAAGGAGGAAATGCCCCAGTTGCTAACACTCGCTGAACGCGGCGTACGCCTGGTCGGCATCAACTACAAGGACACCCGCGCCAAGGGGCAGGAGTTTCTTGACGAGTTCGGCGATCCCTTCGAAGTCAACATCTTCGATCCGGATGGCGACCTGGGGTTCGAGCTCGGCGTCTACGGCGTGCCGGAGACCTTCCTGGTCGATGACGAGGGCCTCATTCGCTATAAGCACACGGGCTATATCACTCCCGAGGATGTCGAGCAGGTCATGCGGGAGGTGGAAAAATGGCGCTAAGCATACGGGCAGGCACCCTGCTCGCCCTGCTCCTGCTCATGTCGTCTGCGCTGGCCGCCTCGGCCATCGAGGTGCGTGACTTCGAGAATCCGGTGATGGCCGAGCGCTATCGCGATCTTACCGCCTCATTGCGTTGCCCCAAGTGTGATGCCCAGGCCGTTGACAGCTCCGACTCTCCGGTGGCTGCCGACATACGCGAGCGTGTCGTGCGCTTGCTGCACGAAGGGCGGTCCGACAAGGAGATCCTCGATTACATGGTCGCACGTTTCGGCGAGTTCGTGCTTTACAACCCGCGCCTCGACGAGCGTACCTGGCTGCTGTGGGGGTTGCCGGCGGCGCTGGTGGTGATCGGGGGAATGATCGTGGCGGTCTTCGTCCGCCAACGCAGGCATGCCCAGGTTCGAGCACTCAGCGCTGAGGAGCGCGAGCGCCTCAACGCATTGGTCAACCGCGAGGGGAACGAATGACTCTGCTCTGGTTGGGTATCGCTCTGTTACTGCTGCCAGCACTCTGGGTTCTGAGCCTGCCGTTGAGGCGTGCACGATCCGTACGGGCCGCTCAACAGGCCTTCGAAGCGGAGGAAAGCTCCGAAGCGCAGAATGTGGCGGTGTATCGCCAGCGTCTGGCCTCGCTAAACGCGGCCCATGCCCGTGGCGAGATCGATGTCGCGCGTTTCGAGGAGGGCCGGCTGGAGCTTGACCGAAGCCTCCTCGAGGACACCGAGATGCAGCGTCGCTCACCGCTCAAGCCCCCCCAGGCCGGGCGGCTGTTGGTGCCGCTGGTGATGGTGGCATTGGTGGTTGTCAGTGTGCTCTGGTATCAGCGCGAAGGAGCGGAGGGTGACCTGGCGTTGTACGCCGTGCATCAGGAGGTACGCAATTCGCCTGACGGCTCGCTGGCGATGCTGATCGAGCGCCTGGAAGAGCAGGCCGAGATCCAGCCAGACAATCCCAAGGTGTGGATGTCGCTGTTTCCTCTCTACCGCGACAACGGCCAGTTCGAGCCGGCGATCCACGCGCTCGAGCAGTTGATCGCGTTGGAAGGGCGCCAGGCCAGTCTGCTCGCTCAACTGGCGCAGATGAAATTCTTCGCCGCCAACCGCACCCTGACCGGCAAGGTGCAGGCACTGGTCGAAGAGACCCTCGACAAGGACCCACGCCAGCCGACGATACTCGGCATGCTGGGGATCGAGGCCTTCGATCGCGGCCGCTATGAGCAGGCGATCGACTACTGGCGACGTGCCATCGCCGGCTTTGATGATCCCCGGTCGGCCGATGCTCTGCGTGATGGCATCGCCGCCGCCCAGGAGCGTCTGGGAATCGCGCCCGATGGCAGCGAGGAGGCGCAGGCCGCCGGGGATGGTCCGTCGCTCGCGGTCAGGGTCAGCCTCGCTGAAGCGCTCCGCGCACGGAGCGCGCCGGACGACACGGTATTTGTCATTGCCCGCGATGTGGCCGGCGAACTACCGCCACTGGCAGTGGAGCGGGCCACGGTTGCCGATCTACCACTCGAGGTGACACTAGATGATGACGACGCCATGGCGCCCCAAGCACGGCTCTCCCAGGTTACCGAGGTGCGCCTGACGGTACGCGTCTCTTCATCGGGTGATGCCACCCCACAGCCAGGCGACCTGTTCGGCGAGGCGGGACCGGTGATGTCCGGTGAGTCCGCCCCGCCGGTCGACGTCACCATCGACCGCGTCGTTGAGTGATGCAGGCCTACCACATGCTGACTCGGTGACATCGATCTAGAGCCATTAAACCATAAAGGAAGACACATGCTGCAATATCCGCAGATCGATCCCGTGGCTATTTCCCTGGGGCCGGTACAGATTCACTGGTATGGCCTGATGTATGTGGTCGGCCTGGTCGCCGCCTGGTGGCTGGGGCGTCGTCGTGCCCATCGACTGGGGCTGAGTCATGACGATATCGGCGATCTGATCTTCTACGGCGCCCTGGGGATCATCCTCGGGGGTCGCCTCGGCTATGCGCTGTTCTATGGGCTCGAGCAACTGCTGGCCAACCCCCTGTGGCTCTTCAGAATCTGGGACGGTGGCATGAGCTTCCATGGCGGCCTGGCCGGCGTACTGATCGCCGCGCTGTTGTTTGCCCGCAAGAAGCGCCTCGCCTTCTTTCAACTGACCGATTTCATCGCCCCCCTGGTGCCGATCGGCCTGGGGGCCGGGCGACTCGGCAACTTCATCAATCACGAACTCCCCGGCCGTATCAGCGAGATGCCCTGGGCCATGGTGTTCCCGCCCATGATGGGGCTGGGCCCGGAACCGCGTCACCCCTCGTCTCTTTACGAGTTTGCCCTGGAGGGCGTGGTGCTGTTCGGGGTGCTGTGGTGGCTGTCGAGCCAGCCACGCCGGCGGGGCCTGATCTCCGGGATGTTCCTGCTGCTCTATGGCGCCTTCCGCTTCGCCGTGGAGTTCGTGCGCCTTCCCGACGCGCACATCGGCTTTATCGCCTTTGGCTGGGTGACCATGGGAATGGTGCTGACCCTGCCGATGCTTATCGCAGGCCTGGCGCTGCTGGTCTGGGCGAGGCGTCAGCCAGTGGATAAGACGAAACCCGCGGTGGCCTCATGAAAACGATCCTTGCTTCTCTGCTGGTGCTGCTGTTCGTCGCTACACCGGTAGCGGCCCGTGAGGGAATGCCCTTGGGCGGTGACAACAGTAATCCTTTCAGTGACCCTGCTCAGCGGAAATTCCTGCCGGCGAAGGAGGCCTTCCGGGCCAGCGCCTGGCGAGACGATGAGCGAGTCTATGTAGGCTTCCTCAATGCCAAGGACTATTACCTCCACCGCCACCAATTCGCCCTGGACAGCCGCGCCCCGGACATCAGTGTCGGAGAGCTGGCAATCCCCCCCGGCGAACGCATGGTGCATGCGTCTCTGGGGGAGATCCGGGTGTTCTATGACCGGGTGGTGCTCAGTGCGCCCATCGAGGCGAGCGACGCCGCTACCGAGCCGCTGGCCATCACGGTGACCTTTCAGGGCTGTTCCGACCAGGGGCTCTGCTATCCCCCCCAACAGGTCGCGCTCGACGCGCTTCACGGGTCGCCTCCGGCGGCCTTCACCACCCCCTCCTCTCGTGATGCGACGGATCATCCCAACGGAGCACCTTGAATGGATCCCACCGCCCTGAGCCTACCGCCGTTGGCGGCGGCCTTCGTCTTCGGCCTGCTGGGGGGCGCCCACTGCATCGGCATGTGTGGCGGCATCATGAGTGCCCTGACCTTCGCCGTGCCCCCCAGCATGCGACAGCCGGGACGCCTGGCGGGCCTGTTGCTCGGCTACAACCTGGGCCGCATCACCAGCTACATGATCGCCGGTACCCTGGTGGCACTGCTCGGTTCCGTGCTCAATCATGCCCTGGACGGTATCGCCCTGGCACTGCGTGTCCTGGCGGCGATCATGCTGATTCTAATGGCGTTGTATATCGCCAACTGGTGGAAGGGCTTGCTTCATGTCGAGGCCCTGGGTCGTTCTCTGTGGCGGCGTATCGAACCGGTTGGCCGACGCTTGATGCCCGTCGTGAAGGTGCCTCAGGCCGTTGCGCTGGGTTCGATCTGGGGCTGGATGCCTTGCGGGCTGATCTATTCGATGCTGGCCTGGAGTCTGGCCGTGGCCGAGCCGTTGCGCGCTGCGGCGATAATGGGCGCCTTCGGGCTCGGCACCCTGCCCGTCGTCCTGGCGACCGGTGTGGCCGCGCGTCGCGTCTCGCTATGGATTCGTCATCCGGCGACCCGCACGATGGCAGCGTTGCTGATCATGGCGTTCGCCGTCTGGCAACTCTGGCATCTGTCATCGATGACCGGCATGGACGACACAGCCAACATGACGCCGTCGCATCACTGATGGCCACGCTGAGTCGTCCCGTCCTGTTACGGCGTCAGCTCTGCTATCAGTTGGTTGAGTCCGGGCGCTTCGGTAGTGCCACGAAACTCGGCGTGCGGACGTCGCCTGGCTCGTTCCACCCAACTTGCCAGGGTCTGCAGCTCTCGAACGCGCGAGTGGATGAGCGGTAAGCTCTCGGCCAGCCGGTCATCCCCATCGAGAGGCGAAGCGTTATCTCGTTCCACGCGCACCAGTACCTCTTTGATTTCCTTGAGGCTGAAACCCAGACAACGCAGGCAGTCAATAAAACGAAGCCGCCCCAGCACCTCTTTGTCATAGAGCTGATAGCCGTTATGCGGATCCCGCCGCGACGGTAACAAGCCTTCTCGCGTGTAGTGGCGCACCGTTTCGGCGGTGACGCCACCAGCCCGGGCCAGTTCGCTGACGCGCATCGATCTACCCTCCACTACGTGCCTGAGAGCAGTCTACAACCGCGGGGCTGCCCAAGGGTCAAGGCCGCTGACCGGCCTTCGCCGACGAGCAGCCTATGCCGACGCGGAGGCCTAAAAATAGGGCTTGACCTTGAAGTAGGCTTCAAGGATACCTTTCCAACAAGTAGCCACGCTGAGGATGTTGAACCCAAGATCAAGCCTTCCCACCCTCGCGGGTGGATAGGTGATTCCCAGGAAGATAAAGGAGAGTGTCATGCGGAAACGTCATACTGCGATCCTGACTGCCGTCATCATAGCCACCAGTGCCTTCGGCGCCGGCTCGCTTCTTGCGCAGGAAGAAAATCAGCAGAAGCCAATGGAAGGTCAGGGCATGCAAGGCAACATGATGCAGGAAGGTGGCATGCACGGCATGATGGGAATGATGAGCGAAATGAACTCCATGATGGAAAAATGCAATGCCATGATGGACAAGATGCAACAGGGTCATGAGAGCGACAGTCAGTCCTGACATGAGATCGGCAGGGGCTGCTCCGCAAGGAGCAGCCGCGTGACGGTGTTGATGATGCGAGCGGAGGACGGCATTTGAGTAAAAGCATCTATGCGCCGTTAGCCATTCTGTTGCTGATAACAAGCGCTCCAGCCTTCGCTCACTCCCTCGAAGAGGCCGAGGAGACGTTGCAGGAGCGGGAGCGCTACGCCCAGTTTGTCGACCAGCCAGCACCGGCATTTTCCCTGACCGATGCTGACGGCAATACTGTATCGTCTTCTGACTTCGAAGAAAGCGTCGTGGTGCTCAACTTCATCTACACCCGCTGCCAGCAAGCCTGCCCGGTGCATATGAACCTGATCGCCGAGGTGCAGGAACGAGTCAGCGACGCCGGCCTGAGTGAGGAGGTCGAGTTCATTACTATTGCCACCGACAGCGAGGATATCGTCGGCACCCGGGAGAACATGCGGGCCTATGGCGAGAACTTCGACCTAGACTCCGCCAATTGGCGTTTCCTGTATCGTGACGAAGGCGAGCCGACCGATACCACACGTCAGGTCGCAGAGACCTATGGCCTCCGGTTCGACGACGTTGCCGAGGGCATCCAGGCCCATGGCGTCGTGACCCATGTCATCGATCCGTCGGGGCGTATGCGCGCCCGCTTTCATGGCCTCGAATTCGATCCAAAGCACCTAGTTTCGTATATACGGATACTGGCAGAAAGACCTGAGACATTATCCACCGGCACTTGGGACCGTATCCGTCATTACGTTACCGATATCGTTAACTAACTAATTCCGCGAGACAATGATCCACGGCATCATCGCTCATTTCATGACCTCCTCGGAGACTCCGCATATGAAGTACGGAAAAACACTGGCCATCGCTTCTCTTTTGACCTTTCCCCTCTCGGGACTGGCAGCCGAGACATCGGCCACCCTCTACAAGAACCCCAACTGTGGCTGCTGTGCCGAATACGCCAAGTATCTCGAACAGAACGGGTTCGAGGTGGAAACGATCGACACCCATGATCTTGCACAGCTGAAAACCGAGCACAACGTGCCCGAGAAACTGCATGGCTGCCACACCACGCTTATTGGCGACTATGTCTTCGAGGGTCACGTCCCCGTAGAAAGCGTCACCCAGGTGCTCGAAGAAACGCCCTTTATCAAAGGCCTGAGCGTACCCGGCATGCCCCTCGGCTCGCCAGGGATGTCGGGTGAGAAACAAGGACCGCTGGAAGTCTATACCCTGGCCTTTCAGCCGACCGAAACTCCTGAGGTCTACGCCATCCACTGAAGGTAAGCGCTGGTGATTGGGAAACGGATCGCAACGAGGTGGCTAGTGGTGTCACTGCTGACGGCCATGGCCACGACGGCCGCCGCCACGCCCCCTGAAAATCTAGGGCCTCAGGGATTTCTTCTCTGGGAAAGCCCGCGCGACGTGGCTGAAATAAGCTTCGAAGATGGCACAGGTTCCTCCCTGACCCTGGCCGACTTCGAGGGCAAGACGATCCTGCTCAACCTCTGGGCGACCTGGTGTGGCCCTTGCCGCGAGGAGATGCCCACCCTGGATACCCTCCAGGCCGAACTGGGGGGAACGGATTTCGAAGTCGTTGCGCTCTCGATCGACCGCAAGGGTATCGAGGTCGTCAACGACTTCTATCAGGAAGTGGGGATCGAGCATCTTGCCCCCTATGTCGATCCAACCGGCATGGCCAGCGCGGACCTGGGTGCCGTGGGTATTCCCACGACGTTTCTGCTCGACCACCAGGGCAGAGAGATCGGGCGCCTGGTCGGGGAGGCCGAATGGGATACCCCCGAGATGATCGAGTTTCTGACCGAAACGCTAGAAACCACCCAATGAGGAAGCGCCATGAGTTGCTGTGACGACAAGAACCCGCAGGGGCAGGAGAAAACCGGGCTGACAGGCCTGCTGACGGGCCCCCGCCGCTGGATGCTGTTGGGTGCCGCGGTCGTGGCGGGTGGCCTGGCCATGGGCTGGGATCAACTGGTCCTGCTGGGGATCGCCCCTATCCTGGTGAGCCTCTTGCCTTGCCTCGTCATGTGCGGAGCAATGTGCATGATGAAATGCAAGGACAAGAAAGGTAAGGCTACCGACCAGGGCGAAGCCACCGACGTGCAAGCCGGAGTGGAAGCCGCTACCGAGGTATCCACGGAGACGGCATCCGCCCATCGCCAAGCAGCGGTTCACGAGGTGTCGTCCGAGCGGCCCGACTCCAAATTCCAAGCCTAGCCACGGGATAAGGAGGGATGCTGGAGATTGCCAATATCGGCCTGGCGACGGCCTTTCTGGCGGGCTTGATTTCGTTCGTTTCACCCTGCGTCTTGCCGCTCGTGCCTGGCTATCTCTCCTTCGTGGCCGGGCGATCGCTTGGGCAGATACGGGAAGCGGACCGGCGCGAGCGGCTCCGGGTGTTGACCCAGTCGCTATGGTTCGTGCTGGGCTTCTCCACGGTATTTTTGATGCTGGGGGCCAGTGCCACGGCCATCGGTCGTCTACTGCTGGTCTATCGCCAGGAGGCGAACCTGGTCGGCGGTCTCATCGTCATCCTGTTCGGTGCCTTCATGACCGGGCTCATCCCGCTGCACTGGTTACAGCGAGAATGGCGGTTCATCGGCAGGCTAAAGGAAGAGGGTGGCGGGCCCGGTGCGGCTTATCTGCTCGGCGTGGCGTTCGCCTTCGGCTGGACCCCCTGTATCGGCCCGATCCTGGGTGCCATTCTGACCGTCAGCGCCTCGACGGCCAATGCCTCGAGCGGCTTGGCATTGCTCGGTATCTATTCGCTGGGCCTGGGGGTGCCCTTCCTGCTGAGTGCCGTTTCGCTCGATCGCTTCTTGCATCACCAGAAGTTCCTGCGCCGCTGGGGCCGGGTCATGCACCTGACGGCCGGGCTGATCATGATCCTGATGGGTATCCTGATGATCACCGGACAACTGACCGAGCTGTCCTATTGGTTATTGCGCACCTTTCCGGCGCTGGGCAGCATCGGCTAGCCAATATTCGAGGAATCACTGATATGAAAATCGCCGCAAGTCGCTTCTGGCGTGCCCTGTCATTGACGGGCTTGGTCATCGTCAGCCTGGGGATCACCGGGTTGGCCGGGGCGGACGAGGAGACATCGCCGTTGCTGCATTACGACCCGACGAGCGAACGGCTACTCAAGGTGGAGGCCAACCGGCTTTCCGAGAGCACGAACGATGGAGAGACCTGGCAAGAGCTCCCCTTGCCGGAGGCCGTCAAAGAGGGGCGGGTAGTCACGGTCTCGGTACCGGCAACAGCCGAACAGACGCTCTATATTGCGGGTCCAGGGATCGGGGTACAGCGCAGCACCGATAATGGAAAGACTTGGCAGGAACTCAACGAGGGCTTACCCAGTGAGAATGTTATCGCCTTGGCCACCCACCGACATCAGGCCAAGACCCTCTATGCGGTGATCGCCGACGATGGCCTCTACCAAAGCGAGGATACCGGCACGACCTGGAAGAAGATGGATAGCGGTCCTGGCCAGCCCATCCGCCGGCTCGTCCACTCCGATATGGAAGGCAGCATGCAAACCGGGTGGCTCTATGCGGTGTCCGACGATGCGGTACGCCTGTCGATGGACTGCTTCTGCGGCTGGCGACCGACCGGTGAGCTCGATGCCGGCAGGGTCTACGATGTGGCCTATGACCTCGAAACTCCTGAGCGCGTCTATGTCGCCACAGAGCAAGGCCTGTGGCGCAGCGACAATGGCGGCCAGGAATGGCAGCCGGTGACGGATGACGGCCCGGCGCTCGTCGCGCTCGCTTATTCTCCTGCAGGAATGCTCTATGGCCTGAATCGCGAAGGACAGCTCCTGCGTAGCAATGATCAGGGCCAAACCTGGACACCCCCCGATGCGTAGGCGCTGGTTCTTCGCCACAACCTGGCTGCTGCTCAGTGCCGCCGGGCAGGCCATAGCGGATGACAGCACCTCTTCAAGCGATACCTCTCGGTTGGAAGAGGGAGAAAGCATCTACCAGCAGTATTGTGCCAGCTGCCACGGCCGCCAGGGCGAGGGCATGCCGAACTGGGAGCGCCAGAATGCCCAAGGCGAACTGCCGGCGCCTCCTCACGGGCCGGAGGGCCATACCTGGAAGCACTCCGATGCCATGCTCTACCGGATCGTCGCCGAGGGGTGGCGCGATCCTTGGAACAAGACCGAGCGACTCACGATGCCGGCCTTCGAGGATGTCCTGGCCCCGGCCGAGATCCGCTCCGTGATTAATTACCTCAAGACGTTATGGACACCGGAACAAAGGCATCATCAGGCGGATGAAAGCGAGGGAGCTCCATTTCCAAAGCAAAGAGAGTAGCTATGGGGCTAGGGAAGCGCTGCACAAATCTCTCCGCTGGCAGGCCGGCAGCTGCGGCGAGGTAAAATCTGGCTTTCTGACCACAGTCTGATCAAAGCCAACTGAACAAGCAGATCTCATTCGCTCAGGCTCAGCACCAGGACAAGAAGGAGGTTACTCGCCGCAAACGGTTCTTGGCCCAGATGGAGGCCCTGATGCTTTGCCAAACGCTGGTCGAGGGGCGGCTGTGCATGTTCCTCGCCCGAGTAATGTGGTTTGTGGTAGTACTGTCACTCTTCCTGTATGACCATAACGGCTGCCCACTGGACAGTCTAGGTTCTGTACGAAAAGTCAGCTCGTAGGCAGCAGCTTATACCAGCCAGGCATACCATGGCGCACAAGCTACGATCCAGTGTGGCGATTCGCCGTAGCTCCTTGAACCAGCTAAAGTCACGCATACCACATTGCGCTCCCGATACTTGGGCTTGTCGAACCCTCGGGGAGGCCAGGACGAGGCTTTCGGTACATCTTGCGCTGCGCGATGATCAGCTTCATCCGGTATCGATCGCAGCAACGGCGTAAGTCATCGCTGTCGTAGCCTTTGTCGTGCACAATATAGCGGCAACGCTTTCGTTGCCGCCCCGCCTGCGCCCCAACACATGGTCTACAGGTTCGTCCGTTCCCCCTTTTTGCCGCCTCCCGAGGCAGCCCGTGTGGCACGAACGGCCGTGGAGCTGATTATCCAGGCATTCAGGTCCATCAGGCCATCCTCGCGAAGCTGGAGCTGGAGCTGGAGGCGTGTCAGCACGGCTTCGAAGGTGCCATCATCATGCCACTGGCGGAATCAGTCATACACCGTGGACCAGGGACCGTGACGCTCGGTAAGATCGCGCCACTTGGCTCCCGAGAAAAGTATCCAGAAGATGCCGTTCAACCTGGCGGTCATCGCGACGGAGATGCCCCGTTGTCTTCGGCGGCGACACGATATTCTCGAAGAGAGCCCAACCGATGTCGGAGATCTCGTAGCGTCCTGCCGTACCTCACCTATACTGTTGCGGCATAGGGAAAGTTAGCAAAATCTACTTTCGTACGAACCCTAGGTAATCGGTTACGGCGTCATGTAGATCCAGATACTTCGACTGCCCCGCCACCTTGCCGGCGATAAACGGGCTATCACCTCGTTTATGGCGGTGCTGTTTCTGACCTGGGCTGCCTGTGGATCTCGGCCGCTCTGGTGGCGTTTGCGCTACCATGGAAGGTAACTGGAGAGTAATGTGGGACTACCTGCCTCCTTAACTAGAATATCATTCATGGCCTCGCAGCTAATGGCGATTTTTTCAACACTAGGCCTAGGCTACAGGCATGATTCTACATACCAGCCTCGAGACGGTTGACATCTCATCGCATGCCACGAAGCCCGGCTAGAACATTGCGTATTCCGACGAACGTGACCAGTGATTTCGTACCTGCCCCACATGCTGCTGGGCCCTGGGACCGCGCAGGTCACCCTGCCGGACACCGCCCCTCCTATCCCTAGAGCCCATTCGCTTTGAGCCAGACTGGATGCTACGTCTCCAGCCTGGCCCGATCTTATAACCAGGGGAAGGCTCGCCAGAAACGAGCGCAAGGACCCACTGTCGATCATTGAGATCGCTCGGCATTCAGCCTCGATTCAGCTTGATGGCTTAAATATGGGAAGGTCCACAGACCCGAAAGAGGTATCAAGATGCGTAATACACTTCTCGTAGCCATTTTCAGCCTGGCGTCCACCACCGCCCTGGCCGGCGCCGGGCACGGCAGCGACGGCTCACCGGCTGCCGACCATACGGCGATTGATCGCACCCTCTCCTTTGAGGCGGGTGACATGTGGTTTACCCCCGGCAAGCTAGAGATCGCGCCCGGCGAGACGGTGAAGTTCGAAATTACCAATACCGGCAATCTTGAACATGAATTCGTGATTGGAGATGAAGAGGCGCAGGCTGAGCATCGTGAGATGATGCGCGAGATGGCCTCCGGTAGCGGTCACGACATGTCCGGAGGGCACCATGGCGGTGGCCACGATGGCAGTATGTCATCGGTAACCATCGCCCCAGGTGAGACCGCCACCCTGGTGTGGACCGCTCCGCAGGATGCCGATAGGATCGAATTCGCCTGCAACATTCCCGGCCACTACGAGTCGGGCATGAGCGGCGATATCCAGATCGAAGGCTAACCATGAAGCTATTGTTGCTCGAGGACGATGACCTGCTCGCCGAGAGCCTCGCGGAGACCCTCGGCGACGAGGGCTACCGCGTCGATACGGCCACACGTATACGTGTGGCCGAATCGCTGATGCAGACAGAAGAATACGTCCTCGTAATCCTGGATCTCGGGCTGCCCGACGGGTCGGGCCTCGACCTGCTCGAGCGCTGGCGAGGAAAAGGGTACAACCAGCCCATCCTAGCCCTCACGGCCCGTGATACCTGGGAAGACAAGGTCATCGGTCTGCGACGCGGAGCCGATGACTACCTGACCAAGCCGTTCTACGAAGAAGAATTGCTGGCCAGGCTGCATGTCCTCCTCAGGCGTCAGCACGGCAATACCGGCAATGTTTTGACCGTCAGCGGCATTCATCTCGACGAGCTCCAGCAGCGAGTGAGCACCGACGGCACCACCTGGCAGTCGCTGACGGCCACCGAATTCCGGCTGTTGCGTTTCCTAATGCACCACCCGGATCGCGTCCATTCCAAGCAGCATCTCCTCGACCAGCTCTACGCCCTGGAACAGGATGCTGCAGCCCCCAACTTGGTGGAGGTCTATATCGGTCGTCTGCGCCGCCGACTGGGTAAGGATGTCATCCAGACGCGTCGCGGCCAGGGGTACATCCTTGCCTCTTCTTGATCGGCGTAGCCTGAGAAGCAGGCTGCTCGTATGGCTGGGCGGGGCGGCCTTCCTGGTGATGGCGATGACCTGGTTGCTGCATGGCATCCTGCTACGAGACCTGGCCCGTGATTTCCTTGGTGACCGCTTGCGCGAAGAAGCCGAGTACACTCTCGACAAGTTTCGCCAAGAACCGACGACTCGCCCCCCGCTATCTGCTCCATCGAGCCTATCCGCGCAAGTCTTCCATCACCTCTATGTCCTGAGCCTAGATGGTGAGGTCACGACCTCACACCCCTCCTGGCTGGGGACGCTCTATCCGCTGCTGGACGCTGACGATGATGCTCTGCTCGACGTGCATCGCCAAGATAGCCATCTTCTCGTCTACCGCCGCCCGTTCTCTATCGCCGGTCACGAAGGCGTACTGCTCGTCGGTGAGAGCTTCGACCGGGTCGAAGCGGGGTTGAGTCGCTTGCATTGGTGGATCGGCGTCATTGCCGGGCTCGTCCTGCTACTGCTCATTGGCTTGAACCTGCTCGCCGTGAGGGCCGGCCTGGGCCCGATCGCGCAGCTGCAGCGACAGCTCGAAGAGCTTCGCCAGGGCACACGAGCACGCCTGCAGCTGACGATGCCGACGGAACTCGAGCCGCTGATCAATCAACTGAACCGTTTCATGGATGCCCAGGAGAACCGCCTGAAGCGCTCCCGACATGCCGTGTCCGATCTGTCCCACGCCCTGAAGACGCCACTGGCCGCGATCATGCAGGTCATGCGCGGACAGCGCCCCATCGATCCGCCGCGGCGGGCCAAGATCCTGGCCCGCCTGGAGGACATGCAGGCGCAGCTGAATGCCGAGCTACGTCGATCGCGCATCGCCGGGGCCGACTCCGGCCAGCACACCTGTCCCGAACGAGAGCTGTCTACCCTGCTGGACATGTTTCGCACCCTCTATCCCGACAAGACCTTCCTGTCCCTCGGTATGCCCGAGGCCGATGCGAGGCTGGCCATGGAGCGGCAGGACTTCATGGAAATGGCGGGAATCGTGCTGGACAACGCCGGCAAGTGGGCGCGCCATACCATCCGCATTCACGCGACCGTCAGCGACGGCCTATGCCTGATGGTGGAAGACGATGGCCCCGGCGTGCCGACAGAGCAGCTCACGCGACTGGGCCAGCGAGGGCGACGCCTCGACGAGGGGCGGCCCGGTCATGGCCTGGGGCTCTCGATCCTGATCCAGCTGCTGGAGCACTATCGGGGCACCACCGAGTTTCAGGCACCGCCCGACTCGGGCCTGCGGGTCACGATCCATATTCCCGCGGCCTGATTCGATATTCAGCCTGGATTCAGCTGGCCACGGCATCATCGACTCTATCCCATCGCCTCGGAAAGGAGTCATGCATGACGAAGGCCAACCAAACGGCATCCCCGCTGACCCGACGCCAGGTGCTCAAGGGCGGCAGCGCCCTGGGGCTCGGCGCCATGGCGCTCAGGCTGTCACCGGCCTGGGCCTCGCCCTGGGGCCAAGCCGCGGCATACCCACAAGGCACCGAGCAAGGTCCCAATGTCTCGCTGGCCATCCGCCGTGAGTCGTTTCCGGTAGCGGGCAAGTCGGCTCGCCCCATCAGCATCAACGGCACCAGCCCCGGCCCGCTCGTTCGCCTCCGGGAAGGTCAGGACGCCGTGCTGCGCGTCACCAACCTGTTGGAGGAACCGACCTCCATCCACTGGCACGGCTTGATCCTGCCACCGGAAATGGACGGCGTGCCCGGCGTCAGCTTCGCAGGCATCGCCCCCGGCGAGACCTTCACCTACCGCTTCCCGGTACGCCAGAACGGCACCTACTGGTATCACAGCCACTCCGGCCTGCAGGAACAGCTCGGCCATGCCGGCCCCCTGATCATCGACGCCGCCGAGCCGGAGCCGTTTCGCTATGATCGCGAACACGTACTGCTGCTGACCGACTGGAGCTTCGAGGACCCTGCGACCATTTTCCATAACCTGAAAATCGGTGAAGGCTACTACAACTTTCAGGAAAGAACGGTCGCGGATTTCTTCGCCGACGTGGAGCGACACGGCTTTGCCGATACCGCCGCCCAGCGCGCCATGTGGGCGCGAATGCGCATGAGTTCCCGTGACATCGCCGACGTCACCGGTAGCACCTACACCTACCTGATGAACGGGCAATCTCCGTCACAGAACTGGACGGCACTGTTCAAGCCCGGTGAAACCCAGCGGCTTCGCGTCATCAACGGCTCGGCGATGACCTACTTCGACGTGCGGATTCCGGGGTTAACGATGACGGTCGTGGCCGCCGATGGCCAACCGATTCAACCCGTGCCCGTCGAGGAGTTTCGCATCGGCGTCGCGGAGACCTATGACGTCCTGGTCACTCCCGAGGCGAATACGGCTTATACGCTTTTCGCCGAGTCCATGGACCGCAGCGGCTACGCCCGCGGCACCCTCGCGCCCAGGCTCGGCATGGCCGCCCCCATCCCGGTACGCCGCCAGATTGCAGACCGGGGCATGGAAGCCATGGGCGCACACGCGGGAATGGACATGTCGGGAATGTCCGATATGCAAGGCATGGACCACTCGGCCATGCAGGGCATGGATAACGCCAGGATGCCCGGCATGGATCACTCGGCCATGCAGGGGATGGATCACGCCAGGATGCCCGGCATGGACCACTCGGCCATGCAGGGCATGGATCGGAGTCACATGGCCGACGCGGCATCCGGCAGGACCGACGGCATGCTTCCCGTGGGCGTGGCCCAGCCCGGCTCCCGCCTCGATCAGCCAGGCATCGGTATCGATCCGGGTGAGCGCCGAGTCCTGGTCTATCGCGATCTCAAGGCACTGCGTCCCTGGCCGGATCGTCGCCCACCAGGCCGCGAGCTCGAGCTGCACCTGACCGGCAACATGGAACGTTACATGTGGTCCTTCGATGGCAAGAAGTTCAGTGAGGTCACGGGCCCCATCCACTTCGAGAAGGACGAGCGCCTGCGGTTGATCCTGGTCAACGACACCATGATGGAGCATCCCATTCATCTGCATGGCATGTGGATGGAACTCGAGAATGGCGCCGGCGAGCTGATTCCTCGCAAGCACACACTGAACGTCAAGCCCGGCGAACGCCTCTCCGCCTTGATCACCGCCGATGCCGAGGGTAGCTGGGCCTTCCACTGCCACCTGCTCTATCACATGGATGCCGGCATGTTCCGGGTCGTCAAGGTCGCCTAAGGAGGGTTCATGAAAGCCAAAAGGATCGCCGTGAGTCTCGGCACCACTATCGCCATGCTGGCCGCCACCGGCATACAGGCCGAAGACGGTTACGATGCGCCAGCGGACTGGCCATCGCCCATCGTCGAGCATCCACGCGGCTCGCTGCTCATCGACCGCCTCGAATACGCCAGGCCCGACGAAGGAGACGATGCGCTGGTATGGGACTTTAGCGCCTGGTATGGCGGCGACGTCAACCGGGTCTACCTGAAGGGAGAAGGCGAGAACGTCCAGGGCGATGGCGAGGCCCCCGAATTCGAGGGTCTCGACCTGTTGTATAGCCGTCTGATCGCTCCCTTCTGGGAGCTGCAGGGGGGGATTGGCTACCAGGGGGGCATCGCCACGGATGACCATCTCGAGCGCTACTTTGGCGTCATCAACCTTCAGGGATTGGTGCCGTATCGCTTCGAGACCGACGCCGACCTGCGCATCAGCGAAGATGGTGATATCTCGGCAAGCCTGGAGAGTGAATACGATGTTCGCATTACCCAGCGGCTATTCCTTCAGCCCCGCCTGGAGATGGCGGTTTCTGCCGATGAGGTGCCGGAGTTCGGCATCGGCAAAGGCCTGAACTCCGTGCGCACGGGGCTTCGCCTACGCTATGAGTTTCACCGCAAGTTC
This sequence comes from Halomonas sp. ABH4_019, assembly GCF_056159885.1. Lineage (NCBI taxonomy): Bacteria > Pseudomonadati > Pseudomonadota > Gammaproteobacteria > Oceanospirillales > Halomonadaceae > Halomonas > Halomonas sp. ABH4_019. The sequence goes on from NZ_JBSWWC010000002.1 coordinate 960,410, forward strand.
GCCCCTTACATCGGCGGCTACTGGCAGAAAACGTATGGTGATACCGCCGATATGGCACGAGCCGAAGGCGAGGCCACCGAGGATACCGGGATAGTCGCCGGCATCCGCATGTGGTATTGAACCAACGGCTGCTCCGCCATCCCCATACCGTGACACATGGCACTTTTTTCAGCGTCGTTTCAGACAAGGATTCCATACTCGACCATGTCAACCACACAAGGAGATGCATCATGAAGCGCTATACTACCCTGATCGGAGCCACCATGCTGGGGCTGTTCTCGGCAGCGACGTTCGCCGTCACCGGCAGCCAACCATCGGAGCCGATGATGTTGGAAGCCGGTGTTTCCGACAGCCAACTGATCTCACAAGTGCCAAAACGCTATAGCCTCCAGGTTAAGCAAGCAACGACACTGCAATTGAGTAGCGAGCACCTGGCCAGCGACTCCAGCGAGAACGTCCGCATCCAAGGTCGCCTGTATGATGATGCGGGAAATCTGATCGCTCAGGCTACCGATCCGCGCGGGCACTTCCTGATGACCGAGCGGGTATCTCCCGGCACCTATATCCTGGAGGTCTCGGGCGACGCCATGGGAAGCCCCAACGAGGTATCCAACCGTTACAATCTCCACGTCAACTTTAAATAACCGACCTTTCAGCGGTCTTGATGATAATAGAAAGGCCAGCTTCGGCTGGCCTTCTTTTATCAAAAAATGTTCAGAAGGGTTGGGAATGTGACCTCCACATCAACGCATGGATTCCAGTGACACCACCCCCATCCCTTTAGCAACCCTCTCAATCAGTGAAAAAAGATCAAAATATGAAGATTTGGCATGGAGTCACCGTCGGCGCAATTGCAATATCGTTCGGCACGTTATTTTTTGTTTTCGGTGGATTCTACAATGTGTCTGCACAAGATGATCACCACCCCATCGTAGGCTGGTCGCTGCATCAAACTATGGAAAGCTCCGTCAGAGCCAGAAGCAAAGATATTGAAGCTCCTAGCCTAGAAGACACGGAAATGATAAGACAAGGGGCTAGTGCTTATGAATCATTATGCGCGGCATGCCATCTTAAACCCGGCATGAACAACACGGTACTGCGTCAGGGGCTTAACCCTACCCCACCCGACTTTACAGAGATGATAGACAGCTCTCCTGAAGAGCAGTTTTGGATCGTTAAAAATGGCATAAAAATGACAGGAATGCCAAGCTGGGGAATGACTCATGAGGACAAGGAGCTCTGGGAGCTCGTTGCCTTTATACAAAAGATCCCTTCTCTTTCCAACCAAGAGTACAGCAACCTTGTTTCATCCCAAGATGTAGCAACCACATCATCCCATAAGGACGATGGTCACGCTCATGAGCATGGCGATACGAGTGCCATGACGGCACCGCCCGCCACGGATGACGGCCACGACCATGAGCACGGCGACATGAGCGCCATAACCCGCAGCCATCAGGAGCAAGAGGCCGAGTCGGCGCCTGCCGACGACGGCCACGACCACGAGCACGGCGACATGAGTGCCATGACAGCCCAGGACACCACTAGCCACGACGACGGCCACGAGAACCACGACCATTGACACGGCCCTCCGTATCGCGCCCGGTCTCACCACCAGCGCTGGCCCAGGCGGCTGATCAACCGCGGCGAGCAGCGCTACATCGATGCGCTATCTAATGAAACGCCGTGAGCGATGATGTCTTCACATGGCCTGGATCAACCAGGATCTCATGAATGTTTTCCAAGATAGCCCGACCGCATGCCGGCTTTCGCACATCCTCCAAAGGGCCTCAATGCCTAGGGGATAACTTTCATGAAGAGCTTTCTGCAGCACCCATCCCTGGCTTGTCTCGTGTCCAGCATCGCCCTCGGCGCCTCGACCACCGCCATCGCGAACAGCGACCGGGCCTTCATGCCAATGGGGGCAGCAAATGCCGTAGATGTCATCGACCCGAATCGGCTGGAAGTAATATCGACCGCCACCGATACGATCAACACGCGCGGCTTCGCCCCGATGCTCTATGGTCAGCAACTGATTCTTGTCAGCCTCACTCCTCATGGGCCCAATACCGAGAGACCACACACTGGAGGCGTCACGGAAGACGAGCACGCGGCCCACCATGGCAATGGCGGAACGGCCTCCCGGGAAGCCACGAATACGGGGCTTCTTTACGTCGCCGACACGACCACGAGCCGACTCATCAGGACGCGGGTGATGCACGGGCCTGGGCACCATGCCCTGATCACGCAAGACGGACAGCAGTGATGGCGACACATCCCTCCGGCAGAGACATCAGCGTCTTGTTGCTTGTCACCAGCCAGGTGATCGCCTTCGTGGCGTCGGGGCTGAATCCAAACTACCTCGTCCAGAATGAAGTGGGAAGGAGCATATCCGTCAGCAACGCCGGTGACGGCACCATCAGCGAGGTGGATTCCCAGCATTGGTTCGTGCGACGGAACATCCGCGTGGGTGGCATCCCGAAGCATATGTTGCTCTCGAAGGGCGTGTACGTTAACAATGATACCGGGGGGAAAGCCCTGGCGATGGATCTTGCTAGCAGGAGTGTGGCCGCAGAATATGAGATCGGCGCGGAGCCTCACGGCATCGACTTGAGTCCCGATGGCCAGACGCTCTATGCTACAAGCTAGGGCAAAATCGTCTGGTCACGTTTTCCCTTGAGAACGACACACGACACAGCACCGACCTGGCTTCGGCTCCCTACCATATCGCCGTGGCGTCTACCGACGGATGATTGCTGATCACCAACCGAGCCACCCCGTGCTATGGATCTTGATCCCCGATTCCCCTGATGTGTCAAAGACCTTGGAATTAGGGGCATCGGTCACCAGATATCGCTTGAGGCTTCGCATGTCCGCTGAACCAGCCACTGCGCGAAACGATGGAAACCGAGGCGATACACTTTGGCGAAAGCACCCCATCCGCCAGCATCCCTCGGGGACAGTAGTCGCCACCCGGCCGAGCCTCCTTCACGGCATGACAGCCAGGTAGCCCCCAGTGGAAACGCTCTCCTCTATCGGCCTGATCGGCGCTCTCTTCGGCGGGCTGCTATCTTTCTTTTCACCCTGCACACTGCCATTGCTGCCCGCCTATCTCTCGGTGGTCACCGGCGGCAGTGCCGGCAAGGCGGATCGGCGCTTCGAGGCGATGCTGCTGAGCACCTTATTCGTGTTCGGCTTCAGCGTGGTGTTCATCCTGATGGGCCTGGGCGTCACCAGCATCGGGCAGCTGTTGCGCGGCTACCGCCAGGAGCTCAACTGGATTACCGGCAGCGTCGTCATCGTGCTCGGCCTGTTCATGTCAGGCATGATCCGGCTGCCCGTCCTACAGCGCAACTTCCACTGGTCTCCGCAAGTGCGAGGGGGCTCCCCGTTAGCAGCGACCTTCTTCGGCGTGTCCTTCGCCATCGGCTGGACGCCCTGTATCGGCCCCATCCTGGGCGCAATTCTGATGGCTACCTCCACCACGGCCAATGCCCAGGCCGGCATGCTCTACCTGGCGACTTATTCCCTCGGCCTGGCTCTGCCTTTCTTGGCCAGTACCCTGCTGCTCAATCGGTTCAGCCGCTACCGGGGCCGTCTTGGCAAGTGGAGTGCCTATGCCCGACCGGTCGCCGGTGTAATCCTTATCCTCATGGGATTGCTGATCGTCACCGGGACCCTGACCCGGCTCTCCAGCTTCCTAGTGGACTGGTTCCCGTTCCTGGCCACAATCGGCTGAGGACTCTCCGACCGAAACCCAGTCGTCGAGTCTCCTGAGACGTCTCGACGTGACGCCATCCTGTTCCGTGCCAGCGCGCCCAGCTCGGCCAACACGTTACTGAAAGCCATACCGGGATTGCCGCGACGAAAACGCCCCAGCGCCCCCTGGCGTGGTCCCCTATCTAACCGAGAATCAGGAGATGCCTGGCTGCCTGTGTCACACTTCAGGAGCTTCGAGCAAGCCCTGTTGGCCCCCCAGGTGTTCGTAGATACCACTGGCCTCGCTCTCCGCATCGACCACCACGGATTCGGGTTCCGGCGCCCGTCGGATGGCGACGGCCTGGCCATCGGGATCATCCACCACGCCGCGTAGCTGTAAATAGTCCAGGTCCATGGATTCTCCATGGGCAGACTGACTCAGCAACGTCAATGCCTCCAGCAGTTGCGCCATGCCGTTCTCCTGCATCTCCAGCGGCTGGTAGGCCTGCACGTAGGGCGTGCCCGCATGCCAGCCAGCCTTGATCGGTTGATCGATGATGTTGACCGGAGTGCCTTCGGGAACCCGCTCGAAGAGCGATTGAATGTCTTCGGGGAACATTCGGATACAGCCACGGCTGGCACGCATGCCGATGCCGTCTGGCCGGTTGGTGCCGTGGATGAGATAACCGTCGAAGCCGAGCAGGATCGCGTAGTCGCCGAGGGGGTTATCCGGCCCTGGGGGGACCACTGCGGGTGCCTCCTCGCCACGCGCCGCCGCTTCCTGTCGCACCGACTCGGGAGGGTACCAGGCTGGGTTCTCGATGCGCATGGTGGTCTCGGTCTTGCCAAGCGGGGTGTCGAAACCTTCACGACCGATGCCGATGGGGTAGGTCTCGACCCGCGGCGATTCGCCTTCCTCCACTTCCGGATAATAGTAGAGGCGGAGTTCGGCGAGGTTGATCACGATGCCCTCGCGGGGTACCGGCGGCAGCAGGCGCTGCGCTGGAATCAGTACTTCGATACCCTCCCCAGGCATCCAGACGCTGAGATCGGGATTTGCGCGACGAATCTCCTCGTAACCCAAATTATGCTCGCGGGCGAGATCGAGCAACGTCTCCCCGGTATCCGCTTCGACGGTGTAGTCCTGCCCAATGAGGTCGCCCCCCCCTGGGCAATGGGTACTGGCCCTTGGGCCAGTCGGATGGCACCTCAGCCGCCTGGAGGGCGGCACTCCCAGCGGCCAGCAGTACCATCGCAGCCTGCAGCCAACGCAGAGCCTGACTCACTCCTGTGAGGCCAGGCCAATCGTTGTCAATCTTCATGCCAAAAACCTCTGTGATCAGGGAGTCGATCTGTACCGATACCTGGAGGGGCGGGCCAAGTTCCCGGAGGTTCGCGATCTGGTTCGCGAACTTCTCAAGCTCGGAGAGCACGAAGCTATACAGCTGGCTCAGCAATCCAACCAGGCTCGAGACCAATAGCCATACAGCGGAAGATGCTCCCGGAATGACGAGCAGACAATACGGAGCCGAACATGATGGTGGATGGCATGGTCCCCGGCATCATGCTCTGCCAGTGCCCGTTCCCGAACGGCACGACGACATGCGCCAAGCAGCAAATGGTATATCCGACCGGGGTCAATGAGTATGCGAGTGATCATCGCCGGCCGGCGGTTCACGTTTTGACAGGAACAGCCTCTCCCCCACCAGGATAAGGCCCATCACCACGGCGGCGACGATCAATACCAGCGGATCGGAGGTAGCCTTCACCCAGACGAAGCCTCCCAGCACGACGATATCCAGCAGGATGGCAATGATCGGTATCGCGGGCCTGGCGCTGACCTTGTGCCTGAGGTGGCGAAATACCCCCCAGTGAATCGCGATGTCCATGATCAGGTAGAAGATGATGCCCAGCGCGGCGATGCGGCTGAGGTCGAAGAACGCGGTCAGCAGCAAGCCCAGCACGATCGTGTAGACCAGGGTGTGCTTCTGGATACTGCCGGGCATATGAAAATGGCGGTGAGGCACCAGCCGCATCTCGGTCAGCATGGCCAGCATGCGGGATACGGCGAAGACACTGGCGATGATACCACCCGCCGTCGCCAGCATCGCCAGGATGACGGTAAACCAGACCGCCGCCTCGCCCAGTGCCGGCCTGGCGGCAGCCGCCAGGGAATAATCCTGGGTCTTGATGATCTCCTGGAGTGACAGGTTGCTGGCGACGGCGAAGCCCACCAGCGCGTAGATCACCACGCACAGAGCGATCGAGATCATGATCGCCCTGCCTACATTGCGGTGGGGGTCCTTGAGCTCCGACCCACTGTTGGTAATGGTGGTGAACCCCTTGAAGGCCAGGATACCCAGGGCCGTGGCCCCCAGAAAGCCTGACAGGGAAGCCTGGGGCGCTGTTGATGATGACACGTCCATCTTCAGCGAGTCGGCGACGAAGACCCCGACCACGCCGAACACGACGATTCCCCCGATCTTGATGACACCCAGCACGGAGGCGACTCCCTCGATCAGCCGATTGGCCGACAGGTTGATCAGGAAGGCCGCCAACAGCAGCCCTACCCCCAGTAACGGCACCAGCAGGGAGCGGTTCTCGACGTCGAACAGCTGCAGGGTATAGGACCCGAAGGTTCTGGCCAGAAAGCTCTGGGCGATCACCATGGAACAGTACATCAGCAAGGCATGAAAGGCGGTCGGCAATGTCGAGCCATAGGCCTTCTGCAGATACATGCCGATCCCCCCGGCGGAGGGGTAGGTGCTGGACATTCGGACATAGGAGTAGGCACTGAAGGAGACGATCACGGCCGCCGACAGAAACGCCAGGGGGAACAGCCACCCCGTCATCTGTGCCATCTGGCCGGTCAGGGCGAAGATACCGGCCCCGATCATGACCCCCGTGCCTAGGGCAACCGCGCCCGCCAGGGTCAGGCTACCCTCCTCGTATTCGGGTGCACGATCCGAGGAGTCGTTCATCCCTGCCTCCGTTTCCTCAAAGAATGAGTTGTTTCAGCGGCATCCAGAGCCCCATGCCCATCATGACTAGGTTCTCGGTCAAGGAGACGAAGCCCAGGGGCACGTTGCTGTTGCCACCCACGCAGGCGCACTTGAGCTCCCGCTTGTCGATATAGACGGCCTTGAAGACCGACACGGCCCCTACCGTGCCGATGAACAGCGCCAGTGGCGCCGCGAGCCAGATCAGGGCCCCCGCCAGCATCAGGATACCGGCCAGGGTCTCGGCGAAGGGGTAGACGTAGCCGTAAGGCACATGTCTCTGGGCGAGCAGGTCATAGTTGAGAAACATGGTGCTGAAGCTCTCGATATCCTGCAGCTTCTGGAGCCCCAGCAGGGTCATGGCGGTGGCGACCGCATATTCCGGCATACGCAGAGACACGAGCGTGCCGCTGGCCGCCCAGCTCACCGCCAGGCCGATCAGCAAGGATGTCGCGAAGATGGCGATGACCGGCTGATAGGTGGTCTCCTTCTCGCCGGGCACGCTCATGCCCAGGTGGGCGCGAACCTCCTCATAGCCCCCCACGCGCTCCTCGCCGATGTAGACCTGAGGCGTGGTATCGACACCGGCCTGCTCCTTGAACGCCTCGATCGCCTCCCGCGAGGTGAGGGTGTGATCATCGACTCGATAGCCCTTGCGCTTGAGAAGATCCACGGTCTTCAGGCCAAACGGGCAGAGGTGCTCTTCCGTCTTCATACGGTAGACACGGGCCGTCTTGTGCGGTGCAGCAGACGCCGACGCAACGCTACTCATAGGCTTTCACCTCCTTCAGTGCCTGAAAGGCATTCGCGAATGTGGCATTCACAGCCAAGCACTTCGGCCATGACCCTGATAAAGTTAATAGGCTAGAACCATTGTGCAACCCAAAGGTCAAGCTGCCTGCTTTGACAAGGTTGCGCAGTCGAACGGTTGCGGTGACCGGTACGAGTGATGAGTTGTCACCCATAGAAGGCTAACAGCATTATATATAGAGCCTGACGAATATTTAGGGCGCATAGTCGACGGACTCGATAGTTCCGCATCGTCCTAATAGGTCGATTTACCCTCATTCTCACCGGCCAGTGGATGATCCGCTAGGCGGGCAGGTAATGAGCGACGTGGTGGAGCGTGGAACCGAGCCAGGGCGAGAGGTTCTCGGTGTCCAGCACCAGCGACATGCGGTAGTAGATCGCCTTGAATATGCCGCGGACTGGCTCGGCGAGAGTGGTACAGCCTGATTTACCGTCAGGCCGCCCGCTCCTATGCGATCCAGAAACTTCATCTGTATCAGCCCCTCTCAAGCCGGTAGGATCTCCTTCCAGTGCCAGGAGCAGGGAGCTGAGTCCAGCTTCCTCGCCGAAGGTCGGCAGCGTCTCGAACACGAACTGCAGGTACTCGTAGGGCAAGAGGCTACTGGTCTCGGCCGTCTCGATCAGGCTGTAGAGAGCCGCGCTTGACCGCGCATCGCTCTGAGTGAGGTTGAACAGCCAGTACTCTCGACCCACCACGAAGGGATGGCGATTGGGAGTCATCAGCCAACCGGGTAGTATACCGGGTAGTCCCTCATGAAAATTCACCACTCACATTCTTCAAGCAATTGATTAATAATATATTTTTTAAGAAAATCAACCTTAAGATCCAGAACATCGAGTGAGGCAGGCGCGACCGGGGGAGGACGGCACCCGCATGGCTCCCCCCACTATCTCGGATCTCAGCGCCGTGGCGCCTCCGCGCCGCGGCCGTCTCCTAGCGCCTCGACCGACCGAGCCAGGTCTTCCGCCAGGGCCTGGAGGGCATCGCTGCCGACATCGCGTTGAGCGAAGGAGCGCAGACCCATGACTTCGGCCTGGAGGCGCCTCCCGAGCCGCTTGGGATCCTGGTCGCGGCCGATCTCGCCCCGGTCACGAGCCACGTCAAACCGCTCGATGAAGCGAGCCTCCATGCCTTCCAGCAAGGCGTCGACCTTCTCCCTCGCCGCGGCCTCGCGATCCCCCAGCTCCAGCAGGCTCTTGACCAGCATGCAGGCACGGCAAGGGAGCTCACGCTCGCGCAACCCCCCGAGCTGGCGTAGATAGGCCGCCAGGCCGTCGAGTGCCGACTCATGCCTGCCCAGGGTGCGATCCAGCTCGACGAGCGCCCGTTGCGCATAGCGCTCCAGCGCCTCCTGGAACAGCTGCTCCTTGCTCCCGAAGGCGGCGTAGATACTGCCCGGACGCATGTCCAGGGTGGCTTCCAGGTCCTTGAGGGAGGTGGCATGAAACCCCTTGCGCCAGAACAGTGCCAGCGCCTTTTCCAGGGATTCCTGTCGGTTGTGGCGAGTCGTGCGGGGCATGAGCGAGTCCAGGCGGCGGCCGACCTCGAACGGGTCGGACATCATGGCGGTGAAGGTAGGAAAATTTTATCTTGAGTGGTCGCTCAAGTACAGCTAGGATGTCCCCAGTGAAGAGGCCTTAGGCAACGGCGCGCCCGTTTTTGAGCGATCACTCAACAACAGTGGCCCCCACTCGAAGCCCGGGGCAAGGTCCCGATACGGCCTCTTCGAGGAACCCCCTTTATCCTGAAATATGGAGCCGACACCGCCATGACCGATTTCACCCTTCATGACAAGCAGTCCGCGCCGCAGGCCAGCCAGACGCTGCTCGACAACTCCGTCAACGCCTTCGGCATGGTCCCCAACCTGCACGCCGTGATGGCAGAGGCGCCCGGCCTGCTGGAAGGCTACCAGCGCCTGCACCAGCTGTTCCTCGACAGCAGCTTCGACGATGAGGAAACCACCGTGGTGTGGCAGGCCATCAACGTCGAGCACAATTGCCATTACTGCGTCCCGGCCCATACCGCCATCGCTCATCAGATGAAGGTGGACGGCGCCATCACCGACGCCCTGCGTGATGAAACGCCATTGCCGACCGATCGCCTCGAGGCTCTGCGCACCTTCACCCTCGCGATGGTCCGTCAGCGCGGTGATCTCGATGCCACGACGGTGCAACGCTTCCTGGAGGCCGGCTACACGCAACGCCATGTCCTCGAGGTCGTCCTCGCCCTGTCGCAGAAGGTGATGAGCAACTACACCAACCATCTGGCGGCGACCCCGCTGGACAAGCCCTTCGCCGAGTACGAGTGGCACAAGGCCTCCTGATGAGGCCCCGCGGGGAGCCCGCCAGGCTCCCCGCGGGTCGCTCGTGCCACGCCCCCGGCCACCGCCGGTGGGCGGCCATGCCCCGCAGGGGAACAGGCGGGGCGGCATAAAATTAACTTGCTAACATTTTTCTCGACAAGGTAGGGTATGCCAGCAACCGGGCGTACCGACGACGCCTTACCTTCTATGTCGGCACCGGTTAGGCGTGCCAAGGAGAGCTTTATGGCCAATCTGACAGCGGTCAACGAAAGCAGCTATACCCAGGAAGTCCTCGAGCATGACAAGCCCGTCCTGGTGAAGTTCTGGGCGCCCTGGTGCGGTCCCTGCAAGATGCTCGATCCGGTCGTGGACTCCATCGCCGAAGAGCAAGGCGACGCCCTCAAGGTCGTCACGCTGAACGTGGACGAGGCGCCCGAGCTCGCCGCCCAGAACGGCGTTCGTGGCCTGCCCACCATCGCCCTGTTCAAGAACGGGCAGAAGATCGAGGCCCTCACCGGCGTCCAACCCAAGGAGAGCTTCGACAGCCTCATCGCACGTCACGCCTGACCGCTCACCCGGTGGCTCGCCGAGCCACCGGCCTCGTGACAGGGCCGTCCCACGGACTCCGTCACGTTGCGCCGCCCCTCGCGTCCGACTGACGCAGGCTTTATACTTTTGTAGTAATTTTACGCGACCCTGACCTCGTCAGGGTCTTTTTTATTGACGGAGGTCCGCCATGTCGCCCCCTTCTTCCTCCAGCGCCACCGCGCGCCACCCCCGCCTGGCCGAGTTGGCGCTGGCCCTCGGCGGCTTCGGCATCGGCACCAGCGAGTTCGTGATCATGGGCCTGCTGGAACGCGTCGCCGGCGACCTCCAGGTCGCCGCCGCCGACGTCGGCTACGCCATCTCCAGCTATGCGCTGGGCGTGGTGGTCGGCGCACCGCTGATCTCCGCCCTGGCCGCCCGGGTGCCGCGCCGCACCCTGCTCATCGCATTGATGCTGGTGTTTGCGGTGGGCAACATCGCCAGCGCCCTGGCCACGTCCTTCTGGCCCTTCGTCGGGCTGCGCTTCCTGGCCGGCCTGCCCCACGGCGCCTACTTCGGGGTCGCCGCCCTGGTGGCCGCGGCCGCGGTGCCGGTCGAACAACGCGCCCAGGCGATCGGCCGGGTCATGCTGGGCCTGACCAGCGCCATCGTGATCGGCGCGCCACTGGCCACCTGGGCCGGCCAGTGGCTGGGCTGGCAGAGCGCCTTCCTGGGCGTCGGCGCGATCGCCCTGACCACCGCCTTGCTGATCCGCCTGTGGGTGCCCCGCCAGCCCCACAACCCGGACGCCAGCCCCCGTCGGGAGCTCACCGCGCTGCTCAAGCAACGCGTGCTGTTTACCCTGGGCGTGGCCAGCGTGGGCTTCGGCGGCATGTTCGCGGTGTTCAGCTACGTGGTGCCGACGCTCTCGAACCAGGCCGGCATGCGTGAATCGGTGGGGCCCTGGGTGCTGGCGATCTTCGGCATCGGCACCATCCTCGGCAACCTGGTCGGCGCGCGGCTGGCCGACAAGCACCTGCTCAAGGCGATCCCCCGCATCCTGGTGTGGTGCCTGCTGGTCCAGGGCGGCTTCTTCTTCGCCGCCGACCACCTGATCGCCGGCCTGCTGTTCGTCGGCCTGGTGGGCACCAGCATGGCCCTGGGGCCGGCGCTGCAGACCCGGCTGATGGATGTGGCCGGCGATGCCCAGACCATGGCCGCCTCGATGAACCATGCCGCCTTCAACTGCGCCAACGCCCTCGGCGCCTGGCTGGCGGCGGTGGTGATCAAGGGCGGCGCGCCCTGGTCCGCCAGTGGCCTGGTCGGCGCCGTGCTGGCACTCGGCGGGCTGGCCGTGTTCCTCGCGGGGCGCCATCTGGAACGTCGCGAGGCCAAAGCCGCCACGGCATGACCCCGCAGGACGGGGATAGGGGATGGGCGCCAAGTATGCGATACTTCGCGCCCTCCCCGCAGCCGTCAACGTCGCAGGTTCCGCCCATGCCCCAAGGTACGCTATTCATCGTCTCCGCCCCCTCCGGCGCCGGCAAGACCAGCCTGGTGCGCGAGCTGATCGAAAGCCTCGACGGCATCCAGGTGTCGGTCTCCCATACCACCCGGCCGCGCCGCGAGGGCGAGGTCGACGGCGTGAACTATCACTTCGTCGACCCGGACGAATTCGAGCGGATGATCGAGGAAGGCGACTTCTTCGAGCACGCCCGGGTCTTCGACAACTACTACGGCACGTCCCGACGCGCCGTGGAAGACCTGCTGGCCGCCGGCCAGGACGTGATCCTCGAGATCGACTGGCAGGGCGCGCGCCAGGTCCGCGAGCAGGTGCCCGGCGCGGTGTCGATCTTCATCCTGCCGCCCTCCCGAGAGGAGCTGGAGCGCCGCCTGTCGAGCCGCGGTACCGACGAGCACGCCGTCGTCGCCTCCCGCATGCGCGAGGCGGTCGGCGAGATGTCCCACTTCGACGAATACGATTACCTGGTGATCAACGACGACTTCACCACCGCCCTGCGCGAGCTGCAGTCGCTGGTGATCGCCCGACGCCTGACCGCGGGACGCATGCACGAACGCCATGCCCCGCTGCTGGCGGCGCTGTTGTCTTAACCCCGGCCGCTGGTCCTGAGCCGGCCGCGGCGCTTGTCAAGGGAACCGGGCGTCGAGTAATCTATTCGATCTATTCATCGGTGAACCCCCGGGGCGCAACGACGCCGGCCGGGGTTTCGCCCGTCAGCATTCAGGAAGGCATTCATGGCGCGAGTCACAGTCGAAGATTGTCTGGAAAACGTCGAAAACCGCTTCAAGCTGGTGATGATCTCCACCCAGCGTGCACGCCAGCTGGCCCGCGGCTCCCGCGATGCCCTGCTGCCCTGGGAAAACGACAAGCCCACCGTGATGGCGCTGCGCGAGATCGCCGACGGCCTGGTCGACTCCAGCGTGCTGGACGAGCCCGTCGAGGCTCCCGTGCGTCCTCGCCCCGAAGGCGAACCGGGCATCCCCGCCGAGGAGTGATGCCGCCGTCGTCGCCACCCGCACGGCCATCATGCAACCTTCAGGGCGCGCCGCATGTTCACCATCGATGACCTGGCCGACCGCCTCGGCGGCTATCTACCCCCGGACGAGATCCAGCAGGTCAAGCGTGCCTTCTACTACGCCGAGCAGGCCCACGACGGCCAGCGACGGCGCTCCGGCGAGCCCTATGTGACCCACCCGCTGGCGGTGGCCAACATCCTGGCCAACATGCACATGGACCATCAGAGCCTGATGGCCGCCATGCTGCACGACGTCATCGAGGACACCGGCGTCTCCAAGCAGGCCCTCGGCCAGCAGTTCGGCGAGCCGGTGGCGGAGCTGGTCGACGGGGTCTCGAAGCTGACCCAGATCACCTTCGAGGACAAGGCGGTCGCCCAGGCGGAGAACTTCCAGAAGATGGTGCTGGCGATGTCCCGGGACATCCGGGTGATCATCGTCAAGCTGGCCGACCGACTGCACAACATGCGCACCCTGGGCGCGCTGCGCCCGGAGAAGAAGCGCCGCATCGCGCGCGAGACCCTGGAGATCTACTCGCGGATCGCCAACCGGCTGGGCATCAACACCATTCGCGTGGAGCTCGAGGACCTGTCCTTCCAGGCCCTGCACCCGATGCGCGCCGAGCGCATCAAGCGCGCCGTGGCCAGCGCCCGCGGCCACCGTCGCTCGGCGATCCGCCAGGTCCAGAACAGCCTGCAGAACAGCCTCGACGACGAGGGCCTGACCGGCTCGGTGGTGGGCCGCCAGAAGCACCTGCTGTCGATCTATCGCAAGATGCGCGACCAGCGCAAGTCGTTCGCCGAGATCATGGACGTGTTCGGCTTTCGCATCATCACCGAGGACGTCGACAGCTGCTACCGGATCCTCGGCGTGGTGCACAACCTCTACAAGCCGGTGCCGGGGCGCTTCAAGGATTACATCGCCATCCCCAAGGCCAATGGCTACCAGAGCCTGCACACCACGCTGTTCGGCAGCGGCGGCATGCCCATCGAGGTGCAGATCCGCACCCGCGAGATGGAGGCCATGGCCAACAACGGCATCGCCGCCCACTGGCTGTACAAGGCCGGCCAGACCGAGCATCCCATCGCCGAGGGCAGCCATGCCCGGGCCCGCGCCTGGGTCAAGGGGCTGCTGGAGATGCAGCGCCACGCCGGGGATTCGCTGGAGTTCATCGAGCACGTCAAGCACGACCTCTTCCCCGACGATATCTACGTGTTCACGCCCAAGGGCGACATCATGGAATTGCCCCAGGGCGCCACGGTGATCGACTTCGCCTACAGCGTGCACACCGATATCGGCAACCGCTGCATCGCCTGTCGCATCGATCGCCACCTGGCGCCGCTCTCCACCCGCCTCGAGAGCGGCCAGACCCTGGAGATCATCACCGCGCCCGGGGCTCGGCCCAACCTGGCCTGGCTCAACGTGGTGGCCACCGCCAAGGCGCGCTCGGCGATCCGCCACGCCCTCAAGCACCAGCAGCACACCGAGGCCGTGCAGCTGGGGCGACGTCTGCTCAACAAGGCGCTGGCGGAGTTCGAGACCAGCCTCGAGGAGCTGCCGGCCAAGCCGCTGGAGCACCTGCTGGATGAGCTCGAGCTCAAGAGCGAGGACAGCCTGCTGGAATCCATCGGCCTGGGCACCCGGGTCGCCCACGTGGTCGCCCGGCGCCTGGTCGACCTGCAGCACGGCGACCAGGCGCCGACCCAGGACGCCGGGCGCCACCAGGGCCCGATCGTGATCAGCGGCGCCGAGGGCATGGTCATCAAGTTCGCCCGCTGCTGCCACCCGCTGCCCGGTGACCCGGTGATCGGCCACCTGTCGGTGGGCAAGGGCATCGTCGTCCACCGGGCCGAGTGCCGCAACCTGGCCGAGCTGAAGAACGATCCGGACAAGCTGTTCGCCCTCGAGTGGTCGGAGCAGTCCGACGAGGACTTCCCGGTGCCGCTGCGCCTGGAACTCGAGAGTCGCCGGGGGCTGGTCGCCGAGCTGGCCAGCCTGGTCACCGATGCCGACGCCAACATCGAGCGCATCGGCATCGAGGAACGCGATGCCCGGCTGTCGATCGTCAATCTCACCCTGTCGGTGCGCAACCGCGTGCACCTGGCGCGGATCATCAAGCGCCTGCGCAACCTGTCCCACGTCGGCAAGATCACCCGCCTGGGCAACTGAAAGATGCCGCCCCCGCCCGTCGCGGTCGCGGCGGGCGGGGGCCGTCATTGGTCATTCCATCATCGCCAACAATACGGAGCACATCATGAGCAACAAGGCCGTCATCAACACCGACCAGGCGCCCGCCGCTATCGGCCCCTATTCCCAGGCCATCAAGGCCGGCAACACCGTCTATCTCTCCGGCCAGATCCCCCTGGACCCGGCCACCATGGAAATCGTCTCCGATGATTTCGAGGCCCAGGCCCGCCAGGTGTTCACCAACCTCAAGGCCGTCTGCGAGGAGGCCGCCGGCGGCCTCAAGGACGTGGTCAAGCTCAACCTCTACCTGGTAGACCTGGACAACTTCGCCATCGTCAACAGCATCATGGAGGAGTTCTTCGACGCGCCCTACCCGGCCCGCGCCGCCGTCGGCGTCAAGGCCCTGCCCAAGGGTAGCCAGGTCGAGGCGGAGGCCGTGCTGGTCATCGGCGACTGATCGATTCCCCGCCCAAGAGCAACGATGCCATGCGCCTGTTTCTGGCCCTGGTACCGCCGCCGGCCCTGCGCCGGCGGCTCGGCGTTCTGGCCGAGGCCGCCCGGGCCCAGTGCGGCGGCCGTCGGATGCCGGACGACAGTCTGCACCTGACGCTGGCTTTCCTCGGCGAACAGCCCGCCGAACGCGCCACCGCCATCGGCGACTGGCTGGCGGGCATCACCCTGCTGCCCGGCCGCTGGCGGCTCGAGCGCTGGGGCCAGTTCCGTCGGCCCGGCATCGTCTGGGTCGGTGGGGCTGAATCCGATCCGGCACTGGCGAGCCTGCAACGCCAGCTCTGGGACGGCCTGGAGCGACTCGGCGCCGGGCCGCGCCCCGGGCACTTCGCGCCCCACATCACCCTGCTGCGCAAGGCGATGCTGCCCTCGGCGGCGGAACTGCCCGCCGTTTCCCTGACATGGGACTACACTCAGGTTGAGCTAATACAGTCAACGATCACGCATGACGGCAGCCACTACCGCTGCCTCGCGCGAACGGCTCATCCCGCTTAGGGTATTGAACCGCGCCAGGTCGCCGATCGCCGCCTCGCGCGCACGGTTCGACCCGAGGAGTCGCCATGTCGCCCAGAGTCTTCGCCCTGACCGGCCTGCTACTCGGCAGCCTGGCCGCCGCACACGCCAACGCCGCCCCCGCGGTCGAGCTGGGGAGCACCAGCGAGGGCACGACGGCGGTGAGCATCACGCTCGACACCGTTATCGCCCTGGATCGCCTGCATCCCGCCCTCGACCTGCGCCTCGCCACCGGGCTGCTGTGGCTGCCGGGGCATCATCGTCACGACAACCTCGCCTGGCGACTGACCCCGGCCCTGCGCTATGGCTTCGCCGGGGGGCGGGCCTATGTGGAGGCCGGCGTGGGGGGCGCCCTGTTCCTCGAGACGCGGCACGAGGATCGCGACCTGTCCACCTCCTTCCAGTTCGAGGATCGCCTGGCGGCGGGGGTCCGGCTCGACCGGGGCGGCGAGCTGGGGGTCGGCCTCAGTCACTATTCCAACGCCAGCCTCGACCGGCCCAATGACGGCTTCGAGGTCTACTCGCTGAGCTATCGCCTGGCCCTCTGAATCAGGCTCGACGGCACCGCTCAAGTCGTCGGCTGCAGGTAGCCCCCCTCGCGGAGCACCTGGGCATAGCCTTCGCGGAAGCTCGGGTAGCGGAAACGATAGCCGCTCTCGAGCAAGCGGCGATTGTCGCAGCGCTTGCTGGCGCGGCGACGCAGCGGCGACTGGATGGTCTCGGTGGCCTCGACCTTGAGCTGCTTGGCCAGCCAGGCCATGACGTCGTGGAGGGGGGCCGGCTCGCAGTCGCTGGCCAGGTACAGCTCGTGCAGGGCCTCGCCGGCCAGGGCCTGGTCGATGAAGTGGGCCAGCACGCCGGCGCAGTCGTCGCGATGGATGCGGTTGGAGTACATGGCCGGCGTGGCGGCGGCGATGCGCCCCTCACCCACCTGGCGGATCAGCCGATCGCGGCCCGGCCCGTAGATCCCGGAGAAACGCACCGCGGTGCCGGGCAGCGCGTGGTCGGCCAGCGTCTGCTCGGCCTCGCGCATCAGCAGCCCGGAGAAGCCGGTGGGCACGGTGGGGCTGTCCTCGTCGACCACCTCGCCTTCCCGCTGGGCATAGACGCTGGTGGAGGACACGAAGAAGACGTACCGCGGCGGCTGGCGGCGCGCGCCGAATTCGTCCAGTACCGCCTTGAGGCCGTCCGGGTAGGCGGCGCGGTAGGCCGCCTCCTCGAAGCGGTCGGCACTGACGACATAGACCAGGATGTCGGCATCCGGCAGCTCGGCCAGGGCCGCCGCGTCGTTGAGGTCCGCCGACACGCCCTCCAGGCCACTCTCGGCCAATCTGCCGGCATCGCGGCGCACCCCGATCACCCTCTGCCCGGACGCCTTGAGCTCGCGTCCCAGCGTCGTTCCGATGTCTCCACAGCCCAGAATCAGCGTCGTCGTCTTCACCTTTCCTTCGCCCCCTGATAAAAAGTCCCTATGACCCGATTGGGGTGCCCTATGGATGGGGCCCGTGACACACAGCACTAGCGAGGAAGCCCCGGCACCGAAATGACTCTAACAGAACTCCGTTACATCGTAACCCTGGCCCAGGAACGCCACTTCGGCCGCGCCGCCGAGCGTTGCTTCGTGTCGCAGCCGACCCTATCGGTGGCGGTCAAGAAGCTCGAGGAGGAGCTCGGCGTGGCGCTGTTCGAGCGCTCGAAATCCACCGTCCAGGTCACCCCGCTGGGCGAGAAGATCGTCGAGCAGGCCCAGCGCGTGCTGGAGCAGAGCAGCGTGATCAAGGAGCTAGCCACCGCCGGGCGAGACCAGCTGGCGAGCCCGCTGCGCATCGGCGCGATCTACACCATCGGCCCCTACCTGTTCCCGCATCTGGTGCCGGAACTCACCCGTCGCGCCTCCCAGATGCCGCTCTACATCGAGGAAGGCTTCACCGGCGAGCTGCGACGCAAGCTGCGCAGCGGCGAGCTCGACGCCATCATCGTTGCGCTGCCGTTCACCGAGACCGACGTGGTGACCAAGTCGCTGTACGAGGAGGCCTTCGAGGTGCTGATGCCGGCCGACCATCCCTGGACCGAGCGATCGTCCATCGACAAGGAAGCCCTGCTCGACGAGCGGCTGCTGCTGCTCGGCGAAGGCCACTGCTTCCGCGACCAGATCCTCGAGGCCTGCCCGGCCATCAGCCAGAAGCTCAACAGCCCCCACAACACCCTGACCGCCGAGGGCGGCTCGCTGGAGACCATCCGCCACATGGTGGCCTCGCGGCTGGGCGTCACCGTGCTGCCCCGTTCGGCGATCGGCACCGGCCACTACGAGAGCGGCCTGCTGACCAGCCGGCCCTTCACCCCCCCGGGTCCGGGGCGCACCGTGGCCATCGCCTGGCGCGCCAGCTTCCCGCGGCCCCAGGCCATCGACGCGGTCACCGAGGCCATCGCCCACTGCCGCGCGGCTGAGCCCGAGACGGCATGAGCGGCCTCGACGCCCCCGTCACGGACCTCAAGGGCGTCGGTGAGGCGCTGGCCCAGAAGCTGGCCAGGCTGCGTATCGAGGCCGTCGCCGACCTGCTGTTCCATCTGCCGCTGCGCTACCAGGACCGCACCCGCATCACCCCCGTCGCCGGCCTCAGGTCCGGCGACGAGGCCGTGGTCGAGGGCGAGGTCATGGCGGCCGACGTGGTGCGCGGCCGGCGCCGCAGCCTGCTGGTGCGGCTGCGCGACGGTTCCGGCATCCTCAGCCTGCGCTTCTTTCACTTCTCGCCGGCCCAGCAGCAGCAGTTCCGCCCCGGGGCCCGGGTGCGCGCCTTCGGCGAGGCTCGGGCCGGGGCCACCGGGCTCGAGCTCTATCATCCGGAGTATCGCCTGCTCGGCGAGGGTGCGCCGCCGGTGGAGGACCACCTGACGCCCCTCTATCCGACCACCGAGGGCCTCCACCAGACGCGCCTGCGGGCGCTGATCGACCAGGCCCTGGCCCGGCTGGACGCGGCCCCCGAGGCACTGCCGGAGTGGCTCCCCGAGCCGCTGCGGCGGCGCTTCGGGCTGCCCGAGCTGCACGGCTGCCTACGCGCGCTGCATCACCCGGCCCCCGATGCCGATCCCGAGGCGCTGGCCGGGGGCCAGCATCCGGCCGTGCGGCGCCTGGCCCTGGAGGAACTGCTGGCCCACCAGCTGAGCCTGCGCGAGGTGCGCCTGCGCATCCAGGAGGACGGCGCCCCCCCGCTGCCCGACGGACGCGGCCTGCAGGCGCGCTTCCTCACCCAGCTACCGTTCTCGCTGACCGCCGCCCAGCGCCGGGTGCTCGACGAGCTACGCGCCGACCTGGCCGAGCAGCGCCCGATGCTGCGCCTGGTGCAGGGCGACGTGGGCTCGGGCAAGACCGTGGTCGCCGCCATGGCGGCGCTGTCGGCCATCGCCGGCGGCTGCCAGGCGGCGATGATGGCGCCCACCGAGATCCTCGCCGAACAGCACTATCGCGCCTTCAAGGCCTGGTTCGAGCCGCTCGGCATCGAGGTCGCCTGGCTGGCCGGCAAGCTCAAGGGCAAGGCGCGGCTCGACGCCAAGGCGGCGATCCTCGACGGCCGGGCGCAGATGGTGATCGGCACCCATGCGCTGTTCCAGGGCGACGTGCACTTCGAGCGCCTGGGCCTGGCGATCATCGACGAGCAGCACCGCTTCGGCGTTCACCAGCGCCTGGCGCTGCGCGAGAAGGGCGAGGCCGGCGGCCTGACGCCCCACCAGCTGGTGATGACCGCCACGCCGATTCCGCGCACCCTGGCGATGAGCGCCTATGCCGACCTGGACGTCTCGGTGATCGACGAGCTGCCGCCGGGGCGCACCCCGGTGAAGACGGTGGTGGTGCCCGACGAGCGCCGCCCCGAGGTGGTCGCGAGGATCCGCCACGCCTGCGCCGAGGGCCGCCAGGCCTATTGGGTGTGCACCCTGATCGAGGAGTCCGAGGCGCTGCAGTGTCAGGCCGCCGAGGCCACCCGCGACGAACTGGTGGAGGCGCTGCCGGAGCTCGCCGTGGGCCTGGTCCACGGGCGCATGAAGGCCGCCGAGAAGGCCGAGGTCATGGCGGCCTTCAAGGCCGGCGAGCTGGACCTGCTGGTCGCCACCACGGTGATCGAGGTCGGCGTCGACGTACCCAACGCCAGCCTGATGATCATCGAGAACCCCGAGCGGCTGGGGCTCTCCCAGCTGCACCAGCTGCGCGGCCGGGTCGGCCGCGGCGCCACCGAAAGCTTCTGCGTGCTGCTCTATCATCCGCCGCTGTCGGAGCACTCGCGCAAGCGCCTGACGGTGATGCGCGAGACCACCGACGGCTTTCGCATCGCCGAACAGGACCTGGAGATCCGCGGCCCCGGCGAGGTACTGGGCACCCGCCAGACCGGTCTGGCGCAGATGAAGATCGCCGACCTGGAGCGCGACGCCGACCTGCTGGCAAAGATCTCGCCGCTGGCCGAGGCGCTGTTGGCCGAGCACCCCGAGGCCAGCCGACCGCTGATCCGTCGCTGGCTGGGCGAGGAAGCCGGGCGGTACGGGCAGGTCTAGCCTTAAGCTGCGGGCTGCGGGCTGCGGGCTGCGGGCTCGCAGTCGACTGCTCGAAGCTCATGGCCCGAAGCCCGTCGCTCACGAGCGGCACAGCCGCGTCTTACAAGTGCTTGAGCAGCCCCTGCAGGCGCTCGAGGTCCTTGGCATCGCCGACCAGCCGCACATGGCCGGCCATCATGCCGTCGAGGAAGGCCTTCTGGGTGGGCTTGCGGAGTATCTGCACCGCGCTGTCCGCGTCATCGAAACGCAGCTCCAGGTCGAGATCCACCGGTAGCCCGGACCCGGTCTCGATGGCTCGGGGCGACATCCGATAGTGGCGCGCGATGCGCAGATCCTCGGTGGCGATGCCCCAGTCGAGGCCCCGCAGTTCGGCCATGCGCTCGCGGAAGGCGGGCTTGCGCCTGAGGGCACGCTTGAGCAGCACGCCCAATACCCAGAGCATCACGCGTAGCTTCATGTCGAATCCGTTCGTGAGGAGGGAGGGAAGCGCGGCCCGCCGAACGGGCCGCGTCGCGTCTCACTTGGAGACGGCGTCCTTGAGCCCCTTGCCGGGCTTGAAGGCCACGGTCTTGCTGGCCGGGATGGTCAGGGGTTGGCCGGTCTGGGGGTTCTTGCCGGTGCGGGCGGCACGCTCGCGCACGGTGAAGGTACCGAAGCCGATCAGCGACACGTCCTTGCCGCCGGATACGCTGCCGGTGATCTCGTCGAGAATGACGTTCAGCACCTGGCTGGCCTTGTCCTTGGAAAGATCGGCACGCTCGGCGATCGCCGCGGCGAGTTCAGGTTTGCGCATACAGCCCTCCTGGTTTTGACATCCTGCCGATGGTCCCATCGGCCTCGTTATTGTACGCAGTGATGGTGAGGTGTTGCTCCACTCGCATGCGGCCCGGTCGAGCGCCGTCGTCGGCCCGCCCGAGGGAGCGGCATGCGAATGACGCCATGGTGCAACGCCGCTGCCTCGCCGGAAATCGGGGGCGCCGTCGTTGACGTCACTAGCCTAGCAATGGCGGTGCAGCCCGCGCCAGTTCGACTTTCCGACGTACGCAGGCGCCTGTCAACGCAAATCCAATCAAACGTCCGTCCTCGTCCTCGGCCAGGGCGGCGAGATCGCCGGCCTCGCCCTCGATCCGCCAGCGGGCGGGCGCCTCGGCGGGCGGCAGCGAGACCACCGGCAGCAAGGGCGTCTTCACCAGCACCGGCCAGGGGCCATAGCGCACCGCGGTGGGCTCGCCGTCGAGGGTGGCGGCCAGCGCCCTGGCGCCGGCCTGCAACGGCTGGACGTACATGGCGTTGATGCCGTCGACGCAGGCCACGTCGCCCAGCGCATGGATGCCCGGCGCCGAGGTCGCGAGATAGCGATCGACGCGGATACCGGCCGGCCCCACCGACAGGCCCGCCGCCTCGGCGAGCCGGGTGCGCGGGCGCAGCCCGGTGGCCACCAGCACCAGGTCCGCCTCCAGGGTCTGGCCGTCGTCCAGCCCCAGGCCCACCCGGCCGCCGGCCTCTGCCAGCGCCTCGACCAGGCGTCCGGTATGCAGGGCGATGCCGGCCTCGACGAAGGCCTCGCCCAGGGCGCGCCCCAGCGGCTCGGGGAGCAGCCGCGGCAGCGGGGCCGATTCCGGGGCGACCAGCTCGACCCGATGGCCGCCGGCGGCCAGGTCGTTGGCGAACTCGCAGCCCACCAGGCCGATGCCGACGACGGCCACCCGGGCCGGCCGCCCGAGCGCCGCCAGGGCGGCGTGGAAGGCGCGATAGTCGTCGAGGTCGTTGATGGTGTGAACCCGGCCGGCCAGCGCCTCGGGAATCGCGAACGGCGGTTCGGGCACGGCACCGGTGGCCAGCACCAGTTCCCCGTAGGCCAGGCGCTCGGTGCCGATGGTAAGCGTCCTGGCGGCGGGGTCGATGGCCTCGACCCGGGTCCGGGTCCGCATCACCACGCCGAGCTGCTCGGCCGCGTCCAGGGCGCTACGCGCCGCCAGGCGCTCGGGGGGCAGGCGCTTGGCGAAGCCGGTGGAGAGCAGCGGCTTCGAATAATCGTCGCCGCCGTCGGCGGTGATCAGGGTCATGGCGCGCTCGGGCTGCCGGGCCCGGACCTGGCGCGCCAGGCCCAGTCCGGCCATGCCGGAGCCGATGATGGTCAGGGGAGCGGTCATGGGGTTCCTCGCTGCGCGGGGCGCGACGGCCCGCCGGGGGGCCGCCACGGGATGGCCTGTCGGCGCGACATGGTACACTAGCCGCCCCCTGGATTGGACGCGGAGTAGTACGGTGAATCACGGCCCGGCCCTCGCCCCCCGATGGCGCCCCCTGGCGGCGGCTCGCCCCGCTATGAGCGCGGCCTGGTGGCGCTGGGTCGCCTCCCGGGACTCGCTAACCCTGCGCCTGACCGAGGCCGGGGCGCCGCGCCGCTTCCGGGTGCGCCTGCTCGACCAGCGCCTGGGCCGGCCGCGTCGCGACGAGGCCCTGGCGCTGGGCATTCCCCCCACGCGCCGGGTCTGGCTGCGCGAGGTGTCCCTGTGCCTCGACGACCACCCCTGGGTGATGGCGCGCTCGGTGGCGCCGCTGCACCGCCTGCGCGGCCAGCGGCTCGAGCGCCTGGGCGAGCGTTCGCTGGGTCATTGGCTGTTCCGCCAGCCGGACCTGGTGCGAGGCCCCATCGAGGTCAGCGCCGACCCGGCCCCCGGGCGCGGCGCGCCGGGCCCCTGGGGCCGCCGTTCGGTGCTGCGTCACGGCCGCTTCGCGGTGCTGGTCCAGGAGTTCTTCCTCGACGCCATGGCGGATGACCTGGCGCTTCCGGCACGATAGGCTGCGTCTGAAACCCCTGTCGTCCGACCCGACCCTTCGAGAAGAGACCCGCATGGAACGTACCCTGATGCGCCCCAGGGGGCTGACCCGGCTACCCGATTTCCTGCACCTGACCCGCCTCGACCGCCCCATCGGCACCTGGCTGCTGATGTGGCCGACGCTATGGGCGCTGTGGGTGGCCACCGCGGGCCTCCCCGAGCGTCGGCTGCTGCTGATCTTCGTCGCCGGGGTCTACCTGATGCGCGCCGCGGGCTGCGTGGTCAACGACTACGCCGACCGCCACTTCGACGGCCACGTCAAGCGCACCAGGGACCGCCCGCTGGCCACCGGGCGCATCAGCGAGGGCGAGGCCAAGGCGCTGTTCGCGACCCTGGTGCTGGCGGCCTTCGCCCTGGTGTGGCTCACCAACCCCTTCACCGTGATGCTGTCGGTGGGCGGCGTGATCCTGGCCTTCGTCTACCCCTTCATGAAGCGCTACACCCATTTCCCCCAGGTGGTGCTGGGGGCGGCCTTCTCCTGGGCGATCCCCATGGCCTTCGGCGCGGTGCTCGGCCACCTGCCCCTGGAGGCGTGGCTGCTGTTCGCCGCCAACGTGCTGTGGACCGTGGCCTACGACACCGAGTACGCCATGGTCGACCGGGACGACGATCTCAGGATCGGCATCAAGTCCACCGCGGTGCTGTTCGGCCGCGCCGACAAGTTGATCATCGGCCTGCTGCAGCTGGCGACCCTGGCGCTGCTGGCCTGGGCCGGCCAGCGCCTCGGGCTGGGCGGCTTCTTCTGGCTGGGGCTCGCCGCCATGGCGGCCACCTTCGTGCACCAGCAGCGGCTGATCCGCCACCGGGAGCGCGAGCGCTGCTTCCAGGCCTTCCTCAACAATCACTGGTCGGGACTGCTGGTATTCGCCGGCATCGCGCTCTCGCTGTGGCCCGGCGTCGGCGGCTGAAGCCCGCCGAGCCGAGGGCGACAGGCGGCGGCTGTCACGGTATTGTCACAAGGACATGCTGTCATCGTCACCAACCTGTCATTGACCTTGACCATGAGGCCCCGGGATGACCGCCAAGACCGTACTGATCGTCGATGATGAGGCGCCGATCCGCGAGATGATCGCCGTGGCGCTGGAGATGGCCGACTATCGCGTCCTCGAGGCGGACAATGCCCAGACCGCCCACGCCATGGTCGTCGACCACCAGCCCGACCTGGTGCTGCTGGACTGGATGATGCCCGGCACCAGCGGCATCGAGCTTGCCCGCCGGCTCAAGCGCGAGGAGAGCACCGCCGAGCTACCGATCATCATGCTCACCGCCAAGGGCGAGGAGGACAACAAGATCCAGGGGCTCGACGCCGGGGCCGACGACTACATCACCAAGCCCTTCTCGCCACGGGAACTGGTGGCGCGGCTCAAGGCGGTGCTGCGCCGGGCCACGCCGCGGGGCGTCGAGGACCCGGTGGAGGTCGACGGGCTGATGCTCGACCCGGTCAGCCACCGGGTCAGCGTCGACGGCCGGTCGCTGGAGATCGGCCCCACCGAGTACCGCCTGCTGCAGTTCTTCATGACCCACCAGGAGCGCGCCTACACCCGCGGCCAGCTGCTCGACCAGGTGTGGGGCGGCAACGTCTACGTCGAGGAGCGCACCGTGGACGTGCACATCCGCCGCCTGCGCAAGGCCCTGGGCGAACCGCACCAGCAGCTGATCCAGACCGTGCGCGGTACCGGCTACCGCTTCTCCACCAAGGGCTGACGTGGGCCGGCTGTGGCGACGCGAACTGTGGCGGCTGGGGGCCCTAGTGGCCGCCGGCGCCCTGGTCGGCTGGCCCTTCGCCCTGGTCGGCGCCGGCATCGCCGTGGCGCTGGGCCTGTATCTCTTCTACCACCTGCGCCAGCTGCGCGCCCTGCAGGAATGGCTGACCCATCACCCTCATGACGAGCCCCCGGCGGCCTCGGGGCTGTGGGGCGAGCTGTTCGACCGCCTGTATCGCTACCAGAAGGGCCAGCGCATCACCCAGCGGCGGCTGCGCGATACCCTGAGGCGCATCCAGGAGTCCTCGGAGGCCATGCGCGACAGCGTGGTGATGCTCGACCGCCATGGCGACATGGAGTGGTGGAACAGCGCCGCCGAGCGCATGCTGGGCCTGCAGCCGGCCCACGACCGCGGTCAGCACATCACCAACCTGCTGCGCGACCCGCGCTTCGTCGACTACTTCCATGCCCGGGCCTACAGCGAGCCGCTGACCCTGTCGTCGCCGATCGACGAGAACATGATCCTGCAGTTCCAGATCACCCTGTACGGCGACGACGAGCGACTGCTGATGGCCCGCGACATCACCCGCCTGCACCGCCTCGAGCAGATGCGCCGCGACTTCGTGGCCAACGTCTCCCACGAGCTGCGCACCCCGCTCACCGTGCTGGCGGGCTATCTCGAGACCTACGGCGACATGGCCGAGCTGCTGCCCGAGCGGCTCGCCCGGGGCATCGGGCAGATGCAGAGCCAGACCCAGCGCATGCAGAACCTGGTCAACGACCTGCTGCTGCTGTCGCGGCTGGAGAACGACCGTGGCGGCCAGGACGACGTTCGCCTGGACCCGGCCAGCCTGCTCGAGGCGGTGCGCCGCGACGCCGAGGCGCTGTCCGACGGCCGGCACCGGCTCGAGGTCGAGGTCGAGGAGCCCCGCGGCCTGCTCGGCTCGGAGAAGGAACTGCACAGCGCCGTCTCCAACCTGGCCTTCAACGCCGTGCGCTACGCCGGCGAGGACAGCCGCATCGTGCTGCGCTGGCGCCCCTGGCAGGACGGCGCCTGCCTGGAGGTGGAAGACGACGGCGAGGGCATCGACCCGCTGCACATCCCGCGGCTCACCGAACGCTTCTACCGGGTCGACAAGGGGCGCAGCACCGCTACCGGCGGCACCGGCCTGGGGCTCGCCATCGTCAAGCACGTGCTGCTGCGCCACGATGCCCGGCTGGAGATCGACTCGCGGCTCGGCGAGGGCGCCACCTTCCGCTGCGTCTTCCCCGCCGAGCGCCTGACCGCGGCCGCCGCGGGGGAGGAGCCGGCCGTGGGCCTGCCCCGATCCGGCAACGCTCGCTGATTCGGCGCCCGTCCCCGCGCGACTATCCACAACCCGACGCGGGCCGCCGACTGTGGATAAGCCGGCGCTCTGTCTTTACCGTGCCGGCGGCGTCGCCCGGCCGGCGTCGGGCGTCAGGACACGATAGTGTTCCTCCCACATCAGCACCGCCCCGGCCACCGCGCCGGGCAGCAGGAAGAGGTTGGCCAGCGGTAGCCAGGTGATCAGCATCACCCAGCCGCCGTAGGTGAGCGTCGGCCAGCGCCGCGCCGCGAGCCGGCGGCGCATGTCGGCGAAGGTCACCTGGTTGTTGTCCATGGGGTAGTCGAGGTAGGTGACCGCCACCATCCACGCCGTGAACAGCAGCCACAGCAGCGGGGCGGCCAGGTTGAGCAGCGGGATCCAGCCGATCACGAACAGCGCCAGCATGCGCGGCAGGATATAGCCCAGCTTGACCAGCTCGCGGCCCAGGGCGTCGACGCCGGTGCGCACCAGGCCGCGATCGTCCAGCGGCGGCCGACCGGTGACCTCGCGCTCGACCCTCTCGGCCAGCAGGCCGTAGAAGGGCGCGGCGATCAGCTGCGTCACCAGGGTGAAGCTGAAGAACACCATCAGCCCCAGGCTGAGCACGAACAGCGGCCAGATCAGCCACGACAGCCAGTCGAGCCAGCCCGGCACCATGGCCATCCAGCCATCCAGCCAGCCGCCGAAGTGGGTGAGCACATAGCTCAGCATGGCCGCGTAGACCACCAGGTTGGCCAGGATCGGCAGGAACACGTAGCGGCGCAGGCCGGGGGTATAGACCAGGCGGGTCCCCCGGGACAGCGCCGTGAAGGCATCCAGCATCGGTGTCATTTCCTCCGTACACGACGACGTCGGCCGTCGCCAGGGGCGACGGCCGACTCATAGACAGCGCCGGACGACCGCGGTTCAGCGATCGCCGTGCACCTCGTCGCCGAGATCTTCCGGGTCCGTGTGGCGGATGTCGAGTCCCTTGACCAGATAGATCACGTATTCGGCCAGATTGTTGGCGTGGTCGCCGACGCGCTCCAGGGCGCGCAGGATCCACATGATGCCGAGCACCGGCGAGATCGACCGGGCGTCCTCCATCATGAAGGTCATCAGCGAGCGCATGGCGGACCGGTACTCGCTGTCGACCTGGTCGTCCTCCTGGACCACCTGCATCGCCAGCTCGGTATCGAAACGGGCGAAGGCGGTCAGGGAGTCGCGCACCATCCTGCGCACGTGCTCGCTGATGATGCGCACCTCGACGAAGCCGCGGCTGCCGTTGTGGCTCTCGACCAGTTCCAGGGCATTGCGGGCGATCTTGCTGGCCTCGTCGCCGATGCGCTCCAGGTCGGAGGCGGCGCGGATCACCGCCAGCACCAGGCGCAGGTCGGAGGCGGCGGGCTGGCGGCGGGCCAGTACCCGGGTGCACTCGTCGTCGATCTTGATCTGCATGTCGTTGACGGCGCGGTCGTTGTCGACGACCCGCTCGGCCAGGGCGGAGTCGCCGTCGAGCAGCGAGCGGACCGCGTCCTGCACCTGCTTCTCGACCAGGCCGCCCATGGCCATCAGGTGGGTCTTGAGCTCCTCGAGCTCATGATTGAACTGCCGCGAGATATGCTGGCTGTGGATATCGCTGGTGATGTCCATGAGACTCTCCTGAGGGCGCAGGCGTCAGGCCATGCGTCCGGTGATGTAGTTCTCGGTGCGCCTCAGGCGCGGATTGGTGAACAGGGTGTCGGTGGGGGCGTACTCCACCAGTTCGCCGTCCTGCAGGAAGGCGGTGTAGTCCGAGACCCGCGCCGCCTGCTGCATGTTGTGGGTGACCAGCACCAGGGTCAGGCTCGACTTCAGGTTGCGGATCAGCTCCTCCACCTTGAGCGTCGAGATCGGGTCCAGGGCCGAGGCCGGCTCGTCGAGCAACAGCACCTCGGGCCCCACCGCCAGGGTGCGGGCGATCACCAGGCGCTGCTGCTGGCCGCCGGACAGCGACCAGGCGGAGGCCTGGAGCCGGTCCTTCACCTCTTCCCAGAGGGCCGCCGAGCGCAGCGACCACTCGACGATATCGTCGATGCGGCGCTTGCGCAGCCCGCCCTGCAGCCGCAGCCCGAAGGCCACGTTGTCGTAGATCGACATCGGGAAGGGGTTGGGCGCCTGGAACACCATTCCCACCCGCCGGCGCAGCTCGGCCACCGCCACCTCGGGGGCATGGATGTCCTGCCCCTCGAGGCGAATCTCGCCCTCCCGGTGCACGTCCTCGTTGAGGTCGTGCAACCGGTTGAGGGCGCGCAGCAAGGTCGACTTGCCGCATCCCGAGGGGCCGATGAAGGCGGTGACCCGGTGACGCGGCACCCGCAGCGTCAGGTCGCGCAGCGCCGGCTTGTCGCCGTAGCGCAGCCCGAAGCCCGAGACCTCCAGGCAGGAGGCCTCGGGCGTAAAGTCGACGAAGGCTCCGCGCCGCGGAGCCGGGTCCCGCTTGACCGGCATCGCATACCCCTCGGTGCCACGGCCTCGTCTCAGTGCCGCGAGAGGCTGCCGTGGCGTGATCTGAGATGATGCCGCAGAAATATTGCAGTCAGGTTAAGCACCAGGATCACCACCACCAGCAGCAGCGCCGTGGCATAGACCAGCGGCATCGCCGCCTGGACATCGTTACCGTGGAAGGCGGCGTCGAAGATGTGGTAGCCCAGATGCATGAACTTCCTCTCAAGATGCAGGAAGGGAAACTCGCCGTCCACCGGCACCTGGGGCGCCAGCTTGGCCACCCCCACCAGCATCAGCGGTGCCACCTCGCCGGCGGCCCGGGCCACCGCCAGGATCACCCCGGTGAGCATCGCCGGCATGGCCATCGGCAGCACCACCCGGGTCAGCATCTCCAGGCGCGTCGCGCCCAGCGCCAGGGCCCCCTCGCGCTGGCGGTCGGGAATCCGCGCCAGCCCCTCTTCAGTGGCCACGATCACCACCGGCAGGGTCAGCAGCGCCAGGGTCAGCGAGGCCCACAGCAGGCCGCCGGTGCCGAAGGTCGGCGAAGGCAGCGAGTCCTCGAAGAACCACTGGTCCAGGTGGCCGCCGAGGCCGTAGACGAACACCCCCAGGCCGAACACCCCATAGACGATGGAGGGGACACCGGCCAGGTTGCGCACGCCGATGCGCACCAACCGGGTGAGGCGTCCCTGATGGGCCACCTCGTTGAGGTAGACCGCCGCCAGCACGCCAAAGGGGGTGACCACCAGCGACATCAGCATCACCAGCAGGACGGTGCCGAAGATCGCCGGCCAGACGCCGCCCTCGGCGTTGGCCGCCCGCGGCCCGTCCGACAGGAAGCGCCACACGCCCTCGCCCCAGGCGGCGAGCTTGGCGCCGGGCCCCATGGCGTTGGGGCGAAGCGCGCGCAACACCTCCTCGGCGGGCTGGCGCAGGCGCCGGCCATCGGCGCTCTCCAGCACCAGGATGTCCCCCGCCATGGCCTCGCGCAGCTCACGGATCCGCGCCTGGACGTCCGCCAGGGCGCGGGAGGTCCCGGGGCGCTCGCCCTGGGCCTCGATCTGCCGGGCCAGGGGCAGCAGCGCCTCTTCGCGTAGCCGCTCGATCGCCTCGCGCTGGCGCTCGAAGACCGCCAGTCGTGCCTGCAGGGCCTGCCAGGCCGCCGCGCCCTCGCGGCGCTCCCCCTCGGCGGGCGACCAGGCCACCAGCCGCCCCACGAAGGCGCCCCAGCGGTCGCGCTCCAGCGTCACCAGGTCGCGGGGATGGGCCAGCGTCTCGATGTCCGCCACCGGCACCCAGGTCCAGATGGCGCCGTCCAGGTCGCGATTGTCGGTGCGATACAGCCGCTCCTCGCCCTCGCCACCGGGCAACGGCACCTGCTTCACCGCGCGACCGGCCAGGGTGCGGCCGTCGGTCAGGGTCAGCTGGGCCAGGTCGCCGGGCCAGAAATGCCCCAGCCCCCGCGTGGCCAGCAGCCCCAGCAGCAGCCCCAGCAGCAGCACCGACAGCGACACGCTGCCGGCGGCCAGCCAGGCCCAGGGCCCTTCGCCCCGGGGCAGCCGGGCGCGAGACGCACGCCGCCATGGCCACCTCATGAGGGATCCCCCAGACGCCGGTAGCGCCGCCGCAGCCGGGTCCGGACCACCTCGGCCAGGGTGTTGACCAGGAAGGTGAAGGCGAACAGCAGCAGCGCGGCCAGCAGCAGCAGCCGATAGTGGGTGCCCCCCGGGGCGGCCTCGGGCAGTTCGATAGCGATGCTGGCGGCCATCGAGCGCAGGCCGTCGAGGGGGCTGGCGGTCATCAGGGCGGTATTGCCGCTGGCCATCAGCACGATCATGGTCTCGCCCACGGCGCGCCCGGCGCCGATCATCACCGCCGACAGCACGCCCGGGGCCGCGGCGGGCAGCACCACCCGCCACAGGGTCTGCCAGCGCGTCGCCCCGAGCGCCTGGGCGCCCTCGGCGAGGCTCGCGGGCACCCCGGACAGGGCGTCCTCGGCCAGGGCATAGATGCTCGGCATCACCGCGAAGCCCATGGCCATGCCGACGATGATGGCATTGCGGTTGGCATAGTCGAGCCCCAGGCTGGTGGCCAGCCAGTGGCGCAGATCGCCGTCGAACCACCAGGCCTCCAGCCCGGGCGCCAGCCAGCGCGCCGCGAGCCACAGCAGGCATAGCCAGGGCAGCAGCCACAGCGCCGACCAGCCCAGCGGCAGGCGGTTCCTGAGCCCCGCAGGCAGCCGGTTCCACAGCGCCCCGCCGAGCAGCAGCCCGGGGGGCAGCAGCAGCAGCAGGGTCAGGCCCAAGCCCAGGTGGCGCTCCAGCCAGGGCGCCAGCACCAGGCCGGCGATAAAGCCGATGACCACCCCGGGCAGGGCCTCCATCAGCTCCAGGGTCGGCTTGAGGTGGGCGCGCAGCCGGCGCGCCATGAACAGCGACGAGTGGGCGGCCGCGCCGAGCGCCAGGGGCACGGCGATCATCAGCGACCAGGCCGCCGCCTCCAGCGTGCCCCAGGCCAGCGGCGCCATGCCGAAGCGCGGCCCGGGATCGCCCGCGGGCAGGGCCGGCTGCCAGCGCTGGCCGGGGGACTCCAGAGCGGCATAGTCCTGGGGCAACCACAGGGATTCGACGCTCACCGCCGGCGCCTCGCCGGACGACGGCCAGAACAGCGGCAGCACCTCCACCACCAGGAACACCCCGATCGCCATCACCGCGGCGATCACGCCGATGCCACCGGCGGTGATCAGGGCGGTGCCGAGGCGGTCACGGCCCTGTCTCAGGCGGCGTCGCAACAGCGGGGAGGGGGAAGGTTCGTGCATGATGGACGGCGGCACTCGTGGGGGTAGCGGAACGATACGACATTGTCGTGACAATCGGGTGACAGTGTCACCCTCCGTCGCCGACCAAGCCGAGCCGCCGCCGCTGCCGGGCCAGCGACGACGCCGACAGCGAGGCGAAGCCGAGCTCGTCGACCACCTCCTGCCCCTGCTCGGACAGCACCAGCTCGAGAAAGGCGCGCTCGGCGGGCGGCAACGACTCGCCCGGCGGCCGATTGACGTAGAGGCGCAGCTGCCGGACCAGGGGATAGGCGCCGCTGCGTACCGAGTCGGGATCCGGGGCATGCAGGCGCCCCGCGCCGTCGCGCAGGGGCACCGCCCGCACGCTGGGCGTCAGGTGATTGAGGCCGGCATAGCCGATGGCCAGGGGATCGTCGGCCACCGCGGCCACCACCGCGGCCGAGCCGGGATGCTCGTTGACCTCGGGCCGGAAGCTGCCGCCGCACAGCGCCTCGCGACGAAAGAGCCCGTGGGTGCCGGAGACGGCATTGCGGCCATGCAGCACGATGCGCCCGGCGGGCCGCTCGAGCCCCAGGTCCCGCCAGCGACGAAGGCCCTGGGCGGCCCCGCAGCGCCGGGACTCGGAGAAGATGGCATCGAGCTGGCGACGCGACAGGCTCGTCAGCGGGTTGTGACGCTGCACCACCACCACCAGGGCATCCTGCGCCACCACCACCGCCTGGGGCGGATAGCCATGGCGCTCCACGAAGGCCTCGCGCTCGGCCGGGTCCATGGGCCGCGACATGGGGCCCACCAGGGTGGTCCCGGCGGTCAGGGCCGGCGGCGCACTGGCCGAACCGCTGGCCTGGAGCTGCAGCCGCAGCCCCGGGTAGCGTCGTCCCAGCAGTTCGCCCCAGCGCAGCATCAGGCCGGCCATGGTATCGGAGCCCACGGTGTCCAGGGTGCCGAGGTGGTGGTCGGCCGTGGCCGGGGCGCTTCCGGCGGCGGCCAGCACCAGCAGCCAGACCGTCAGGTATCGTCGAAGGGATCGCAGCATGCTGTCTCCTACCGCGGTGGCGGGGCGCACAGGCGCGGCTCACAAGGGTGGAGTGGCCACTCCCTTGGCGTTTATGATGATTCACCGATCTCGGGCCGCAGCGGCCCTCCCGCGATCCCCGCACAACAACAAGCCAGGCGAGACCGTGCCATGAGCGAACTCGACGATATTCCGGCCCCCCGCGGCCGACTGACCCTCAAGCTGGTCGCCAGCCGTCAGGATACCAACTTCCATGGCGACATTTCCGCCGGTTGGCTGGTCGGCCACATGGACCAGGCCGCCGAGCTGGCCGCCGGTCGCGAGGCGCGGGGACGCACCGCCACCGTGGCCATCGAGGCCATGGACTTCCTGTGCCCGGTGCGGGTGGGCTCGATGGTCAACATCTTCACCGAGGTCCGCGAGATCGGCCACAGCTCGATCAAGATCGATGTCGAGGTGTGGAGCCGCTCGCCCCAGGAGCGCGACCCCGACGAACTGCACAAGGTCACCGAGGCGCGCGTCGTGACGGTCGCCCTGGACGACAACGGCCGCATCCGCGCGGTGCGTCAGGGGAGCTGAACCACCCGCCGCATACCGGCTCGCAGCGAGCGGGCGGCGCCTCGGCTCAGACCAGGCGTTCCCGCGCCTTCAGGTAGGCGAACTCGCCCGCGTCGGTGAAGGGGCTCACCTTCTGCTGGAAGTCGCGGTAGGCATCAAAGATCCGCTTGGATGCCTCGTCGCCCTCGACCTGGCGCTGGATGACGTTCTTCGACGAATCGTGCAGGGCCGCCATGACGTCATCGGGGAAGCTGCGAAGCTGGACGCCGTGCTCGTCGACCAGCGTGCGCAGCGCCTCGGCGTTGCGATAGGCGAACTCGCTGATCATCGCCAGGTTGGAGGCACGGGCCGCCTCGGCGACCACCGCCTTGAGGTCGTCCGGCAGGGCCTTCCAGGCGTCGAGGTTGACGGTGCCCTCGAGGATGGCACTGGGCTCGTTCCAGGCCGAGGTGTAGTAGTAGTCGGCCACCTGGTGCAGGCCGAAGGCCAGGTCGTTGTAGGGCCCGACCCAGTCGGCGGCGTCCAGCACCCCGGTCTCCATGGAGGTGAAGATCTCGCTGCCGGGAATCGTCATGGTGGTCACGCCGATGCCGCTCATGGCCTCGCCGGCCAGGCCCGGCAGGCGCAGCTTGAGGCCCTGCATGTCGTCCAGCGAGTTGATCTCCTTCTTGAACCAGCCGGCCATCTGGGTGCCGGTGTTGCCCACCGCGAAGGGCTTGAGGTTGTGCTCGGCGTAGAGCTCGTCCCACAGCGCCTGACCGCCGCCGTAGTAGAGCCAGGCGTTGGTCTCGGTGGTGGTCATGCCGAAGGGCACGGCGGTGAAGAACTGGGCCGCGGCGACCTTGCCCCGCCAGTAGTAGGAGGCGGAATGGCCCATCTCGGCGGTGCCGGCGGACACCGCATCGAACACCTCCAGGGCCGGCACCAGCTCACCGGCGCCATGGACGCGCACCCGCATGCGGCCGCCGGACATGCGTTCGATGCGCTCGGCGAGATCGTTGGCCCCGGTACCCAGCGCCGGGAAATTCTTGGGCCAGGAAGTCACCATGTTCCAGGTGATGGTCTCCTGGGCGCTGGCGGTGTTGACGAAGGGGGCGGCGGCGACGCCGGCGGTGCCGGCGCCCAGGGTCTTGAGACTGGTCTTGAGAAAATTGCGACGCTCCATGGCGAGGGCGGCTCCTTGATGTTCTTTTATGCCGCGTGCCGGCGGCACGCGTGTCCGTCGTGCAGTATGCGCGAAAGCCGAATTTCTCAGCAAGCGAACGACCACCGCGCCATGAACAGGGAATCGCTCGGGGCCGATCCGTCGACAGCGCCCCTCACCACATCGAAGACCTTGTCTCTCGGTGTGGGATCACTAGAGAGGCGTCAGCTTGGCGAACCCCAGCACCAGCCACTTGTCGCCCTCGCCCTCGAAGCTGACCTGCACCCGGGCGCGTTCGCCCTCGCCTTCGGCGTTGAGGATCACGCCCTCGCCGAACACCGGGTGGCTGACCCGCTGGCCCAGCGACAGCGACGGCAGGTCGGCGCCGCCGTTGACGCCGTCCTGACGCCAGGCCGGGGCCGGGCGTGAGGCGGTGACCGGCCGCGAGACCTGGCCGCGCAGGCGCACCTCCTCGAGGCAGTCCTCGGGCAGCTCGCGCAGGAAACGCGACGGCCGCTGGAAGGTCTCCTTGCCGTGCAGCCGGCGCAGCTCGGCGTGGGTGAGGTAGAGCTTCTGCATCGCTCGGGTCAGCCCCACGTAGCACAGCCGGCGCTCCTCCTCGAGGCGACCGGGCTCCTCCAGCGACATCTTGTGGGGGAAGAGCCCCTCTTCCACGCCGGCGACGAACACCACCGGGAACTCCAACCCCTTGGCCGAGTGCAGCGTCATCAGCTGCACACAGTCCTCGAACTCGTCGGCCTCGTGTTCGCCGGCGTTGAGCGCCGCCTCGGCGAGGAAGGCCTCCAGGGCGGCCATGCCCTCGCCGGCCTCCACGGTGTCCAGGGTCTCGCCCTGGGAGAAGGCCTTGGCGGCGGTGACCAGCTCCTCGAGGTTCTCGACCCGGGCCTGGCCCTTCTCGCCCTTCTCGTTGCGGTGGTGCTCGACCAGCCCGGTGCGCTCGTTGACGTGGTCAATGATCTCGTGGAGCGCCATGCCGGAGGTCTCGTCGTCGAGCCGCTCGATCAGATCGGCGAAGGCCGTCAGTGAGGACACCGCGCGGCCCTTGAGCGAGCCATCGAGCTGGGCGTCGTGCAGCGCCTGCCAAAGCGAGATGCCCGTCTGCCGGGCGCGCTCGCGCAGTACCTCCACGGTGCGGGTACCGATGCCCCGCGCCGGCACGTTGATGACCCGCTCCAGGGAGGCGTCGTCGTCGCGGTTGAGCAGCAGCCGCAGGTAGGCCAGGGCGTTCTTGATCTCCAGACGTTCGTAGAAGCGCTGGCCGCCGTAGATGCGGTAGGGCACGCCCTGGCGGATCAGCGTTTCCTCGATCACCCGCGACTGGGCGTTGGAACGGTAGAGGATGGCGATCTCGCGGCGCGTCATGCCCTCCTCGACCTTCTCGCGGATGGTGTCGACGATGAAGCGCGCCTCGTCCAGGTCGTTGAAGCCACCGTACAGCGAGATCGGCTCGCCGCGGTCGCCGGCGGTCCACAGTTCCTTGCCCATGCGCTCCGAGTTGTGGCGAATCAGGGCGTTGGCGGCGTCGAGGATGGCGCTGGTCGAGCGATAGTTCTGCTCCAGGCGCACCGTCTTGGTGGCCGGGAACTCGTCCTCGAAGCGGCGGATGTTCTCGATCCGCGCGCCGCGCCAGCCGTAGATCGACTGGTCGTCGTCGCCGACCACGGTCATCGGCGTGCGCATGCCGGTGAGCAGCTTCAGCCAGGCGTACTGCAGGGTGTTGGTGTCCTGGAACTCGTCGACCAGCACGTGGGCGAAGCGCTCCTGGTAGTGGGCCAGCAGGGCGGGATTGTCGCGCAGCAGCTCGAGGCTCCTGAGCAGCAGCTCGCCGAAGTCCACCAGGCCGCCGCGCTCGCAGGTCAGCTGATAGCGCTCGTAGAGCTCGACCATCTGGGTCATGTAGGCATCGCCGTGGGCGTCCACCTGGTGCGGACGCAGGCCCTCCTCCTTGCAGCCGGAGATGAAGGACTGCACCTGGCGCGGCGGGTAGCGCTCGTCATCGATGCGATGGTCCTTGAGCAGCCGCTTGATCAGGCGTAGCTGGTCATCGGCGTCGATGATCTGGAAGTGCTGGGGCAGCCTCGCGTCCTGCCAGTGGGTGCGCAGCAGGCGATGGGCGATGGAGTGGAAGGTGCCGACCCAGACATGGCGCAGCGAGATGCCCAGCAGCGCCTCCAGGCGGGTGCGCATCTCGCGGGCCGCCTTGTTGGTGAAGGTCACCGCCAGCACGGCATACGGCGAGAGTCCCTCGGCCTGCATCAGCCAGGCGATGCGATGCACCAGCACCCGGGTCTTGCCCGAGCCGGCACCGGCCAGCACCAGCATGTTGCCCTGGGGGGCGCTGACGGCCTCGCGCTGGGCCGGGTTCATGTGGTCGAGAATCGCCGTGACGTCGTCCATGGGAAGGCATCGCTGCTCGGGAAAATGGGCCGACAGCTTAGCATAGGGGCGAGGGGCGAGGGGCGAGGGGCGAGGGGCGAGGGGCGAGGGGCGAGGGGCGAGGGGCGAGGGGCGAGGGGCGAGGGGCGAGGGGCGAGGGGCGAGGGGCGAGGGGCGAGGGGCGAGGGGCGAGGCAGCTTGATGTCGGCAGCGGAGGCGTCAAGCCCCCGCGTCGAGCGTGCGTCCCCGCGGCGAACGACCCTCCGGCTACCGCCGCGAGCCGGGCCACGGCACCTGCGCCGGCAACGCCGGCTCAGGAGTCGTCCGGTTCCGGATAGCGCAGCGGGTTGAGGCTCCGCTTCACCGACTTGAGCTGCTCGGCGAGCTTGGGCCCGCGGGACTTGGCCACGCCCACCGCCAGCACGTCGATCAGCACCAGATGGGCGATCCGCGAGCTCATCGGGGTGTAGATCTCGGTGTCCTCGTGGACATCGATATACAGCGGCAGGGTCACTTCCTCGGCCAGCGGCGAGCCGCTGGGGCACAGCCCGATCACCGTGGCCCCCGCCTCCCGGGCCAGGCGCACGCTGGCCACCAGCGCCCGGGTGCGACCGGTCTGGGAGATGGCCACCACCACATCGCCCTCCTTGAGGGTCACCGCCGACATGTTCTGCATGTGCGGATCGGTGTAGGCGGCGGTGGAGATCTGCAGGCGAAAGAACTTATGCTGGGCATCGAAGGCCACCGCGCCGGAGGCGCCGAAGCCGTAGAACTCCACCCGATTGGCCATGCCCAGGGCGTTGATCGCCCGGCTCAGGCCCTCGTTGTCCAGGCGATCGCGCACCGAGAGCAGGGTGCCCACGGTGGAATCGAAGATGCTCTGGGAGAATTCGACCACCGAGTCGCTGTCGTTCATCGAGAACTGGGCGAACTGGCTGCCGGTGGCCAGCATCTGCGCCAGCTTGAGCTTGAAGTCCTGGAAGCCGTTGCAGCCCAGGGCCCGGCAGAAGCGCACCACCGTGGGCTCGCTGACCTTGGCCTCGGTGGCCAGGTCGACGATGCGCATGTGGATCACCTCGTCGGGATTGCGCAGCACGAAACGCGCCACCTTCTGCTCGGAGCGGCGGAAGTGCTCCATGCGGCGTCTCATCTCATCGAACAGGCCTAGGCTCACGCGGCGCTCCTCGTCGGCGTATCGGGCGGTCTGCCCACAGTATGCCCTAGCGGCCGTGGAATGGGCACTCCGGGACGTCGCCGGGGCGTTTACGCCCCGATCTTCATCATTCTGTCAAGTGGGGTATAGTAAGAATTGCAGTGTCGCGCAGCGTCATCGATGCCGGCACCCTCACTGCAGACAGGAGAGTCGATCATGCGCAATGTCGAACGGTTAACCTCCGTCAAGAGCGAACTTCTCGACATCTTCATGAGCATGGAAGTCGCCGAACACGAACAACGCTCCCGCACCGCGGCTCAGCGCAACCTGCGCGCCCGCCGCGGCATCGAGCTCCACGAGGAATTCAAGCGGCTGAGCCAGGACATCGCCGAGTTGCCGGAAGACGGCGACGACGAGATGCACTAGGAGCCCGACGAACCGGACACCGACCGGCGTTGCCGAGCGGCCCAGCCCGGCTCGACCGGCCCCGGGCAGACGCAACGAGCCCCGCACGGGGCGGGGCTCGTCGATGGCGTCGTCGCCCGAGGCGACGTGTCGGCTCAGAGGCTGGACACGAAGACCGCGATCACGCCGATCGGGGCGACGAAGCGGGACACGACCGTCCAGACCATCGCGGCGGTGTCGCCGAGCCCGAGTTCCCGACGCACGCTGTCGCGGTCCAGGAACCAGGCCACGAAGACCACGGCCATCAGGCCGGTGAGCGGCAGCAGGAACTTGCTGGTCACGGTGTCGAGCAGGTCGAAGACGTTCAGCCCGAAGATCAGCACGTCACTCCAGACGTTGAAGGCCAGCAGCGCCGCGATGCCCAGCGCCCAGGTCGCCGCGCCGGCCACCAGGGTCGCGCCGACGCGCGACAGCGGGGTGCGCTCCTCGACGAACTCCACCACCGGCTCCAGCAGCGAGATGGCCGAAGTCAGGGCGGCGAAGGTCAGCAGCAGGAAGAAGAACAGCCCCAGGATCACGCCGCCGCCCATGTTGCCGAAGGCCAGCGGCAGGGTGACGAAGATCAGCCCCGGGCCGGAGCTCAGGTCGAGGCCGTTGGCAAAGACGATGGGGAAGATCGCCAGGCCGGCCACCAGCGCCACCAGGGTGTCGAGGATGATCACGGTCCGCGCGGTCTTGAGCAGGTTGACGTCCTCGCCCAGGTAGGAACCGTAGGCCATCATGATGCCCATGCCCAGGGAAAGGGTGAAGAAGGCCTGGCCCATGGCGGCCAGCACCACGCCGCCGTCCAGGGCGCCGAAGTCGGGGTTGAACATGAAGCTCAACGCCTCGCCGAAGTGGCCGGTAGTCATGCCGTAGCCGACCAGCACCAGCATCAGCACGCCCAGCGCCGGCATCAGGCTGCGCACGGCGCCCTCGAGGCCCTTGGTCACGCCGCGGGCGACGATGCCGATGACCAGCAGCATGAACACCGAGTGACCGGCCAGCAGCAGGCCGGGGTTGCCCAGCATGTCGTTGAACAGGCCACCGATGCCATCGGCGGTCTGTCCGCTGAAGGCCCCGGTCACGGAGCTCAGGGTGTAGTAGAGCGACCAGCCGCCGATCACGCTGTAGAACGACAGGATCAGGAAGGCGCCCAGGATCCCGCTGATGCCCACCATCATCCAGGCTCGGGTGCGCCCCGAGGCCTCGGCCAGGTCGGCCATGGCATTGGCCGGGTTCTTCTGTCCGCGACGGCCGACCAGCCACTCGGCGATCAGGATCGGCAGGCCCACCAGGGCGATACACAACAGGTAGACGAGCACGAAGGCCGCGCCGCCACTGTCGCCCACCATGTAGGGAAATTTCCAGATATTGCCCAGACCGACCGCGGACCCGGTGGCCGCGAGGATAAAGGTCAGTCGGGATGACCACTGTGCGTGGGTAGATTTCGACATGTTTCACCTTGATAAAGCGTGTCGCCATCGATCGATCGGATGCGATGACGGAGGTTGTGGTTGTAGTCGCCACGTCCGCGGGGCGCCGGATCACGGCACACCGCATTCAAGGGCATAACGCATGCCAAGCAGGATCGCTGCCGAAGCTACGCTCCCGCCGCCAGGGCGGCGGGAACCTCGGGAGGAATAGCGCAGAAATCTCGCGGGATAGGCGAGCGACTCCACAATATCCCATGGCAAGTGACGATCGAGGCGTAAAAATATCCGATCATACGCTTGGTGGCCAGCCATGGGGACGAAACCGTCGGCTCGACGGCATCGCTCAGAACAGCGCGGCCTGGCACTCGCCGGGAAAGGCCGGCAGGGCGGGCAGCCCGGCCCGCTCGGCGACGGCCGCGTGAAGCCGGCGCGCCAGCTGCGGGGCGCGGCGATTGTCGGCGGTGTGCACAAAGAGGAAAGGGGTTTTCCCCTGTTTTATCCACAGCGCGAGGCGCTCGATCCAGGGTCGGAAGTAGTCGAGATTGACGCTTTCGTCAACATGACCGATGAAGCGCACGACCGGAAAATTCCCTGTGGAAATCACGTGTAACGGGCGTTTCGGCTTCTCGCGCTGGGCCTTTTGCAGGCCCGGATGATCTCCGGCGGCGGTGGAGAACAGCGGGCGAACATCGAGCATCACCCGGTTCGCCCCGTGACTTATCAACAACCTGTTGAGACCTGCCTCGGCGTTCCCCTTGTGGAAGAATTCACTGTGGCGCACCTCGACGGCACAGGGCAGACCGCTCGGCCAGCGCGCCAGCAACGCCTCGAGCCTCGGCAGCTCCTCGGCGCCGAAATCGCGAGGGAGCTGGACCAGCAGGGGGCCTAGTCGATCATGCAGCGGCGTCAGGGCCGCCAGGAAGTCGTCGAAGGCCCCCTCGACGGCCGTCAGGCGTCGATCGTGCGTCAGTTCGGCGGGCAGCTTGAAGCAGAAGCGGAAACCGGGCGGCGCCTGAGCGGCCCAGGCCGCCACCGTCTCGGCGCGGGGCGCCCCGCTGTAGAAGGTGGTATTGCCCTCCACGGCGGAAAACACCCGGGCGTAATCGTCCAGCAGGCGCTCGCTGCCGCCGTGGGGCGGATAGAGCCCACCGCGCCAGTCGGGATTGGCCCACATGGGCAGCCCCAGATGCAGGCGCGGCCCGGGGGCACCGAGAGCCGTCTTTCCCGTCACGGTGCCTGGCGTCACTCCACGGTCACGGACTTGGCCAGGTTGCGGGGCTGGTCCACGTCGGTGCCCTTGAGCACCGCGACATGGTACGACAGCAGCTGCAGCGGCACGGTGTAGAGGATCGGCGCCAGGGCATCCTCGACCCGCGGCAGGCGCAGCACGCGAATGCCTTCGCCGTCCTCGAGCGTTACCCCCTGGTCGGCGAACACGA
Source organism: Halomonas sp. ABH4_019 (assembly GCF_056159885.1). Taxonomy (NCBI): domain Bacteria; kingdom Pseudomonadati; phylum Pseudomonadota; class Gammaproteobacteria; order Oceanospirillales; family Halomonadaceae; genus Halomonas; species Halomonas sp. ABH4_019. Next base: position 1,001,774 of record NZ_JBSWWC010000002.1, read on the forward strand.
ACAGCTCGCCGCCCCGGGCCCGCACTTCCTGGAGGTTGGACTTGAGCTTGTCGAGCAGGGCATCATTGGGCGCCACCGCGATCACCGGCATCTCGCCGTCGACCAGCGCCAGCGGGCCATGCTTGAGCTCGCCGGCCGGATAGGCCTCGGCGTGGATGTAGGAGATCTCCTTGAGCTTCAGGGCGCCCTCCAGGGCCACCGGGAAGTGTGCGCCGCGGCCGAGGAACAGCGCGTGATGCTTCTCGGCGAAGGCCGCGGACAGCGTCTCGATGGCCGGGTCCAGCGCCAGCACCTCCCGCACCTGCTCGGGCAGGCGACGCAGTGCCTCGACCAGTGCCGCCTGCTCGTCGGCGGCCTGGCCCCGCGAGCGGCCCAGCGCCAGGGTCAGCAGCATCAGCGCGGTGAGCTGGGTGGTGAAGGCCTTGGTGGAGGCCACGCCGATCTCCGGGCCGGCCTGGGTCATCAGCGTCAGGTCCGACTCGCGCACCAGGGAGCTCCCCGGCACGTTGCAGATCGCCAGGCTGCCCAGGTACCCCAGCCCCTTGGCGAAGCGCAGCGCCGCCAGGGTGTCGGCGGTCTCGCCGGACTGGGAGAGGGTCACGAACAGCGTGCCCTCGGGCACCACCACGCGGCGATAGCGATATTCCGAGGCCACCTCGACCTGCACCGGCACCCCCGCATAGCGCTCCAGCCAGTAGCGCGCCACCATGCCGGCATGATAGCTGGTGCCGCAGGCCACGACGTGGATCTGGCGCACCTCGCCGAACAGCGCCTCGGCCTCGGGCCCGAAGCTCTCCACCAGGGCGCTGCGCTCGCCCAGCCGCCCCTCCAGGGCCGCGGCGATCACCGCCGGCTGCTCGTGGATCTCCTTGAGCATGAAGTGGCGATAGCCGCCCTTTCTGGCGGCGCCGTCGCCATACTCGAAGGTCTGCACCGGCCGCTCCACCGCGGCGCCCTCGGCGTCGAAGACCTCGATCCTGCCGCCGTCGGAGAGGCGCACCACGTCGCCCTCCTCCAGGTAGATGAAGCGGTCGGTGACCTGCAGCAGCGCCAGCGGGTCGGAGGCCAGGAAGGCCTCCTCGATGCCGACGCCGACCACCAGCGGGCTGCCCTGACGGGCGCCGATCACCACGCCGGGCGCCTCGGCGTGGACCACGCCCAGCGCATAGGCCCCCTCGAGCCGGGCCAGGGCGCGCCGCACGGCGCCGAGCAGGTCGCCCTCGCCGGCCTCCCGGGCGATCAGGTGGGCCATCACCTCGGTGTCGGTCTCCGAGGCGAAGGCGTAGCCCGCGGCCTCGAGTTCGCCCCTCAGCGCCTCGTGGTTCTCGATGATGCCGTTGTGCACCAGCGCCAGGCGCTCGCCGGACTGGTGGGGGTGGGCATTCTCCTCGCTGGGCCGGCCATGGGTGGCCCAGCGGGTATGGGCGATGCCGCTATGGCCCGGCAGGGGGGCGGCGACGAGCCTCTCCTCCAGGGCCGCCACCTTGCCCAGGGCGCGACGGCGCGCCAGGCGGCCGTCGTGGCCCAGCACGGCCATGCCCGCGGAGTCGTAGCCGCGATACTCCAGCCGCTTGAGGCCCTCCAGGAGAATGCCCTGGACGTTGCGTTGGGCGACGGCGCCGACGATGCCACACATGGTTCGCTCCTCAGAGGTCGTCTTTCTTGACCGGCCGCTGCCAGTCTTCCTTGTTGATCAGGCGGCCCCGGCTCACCGCCAGGGTATCGTCCGCCACGTCGCGGCTCAGCGTGGAGCCGGCGCCCACGGTGGCGCCCTTGCCCACGCTGATCGGGGCCACCAGGGCGGTATTGGAACCGATGAAGGCGCCGTCGCCGATCTCGGTGCGATGCTTGTTGGCGCCGTCGTAGTTGCAGGTGATGGTGCCCGCGCCCACGTTGACGTCGCGCCCCAGCCGCGCATCGCCGACGTAGCTGAGGTGGTTGATCTTGCTGCCCTCGCCCACCTCGGCGTTCTTGGTCTCGACGAAGTTGCCGACCTTGGCGCCCACCGCCAGGCGGGAGCCGGGACGCAGCCGGGCGAAGGGGCCGATGCGGTTGTGGCCGGCCACCACGGCGCCCTCGAGGACGCTGTGGGACTCGATGACCGTCTCGGCGCCGACGTGGCTGTCGCGGATCACGCAGTAGGGGCCGATCCTCACGCCCTCGCCCAGCTCGACGTCGCCCTCGAACACGCAGCCCACGTCGATCTCGACGTCGTGGCCGCAGGTGAGGTTGCCGCGCACGTCGAGGCGCTCGGGGTCGGCCAGGGCCACGCCGGCGGCCATCAGGGCCTCGGCGGTGTCGCGCTGGCAGGCCCGTTCGAGACGCGCCATCTGGGCCCGGTCGTTGACGCCCTCGACCTCCAGCGCCCGGGCCGGCTGGGCGGTGGCGATCTTCACGCCTTCGGCGGCGGCCATGGCGATGACATCGGTGAGGTAGTACTCGCCCTGGGCATTGTCGGCGGACAGCCGCGGCAGCCAGCGACGCAGCTGGGCGGCGGTCATCGCCATGATGCCGGTATTGCACTCGCGCACCGCGCGCTCGGCCTCGGAGGCGTCCTTGTGCTCGACGATGGCCACCGCCTCGCCGGCCTCGTCGCGCAGGATGCGGCCATAGCCGTTGGGGTCCTCGAGGGTCACGGTGAGCAGCCCCAGGTGCCGCTCATCGACGCGTCCCAGCAGGTCGCGCAGGGTCTCGCGGCGAATCAGCGGCACGTCGCCGTAGAGCACCAGTACCTTGCCTTCCCCCAGGCCCTCCAGCGCCTGGGCCACGGCATGGCCGGTGCCCTTCTGCTCGGTCTGACGGGCGAAGCGCACCCGGCAGTCGGCCAGCGTCTCGCGCACGTGTTCGGCGCCGTGGCCGACCACCACATGGGTCCGCTCGGCCTCGAGCCCGGCGGCGGTGTCGATCACGTGTCGCACCAGGGGCTTGCCGGCCAGCCGGTGCAGCACCTTGGGCAGGGCCGAACGCATCCGGGTCCCCTGCCCGGCCGCCAGTATCACCACGTCGAGGCTCATCGTGACTCCTTGTCCATCATCGTTGAATCGGTTCATTCTAGTGCGTCCGAGGCCTCGGCATCCACGTCCCCGGTCGCGGCCCGGGCGTCGACCACCTCGACGCCCATGCCCTCGAGCCTGTCGCGCCCGAAGCGATCCGCGAAGGCCGGGCTGGCCTGGCTCACCCAGCCGTCGCCGTCCTCGTCGCGCACCAGCATCAGCACGGCCAGGCCATGCTCCCGGGCCAGGGCCATGCCCTCGTCCTCGCCGAGCACCGACATGGCGGTAGCCCAGGCATCGGCGCGGGCATTGGAGTCGTCCACCACCGTCACCGAGGCCATGCGATGCTGGATCGGACGGCCGGTGCGCGGGTCGATGGTGTGCGAATAGCGGCGTCCGTCCTGCTCGAAGTAGTTGCGATAGTCGCCCGAGGTGGCCACCGAGGTGTCCGCCAGGGGCAGCACGTACTTGGCCTGGGGCCGGCCGTCGCGGGGGATCTCGACGCCGATCCGCCAGGGCTCGGCCTCGCCGTCGCGATGACCGGCCACTTCGAGCTCGCCGCCGATGTTGACCAGGTAGTCGTCGATGCCCTGCTCGGCCACGTAGGCCGCCACCCGGTCGGTGGCGTGCCCCTTGGCCACCCCGGACAGGTCGACGAAGACATCCTTGAGGCGCCGCGCCCGGTTCGACTCGACATCGAGCTCCAGGGTGTCCATGCCGACCTCGGCCAGGCGCCGCTCGATCAGCGCGTCCTCGGGCACCTCCCGGGGCCGTGCCTCGGGCCCGAAGCTCCACAGGTTGACCAGCCCGCCCACGGTGATGTCGAAGGCGCCGCCGCTGGCGTCGCCTACCTCATGGGCGACCCCCAGCACCTCGATCAGCGGCGCGGACAGCGTCTGCCACTCGCCCAGCGGCGCCTGATTGAAGGCCACCAGCTCGGCGTCGTCGCGATAGGTGGACATGGAGGCATCGACGCTCTCGAGCTCGTCGAGGATACCGGCCTCCAGGGCGTCGCGACGCTCGGCGGTGATCGGGTCGGCGATGGTCACCTGGTAGAAGGTGCCGAAGATGTCGCCCTCCAGGGTGACGGGAGGCTCCAGGGTGCGCTCCGAGCAGCCGGCCAGCAGGGCGACCAGCAGCAGCGTCAGGAAGGCGAGGCGATGGTGTGGGAATGGCATGTGGGCTCCAACAGATAAAGTCCGGAGGATGCGCAGATCGATGTCGCGAGCGCTGAGAGGTGGGGGCGCCTAGCCTGGCCGCCGCCGGAGCGCAGCAATACATCCGTGCTTCCTCAGCCGAACAGCCAGATCAGCGCGACGCCGAGCATCAACCGATAGATGACGAAGGGCTGCATGCCGATCCGGCGAATGAAGGCCAGGAAGAAATGGATGCACAGGTAGGCGCTGACCCCCGACAGCAGGGTCCCCGCGGCCAGGTCGCCCCAGGCCACCGGTACCGGCGTCTCCAGCAGGTCCAGGGTCTCCAGGCCGCCGGCCAGCACGATCACCGGGATCGACAGCAGGAAGGAGAAGCGGGCCGCCGCCTCGCGGGTCAGCCCCAGCATCAGCGCCGCGGTCATGGTGATGCCCGAGCGCGAGGTGCCGGGAATCAGCGCCAGGGCCTGGGCCAGGCCGATCCACAGGGCATCGCGCCAGGACATCCGATACTCGTCGCGGCGGCCGCGGTGGCGCCAGTCGGCAATGCCGAGCACCAGACCGAACACGATCAGCCCCCCGGCCAGCACCAGCGGCGAGCGCATCACCGACTCGATGGGCTCCTTGAGGGCCAACCCCGCCACGCCCACCGGGATGGTCGCCAGGATCACCCACCAGGCCAGCCGGGCGTCGGCATCGGTGCCTCGGCCGATCACACTGCGACACCAGCTGCCCAGCATGGCGACCAGCTCCCGGCGAAAGTAGAGCACCACCGCCGCCAGGCTGCCCAGGTGCAGGGCCACGTCGAAGGCCAGGCCCTGGTCGGGCCAGTCGGTGAACACCGGGACCAGGATCAGGTGGGCGGAGCTGGAGATCGGCAGGAACTCGGTCAATCCCTGAACCAGGGAGAGCAGGATGATCTGTGGCCAGTCCATGGGCACGGTTCTCGGTGAGTGGAAACAGTGTTCGATGCGCGTTCCAGAGCATACAGGTCGCCGGGCCCGCTGTCCGCCCCCTCAGCCGCCGAACAGCACCAGGGTGGCGATGCTGAAGTAGATCAGCACCCCGGAGGCGTCGATCAGCGTGGTCACCAGCGGCGCCGAGGCGGTGGCCGGATCCCAGCCCAGCCGATCGAGCAGGAACGGCAGGCACATGCCCAGCAGGCTGCCGAACAGCACGATGGCGATCATGCTGATCGCCACCACCAGCGCCACCGCCTCGCCGCCGCGGAACACCCCGATCGGCGCCACGGCCAGCGCCATGGTCAGCCCCAGCGAGCCGGCCACCAGCAGCTCGCGGCCGAGCAGCTTGCCCCAGTCGCGCACCCCGACCTCGCCGGTGGCCATGCCGCGCACCATCAGGGTCGCCGCCTGGGCCCCGGCATTGCCGCCGCTGCCGATCAGCAGCGGCAGGAAGAACACCAGCGCCACCTGGGCCGAGATGGTCGCCTCATAGTGGGCGATGCCGGCCCCGGACAGCAGATTGCCGAACACCAGCAGCACCAGCCAGGTCACCCGCTTGCGGTACAGGCTCCACAGCGGCACCCGGCTGACGCCGTCCTCCAGGGCGCCGATCGACATCCCCTTGTGGATATCTTCGGTGGCCTCGGATTCCACCACGTCCAGGGCGTCGTCGTGGGTGACGATGCCCACCAGGCGGCGCGCCTCGTCGACCACCGGCAGCGCCAGCAGGTCGTAGCGGGCCACGATGCGCGCCACCTCCTCCTGGGGGGTGTCCACCGTGGCGTGGATGACGTCGTGGATCATCAGGTCGTCGACCCGGGCGCCGGGACGCGCCACCATCAACTGGCGCAGCGACATGGTGCCGGCCAGCCGCCCCTCGGGATCGATCACGTAGAGCTGGTAGACCGTCTCGGCGTCCGGCGCGGTCTGGCGCACCCGCATCATCGCCCGGGACACCGTCAGGCCGGCGGGGATGGCCACGTAGTCCGAGGTCATCAGCGCCCCGGCGGTGCCTTCCTCGTAGCTGGCCAGGCGCTTGAGTTCCTCGCGCTCGCGATGCGCCATGCGCCGCAGCAGCGCCTCGCGGCGGTCGTCGTCGAGCACCTTGAACAGGTCGGTCCGCTCGTCGGCGCCCATTTCCTCGAGGATCGCCTGCAGGCGGTCGTCGCCCATGGCGGCGGTGATCGCCAGCTGCTCCTCGCCGTGCAGGTAACCGATCACACTGGCCTGGCGCTCCAGGGGCAGGCAGTCCAGCAGGGCCCGAACGCGCGGCACCTGCTCGTCCTCCAGCAGGTGCTGGAGGATCTCGGCGATATCGGCGGAGCGGAGTTCCGGCAGCTGGGCGTCCAGGCTGACGCGGTCATCCGCCTCCAGGGCGGCGAGCAGGGTCGCCTGGTGGCGATGCAGGGATTCTTCGAGCGGCATGGGCCAGGTCCTTCGGGTGCCGACACAAACGACAGCGCCCCCCGAGGATCTCGGGGGGCGCCATCATCGCACAGGGCGGGGGCGGCGTCAGCTGCGGCCCAACTTGCGACGCAGCTGCTGGATGGTCCGCAGCTGGGCCATGGCCTCGGCCAGCTCGGCCGTGGCCCGGGTGTAGTCCATCTCCGCGGACTTGTCCTGCATGACCTTGAGGGCATGCTGGCGAGCTTCCTCGGCAGCGGCCTCGTCCAGATCATCGGCGCGCACGGCGGTGTCGGCAAGCACGGTGACCACCTCGGGCTGAACCTCGAGGAAGCCGCCCGAGACATAGAAGTGATCCTCTTCACCTCCGCCCCGGACGATGCGCACCGGGCCGGGGGCCAGCTCGGTGAGCAGCGGCGTGTGGCCGGCCAGCACCCCGAGATCCCCCGCGCGTCCGGCCGCCACGACATGCTCGGCGACGCCGGAGAAGATCGACGCCTCGGCGCTGACGATCTCGCACTTGAAGGTTTTCGTCATGATGACGTCTCCCAGGTGGAGGGATTACTTCATCTGGTTGGCTTTCTCGACGGCCTCGTCGATGGTGCCGACCATGTAGAAGGCCTGCTCCGGCAGCTCGTCGTACTCGCCGTCGAGGATGCCCTGGAAGCCACGGATGGTTTCCTTCAGCGACACGTACTTGCCGGGCGCCCCGGTGAACACCTCGGCGACGAAGAACGGCTGCGACAGGAAGCGCTGGATCTTACGCGCCCGCGCCACGGCCAGCTTGTCCTCGTCGGACAGCTCGTCCATGCCCAGGATGGCGATGATGTCCTTGAGCTCCTTGTAGCGCTGCAGCACGCCCTGCACGCCGCGAGCGGTCTTGTAGTGCTCGTCGCCGACGACCAGCGGATCCAGCTGACGGGAGGTGGAGTCCAGCGGGTCGATGGCCGGGTAGATGCCCAGCTCGGCGATGGAGCGCGCCAGTACCACGGTGGCGTCGAGGTGCGCGAAGGTGGTCGCCGGGGAGGGGTCGGTCAGGTCGTCCGCGGGCACGTACACCGCCTGCACGGAGGTGATGGAGCCGGTCTTGGTGGAGGTGATGCGCTCCTGCAGGACGCCCATCTCCTCGGCCAGGGTCGGCTGGTAGCCCACCGCGGACGGCATGCGGCCCAGCAGAGCGGAGACCTCGGTGCCGGCCAGGGTGTAACGGTAGATGTTGTCGACGAACAGCAGCACGTCGCGGCCTTCATCGCGGAACTTCTCGGCGATGGTCAGGCCGGTCAGGGCCACACGCAGGCGGTTGCCGGGCGGCTCGTTCATCTGGCCGTAGACCAGCGAGACCTTGTCGAGGACGTTGGACTCTTCCATCTCGTAGTAGAAGTCGTTGCCCTCGCGGGTCCGCTCGCCGACACCGGCGAACACGGAATAGCCGCTGTGCTCGGTGGCGATGTTGCGGATCAGCTCCATCATGTTGACGGTCTTGCCGACGCCGGCGCCGCCGAACAGGCCGACCTTGCCGCCCTTGGCGAAGGGGCATACCAGGTCGATGACCTTGATGCCGGTCTCCAGCAGCTCCTCGGAGGCCGCCTGATCCGCATAGCCCGGGGCCTTGCGGTGGATCGGCATGCGCTCTTCCTCGCCGATCTCGCCCGCCTCGTCGATGGGCTCGCCCAGCACGTTCATGATGCGACCCAGGGTCGCCTTGCCGACCGGCACGGAGATGGCCGCGCCGGTGTTGGTGACGTCCATGCCGCGCTTGAGCCCCTCGGTGGAGCCCATGGCGATGGCACGCACGACGCCGTCGCCCAGCTGCTGCTGGACCTCGAGAACGGTCTCCTGCTCGGAGACCTTCAGCGCGTCGTAGACCTTGGGCACATCGTCCCGCGGAAACTCTACGTCAATCACCGCGCCGATGATTTGTACGATACGTCCGCTCATCTTGGTTCCTCTCAAATACCTGCAAATGAAACCCGGTTGCCGGAAGGGTCGCACCCTCCCTCGGCGTTATACGGCGGCGGCGCCACCGACGATCTCGGAGATTTCCTGGGTAATGGCCGCCTGACGGGCCTTGTTGTACACCAGCTCCAGGTCGTCGATCAGATTGCCGGCATTGTCGGTGGCGCTCTTCATGGCGATCATCCGCGCGGCCTGCTCGCAGGCCACGTTCTCGACCACCGCCTGATAGACCTGCGCCTCGACGAAACGCACGAGCAGGCTATCCAGCAGCTCCTTGGCATCCGGCTCATACAGGTAGTCCCAACTTCCGGGACGCTTGTGTTCTTCGTCTTGCGTGTTGTCGGCACCCATCTCGGGCGACAAGGGCAGCAACTGGCGAATCACCGGCTTCTGGGTCATGGTGTTGACGAACTCGTTGTACACCACGTACAGACGATCCAGCTTGCCCTCGTCGTAGGCGTCCAGCATCACCTTCACGCTGCCGATCAGGTCATCGGCCTCCGGCGCCTCGCCCAGGCCGCTCTTGGCCGCGACCAGGCTGCCGCCATACTTGCGGAAGAAGCCGGTGGCCTTGCTGCCCAGGGCGCAGAAATCCAGCTCGGCACCGTTGTCGTGCCAGGCCCCGGCTTCCTTGACGACGGCCTTGAACATGTTGACGTTCAAGCCGCCGCACAGGCCGCGGTCACTGGACACCACGATGTAGCCGACCCGCTTGACCTCGCGCTCGAGCATCCACGGATGCTTGTACTCGGGGTTGGCGTCGGCAACGTGGCCCACCACCTTGCGGATCTGCTGGGCGTAGGGCTGGCTGGCCTTCATCCGGTCCTGCGCCTTGCGCATCTTCGACGCAGCGACCATCTCCATGGCACTGGTGATCTTCTGCGTGTTCTTGATGCTGCCGATCTTGGTGCGTATCTCTTTTGCAGCTGCCATAGCGATCTACCTTTGTTCGTGGCCCTCAGAAAGCTCCAGGGCCCGCTCCCCGGGGGGAGCGGGCCGACGGGGTCACCAGCTCTGAGTGGCCTTGAACGTGTCGAGACCGGCCTTCAGGCCGCTCTTGATCTCGTCGCTGTAGTCGCCGGACTCGTTGATCTTGTCGAGCAGCTCGGCGTGCTCGGACTTCATGTAGTCCTGCAGGGCACGCTCGAAATCCAGCACCTTGTTGACCTCGATGTCTTCCAGGTAGCCCTCGTTGGCGGCGTACAGGGAGATGGCCATCTGCGCCACGGACATCGGCGCGTACTGGTTCTGCTTCATCAGCTCGGTGACGCGCTGACCGTGCTCCAGCTGCTTGCGGGTCGCCTCGTCCAGGTCGGAGGCGAACTGGGCGAAGGCCGCCAGCTCGCGGTACTGGGCCAGGGCCAGGCGCACGCTGCCGCCGAGCTTCTTGATGATCTTGGTCTGAGCGGAGCCGCCGACACGGGATACCGAGAGGCCGGCGTTGATGGCCGGACGCACGCCCGCGTTGAACAGGTCGGTCTCGAGGAAGATCTGACCGTCGGTGATCGAGATCACGTTGGTCGGCACGAACGCGGAGACGTCGCCGCCCTGGGTCTCGATGATCGGCAGCGCGGTCAGCGAGCCGGTCTTGCCCTTCACTTCGCCGTTGGTGAACTTCTCGACGTAGTCGGCATTGACGCGCGCGGCGCGCTCGAGCAGGCGCGAGTGGAGGTAGAAGACGTCACCCGGGAAGGCTTCGCGGCCCGGCGGACGACGCAGCAGCAGGGAGACCTGGCGATAGGCCACGGCCTGCTTGGACAGGTCGTCGTAGACGATCATGGCGTCTTCGCCGCGGTCGCGGAAGTACTCGCCCATGGTGCAACCGGCGTAGGCGGCCAGGAACTGCATCGGGGCCGGGTCGGCGGCGCCGGCGGCGACCACGATGGTGTGCTCCATGGCGCCGTGCTCTTCCAGCTTGCGCACCACGTTGGCGATGGTCGACTGCTTCTGACCGATGGCCACGTAGACACAGGTGACGCCGGTGCCCTTCTGGTTGATGATGGCGTCGACGGCGATCGCGGTCTTGCCGATCTGGCGGTCGCCGATGATCAGCTCACGCTGGCCGCGGCCGATCGGCACCATGGCGTCGATGGACTTGAAGCCGGTCTGGATCGGCTGATCGACGGACTGACGGGTGATGACGCCGGGGGCGACCTTCTCCACCGCGTCGGTCTGGCTGGTGCCGAGATCGCCCTTGCCATCGATCGGGTTACCCAGGGCGTCGACCACGCGACCGCGCAGCTCGGGGCCCACCGGCACCTCGAGGATGCGGCCGGTACACTGGGCGGTCATGCCCTCTTCGAGCTTCAGGTAGTCGCCCAGCACCACGGCGCCGACGTTGTCGCGCTCGAGGTTGAGCGTCATGCCGAAGATGCCGCCCGGGAACTCGATCATCTCGCCGAACATCGCGTCGGTGAGGCCGTGGATCTGCACGATACCGTCAGACACGCTGACGATGGTGCCCTGGTTGCGGGCTTCGGATGCGACATCCAGCTTCTCGATACGCTGCTTGATGATGTCGCTGATCTCGGAAGGATTCAGTTGCTGCATGCCATGTCCCTCAGGCTCAGACGGAAAGGGCCTCGTGGAGGCGGTTGAGTCGACCACGCACCGAACCGTCGATGACGGTGTCGCCGGCGCGCAGGATCACGCCTCCCAGGAGGCTCTTATCCACCTGAGTGGTAATGGAGATTTCGCGGTTCAGACGCTTGGCCAGTGCACTCGCGAGCTTGTCCTGCTGCGCGTCGTCCAGCGGGAAGGCGGAGACGATATCGACGTCCATCCGCGCCTCCTGCTGGGCCTTGAGCAGTGCGAACTGCTCGGCGATGGCCGGCAGGGCCATCAGGCGGCCCTTGAGACCCACCAGGCGCAGGAAGTTGCTCACCTCGTCGTTCACGGCATCGCCGCAGATGTCGACCAGGGCCTCCACTCGCTGTGCCGCGGAGAGCCGCGGGTTGCCCAGCACTCGATGGCGCATGTCGTCATCCTCGACGACACGCGCCACGGTGGTGAGCATGCCGGACCAGTCCTCGAGCGCCTTGCGTTCAACGGCGTGTTCGAAAGCCGCCTTGGCGTAGGGGCGAGCGACGGTAGACAGTTCCGCCATGGGTCACCTCCTCAAAGCTCAGCGGCGAGTTTGTCGACGAGCTCTGCGTGCCGCTTCTCGTCGATGGAGGATTCCAGAACCCGCTCCGCACCGACGATGGCGAGCCGCGAGACCTGGCCGCGCAGCTCATCCTTCGCGCGGTTCACTTCCTGATCGATCTCGGACTTGGCTTGAGCGATCATGCGCTCACCTTCCTGGCGAGCCTGCTCACGCGCCTCGTCGACCATCTGGCTGGACCGCTTGTGGGCCTGCTCCAGGATTTCGGCCGCCTGTTCCTTGCTCTCGCGCAGCGTCTCGCTGGCCTGCTGTTCGGCCAGTTCGAGGTCGCGTGAAGCGCGGCTGGCGGCATCCAGACCATCGGCGATCTTCTTCTGACGCTCATGGAGCGCATTGCTGATCGGCGGCCACACGTACTTTATGCAAAACCAGACGAAAATCGCGAAGGCGATCATCTGTCCGATAAGCGTCATGTTGATATTCACAGGGGCGTACCTCTGACAGATTCGTGGCGACCGGAAACAAGCAAACCGAGCGCGGCGCGCTCGGTATGCGACTCGTTAGCCGGCAACAACGAAGATCAGGTACATCGCGATACCGACGCCGATCATCGGCACGGCGTCCAGCAGGCCGGCCATCAGGAAGGTCTTGGTCTGCAGCTGGTTGCCCAGCTCCGGCTGACGAGCGGTGGTTTCGAGCAGCTTGCCGCCCAGCAGAGCGAAGCCGATGCCAGTACCCAGAGCGCCCAGGCCGATCATGAGGGAGGCGGCGATGTAGACGAGTTCCATGGTGATACTCCTATCGAGTTGAGGTTAAGGGTCAAGGGTTTATCGGGTATTACGCGATTCAGTGATGCTCGTGGGCCGCGTTCAGGTAGACCACCGTCAGGACGGTGAAGATGAACGCCTGCAAGGTGATGACCAGGATATGGAAGATGGCCCAGGGCACGTTGAGGGTCCAGGAAATCCAGAACGGCAGCAGGGCAATGAGGATGAAGATCACCTCACCGGCGAACATGTTGCCGAAGAGTCGCAGGCCGAGGCTGAGCGGCTTGACGAGCAGGCCGATGACTTCCATCACCAGGTTGAAGGGGATCAGCAACCAATGGTTGAAGGGGGTCAGCGACAGCTCCTTGGCGAAGCCGCCCACGCCCTTGACCTTGATGCTGTAGTAGATGATCAGGCAGAACACGCCCAGCGCCATGCCCAGGGTGGCATTGGGGTCGGTGGTCGGCACCATCTTCATGTATTCGACCCCGAAACGGGCGAACAGGGCGGGGGCGAAATCGACCGGCACCAGCTTGAGCAGGTTCATCAGGAAGATCCACACGAACAGCGTCAGCGCGATCGGGGCGATCAGGGGATTCTTGCCCTTGAAGGCACCACGCACGGTGCCTTCGATGAACTCGAAGATCATCTCGATGGCATTCTGGAGCTTGCCGGGCACGCCGGTGGTGGCCGCCTTGCCGACCTTGCGGAACAGCCAGATGAACAACGCCCCCATGGCCAGCGACCAGCCCATGGTATCCAGGTGGATCGCCCAGAAGCCCATTTCCTGGGCCTCGCCGGCGGAGTGGGCGATGGACCAACCATTCTCGGGGTGGTAGCCGTATGTCAGGTTCTGCAGATGGTGCTGGATATACTCCACGGGAGTCGGGTTGTTGCCTGCCATGAGCTGCCTCGATTTCAGTGGGGTAATGGTCGCGTGCCCAGCCAGGCGGCCAGCCAGTGAACGAACAGCATCACCACATAAGCGCCAAAGAATAAAGCATGATTTGAGGGGGGCACTGCGACGAACACCAGGGTGAAGAGAGCCACCGTCAAACCAAACTTTCCGGCCTCCGCACGGTAGAGGCCGTTGACCATCTGTCGGGCGTAACGCCCTCCACGATGCCGAAAAGCGACCCAGGCAAAATGGAGGTTGGCGATCAACGCCACGCCACCGCCTGACAGGATCGAGAGCGCATCATCGAGACCGCCCCCCACAGCACCGAGGCCCGCCAGCACACCCAGCATCGGGATTTCCACCGCCACCAGCCAGACCAGGATGGAGCGTCTGTACCTGGCTGCCATGGTGGAACCTCCGCTTTCCGGCCGTGCTCGGGTCGATGACCACCGATACCAGCGGCGGGCCCGGCGGGATTATAGGGAAGCCCCACGACGGCTTCAACCGATCACGGGGCAATTTCGCGCGATATCCCGCCAGCTTACGACTAAAAGTCGAGACATTTTCGGCAGATCGCTTAGCAGCCTAAACTCAATCCCCTCCCTCTGCCTCAACGAATATGGCCGAGAATGCCGTCCAGCTCGTCCAGGCTGGCGTAGCGAATCGTCACCCTGCCCTTGCCGCCGCGGCCGTGCTGGATCTTCACCGGAGCCCCCAGCAGGTCGGCCAGGCGTGTTTCCAGGCGTGCCACGTCGGGGCTCGGAGCCGGCTTGTCCGCCGGCTTCGGCTCGCCCTTGGCGAGCTGCTTCACCAGCGCCTCGGTGGCCCGTACCGTGAGGTCCTTGTTGACCACCTCGTGGGCGGCCTGGCGCTGCTTGGGCCCGGCCAGGACGAGCAGGGCGCGGGCATGCCCCATGTCCAGGTCGCCGCGCTCGAGCAGGGTCTGTACCTCGGGATCCAGCGCCAGCAGCCGCAGCAGGTTGGCCACCTGGGCCCGGGAGCGACCCACCGCGTCGGCGGCCTGCTGCTGGGTCAGCTCGAACTCGTCGAGCAGGCGCTTGAGCGCCAGCGCTTCCTCGATGGGGTTGAGGTTCTCGCGCTGGATGTTCTCGATCAGCGCCAGGGCCAGGGCGACCTCGTCGGTGACCTCGCGCACCACCGCCGGGATGACGTCGAGCTCGGCGAGTTGGGCGGCCCGCCAGCGGCGCTCCCCGGCGATGATCTCGTAACGCTTGTCGCCGACCGGCCGCACCACGATCGGCTGCATGACCCCTTGTGCGCGGATCGAATCGGCCAGTTCCTCGAGGGCCTCGGGCTGAATGTCACGGCGCGGCTGGTAGCGCCCCCGGCTCAGCTGCCCCAGCGGCAGGCGTTCGAGCCGCTCGTCGGCGGCGGGCTTGACGGGCTCGGCGCCGTTGAGGCCACCCTCCGGCGGAGCCTCTCCCCCCGGCAGGTCCAGGCTCTCGCGGCGGCGGGCGCCGGCCCCGATCAGGGCGTCCAGGCCGCGTCCCAGGGGGCGTTGTTTGCGCGTCATCGACTTTCCCTCACTAGTGGTCACGCCGGGGCGGCGCGGACTACAACGACAGGCGGCGAATCAGTTCCTTGGCCAGTACCCGGTGGGCCTGGCTGCCCCGCGAGAAGCGCGCGTACTTGGTGACCGGCAGGCCATGGCTGGGGGCCTCGGCGACGCGCACGTTGCGGGGGATGGTGGTCTTCAGCAGGGCGTCGCCGAAGTAGTCGCGCAGCTGCTTGCTGACGTCCCGGGTCAGGCTGTTGCGCGAGTCGAACATGGTGCGCAGGATGCCGAAGATCTCGAGACTCGGGTTCACACTGTCCTTGATCTGCTCGACGGTGTCGAGCAGCGCCGACAGGCCCTCCAGGGCATAGAACTCGCACTGCAGCGGGATCAGCACGCCGTGGGCGGCGGTCAGGCCGTTGACGGTCAGCATGTTGAGCGACGGTGGGCAATCGATCAGCACCACGTCGTACTCGCCGGCCACCTCGCCCAGCGCCTTGACCAGGCTCTGCTCGCGTCCCTCGTCGCGGTCGAGCAGCTCGACCTCGGCAGCGGTCAGGTCGCCGTTGCCCGGCAGCAGCGCATAGCCCGCCTCGGGGCAGTCGAGGATCACCTCGCTGGGGCGGCGCTCGCCGAGCACCACGTCGAGCACGCTGCCGTCGAGCTCGTGCTTGTCGACGCCGCTGCCCATGGTGGCATGGCCCTGGGGGTCCAGGTCGACCAGCAGCACGCGACGGTCGAGCGCGGCCAGGCTCGCGGCCAGGTTGACGGCGGTGGTGGTCTTGCCCACGCCCCCCTTCTGGTTGGTCAAGGCGATAATCTTGGTCACGGCGACATCCTTGCGTTGGGAGACTGGGTACAGGGCAGCGGGCGCAACCCGTCTCAGCGCGGCCCGGGCGTGCGCTCGAGGATCACCAGGCGGCGGTCGCCGTCCGAGAACGGCACCCTGAGCGTGTGGCAGGCCACCGCCGCGATCCCCACCGGCAGGCCGGCGAGCTCGTCCTCCACGGCCGGCCCCTTCATGGCCAGCCACTGCCCGCCCTCGCCGGGCAGGGCTCGGCTCAGGGCGATGAAGTCCTCGAGGCTGGCGAAGGCCCGCGAGATCACCTGGTCGAAGCCGTCGGCCGGGGGCTCGAAGGCCTCCACCCTGGCCTGGACCGGGGTAACACGCTCGAGGCCCAGCTCCATCACCGCCTGGCGCTGGAAGCGCACCTTCTTGCCGTTGCTGTCGAGCAGGGTGACGTCCAGCTCGGGCGCCAGGATCGCCAGCACCAGGCCCGGCAGCCCCGGGCCGGCGCCCACGTCGAGCAGGCTCGGACCCTTCACGAAGGGCAGCACGGCGGCGCTGTCGAGCACATGCCGGGCGACCATCTCCGCAGGATCGCGTACCGCGGTGAGGTTATAGGCGCGGTTCCACTTGTGCAACAGGCCCACCAGGGCCAGCAGCCGTTCGCGGCGCTTGGCCGGCACGTCCTGGCCGAGCTCGGCCAGGCCGCGTTCGAGGCGGTCTCTGAGGGTCGTGTCGTTCAGGGTCATCCGTGAGCCACTCGGCTGTCGTCCAGCAGGCGTCGCTTCTTGAGGTGAATCAGCAGGATCGAGACCGCCGCCGGGGTGACCCCGGAGATGCGCGAGGCCTGGGCCAGAGTCTCCGGACGGGCCTCGGCGAGCTTCTGGCGAATCTCGTTGGACAGCCCCTCGACGCGCTCGTAGTCCAGATCGTCGGGCAACCGGGTGGCTTCGTGGCGCTTCAGCTTGTCGATCTCGTCCTGCTGGCGGTCGATGTAGCCCTGGTACTTGACCTGGATCTGCACCTGTTCGGCGACGCGATCGTCGTCGACGGGCTCGCCGACCAGGCCGGCCACGTCGCCATAGCCCAGCTCAGGCCGCTTGAGCAGGTCCAGCAGGTTGTATTCCCGGGACAGCGGCTGACCGGTCTTCTCGGCCACCGCCTCGGCCGCCGCGGTGCCAGGCTGCACCCAGCCGGCCTTGAGCCGGGCGCTCTCGGCCTCGATGGCCTCGCGCTTGGCGCTGAAGGCGGCCCAGCGATCCTCGTTTACCAGTCCCAGGCCGCGCCCCGCTTCGGTGAGGCGCAGGTCGGCGTTGTCCTCGCGCAGCAGCAGCCGGTATTCGGCCCGCGAGGTGAACATCCGGTAAGGCTCCTTGGTGCCCAGGGTGATCAGGTCGTCCACCAGCACACCGAGGTAGGCCTCGTCGCGGCGCGGCCACCAGGCCTCGAGGCCGCGGGCGCGACGGGCGGCGTTGAGCCCGGCCAGCAGCCCCTGGGCGCCGGCTTCCTCGTAGCCGGTGGTGCCGTTGATCTGGCCGGCGAAATACAGGTTGTGGACGAATTTCGTCTCCAGCGAGTGCTTGAGATCGCGAGGATCGAAGAAGTCGTACTCGATGGCATAGCCGGGCCGGGTGATATGGGCGTTCTCCAGCCCCTTGATCGAGCGCACCACCTGGAGCTGGACATCGAACGGCAGCGACGTGGAGATGCCGTTGGGGTAGAGCTCGTGGGTATCCAAGCCTTCCGGTTCGATGAAGATCTGGTGGCTGGCCTTGTCGGCGAAGCGGTGCACCTTGTCCTCGATGGACGGGCAGTAGCGCGGCCCCACGCCCTCGATCGTCCCGGAGAACATCGGCGAGCGGTCCAGGTTGGCGCGGATGATCTCGTGGCTGCGCTCGCTGGTGTGGGCGATATGGCAGCTGACCTGACGCGGGTGCATGTCGCGGCGGCCGAGGTAGGACATCACCGGGGTCGGGGCATCGCCCGGCTGCTCCTCGAGCTGCGAGAAATCCACGCTCTTGGCGTCGAGGCGCGGTGGGGTGCCGGTCTTCAACCGGTCGACCCGGAACGGCAGCGCGCGCAGGCGCTCGGCCAGGGCGTTGGAGGGCGGATCACCGGCGCGCCCACCGCGGCTGTTGTCCAGCCCGATGTGGATAACCCCGCCGAGGAAGGTGCCTGTGCATAACACCACGGTCTCGGCCATGAAGCGCACGCCGGTCTCGGTGACCACGCCACGCACGGTGTCACCGTCGACGATCAGGTCGCCGGCGGCCTGCTGGAAGATCTCCAGGTGGGGTTGGTTCTCCAGCATGCCACGGATGGCGGCCTTGTAGCGCACGCGGTCGGCCTGAGCCCGGGTGGCCCGCACCGCGGGGCCCTTGCGGGCGTTGAGTACCCGGAACTGGATGCCGCCCAGATCGGTGGCCAGCCCCATGGCGCCGCCGAGCGCATCGATCTCCTTGACCAGATGACTCTTGCCGATCCCGCCGATGGCGGGATTGCAGGACATCTGGCCCAGGGTCTCGATGTTGTGGGTCAGCAGCAGGGTCCGGCAGCCCATGCGGGCCGAGGCCAGGGCGGCTTCGGTCCCGGCATGACCACCGCCGATGACGATGACGTCGAAGCGGTCGGGGTACTCCAAGGTTCACCTCGATCGGCGCCGTCGCGCCGAATGTTGCGGATCAGGGTATGGAATCAGCCCGCCAGTATAACCCCCTTGTGGGTAATCGTCAGGGTTTTCCACACCCGCGAAGCCGCGAGCTCGTCATCCCCTCACTTACCTAAATCAATAAACCAATAGATAAAGAGAAGTTCTGTTGTGGTAGTGATTACTGGTGTGGACATTTCTCGTGGATAACTGTTTTTAGTCATTATTTATCAACATGTTGCACTGTTGACCCCTGGAAGGAAAAGCGGCGGGCGAGCTGCGGACGGCATGTTCGGGGCCTGTGGAGGAAAGCGCGGGTTACCCACAGGCGCAGCGACACACGGCTTGTCCACTCGTCTCTACCTGGCTTGTCACCGCGGCTGTGAACAACCCTGCCGAATCGCCCCGAGGCCCGCCAAGACACGGCTCGCCGGCGAATGCCGAAATTTCTTGTCCACAGGCTAAAAAAAGGCCCTGTCGATAACGACAGGGCCTGGGTCAGGCGGCCATTGGCGGCCATTCGTCATAGGGTCAGTGCTTGAGCACCCGTGACAGGAAGTTGCGAGTGGGCTCGGCCCGGGGGGAATCGAAGATCGTCTCCGGCGGCCCCTCTTCGGCGATCTCGCCTTTGTGGATGAAGATCACCCGGTCGGCGACTTCGCGGGCGAAGCCCATCTCGTGGGTCACGATCAGCATGGTCATGCCCTCGTTGGCGAGCTCGCGCATGGCATCCAGTACCTCGCCGATCATCTCCGGGTCCAGTGCCGAGGTCGGTTCGTCGAACAGCATCAGCCGGGGCTCCATGGCCAGCGCCCGGGCCAGCGCCACGCGCTGCTGCTGGCCGCCGGAGAGCTGGGTGGGATACTTGGCGGCCTGGTCGCTGATGCCGACCCGTTCCAGCAGGCGCTCGGCGGTCTCGGTGGCCTCCTGGCGGTTCAGCCCGCGGACCTTCATGGGGGCCAGGGTGACGTTGTCCAGCACGCTCAGGTGGGGGAAGAGGTTGAACTGCTGGAAGACCATGCCGACCTCGGTACGGATCTTCTGCAGCGCCTTGGTGGCCCTGCCATGGGGCTTCAGGGGGTTGCCGTCGACCTCCAGCTCGCCCTGCTGGAATTCCTCCAGGCCGTTGATGCAGCGGATCAGGGTTGACTTGCCGGAGCCGCTGGCGCCGATGATCACCACGACCTCGCCGGGGGTGACCGTGAGATCGATGTCCTTGAGCACGTGTAGGTCGCCGAAGGACTTGTTGAGCTTGTTCAGGCGCACGATGGGCTCGCCGCCGGATTGGGACGTCTGTGGGTTCATCTCGTGCATTCCTTATTGTCCGACCAGGCCCTTGCGTTCCAGCAGGCGCAGCGCCACCGACAGCGACAGGGTGACCACCAGGTAGAGCATGGCGACCATCAGGTAGACCTCCAGGGCGTTGAAGGTGGTGGCGATGTAGACCTGGCCCTGGCGCACCAGCTCGCCCACGCCGATCACCGAGAACAGCGAGGTGTCCTTGATGCTGATGATGCCCTGGTTGCCGAGCGGCGGGATCATGCGCCGGAAGGACTGGGGCCAGATGATGTAGCGGAAGGTCTGGCGCCGTGACAGGCCCAGCGACAGCCCGGCCTCGCGCTGGCCGCGCTCGATGGACTGCACGCCACCGCGCACGATCTCCGAGATGTAGGCGCCGGAGTTGACCGCGATGGCGGCGATGCCGGCCACCAGGGCGTTGATGGGGCCGCCGAGCAGTTGCGGCAGGCCGTAGAAGATGAACAGCACCTGGACCAGCACGGGGGTACCGCGGAAGATCTCGATGTAGGCCACGGCGGGCCATCTCAGCCACTTCATTGGGCTGATGCGCAGCAGGCCGAAGACGATGCCGATGAGAAAGCCGATGGCCAGGCCGGAGAAGGAGATCAGCAGGGTGTAGGGGATCCCCGTCAGCAGGTGGGGAATGGAGGCGAAGGCCGCCTGCCAGTCGAATTGGAAGGTGACGTCCACGAAGGATCTCCGTCAGTGGTGCAAGGGTGAACGGGGGGCCGAAACGCAACGGGGCCGGGCCATGGGACCCGACCCCGCTCAGCCTCGCGCGAGGATCATTCGCCGCTGGGGCTGCCGAACCACTTGCTGTGGATCTCGTCGTAGGTGCCGTCTTCCTTCATGGAGGCCAGCGCCTCATTGACGGGCTCGACCCACTCGCTGCCCTTGACCAGCACGATGCCGTACTGTTGCCCCTCGTAGAGCGGGCCCACGACCTTGGCCCGGCCCTCGCCCTGGGTCTGGGAGAAGTAGCCGACGTTGGGCGCGTCGTAGAAGACGGCGTCGACACTGCCGCCGAGCAGCGCCATGTACATGTCGCTGGAGCCCGGATAGGGGGTGATGTCGGCGGACTCGCCCAGGTTCTCCTGGAGGAAGTCGTAGCTGGTGGAACCGATCTTGGTGCCGACCTTCTTGCCTTCCAGGTCCTCGACGCTCTGGACGCTATCGTCGTCGGCGTTGACCAGCAGCTTCAGGCCGCTGTCGTAGTAGGGATCGGAGAAGTCGACGATCTCGGCGCGTTCGTCGGTGATGGTGATGCCGGCGATGGCGATGTCGACGTTACCGGTCTGGACGGCGGGGATGATGCCGTTGAAATCCATGGTGCGCAGGTTGTAGTCGAACCCGGCGCGCTCGGCGACCTCGGCGATGATGTCCATGTCGAAGCCGACCATCTCGCCGGACTCTTGGTCCATCATCTCGAACGGAACGAAACTCGGGTCGGTGACGACGTCCAGGGTGGTGTCCTGGGCGTGGGCCGCGGTGGCGAGACCCAGGGCGAGGCTGGATGCCAGCGATGCCGCCTTCAATTGACGCTTCATGTGACTCTCCATGGAATGATTTATTTTGGAGTACCTAATCAACCATGGCGAGTTGTCGTGAGAGCGTCAAGTCTCGACAAAAGCCGCTGCTCGGGTGTGCCTCAACGCTTGCGATCAGACCATGAAGGAGGCGCCACAGCCGCAAGTGGTGGTGGCGTTGGGGTTCTGGATCAGGAAGCGGGCGCCGGCCAGCCCCTCCTCGTAGTCCACGGTGGAGCCCACCAGGTACTGGTAGGAGAGCGGGTCGACCACCAGCGCGACCTCGCCGAACTCGACCAGGGTGTCGTCCTCGGCCACCGCCTCGGCGAAGTCGAAGCCGTACTGGAAGCCGGAACAGCCGCCACCGGTCACGTAGACCCGCAGCTTGAGGTCGGGCTTGCCTTCCTCGGCGATCAGGCCCTGGAGCCGGTTCCTGGCGCTGTCGGACAGCAGCAGGGGGGTGGGAACGAAGGATGCGGCACCGCTCATGGGTGACCTCCCCGGAATTCGGTGAATGTCGTGCAGGGGTACGATTATCCATAACCCTTAGCAAAAGGGTCAACTATTAGAGGTGGAGCAGGGCTATCGCAGTTATCGCTCCCGCTCGGGCCTGATCCGGCGACAGGTCTCAGAGGGGCGCTATGAACCCCTCCCTGGGCGCTACTTTGGCCATCCATGGCCAAAAACCCCCTCTTCGACCTATCCCCGGCGCCCCTCGCCAGACCTAGCTGCGATTGCCCTGCATGCGGAGGATGTCAGGGCATCATCGCCGGGGCGTCGAGGCCGGCGTTCTCGTCGAGGCCGAACATCAGGTTGAGGTTGTGCACGGCCTGGCCGGAGGCACCCTTGACCAGGTTGTCGATCACCGACAGCACCACCACGGTGTCGCCGTCGCCGGGGCGATGGACGGCCAGGCGGCAGACGTTGGCGCCCTTGACGCTGCGGGTCTCGGGGTGGCTGCCCGCCGGCATCACGTCGACGAAGGGCTCGTCGGCGAAGCGCTGCTCGAACAGCGCCTGAAGATCGCCCGCATCGCCGGTGAGGCGCCCGTAGAGAGTGGCGTGGATGCCGCGGATCATCGGCGTCAGGTGGGGCACGAAGGTCAGCCCCACCGGGCCGTTCGCGGCGTCGCCGAGGCCCTGGCGGATCTCGGGCAGGTGGCGGTGGCCCGAGGCGCCGTAGGCCTTCATGGATTCGCTAGCCTCCGCCAGCAGCGAGGGCACCTTGGCCCCGCGTCCGGCGCCGGTGACGCCGGACTTGCAGTCGGCGATCACCTGATCGACATCGATCAATCCGGCTTCCAGCAGCGGCAGCAGGCCGAGCTGTACCGCGGTGGGGTAACAGCCGGGCACGGCGATCAGGCGCGCCTGGCGGATGCGCTCGCGATTGACCTCGGGCAGGCCGTAGACGGCGTCATCAAGCAGCTCGGGTGCGCCGTGGGGCTGGCCGTACCAGCGCTCCCACTCGGCGGCGTCGCGCAGGCGGAAGTCCGCCGACAGGTCGATCACCCGGGTGCCGCGCTCGAGCAGATCAAAGGCCAGGGCGTGGGCCACCCCGTGGGGCGTGGCGAAGAACACCGCATCGCAGGCCGCCAGCCGCGCCGGGTCGGGCTCGCTGAAGCGCAGCTCGTCGTAGTGGCCGCGCAGGTTGGGGTAGAGTTCGCTGACCCCCAGCCCGGCCTCGCTGCGCGAGGTGATGGCCTCGACGCGCACCTCCGGGTGGCGGGCCAGCAACCTGAGCAGTTCGACCCCGGTATAGCCGGTGCCGCCGACGATTCCGACCTTGATCACGATGGACTCCTCACTGGTGGACGCTGGGACCTCTGTGTACGGATATGATACACAAGGGAGAGGGCTCCCACCTAGGAGCCTGTCGGGAGTGACCGAGCGACCCTTTGGCGTGGCTCCGGTTCGGCAGGCACCGGGATTCGGAGGGGAGCCGGATCGAACAGGAAGGTCACCTTGCCGCGTCTCTCGCTATCCCGCTTCACTCTGGAACGTTTCCGCCAGCGACTGGCCAGCGTGGATGCCTTGCCTCAGCTCTGCGTGCTGGGCGTGGTGTCGGGGCTGATCACCGGCGGGCTGATGGTGATCTTTCGCCTGCTGCTCATCCTCGGCGCCGCGCTGTTCCTGCCCTATGGCGATCCCGAGGCCTTCGAGGGGCTGGCGCCGGCGACCCGGGCGCTATTGCCGCTGCTGGCGGTGACGTTGATCGGCGTCTGGCTCTGGTGGCTGCCCCCCGCGGGACGCCAGATCGGCGTGGCGCATGTCATCGAGCGGCTGACCTACCACCAGGGGCGTTTCCCGATGCGCAACTGGTTCACCCAGTGGTGGGTGGGCCTGATCTCGGTGCTCGGCGGCCTCTCTGCCGGGCGCGAGGGCCCGGCCATCCACCTGGGCGCGGCGGCCTGCAGCGGGCTCGGCCAGCGCCTGCGTCTGCCCCACAACAGCCTGCGCGTGCTGGTGGCCTGCGGCACCGCGGCGGGGATCTCGGCGTCCTTCAATACCCCCATCGCCGGTGTCATCTTCGCCATGGAAGTAGTGCTGATGGAATACACCATCACCGGCTTCATGCCGGTGATCCTGGCCTCGACCATGGGGGCCGTGGTGTCCCAGGCGGTGTTCGGCTTCGAGCGTCCCTTCGAGGAGTCCGGTATCGCCCTGGGCTCGCTGTTCAACCTGCCGTGGATCGTGCTCAGTGCCCTGGGCATCGGGCTGCTGGCCGGTGCCTTCGTGCGGGTGGCGCGCGCCGGAGGGCAGCTCAAGCGCCTGCCCTTCGCGGTCCGTTTCGCCGTGGCCGGCGCCCTGGTGGGGGCCACAGCCTGGTGGTACCCCCAGGTGCAGGGCATGGGTTATGACACCCTGGGGATGACCATCGGCGGAGCGCTGAGCCTGGACGTGCTGCTGGCGGTGGCCATCGGCAAGCTGTTGCTCACCGCCTTCGCGGTGGCCTGCGGCATTCCGGTCAGCATCATCGGCCCGGTGCTGGTGGCGGGCGGTGCCGCGGGGGCGCTGTGTGGCATGCTCGGCGCCCAGCTGATGCCCGAGCTCGCCGCGGGGCCCGCCGTCTACGCCATGCTGGGCATGGCCGCCATGATGGGCGCGGTGCTGCAGGCGCCGTTGGCCGCCCTGATGGCCCTGCTGGAGCTGTCCCACAACCCCAACCTGATCCTGCCGGGCATGCTGGCGGTGGTGGTGGCGGGGTTGACCTCCCGCCAGCTGTGCGGCTGCGACGGCTTCTTCATCAGCGTTACCCGCCATGGCCTGCATCCCCTGCAGCAGCCGCTGATGCAGGCGCTCAGCCGGGTCTCGGTGCCGGCGGTGATGGAGCGCGCCCTGGTGCGTACCCGCCGCCGCATCAGCCTCGACCAGGCCGGCGCGCTGCTCGAGGCCAAGCCTGAATGGATCGTGATCGAGCGTTCCAGCGACGCCAAGCCGACGCTGGCCCTCAAGGCCGCCGACCTGGCGCGCTGGATGCTCGAGCACGATGCCAACGACAAGCTGATCGACAAGGAGGGCCGCCTCGACCTGCTGGAGATCCCCGGCAAGCGTCTCGACCTGGCCCCGATCCACCTCCAGGCGACCCTTTCCGAGGCCTTCGCGCGGCTCAACACCAAGCATGCGGACGCCCTCTACGTGGAACACGGCCATCGCCCGAAGCAGCGGCGGATTTCCGGTATCATCACCCGCGACGCCATCGAGCGTTACTATCGCTACAGCGACGTTCCCCCCGGCTGAGGAGTCGATATGTACCTCTGGATCAAGGCCCTCCACCTGGTGGCCGTGGTGACCTGGTTCGCCGCCCTGTTCTACCTGCCAAGGCTGTATGTCTATCACGCCATGGCCCGGGATCGCGGCGAGCGTCAGGCCAGCGACTATTTCGCCGTCATGGAACGCAAGCTCTATCGCGGCATCATGACGCCCTCGATGATCGCCGTGCTGGTGCTGGGCGGCGGCCTGCTGGCGCTGAACCCCGGCTGGCTCTCCCAGGGCTGGATGCACGCCAAGCTGGCGCTGGTGGCGGCACTGGTCGCCTATCACCATGTTTGCCTCATTTATTTGAAGCAGTTCGCCGCCGACCGTTGCACGCGCACTCATCGTTTCTTTCGTATCTTCAACGAGCTGCCCGTGTTCGCCCTGCTGGCGATCGTGCTTCTCGCCGTGTTGAAACCGTTCTGATGGGGGCCGATGTGGAAACCCAACCTCACCTGCCGGCGGTGCTGGTGCTGGCGGGGCACGACCCCACCGGCGGGGCCGGCCTGGTGGCTGACAGCGAGGCGGTGGCCGCCTGCGGCGGCTGGGCGCTGACCATCCCCACGGCGCTGACGGTGCAGACCTGCCGAGACGTCCGGTCCGTGCAGCCGGTGGAGGCCGAGGTGATCCGGGCGGCCGCGGCGGCGCTGGAGGACATCGAGATCGCCGCCATCAAGATCGGCCTGGTGGCCTCCGAGGCGGCCCTGGACGCGGTGGTGGAGATCCTGCGCCGGCGTCCCGGGGTGCCGGTGGTGGTCGACCCGGTGCTCAAGGCCGGCGGCGGAAAGGCGTTGTCCACCCCCGCCCTGGAGGAGGCCTTCCGCAGGCGCCTGCTTCCCCTGGTGGATATTCTGACGCCCAATCGCCGGGAACTCGCCCGGCTGGCCGGGCCGGCCTGCCGGGACGACACCCAGCGTGCCGTCGAGCTGATGCATCTGGGCTGCCAGGCGGTGCTGGTCACCGGCACCGATGACCCGGAGCAGCGGGTACCCGAGGACAAGGTGCGGCATACCCTGCACGTGCCGGATGGCGACCGCCAGTGGTGCTGGCCGCGGCTGGCCGGGCAGTTCCACGGCTCCGGCTGCACCCTGGCCTCCGCCCTGGCCGCTCGGCTGGCCCGGGGCGAGAGCCTGGTGACGGCCTGCGAGCAGGCCCAGGCCTTCACCTGGGAGACCCTGGCCCACGGCTGGCACCCTGCCGACGGCCAGCGCCTGCCGCGGCGCCTGTGGCGGCTGCCGGCCCCGTCATTCGAGCGATACGGGTGACGCGCGCCCTCCGGCGTCGCGCCGCGGCGTCCCGGCTCGACACGCCGCTCGCCCATTCGGGCTGGTCATCCTCGGGCTCAGCATCGAGAATGAGGCTCATCGGAGGCGGAGCTTCGACGGCGTTTGACGACATTCACCGGGGGATCACCGCTCGCCAAGAGTTTATCCAGAGAATTATCCACAGGCCGCAGGCCCGCGTGACGGGGCTCCGGCAAGATTTGCCGCTTACTTTCAACAGCAGACGAGGTTGACATGACCACATCCGCCCAGCTCTTCGAACGGGCCTGTCGACACATTCCCGGCGGGGTCAATTCGCCGGTGCGTGCCTTCAAGGGGCTCGAGCGACCGCCGGTGTTCATGGAGCGGGCCCAGGGCGCCTACCTGTTCGACGTGGAGGGCCAGCGCTATGTGGATTACGTCGGTTCCTGGGGTCCGATGATCACCGGTCATGCCGACCCCGAGGTGCTGGCGGCGGTCCGCGAGCGGCTCGACAACGGTCTGTCCTTCGGCACCCCGACGGCCATCGAGACCACCATGGCCGACCTGATCTGCGAGATGATCCCCAGCATCGAGATGGTGCGGATGGTCAACTCCGGCACCGAGGCCACCATGTCGGCGATCCGCCTGGCGCGGGGCTATACCGGCCGTGACAAGATCGTCAAGTTCGAGGGCAACTATCACGGCCACTCCGATTCCCTGCTGGTCAAGGCCGGCTCGGGGGCCCTGACCCACGGCGAACCTAGTTCTCCCGGCGTGCCGGCCTCCCTGGCCGAGCATACCGTGACCCTGTCCTACAACGACGCGGACGCGGTAGAGCAGTGCTTCGAGGAGATCGGCGACCAGGTGGCCTGCATCATCGTCGAGCCGGTGGCGGGCAACATGAACTGCATTCCGCCTCAGCCGGGTTTCCTCGAGACCCTGCGGCGGGTCTGCGATCGCCACGAGAGCGTGCTGATCTTCGATGAGGTGATGACCGGCTTCCGGGTAGCGATGGGCGGTGCCCAGGCCCACTACGGGGTCGAGCCGGACCTGACCTGCCTGGGCAAGATCGTAGGCGGCGGCATGCCGGTGGGGGCCTTCGGCGGGCGCCGCGGCATCATGGAGAACATCTCGCCGCTGGGCCCCGTCTATCAGGCCGGCACCCTGGCGGGGAACCCGCTGGCCATGGCGGCCGGCATCGCCCTGCTCACCAAGCTGCGCGAGCCGGGCTTCCACGACGCCCTGGCCCAGCGGGTCGAGACCCTGTGCCACGGCCTCCAGGAGCGGGCCGATGCCGCCGGCATCGACATGATCACCCAGCGCGCCGGCGGCATGTTCGGGGTTTTCTTCACCGGCCAGAGCCGGGTCGACAACTTCGCCCAGGCCACCGCCTGCGACGGGGATGCCTTCCGCCGCTTCTTCGCCGCCATGCTCGAGCATGGCGTCTATATGGCACCCTCGGCCTTCGAGGCGGGCTTCATGTCCAGTGCCCATGCCCCCGAGGACATCCAGCTGACCCTGGACGCGGCCGAGTCCGCCTTCGCCGCGATGCGCCAGCCCTGAGGGTAGCGCCATGGCCGTGTAAAGGAGACGAACGATGAATCAGCGACATGCCCCCGGAAACTCGAGCCGCGATGTCGGGCTCGAGACGCTGGTCGAGGCACTCGGGGCCTGGCAGGTCGAGCAGGCGGCCGGCCAGCCGGAGTCCGAGATTCTTCGGCAAGCGCTGCAGCGCAGGGTGAGCGACGAGGTGCAGGCCCTGACGTCGCTGATGAGCGGTGACGAGGATCGGCAACGCCTGCAGGCGCTCGCCCGCTGGCTGGAAGAAAACCTCGCACGGCTGGCCCCGTTGCTGGAGAGCCGTGGGGAGCGCCGGCTGCCGCGCAGTTGGGCCTGCGCGCATTCGGACAGCCGCCTGCTGGCCGAGGGCCGGATCCTGATGGCCAACGCCATCGATCGTGATCTCGAGGGATTCGGCGCCGAGGTCGAGCAGGACCCCGTGGCGGATCTGGCCTCGTTGCTGGTGGGGCTCGAGGTCCGCGACGAGCCTCGTCTCGCCCACCAGGCCCTGGATCTCTACCTGCGCGTCAGCGGCGACTACCAGGCCGCCCGCCTGCTGTCGGTGTTCCGGGTGCTGGAGTGCCTGGCCGGCGCGCGTCGTACCCTGCGCCGCCTCGAGGCGGCGGTGGGGGACGATGAGCGCCCTGCCCTGCGCGCGGAAACCATGAGCGCTTGCCGTCGGTACCTGGAACTCGCCGAACGCCACGCCGAGTTTCGCTTTCCGCCCCTGGTGATCGGCGTCGGTGTCTCGGGCAGCGGGAAGAGTCGTTTTACCCGCAACCTGGTGACCCGCCTGGGGGCCGTGCGCATCGGTTCCGACGTCGAGCGGCGTCGCCAGCATGGACTATATCCACAGCCCGGCACGGCCGAGACGGCTGTGGATATCTTTACCGAAGTGGCGACCCGCAAGACCTACCATCGGCTCGCCCAGTGTGCGGGCAGCTTGCTGGATGCCGGCCTGCCCGCCTGCGTGGACGCGACCTGCCTGACCCTGGCGCAGCGTGACTGGCTGAGGCACCAGGCCGAGAGTCGTGGCCTGCCGGTGCTGCTGGTCAGCTTCGAGGCCGACCGGGCCACCCTGGAGCGACGCATCACCAAGCGTGCCAAGCGCCAGGGCGTGCGGGCGGAGGACGGGCTCGCCGTGTTGTCGCGCCAGCTCGAGGCCTTCGAGCCGTTCTCCGACGAGGAGCGCTTTCATCTCGTGCGCCTGGACACCACCGCGGACAATGCCGCGGAGACGCTGGCCGGACTGATCCAGGAGCATATGCACTGGACGTGAAGGGCAAGGGGGAACGGCCTGGCCTTCCCCCTTCCCCCTTCCCCCTTCCGCCGAGGCCGGTGTTCCATCTACTTGTCATTTCCTGCCCCGAGTCGACATCCCCAGAAACAATGTAACTCATTGATAATTATCGGCTCGATGGAAAAGTCGAGATCGGTGTCAAGACTGCAACGACTTTGTTTCCTGATTGTATCAATAAGTTAATCCATTGTTTGTTAACTGGTTTAAGGCCGATCTGGGCCTAGTCAGTCGCTCCGCTGTTTCATCTGGCTAACACTCGTCAGGTCGATCCTCCCCCTCTCCCCGGTCGTTGCCCCCGGTTCTATCCCATTATTTGGTAATTATTATTTAAATATCAGCCAGTTAACAAAAACTGGCACGGCGCGTGCTCTGTGTTACGTGCCTGCAGCGGGATCTTCGAGGGCTCAAGACAGACCTTCGGCTGAGCAGGCAGAGAGAACCGACGCCGGTATCGATCTGTGGATCGTCCGGCAGGACGAAAGGGATTCAGCCGAAACTGAACGGGAGTGTGATCATGAAAGCTTATGCAATTGCGGGTACATCCCTGCTGGCACTGGTCATGGCAATTTCCACCGCCCAGGCCAATGGGCTCGACGACAACGCCCTGGCAATCGGTGGCTCCAGCGGAAACGCCAATGGCGGCAGCGGCTTCGGTGCCGGCCTGGGCGTCGGCGGCAATGCCAACGGCGGCGATGTCGGTGGGGGTGGCGGTTATCCCCACAAGCGTGGCCATGGCGGGGGAGTAACCGAAGACAATATGGGTGGCGATGCTACCGGCGGCGCCGGCCAAGGCCTGGGGCTGGGTTCCGGGGGCAACGGTGGGGCGACCGGTCGGGGCGGCGACGCCTGGGCCATGAGCAACTCCTACAACACTCACACCAGCACCGACATCACCGTGCTGTCGTCGCAGAAGATGAGCTCAGTGGTCATCGGCGGCGGCATCAAGGTCATCGGCGGTGACGGTGGCAATGGCGCCCACGGTGGCAACGGTGGCCTGAATGCGGCCGTCAGCGTCGGCGTCGGCCT
The DNA here is from genome assembly GCF_056159885.1 of Halomonas sp. ABH4_019. Lineage (NCBI taxonomy): Bacteria > Pseudomonadati > Pseudomonadota > Gammaproteobacteria > Oceanospirillales > Halomonadaceae > Halomonas > Halomonas sp. ABH4_019. The sequence goes on from NZ_JBSWWC010000002.1 coordinate 1,031,668, forward strand.
CGGTGGCGATGGCGGCAAGGGCGATGGCGGGCACGGCGGCGACGCCGGCGCCGTCGGGCTGGGGGCCGGCAAGGGTGGTGATGGCACCGGTGCCGGCGTCGGCCTCGGCGCGGGCAAGGGCGGCAGCTCCGCCTCCGGTGCGCTCAGCGCCTCCGGTGCCCTGGCTGGCAATCACGACAGTGGGGATAACGAGGGCACTGGCACTGGCACCGGGACCGGGATTGGGCTCGGCAAGCTGCTCGGCCTGGGTGAAGGCAACGGCGCTGGCGTCGGCGCCGGCATGGATGGCGACCAGACCGCCGGCTCCCAGTCAGGCTCAACGGCCGCCTCTGCTGCGGGTAATGGCGGTGCAGGCACCGGCACCGGAACCGGCACCGGCACCGGGACGGCCGGTGACGGAACCGGCGCTGGCTGGGCCGGTGCGGTGGCAGGCAACGGTGCGGCCGGCTATGGCGGCGGCGGCGGCGGCGGCCAGGGTGTCGCCGGTGCGGCCTATGCCACCGGGGCCAACGGAGGCAACGGAGGCAATGGAGGCAACGGTGCTGCAGCGGTGCTGCGTACCGGCGCGGCCAGCATCTCCGTGGCGGCCGGCGGTGTTTATGGTGGCGTGGCCAACATGAACAACTCCACCGGCTTCTACAACTCCCAGCTGTCCGGTACCAGCATCTCCGCCCACAGCGGCGTGAGTATCGGCAACTGATGGCTCGGGCCTCGCAGGAGGCCCGCTTGCCCAACCGGAACTGGCGGAGAGGATCTCCGCCGGTTCCTTCACTGCCAGGATTCAGTCAGTGGAGGCAGGGCGATGATGAGATCAGTAACTACCCAGTGGCTCGTGGCCGGCATCGTGGCGCTCTCCGCCGGGCTGGTGTCGAGTGCACAAGCCGAGGAGCGGGGAACCGAGGGCTTCGGCGCGCTGGAAAGCATGCCGACGGCATCGCTGGAACAGACTCGCGGGCGCGATGGCGTCAACGTGCACCTCGAGAACGTCAACGTGCAGAGCGTCCAGGACATGGAGGCGATCACCGCCGGGTCGAGGTTCCAGGTGATCAACGGCGATATGGTGACCGGGAATATTACTTTCGAGAGTGGCTCCATGGGGCATTACAGCGGCACCGGGATCTTCAATAACGTGACCGGCAATGCGAATGCCATCAACAATGCCGTCGGCATCAGCGTCTACATCTCCAATCCATGACAACGAAATATGTGACGGGGACGACACTCACTCCCTAACGCGAAATGCAAGAGTCGGATGTCTTCATCCACATGGCTCGTTGTCCAGAGGCCGTGATCATGCGCAAGGTACTGAAAGGTTCTATTCTGTGCGTCGCCCTGGCGTTGACGACGGGAAAGGGCCTCATCATGTCTGCCGAGGCGGGAACGGTTCACATCTCCAACCCTTTCGGAAGTTTCGAGGTCGAGGCCAAGAGTCTCGCCGAGCTCAGCTGGGACGGGGTGGTGCGCCAGCAGTATGACTTCAGCTGTGGTTCGGCCGCCCTCGCGACCCTGCTGACCTACCATTACGACCGTCCTACCACCGAAGCCGATGTCTTCGAGACCATGATCCGCAATGGCGATCGCGAGCAGATCGAGACCTTTGGCTTCTCCATGCTGGACATGAAGCGCTACCTGGATACGCATGGGCTCAATGCCGATGGCTTCGAGATCGCGCTGGATGACTTCATTCGGATCGGCGTTCCCGCCATCACACTGGTGAATACGGGGGGATACAAGCACTTTGTGGTCGTCAAGGGGATGGATGCCGAGAACGTGCTGGTGGGCGATCCGGCAGCCGGGACCGTCGTGGTGCCCAAGGATATCTTCGAAGAGCTGTGGAGCAACAAGGTGCTCGGGGTACGCAATCATATCGAAGTGGCTCGAGCGAACTTCAACAATGAGCGGGACTGGCGTGTGCGTCCCCCGTCTCCCATCGAGTCGGGTGTTCGGCGCGGCAGCGTGGGGTCATACCTGCTGACATTGCCAGGCGCCAATGAGTTGGGTAGGTAATATTCTCACAGGAGTTACCGACCATGAGCATGTACATGAACCGTGGTCCATCAACGGCAAGGAGCGGTGAAAAGCTCCGTTGGTGGACCGCTTTCCTGTTGTCGGGATCCCTGCTGACGGCAGCGGGGCTATCGTCAGCCTCCACTGCGCCATCCGGTATCCTGTCGGCGGGAACCCATGACATCTTCTACCGGGGAGAGACGATCTCCGATGAGGGGATGTCGGATCTTCGTGGGGGCTTCAACCTGGGTGGTATGGAACTGAACTTCGGAGCGAAGCTGACCACCATGATCAACGACAGGGTGCGCTATATTACCCAGGTCGCCTTCGACAATGCCGGGGCCAGGGTGATGTCGAGCACCCTACAGAAGACATTGTCGGGCGCCGAGAATGTCACCCGGATCAGCCCCTCACCAGGTGGCAGCGCGGGTTCTGGGGCCAGCTCCGCTGGCGCTGGAGGCGGTGTCAGTAGCCCCGGAATTACAGACAGTTCGGGAACCGGGAGCCACCTGAGCCCCGCCAGCAATCCTGGCAACAGCATCAGTGCCGCCGAGATCGCTGGGCAGCTCAATCTTGCCGGCCTGTCCGATTTCTCCGGCGTGCTGCTGAATGACCCCGATGGAGGCATGACGGCGGCCCTCCACCGGATCACCCGGGATGCCATCGTCAGCACCCTGTCGACGACCGCCAGCGGGCAGACCATCAGTAACGAGATCGATGTCAGCGTCCATGTGATGAACATCGGCGAGGTCCGGGCGTCTCGTCAGCGAGCCATGATCCTGAACTCCCTCCAGGGATTGCCACGCTGATAGCGAAGCGAGAAGGCAATGAAAAAAAGGCTGCCGTAGCGGCAGCCTTTTTGATGGAAAGATAGTGGTAGCTATTGCCGTATCGCCGTATCAGAAGACATTGAGGCCGATAGGCGTGCGCAGGGTGAGGGTCGTATCCGGTGCGTCCTCGGTGACCCCGAACTCGAGTCCCAGGTTCAAGACCGAGTCTTCGGACATCTGATAGGACCAGCCCAGCAGCATGGAGCCGACGTTGAGGCTTCGACTGCTCTGGGTGACGGTATCGCCCGTATCGGGATCCTCGAAGGTGGTGTCCGTTTCCTGGATGAAGTCGTTCTTGTAGCCCAGGGTGAAGGACGACTTGGGGTTGATGGAATAGGACATGCCGAGGCTGACGCGCACGGCATCGCCCGGGTCGACCTCCTTGACCCGCGTCTCGCCGATGGTCTCGTTCACATCATCCTCGAGGTTGAACAGATACCCCAGGTTGGCGAAGTAGACCGCCGGCGCCGATGGCAGCAGCATGGTCAGGCTGGGCTCGATGGAGTGGAAGCCCGAACCGGTCGGCAGTTCCTCTTCGACGCCATCGCTATTGCGATCGACATCGAAGGGCCCTTCCCCGGTGGTCGACTTGTAGCGCAGGTTACCCACGAAGAAGGGGCCGCCGCCGCGGCCGCTGTTCATCTGGTAGTGGGCCGCCAGCTCGATATCGCCGAGGCCATCGCCCGACTGGCTTCGCTCGAGATCGAAGGACTCGTTGGCTTCGTTGACGCTGAAGTTGCCCGTATCGTCGCGGTAGAGGTACGGCAGGCGCAACTCCATCTCGAGTCGATCCGTGACCCCCAGGCGGCCGGTCACGGCCGTGGTGAAGGTGTCGCGGTCGATATCCTCGGCGGCCAGCACGCCGATCTGCAGGGTGCTGAGAATCTCCACGCCGCGGAAGGTGAGACGGTTGACGCTGGAGTGTGAGTACTGGAATTCCGGTTCGATGACCAGCCGCCCCTTGGGCGTCAGGACACCGCCGATATCCGGTATGGCCTGGATCTCCGGTGCCTCCTCCGTGGGGGGCGGGCGTTGGCCCACGGGCTGGATGTTATTGTCGTCGTTGGTCTGTGCCCAGGCTTGGCCGGCCAGCGAGAATGGCACCAAGCCGCATGCTAGAGCGAAACCCCTGTGGATAACCTTCATGATGCTGTCCCTCTATCCCTTTGGTATGAGACCGAGTGGCACTTGTAGCTCTGCCTGGTCAGGAGAGCCCCCCTCAGTAGGAGACTAGAACAAAACCTTATTTATTAGTAATAATTTAATTTTAAATCTCTCGGCGCTCAGCGGAGTCGGGGCGGCCGGGAGTCTTGCCTCGATCTGAGTCTGGCATAAGGTACCGTTGACATGCCGAGGGATATCGTTTACTGGTTAATTCTATTTTTTTCAGATAGATGGGCGTTATAAACTGACGCGCGTCAGCGTCCCTTGCTCACGGCGGAGAGATGCAGGACCTTGGAGGATGTCTGCTTTCCATTGCCCGCCCCGCTACCCCGATTGACCCCGTGCTTGTCCATCAACCGGTAGAGGGTAACGCGCGATATGCCGAGTTCCCGGGCCGTATGCTGGATGTTGAACGAGTTTCGCGCCAACGCCGCCATGACGACGCTGCGTTCGGCGATGTCCCTCGCTTCCTCGAGGCTCTCGGCGTATCGAGATGTCGACTGTCGACGTTCGAGCCCGAGGTCGGCCGGCCGGATCAGCGAGTGTTCACACATGACCATGGCACGACGCACGCGGTTGATGAGTTCCCGAATGTTCCCCGGCCATTCGTACAGGCGCATGATGGACAGGCTCTCCTTGGTGAAGCCGCGAACCTGAATGGATTTCTCGTCGGCGAACTTCTCGAAGAAGTGCCTGGCCAGGATCTCGATATCGTCACCGCGTTCCCGCAAGGGGGGCACCTGTACTTGCAGGACATTGAGCCGATGGAAGAGGTCTTCACGGAAGTTTCCCTTCTCGACGGCCTCCTCCAGGTTGACGTGAGTCGCCGCCAGCACGCGAACGTCCACCGGGATCTCCTTCAGGCCACCGACACGTTGAACGGTCCGGTTTTCCAGGAAGCGCAGCAGGTTGACCTGCATGTCCAGGGGCAGATCGCCGATCTCATCGAGAAAGAGGGTGCCGCCCTGGGTGCCTTCGATGATGCCCACCTTGCGCTGGCTGGCCCCGGTGAAGGCGCCCTTTTCATGCCCGAACAGCTCGGACTGTATCAGGTTGGCCGGCAGGGCGCCGCAGTTGATGGCATTGAAGGGAGCGCTGGCGCGGGAAGATTCCTCATGAATGGCGCGAGCCGTCAGTTCCTTGCCGGTCCCCGACTCTCCCTGGATGAAGACGGGCGCATCGACGCCCGAGACCTTGTGGATGGTTCGGTACAGCGTCTTCATGGCGGGGCTTGCGCCAACCATGTGGCAGTCCTCGCAGACGTCGAGCATGGCCTCTTCATCCGGCTGTGCCACCACCAGATTCGCGAAGGACCGCTGATGGCAAAGCGATTGGTGCAGTATATCCAGGCTGGTCGAGGTAGTATGGCAACCGCTGAACAAGCGGCTCACCAGCCTGCGCGATGCGGCGTCCTCGATGGTTGCCTCCCGGGTCACGACGATCCACCTGACAGGGAATTCGTTGAGGATTCCCTCCAGGCTCACGAGTGTCTCGTGGCATGGGGTATCCAGATACACGAGGCCGACGAGGACATCGGCCCTCTTTTGAAGAATTCGCAAACTCTTGTTAATTGACTCTACATGGACCGGATTCCATCCCTTTTCCTTGATGCCGGACAGTATCTCATCTAGCTGGTCGTCCCTTTTTCCGATAACGATCAAATCGCTCGTCGCTTTCATAGCCAGACCTTGGGATGAGTCGTTCGTGAAGTCGCGAAGGATGGCGCGTCAATTCGCCCATTCCCCGGATGGAAAAAGCTAACATTGGCGAAACAGGACAAGCGTATGATTTTTGTCATCTGCCGCGTTCATTCGCCATTGACTCTCTTCTCGACCAGGGGAGGAGGCGCCCCCAGGTTCTGGCGTGCCCAGTTGACCGCCTGTAACCGATTGTGGACATCTATCTTCTTGAAGATATTGTAGAGATGAGACTTGACCGTGTGCTCGCTGACGAACAGGCGGTCGGCGATCTCCATGTTCGAGGCTCCCGAACCGAGCAGTCCGATGATCTCCAGTTCCCGCTGGGTCAGGCCACAGGCCGGCCGATAGGCATTGATCTGATGCTGGCGGTAGAACTCCAGCATGCGTCCCATCAGCGAGCGAGACATCCACAGGTGCCCTTCCAGCAGGGTGCTCAGGCCCTTGCAAATCAGCGGCAGTGGGTCGTCACGGTAAAAGATGCCTTGCAGATGCATGCACGACAATGTCTCGACGCCGTGGTCCTCGTCGCGGAGATTGAAGGCGGCAAGGGAGGTGTGGGGGCGTTCCGCGGCCCGGGACTGCCATGACTGCATGGTGGCGTCTGCCATGTGGTCAACGTCGAGGAGCACGAGCACGTCGCTGTTGTCCCGTGGTTTCCAGGCCGCGCCTGGCGCGGCGATGCTGACCGGGCATTCCAGCTGCTGACGCAGATAGTCGGCGAACAGCTGCGACTGTGGATTGGACTCCGTGACCAGCAAGATCAGACGCTTATCCTGTACCATAGTGTAACCTCAAGGACTGAGTTTGAGGTGGCTCATGCTTCGTTGCACTCATTCCTGCCGGAGATTCTGTTGTCCTCCGTGCACAAGTGTCGGCGGTAATGTAAGTTTTTGTTACTAACTTTTCACTATAAGATCCATTCTTCTTATAATATTAGTGTTTATTTATTTTCTATTGCCGCTTTATCAGTGTGTTATAGACGACTTTTCCGGGCTGCGTATGACGTTTCTCATCTATCAAGCATGAAGAATTGCAGGCCATTGTGGTTGGCCTCTCCGAGAGGATTCTCGGTTTCCCCATGCGCCGAGCCACTGTTCCCTCTGGTTCCCTTCCTCTGCCTCCCTTCCACCCCCTAGAATGTTCGTCCATGGAAACGATGGGCGAGGTACACGAATGAAGACCACCCTGGTGCTGGCCAGTGGCAATGGCGGCAAGCTCCGCGAATTCGAGCGCCTGCTCGCGCCCTTGGGGCTGGCGGTGAGGCCTCAGTCCGAGTTTGCGGTCGATGAGGTCGAGGAGACCGGCTCGACGTTCGTCGAGAATGCGTTGCTCAAGGCTCGGGAAGCCAGCCGTGTCAGTGGTTGCCCCGCCCTGGCCGACGACTCGGGGCTGGCCGTGGATGCCCTCCAGGGCCGCCCCGGGATCTATTCGGCACGCTTCGCCGGGGTTCCCAAGGACGATGACCGCAACAATGCTCATCTGCTCGAGGCGCTGGCCGGGGTGCCCCGGGATGCACGGACGGCCCGCTATTGGTGTGTGCTCGTCCTGCTGCGCCATGCGGAAGATCCCGTGCCGCTGATCGTTCAGCAGAGTTGGGAGGGCCGCATTCTCGGCGAGGCACGCGGCGAGGGAGGCTTCGGTTACGACCCCTTGTTCTGGGTGCCGGAGCGCGGCAAGACGGCCGCCGAGCTGTCCGCCGAGGAGAAGAATCGCCTGAGCCACCGAGGCCGTGCCCTGCGCGCCCTGGTCGCCCAGCTCGATGACCGACCGCTGTCGTCATGAGCCACGCCCTGCCCCCCCTGGCGCTCTATGTGCACGTGCCCTGGTGCGTCCGCAAGTGCCCCTACTGCGACTTCAACTCCCATGGCGTCGGGGCGTCGTCCGCGCTGCCCGAGGAGGCGTATCTGGCCGCCCTGATCGCCGACCTGGAGGCCGACCTGCCCCTGGCCGATGATCGGGCGCTGGTCAGCATCTTCATCGGTGGAGGCACGCCCAGCCTGATGTCGGCCGGTTTCTATCGGCGCCTGCTCGACGCCGTGGCGGCCCGGTTGCCGTTGGCCCCGGACATCGAAATTACCCTCGAGGCCAACCCCGGGACACTGGAGCACGGCCGTTTCGCCGGCTATCGCGAGGCGGGGATCAATCGCCTATCGATCGGCGTGCAGAGCTTCCACGAGGCGCAACTTGCGGCGCTGGGACGCATCCATTCCGGTGCGGAGGCGTTCGCCGCGGTGGCCGAGGCCCGTCGGGCCGGCTTCGACAACCTCAATCTGGACTTGATGCACGGCCTGCCGGGGCAGACGCCGGCCATGGCCCTCGAGGACCTGGAGCAGGCGCTGTCGCTGTCCCCCGAGCACCTGTCCTGGTATCAGCTCACCCTGGAGCCCAATACCGAGTTCCATTCGCACCCGCCGCGCCTTCCCGAGGAAGAGGTGCTCTGGGACATTCAGGACCTGGGCCATGATCGCCTCGAGGCGGCCGGGTTCTCGCGCTACGAGATCTCCGCCTACGCACGCCCGGGACGACAGGCACGCCACAACCTCAATTACTGGCGTTTCGGCGACTATCTGGGTATCGGCGCCGGCGCTCACGGCAAGCTCAGCGGCCCGGGCGAGTCGGGGCTTTGGATCGAACGACGCTGGAAGACCCGGCAACCCGAGTCCTACCTGCGCCGCCGGCGAGACCCCCGGGGATTCGTGGCCGGTCGGGAAGCCATCGCCCCGGACGAGTTGCCGCTGGAATTCGCCATGAACGCGCTGCGACTCGTCGAAGGCGTGCCCCTGTCGACCTGGCAGGCCCATACCGGGCGCCCCGCCGATCGACTGTGGCGCAGCCTCGAGGCGGCGCGGAAAAAAGGACTTCTGGTGGAAGACACCGAAAGGCTTCGAGCCTCGGCCCAGGGTCTATTATTCTTGAACGAACTGCTGGCCCTGATCGATGAGACGGGCTAGACGCCTTGCCATTCGTCAACATGGAGTCGACGACATTATGACCAAGACCGTTCGCATGATCGCGCCGCTGGCGGCCGCCGTCCTGCTGGTCGGCTGTACCACCACCGATCCCTATTCCGGGCAGACCCAGCGCAGCAAGACCGGCACCGGGGCGGCCATCGGGGCCGTGGTCGGGGCCGCGGCCGGGGCCCTCAGCGGCGACGGCAGCACCAGCCGGCGTGATCGCGCGCTGATCGGTGCCGCGGTGGGCGCCGCCGCCGGCGGCGGCATCGGTGCCTACATGGACAAGCAGGAAGAGCAGCTGCGCCAGAGCATGGAAGGCACCGGCATCGGAGTGGAGCGCCAGGGCAATGACATCGTCCTCAACATGCCCAGCAGCGTCACCTTCGGCTTCGATTCCAGCGAGCTGACCATGCAGGCCCGCAATGCCCTGAACGACGTGTCCTCGGTGCTGACGCAATACCCCGAGACCCGGGTCAACATCGCCGGCCATACCGACAGCACCGGTGAGGCGGCCTACAACCAGCGCCTTTCAGAGCGCCGTGCCCAGGCGGTCGGCGGCTACCTGGCGCAATCCGGTGTCGCCTCCAATCGTCTCTACATGAACGGCTACGGCGAGAACCAGCCGGTGGCCAGCAACGAGAGCGAGGCCGGCCGAGCCCAGAACCGGCGGGTCGAGATCACGCTGACCCCCACCGGCCAGGGCTGATCCTCCCTCGCCAAGCATCCGCCGGGCCCGTCTCCTCTGGAGGCGGGCCTTTTCCTTGTCGAATTCTCGATATCCGCCATGCTTTCCTATCAACACGCCTACCATGCCGGCAACTTCGCCGACGTGCACAAGCATCTGACGCTCCATGCCGTCGCCGATCATCTATTACGTAAAAAATCATCCGTTACGTATATCGATACTCATGCCGGTCGCGGGTTCTATCCCCTGGCCGCCCCAGAGACCGCTCGTCTGCAGGAGTACCAGGAGGGCGTCGCCAGGCTGTGGGCGGCCCGACATGAACTGGCAGGCGAGCCGCTGCTGTCCGGTTGGCTGGCGGCGCTGGCCGGCGCACAGCCGCGGGACGCTCTCGAGCACTACCCCGGCTCTCCCTGGTGGCTGGCCTGTCGGCTGCGTCAGCAGGACCGGCTTCGACTGTTCGAGTTGCACCCCGGGGAGCACGGGCACCTGGCCGATCAGGCGTTCGCCGGCGGGGTGAGTCGCATCCATGGGGATGGCCTCTCGGGACTGCTGTCGGGACTCCCGGTGAAGACGCCGCGCCTGTGCGTGCTGATCGATCCCAGCTACGAGCGCAAGGCGGAATACCCAGAGGTGGCCGAGACGCTGCTCGCGGCCATGCGCAAGGCGCGTCACGCCGTGGTCCTGGTGTGGTATCCGCTGTTGCCGGCGGGACGCCACCAGGCGCTGCTGGAGGCGCTGCGGGAGGGCGGGCTACGCAAGATCTGGCGCAGCGAGCTGACGCTGGGCGAGCCCGGAGAGGGGCATGGCATGTACGGCAGCGGCATGCTAGTGGTCAATCCGCCCTGGGGCCTCGACGAGCGAATCGGCGAGGCCATGGGGGCGCTGCTACCGCTGTGGGGACCCACTGCTCGTCATCGCGGCGACTGGTGGGTAGGCGAGTAGATAAGGGCTCAGGGGCGCCGCTGCGGCTCGACGCAGAGGCACCTGCTGCCTGGCTTGCCCTATTTGCCGATACAGAAGCTGCCGAAGATCTCGCCCGGCGGGGTGATGGATAGCCGGCGCGGGCGCCGACTTCTTCGTCCTATTTGCCGATACAGAAGCTGCCGAAGATCTCGCCCAGCAGCTTCCCCGAGAGACGGCGCTGACGCCGTCGCCTGATGGGCGCCCCACTCACTTGCCGATGCAGAAGCTGCCGAAGATCTCGCCCAGGAGGTCATCGGCGCTGAACTCGCCGGTGATCTCGCCCAGCGCCTGCTGGGCGTCGCGCAGGTCCTCGGCGAGCAGCTCGCCGGCACCGAAGCCGGCCAGCTGCGCCTCGCCGTTGCCGAGCGCCTGCTCGGCACGATCGAGGGCATCCAGGTGGCGCCGGCGGGCCGAGAAGCGCCCCTCGGTGGTTGCCGAGAAGCCCATCACCGCCTTGAGATGCTCCTTGAGATGCTCCACGCCTTCGCCGGTCTTCGCCGACAGCCGCACCACCGGCGTGGCGGTGTAGGCGTCGAGTCCCGGTCGCTCGTGGCTGGTATCCACCTTGTTGCGCACCAGCGTCAGACGAGAAGGGTCGGCCAGCCGGGCGACGAACTCCGGCCAGATGGCCATGGGGTCGGTGGCCTCGGTGGTGGCGGCGTCCACCATCAGCAGCACGCGGTCGGCTCGCTCGATCTCCTCCCAGGCCCGGGCCACGCCGATCTGTTCCACGGCGTCCGGGGTGTCGCGCAGGCCGGCGGTATCGATGACGTGCAGCGGCATGCCGTCCAGGTGAATGTGCTCACGCAGCACGTCCCGGGTGGTGCCCTCGATATCGGTGACGATGGCGGTGTCCTGGGCGGTGAGGGCATTGAGCAGGCTGGACTTGCCGGCGTTGGGGCGCCCGGCGATCACCACGCTCATGCCCTCGCGCATCAGCGCGCCCTGGGCCGCCGAGGCACGCACCTCGGCCAGCTCGCCGCGCACGCCGGCCAGCTGACCGGCCACGTGCCCGTCGGCCAGGAAGTCGATCTCCTCCTCGGGAAAGTCGATGGCCGCCTCGACGTACATGCGCAGCTCGATCAGGCGCTGTACCAGCGACTCGACCCGCCGCGAGAATTCGCCCTGCAACGAGCGCAGGGCGTTCTCGGCGGCGCCCCGTGAGCTGGCCTCGATCAGGTCGGCGATCGCCTCGGCCTGGGCCAGGTCGAGCTTGTCGTTGAGGAAGGCGCGCTCGGAGAACTCGCCGGGCCGCGCCAGGCGGGCGCCGAGCTGCACGCAGCGCTCCAGCAGCAGGTCCATGAGGACCGGGCCGCCGTGCCCTTGGAGTTCGAGGACGTCCTCGCCGGTGAAGGAGTGGGGCCCTTCGAAGAACAGGGCGATGCCCTCGTCGATCATCCCCTGGTCGCCCCTGAACGGTCCGTAGAGGGCGTAGCGCGGGGCAGGGCAGTGCCCCAGCAGGCTCTCGGCGATCGACCGGCAGGCCGGCCCGGAGACGCGAATGATGCCGACGCCGCCGCGCCCCGGCGGCGTGGCCAGGGCGGCGATGGTGTCCTGGGGATAGAGGCTATCGGCCATGGGGGCTCCTCGGGTGCGACGTCGCTATTGTCCGGTGCCGCCTCCTCAAACGCCAGACCCCCGCCGAGGCGGGGGTCTGCAGCGCGGGAGAAGACGCCGTCACGTATCTTGCCGTTACTTCGTCTTCATGCCCTTGCCGACGCTGGGATCGGCCTCGATCTTGCGCGTGATGAAGTACTGCTGGGCGATCGAGGTGATGTTGTTCACCACCCAGTAGATCACCAGGCCGGCCGGGAACCACAGGAAGAAGAAGGTGAAGACCACCGGCAGCAGCTTCATGATCTTCGCCTGGGTCGGGTCCGGGGGCGTCGGGTTGAGCAGCTGCTGCACGAACATCGAGGCGCCCATCAGGATCGGCAGCACGAAGAAGGGATCCTTCACCGACAGGTCTTCGATCCACAGCATGAAGGGCGCATGGCGCAGCTCCACGGACTCGAGCAGCATCCAGTACAGGGCGATGAATACCGGCATCTGCACCAGGATCGGCAGGCAGCCGCCCAGGGGATTGATCTTCTCCTTCTGGTAGAACTTCATCATCTCCTGGGACATCTTCTGGCGATCGTCGCCGTACTGCTCCTTGAGCCGCTGCATCTCCGGCCCCAGCTTGCGCATCCTCGCCATCGACTTGTAGGCCTTGGCGGAGAGCGGCAGCAGGGCGGTCTTGACCAGCAGGGTCAGGATGACGATCGACCAGCCCCAGTTGCCGATCAGGTCCTGGATGTGATCCAGCAGCCAGAACAGCGGGTTGGCGATGAACCACAGCCAGCCGAAGTCGACGGTCAGTTCCAGGTTCGGGGCCACGGCCTCGAGGCGCTCCTGGATCTTGGGGCCCACGTAGAGGGTCGCGCCCAGGCTGGCCGCGCTCCCCGCCGCCACGCTCTGGGTCGCGCCGGCGAAGGCGGCCACGTTGCGACCGCGGGAGTCGGTGGTCGCGTAGAAGAGGTTCTGCTGGTCCTGGGGCGGTGCCCAGGCCGAGGTGAAGTAGTGCTGGATCATGGCGACCCAACCGCCCTCGACGTCGCGGTTCTCGAAGTTGCCGTCCTTGATGTCCTCGAAGTCGATCTTCAGGTAGCGGTCTTCAGGCGTCGAGTAGGCGGCGCCGAGGAACGAACTCATGCCCATCTTGGGGCCGCTCGAGGGGTCGCTGCTGTCATCGCGCACCAACTGGCCGATGAAGCGGGCGGTGACCGGAGTCTCACCCTGGTTGTCCAGCAGGTAGTCGACCTTCACCGCATAGCTGTCGCGATCGAAGGTGAAACGCTTGATGACGTCGACGCCGTTCACACTGGCCGAGAGGTCCACCTGCAGGGCCTCCTCGCCTTCGGCGAGCCGGTACTCGGTCTGCTCGGGCGTGAAGGTAAGGCGCCCCTGATGGCCTTCCAGCTGCAGGCCGGAGCGGGCGACGTAGCTGCGCGTCTGGCTGTCGGAGAGCAGCACGAAGGGCTGGCCGGAATCCAGCGCATACTGATGCTGGGGCAGGGCGGCATAGACGATGTCGCCACCCTGCGGGTCGATGCGCACATCGAGCACGTCGGTGGCCACGGCCACCAGGTCGCGGCTGTTGCCCGAAGGCGCCTGGCCGGGAATGCTGCCGGCCATGTCTTCCACCGGCTGGCGGTCGGCTGGCACCGAGAGGTCGTCACCGCCGGACGCGGAGGGAGCCTGGGCCTCGCTGGAGATGCCCGGAGCCTGTGGCGCGGTGGCCACCTGACCGTAATCCTGATTCCACTGCACGACGATCAGGTAGGCAAGAATCGCCAGGGGAATCAGCAGCAATAGTCGTTTTACATCCATGAGGGGTCTGCCCGATGGGTGGTGAACAATCCGATGGCGCGAGGCCGCTCGCCGGCCCGACATACGCGAAAGCCTGCCGAGGGCAGGCTAGCGTCGGTGCGCCGAGCGTCCCTTGGGAACGCGGCGACGTCAAGCTGGGGGGCGTCAGGCGTGGTCATGCGCAGCAGGCTCCGTGCGGTGCCAACAGCGGTGTGCAGGGGGCATCATCGGCGCTCTGCCGCGAGCGAGTCGTCCTGTGCCGCCTTGTTCGCCTCGCGTTCCAGGCGTCGCCACATGCCGTGCAGCTGGCGATGGACGGTGGCGTTGTCGAGTTCGTGAACGCCGCGTCTGGCGAGTAGCACGATATCCACAGGCGGGAGCCGATGCTGGCGCAGGCGAATGGATTCGCGCGCAAGGCGCTTGAGGCGGTTGCGGTCGACGGCTCGGCGAACGTTCTTCTTGCTGAAGATGAGTCCCAGGCGAGGATGCCCCAGTGCATTGGGGGAGGCCAAGGCCATCAATCCCTTGCCGTGGACCTTGAAGGCCGCCGTTTCGAAGACACGTCGATAGTCCCCGGCGGTCAGCAGTCGCAGCCGCCGGGGAAAGCCCTGACAGGACACGCGCGGTCCGCTATCAGGCGCTCAGGCGCTTGCGGCCCTTGGCACGACGACGCGCCAGGACAGCACGACCGTTTTTGGTGGCCATGCGAGCACGGAAGCCGTGCGCGCGCTTGCGCTTGAGAACGCTGGGTTGAAAGGTGCGTTTCATAACTCGTTATTCCCACGTGGTTTTTGGAACAAATCGGCGATTCAGAGGCGCCCGGGTTCCGATGGGGAATCCGGGTAGATTCGGCTCAGGACCGGAAATTGTAGTGATTTCGGGGCTTCGGCGCAATTTTTTCCGTACCGGCCCGTGTCGGTGGGTGGGTGTCATGCTCTCCTCGGAGCACTACCATTACTAAATGAGATTCTTTATAGAACCCTGTTATTACTGATGGGGAAAGTCTATGTGGATAAGCTTTATTTGATCTTCTGTATCAGTGTTTTGTTGTCGACAGAAATGTGTGGATATCCTCTTGGGGAAGGTTGCACTGGCGGTGGAAAAGCGGTGCATGACGGCTCGCTTCGTCCACAAGGGGTAGCTTGCGCTCGGTCCCCGCCCAGGTTATCCCGCCGTCGCCGCCCCGGTTGTCCACAGCATGGCGGAGTCGCTACATCCATGTGGATAACCCCGTAGCGGGACGATACAATGCCCGGTCGTTCTTCAACCGAATGGTGAGGTCGCGTGTCGCTCGCTCTCTGGCAACAATGTCTCGATACCCTGCAGGACGAACTGAGCTCCCAGCAGTTCAACACCTGGATTCGTCCGCTGCAGGCGGAGGAAGGGGAGGCCAACCAGCTCAGGCTGCTGGCGCCCAATCGCTTCGTGCGCGACTGGGTCAGTGACAAGTTCGCCAAGCGGATCAGCGAGCTCATGCGTGAGCTGTCGCCGGCCAAGCCGCCCAAGGTGGTGCTGACCGTGGGCAGTCGCCGGGCCGCGGCGCCGGCTCCCCAGCCCCGCGAGCTGGGTGATCCGGTCTCCGCCGCCCCCAGGGCACCCGCGGTGCGCACGCCGCCGCGTGGCGACGTGGCCGACGAGAGCGAGATCGATCGCCTGCGCGAGGAGGGCGGCGAGCCCGCCCGTCGGCCCGGCGGCGAGCGCCAAGTCCAGGTCGAGGGCAGCCTCAAGCACAACAGCGGCCTCAACCCCAACTTCACCTTCGAGACCTTCGTCGAGGGCAAGTCCAACCAGCTGGCCCGGGCCGCCTCCCGCCAGGTCTCGGAGAATCCCGGTGGCGCCTACAACCCGCTGTTTCTCTATGGCGGCGTCGGCCTCGGCAAGACCCACCTGATGCATGCCGTGGGCAATGCCCTGGCCGGGCGTCGCGAGAATGCCCGGGTCGTCTATCTTCACTCCGAGCGCTTCGTCGCCGACATGGTCAAGGCGTTGCAGCTCAATGCGATCAACGACTTCAAGCGTTTCTACCGCAGCGTCGACGCCCTGTTGATCGACGACATCCAGTTCTTTGCCGGCAAGGAGCGTTCCCAGGAGGAATTCTTCCATACTTTCAATGCCTTGCTAGAAGGCGGCCAGCAGATGATCCTGACCTCGGATCGCTATCCCAAGGAGATCAGTGGGGTAGAGGAGCGCCTCAAGTCGCGCTTCGGCTGGGGACTGACGGTGGCCATCGAGCCCCCGGAGCTGGAGACTCGGGTGGCGATCCTGATGAAGAAGGCCGACCAGGCCAAGGTCGACCTGCCCCATGATGCGGCCTTCTTCATTGCCCAGAAGATCCGCTCCAATGTCCGCGAGCTGGAGGGAGCCCTCAAGAAAGTCATCGCCGATTCGCATTTCATGGGCAAGCCGATCACCCAGGATTTCATCCGCGAATCGCTCAAGGACCTGTTGGCCCTTCAGGACAAGCAGGTGGGGGTCGACAACATTCAGCGCACCGTGGCCGAGTACTACAAGATCAAGCTCGCCGATCTACTCTCCAAGCGTCGCTCGCGCTCGGTGGCGCGTCCCCGGCAGGTGGCCATGGCGCTGGCCAAGGAGCTGACCAACCACAGCCTGCCCGAGATCGGCGACGCCTTCGGCGGACGCGATCACACGACCGTGCTGCATGCCTGCCGCAAGGTGCAGGCGCTTCAGGAAGAGAACGCGGATATCCGCGAGGACTACAAGAATCTGCTGCGTCTACTGACCAGCTGATTTCCCGAATGCGATCGACCGGTCGGGTCGCCGGCCTCAATTCCTCCAGGACAAGAGAAGTGGAGTCGACATGAAATTTTCCATCTCCCGTGAAGCGCTGCTGCGCCCCCTGGCGCTGGTCGCCGGCGTGGTGGAGCGCCGCCAGACCCTGCCGGTGCTGTCGAACGTGCTGATCCAGGTCGAGCAGGATCAGGTCTCGCTGACCGGCACCGACCTCGAGGTCGAGCTGATCGGGCGCACCGTGGCCAGTCAAGTGGAGCAGCCCGGTGGCATTACCGTGCCGGCGCGCAAGCTGATGGACATCTGCAAGTCATTGCCCGACCAGTCCGAGATCCAGCTGTCCCTGGAGGAGGGGCGGGCGGTGCTGCGCAGCGGTCGGTCGCGCTTCACGCTATCGACCCTGCCGGTCGCCGAGTTCCCCAGCATCGAGGATGGGCAGAGCAGCGTCGAGCTGAGCCTGCCCCGGGGGACCCTCAAGCACCTGATCGATGCCACCTCCTTCGCCATGGCGCAGCAGGACGTGCGCTACTATCTCAACGGCATGCTGCTGGAATTCGCCAGCAACCTGGTGCGCACTGTGGCGACCGATGGGCACCGCCTGGCCGTTTGCTCGCGACCGGCGGAGATTCAGGTCGAGCCGTCTCAGAAGCTGATCGTGCCGCGCAAGGGGATCCTCGAGCTGGTGCGCCTGCTCGACGACGGCGAGGAACCCGTGAGCCTGACGCTCGGCGCTACCCATATTCGTGCCCATACCGGGGACTTCACCTTCACCTCCAAGCTGGTGGACGGCAAGTTCCCCGACTACGAGCGCGTGGTGCCACGCAATGGCGACAAGGTGTTCATCGCCGAGCGGGCCGAGCTGCGCCAGGTGCTGTCGCGGACCGCCATCCTCTCGAACGAGAAGTATCGCGGCGTGCGCCTCAACCTCGAGGAGGGCAACCTGCGGGTGATGGCCAACAACCCCGAGCAGGAAGAGGCCGAGGAGAACGTGGCCATCGAGTATGCGGGGCCGGCCATGGAGATCGGCTTCAACGTCGGCTACCTGGTGGATGTCCTCAACGTGCTCGACGAGGATCGCGTGCAGATGACCCTGGCCGACCCCAACAGCAGCGCCCTGATGGAAGAACCGGGCGGTGGCGACGCGCTCTACGTCGTCATGCCCATGCGTCTCTGACGGAGCCGCACGGCCTCGCCATGCCTCTCGACCGTCTCGCCTTCCAGGGCCTGCGCAACCTGCAGGCCCTGGAGCTCAGCCCCGGGCCGGGCATCAACCTCTTCGTCGGCGCCAACGGCAGTGGCAAGACCAGCCTGCTGGAGGGTATCCATGTGCTCGGCATGGGGCGGTCCTTCCGTACCCGACAGCTTCGCCATGCCATCGCCCACCACGCCGAAGGGATGACCCTGCATGGCCGCCTGCGGGGCGAGCCGCCTCTGCCGCTCGGCGTGCGCCGCCGTCGCGACGCCGATGAGCTGGAGCTGCGTCTGGGTGGCGAGCGCCTGGAGCGCCTGTCGGGTCTGGTCGAGGTGCTGCCCCTGCAGCTGATCAACCCGGATGCCTTTCGTCTGCTGGAGGGTGCGCCGGCCGGTCGCCGGGAGTTTCTCGACTGGGGCGTGTTTCACGTGAAACACGACTTCCTCGCCGCCTGGCGGCGCTATCGCCGTGCGCTCAAGCATCGGAATGCCCTGCTCAGGCATGGTAGAATGAGCGATGCTTCACTGAATGCCTGGGAACAGGAGCTGGTGCTGTGGGGGGAGCAGATGGATACCCTGCGGCGAGACTGGATGGCCGACTTCCAGCCGGTGTTTACCGAGACCCTGGCGGGCCTGATCGATTTGCCCGGCTTGGGCCTGCGCTATTCACGGGGCTGGGACCGCAAGCGCTCCCTGGCTGAGGTGCTGCATCAGGGACGGGAAACCGATCGTCAGATGGGCTTCACGCAACAGGGCCCCCAGCGGGCCGACCTCGGTATTCGCCTCGACAAGCGGCCGGCCGTGGAGGTGCTGTCGCGTGGCCAGCAGAAGCTGGTCGTCAGCGCCTTGAAACTGGCCCAGGGGCGCCTGTTGGAACAGGCCACGGGTCAGTCCTGCGTCTACCTGATCGACGACCTTCCCGCCGAGCTGGATGAACAACACCGCCGCGTCTTTTGTGCCTGGCTGGAGCGGATGCGTTGCCAGGCCTTCATCACCAGCGTCGACCCGGACGCCCTGGCCGGCCCGTGGAGCACACGGACGCCGGTGGCGATGTTTCACGTGAAACGCACCGAGACGGGGCAGGGGCAGCTGCTGCCAACGGACAGACAGACTTCATGACGGAGTAGTCAATGAGCGAACAGGCTTACGACTCATCGAGCATCAAGGTCCTCAAGGGCCTGGATGCGGTACGCAAGCGGCCCGGCATGTACATCGGCGATACCGACGATGGGACAGGCCTGCACCACATGGTGTTCGAGCTGGTGGACAACTCCATCGATGAGGCCCTGGCCGGTTTCTGCAGCGAGATCCGGGTGGTGATTCATCCCGACGAATCGATCACCGTGAGCGACAACGGCCGAGGCATCCCGACCGACGTGCACGAGGAGGAGGGCGTGTCGGCGGCCGAGGTCATCATGACGGTGCTGCATGCCGGCGGCAAGTTCGACGACAACTCCTACAAGGTGTCCGGCGGGTTGCATGGCGTCGGCGTCTCGGTGGTCAATGCCCTGTCCGAGGAACTCAAGCTGACCATCTGGCGGGCCGGCCAGGTCCATGAGCAGATCTATCGCCATGGCGTGCCCGAGGCCCCGCTCGGCGTGGTCGGCAAGACCGAGCAGACCGGCAGCCGCGTGCACTTCCGTCCGTCTTCCGAGACCTTTCACAACATCGAGTTCCACTACGATGTGCTCGCCAAGCGGCTGCGCGAGCTGTCGTTCCTCAACTCGGGCGTCGCCATCCGGCTGATGGACGAGCGCAGCGGCAAGGAAGAGCTGTTCCACTACGAGGGGGGCCTGAAGGCCTTCGTCGACCACCTGAACACCAACAAGACGGTGCTCAACCCGGTGTTCCACTTCAATGTCGAGCGTGAGGACGGCGTCGGCGTCGAAGTGGCGATGCAGTGGAACGACACCTTCGCCGAGAACATCTTCTGCTACACCAACAACATTCCCCAGCGGGATGGCGGGACCCACCTGGCCGGCTTCCGCGCCGCCCTGACGCGCAGCCTGAACCACTACATCGATGCCGAGGGCCTGCTCAAGAAGGCCAAGGTCAATACTTCCGGTGACGACGCCCGGGAAGGCCTGACCGCGATCATCTCGGTCAAGGTGCCGGACCCCAAGTTCTCCTCCCAGACCAAGGACAAGCTGGTCTCCTCGGAGGTGAAGACCGCCGTCGAACAGGAGATGGGCCGCCAGCTCTCCGACTATCTGGTCGAGCGGCCCAACGAGGCCAAGGCCATCGTCAACAAGATGCTGGACGCGGCTCGGGCGCGGGAAGCGGCGCGCAAGGCGCGTGACATGACTCGGCGCAAGGGCGCCCTGGACATCGCCGGCCTCCCCGGCAAGCTGGCGGACTGCCAGGAGAAGGACCCCAGCCTGTCCGAGCTGTTCCTCGTCGAGGGCGATTCGGCGGGCGGTAGCGCCAAGCAGGGCCGCGACCGTCGCACCCAGGCGATCCTGCCGCTCAAGGGCAAGATCCTCAACGTCGAGAAGGCGCGCTTCGACAAGATGCTGTCCTCGGCCGAGGTGGGCACCCTGATCACCGCCCTGGGGTGTGGCATCGGGCGCGAGGAGTTCAACCCGGACAAGCTGCGCTACCATTCCATCATCATCATGACCGACGCGGACGTCGATGGCTCGCACATCCGCACGCTGCTGTTGACGTTCTTCTTCCGGCAAATGTCCCAGCTGATCGAGCGTGGCCATGTGTTCATCGCCCAGCCGCCGCTCTACAAGATCAAGCGGGGCAAGCAGGAGAGCTACCTCAAGGACGAGCAGGCGCTCACCGACTACCTGACCACCACGGCCCTGGACGGCGCCCGCCTCCACGTCAATGCCGATGCCCCGGGGATCGCCGGCGAGCAGCTGCAATCGCTGGTGGATCGCTATCGCGACGTCATGTATCGCATCGACCGGCTGTCGCGGGTCTATCCGGACGTGGTGCTGCGCAAGATCGTGCATGCGGCGCGCCTGGAGGGCGAGGAGAGCCTGCGTGATCGCGTCACCATGCAGAACTGGATCGAGCACCTCCAGGCCGAGATGGATGCCCTGGTCGCCTACGAGGGCGGGCCTCGCTACACCTTCCGCCTGGAGGAAGACAGCGAGCGCGGTTTCCATCTGCCGGCGGTCAGCCTGACCGCCCATGGGGTGACCACCGATTACGTGTGGGGCGTCGACTTCTTCACCAGCGCCGACTATCGCGCCATTGCCGGCCTGGGCGAGACCCTGGACGGTCTGGTCGAGGCGGGTGCCTTCATCGCCCGCGGGGAGCGTCAGCAGCCCATCGAAAGCTTCTACGATGCCCTGGAGTGGCTGATGAACGAGGCCCAGCGGGGCCTCTCCATCCAGCGCTACAAGGGGCTGGGCGAGATGAATCCCGACCAGCTGTGGGAAACCACCATGGATCCCGACACCCGCCGCATGCTGCGCGTTTCCATCGAGGATGCCGTGGCCGCCGACATGATGTTCAACACCCTGATGGGCGACGAGGTCGAGCCGCGCCGCGATTTCATCGAGCGCAACGCCCTGGTGGCCAACCTGGACATCTGACCCGTCCAAGGCGATGTTTCACGTGAAACATCGCGCCGGCGCAGTGGCCAGCACGGCTTCGCCGCCAGCGACACGAAAAAGCCCGCCATCGCAAGATGGCGGGCTTCTTCTATTCAGGACTCGACAATACTTCTGTCCCTGAGGGAGCGTAGGGTCGGCGACCCATGGTATCGGATAGCGTTAGCCGAATGATGCGGCAGAAATCTATTGAGGCGCGTCGCCGGCCAGCAGCCAGTCAACGAAGGCAGACAGGTCGTCGAACACCCTTGTCCGATCATCGCTCGCCCGCTCGGGATGCTTGTCCAGGGTCCGTTCGCCCTTGCCGGTGCGCACCAGTATAGGTCGGCAGCCGACCGCTTCGCCGGCTTCCAGATCGCGCAGGCTGTCGCCGACCATCCAGCTGCCCGCCAGATTGTCGATACCAAGCCGGTCGGCAAGCCGCGTCAGGAGACCCGGCTGCGGCTTGCGGCAATCGCATCCGTCGTCCGGCCCATGGGGGCAGTGGGCGATGGCGGCGATCTTGCCGCCGGCCTCGGCGACGAGAGCGTCCAGCCGCTCGTGCATCGCGGCCAGCGTCGCCTCGTCGTAGTAACCCCGGGCGATCCCCGACTGGTTGGTGGCCACGGCCACCGTCCAGCCGGCCTTCGACAGGCGTACGATGGCGTCGATGGCCTGGGGGTAGGGCAGGAACTCGTCGAGCGATTTCACGTAGTCGTCGGAGTCCCGGTTGATGACACCGTCGCGGTCGAGGATGACGATTTTCCTGGCGGGGGGCATGGCAGGCTCCACAAGATTGGCTCGAGCGTGAGTGTTTCATGTGGAACGGATCCTGCCAAGCCGGGTTCGGCCTGCCCCGTGTTTCACGTGAAACAGCGCTAAGGTCGGCCGGCCCCTCATCGTCATTTCGCTTCATAGTTCTGCCGTTTGGTTCCGCCGGGAAAGCGTGGTTTAGGGGGGCGACCGTTCAGGCGGTTCAGGGCATGCAACGGCTGCTAGCGGGAGTCGTGGCGTGACGTGAGGCCGCTCATCGAAAGGGTTCGTGGGGCTCGGAGACGACGTCTCATTGGGTACGGAAGATGAAGATCCCAACGCCCGCCCACCGGCCGCCCGGGACGCTCATCGGCTAAACCAGGGGAGCGGGCGATCCGCTCCCGGGTGGGGTGCGTGCCCGCGGGATGGGAAGGGCTGCCTCGGGCCACGGACGCTCCGGCGAAATACGTCGCCACAGGTAACGCGGAAGACCTCGCCGGCGATGCCCTCGGCGGTCGCCGTCCAGCGCTCAACGGCGATGCTTCACGTGGAACATGGTTTTCGCGAGGAGTGAGGAGGATGCTGTGCCTTACCCCTTACCCCTTACCCCTTACCCGGACACGGATGTTCCACATGAAACATCGACACAAAAAAGGGCCGGCGAGTCGCCTCGCCGGCCCTTTCGCGTGCTCGCGTTGCTTAGTGCTGGAGCTCGGCGATGTCCGCGACCTCGAGGAACAGGGCCTGCAGGCTCGCCAACAGGGCCAGGCGGTTGCGTTTCACCGCCGGGTCCTCGGCCATGACCATCACCTCGTCGAAGAAACGGTCGACCGGCTCGCGCAGGGTCGCCAGCACGTCCAGGGCGTCGCTGTAGCGCGCTTCGGCGAACAGCGGGGCGACCTTCTGGTGGCAGCCGCTCAGCGCCTCGGCCAGGGCCTTCTCGGCGGTTTCCTGCAGCAGGCCGGCATCGACCTCGACGGTCACGTCGCCGCCCTGCTTGGCGAGAATGTTGGAGACCCGCTTGTTGGCGGCGGCCAGGGCCGTGGCTTCCTCGCGACGCGCGAAGGCGTTGACCGCCTGCAGGCGACGGGCGAAGTCCAGCGGCTTGGTGACCGGGCGGGCACGCACGGCCAGGTAGACCTCGGCGCCGATGCCTTCGTCCTGGGCCCAGGCGCGGAAGCGATCGAGCATGTAGGCCAGCACCTCGTCGACCAGGCCGTCGGCGTAGGGCAGCTCCTGATGCTGGGCGGCGGCCAGCTCGAGCAGCTCGCGCAGGTCGAGGTCCAGCTCGCCGTGGATCAGGATGTTGAGCACGCCGATGGCGGCGCGACGCAGGGCGAAGGGGTCCTTGGTGCCGCTGGGGCGCTGGCCGATGCCGAAGATGCCGGTCAGGGTATCCAGGCGGTCGGCCAGCGCCAGGGCCAGGCCGGTGCGGGTCTGCGGGATGGCGTCGCCGGCGAAACGCGGCAGGTACTGCTCCTCCAGGGATTGGGCGACCTCGGCGTCCTCGCCGTCATGGGCGGCGTAGTAGCGACCCATGATGCCCTGGAGCTCGGGGAATTCCAGCACCATCTCGGTGACCAGGTCGCACTTGGCCAGCTCGGCGGCGCGTCGGGCATGGGCCACGTCGCCATCGATGCGGCCCGCGATGAAGGCGGCCACGGCGGCGTTGCGGTGGGCCTTGTCGGCCAGGGAGCCGAGCTTCTGCTGGAAGACCACGCTGGCAAGCCCGTCGAGACGCGCCGCCAGCGGCTGCTGACGGTCGGTCTCGTAGAAGAAGGCGGCGTCGGCCAGGCGCGGGCGAATCACCTTTTCGTTGCCCTGGATCACCAGCTCCGGCGAGGGGCTGTCGATGTTCGAGACGGTGATGAAGCGCGGCTTGAGTCGGCCGGCGTCGTCCAGCAGGTGGAAGTATTTCTGGTTGGCCTTCATCGAGGAGATCAGGCACTCGGCCGGCACCTCGAGGAAGCGCTCGTCGAAGCCGCCGGTCAGCGCCACCGGCCATTCCACCAGGCCGCTGACCTCGACCAGCAGGTCCTCGTCGATCACCGCCTGGGCCTCCTGGACCTCGGCCTCGGCCAGCACCTGCTCGCGGATACGCTCGCGGCGTGCCTCGCGATCGGCCAGCACCCAAGCCTGCTCGAGGGTGGCCAGGTAGTCATCGGCATGGGTCAGGGTGATCGGCTCGGGGGCGTGGAAGCGATGGCCGCGAGTGGTGCGGCCGGCGGTGAGCCCCAGGGCCCCGGCCTCGACGACGCGATCGCCGTAGAGCATCACCAACCAGTGGGCGGGACGCGAGAACTCGACTCGGGAGGCGCCCCAGCGCATGTTCTTGGGCACCGGCAGGCCGGCGATGGCCTTCTCGACGATGGCGGGCAGCAGGGCGGTGGTGGCCTCGCCCTGCTGCTGCTCGCGATAGCCGAGCCAGGTGCCCTTGTCGGTCTCCAGGTGGATCAGCTGGTCGACGCCGACGCCGCAGGAGCGTGCGAAGCCCTCGGCGGCCTTGGTCGGCTGGCCGTCCTTGAAGGCGGCGGCCAGCGCCGGGCCGCGCCGCTCGACCTCTCGGTCCGGCTGCTTGGCGGCGAGTTCCCTGACCTGCACCGCCAGGCGGCGCGGGGATGCGTAGGCCTTCACCTCGCCATGGGTGATATCGGCCTCGGCCAGTCCGCGGGACACGCCCTGGGCGAGGGCATCGGAGAGGTTGTCGATCGCGCCCGGCGGCAGTTCCTCGACGCCCAGTTCGACCAGAAAGGTATCGGCAGCCATCTCAAGCGTCTCCCTGTTCGGCTAGCAGTTCGCGGCGCAAGGCCTCGGGGGCCAGCGGGAAGCCGGCGGCCTTGCGCGATTCGTAGTAGGCGTGGGCCACGTCACGGGCCATGGTGCGCACGCGCAGGATATAGCGCTGGCGCTCGGTGACCGAGATGGCGTGACGGGCGTCGAGCAGGTTGAAGGTGTGCGAGGCCTTGAGTACCTGCTCGTAGGCGGGCAGCGGCAGGTTGGCCTCGAGCAGCTTGGTGCACTCGCGTTCCTGGTGATCGAAGGCGCCGAACAGCGCCGGCACGTCGGCATGTTCGAAGTTGTAGGTCGACTGCTCGCGCTCGTTCTGCAGGAAGACGTCGCCGTAGGTGACTCGGGTGCCATCCGGGGCGACGGTCCACACCAGGTCATAGACGCTGTCGACGTCCTGGACGTACATGGCGATGCGCTCGATGCCGTAGGTCAACTCGCCGGTGACCGGGTAGCACTCCAGGCCGCCGGCCTGCTGGAAGTAGGTGAACTGGGTGACCTCCATGCCGTTGAGCCACACCTCCCAGCCCAGGCCCCAGGCGCCGAGGGTGGGCGATTCCCAGTTGTCCTCGACGAAGCGGATGTCATGAACCAGCGGGTCGATGCCCAGACGCTTGAGCGAACCGAGATAGAGCTCCTGGAGGTCGGCAGGGGAGGGCTTCATCACCACCTGGAACTGGTAGTAGTGTTGCAGGCGGTTGGGGTTTTCCCCGTAGCGGCCGTCGGTGGGGCGACGGGAGGGCTGGACGTAGGCGGCATTCCAGGTCTCGGGACCGATGGAACGCAGGAAGGTGGCCGGGTGAAAGGTCCCGGCGCCGACCTCCATGTCCAGAGGCTGGAGGACCACGCAGCCCTGTTCGGCCCAGTACTGCTGCAGGGCCAGGATCAGGCCCTGGAAGGTTGTCACGTCTGGCGTCGACTGTGTCATTGGCGGGTCACCGTTGGCCATGAATTCACGAGCCGTCAAGTATACAATCACGGGCAGATCGGTTATAGGCGCAGCCCGGAATACATGGGGCCATCGTCGTCGGGCGCGGGCTCGGGGCTGATCCGTCGACGGAGCTGCGAGAGGGCGCTGTGAACCCTTCCCTGGGCGCTACCGACGCCATCCATGGCGTAGGACCCTCTCTTCGCTCCGTCCCCGGCGCCCCTCATCATTGGCCCGACCGCGGTGGCCCAACCGCATAGAGAGGAATCCCCATGATCGTAGTGACAGGCGGAGCCGGCTTCATCGGCTCGAATCTGGTCAAGGCATTCAACGAGCGCGGCCGCGACGACGTGCTGGTGGTCGATGACCTCCGCGACGGCACCAAGTTCGCCAACCTCGCCGACTGCACCCTCGGCGACTACCTGGACAAGGACGACTTCCTGGCCCGGGTCAAGGCCGCCCTCAACGGCGAGAACCCGCACCTGCCGCCCATCGAGGCGATCTTCCATGAGGGTGCCTGCTCCGATACCACGGAGTGGGACGGTCGCTTCATGCTCGAGAACAACTTCGAGTACTCCAAGGAGCTGCTGCACTTCTGCCAGCTCAAGGGCATCCCCTTCATCTACGCCTCCTCGGCGGCGACCTACGGCGGCAGCGAGGTGTTCCGCGAGGAGCCCGAGCACGAGAAGCCGCTCAACGTCTACGGCTATTCCAAGCTGCTGTTCGACCAGTATGTGCGGGCCCGCCACGACGAGTTCGAGAGCCAGGTGGTGGGCTTCCGCTACTTCAATGTCTATGGCCCCCGCGAGCAGCACAAGGGCAAGATGGCCAGCGTCGCCTACCACCACCACACCCAGATCAGCGGCGGCCAGGACCTCAAGCTGTTCGGCGCCTGGGACGGCTATGAGGCCGGCATGCAGAGCCGCGACTTCATCTACGTGGGCGACGTGGTCGACGTGAACCTGTGGTTCCTCGACCACCCCGAGGCCTCCGGCATCTTCAACCTCGGCACCGGCCGCGCCGAGCCGTTCAAGGCGATCGGCGAGGCGGTCACCGACTACTACGGCAAGGGCCGGATCGAGTACATCGATTTCCCCGACGAGCTCAAGGGCCGCTACCAGAGCTACACCCGCGCCGACATCGCGCGGCTGCGCGAGGCCGGCTACGACCGCGAGTTCCACACCGTGGCCGAGGGCGTGAGGGCCTATCTGGAGTGGCTGAATGCCTGACCCGGGCGAGCGCATCCTGGTCGTCGGCCCGTCCTGGGTCGGCGACATGGTCATGGCCCAGAGCCTGTTCAAGACGCTCAAGGCCCGGGACCCCGCGGCGCGCATCGGCGTGGTGGCGCCGGCCTGGTCGCGGCCGATCCTCGAGCGCATGGAAGAGGTCGACGAGGTGGCCGCGCTGGAAGTCGGCCACGGCGAGTTCGGCTGGGCCGCGCGGCGGCGGCTGGCGGCATCGCTGCGCGGGCGCTTCGATCGCGCCATCGTGCTGCCGCGCTCCTGGAAGTCGGCGCTGGTGCCCTTCCTGGCGCGTATCCCGCGGCGCGTCGGCTTCCACGGCGAGCAGCGTTATGGGCTGCTCAACGAGCGGCGCCCCCTGGACAAGGCGACGCTCGACCAGACCGTGAAGCGTTTCGTGTCGCTGGGCCTGCCGGCGGACGAGGCCGCACGGGGCGTCTTCCCGATTCCGCGCCCGGCGCTGCGGCGCGACGACGCCAACCGGGTGTCGCTGCACGGCTCGCTCGGTATCGGGGGCCGCCCGGCCATCGCCATGATGCCGGGCGCCGAGTACGGCCCCGCCAAGCAGTGGCCGTTGGCCTATTTCCGCAGCCTGGCCGAGGCGCTGATCGCCGAGGGCTTCGAGGTGCGGGTGATGGGCGGGCCCAAGGACGCGCTCGCCGGCGAGACCATCGCCGGCGGGCTCGAGCATGCCCACAACCTGTGCGGCAAGACCCGGCTGGCCGACGCCGTCGACCTGCTCGCCGACTGCCGCCAGGCGGTGACCAACGACTCGGGGCTGATGCACGTGGCCGCCGCCGCGGGCACCCGTGTTCAGGCGATCTACGGCTCCTCCTCGCCGGCCTACACGCCGCCGCTCACCGACAACGCCGAGATCCACTACCTGGCGCTGGACTGCTCGCCCTGCTTCGCGCGGAGCTGCCCGCTGGGTCACACCAACTGCCTCAAGCAGCAGCCGCCCGAGCGGCTGCTGGAGGCCATCCTCAGGGCCTAGCCCGCTGCTCGCCCGTGGCCGGCGTCGGTTCCGGGCGAGGCAGGTCGAGCCCTTCCCAGAGTCGGCGCTGCAGGGCGGTTTCCTCCTTGAGCCGGGCATTGAGCGGCTCGAGCCCGTAGCGCTCGACCAGGGTCGGTTCCGCGGCGAACAGCGAGACCCCCAACCCCGCCCGGTGGCGATCGATGCCGAAGCCCATGGCCTCGAGCACCGTGGGTAGCACGTCCAGGGTCGAGGCCTCGCGGCGCAGGCGACGCGGCACCAGGTCGTTGTGCAGCAGCATCAGGGTATTGGCCCGGGGGCCGGCGATCAGTGCCTCCCAGGCCGAGACGCGCATGGTCAGGTGGTCGCTGGCGAGCACCACCAGGGTATTGGCCAGCAGCCCCTCGGCCTCCAGCCGCTCGACCAGCCGCTTGGCCAGCCAGGCGGAACACTTCACCGAATAGAGGATGTCCTCGCCGTCGTGCTCGCCCTGGCGCGCACGGCAGGCCCGGGCCGGGTAGCCGGCGGGGGGATGGGTCCCCAGGCTCAGCGCGACCACGCCCCAGGGGCCGCCCTCTGCCTCGCGGCGGCGGATCTCCTCCAGGGTGAAGTCGTAGAGGCTGTCGTCGTACAACCCCCAGCTGTTGAGGTAGTCCGGGTCCTCGAGCCGCGGGGCCAGGGTCTCGCGGCCGCGCACCCGGTCGAAGCCGTGGCCGGTGTAGAAGCGCCCCTTGCCGGCGAAGCGGGTGCTGGCGCCGCCCAGGTAACTCAGCGAGTAGCCTCGGGCTTCCAGCAGGTCGCCCAGGCAGTCCACCCCGGGCACTACCCGCTCCAGGGGCTCGAACTGGCTGTCATGGAGCAGCCCCGCCGGCATCAGCGGCGTGCCGCACTGGCTGGCGATCATCCCGGCCATGGTCCAGCCGGTATTGTCGAGCTGGCGGACGCCCTCGAAGACCACACCGCGGCGGCCCAGCTCGGCGAGCGGCGCATAGGCGTCGCCGAAGCGTTCTCGGTCCGCATAGGTGCGCTCGAGGCTCTCCAGGTAGAGCACCAGCAGGTTGGGGGGCTCCTGCGGCGCCGCGCGAATCGCCGGCGGCACGTAGCGGCGCTCCAGCCAGGCGCCGTCCTCGGTGACCAGGGCCGAGCCGCGCTGGCCGAGCCCCAGCAGCAGGGGGTTGCCGAGCAGCAGTATCACGGCCAGCAGCCGCTCGCGCCGCCCCCAGCGCGCATCGGCGCGCACCAGCCAGGTGAAGGCCGCCAGCACCGCCAGCATGGCCAGGGTGTAGAGCGCCGCGGCGACCAGGCGCTCGCCGCCGCCGTGCTCGCCGATGCCCGCCTGGAGGTGAAAGAACACCGCCCCGAGGTCGACGTTGCCGAAGCTGTCGGCCAAGTAGACGTAGATGCCCCACAGGGTCAGCGGCAGCAGCGACCAGGGCCAGCGTCGCCCCGTCGTATCGGCGCCGTCGTCCGCGTCGCCCCAGCGGCGGCGGCGGGCCAGCCACAGCCAGCCGGCGGCGATCGGCCACATCGCCAGGGTCGGCAGCCGGGTGGTGATGACGGCGGTGAACCCCAGGGCCAGGCCCAGGATCAGCAGGGCCCACCAGCGCGGCCGCCGGAGGCGGGGGAGCAGGGAACGGTCAGGCATCATCGGCGTCGGCGCGCTCGTTCTCGTACAGCTCGTTGAGCTTGGCATACTTCATGTAGGCGTGGAACGCCGTGGTCATGGCCACGGTGAAGCCGTCCGCCCCCTGGAACAGGCCGCCCTTGAGGATCAGCTTGCGGAAGGTGGCACTGGCCGCGTGCAGGGCCGGACGCACCGCCGACGGCCCCTTGCCGCGCTCCTTCATGGCCCAGGCGTCGCGGCTGGAGAGCGCGTCGATGCGCCGTATCCAGTGCGACAGGTCGCGATAGGTGAAGTGGCGGATATGGGCGTCCAGGTCCACCACCGTGGGTGCCTGCACCGAGGAGTGCGCCTTCTTGGGCAGGTAGCCCGAGGTGGTGCGGTTGTAGAGCCGGGTCACCGGGTCGGGGTAGAAGCCCGCGGCGCGGATCCAGTGGCGCCCGGCGAAGTTGCGGCGCTTGAAGCGGTAGGCCTGCCGGGGGTCGTCCAGCGCCAGGCCCTGGATCGCGGCGACGGCGTCGTCGTCGAGGCGCTCGTCGGCGTCCAGGGCCAGGATCCAGTCGTGCTTCGCCTGGGGCACGGCGAAGGCCTTCTGGGGGCCGTCGCCCAGGTAGGGCTGGTGGATGACTCGGGCGCCGGCGGCTTCGGCGAGGGCCACGGTGTCGTCCCGGCTGCCGGAGTCGACGACGATGACCTCGTCGCAGACCCGCTGCAAAGAAGCGACGCAGTCGGCGACGTTGTCGGCCTCGTCGAGCGTGATGATGATGCCGGTGATGGGCGTCATGGGCAGGTCTCGCTGATCGGGGAGGGGTGCAGGCGCTCGGCAATGGCGGCGGCCGCCGCCGTCAGGTCGATGGCCGCCATGTCCGCCTCGTGGGCCTGCTCGGGCGGGCAGAAGGCCAGGCGGCGATCCTCGGCGTTGCAGGTCTGCCAGCGCAGCGGCGTCGCCGAGCGGCGTGCCGGATAGAAGCCCGCGGTGGGTCGGTTCAGGCAGGCGGCCACGTGCAGCGGTCCGGTGGAGCCGGCGATGAACAGGTCGGCGGCCGCCAGGCTGCGGGCGAAGGCCGCGAGCCCCGGGCTCGGCGGCAGGCGCCGGGCCTCGAGGCCGGCCTGGGCGAGCGCCTGGCACAGGGCATCGGCGTTGTCGGCCTCGCCGGGCCCGGCGGTGATCACCCAGGCCGGGGGCGTGCCCGTGGCGCGCAGCCGGGCGTCGACGTCGCGGGCCAGCCGCGCATAGGCCTCGGGGCCGAGGTTGACCGCCGAGCCGCCGCTGCCGGGGTGCAGGAACAGCCAGGGGCGCTCGTCCGCCAGGCCGGTCGACGCGGCCACCGCCTCACGCTGGCGGGCGCGCTCTTCGGCCGCCAGCGGCCAGAAGGGCGGCGCCGGGCGCGGCGGCACCGCGAGCCCCAGGGCGTCGAGCAGCGCCTCGGCGAGCTCCTGGTTGTAGACGTATTCCGGCTTGTCCGAGCGCGACCTGCGCTGGGTGACCCGGCGGTTGTAGAATAGCTGGGCCCACTTGGTGGCCGGGGCCAGGCGCAGCGGGATGCCGGCGCGCCAGCCCAGCCAGCCGATGCGCGGCGTGGAGAACAGCGTCAGCAGGGCATCGAAGCGCCCGGCCTCGAGCCGGGTCAGCAGCTCGCGTCGCGCCTCGCGGCCGGCGCCATCGCCGGGGTCGAGGATCACCTCGTCCACCCAGGGACAGGCGCGGGCCAGGGGCGCGGTATAGTCCGGAACCAGCACGCTGACATGGGGCCGCGGCGTGGCGGCCTTGAGGGCCGCCAGGGCCGGCCAGGCCAGCATGAAGTCGCCGAGCTTGTCGTTGCGAACCACCAGCAGGCGCGGCGGCCGTTGGTCGGAGAAACTCGTCATGGGGCTCCCGAGCCCCGATACCGAATGGAGGATGCCTTGCGACCCAAGGTCATGCAGCTCTGCCTCTCGAACGGCTGGGGCGGACTGGAAATGTATCCTGCCCGGATTATACCCGAGCTGGCCCGCCAGGGGTGGGAGGCCCACGGCCTGGCGCTGGAGGGCTCTCGCGTGGCGGCGAGCCTCGAGGCGGCCGGCATCGCGCCGCTGACGGTGCCGTCCCGCGGCCAGGCGCTGTGGCGGGTCGGGCGGATCCTGGCCTACCTGAAGGCCCATGGTATCGACGTCGTGCACTGCCACAAGTCCAGCGACCTGCGCCTGGGCGCCTTGCTGGCCGCGTTGCGCCCCGGGCTGAGGCTGTTCTTCACCGACCACATGGGGGTCACGCGGCCCAAGCGCGATCCCTATCACCGCTGGGCCTATGGGCGAGTCACCCGACTGTTTTCGATCAGCGAGGCGACCCGCGAGCGCAACCTCAAGGCCTTCCCGCTGCCGGCCGAGCGGATTCGTCGGCTCTATCTGGGCATCGACCCGGGGCCCTACGTCGCCGGGCTCGCCGCTGGCGAACGCGCGGCGCTGCGCGCCGAGCTGGGCGTGCCCGAGGGCGCGGTGGCCATCGGCCTGCCGGGGCGGATCACCCCGGGCAAGGGGCAACGGGTCTGGGTCGAGGCCCTGGCGCGACTGGCCGAGAGGCGGCCGAACACGGCCTGGCAGGGCGTGATGATCGGCGGTCTAACGGCCGAAGAGGGCAGCCACGCCGCCTTCGTCGCCGAGCTTCGCCAGCGGGTCGAGGCGCTGGAGCTTGGCTCGCGGGTCACCTTCACCGGCTTTCGCGGTGACCTGGCGCGCTGCCTGCAGGCCCTGGACGTGGTCTGCACGCCCTCGCGCAACGAGGCCTTCGGGCTGACGGTGATCGAGGCCATGGCCGCCGCTCGGCCGGTGGTGGGGGCGTCGAGCGGGGCGATTCCCGAGCTGGTGAGCCCGGAGACCGGGCGGCTGGCCGATCCCGAATCGCCCGACGAATGGGCCGCGGCGCTGGCCGAGCTGGTCGACGACGGCGCGCTGCGCGAGCGGCTAGGCGCGGCGGGCCGGGCGCGGGTGCGCGAGGACTTCACCCTGGCCCGCCACGTCGAGGCGCTGGTGACGGAGTATGCGGGTCAGGCGTCCTCGCCGGCCTCGTAGCCGCGACGGATGGCGGCCATGGCGGGGGCGGCGTCGAACTTGGCCAGCGAGCGGGCCAGCCGCTCGAGGTTGGCGTCCTGCCACTGGCCGGGCTCGCGCAGCCGGCAGCGGTCGAAGTCGATCAGCCATACCCTCTCGTCGTCATCGACCAGCAGGTTGCGGGCGTTGAGGTCCACGTGATCGAGGCCGGCGTCGTGGAAGCGACGCACCGTGGCGCCGACCCGGGCCAGCAGGGCCTCACCGGCATCCGGGAGCCCGTCGGCGAGGGCACGGGCCCCGGGCAGGCGCACGGTGATCAGGGCGGCCTCGTAGCATGGGCCGTGGCGGGTCGTCAGCGCCGCCACCGGGCGGGGCACCGGCAGGCCGAGCGAGAACAGGTGGGCGGTCAGGCGCAGCTCGCGGAAGGAACGGCTGCGCTCGGTGCCGGTCCACACATAGCGTGATTCACTGATCCGGGCGGCCAGGCCGCCGCGGCGGTAGGGACGCAGCACCCATTGCTCATCGCCGGCATCGAGAAACAGGCTGGCGCCACGGCCGGGGGCCTCGCCGGTCACGCGTGCCTGACGGCGCCAGTGGTCGGGAGCGAAGGTCGACGGGCCGATTTGTGGCGCCCCATTGGCGTCACATAAACTGTCGGCATCATATAAAATGAACACCTTTCCCGCTCGAAACGTTGCCAATCGCATGAAGCATCCTCTGCCCGCCAG
Source organism: Halomonas sp. ABH4_019 (assembly GCF_056159885.1). Taxonomy (NCBI): domain Bacteria; kingdom Pseudomonadati; phylum Pseudomonadota; class Gammaproteobacteria; order Oceanospirillales; family Halomonadaceae; genus Halomonas; species Halomonas sp. ABH4_019. The sequence goes on from NZ_JBSWWC010000002.1 coordinate 1,064,870, forward strand.
CCCCGCCCATATCGGCGTGCTGCGTCTCTCCGCCCTGGGCGATGTCTGTAACCTGGTGCCGACGGTGCGCGCCCTGCAACGCCAATGGCCCGAGGCGCGCATCACCTGGATCATCGGCAGGAGCGAGCACAGTCTACTGGCCGGCCTGTCGGGGGTCGAGTTCGTCGTCTACGACAAGGCCGAGGGCCTGGCGGGGATGCGCGCGCTGTGGCGCGAACTCGCCGACACCCGCTTCGACGTGCTGCTGCACATGCAGCAGGCGCTGCGCGCCAGCGTGCTGTCGCTGGGCCTCAAGGCCGACCTGCGCGTCGGCTACGACAAGGCCCGGGCCAAGGATGCCCAGCACTGGTTCACGCACCGCCAGCTGGCGCCCCACCCCCGGGCTCACGTGCTGGAGTCCTACCTCGACTTCGCCCGGCTGCTGGGCGTCGAGGACCTCTCCCTGGCCTGGGATCTGCCGATTCCCGACGCCGCCCGCGAGGAGGCCGCGGCGCTGACCGGCGAGTCGCCCTACGTGCTGATGAGCCCCTGCGCCAATCCGCGGCTGCGCAACTTCCGCAACTGGTCGGCGGAGGGCTATGCCAGCGTGGTCGAGCATGCCTGGGTCCAGCACGGCCTGAAGACGGTGCTGACCGGTGGCCGCAGCACCCAGGAGCGCGAGATGGGCAGCCGCATCCAGGCGCTGTCGCAGCCCGGGGCGGTGATCGACGCCATCGGCGCGTCCTCGCTCAAGGGCCTGCTGGCGTTGATCGACCGCGCCCGGGCGGTGGTGGCGCCGGACTCGGGGCCGGTGCACATGGCCAACGCCCTGAACACCCCGGTGGTCGGGCTCTATGCCACCACCAACCTGGAACGGGCCGGCCCCTACTGCTGGCGCGAGCACGTGGTCGACCGCTATCCGGAGGCGGTGCGCCACTTCCTGCACAAGGAGCCCGACACGCTGCCCTGGGGGCAGCGGGTCCGCCATCCCGACGCCATGTCGCTGATCCATGCCGACGACGTCATCCGTCATCTCGAGGCGGTGCTGGCCATCGCCGCCGACCGCCAGGAAAGGGAGCCTTCCGATGAAGCTTGATCTGACCGCCCTGGAGCACTCACGCCTGCTGGTGGTGGGCGACGTGATGCTCGACCGCTACTTCCATGGCGGGACCTCGCGCATCTCCCCCGAGGCCCCGGTCCCGGTGGTGCGGGTCGACGAGGCCGAGGACCGGCCGGGCGGTGCCGCCAACGTGGCGCTCAACATCGCCTCGCTGGGGGCCAGGGCGGCGCTCGCCGGCCTGGTCGGCGACGACGACAACGCCGACCTGCTGACCCGGCGGCTCGAGGATGCCGGTGTGAGCACTCACTTCGCCCGCAGCGCCGAGATTCCCACCATCACCAAGCTCAGGGTGATGAGTCGCAACCAGCAACTGATTCGCCTCGATTTCGAGCAGGGGCTTGGCGACGTGGACACCGGGCCCCTGACGAGCCGGGTCGAGGCGGCCCTGGGCGATGCCGACCTGGTGATCCTCTCCGACTACGGCAAGGGCACCCTGGCCGACGTCCAGGGGCTGATCGACCGCGTGCGGTCGGCCGGCAAGCGCGTGCTGGTCGATCCCAAGGGCGGCGACTTCCGCAAGTACCGGGGCGCCAGCGTGATCACCCCCAACCTGGCCGAGTTCGAGGCGGTCGCCGGCCCCTGTCCGGACGACGCCACCCTGGCCGTGCGCGGGGAGGCGCTGCGCGCCGAGCTCGAACTCGAGGCGCTGCTGATCACCCGCAGCGAGAAGGGCATGACCCTGATCCGCGCGGGCCACGAGCCGCTGCACCTGCCGACCCGCGCCCGGGAGGTCTTCGACGTGACAGGCGCCGGCGACACCGTTATCGGGGTGCTGGGCCTGGCGCTGGCCGCCGGCCACGGCTTCCCCGAGGCGATGACCCTGGCCAACCTGGCCGCGGGCCTGGTGGTCGCCAAGCCCGGCACCGCGACCCTGTCGATCGCCGAGCTCTATACTGCCCTGCACGGCGACAAGCTGGCCGAGTTCGGCGTCATCGCCGAGCCGGCGCTGATCGAGGCGGTACGCGCCGCCCAGGCCCGCGGCGAGCGGGTGGTGATGACCAACGGCTGCTTCGACATCCTCCACGCCGGCCACGTGGCCTACCTGGAGCACGCCCGCCAGCTCGGCGATCGACTGATCGTGGCGGTCAACGACGACGCGTCCATCGCCCGCCTCAAGGGGCCCAAGCGGCCGATCAACCCCTTGAGCCGGCGCATGCAGGTGCTGGCCGGGCTGGGGGCGGTGGACTGGGTGGTGCCCTTCGCCGAGGACACCCCGCAGCGGTTGATCGAGGCGGTGCTGCCCGACGTGCTGGTCAAGGGCGGCGACTACCGGCCCGAGCAGATCGCCGGCGGCGAAGCCGTGCGGGCCGCCGGCGGCGAGGTCCGGGTGCTGGGCTTCGAGGACGGCGTCTCCACCACGGCAATGATCTCCACCATCCTCGACCGCGAGGCCTGATGGCCGGCCATCCCTGGATACGGCATGGTTACTCGGCCGCGCTGCTGACGCTCTCGCCGCTGGTGTGGCGGCGGGTATGGCGGGAGCAGCTGCCGGGCCGCTCCCGCGCCGAGCGCCTGGGCCGCATCGCGGCCTCCCCCGAGGGTGTGCGGAGCCTGTGGCTGCACTGTGCCTCGGTCGGCGAGGTGCAGGCGGCACGGCCGTTGATCGAGGCCCTGGCGCGTCGCTATCCCGGCCATCGCCTGGTACTCACCACCATGACCGCCACCGGCGCCGAACGTGCCCGGGCCTTGGCCGAGCGGCTGCACGGCGAGGCCGATGTCGCCGAAGTGAGCCATCACTTCGTTCCCCTGGACTTTCCCGGCGCCGCTCGGCGTTTCCTCGGGCGCCTGCGTCCGGACCTGGCGATCTTCTTCGAGACCGAACTGTGGCCCAACCTGCTGGCCGCCTGCGAACGGCAGGCGGTGCCGGTGGCGGTGGTCAACGGACGCCTCTCCGCGCGGGCCTTCCAGGGGTACCGACGCCTCGGGCGACTGATGGCCGAGGCGCTGTCCCACGTGGACTGGCTGGGGGCCAAGTCCGAGGTCGACGCCGAGCGCTTCCGGGCGCTGGGCATGGCGGAGGCGACATCCGAGGTGACCGGCTCGCTGAAGTTCGACCTGGCCAGTGACGACGAGGCCCTTGAGGTGAGTGAGCGCTTGCGTACCCGCTTCGGCGAGCGCGCGGTGTGGGTGGCGGGCTCGACCCACGAGGGCGAGGACGAGGCGCTGCTCGAGGCCCATGCCCGGCTGCGGGAGCGCCACCCCGAGGTGCTGCTGATCCTGGTGCCGCGCCACCCGCAACGCTTCGAGGCGGTGGCCGCGCTTTGCCGCTCGTGCGGCATGGCGTTGGCGCGTCGTTCCAGGGGCGAGGTGGTGACCGCCGAGACCGCGGTCTATCTGGGCGACACCATGGGCGAACTCTCGGCACTCTACGGGGCGGCGGACCTGGCCTTCGTGGGCGGCAGCCTGGTGCCGGTGGGCGGGCACAACCTGCTGGAGCCGGCCGCCATGGGCGTGCCGGTGCTGACTGGCCCCGAGCTCGCCAACTTCACGGAGGTGGCCGACGCGCTGCGTGAGCGGCAGGCACTGGTGGAGGTCGATGACGCCGCGACGCTCGCCGAGGCGCTGTCGCGCCTGCTCGACGACGCGGCGGAGCGCCAGCGCCTCGCCGCGGCCGGCCGGGCGGTGGTCGAGGCCAACCGTGGCGCGCTGGCGCGGACGCTGGCAGGCCTAGAGCGGCTTCTTCGGTCGAAGTGAGCGCTTACTTTCTGGCCTGCCGGAATGCATCGCCTTCCCGGGTACAAGCCTGTGCGAGGGGGCTGTAACCCCTTCCGTGGACGCTACTTTGGCCCTGCGGCGCTCTCGCATCCCGCTCCGCTTGCAGGACCGATGCGGGCCATCCATGGCCAGCCCGTTCGGCGAAGATCACCTCACCCATGGTCGAAACCCCCTCGCTCCGGCTTATGCCCGGCGCTGCTTTATTGAGGCGTCAGACGCTGCACGCCCTGGTCGGTACCCAGCAGCAGCACGTCGGCGCCGCGGGCCGCGAACAGCCCGTTGGTGACCACCCCGACGATGGCGTTCAGGCGCGCTTCCATGGCGGCCGGGTCGTCGATCATGAACTCATAGCAGTCGAGGATCTGGTTGCCGTTGTCGGTGACCACGCCCTCGCGGTAGACCGGATCGGCGCCCAGCTTGACCAGCTCGCGGGCCACGTAGGAGCGGGCCATGGGGATCACCTCCACCGGCAGCGGGAAGTCGCCCAGCCGCTCGACCTTCTTGGAGCCATCGGCGATGCACACGAAGCGCTGGGCACAGGCGGCGACGATCTTCTCCCGGGTCAGGGCCGCGCCACCGCCCTTGATCATCTGGAGGTGAGCGTTCACTTCGTCGGCGCCGTCGACATAGACGGGCACGGTGCCGACCTCGTTGAGCTCGAAGACGTCGATGCCGTGACCCCGCAGGCGCTCGGCGCTGGCCTCCGAGCTGGCCACGGCGCCGCGGAAGTCGCCGCGCAGCGCGGCCAGCTTGTCGATGAAGCGGTCGGCGGTGGAACCGGTGCCGATGCCGATCACGATGTCGTTGCCGAGGAGGGGGCGGATCTCGTCGAGGGCGGCGGCCGCCACGGCGTCCTTGAGTTCGTCCTGGGTCATGTCCTGCTCGCTTGGATGTGGGTGTCGGGGGCGAATGCCGCGCCATTATAGGCCATGGCGCCTCGCCGTGCTGGACGCCGTGGTCGCCGGAATGCTACCAATAAGGGTTCCCCTCGTGCCGCGTCATGCGGCTCCTCGCGCCACCCATCGGAAGATCAGGATGCTCGAAGACACCGTCAAGAAGATATTGCAGGCCCGGGTTTACGAGGCCGCCCGGGAAACGCCGATCTCGCCGGCCCCCTTCCTCTCTCGCCGGTTCAACAACCAGATCCTGATCAAGCGCGAGGACCTCCAGCCGGTCCACTCCTTCAAGATTCGCGGCGCCTACAACAAGATGGCCCAGCTGACCGACGAGCAGAAGGCCAAGGGCGTGATCGCCGCCTCGGCGGGCAATCATGCCCAGGGGCTGGCCCTGGCGGCGCGCCAGATGGGCGTCAAGGCGGTGATCGTGATGCCGCGCATCACCCCGGAGATCAAGGTCGCCGCGGTGCGCGCGCGGGGCGCCAAGGTCGTGCTCAAGGGCGATGCCTTTGGTGAGGCCGCCGCCCATGCCCAGGAGCTGATCGAAGAACACGGCTACACCTATATCCCGCCCTTCGACGACATCGACGTCATCGCCGGCCAGGGTACCGTCGCCGTGGAGATCCTGCGCCAGAACCCCGGCCGACTGGATGCCATCTTCGTGCCGGTGGGCGGCGGCGGGCTGATCGCCGGCGTGGCGGCCTACGTCAAGTATCTGCGCCCCGAGATCAAGGTGATCGGCGTGGAATCCGAGGACAGTGCCTGCCTGAAGGCGGCGCTGAGCGACGGCGAGCGGGTGACCCTGGACCAGGTCGGGGTGTTCGCCGAGGGGGTAGCCGTGGCCCAGATCGGCGAGGCGCCCTTCGCGGTGATGCAGGGCCTGGTGGATGACGTCATCACCGTCAATACCGACGAGATGTGCGCCGCGGTGAAGGACATCTTCGAGGATACCCGGGCAGTGTCCGAGACCTCCGGCGCGCTGTCCCTGGCCGGCCTCAAGAAGTACATCCAGCAGACCGGCGCCAGCGGCGAGACCCTGGTGTGCATCAACTCCGGCGCCAACACCAACTTCGATCGCCTGCAGCACATCGCCGAGCGCACCGAGCTCGGCGAGCAGCGCGAGGCGATCCTGGCGGTGACCATTCCCGAGAAGCCGGGCAGCTTCAAGAAGTTCTGCCGCACCATCGGCAAGCGTATGGTCACCGAGTTCAACTATCGCTACGCCGACCCCGAGCAGGCGCATATCTTCGTCGGCGTCCAGGTCAAGCCCGGCGGCGAGGACCGTCAGGCGGTCATCGACAAGCTGCGCGGGGCTGGCTATCCGGTGGAAGACCTCACCGACAACGAGCTGGCCAAGCTGCACATTCGCCACCTGGGCGGCGGCCGACCCAAGCAGCAGTTCGACGAGGAGGCCTATCGCTTCGAGTTCCCGGAACGCCCCGGCGCGCTGATGAACTTCCTCACCCACCTGCCCCAGGACTGGAACATCTCGCTGTTCCACTACCGCAACCACGGCGCCGCCTATGGCCGGGTGCTGGTCGGCATGCAGCTGCCGGGCGACGATCGCGGCCACGTCGAGGAGCACTTCGACGAGATCGGCTATCGCTACTGGAAGGAGTCGGACAACCCCGCCTATCGGCTGTTCATGGCCTGATCGGCACGGTCGGCGTGAGTGAATGTTTGCTCGCGCGTGAGCTTAGGCCACGACAGCGTTTTTTCCGTCGTGTTCCGGGTATGACGGTTGTCATGCCCGGGGCCTTGGGCTAGGCTGTGGCCTCGCTCGAGGGTGCCCAACGGCTCTTGTTATCACGAAAGGCCGACGTCTCGTGGTCTGCGGACCGGAAGCCGCCAAGAAACAGTGTTTGCGGGGCCAAATGGGCATTTTGCGGCGTCCGCGACGTCGTATAGTCGAGAGCAGCCATCTTTACGCCCGCGCATCGGAGGGCTCCGTATGCGCCGTAGCGAATCCATCGAAGGGAGTCGACGATGAAGCGCAAGCCCGACCTGGTCATGACCCTGGCACTGATCTTCGGTATCGGCGTCGTGGCAACCGGTTATGCCCAGGCACTGGTCGGGCACTGATCCTCCTGCTGCCCACCACGATTCCCGAGAAAGCGGTCGATGCTCAGCCATCGGCCGCTTTTTTCATGTCGGGCGCACGAGGCATGCAGGCCCGTCAGGGGCGCAGGATGCGGGTATCGCTGACGATGGCGTCCAGGGGCACGTCCCAGGGAGCGATCGGCAGTCGCTCGACCCGCTGACAGTCATGGGCCAGGCCGACCAGGCGGGGTCGCGGGCCGGCGCCGCGGGTGAAGGCCAGGGTGCGATCGTAGAAGCCGCCGCCCATGCCGATGCGCTGCCCCTCGTCGTCGAAGCCCACCAGTGGCATCAGGATCAGGTCCAGGGCCCAGGCCGGCATGCGGCGGGCGCGATGGGCGCCGTGGCGGGTGCAGGGCTCGGGAATCCCGAAGCGATTGGTCACCATGGGCGTGTCGGCATGGTAGTGGACGAACCACAGGGCGTTATGGGATAGCGGGCGCAGCACGGGCAGGAAGACGCGTGCGCCGCGGCCATGCAGCCAGGGCATCAGCCGGGTCGGATCGATCTCGCCGTCGTTCGGCAGGTAGAGGGCCACGCGTCGGGCCCGGCGCACCTCGGGCAGGTGGCGCAGGCGGTGGCAAAGTCGCCGAGCGGCTACCGCTTGCTGGCGGGCGCTCAACTGCCGACGCTTGCGACGCAGTTCACGGCGCAGGGCGCGTCGCGCGTCGTCTCGCGTGGCGTGGGCGGCGGTATCCTGCATGTGCGTCATGTCGGATAGAGTTCCCCAGAGTGCCGCTGTCGTTCTGGCCCTTGAACCCTTGGTTCAAGGTGGGTGGCCGCAGCCGGACCGTCAGGCTTTCCGTCGCACGGACATGCACACGGGTCCGGACTAGCTGTTGGCCCCCTGGGTACTGCGCATAGGCTCGAGGGACTATAACGACTGGCGAACACCCCAGGGAACGTCTCTATCCTAGCAGAGCGAGCCGTTCGTCCAAAGCGAAGAATCCTCAGCGCGAGGGGGCGTCGGCCAGCGCCTTCTCCAGGCGCGCGCTCAGCTCGCCGAGGCTCTGCTCCCCGGCGCGGCGCTCCTCCAGCGCCTCGAGCAGCTCGTGGGTGATGTTCAGTGCCGCCATGATGGCGATCTTCTCCCGGTCGACGACCTTGCCCTGGGCATGGATGCCCTGCATGGCGCGATCCAGGTAGCGAGCGGCGCGCTCCAGCTTGTCCTGCTCGTCCGGCGGACAGGCGATGACGTACTGGCGCTGCAGCAGGGTGATCTCGGTGGTGGGCCGCGAGGCGTCGGTCATGGGGGTGCTCCGGCGGGGCCCGGACGAACGCGGGGGTGCGCGCCATGGGGGCCCGATGCGTTAACATCGTAGGGGATACGTACGTCAAGTCACTATAAGAGAGCCGTTTGCGGCCGGTCAACGCACGCACGGCTCTCGCACCGGATGGGCCCATGTCACTGATCAACGAACGCCAGGATTTCGCCGATATCGCCGATACCTTCCTGCTGCATGGCAGCATGCAGTCGCCGGCCTTCCTCGACGGTCGCCTGTGCGCCGCGCTGGCGCTGCACGACCTCGGCGCTGAGGCCTGGCTCGCGACGGTCTGCGAGAACCTCGGGGTCGAGCAGCCCAAGGACGAGCCGGCCGCCGAGCGCCTGCTGGGCTGGCGCCGCCAGACCCTGGAGGCGCTCTCGGCCAGCGAGATGCATTACGAGCCGCTGCTGCCCGATGAACTGTTCTCGCTGGCCGAGCGCGCCCAGGGCCTCAAGGAGTGGACCCAGGGTTTCCTCGAGGTGATCGAGGATGCCGGCGACACGCCGCGCAAGGCCTGGTCCGAGGCGTTGCGCGAGGCGATCGACGACCTTCGCGGGCTGACGGCCATCGACACCGACCTCGATGACAGCGCCGAGAACGAGAACGACCTCTTCGCCCTCACCGAGCACGCCCGCATGGCCGCCATGCTGCTCTATACCGAGCAGCATCCCGGCCAGCCGCAGGTCGAGCAGGTGGAGGATCCCGAGGCCCAGCCCAAGCACTGAGGGCCCCTGTACCGTCGCGTCAGGCCTCGCGTATCGCCGGGGCCGCCCCGCCATCGCCGAGGAGCCGCCATGCCGCCCGAGACCCTGTCCCGCCCCGCTTCCATCACCGCCCAGGAGTATCAGGACCGCCGACGGCGGCTGATGGCCTCGTTGCCCGGCGATGCCGCCGTGCTGCTGCCCGGTGCCTCGCTGGTGACCCGTTCCCGGGACAGCGAGTTCGCCTTCCGCCAGGACAGCGACTTTCACTACCTGACGGGGTTCCCGGAACCGGAGGCCCTGCTGTTGCTGCTGCCCGGCCGCGAGGCCGGGGAATGCGTGCTGTTCTGCCAGGATCGCGACCCCGAGATGGAGACCTGGACGGGGCGCCGCTGCGGGGCCTCGGGCGCCGAACGCGAGCATGGCGTCGACCAGGCCTTCGTCAACGCCGAGCGCGAGTCGCGGCTGGCGGAGCTGCTGGACGGACGCGCCACGCTCTATCTGCCGCTGGACGATGGCGAGAGCCTGCGGCTGGCCGAGCGCATCCGCGCCGACCTGCAGGCCGGGGCCCGGCGGGGCGCTAGGCCGCCGCTGTCCTTCGCCGACGTCGCGGGGCCGATACACGAGCTGCGCCTGGTCAAGAGCCCGGCCGAGCTGGCGCTGTTGCGCCACGCCGGGGCGATTACCGCCCGGGCCCACCGCCGGGCGATGCAGGTCTGCGCGGCCGGGCTCGCCGAATACCAGCTGCAGGCCGAGCTCGAGCACGAGTTCCGCTGGCAGGGCGGCAGCGGGCCGGCCTACGCCAGCATCGTCGCTGGCGGGGGCAATGCGCGTGTGCTGCACTACATCGAGAACACCGCCATGCTGCGTGACGGCGAGCTGGTACTGATCGACGCCGGGGCCGAGTTCGATCTCTACGCCGGCGACGTCACCCGCACCTTCCCGGTCGGCGGCCGGTTCGGCGAGGCGCAGCGGGCCCTCTACGAGGTCGTGCTCGGCGCCCAGCAGCGCGCCATCGCGGCGGTGCGCCCGGGAACCACCCTGGCCGCCATCCATCGCGGCGTGGTCCGTGACCTCACCGCCGGCCTGCTCGAGCTTGGCCTGCTCTCGGGTGCGCTGGAGGATTGCCTGGCGGCCAACGCCTGCCGGCGTTTCTACCCGCATGCCACCTCCCACTGGCTGGGGCTCGATGTCCATGATGTCGGCGACTACCGCCAGGAGGGCGAGCCGCGGCCGCTGGTGCCGGGCATGGTGCTGACCATCGAGCCCGGGCTCTACGTGCCGGATGACGACGACATCCCCGCCGCCTTTCGCGGCATCGGCATCCGCATCGAGGACGACGTGGCGGTCACCGAGGAAGGCCGCGAGGTGCTGACCGCCGATGTGCCCAAGCGGGCGGCCGATATCGAGGCCCTGCTGGTCAAGAAATGATCGGCGGCAAGTGGATCGAGATTTGGATTACGTAATGTACATTATGATAATGAGGCCCGGTCATGAGTGACACGGCCGATACGCCCCGCCGCGTGGATATCGCCATCGTCGGCGGCGGCCTGGTAGGGGCCAGCCTGGGCTGCGCCCTGGCGCCGCTGATCGAGCGTCACGGCCTGACGGTGGCGGTGATCGAGGCCGCTCCCCTGCCGGCGGATCTGGAGGCGCCCTTCCAGCCGAGCTTCGATGCCCGGGCCAGCGCCATCGCCGAGGGGTCGGTGCACCACTTTCGCCGCCTGGGGCTGTGGCAGGCCCTGGCCGAGCAGGCCTCGCCGATCCGGCGCATCCACGTCAGCGAGCGGGGGCGCCTGGGGGCGACCCGGCTGCGCGCCGAGGAACTTGGCAGCGAAGCCCTGGGCCAGGTGATTCCCAATGCCTGGCTGGGGCGGGTGCTCCACCGGCGGCTCGCCGAGCTGCCGCTGGCCTGGCACTGCCCGGCCCGGGTCGAGGAGATCCAACCGCAGGCCGGCGGTCATCGGCTGTCGCTCTCCGACGGCACCTGCCTCGAAGCGGGGCTGACGGTGCTGGCCGACGGCGGCCGCTCGGGACTCAAGGAGCGACTCGGCATCGCGAGCGACGAGCGACCCTATGATCAGGTGGCGGTGATCGCCGGCGTCGAGCTCGACCGGCCCCACGACGGCTGGGCCTTCGAGCGCTTCACCGCCGAAGGTCCGATCGCCCTGCTGCCGCTCAAGGGTCAGGCCATGGAGCTGGTCTGGACCCACGAGGCGGGCCGCGAGCGAGCCCGGCTGGCGCTCTCCGATGGCGACTTCCTGGCCCGGCTGCAGCGCGCCTTCGGTGACCGTGCCGGGCGCTTTCGCCGGGTGGGCCGCCGTCACGCCTATCCGCTGTCGCTGGTCACGGCGCGGGAGGCCATCCGCCCGGGGCTGGCGGTGATGGGCAATGCCGCCCATGCCCTGCACCCGGTGGCCGGGCAGGGCTTCAACCTGGCGCTGCGCGGGGTGATGGACCTGGTGGCCGCCATCGAGGCCGGCGCCGCGGGCGGCGAACCCGCCGGAAGCGCCGCCACCCTGGCCGACTTCGAGGCCCGTCGCGGCGGCGACCGCCGGGAGGTGGTTCGCTTCAGCGACGGCCTGGTGCGGCTGTTCGGCCTCGACAGCGCCCTGCTCTCCCACGCTCGCTCCGCCGGGCTGGTGGGGCTCAACCTGGTGGGGCCGCTGCGCCGCACCCTGGCTCGCCGGGCCATGGGGGTGGAACGATGACCCCGGCGCCCGTGAAGGAGGACGACAGCGTGAGTGACGAGGCGAGCGGCATGAGCCGAGACGCGACGCCGGCCGGCGAGGCGATCATCGTCGGCGGCGGCATGGTGGGCGCCAGCCTGGCCTGCCTGCTGGGCGAGGCCGGTGTGGCGGTGACCCTGCTGGACGCGCGGCCGGGGCCATTGGACGCCGAGGCCGTGGGCGTTGGCCGGCCGGGCCGCCGCGTCAGCGCCCTGACGCCGGTCTCCCAGCGCCTGCTGGAGGGGCTGGGGGCCTGGGAATGGATGCGCGCCCGGCGCGTCACGCCCTATCGCGGCATGCGCGTGTGGGATGCCGAGGGCACCGGCGAGGTGGGCTTCTCCGCCGAGGAGGCGGGCCTGCCGGTGCTCGGCCATATCGTCGAGAACGACGTGGTGTTGGCCGCCCTGGAAGGCCGGCTGGCGGGCCTGCCCACGGTGACGCGGCGCTTCGGGGCGCGGGTGACCGGCCTCGAGGCCGGGCCGGCGGGCCGCGAGCTGGTGCTGGAAGGCGGTGAGCGGCTGGCCGCCTCGCTGGTGGTGGCCGCCGACGGGGCGCGTTCGCCGCTGCGCGCGCTGGCCGGCATCGAGGTGGCGGCCCATGACACCGGTCACTCGGCGCTGGTGACCACGGTGCGCACCGCCGAGCCCCATGGGGGCGTGGCCCGCCAGGCCTTTCTGGCCGATGGCCCGCTGGCCTTCCTGCCGCTGACGGTGGCGGGCGATGACCGCTACTGCTCGATCGTCTGGTCGACCACGCCGGAGGAGGCCGAGCGCCTCGCCGGCCTCTCCGCCGAGGCGCTCGGTCAGGCCCTGGAGGGGGCCTTCGCGGGGCGGTTGGGCAAGGTGGAAGCGGTCGATGGCGCCCTGGCGGTGCCGCTGACCCAACGCCATGCCGAACGCTACGTGCAGCCGGGGCTGGCGCTGGTGGGCGACGCCGCCCACAGCATCCATCCCTTGGCCGGCCAGGGAGTGAATCTGGGGCTGATGGACGCCGCGGTGCTGGCCGAGGAGCTGCTGGCGGCCCGGCGGCGCGGCCTGGCGATGGGCAGCGAGGCCTGGCTGTCGCGCTATGCACGGCGTCGCCGCGGCGACAACGCCGCCATGCTCAAGCTGATGGACGGCTTTCGGCTGCTGTTCGGGACGCGGCATCCGGCCTTGACCCTGGCCCGCAACCTGGGGCTCGCCGGCGTCGACCGCCTGGCGCCGCTCAAGCGGCTGCTGATGCAGCAGGCGGCGGGCCATCGCGGACGCTTGCCGCTCTCCTGCCGATAAGGGCCCACCGAGCCGCCTGCTCGCCCGGTGGCGCTGCCTTCGCTACTCGTCGGAGGTCGGAGGCTCGGTCACCGGGCCATCGCGCTTACTGAGCACATTCAGGGCCTTGAGCAGGTTGAGGGCCTCGCCGAGCTGGTAGTCGTCGCGCAGCCGGTCACTGAGCGGGTCGCGCTCGTCGCCCTCGCCGTTGCCGGCCAGGTGGCCCTCGAGGTCGGCCTCGCGCACCCGCAGGCCGGTATTCTCGGCCACCTCGAGGCGGCCGCGCACCACTTCCACGTCCGGGGCGATGCCGAGCGCCTGGATCGAGCGTCCGCCGGGCGTGAAGTAGAGGGCGGTGGTCAGCTTCAGGGCCTCGTCGTCGCCCAGCGGCATGATCTGCTGCACCGAGCCCTTGCCGAAGCTCTCGGTGCCCATCACCACGCCGCGGCGCTGGTCCTGCAGGGCACCGGCGACGATCTCCGCCGCCGAGGCGCTGCCGCCGTTGATCAGCACCACCAGCGGAACCTCCGGGGCGGCGGTGTCGCGTCGGGCGGAGAAGCGCATGGCGCTGTCCGGCAGCCGCCCCTCGGTGTAGACGATCAGGCCGTCGTCGAGGAAGGCATCGGCCACGTCCACCGCCGCCTGCAGCACGCCGCCGGGGTTGTTGCGCAGGTCGAGCACCAGCCCCTGCAGCGGGCCGTCCTCGCGGAGCGTCTCCAGCGCCTCGACGACCTGCTCGCCGGTGCGGGTCTGGAACTGGCTGACCCGCAGGTAGCCGTAGCCCGGCGTCAGCAGTTCCTGCTTGACGCTCTCGGTGCGAATGATCTCGCGCTCGATGCTGACCTCGCGAGGGGCGTTCTCGCCCTGGCGCATGATGGTCAGGCGGATCTCGGTGCCGGGCTCGCCGCGCATCAGGTCCACCGCTTCCTGCAGCGAGAGGCCCTCGGTGGGGGTCTCGTCGATGCGCAGGATCACGTCCTGGGCCTGCAGCCCGGCCCGGGAGGCCGGGGTGTCGTCGATGGGGGTGATCACGGTGAGCTGGCCGTCGCGCTTGCCGACCTCGATGCCCACGCCGCCGAACTCGCCCTGGGTGGATTCCTGCAGGCTCCGGTAGTCCTCGGCGTCCAGGTAGGTGGAGTGCGGGTCGAGCTCGCTGAGCATGCCGCGCATGGCGTTGCGCAGCAGGGTAGCGTCGTCGACTTCCTCGACGTAGGCGCGCTTGATGCGCTCGAACACCTCGGCGAACGCCTGGATCTCGGCCACCGGCAGGTCGTCGCCGGCCGGTGCGGTATCGGGGGCGGCCTGCAGGGGCAGCGGCAGGGCCAGCAGGGCGGCCGGCAGCAGCGCCGCCTTCAGGCGTCGCAGCGGGGCGTTCGTCGGGAACATGCGCTCTCTCGCGGTTCTTCGCAGATGGACGCCCAGCATAGCGTGGCGGCGGACGCGATTGGAATAGCGTCGACTAGCGCCGGGCGATCCAGCGATTGGGATCGATGGGCTCGCCCTGGCGGCGTACCTCGAAGTAGAGCCCGGGCGATGCCTGGCCGCCGCTGGCGCCCACCGCACCGAGGGGCTCGCCGGCGCTCACCGCCTGGCCGACGTCGACCGCGAAGCGCTGCAGGTGGGCATGCAGGGTCATGACGCCGTCGCCGTGGTCGAGGATCAGCAGGTTGCCGAAGCCGCGCATCCAGTCGGCGAACACCACCCGGCCGGCATGGACCGCCTCCACCGGGGTGCCCTCGGCGGCGCGGATCACCAGGCCATTGCGATGCACGCCGTCGCCGCGGCCGAAGGACGACGCCACCTGCCCCTGGACCGGCCAGGGCAAGTCGCCCCGGGTGTCGGCGATGTTGGTGGAGGGCGGCGGCTGCTGCAGGCGCGCCAGGCGCTCCTGCACCTGACGCAGCACCCGCTCGGCGTGGGCGCGGTCCTGGTCGAGCTCGGTCAGGCGGGCCTGCTCGCTGGCGTAACGGTCATCGAGCCTGGCGACCAGGGTCTCGCGCTCGTCGATGCGACGGGCGAGCTCGGCCGAGCGGTCCTCCAGTTCCTCGGCCAGCTGTTCCAGGCGGGTGTCGCGGGCATCCAGGGCCTCGCGATTGTCGGCCAGGGCCGCATCCAGCCGCGCGAGCTCGTCGAGGCGACGCTGGCGGGCGTCGGCCAGGCGGTTGAGGTAGGTCTGCAGGCGATCCAGGCGGGACGGATCGTCCTGGTTGAGCAGCAGCTTGAGCTGCGGGGTCAGGCCCAGTCGATAGAGGGCATCGAGCTGTTCGCCCAGGGCCGTCAGCTGGCTACGGCGCTCCGCCTCCAGCGCGTCGCGCCGGGATTCGAGCGCCGCGACGTCATCGCGCAGCGCGCGCTTCTCGGCCTGGAGCTCGTCCAGGCGGCGGTGGGTCTCGGCCAGGGCGGTCTCGACCTCGCGCAGCGCCTCGCTGGCCGCGTGGCGGGCATCACGGGTGGCGCCGAGGTCCTGGGTCACCGCCTGGATGCGCTCGCCGATGGCGTCCAGGCGCTCCCTGGCCTGTCGCTCGTCGACCGGCGCCGCCTGGGCGGCGCTCAGCGCTATCGCAAGAACGAGGCCCGGCAGCGCTCGCCACCGGGCCGGCCAGCGCCGTCGGCTCACGCCTCGATCAGCACGCGGCCGGTCATTTCCTCGGGCACCGGCTGGTCCATCAGCGTCAGCAGGGTCGGCGCCAGGTCGCACAGCCGGCCGTCCTGGGCGAGGCGCAGCGGACGCGGGCCGACGTAGATCAGCGGCACGTCGAAGGTAGTGTGGGCGGTCTGGGCGACGCCGGTCTCGGGGTGGACCATCTGTTCGGCGTTGCCGTGGTCTGCGGTGATCAGGCAGGCGCCGCCGGCCGCCTCGATCGCCTCGACCACCCGGCCGACGCAGGCATCGACGGCCTCGATGGCCTTGACCGCGGCGTCGAAGTCGCCGGTGTGGCCGACCATGTCGCCGTTGGCGTAGTTGCAGACGATCAGGTCGTGGGCGCCGGACTCGATGGCCTCGACCAGGCGGTCGGTGACCTCGACGGCGCTCATCTCGGGCTTCTCGTCGTAGGTCTTCACGTCCTGGGGCGAGGGCACCAGCACCCGGGTCTCGCCCCGGTATTCGGCCTCGCGGCCGCCGGAAAAGAAGAAGGTGACGTGGGCGTACTTCTCGGTCTCGGCGATGCGCAGCTGGGTCAGGCCGCGTTTTTCCATGACCTCGCCGAGGGTGTTGGTGAGCTCCTCGGGCGGGAAGGCGGCCGGGGCCGGGATGTCGGCGGCGTACTGGGTCATGGTCACCAGGCTGCCCCCGGCCAGGGCCGGGCGCGCCCGGCGCTCGAAGCCGGCGAAGTCGTCCTCGACGAAGGCGCGGGTCAGCTCGCGGGCGCGGTCGGCGCGGAAGTTCATGAAAAAGGCGGCGTCGCCGTCCTCCATGCGTATCGGCGCATCGCCGGCGAGGATGGCGGTGGCGGTGACGAACTCGTCGGTCTCGCCCCGGTCGTAGGCCGCCTCCAGGCCGGCCTCGCCGCTCTGGGCGAGGTGCTCGGCGGCGCCCTCGGTGACCAGGCGGTAGGCCTGCTCGACGCGGTCCCAGCGGTTGTCGCGGTCCATGGCGAAGTAGCGGCCGATCAGCGAGGCCACGCAGCCGTTGTCGGCGCCTACCATCTCGGCGAGCCGGGCGTTGACGCGCTCGATGGAGGCGCGGGCGCTCTTGGGGGCGGTATCGCGGCCGTCGAGGAAGCCGTGGACATAGATGCGCTTGGCGCCCCGCTTGGCGGCCAGCTCGGCCATGGCCAGGATGTGGTCCTCGTGGCTGTGCACCCCGCCCGGCGACAGCAGGCCCAGCAGGTGCACGGCGCGGCCGGCCTCGGCGGCGGCGTCCAGCGGGGCGGTGAGGGTGGCGTTGTCGGCCAGTTCGCCGTCGTCGACGGCCTTGGTGATGCGGGTGAAGTCCTGGTAGACGATGCGCCCGGCGCCGAGGTTCATGTGACCGACTTCCGAGTTGCCCATCTGGCCGTCCGGCAGCCCCACGTAGCGGCCGTCGGTGTGCACCAGGGCATGCGGCCGAGTCTCCCAGAGCCCGTCCATCACCGGCGTGTCGGCGGCCAGGATGGCGTTGTCGGTGGGGTCCGGGTTGTGGCCGTAGCCGTCGAGGATGATCAGGGCCACCGGGCGGGGAGTCGGGGTCGATGAGTCGGTCATGCGTCGAAGCCTCTTGGTTGGGTCGTGGCCGCCTGGGCTCTACGGCCTTGGGCGGGGTCGCGACTTGCCGCTGCTTGCGGCATCATATCGCACGGCCCCGCCGGGCGTCATATCGCACGCCCTCGGCGGCCTCCCGGCATCATGTATACTGGGCGCCGCCGGCTCGGCCGGTTTCGTTCACCGCGTACCCGAAAAGAGTCTTTCCGAACCATGATCGATCAGCTGTTCGAATTCGTGCAGAACCACCCGCTTCTGGTCGGCGCCTTCCTGCTGGTGCTGGTCGCCTGGATCGCCTATGAGATCCGCAGCGGCGGCGCCAACGGCGTGACCACCGGCGAGGCCACCCAGCTGGTCAATCGCGAGGACGCCGTGGTGCTCGACATCCGCGACAAGAACGACTTCAAGGCGGGCCATATCGCCGGCGCCCGCAATATCCCCCAGAGCAGCCTCGACAATCGCCTCAGCGAACTCGACAAGTTCAAGGGCAAGCCGATCATCGTGGCCTGCAAGCACGGCCAGAGTTCCGGTACCGTCCAGGCCAAGCTGACCAAGGCCGGCTTCGAGCGCGTGCTCAAGCTCAAGGGCGGCATGACGCAGTGGCAGGCGGATGGCCTGCCGCTGGTCAAGAAGTGATCGCGCCATTTCTCATCCCACGACCAAAGGATTCCTTTCCATGGCGGAAGACAACAACCCGAACAACGGCGCCGGCGAACAGGCCGCCGGCCAGCAGGACAAGCCCCAGGTGCAGTTCGCCCTGCAGCGCATCTACGTCAAGGACATTTCCTTCGAGGCCCCGAACTCCCCGGCGGTGTTCCAGCAGCCGTTCAAGCCCAAGGTCGGCCTGGACCTGAATACCACCCACCAGCAGGTCGGCGAGGAGCTGTATGAAGTGGTGATCAAGGTCACCGCCCAGGTGACCCACAGCGAGGAAGGCACCACTTCCTTCCTGGCCGAGATCGAGCAGGCCGGCCTGTTCCGCATCGGCGGCATCGAGGGCGCCCAGCTCGATCACACCCTGGGCGCCTTCTGCCCCAACGTGCTGTTCCCCTATGCCCGCGAGTGCATCGACAACCTGGTCAACCGTGGCGGCTTCCCGCCGCTGATGCTGTCGCCGGTCAACTTCGAGGCGATCTACGCCCAGAAGAAGCAGCGCGAGGCCCAGCAGCAACAGCAGGGCGAGCAGGCCACGCAGTAACGCTGGCATTCGATGAGCTTTTCCGGGAGCAAGCCTGCGCGGGGCGCCATGAACCCTTCCATGGGCGCTGCACCGGCCCAGAGGCACTCTCGCATCCTGCTTCGTTTGCAGGGCCGTGGCTGGCCATTCATGGCCAGCCCTCCTCGCCCCGGCTTGCGCCCGGGCTCATCTCACCTCCAGCGAACCTCGTGCCTCCCTTCCTCAAGAGAGAGTCTCGCCCATGGCGATCAAGGCCCCCCGTATCCATGTCGCCGCCGCGCTGACCGCCGGCGGTGACGTCGTGCTGCCGGATGGCCCGGCGCGCCATGTGGCCCGGGTGCTGCGCCTCGGCGAGGGCGCGCCCCTGGTGCTGTTCGACGGCCAGGGCCGCGAGGCCGAGGCCGTGCTGGTCGAGGCCGGCCGCAAGCGGGTGGTGGCCCGGGTCGAGTCGCTCCACGAGGGACGCGGCGAGTCGCCGCTGGCGGTGCACCTGGGCCAGGCGATCTCCAAGGGCGATCGCATGGACTACGCGATCCAGAAGGCCGTGGAACTGGGGGTGGCCGAGATCACCCCGCTCTACACCGAGCATGGCGACGTGCGCCTCAAGGGCGACCGCGAGGCCAGGAAGCTGGCTCACTGGCAGGCGGTAGCCGCCAGCGCCTGCGAGCAGTGCGGCCGCGCCACCGTGCCGCCGGTGCATCCGCCGGAACCGCTCGCCGCCTGGCTGGCGGGTCGCGACGAGGCGCTGCGCCTGGTGCTGCATCCCGGCACGCCGGGCGCCCTGGAGCGCCCGGACAAGATCGCCTCGGCGGCGCTGCTGATCGGCCCCGAGGGCGGCCTTTCGGCCGCCGAGGTCGAGGCGGCGGCCGCGGCCGATTTCGCCGCCCTGACCCTAGGGCCACGCATCCTGCGCACCGAGACCGCCCCGGTGGTCGCCCTGACCCTGCTACAGGATCGCTTCGGCGATCTGTGAGGTGGAGACCATGACCATGACGACCCTGGGCAAGGTTCGGCGGGGTGTTGCCATCGCCGCCATGGCGTCGCTACTGGGTGGCTGTGCGGCGGGCGAGGGCTACGATGGCTTTCCCGACCCGGGAGCTTCCTTCGTTCGCGGGGGGACCTTGGAGTCGTCCCGTGCCATCGAGACGCTCCAGGCCGGCATGACCAAGGACCAGGTGAGGGGAGTGTTGGGGAATCCGCATTTCTACGAGGGGCTGTTCAACGTTCGGACCTGGAACTATCTGTTCGATCTCGGCGCCGAGGATGGCCATCCGCGCGAGCTGTGCCAGCTCAGGCTGGCCTTCGATGGTGCGATGCGCGTCGAGGAGATGCGCTGGCGAACGGCCAGGTGTGCCGTCCGGTTCTCGGCCATCCTGGCCGAGCCGATCCAGAGCGCACGACCGGTACATCTCTTTCGCTTGCCCATCGATGGCATGTTCGAGCCGGAGGGCGTATTGACCGAGGAGGGGCGGCGCGTGACGGCAGAGTTCGCCGCGCTTGTGGCACAAGACGTGCCCGCCCCGTCCCTGGCCATTGCCAGCTTCCCGTCGGCCGGTGGGTACCGACCCCATCGCCAGGCCGTTCGTCGCGTGTTGACCGCTCGCCACGGCATCTCCGCGGAGGCGGTGCAGCTGACCGAAGAGGCGGTGTCACCCTGTCGTGATGTCACCAGCATCGAGACGTGCCGGCGAACCGAGACGATCGTCATCGAGGTTCGGTGACGCCGGGATGAGCCTCGGCATCGATGCGCTGCTCCAGGGCGGGAAGGGTAATGACGAACTCGGTGCCGACATGTTCCGTGCTCCGGCATTCGATGGTGCCGCCATGGCGCTCGATCACCGACTGGACCAGCGACAGGCCGAGGCCGTATCCCGCCGAGTGGCCGCTACCGGAGCTGCGCTGATAGCTGTCGAAGATGTAGGGAAGGTCTCGCTCGGGAATGCCGACGCCCTGGTCCCGAATGCTCAGGCGAATATCGTCGTCCGCTTCCTTGGCAGATACCAGGACGCGAGTGCCGGGAGGACTGTACTTGATGGCGTTGTCCAGGAGGTTGAAGATCGCCCTCAGCAGGTAGGCCCGATCGCCTTCCATGGGGCAGGCATCCTCGACGTCGTCGCATTCGACGCGAATGTTGCGCTGCCGGGCCATCGGCCAGGCCTGGTCGATGGCTTCCAGGATCACGTCGGCGAGCAGCACGAAGCCCCTGTCCAGGGCGCCGAACTCGACCCGGGTCAGTTTCATGAAGTCGTCGGTGAGCGTCAGCGAGTTGCGGGCCTGTTGGGCGATCCTGTCGAGCAGCTGCTCTTCGGGCAGCCGGGACGCCGTGTGTTGCAGCTGGGTCAGGGCCAGGATGTTGCTTTGCGGAGCCTTCAGGTCATGCGACAGGAAGCGCAGCAGGCTGGCACGCTGCTCCGCGGCCTGTCGTTCGCTCGTCACATCCACCAGGCTGACCAGCCAGCCGACCTCGAAGGCATCGACATCCGTGATCAGCGACGCGACCTTGATATGGAAATGGCGCTCGTCCCTGCCTTGGTGGAGGGTGTCGTCGAGCGACGCGAACGCGTCCTCTTCCGGCAGGGCCTGCTGCGGGGAGTGGCTGCTGCTGGCCACGGCCTGGCCTTCCGGCGTCATGGTGGACAACAGCGCCTGGAGGCTGGCGGCGCCATGGACCCCGTAATGGGCGAACAGTTGCTTGGCCTGGTCGCTCGAGATGATGACGGTGCCCTGCCGGTCGATCACCAGGGTGGCGATAGGCAGTGAGTCCATGGCGTCCGTGATGAACCGGCGGGTGTTGCGGATGCGCGTGATGGCGCTTTCCAGTGAGTGGAGTTTTTGGTGCAGGGCATATCCCCACTCGTTCGGCGGCGGGTGCGGTGTGTCCGGCACCACGCTGGGCTCGTCTTCCAGGCGGCCGAGCTCTCGCTGGAACCAGTGCATGGCCGTCGCCTGGCAACGCCAGCTGATGAGCACGCTGGCCACCAGCACAGAGCCGAGGCCGACGCTGGGGGGCCACCACCAGCCCAGCCTCAATAGCCCCCAGCTGCTCAGCAGTATCGCGATCACGATGCCCAGGGTCAGCTTGGACATGTGGCGGAACTTGAGGCCGCGGACCAGGGCCATGAAGACCAGCAGTGGCAGTATCGAGAGCGCCGGGGAGACCCTGTCGGAGAGGTCCTGGATGATCCTGCCTTGTAGCAGACCGTCCAGCAGGTGGGCCTGGATCTCGATGCCGGGCATGCCGCCTTCGTCGCCCCCGAAGGGCGTCGGATGTCGATCGCTCAAGCCCCTCGCCGTTGCCCCGACCAGGAGGATCCGGTCCTCCAGCAAGGAGCGGGGCAGGCGGCCTTCGAGGAGATCGACGTAGGAGACGGTCGGGAAGTGGAAGGTGTCGCCGAGATAGGGAATGCGGACCTCGAGGTCGCCGTCACCCGCCAGGAGACGGCGCATGGTGTCGTGGGGCGTGACATGGCGCTCGGCGACCAGATCCCGGTAGACGCTCAGCGCCAGCTGGGGGAGGTGGTTCTCCCGCAGGTGGACCCGGCGCACGACGCCGTCGGCCTCCGATCGGATGTCGATATGGCCGGTGCCGCGGGCGGCGCTGCGCAGCGGCTCGATCGGAGACAAGCGCTGAACCCCCGAGGTCTGACCATTCGCGGCATGAATGACGGGCAGGTAGACATGGCCATGACGCTCGATTGCCTGCGCCAGGCGTCGGTCCTCGTCGGGGGTGCGTGCCGGCTCGGCGAATACCACGTCGAGCAGCACGGCCCTCGCATCGGCATCGGCCAGGCGGTCCAGCAGGCGTGCATGCACCTGGCGTGGCCACGGCCATCGGCCCAGTGCCTCCAGGCTTCGCTCGTCGATGGCCACGACCAGGATATCGTCGGCCGGTGGCTGTATCCGGGTCGTCAGCAGGCGATCGTACACATAGGCATCCGTCGACCAGCTTCGCTGCCCCGCCCACCAGGTCAGGCCCAGCAGCAGTATGCCGATCACCAGCCAGGTGCCGGTCAGGCCTCTGAGCAGGCTATGGCTGGCGTACGGCACCTTGCCTCCCGGACGCTACCACGGTGGGGTCCACGAACTCGCCGCCCGGGCCGGAGACCTGCAGGCGCCAGAAGAACTCGTCCGTGGGCAGGTTGTGCAAGGTGACACCTCGACTCTCCGTGAATGGCCGGTCCATGAAGGGCGCATGGAACCCGGCGTCCTCGGATAACTGTAGGCGAAATGACAGGCGGGGAATATCGGACCAGCGGAAGGTATACCCCTGTCCGATGGCTTCCACCTGCACCTCGATCGGCCGATGCAGGACCAGCCGCCTGTCGAATCGGCCTTCGATACCCAGGGCGTCGAAGGCCGAGCTGCGGGCGTAATAGAACCCCTGGGGGATCGAGTCGAAGGCGATGATGCGCGAGTCGCTGCGCTTGTCGCGGAAGAGGGTCTGGAAGCGAGGGTCCCGTGCCAGTTGGACGCGATAGGCCTCGGCGCCCGAGACCGCCGATACCTCGACCCTCAGGGGGCGATCGACGGAAAACACGCTGTCTTCGATCCTGGGGGCCGGCAGCAGGGCCGTTACCCGGGTGGCAGCCCCCTCGCTCGACAGCGCGCCTCGGCCGGATGGCACGCTGGTCGTGGTCTCGCCATGGCCCAGCGCCACTTCGCCTTCCCAGGTGCTGACCCGCGTACCGTCATCGGCATGCGCCACCCGAAAGTGGGTGCCGCGCACCCCGATGATGCCCGTCGGCGTATCGACATTCAGCACCTCCTGATGATCGCGCTGTGGCGGCACCCGGGCTTCCAGCTCGCCGCGCTCGAGGTAGAGCCGGGAGTGGCGGCGGTCCTGTCGCCGGAGTATCACCCGCGTGTTGGAAGGTAGCACCACGTCCTCGCCATGCGGCAGGCGCAGCGCGACGAAGGCGCGGGGGCCGGTCTCCAGGGCCTCGCCAGGCACGATGGCCATGTCGTCGCGCAACGACACCCGTTCTCCATCTTCGCGGATCAGCCAGGCGGTGCCCTGACGATGTCTAACCTCGGCCGTCAGCGCGGGTAGAGGCGGCAGTACCAGGACGTCTCCGGGCTGAATGTGGCGGGGCTCGCTCACTCGATTGGTATCGCCGACGATCGGCCACTCCCCGGCATCGCCACGATAGCGTTCGGTGATCTCCCAGAGGGTATCGCCCGGCTTGACCCGGTAGTGCTCCGGGGCGGCATTGCCATCGGCCTGCACCGTCGTTGCCGCCAGTAAGGCGGCAAGACCGACGCCCATCAGCCCATGTCGATACCCTTCGTTCATGCTTCTGCTCCGGCCCCGCTTGCGTAAATGAGAGAGTGTATTGTCCCGGGCGCTATAGCATAACCCAAAGCACATGGCGGTGCGTGGCGCTTATCTTTAGCGACCCTTCTCTTTTCGATACCGCAAATGGCTCGGCTATCGCGGACACCGGCGCAGGTTTTCCTGATAGGAGTATTCGGGAACTCTGAATGTCCCAGGTGCCATGTTTCTTTCTCGAATGTAGACGTGAAAAACGAGAGGGGTTTCGGAGTTGTGCCGTAGTTAATATTTGTTCATACGCAAACCCTAGCTAAAGCAATGAGTTGGCCTATGATGAGGGGCGTCATGGGAGCGCCCGTGACCCCTGCTTACTTGCCTGGCCTCCGCCAGGCATTTTTTATGTCGCCGCGATAGCCTTCCATGTGAAAAATTGTTAATTTTCTCTTGGCATATGCGCGGGACAACAATATGAAATATTGTAAAATTTACACTTGAGGAGCCATGCCAAGATGTTCATCGCCATCCTTGAGGACGATCCAGTCTATCTCGATCAGCTGGCAAATCTGCTGAGCGTGGCAGCAGAGCAAGGCCCGCCGGGCTGGAGGTTGGATGGTGACAAGAAAGGATGGCAGATCGACAGCTACCAGAATGCGCGCTCCTTCATCCGGGGCGTCAAGCGCAACACCTACAACCTGGTGTTGATGGACTGGGTGCTGCCGGATATGAACGGCCCGGAGGTGTTGAGCTGGATGGAAGAGTATTTCCAGGCTCCTCCTCCCGTGATCATGGTGACCAACCGGGATGCCGAGCAGGATGTGGTCGAGGCCCTGGAGGCCGGCGCCGAGGACTTTGTCAGCAAGCCGTTTCGTTCGAAGGAGCTGGCCGCCAGAGTCCTGGCCGCCCTGCGACGTCGCCATGCGGGCGGCAAGCACCAGCTAGAATCCTTCCGGCAGGGAGATATCGTCGTCTCGCCCAAGGAGGAAGAAATTGCGGTCCAGGGGACGCCCGCCAAGCTGACGCACCAGGAATACCGTCTGGCGCTTCTGTTGCTGAAGAACGTCGATCAACCACTCAGCCGCTCCTATCTGTACGAATCGGTATGGGGTCAGGAAGAGAGTCCCATGTCGAGGACGCTGGACGTGCACATCTACCGCCTGCGTCGGAAGCTGCTATTGAACGCCGAGAACGGCTGGAAGCTGTCGTCTGTGTATCGATATGGATATCGTCTCCAAAGACTGGTCGACGAGGCGCGGGACAAGGGATAAAGGCGTCAGCGCTGATTTTTCCTGTCACTCGCCTGGTCCGATGACGGCCAGGCCGAGCTTGGTTCTCATCAACTGAGCGGCCGGGGATATTCCCGGCCTATACAAGTGCTCCTGGCGGACTTGGGTCGCGTCTCCCTTACGGGGTCTGCTCGGGTGTACGCTGCCTGGCAGCCGGTGCCCTGACCCCGCACAACTTCCTGGCCTGAGGCATCGACAATCGAGACCGTTTCCCGCGCTGGCCCGGGCCCGGGGTGAATCGTTTCGACGAGCCGTGACGATTCACCCCGCGGCGTCGAGCTTTTCGCGCGTCGTACGATAGACGCTGTCCAGGTGCGACAGCATGGTGCGTTCCGCGGCATCCGGGTCGCCTGCGCGCAAGGCCTCGACGATCCGGACGTGCTCTCGATAGCTCTGCTCGATGGACCCGCTCTCCACCATGACCTGGCGTCGAATGTTCAGCCCATAGGCATAGAGTTCTTCCGAGTAACGCAACAAAATCTCGTTGCGGGCGTATTCCGAGATCAGCTTGTGGAAATTCTGGTCCGACAGTTGGAAGTGCACCGGCGAGTCGAACAGCTGACTCTGAGCTTCCAGCAGTCGGTCTAGCTGCTGTAACCCGGCGTCATCGATATAGCGGGCGGCTCGCCGGGCGATCGACGCCTCGACGACCAGGCGGCTCTCGAAGACGCTGTCGACATCGTAGCGATTGACCTCGGCCTCCTGACGATGGCCGGAATGCTGCTGAAAACGCTCGATGATCGCTTCGCTGGCGCAGATCCGCGATTTGCTGCCATGCGAGACGCTGGCCAGGCCATGCGCCGTGAGCTGTGCCAGCGCTCCCCTCACGGTTTCTCGACTGACCCCGAACAGCTGGGCCAGCTCTCGCTCGCTGGGCAGTTCGTCCCCGTCCCTCAGCAGTCCCGTCAACACCATGTCGGTCAACTTGTCGGCCAGGATTTCCTTCTTGGTTCGGCTCTTCAGTGCCTGTTCGTCGGCAAAGGCCCGCAGCGTCATGGGTCCATCCTCGTCGATGATGTACAACTGGTATGGAGTATATACCAATTTTGCGAGCTTTGACGCCATGCGATTGTCCTGCGTTGGTCGCATACCTGGACTGAGACTTTGGTCAAAGGCTCGATATGTAGGCTTGACCGACCGAGGGCCGATGGCTAACTTCAAGAACGCCATCTGGTCTGGTGGGCATACCAGCAAACCAGTTGGCTCGAATAACGCCAATGACAAACCGCAAGCTCACAGGAGTCATCATGTACAAGAAGCTACTCGGTCTTTCAGCGCTCGGTCTCGCGGTTGCCTCGGCCCAGGTACAGGCCGATGAGATCGTCTTCGCCATCGGGGGCACGCCGCAGAGTTTGCAGGGGCAGACCGCGCAGGAGTTCACTCGCCGCCTCCAGGAGCGCCTCGGCGACGAGCACCAGGTCGAGCTCTATGACAGCGGACAGCTCGGTAGCGAGCAGCAGCTGGTTCAGAAGCTTCGCCTGGGCACCGTCGATCTAGCGGCAATCTCCTCCATCATGTCCTCCATCGACTCGCGGTTCGCTCTCTTCGACATGCCTTTCCTGGTCAAGGATCGCGAGCATCTCAAGCGCCTCGATCAGGAGATCATCATGCAGGACCTGGCCGACAGCGCCGAGGCCAAGGGGCTGCACATCGTCTCCACCTGGGAGAACGGCTTCCGTCATATCACCAACAACGAGCGTCCGATCGAGGCGCCCGCCGACCTTGATGGCCTGAAGCTTCGTACGCCGAAGAGCGAGTGGCGGACGATGATGTTCGATACCTGGGGCGCCAACCCCACGCCGATGGCGTTCTCCGAAGTATTCGTGGCGCTGCAGACCGGCGTGGTCGATGGCCAGGAGAACCCGCTCAGCAACATCAACGGCGCCAAGTTCCAGGAGGTGCAGGATTACCTGTCGCTGTCCAACCATGTCTATTCGCCGATCTGGCTGACCACCGGCCAGGGCAATTGGCAGACGTTGCCCGAGGAAGTGCGCACCGCCATCACCGAGGTCGCCTCCGAGACTCAAGACTGGGCCCTGGCCAAGGGCGCGGAGCTCGATGGAAACCTGATCGGCACCATGCGCGAGGCCGGCATGGAGATCAATCGGGTCGATCGCGACGCCTTCGTCGAGGCCAGCGCCCCCGTCTACCAGGCCTATGCCGAGCGCGTCGAAGGTGGTCAAGCACTGATCGACCGGGCCATGGAACTGGCCGAGGAGTAAGTCGCCATGTCCACGTCATCGGGCGCCCAGCGGGCGCCCCTCCCGTCATGCACAGAGGAGAGTCCGACCATGCCCTTGTTGGATCGTTGTCGACTCGGCCTGGAGCGCCTGCTGGAGGCGTTCACGGTGGCCCTGCTGCTGGGGCTGACCGCCATCGTGCTCGGCGCCGTGGTCTTTCGCACGGTGGGAAGCTCGATCCCCTGGTACGACGAGGTCGCCTCGGTGGGGCTGGCCTGGCTGAGCTTCTATGGCGCCAATCTGGCGGCCCTCAAGCGAGCCCACATGGGTTTCCCCGGGCTGGTCGCCAAGGCCCCGGAGGCGCTTCGTACGACCCTATTCCTGGCCTCGGAAGTCATCGTGATCGGCTTCTTCCTGGTGGTGGGTCTCTATGGATACCGGGTCCTCGATGTATTGGCCTGGGACACCCTGGTGGCCCTTCCCGCCGTCCATCTCGATGTTACCCAGTCGGTGATTCCCATCAGCGCCGCCTTGTTCATTCTCTGCGAACTGCTCAGCCTGCCCATGGCCTGGCGCAAGATGCGCAGCGGCGTGAACAGCGAAGAAGAAGAGATCGAGGCCGCCATTCGGCAGGCCGAGGATGACCTCAAGGAGCACCGCGCATGATCCTGCTCATCATCATTGCCGCCCTCTTCGCCCTGGTGCTGATCAACGTCCCCATCGCCGTGGCCATCGGTGTGGTCGGCGTCGTGGGCGTCTACCTCAACATGGGCGCCGAGGCACTGGTCAATGTGCCGCTGACGCTGTTCAACGGCGCCACCAAGTTTCCGCTGATCGCCATCCCGCTGTTCATCTTCGCCGGCGCGCTGATGAACACCTCGGGCATCTCTCTGCGCCTGATCAACCTGGTCACCGCCCTGGTGGGCTTCGTGCGCGGGGGGCTGGCGATGGTCAATGTCGGGGTGTCGCTGTTCTTCGCCGAGATCTCCGGCTCGGCGGTGGCCGACGTGGCCGCCACCGGCTCGGTGCTGATCCCCGAGATGAAGCGCCGCAAGTACCATCCCGACTTCACCGCCGCCATCACCTCCTCCTCGGCGTCGCTGGCGATCATCATCCCGCCGTCGCTGTCGATGATCCTCTACGGCGCCATCGCCGATACCTCCATCGTCAAGCTGTTCGTGGCGGGTATCGTGCCCGGCCTGCTGGGTGCCCTGGGGCTGGCGGGGGCCTGCTACTACTACGCGGTGAAGTACGACCTGCCCCGCGAAGCGGCGTTTTCGCTGGCCACCCTGGGCAAGGCGTTCCGCGAGGCCTTCTGGGCCCTGCTGCTGCCGGTGATCATCCTCGGCGGCATCTTCGGCGGCTTCGTCACCGCCACCGAGGGCGCCGGCATCGCCGTGCTCGCCGCCCTGCTGATCGGCGGGCTGGTCTATCGCGAGCTGAACCTCAAGATCCTCTACCGCGCGGTGATCGAGGGCGTGGTCCAGACCGCCGTGGTGATGCTGCTGGTGGCGACCTCGGCGGTACTGGGGCTGTTCCTCACCGAGATGCAGCTGCCTCAGCAGCTGGCCCAGCAGATCACCGCCATCACCCAGGATCCGGTGCTGGTGCTGGCGCTGCTCAACGTCCTGCTGCTGCTGCTCGGCATGTTCCTGCACGGCGCCGCCGCCATCATCCTGGTGGTGCCCATCGTCATGCCGCTGGTCCAGCAGATCGGCATCGACCCGATCCACTTCGGCCTGATCCTGACCCTCAACCTGGCCATCGGCCAGCAGACGCCGCCGGTCGCCTCGGTGCTCGCGACGTCCTGCTCCATCGCCAAGACCGATATCTGGAACACCACCCGCGTCAATCTGCCGATGATCCTGGTGCTTTTCATCGTGCTGATGCTGGTCACCTACGTGCCGGCTATTCCCATGACACTCGTCAACCTCTTCTATTGAGTGATACGGAGCCCCTCATGACCGATTCACGCCCCCTCATCGCCGTCACCCTGGGCGACCCGGCCGGCATCGGCCCGGAACTGATCGCCAGGCTGTTCGCCGAGACCCCGCTGTTCGCCGACGTGCATGCCGTGCTGGTGGGCGACCGCTGGCTGTGGCAGGAGGGGCAACGCGTCGCCGGCCTCTCTCATCCGTTACCCGAGGTCTCGGACTTTGCCGCCGCCCGCGACCACGCCGGGCCGGTTTTCCTGCCGGTCGACAGCGTCGCCGAGGGCGAGGTCGGCTATGCCGAGGAGACCGCCGCCGGCGGCGCCTCGGTGCTGGCGATCCTCGATCGTTGCCTGGCGGCCGCCCAGGCCGGTGAGGTGGATGCCATCTGCTTTGCGCCGCTCAACAAGCTGGCGATGAAGAAGGGCGGCCTGCAGCACGAAGATGAGCTGCACTTCTTCGCCGAGCGGCTGGGCGTGGAGGGGTACTTCTGCGAGTTCAACACCCTGGGCAGCCTGTGGACCTCGCGGATCTCCTCGCACATCCCGCTCAAGGATGCCGCCCGCTACGTCACCAAGGAGCGCATCGTTGCCGCCAGCCGGCTGATTCATGACTCCTTGAGACTGGCCGGTTTCGAGGCGCCGCGGGTCGCGGTGGCGGCCTTCAACCCCCATGGCGGCGAGGGCGGTACCTGCGGGCGCGAGGAGATCGATGTCATCGCCCCCGCCGTCGAGGCGTGCCGGGCCCAGGGTTATCCCATCGACGGCCCCTTCCCCGCCGACACCATCTTCCTCAAGGCCCGCGACGGCGACTACGACGCCATCGTCACCATGTATCACGACCAAGGGCAGATCGCGATCAAGCTGCTGGGCTTCAAGCAGGGCGTCACCGTTCAGGGCGGCTTGCCGATCCCCATCTCCACGCCGGCCCACGGCACCGCCTTCGATATCGCCGGCCAGGGCCGGGCCGATGTGGGGCCGACCCGCAACGCCTTCGAGATTGCCTGCCGCATGGGCGCCAATCTGCGTCGCCAGCGTCTCGCCGACGCCGCCACCCACGCCTGAATCTCCCCGTACAAGGAACACCGCACATGAAGATCAGCAACGTCCGCACCCGCGTCTTCGAATGGAAGGGCCACACCGTGCCCCCCACCGCCCACTTCTGCTCCAACGCCATGGACGAGCTGTGGGACAAGGGCGACTCCATGGGGACCTTCCGCTTCCACGGCTGGACCACCGTCGAGGTCGAGACCGATACTGGCCTGGTGGGGCTGGGCAACGTGGCGCTGGCGCCGCGCATCGCCAAGGCCATCATCGACCAGTACCTGGCGCCGCTGGTGATCGGTCAGGACCCCTTCGACTACGAGTACCTGTGGCAGCGCATGTATCGTTCCACCCACGCCTGGGGGCGCAAGGGCATCGGCATGGCGGCGATCTCCGGCGTCGACATCGCCATCTGGGACATCATGGGCAAGGCCGTCGGGCAGCCGGTGTTCAAGCTGCTCGGCGGGCGCACCAAGGAGAAGATCCCCTGCTATGCCTCCAAGCTCTATCGCACCGACCTGAAGTCGATGCAGGAGGAGGCCCAGTCCTATCTCGATCAGGGTTTCACGGCGATGAAGATGCGCTTCGGCTATGGCCCCAAGGATGGTCCCGCCGGCATGCGCGCCAACCTCGACAGCGTCGCCGCGGTGCGTGAGGTGATCGGCGAGGACGTCGACCTGATGCTCGAGTGCTACATGGGCTGGAACCTGGAGTACACCAAGCGCATGCTGCCGAAGCTGGAGCGCTTTCAGCCGCGCTGGCTGGAGGAGCCGGTGCTGGCCGACGACATCGACGGCTATGCCGAGCTCAACCGGCTGACCAGCATCCCCATCTCCGGCGGCGAGCACGAGTTCACCCACTACGGCTTCCGCCAGCTGCTCGAGAAGCGTGCCGTCTCGGTGGTGCAGTACGACACCAACCGGGTCGGCGGCATCACGGCGGCGCGCAAGATCAATGCCATCGCCGAGTCGTTCAGCGTGCCGGTGATCCCCCACGCCGGCCAGATGCACAACTATCACCTGACCATGGCGACCCTGGCCTCGCCGATGGCAGAGTTCTTCCCGGTCCACGACGTCGAGATCGGCAACGAGCTGTTCTACTACCTGTTCGAGGGCGACCCGGAGCCGGTCAACGGCTTCCTCGACCTGGATGACGAGACCCCGGGCCTCGGCCTCACGCTCAACGAGCGTTACTTCGACCAGTTCCACATCACCGAGTGAGGCCGGCCATGCGACTGATCCAGTATCTCGAGGAGGGGCAGCCGCGCGCTGCCCTGGTGGAGAGCGACGACGCGGTGAGGCCGATTCGCCTCGCCGGCGGCACCTACGCCCTGGCGCGGCTGGCCATCGCCAGCCGGCAGTCCTTGTCGGCGGTGATCGAAGTGCGGCTCGACGATGACCTGATCGACTATCAACAGCTGATCGACGAGCGCCGCCTGCTGCCGCCGCTGACCCATCCCGATCCGGCCCATTGTCTCGTGACCGGCACCGGCCTCACGCATCTCGGCAGCGCCGACACCCGCTCGGCCATGCACGCCAAGACCCAGGCCGACGAGTCCGAGCTGACCGACTCCATGCGCATGTTCAAGCTCGGCGTGGAAGGCGGCAAGCCGGCCGCCGGCGAGACCGGCGCCCAGCCGGAGTGGTTCTACAAGGGCGACGGCGACTGCGTGGTGGCCCCCGAGGCGCCGATGCCGGTGCCGGCCTTCGCCGAGGACGCCGGCGAGGAGCCGGAACTCGCCGGGCTCTACGTGATCGGCGACGACGGCCGGCCCTGGCGGGTCGGCTACGCCATCGGCAACGAGTTCTCCGACCACGTCACCGAGCGCTTCAACTACCTGTGGCTGGCCCACTCCAAGCTGCGCCACTGCAGCTTCGGCCCGGAGCTGTTGATCGGCGAGCTGCCCGAGCACCTCGAGGGCGTAAGCCGCATCGTGCGCGACGGCGAGCCCCTGTGGCAGAAGCCGTTTCTCACCGGCGAGGCCAACATGGCCCACAGCGTCGCCAACCTCGAGCACCACCACTTCAAGTACCCGGGCTTCCGGCGCCCCGGCGACGTCCACGTGCACTTCTTCGGCACCGCGACGCTGAGCTTCGCCGACGGCGTCCAGACCCGCGACGGCGATCGCTTCGAGATCAGTCTGCCGGCCTTCGGCCGCACGCTGCGCAACCCGCTGGCGTTCGCGGCCGACGCCGCCGACGCCACCGTTCATTCCCTGTGACCTCAGGAGGCAACATGACCCTGGAAGGCAAGCAACTCATCGGCCAGCAGGCCGTGACCAGCAACGGCAAGCCGATCCACGCCGTCGACCCCGCCACCGGCGAGACCCTGTCCCCGGCCTATCCCGCCGGCGGCCAGGCCGAGGTCGAGCAGGCCTGCGAACTGGCCTGGGCCGCCTTCGATCGCTATCGCGAGACCGGCCTCGAGGCCCGCGCCGCCTTCCTCGAGGCCGTGGCCGAGGAGATCGAGGGTATCGGCGATGAGCTGATCACCCGTGCCATGGCCGAGTCCGGCCTGCCGCGTGCACGCCTCGAGGGCGAGCGCGGCCGCACCTGCGGCCAGCTGCGCCTGTTCGCCTCCGTGGTGCGCGCCGGCGAGTGGCTCGACGTGCGCCTCGATCCGGCCCTGCCGGAGCGTCAGCCGATGCCGCGGGTCGACCTGCGCCAGCGCCACATCGCCCTGGGCCCGGTGGCCGTGTTCGGCGCCTCCAACTTCCCGCTGGCCTTCTCCGTGGCCGGCGGCGACACCGCCTCGGCACTCGCTGCCGGCTGCCCGGTGGTGGTCAAGGCCCACGCCGCCCACCCCGGCACCTCCGAGCTGGTCGGCCGCGCCGTGCAGCGCGCCTTGGCCAGGTGCGAGCTGCCCGAGGGCGTGTTCTCGCTGCTCTACGGCTCCGGCCGCGAGCTCGGCCAGGCGCTGGTCCGCGACCCGCGCATCAAGGCGGTGGGCTTCACCGGCTCGCGCAGCGGCGGCACCGCGCTGATGCAGGCCGCCCAGTCGCGCCCCGAGCCGATCCCGGTCTACGCCGAGATGAGCTCGATCAATCCGGTATTTCTGCTGCCGGAAGCGCTGAACAACCGCGGTAAGGAGCTTGGAGAAGCCTTTATCGGCTCGCTGAACATGGGCGCCGGCCAGTTCTGCACCAACCCCGGCCTGGTGATCGCCGTCAAGGGCGAGGCGCTCGATGCCTTCGTGGCGTCCGCCGGCGAGGCGGTGAAGGGCTCCACGGCCCAGACCATGCTGACCCCGGGCATTCATGACGCCTACGTGCAGGGCGTCGACGGCCTCATGCAAAGCAGCAAGGCCCGCGAGGTCGCCCGCGGCGACGCCGGCGAGGGCCCCAACGCCTGCCAGACCGGGCTGTTCGTGGCCTCGGCCGCCGACTTCCTCGCCGACGAGGCGCTGCAGGCCGAAGTCTTCGGCGCTACCTCGCTGGTGGTCGAGTGCGCCGACCTCGACGAGGTCAAGCGCGTGGCCGAGTCCCTGGAAGGCCAGCTCACCGCCACCCTGCAGATGGACGACGGCGACCTGGACGCGGCACGCAAGCTGCTGCCGACGCTGGAGCGCCGCGCCGGCCGGGTGATGGCCAACGGCTGGCCCACCGGCGTCGAGGTGTGCCACGCCATGGTCCACGGCGGCCCGTATCCGGCCACCTCGGACGCGCGCACCACCTCGGTAGGCAGCGCGGCGATCCATCGCTTCCTGCGTCCGGTGTGCTACCAGAATCTGCCCCAGGGCCTGTTGCCCTCGGCGCTTCGGGACGGCAACCCGGCCGGCGTTCGCCGCCTGGTCGACGGCCAGCGCGAGGCCTGAGGTCCGTCATCGCATGGCCCAGGGTCTGGCCGGTGAGTTTTGTCTGCCGGCGCCCATCGGGGATAATGGCGGCTCCACTCTCGACCGGTACGCCCGCCATGTCCGATGCCGACCGCCGCCGCGCCCCCCGGGCGGCCCACACCCGCCGCGAGCCGATGCGCCGTGCCCGCGAGCCTCGGGCGAACGTCGGCGAGGTCGTCTACCTGCCGGTGGTGACGGTCAACGAGACCGGCGCCTTTCTCGACTGGGGCCACTCCCGGGACCTGCTGCTGCCCTTCGGCGAGCAGCGCTTTCGCCCCACCGTGGGTCGCCGGGTGCTGGTGATGATTCAGGAGGACGACCGCGGCCGCCCCTTCGCCAGCCAGCGCCTCGATCGCTATCTTTCCGACCATGCCGAGGGCCTGTCCGCCGGCAGCGCCGTGGCGCTGGTGATCGCCGACCAGACCGATCTGGGCTACAAGGCGGTGGTCGACGGTCGTTTCTGGGGGCTGCTCTATCATGACGATGTGACCCGGCCGCTGCGCCGCGGCCAGCGCCTGGAGGGTCATGTGAAGCGGGTCCGCGACGACGGCCGCCTGGACCTGTCGCTGCTGCCGCCGGGCCCGGCACGGCTCGACGTGGTCGGCGAGGCGGTGCTCAAGGCACTGCGCGAGAGTGGTGGCTACCTGCCGCTCTCCGACGCCAGCCCGGCACCCGAGATCAAGTCCCGGCTCGGGGTCAGCAAGAACGCCTTCAAGCAGGCCATCGGCCGGCTCTACAAGCAGCGCCGTATCGTCATCGAGGCCGGCGGCATCCGCTTCGCGCCCGGCGGCGGCCAGGAGTGAGCGCCTTGGAGTCCTTCGCGGCCCTGCGGCATACTGCCAGCCATCATTCCCCGCCGGATCGCTCCGGCGCAGACGAGTAGACCGATGAGCCAACGCCCCCTCAAGGTCGGCGTGGTGATGGATCCCATCGCCGACCTCAGCTACAAGAAGGACACCAGCCTGGCCATGCTGTGGTCCGCCCAGGACCGCGGCGCCGCGCTGTACTACATGGAGCAGGAGGACCTGTTCCTGCGCGATGGCCGGGCCCACGCCCAGCTGCGCGAGCTCGAGGTGTTCCGCGACCCCGAGCGCTGGTTTGCTCTGGGCGAGGTCGCGTCGCGCCCGCTGGCCGAGCTCGACGTGATCCTGATGCGCAAGGATCCGCCGGTGGACGGCCACTTCCTCAACGCCGTGCACCTGCTGGGCTTCGCCGAGCGCGAGGGCGTGCTGGTGGTCAATCCCACCCGGGCGCTGCTGGAGTGCAACGAGAAGCTGTTCGCCCAGCAGTTCCCCGAGTGCTGCGCGCCGACCCTGGTGTCCTGCCGGGAGTCGGAGCTGCGTGCCTTCCATGCCGAGCACGGCGACGTCATCCTCAAGCCGCTGGACGGCATGGGCGGCAGCGGCATCTTTCATGTTCAGCCGGACGGCCGCAACCTGGGGGCGATCATCGAGACCCTCACCGAGCGCGGCCGCCGCCAGATCATGGCCCAGCGCTACCTGCCGGAGATCAAGGACGGCGACACCCGCATCCTGCTGGTCGACGGCGAGCCAGTCCCCTACGGCCTGGCGCGCATTCCCAGCGCCGGCGAGACCCGTGGCAACCTGGCCGCCGGCGGCCGTGGCGTCAGCCGCGAGCTCACCGACCGCGATCGCTGGCTGATCGGCCAGGTGCAGCCGATGATCCGCGAGAAGGGCCTGATGTTCGTCGGCCTCGACGTGATCGGCGACTACATCACCGAGATCAACGTCACCAGCCCGACCTGCGTGCGCGAGATCGACGACCAGCGCGGCACCGACATCGCCGGGGCGCTGATGGACGCCGTCGAGCGTCGTCTCGCCGAGCGTCGGGGCTGAGCCGGAAGACGCCGCCGTGGCCGCCCCCGTCAACGATCCGGTCCGCTACGCGCCGGTGACTCGGCCCTACCGCTACTGGCTGGCCTGGGCGGCGTCGCTGCTGCTGCATCTGGCGGTCATCGGCGCGGTGGCGAGCCGGCCGTTCGTCCCGGCCCCGCCGGAACGCACCGGCCTCGACGTGGTGCTGGCGACCCGGCCCGCCGAGTCCCCGGTGGCCGCCGAGGCGCTGGCCGAGGCCGCCCAGCGTGCCGCCGGGGAGGCCGCCGAGTCTCGCGCCGGGCCTGACCGACGGCCTGCTTCCCCCACGGCGACGGTCCCGGCCGGAGCGCCGGCCACCCCGACCGAGCCCGAGGTGGCCGCTCGACCCGAACCGGAGGTGCAGCCCGAGCCGAGCGCTCCGCCCGCCGTCGACCCGGAGCCCTCGCCGGAACAAGAGGCCGCGGAGGCCCCTGAACCCCGTCCCAGTACGGCCCAACCGGTGACGGACGCAGCTCCTGCGGCGACCGGCACCCCCGTATCGGGGCGCGACCTGCTGGCCCAGGCCACCACCAGCATTCGCGAACAGGGACTGTCCGCCGACTATGCCGGCGACGCCTCGGGGGCGGCGCGGCCGGCGGCACAGCGGGCCGCCGAGGCCCGCTACATCGACGACTGGACGCGCCGGGTCGAGGACTACGGCAACCGGGTCCACCCGGCGCCGCCGGACCTGGCGGGCCAGCTCAGGATCCGAGTCGTGATCGGCCGCGACGGTCAGGTTCGCCGGGCGGAAGTGATACAATCCTCGGGACATCCCGAACTGGACCAGGCGGCCCTGGACACCGTCCACGGCGCCGCGCCCTATCGTCCCTTCGACGCGGGCATGGGCGACCTGGACAGCCTGTCCATCACCCGGATCTGGCGGTTCGGCGACGGAAATCACTACGGCGTGCGCTAGCCACCGCAAGGCGCGCGCAGACATTTGGCGGCCCGCGACGGGAGCGTGCCGCATTCCGCTGGGGAGCTCCATGCAAAGCTTGAAAAATCACTTCCTGATGGCGATGCCGCACCTGGAAGATCCCAATTTCGCCGGCACCCTCAGCTACCTCTGCGACTACGACGACAAGGGCACCATGGGGGTGATCGTCAACCGGCCCCTGGAACTGACCCTCGATGCCCTGTTCGAGCAGCTCGAGCTGGAGTGCACCGGCAGCCCGCACCTCAATGCGCCCGTCTACTATGGCGGCCCGGTGCACAAGGACCGCGGCTTCATCCTGCACCAGGGCGACAGCCAGGAGTGGGACTCGAGCCTGCAGGTGGCCGAGGACATCGCCCTGACCACCTCCATGGACGTCCTCCAGGCCCTGGCCGAGGGCCGCGGCCCGGAGAAGTTCCTGGTCTGCCTGGGTTGTGCCGGCTGGGAGTCCGGCCAGCTCGAGGAGGAGCTCAAGGACAACGCCTGGCTGACCGTGGAAGGGCGCGCCGACATCCTCTTCGAGGTGCCGCCGGAACAGCGCCTGGGGGCCAGCGCCAACCTGCTGGGGATCGATCTCAACCTGATGACCCGCGAGGCGGGGCACTCCTGATGACGGGAACGCACTGCGCTCGCTCGTGGCGTTCGCCGGCCCGGTGCCCCCTCGGGGAGCGGTGCCGATGAGTGGCAGCGGCCAGCGCCTGATCCTGGG
Organism: Halomonas sp. ABH4_019; assembly: GCF_056159885.1. Lineage (NCBI taxonomy): Bacteria > Pseudomonadati > Pseudomonadota > Gammaproteobacteria > Oceanospirillales > Halomonadaceae > Halomonas > Halomonas sp. ABH4_019. The sequence goes on from NZ_JBSWWC010000002.1 coordinate 1,102,041, forward strand.
CTTCGACTTCGGCACCCGGCGCATCGGCGTGGCGGTGGGCAACGAGCTGACCGCCAGCGCCCGGGCCCTGGAGCCGTTGCCGGCCCGCGACGGCATCCCCGACTGGGACCGGGTGGCGCGGCTGGTGGATGAGTGGCGGCCGGACCTGTTCGTGGTCGGCCTGCCGCTCAACATGGACGGCAGCGAGAGCGTGATGAGCACCCGCGCCCGCAAGTTCGGCAAGCGGCTTTACGGGCGCTACGGCATTCCCTGCGAGATGGCCGACGAGCGCGGTTCCACCCGCGAGGCCAAGCATATCGCCCGGGAAGCGGGGCACCGCGGCAACTACCGGGACGATAGCGTCGACGGCCTGGCCGCGGTGCTGATCCTCGAAGGCTGGCTGGCCGACCGCGAAGGGCTGCCGCGCTAGGCTCTTCGCCCTCTCTCCAAGGTATTTCCGACGCGGCCTACTGGGTCGCATCCGGCCCGTTGCGGTACTTGGCGATGAAATCCTGCACTTCGACGCAGGTAAACGTCTCGATGAACGCGGCCAGGGTCGCGGGGCGTCGGAAGCGCTCCTCGAAGCGTTCCTCCGCGTCGCCCTGGCCCCGGACCACCCGTGCCCGGTAGAGCTCGCCCTCGCGGCTGACGTTGACGGTGGCGTGGCGCGGGTCATCGTGCTTCTCCACCGTCAGTTCGCGTTCCCGCGCGAGCAGTTCGCCCAGCGCCCGGCCGCCCTCGAGCGCGGCCGGGGAGGCCCAGAGGTCCTGGTCGCGGTCGCCGTAGCGAAACAGCAGCACGGCCGGCAGCGAGGTGAAGATGATGTTGGCCAGCAGCCAGGTGAGCTCGGTGCCGGAGGGCGAGGTCGTGAACAGCAGCCAGATATTGGCGGCGATGCCGACGACGAGCAGTCCGGCGAACGGCCGCCAGGTCCGCCAGCTCATGGCCTGGCGACCCAGCAGATAGCCCCACAGGCCGATGACGGTCACCGCGCCGATGGCCAGTTGCAGCAGCGAGAGCGGCGTGCCGCCGCCCATCGCCACGGCGAGGACGCCTACCGCCAGCAGTGCGGTATAGAAGATTGCCAGCAGTGCATAGGCACGTTGCAGGTTCATCGGCTCGCCCCTCCCTGTCGCCTGGTGGTCCGGCCGCTGTGGCCGTCTGCCTGCCAGCTTAGGCGAAACTCGCCGATCGGACCCGGTGGGGCGGCCAACGCAGTTCAGCGTGGCACGTCGTCCACGCCCACGGTGCCGGGCACGAACCAGGGCACGTCGCGCAGGTCCTTCTCGATCCGGTCCTCGACCTGGAGCAGGGTGGCGAAGATCGCCATGCGCATCGGGATGCCGTTGTCGGTCTGGCGGAAGATCGCCAGGCGCGGATCGCCGTTGAGGTCCACGTCCAGGTCGTTGGCGTCGGGACGGCTGTCGCGGGGCAGCGGGTGCATGACGATGGCGTGGTCGTTGACGCGCTGGTCCATGAAGGCCTTGTCCACGGTGTAGTCCCGCGACAGGCTGAAGCCCTCGCTCATCTCGGCGGTGAAACGCTCCTTCTGGATGCGGGTGGTGTAGACCACGTCGACGTCGGAGAAGTCGCTGGCCAGGCTCTCGCGGGTCTCGACCCGATGGCCGCGGGAGGCGACCAGCTCGATCAAATGCTGTGGCATCTCCAGGCCCGGCGGCGAGACCAGGGTGATACGCATCGGCTCGTAGAGCGACAGCAGCTTGATCAGCGAGTGCACGGTGCGGCCGAACTTCAGGTCGCCGGTGAGCAGGACATGGGCACCGGCCAGGCGCTTGCCGCGTCGGGCGAACTCCTTGTCGATGGTGTAGATGTCGAGCAGCGCCTGGCTGGGGTGCTCGCCGGGGCCGTCGCCGCCGTTGATCACCGGCACGTTGGTGGCGCGGGCGAACTCGGCCACCGAGCCTTGCTCCGGGTGGCGCATCACGATGGCATCGCAGTAGCCGCTCATCACCCGGCTGGTGTCGTAGAGCGACTCGCCCTTGGCCATGGAGGAGAAGGTGAAGCCGGTGGTGTCGCAGACGCTGCCGCCCAGTCGGCAGAAGGCCGCGTGGAAGCTGACCCGGGTGCGCGTGCTGGCCTCGAAGAACAGGTTGCCGAGCACCGCGCCCTCCAGCACCCGGGTGACCTTGCGGCGTTGGGCGATCGGCTCCATGCGCGCCGCCACGCGCATCAGGTGATCGACATCGTCTCGGGACAGGGAATCGACGGAGAGCAGGTGAGAACTCATTTGCGGGCCTCGGCTGGCGGTGGGGGTCGGGCGCTAGTTTACTCTCCGTCGTGCCTGGCTTCAGCCTTCTCGCGCCAGTATCTCCCCGGCGTCCGGCGTCGGGCCGCACTCGGTGAAGATCCGCTTGTGGCAGCTCTCGCAGGTCCCCGGATCCAGCGCCGGGGCGATGGCGGCGATCGCCGCCTCGGGCGTCTCGAAGAAGCGCTGCTCGCCGAGCCGGGCCAGGTCGCCGCGGCGGCCGAGCTCGTCCAGCACCGTGCCCTTGAGCGAGCTGATCATCAGCTCGCCGCCCTGGTCGCGCAGTCGCCGGGCCTCCTGGAGCAGCATCTCGGTGCCGGCGGTGTCGATGAAGTTGATGCCCTTGCCGATGATCAGCATTCGCGTGCCCGGCGCGGCGCCGAGTGCCCGCAGCCGGCGCTGCACGTGGTCGGTGGCGCCGAAGAACAGCGAGCCGTCGATGCGCAGGATCTTCAGCTGCGGGCACTGGGCGAGGGCGTAGCGCTCGACGTTGCGGATGTGGCGGCGCGGATGGTCCTGGCGCGGTGCCACCTCCATGACGGTGGGGCGCGAGGTGCGCTTGAGGTAGAGCACCAGCGACAGCAGCACCCCGACGTAGATGGCGAATTCCAGCGCCACCAGCAGGGTGGCGGCGACGGTCGCCGCCAGGATCATCGCCTCGTGGCGGCTGGCGCGCACCAGGTGGGCGATGTGGTGGCCGTCGATCAGGTTCCAGGCGATCAGCAGGATGCCGCCGGCCATGGCGGGCAGCGGCAGGTAGGCGGTGATGTCCGGGGCCAGCACCAGGATCAGCCCCAGCAGGGCGGCGCCGAACACCGACGCCAGCGGGGTGCGGGCGCCGGCATCATAGTTGGCGCCGGAACGGGTGAAAGACCCGGAGCTGGCGTAGCAGGAGAAGAAGCCGCCGATGATGTTGGACAGCCCCTGGCCGATGAATTCCTGGTTGCCGTCGATCACCTGCCCCGAGCGCAGGGCGATGGCGCGAGCGATCGAGACGGCCTCGATCAGTCCCAGCAGGGCGATGGCGAAGGCGCCGGAGGTCAGGGTGCGCAGGCTGTCCGGCGACAGCTCGGGCAGCGACAGCGGCGGCAGGGTGCCGGGCAGGGCGCCGACCAGGGCGACCCCGTGGGCCTCGCCGTCCAGCAGCCAGCAGGCCAGGCTGCCGGCCGCCAGCCCCAGCAGCAAATGTGGCGCGCGGCGGTGGAGGCGCCGCACCACCAGCGAGGTGACCAGCGAGATCAGGCCGATGGCCAGGGCGTAGGGGTTGGTCTCGGGCAGCGCCCGCATCAGCTGCGCCAGTTCCGCCAGGAAGCCCTGGCCATCGACGGCGACACCGAGCAGGTGCTTCATCTGGCTGGTGGCGATCAGGATCGCCGCCCCCGTGGTGAAGCCGATCACCACCGTGTGGGAGATGAAGCTCACCAGGCTGCCCAGCCGCAGGAGCCCCATCGCCAGCTGGATCACGCCGACCAGCAGGGTCACGGTCAGGGCGGCGGCGAGATATTCCGAGGGCGTCAAGGCGCCCAGGCTGCCGACCACGCTGGCCAGCACGATGGAGAGCGCGGCGGTGGGGCCCGAGATCATGTGCCAGGAGCTGCCGAACAGCGCCGCCACGCTGGCGGCGACGATGGCGGAATAGAGGCCGATCTCCGGCGGTAGGCCGGCGATGAAGGCGTAGGCGACGCCCTGGGGCAGCACCAGGATGGCGCCGGTGAGCCCGGCCATCAGATCGGCGCCCAGGATACGACGGTCGAGGGAGCGGCCCCAGCTCAGGAAGGGCAGAAATCGCGTGGGTCTGGGCGCCATGGGGAGAAACCTCGAACGATATACGGGGGAGCCAGCCTAGGGAAAAGCTGGCATGCTGGAAAACAAAATTTTCTGGCCTTCATGAACATAAAAATCGAAGATGGCTCCCATGGACACCCAACTGCTGGAAACCTTTCTCGAGGTCGGCCGACTGCGTAACTTCGGCAGGGCCGCCGAGAGCCTGTGCGTATCGCCCTCTACGGTCAGCGCGCGCATCCGCCAGCTGGAGGAGCACCTGGGGCTTGCGCTCTTTACCCGCGGCCATCACCGCATCGACATGACCCCCGCCGGAGAGCGCATGGAGCGCCATGCGCGTTTCATCCTCGGCGCCTGGGAGCGGGCCTATGAAGACACCGCGCTCAGCGAGCGCCACCAGCGGCGCCTGGTGGTGGCCGGGGTCGCCAGCCTGTGGGATATCTTCCTGCAGGACTGGCTCACGGAGATCTATCGCGCCCATTCGACGCTCGGGCTGCGTGCCGAGGAGAGCACGCCGCTGCGGGTGGTCGAGAAGCTGGAGCAGAACATGATCGACGTCGGCTTCCTCTACGACACGCCGCGCCTGCGCGGGGTGGGGGTCGAGGAAGTAGCGAGCATCCCGCTGGTGATGGTCGCGAGCCGGCCAGGCATCGAGGCCGAGCAAGCGGTGGGCGACGGCTACATCCGCGTGGAATGGGGCACGGCCTTCGCCAGCGTCCACGAGAGCCGCTTCCCGCAGCGCCTGCTGGCCCGGGGCCGCGTCAACAGCGGGCGCATCGCCCTGAACCTGCTGCTGGAGTGCGGCGGCGCGGCCTACCTGCCGGCAGACATCGTGGCCCCCTGGTGCCGCCGCGAGCGGCTGTTCGTCGTCGAGGACGCCCCGCCGATCGAGCTCAAGGCCTATGTCGCCTACCACCTGCACGGCGAGCATCGCGAGCTGATCCGTGAGCTGCTCAAGCGGCTGCGGTGATGGCCGCGGCCGCCTAGCGTGCGCCCTGGCCCTCGGCGACCGGCGCGTTGCCCCGTCCTGTCCTGACCAGTCGGGCATAGGCCGCCAGGGCCAGCACGCCGGATAGCCCGATGGCCAGGGTCATGGCGAGCGACGTGCCGTCGTGGAACTGGCCGACCAGGGCGCTGCCCAGGGCGGCGATGGTCATCTGCAGGAAGCCGAACAGCGAGGAGGCCGAGCCGGCGCACTGCGGGTTGGGCGCGAGGGCCCCGGCCATGCTCTGGGGCATGACGATGCCGAAGCCGATCATGTAGACGACGTGGGGCAGGATGATGGCCCAGGGGGTGTGGACCCCGAGCAGCGCCAGGGCGGCCATGCTGACCCCGCCCAGGGCGCAGAGCAGGGTGGCGCGCGACAGCAGGCGGTCGCGGCTCAGCCGGCGGCTGTAGCGCCCGCTGATCAGGCTGCCGGTGAAGAAGCCGCCGACGATCAGCGTGAACAGCACGCCGTAGAGGCCCGGCGACACCCCCAGGTACTCGATCAGCACGAAGGAGGAGCCGGACAGGAAGGCGAACATGCCGGCGAAGGCGGCGGCGTTGGTCAGCGTATAGCCGACGAAGACACGCTGGCCGAGCAGCATGCGGTAGTTGGCGAGGATGGCGCGGGGGGCGATGGACTGGCGTTGCGTCGCGGGGAGCGACTCGGGCAGCCACCAGGCGAGGATCGCCAGCATCGCGACCGCGTAGCCCGCCAGCAGCCAGAAGATCGCCGCCCAGCCGAGCACCGCCAGCAGCCCCGCCCCGATCACCGGCGCCAGGGCCGGCGCCAGGGCCATGACGCTGCCCATGTAGGAGAGCGCTCGCCCGGCCTCGACGGGCCCGTGGATGTCGCGCACCGCGGCCCGGGCCAATACCGGCCCGGCGGCACCGCCCAGCGCCTGCAGGAAGCGGCCCAGCAGCAGCCATTCGGTGCTCGGCGCCAGCGCGCACAGCAGGCTGGCCACCAGGAAGAGACCGAAGCCGGCGATCATTACCGGGCGGCGTCCGAAGCGGTCGGAGACCGGGCCGCAGAACAGCTGGGCCAGGGCGAAGCCGGCCATGTAGACGCTGAGGGTCAGCTGGATCTGATCGGGGCTGGCGCCGAGCGCCTCGGCCATGGCCGGCATGGCCGGCAGGTACATGTCGGTGGCCAGCGGCCCCAGGGCGGTCAGGGCGGCGAGCACGGCGACGGTAGCGGCGGAAGTCGGCCTCAGCACGGCGGCTCCTCGGTGAGTGGGCGATCACCAACGACGAGGGGAAGCACCGACCGGTGCTTCCTTAGCCCGCTTATTGTACCTCAGGTCGCGTCGGGCTGCTCTCCGGGCGCCGCCCGCCGGAAGGCCTCCAGGGCCCGGGCGTTGGCGGCGATGCGCCGGATACGCGGATAGGCCGCGAGGTCGCACTCGAAGCGCTCGGCGTTGAACACCTGGGGCACCAGGCAGATATCGGCCAGGGTCGGGGCGTCGCCATGGCAGAAGTCACCACTGCCGGCCTCGCGGCTGAGCTGGGCCTCCAGGGCGGTGAAGCCCTCGTGGACCCAGTGCCGGTACCAGGCCAGCTTGGCCGCCTCGTCGACGCCGAGCTCGCCCACCAGATACTTGAGCACCTTCAGGTTATCGAGGGGGTGGATCTCGCAGGCCACCAGCTGGGCCAGGGCGCGCACCCGGGCGCGGTCGGCGGGATGCTCGGGCAGCAGCGCCGGGGCCGGATGGCACTCCTCGAGGTATTCGCAGATCGCCAGCGACTGGGTCAGCCGTCGCCCATCCTCGGTCTCCAGCACCGGCACCAGGCCCTGGGGCTGGCGCGCCAGGTGGGCCTCGCTGCGCTGCTCGCCCTTGACCAGGTTGACCGGGGCCTGGGCGTAGTCCAGGCCCTTGAGGTTCAGCGCGATGCGCACCCGGTAGGCCGCCGACGAGCGGAAATAGCCGTAGAGCGTGGTCATGGCCGGTCTCCTTACTTGGCCTCGTGCTTCACGACCCGCTGGTCGATGGCGCCGAAGATGCTCCGGCCGTCGCGGTCGAACATCTCGATGCGCACCCGGTCGCCGAAGCGCATGAAGGGCGTCTTGACCTCGTCGTGGAGGATCTTCTCGACCATGCGCACCTCGGCCAGGCAGCTGTAGCCCACGCCGCCGTCGGTCACCGGCTTGCCGGGGCCGCCGTCGGCGTCCGGGTTGGATACGGTGCCCGAGCCGATCACCGCGCCGGCGCCCAGGTAGCGGGTGCGGGCGGCGTGGGCCACCAGCTCGGGGAAGCCGAAGATCATGTCGGGGCCGGCCTCCGGCTCGCCGAACTTGTCGCCGTTGAGGTGCACGGTCAGCGGCAGGTGGACGCGGCCGTCCTTCCAAGCGTCGCCCAGCTCGTCCGGGGTCACGCAGATCGGCGAGAAGCTGGAGGCCGGCTTGGCCTGGAAGAAGCCGAAGCCCTTGGCCAGCTCGCCGGGGATCAGGCCGCGCAGGCTGACGTCGTTGACCAGCATGATCAGCTTGATGTGGCCGGCGGCCTGCTCCGGCGTCACCGCCATGGGCACGTCGTCGGTGATCACCGCGATCTCGCCCTCGAAGTCGATGCCATGCTCCTCGCTGACCGCCTCGATGTCCTCGAAGGGGGCCAGGAAGGCATCGCCGCCGCCCTGATACATCAGCGGGTCGGTCCAGAAGGTCTCGGGCATCTCGGCGCCCCGGGCCTGGCGGACCAGCTGGACGTGGTTGAGGTAGGCGGAGCCGTCGGCCCAGTGATAGGTGCGCGGCAGCGGCGAGTGCAGGGTGCCGTGGTCGAGGTCGAAGGTGCCCTCGGCGCGGCCGTCGTTGAGCGCCGCGTAGCGCTCCTCCAGGCGTTGGGCGAGATCGTCCCAGCGTTCGATGGCCTGCTGCAGGGTGGCGGCGATGTCGCTGGCGCGCACGGCACGGGTCAGGTCCCGGGAGACCACGACCAGTTCGCCGTCGCGGCCGTTGTTCAGGGTAGCGAGTTTCATGGTGGCGTTCCTGTGGGTATGTCAGAGGATTCGGGGCGTCCGTTGTCCAGAGCGTCTTGCACTCTGAGTGGACAGTGATGAGCTTTTCCGTCGACAAGCCTTCGCGAGGCGCTGTAAACCCATCCTTGGGCGCTACTTTTGCCATCCATGGCAAAAACCCTCGCTGCGGCTTGTCCCCGGCGCTCATCTTCGTCGGTAGAGGTTAGCGCCGATTCGGATCGAAATGGGCGCGCAGGGTCGACCAGACCTCCACGTAGTCGCGCTGGCGGAAGTCGGCGGCCAGCGCGGCCTCGGTGGGGTGGAAGACGTAGCGGCTCTCGAACATAAAGGCCAGCGTATTGCCTTGATACTGGGGTTCGAGCTCCGCCTGGCTGGCCTTTTCGAAGGTGTCGGCGTCGGGGCCGTGGGGCGACATGCAGTTGTGCAGGCTGGCGCCGCCGGGTACGAAGCCCTCCGCCTTGGCGTCGTACTCGCCGTGGATCAGGCCCATGAACTCGCTCATCAGGTTGCGATGGAAGTAGGGCGGGCGGAAGGTGCCTTCGGCGACCATCCAGCGCGGCGGGAAGATCACGAAATCGATGTTGGCGGTGCCCGCGGTGTCCGACGGCGAGGTCAGCACGGTGAAGATCGACGGGTCCGGATGATCGAAGCTCACGCTGTTGATGGTGTTGAAACGTGCCAGGTCGTACTTGTAGGGCGCGTAGTTGCCGTGCCAGGCCACCACGTCCAGCGGCGAGTGGTCGAGCCGTGTGCTCCAGAAGCGACCGGAGAACTTGGCCACCAGCTCCATATCACCCTGGCGGTCCTCGAAGGCGGCCACCGGGGTCAGGAAATCGCGGGGGTTGGCCAGGCCGTTGGCGCCGATCGGCCCCAGGCCAGGCAGCTCCAGGGGGCTGCCGTAGTTCTCGCAGACATAGCCTCGGGCGGCATCATGGCCCTCGGCCAGGCGCACCTGGAACTTGACGCCGCGCGGAATCACCGCGATCTCGCCGCCGCCCACCTCGAGCTCGCCGAGCTCGGTGCGCAGGCGCAGGGTGCCCAGCTGGGGCACGATCAGCAGCTCGCCG